>NZ_FNRG01000005.1 GCF_900107835.1 Oribacterium sp. KHPX15
ATAATACCATATTTTACCGTTTTTTCAAGCTCTATTTTCTATTCTTGACGATAACATCAAAGCACTTTGCGCTTTAACTTGCGCTTTATCATAAGCATCAACTTCATATAACTTTAAGCTTCTCATATTCCACCTAAACATAAAACAGGGACAAGAAACCTTGTCCCTGCTGTTAACTCGCTCACTTATAAGGCTGTGCATCACCTATACTTAACTAGAGTATACATCAATGATCTTATCTTTCAAGTAGCAAAATCACAAACTCAACTGATTTTACAAAAAATTCACATCAACGTATTCATCATCATCGTATATTGACTGTGTCTTTATGGTCATATTAAATATCTCCATGTAAAGAAAAACCCCAGAAACACAAGGTTTCCGGGGTTTGTGAATTCTTTTCGATTCTCCGAAGATTATCTCTTTGAGAACTGTGGGTATGGAGAAAAGCTTGAAATTTCGCCATTTGGGGAAGCATTTGCTTATTACCTGTTTCTTACCGGGAGCGACCCAGGGCTCCCGGTGACGACAGGATTGTTATCTGTTTCATTAAATCCTGCTTGTTATTCTTAATATGTTGAAGGAATCCTCATCATATCTTAACTGCATGTCTTTTTCTGTATTCTTCATTATCCTTCCTTGAGAGCTCTGCATCTACCTGTTTTAGCTCTTTTTCAATTTTATCTCTCCGGGATTCATCAGCAGTACGTAATTCCTGCTCTAGGCTGGTTTTTTTAGCTTTCAGCTTTTCTATCTCCCTGTCTACCTTATCTGTACTTAAAGTTGTAGTCTCGCTGGTTTCTGTTTCTTTCGGTGCCTCTGGTGTTTTTCCCGACTTTGGAGATCCAGATTTATGGTTTTCTGGCAAATCTGCCTTCTTATCATCCCCATTTTCCTTATCGGGTTTCATTGCATTTTTTGCATAATCCGATGGAATATACTCATCATAATTCTTAGGATATTCCGCACCTGTAACTGGTTTATCCGGCTTTTCGTCATCTTTCTGATTTTCAGGTTTCACATCATCGGCCTTTTGTGCCTTGATATATCTCTCCTGTTCAGGTAGCGTGTTCATACCAACTGCATTAACCTTCATAGCATTCACACCTCTCTTTCAAGTTTCTGTGATATTCTCATCCATTTTCAACTTATCGAATATTTGTACTTAAAACTCTCATAGAATATTTGATACTTTAGGTCTCAATACTTACATCGGATTAATGATTACGCTAATAACCCTTATGTAACGAAAGGTCAATTCTATGTATCAGAAGGACACCTTTTCTTAAGCATAACAGTTATCTTAAATATTTCTCCATCCTCCGTTATTCTCATAGTTCCATCATACCGCTCAGCTATATCAGCCACATTCTTAAGTCCTATTCCATGCCAAAAATCATCCGCGTCTCTTTCTGTATGTGTCGATTTATCAAAGCCGTTTTCACAAACTATAAGGACAACATTTTCCTTATCCACAGTTTTTATACTAACATATTTTGAATCATCTGCTGATTCTTCTGCAGCTTTTAAAGCATTATCCAAAATATTGGATAACACTATGGATAAATCGTAGACCGCTATTCCCCAGGACTCATCAAAGGAAAAAACTGATGAAAACAAAATCCCTTTTTCCTTTGCCTTCCTGTATTTATCGTTTATGACAACATCTGTAACAGGATTTCCTGTAAAATATCTCATTTCCACAGATTGAATGGTATCATCTATTTCCGAGATATATTGTTTCATATCTAAAATAAGTCCTTGTTCAGCAAGTCCCCTGATTGTGGTCAAATGATTGGCCATTTCATGGCGTGCCTTCCTGACTTGCTCGTAATATCGTTCGGTATCCTCCAACCTCCTTTGTATTGACTCCCTTTCGACGTTTCCGGCAAACACCATTTCACTCTTTTGTCGGTACTGGTTATATTTTTTCCAAATAATTACCGCACACAATTCCCCAAGGTACAAAAACAGTGCAATTGCCGGCAAAAGATACACCAGATAAGGATACATATCCAGCAATACAATGTCTCCTTCAGTAGTTTTAAATACTGCAATGCCGAGCATTATCCTTGTCAATATTATTCCGGCAATGTTCATTACGGACAGATAACAAAGCTCTGTAAAGCTCATTTTTTCATATTGCTGTATACTTTTTATGAAAGGCAATATTTCCCCAAAAAGCACAAGACAATATAATGCTTCTGCCACAAAGAAAAGAACCCCTATTGTTGATATAGGGCTAATATTTGAACCTCTTCCCGGTCCAGCACTCGTCATCACTCTTTTTATTAACTCATTCATAAATGAATTAACAAAAAACCATGAAAGATATCGTAGGTTGAGATACAAAACAAGTGTAAATATAGTTTCTTTTATATATTCTCTCTTGTACACAAACATAAAGGATAATGATATGCCTGATAAAATAATGATTTCAAAAGGCCATCCGTCCTCATTCATAAACCAGCGAGCTATTTCAATAAAGGAAATCAAAATAAAAAGCTTAATAGGTGTATTCAGATTATTAAATCTCGCTTTTAAAGAATTTGCATTATTTCCACAATCATTTTTATATTGCAAAGTTTTTAAAGGTATATTCCCTGCAAAGGAGGGTTTTATCAACGGTTCTGTACGAAAAGTTCCTATACGGATACTATCGGAACACAATGGTACAAATGTATTCCAAATCATAACAAAAAAGAACGCCCTGCATATAATTCCAGTGATTTGTGACGCTGCATACAATAGATTTACTTTGACATCCGCACTCAGCATATTTCACGCTCCAAAAAGTCTGCATAACCGTCCACAAAATGTCTGCACTTGTATTTGGACAAAGGAATGAGGTCACCGCTGATCATTCTGATATCTTTCCTTGTATAATCAGAAATGTATCTCATATTAACAATAAAGCTTCTATGCACCAATATAAAGGTCTCATCAAGCTTACCCTTGACATCCTCAAATTTTCCATATATCTCAACAACAGTGTTTACTAAATGAATGCTTAGTTTTCTTCCTATGCTTTCTATATAGACAATATCCGTTAAGTTAATTGTCTTCTTTGTACCGCTTGAATTCACTGTCAGAAATTTAAATTTCCGTTTTTCCACTGTTTGTGAAACAGCTTTCTGTACCTGCGCAAACACAAACTTAAATTGCTTTTCTTCTATTGGTTTAACAATGAATTGGAATGCTCTCACGCCAAACGCTTCCGGCATACGCTCAGGTAATCCAGTAACAAATATAATAAATGGTGTCTCAGAAGCTCCTCTGCCTTCTTCTATATGCTTTTTCTTCAGCTCTTCCGCTACTTTCATTCCATCAGGCGAGCATCTTAAATCTATATCTAAGTATAAAACATCCAGATTTCCGCCCTGCCTATAATATCCGAGAACTTCTTCACCGGTCTGAAAATGATTTATGATGCTATACTCATCGTCAGTCCTTATATATTGTTCGATAAGATCTCTTGTATTCTTTTCATCATCACATATTCCTATAACCATAGTTTTGTACCGATATTCGCCTAAACTGTTACGAAGTACTTATTGTAAAATGATTGGTCACCTTCACATTTCTTATATCGGCATAACAGTAAAGAAATTAAGGTGACCTCTGGTAGGTTTTATATTAAAGCTTACATATTTAAAAACCGCAGCCACCTGAATTAACAGATTACCGCGGTTCTATAATCGATATCATTTTTAAATATTCAATACTTCGTCAATTGATTTAAGTGGCCATGTCTAACATCCCAGATATTTTCAAACTTGGGTCTGAATCAACAACTCTTTCCAATTTTCAGGAAATCCCATTGTTCTCACATCCACTTTTTCATATTTATTTATTAAATCCTCTATTTTATTTACATAAAGATTCCAATGTGTATCTTTCTTTAATATATGTTTCATACAAAGCAAGACACCAAACATTCTATTATTTCTTATACCGGCTTGCGAATACTCTTTGTATAAAATAGGTGTCTTCGACAATTTTGCATTGTATAGCCTTCCATAATGCGCACATATATTGCGCACATAAGAAATGCTCTCCAACCAACTTTCCAAATATGTATATCCAACCCCAAAACTCTTAGCCACCGCTTTCTTATCGGGATTTTTCATATTCTTATAGAACTTTGAAAGTGTACCAAAACTAAACACCTCAACAAGCGCATATATAGGCAACTCGGCACCTTCATAATTTTCAATGAAATTCCTCACAAACGGAGCTTTTGAATTTCTGCCAATTTCCCCTTCTATATCATCAATAAAAGTTCTATGATATTCCGCATCTACAAAATTCGAAGGCTCTTTATAACCAAGAACACCATATTCACCTGCAAAATAGTTTGCCACTCTGCATCTAACATTTACTTCGATTTTTTCTATTTCCGCAAAAGTAATTTGTCTAAAATTTGCATTAAATAGATATAACTCAACAATCTGTTTAAATGTTACGCCTTCAAGATAATTCCCATTCTTGGGTTTTAAACCTAAGCTATAGGCCTTTATCAGCCTAAAGTATGATATATCATTTAATATACTTTTGGCGTACTCTTCATCATCAATTATCAAACCAAGTGATTTTAGGTTTTCAATTTGTTCATCTATCGTCATTGGCGGTTGATGCTGCTTAAGTTCACTCATTATTTTTCTCCCAAAAATTAAAAGACCCAACGTGGTCCGCATCGTTGAGAGGCGTGTTGGGTTCTGTCACTATCAGTATATTCCAAAGCTTATAAAATTACAATGAGAATCTCATCAAACGCAAATAATTAAGAATTAAGAATTAAGTTGTTAATAAAATAAATCAGATTTGAAGCAAATACGAATTTTGCTTCTTACCTGCTTATTACTTGCTTATTACCGTCTAATATTTCTTGATTTTCATACCATCCCACAGCGTTTCTGAGTAAAGAAAAACCCCAGAAACACAAGGTTTCCGGGGTTTGTGAATTCTTTTCGATTCTTCGAAGATTATCTCTTTGAGAACTGAGGAGCACGACGTGCGGACTTGAGACCGTACTTCTTTCTCTCTTTCATTCTCGGATCTCTTGTAAGAAGTCCTGCCTTCTTGAGAACTGGTCTGTACTCAGCATCCATCTCGCAAAGTGCTCTTGAGATACCGTGACGGATAGCACCAGCCTGACCTGTAGTACCACCACCACATACATTAACAAGGATGTCAAGCTTGCCTACGTTCTGTGTAAGAACGAGTGGCTGGTTAACGATGAGCTTCAGTGTATCAAGACCGAAATACTCATCAAGGCTTCTCTTGTTGATTGTGATCTTTCCTGTACCAGGCATGATATAAACTCTTGCAACAGAAGACTTTCTTCTACCTGTTCCGTAATTTCTGTTTGTTGCCATCTTGATATCCTCCCTTAGAATGTAAGCTCAACAGGCTTCTGTGCCTGGTGCTTGTGATCTGCGCCAGCGTATACGAAAAGCTTCTTATACATCTGTCTGCCTAATGGTCCGTGAGGGAGCATACCCTTAACTGCATACTCGATAACCTTCTCAGGCTTCTTAGCCTTGAGATCACGAAGAGATGTCTCACGCATTGAACCAACATACTTTGAATGTGTGCGATAAATCTTCTGCTCAAGCTTCTTACCTGTTACGGTGATCTTGTCAGCATTAACGATGATTACGTAATCTCCGCAATCAAGGAACGGTGTGTAGATTGGCTTGTTCTTTCCGCGAAGAACCTTAGCAACCTCTGATGCAAGACGTCCAAGTGTCTTACCCTCTGCATCTACTACATACCACTTTCTGTCCTGTGCAATAGTAGAAGCTGTAGCTACGTATGAATTCATAACAACCTCCTGTTATAAGGCTACTTACTCTGGTCTCTGTCCAAAACAGAACTTCTGTCGGCCGCCGCATCGGGTTAAATGCGAGGTTTCTTCTTAATTTAAGAAGACCTTCTTTCGGCGCAAGTGGTCCACTCTGAGACTGATTTCAGTATTTAATGTAGCCCGGGCCGATGCTTTCGACCCTGCTGTGAATAGTTAACTGCTCATCTTCGGGCGCAATACGCCTGTAAACAAACAGCAATACGTATTATATTTGCAATCTTTCGGACTGTCAATATAGTTGACAGCTTTTTGAATTATAAAATTAATATAAAACTGATTTTTAGTCCTTTTCCATAATTTCTATGATTTCTGCCAATGTCTCCGGCTCTTCATCAAGCAATTCCCTGACATCATCAAGGTCGCTCATGTCTTTGATTCCGAAAACCTTGCAGCCTGCGTCATATCCTGCATGGATGCCATTGGGAGCATCTTCCACTACGATGCACTCCTCCGGCTTAAGTCCGATTCTTTCGGCGCACTGAAGGTAGATGTCCGGTGCAGGTTTTCCGTGGGTTATCATTTCCCCGGAACAGATGTAGTCGAACTTTTCTGTGTAGCCGGTTTTATCAAGATAATGCATAACCACGGGCTTTAGTGAAGATGAGCCTAATGCTATTCTGTAGCCCTTCTGCATTAGCCAGTCAAACAGTTCGTCCAGACCGGGCTTCTTGGGGATATCATTATCGATAAAATACTGGTCGATGTACTTCTTTCTGTAGCCTCTTTCCTCCCAGTAGTCAAAGTCGGGATTAACTTCATTGAACATCTTTCCGATGTTCTCCATGGAGGCTCCGCGCATTTTGTTGATCATCTCGTCGGTCATTGTGTAGCCTCGCTCCTTTGATGCTACTTTCCAGAAATGGTGATATACCTTTTCCGTGTCGAACATGGTGCCATCCATGTCGAATATAAAGCCTTTGATGTTATCATATTTCATAGCTTTCCCCTTTTCAAACAAATGTCAGCCTTTTTCATGAGACTACACACATAGTTCTCATTAGAACGACAGTGAATGCAATTTATAAATCTCTACATCAATACTTGAGTTCTACCAGACACAATCCCTTGGCCGGCACCGTCGGGCCCGCCTTGGTTCTGTCTTTGGCTTCGAGAATGTTCATGATGTCCTCAGGTTCTCTCTTGCCGTTTCCCACTTGTAGCAGAGTGCCAACGATTATTCGTATCATATGATAGAGAAAACCGTTTCCTCTTATCCTAAAGGTGATAAGACTCGCATCTTCTTCCCGGACTTTTCTCGATGCATTAGACGAATTTACAGCTTCCTGAACACTTCCCGATGCATTGGCTGAGTTCTTGTCTTCATACGCCCCGCCTGGTGCATTGACTGAATTTATGTCTTCATGAACCTCGCTTGGCATATTGACTGAATTCGTATCTTCCAAGCTTTTTCTTCCCCTATCAGAAAAGATTTCAATGCTGTAAATCTCTCTTACCGCATCTCCTCCATGCTCAAAGACCTGGCTGTCGGGATTCACGAAGCTTGTAAAATCATGAACTCCAACAAGATATGTTGCGGCCTGACGCATTTTTTCGATGTTTAAGGCATAAGTGAAGTTATAGGCATAGAGTCTTCCTAAAGGGGAAGGTATAGGTGAGTTATCTACCTTATATTCGTAAACCTTTTCGTGAGGTTCAAATCTCGGATTAAACTCCGCCGGCACTTCCTCGGCTTTAACCACTCTTATATCTTCAGGCAGGAAACTGTTTATAGCTGAGGGGAAGTTCTCTGTCGGGATGGTGGAGTCTGTGTCAAATACGGCAACATTACCCATAGCATGCACTCCGCTGTCTGTGCGGCTTGCGCCTATAAGCTGAATGCTGTCGTCCTTCAGTGAATCTCCATCCCCTTGGGAATGCTTATCGGAGGCGAGAGAAGTGTCTGTGCCTGAACTCCGCTTCAGCAAATTGCTGATCCCCAAAGTGAGCATCCCCTGAATTGTTGGCTTGTCACCTTCCGGCTTTTCCTTCGTAGGATTCTGGATCTGCCAGCCTTTGTAGCCCGTCCCGTCATATGAAATTGTTAATTTGATACGTCGTTTCATGCTCTATTGAAAACCCACTCATACTAAACAAAAAGCCAATCCTTTCAAAGAGGATGCATCTTACTTATTCAGATACCGGTTATGATTAAACCAACTATCCCAGTCGTAGTCAAATAAACGGCAACATTTATTATCATACAAGCGGAACAAATCTCGAACCGACTGCTCCCGCAAAATACAAAAACATCAGGAAATATGCGATTCCGTCTCTTGCTTCATATTTCAAAGGTTTCATCTTGGTTCTGCCCTCGCCGCCGCGGTAGCATCTGGCTTCCATGGCCATGGCGAGATCATTGGCCCTTCTGAAGGCGCCGATGAAAAGCGGTACCAAAATTGGAACCATGGCTTTTGCACGCTGGATGATGTTTCCGGATTCAAAATCTGCGCCTCTTGCCTGCTGGGCTTTCATAATCTTATCGGTTTCTTCTATAAGAATAGGTATGAATCTGAGTGCAATGGACATCATCATTGAAATCTCATGCACCGGCACTCCGATTTTCTTGAAGGCTCTCAGTCCTTTCTCCATTCCGTCTGTCAGCTGGTTCGGGGTTGTTGTAAGGGTCATAAGTGATGAACCCATAACAAGAAGAATCAGTCTAATTCCCATTTTAAGGGCGATGGTCAGACCTTCCTTTGATATCTTCAGTATTCCAAGTTGGAAGATCGGTTCACCCGGTGTCAAAAACAGGTTGAAGCTCACCGAAATCAGAAGCAGGATCAGGATGTTCTTGAGTCCCTTTGTCATAAACTTTAAGGGAACATTGCTCAGCTTAATGAGAATGCCCAGAACAACAGCTGCCACCCCATACATCGTCCAGCTGTCCACCACAAATAGTGCAACCAGGAATACCAGCGTTCCCAGCAGCTTTACGCGGGGATCCAGTCTGTGGATTACAGAGTCAACAGGATAGTACTGTCCTAAAGTTATTTCTCTAATCATCAGTTTGCCTCCTTTCCGGAAGCATCGATTTTATTCGATTTAACCGATTTATTATATCGTTTCCACAAATCAATGATACAGTCCGCCATTTCCGACACTGTATCCGGGCGATCTTCAAAGCGAATGCCTACGTCCTTTAAGTCATGAATAAGATATGTCATCTGCGGAGCGCCCAGGCCCATGCTTTCCAGTTCTTGATATCTCTTAAATATTTCCTCAGGCGTTCCTGTCATCTTAAGCACACCGTGATCAAGAACGATAACCTGGTCTGTGTATCTCGCCACATCATCCATAGAGTGGGATACCAGAATTATGGTCATGCCAACCTTATCGTGAAGCTCCCTGATCTGCTTGAAAAGATCGTCTCTTCCGGCAGGATCAAGTCCCGCTGTGGGCTCATCCAGTATCAGCACTTCCGGATGCATGGCAAGAACTCCCGCTATGGCAACTCTTCTCTTCTGGCCGCCACTCAGTTCAAAGGGAGATTTTTTCCAGAATTTGCTGTCCAAACCTACCATTTTGAGGGCCTCTTCAGCTCTCTTTCTTGCTTCATCCTCGCTGAGGCCCTGGTTTTTCGGTCCGAACATAACATCTGTTATTACATCAACCTCAAAAAGCTGATACTCGGGGTACTGAAATACCAGACCGATCTTGAAGCGGAGCTGCTTCATATTGAAGTTGGTGTCATAGATGTTGATAAATCCTGTACCCTGGCCTGATTCAATCGAGTCATTGAGGGCGGTTCCCTTTAGGGTGTCAGCATTAGCCCCATCCTTCTCACCTTCATAACCGGAGTTTTTGTGGTTGTTTTTCACATTGGAATTAGACCCAGAGCCTTTATATACATTTTTAGAATTTTTTCCGGTTTTGATCAGATCAGCATTATCCCTGAAGTTTACCTCTATCACGCCCTCTGTGGCTTTCAAAAGCCCGTTTAAGTGCTGTGTTAATGTCGACTTGCCGGAACCTGTGTGGCCGATAAATCCAACTATTGATCCCCTCTGAACGTCAAATGACACGTCCTTCAGGGCATAGCTCTCCATGGCAGTTCCCTTCTGGTACACATGATCCAGGTGGCGAACTCTGATCACCGGGTCTGTTATATCAATATGAAGCGGCTTACGTTTTACGAAATTTGGCTCAAAATCCACCTGCTTGGGGAGGCATTTCTGTAAGCATTCAACCAGCTCTTCCCTGGTGAGGATCGAATCCGGCACCGGCATTCCTGCCTTCTGCAATTTCCAGGCAAGCTCGGTGACCTCAGGCACGTCCATGCGGATTGCCTTGAGCTCTTCAACGTTTTTAAACACTTCTTTCGGAGTGCCATCCATTACGATTTTGCCCTGATCCATCACGATGATTCTGTCGGCGTCCACCGTTTCTTCCATATAGTGGGTTATAAGTATGATGGTTACTCCCTGGGTTTTATTGAGTTCCTTGATGGTTCTGATGACTTCCGCGCGTCCCGTGGGGTCAAGCATGGCTGTAGGCTCATCAAGAACTATGGTTTTCGGAATCATTGCCATGGTGCCGGCAATTGCCACTCTTTGCTTTTGACCGCCGCTGAGTCTGTTGGGTGATTTCTTTCGATACGCAGTCATTCCCACCGCTTCGAGAGCAGTATTTACTCTGTTCCAGATTTCCTCTGTGGGAATTCCTATATTTTCAGGCCCGAATCCAACATCCTCTTCAACCACTGATGCAATTATCTGGTTGTCAGGATTCTGGAAAACCATTCCGGTTTCTTTTCTTATGTCCCAAAGATCCTGTTCGTTTCTGGTGTCTTTTGAGCTGACCAGAACAGTCCCCTCAGACGGCAGATTAAGTCCATTGATGAGTTTTGCCAATGTTGACTTGCCTGAACCGTTATGGCCGAGAACACACACAAAATCACCCGACTCGATGGAGACATTAACTCCGTCCAGGGCTCTGGTGCTTTCCACAACCTTGTCATTTTCGTCGGTTCGTATGTAGTTATAAACAAGATTAAGCGCTTCGATAATCTTCAATTTATTCACCTAAATTTGTCGACTGAAATCAGTCAACCATTTCTAAAATTATAGTTTTCAGCGAGTTTAGTATATTAAAAATAGGAATAAAATACAATGGCAGACCGTAAATGGCCTGCCATTAATACATCAGTTGATTTAAGTTAATCATTCTGGTTTTTAGTGAATCCAATGTCCGTCATCGGCTAACTGATAGCTTCCAAGTACGGTTGTGGCTCTTGCCATCTGGCCGTAGTCATTGTCCGAAGCATTTTTCTGAGGGTAGAAATAGTAGTACTGGTCGTTCTCGTATCCATCCTTTATCATTACCCAACCGGTTACCATCTTACCTTCTGCATCAAAGAAATAACTCTTTTCGCCTATGGTTACAAGATTGTTTCTGTACATCAGTCCATAATTCTCTCCTGTCTGAGGATTGAAGTAGTACCAGTTATTATTTATCTTTACCCAGCCGGTCTTCATGTCCCCGTTTTTAGAGAGATAATAGGTTCTGTAATCATCTTTATTGTAGAAGCCGGTAACCATCCTGCCTTCCGAATCAAACCGGTAGTAGGCATTCTTCCAGATAAGCCAGTCGTTGGCAACAAGCGTTCCCTGAGAGGTTTTGAAATACCAGTAATTTCCGTCTTTATACCAGCTTCCCGTTGTATATGTGCTGCCTGTTGCAGAATTGTATGAAGTACCACCGTTATTGATAGCTTCTGCGCTGTGTCCGGGTAATGTTGTCGTCTGGCCTGTTGATGAATCATATACAGTAAATACAGTACCGGAATTGTTATAATCATAAGCACCATTTTGTGCAGATGTCGAAAGATTACCAATTGATGTGCTGTATCCTGCCACTCCGGTATTTGCGTAATTATAATTAGATCCGGCGCTGGAATTTATTATGTAAGTTGAATCCGGATACTGACCTGTTCCGTCTGATACCTGATCCTGGAAAATGTTAATGAAATCCGATACTACCTTATCAGACTCTTTTCCACTGCTTTGCTGCACATTAGTATATGGAACTGTAGATACTTCAAAATAATATGCTGTAGCCTTAGTCATATACGGATAAAGATTGATACTGGTCTGATCAGTTATTATTGAAGCTATCTTTGTACTATCCCTGTACAGACTTACTTTATAATAACCCGAGGAAACAGATGGCGGTGTCCAGCTTGCTTTCCCCAATACATAGGAGCTCCATACCGGTGAAGTTGGAGCATCAAAGGTTCCCTTGATTCCGTTAAGGGAGAATATAACTCTGAGACCATAGTTTCCTTCCAGTCTTGCTGAAACAAATGATCCTCCATTGATATGTACGTTTGAACTATCATACATACCACTAAAGTAATAGTAAGTATAATTATCGTTTGTACGTTCTTTTTCGTTGGCAGTAAGATATATCTCAACATAAGGAGTCATGGAAACGCCATAGCTGCTGTCTCCGTACCATGAAACACTTTCTATATCATACTCACCATTCTCAGGTACTGAAAAATCACTTTCTGAGATTGATGGCAAACCTGCAGAAGAATTCTCATATTCGTAATGTCTGAGATAGTCCTCTACTTTTATTCTCACATTCGAAATTCTCTCATTACGATCCTTTGCAGATATCAAAAAAGCATAATTCATGATAAATATGGCTGCGATCAAGACCGCACATAAACTCTTCTTTACCATACTTTTATATTTCATACCCACTCCACTTAAATAGTAATTAACATTTTCTTTTCACACAATTACCTATACTAAGTATATCATCTAAATAAAGTCTAACTTATTACGTTTATTTAACAAAAAAAGGAACCGCCTTGTGGCGATTCCTTTTGGATTAATCAATCAGATTATACGAGCTCAAGGAGAACTTCCATAGCTGCGTCACCCTTTCTGAGACCAACCTTAACGATACGAGTATAACCACCGTTACGTGTAGCATACTTTGCACCGTACTCATCGAAAAGCTTTGCAGCAAGATCAACCTTCTTTGTGTTCTTCTTCTGTCCAGCCTTCTCCTTTGGAACCTCAGTTACAGGGTAAAGATAAGCAAGCATCTGACGACGAGCAGCAAGTCTTGAAGCCTTATCCTTCTTGATTGTCTTCTCTACTTCGTCATAAACTGTAACCTTCTTACCGTCTACAACTTCCTTAACGCGCTTTCCGTCAGCATCCTTACGAGCTACCTTAGCCTTAACAGTAACTTCCTCGAAGTTGTCCTTCTCCTTTACTGCAAGAGCGATAAGCTTCTCTGCCTGCTTACGTACTTCCTTGGCACGTGCCTCAGTTGTGAAAATTCTTCCATTATAGATAAGAGATGTTGTAAGAGCACGAAGCATAGCCTGTCTCTGTCTTGACTCTCTACCTAACTTTCTATATTTTGCCATTTTTAATTTCCTCCACCGTGCTTTTTAGTCTTACCGGTAAATTCATCTTAGCATCTGTGGCCTTTCACAGAATTCATACAATAAGAGAAGATCACTCTTCTCTTATTGTAAGACTAAGATTTAATTCCTTAAGTTTTTGCAATACTTCCTCAAGAGACTTACGACCAAGGTTTCTAACCTTCATCATATCCTCAGGAGTTTTTGAACAAAGCTCCTGAACAGTATTGATTCCTGCTCTCTTAAGGCAGTTATAGGAACGAACCGAAAGCTCAAGTTCGTCAATATTCATCTCGAGCACTTTTTCCTTCTCATCATCAGGCTTCTCAACCATAACCTCAGCTGTCTGAGCATCCTGAGAAAGCTCTACGAAGAATGATAAATGCTCTGAAAGGAACTTAGCTGCATCAGATACAGCATCGTCCGGACTCATTGTTCCGTTGGTAAATACGTCAAGTGTAAGCTTGTCGTAATCGGTCATATTGCCGACACGGGTATTGTTGATTGACATATTCACACGCTCAACAGGTGTATAGATAGCATCAACATCGATCACTCCTGTCGGAAGATCATTTGTCTTTGTTCTATCAGCACCTACATAGCCTCTGCCCGAAGTAACTGTAATTTCCATCTCAAAATTCGCAGTACCATCTGTGGTTGCAATCTTCTGATCCGGATTGAGAATCTCGATATCTTCAGCAAGCTTGATGTCAGATGCAGTAGCTACACCTTCACCATCAAAGTTAAGATATAAGATCTTCGGGTCATCGGAGGACGATGTGTTCTTAATTTCAAGACTCTTAAGGTTCATGATAACCTCAGTCAGGGTATCCTTGACACCGGGGATAGTATCACTTTCCTTATCGGCACCAATGATTTTAACCTGAGATACCGCAGTACCAGGTAATGCTGAAAGCATAATTCGTTTCAAAGCATTGCCCAGAGTTGTTCCGTAACCTCTTTCCAAAGGTTCGCAAACAAATCTGCCGTACTTCTTATCATCTGAAATCTCAACAATCTCAATGTTTGGTTTCTCAAAATCGAACATGCAATGCCTCCTTTATTGCAGGCTAATTATTTTGAATACAACTCGACGATAAGCATCTCGTTTACAGGAACATCGATTTCCTCTCTTGAAGGAAGCTGCTTAACAGTAGCCTTAAGATTTTCCTGATCTGCATCAAGCCAAGCCGGTACTAAACGACCGTTTGTAACCTCAAGGATGTCCTTGAATCTCTGAAGAGACTTCTTGTTCTCCTTAACAGCTACAACATCGCCTGCTGATACAAGGTATGAAGGTATATTTACAACCTTGCCATTAACAGTGATAAGTCTGTGTCCAACAACCTGACGTGCCTCACGACGAGTACGTGCAAGACCCATTCTGAAGATTACGTTATCAAGACGAGACTCAAGGAGAACCATAAGGTTTGTACCTGTCTGTCCCTTCATCTTGTTTGCCTTAGCATAGTAATTTCTGAAAGGCTTCTCAAGAACGCCATAGATGAACTTAGCCTTCTGCTTCTCACGGAGCTGAGTGCCATACTCTGACATCTTACGACGAGCATTTCTAAGCTGTCTGTTAGACTTCTTATCAATTCCTAAAAATACAGGGTCAAGTCCAAGTGACCTGCATCTTTTAAGTACGGGAGTTTTATCAACTGCCATAATTCTTTCTCCTTATTAATATCATGATAAATTACGTGATACGTCCTTTACATCCGTAGACTTCTTCGGACAGATCTGCCGCTATTTTATACATACTGCGGCCTATGTCTTTTAAGTTTTGCCTTAAGATAATCCAAAAAAAGATTATACTCTTCTGCGCTTTGGTGGACGGCATCCGTTGTGTGGAACCGGTGTTACATCCTTGATAGATGTTACCTCAAGACCATTAGCCTGAAGTGCACGAATAGCTGCCTCACGTCCTGATCCTGGTCCCTTTACGCTAACATCCACATACTTTAAGCCGTGTACTAAAGCTGCCTTAACAGCAGTTTCAGCAGCCATCTGAGCTGCATATGGAGTAGATTTTCTTGAACCTTTGAATCCAAGACCACCGGCACTTGCCCATGAAAGAGCGTTACCTTCTGCATCTGTCAGTGTAACGATAGTGTTGTTGAAAGATGCCTGAATATGTGCCTGTCCGCGTTCAACGTTTTTCTTTACGCGCTTCTTTGTTACTCTCTTACCTGAAGCCATATTAAAACTAACCTACTTTCCTTTACTAGTCTTCCTGTATTTAAAACATGAAGATCACAATAGTTACTTCTGATTTTCATCAGATTTGGATCATTTATGATCCGGACTTGCTTTTACCTACAAGCTGAAGTTAAATTACTTCTTCTTGTTAGCTACAGTCTTACGTGGTCCCTTACGTGTTCTGGCATTGGTCTTTGTCTTCTGACCTCTAACCGGAAGTCCCTTTCTGTGACGGATTCCGCGGAAGCAGCCAATCTCCTGAAGTCTCTTGATGTCAAGAGCAACTGCTCTTCTGAGATCACCTTCCACTGTCTGGTTCTCTGCAATATAGTTTGCGAGTACCTTTACTTCATCGTCAGTGAGATCCTTAACACGTGTGTCAGGGTTAACGCCTGTTGCCTTGAGAATCTTATCAGCTGAAGACTGTCCGATACCATAAATATATGTCAGACCAATCTCGATACGCTTCTCTCTAGGTAAATCGACACCTGCAATACGAGCCATTTTTGTTTCCTCCTGTTAAAATTAACCTTGTCTCTGCTTGTGCTTAGGGTTTTCGCAGATAATTCTGATAGAGCCTTTACGCTTAATGACTTTGCATTTCTCGCAGATAGGCTTTACTGATGATCTTACCTTCATAGTAATTCCCCTTTCTAATAACGAATTCGAACAAAGTTGCCGTATTATTCTAACAAAAGCCTCTTTAATTGTAAAGTGCTTTTTAAATTTAATTGTAAGAATTACTTATACAGCTTTATTTGTCTCTCCAGATGATCCTGCCCTTTGAAAGGTCATACGGTGATAACTCTATGGTTACCTTGTCACCCGGAAGAATTCTAATGTAATTCATACGAAGCTTTCCGGAAATATGTGCAAGTACCTGATGACCATTCTCAAGTTCAACCTGGAACATTGCATTCGGAAGTTTTTCAATTACTTTACCAGTAATCTCAATTACATCTGATTTTGACATTCAGTTCTCCTCTTCATTATTTAATAATTTCTTCTTATCAATTAACCAGACTTAGGATCTCAGGTCCATTCTCTGTAATAAGAATCGTATTTTCATAGTGGCATGAAAGGCTTCCGTCATCCGGAATAACCGACCAGCCATTCGGGCCTGTATGAACTTCCGGTGAACCCAGTGTGATCATGGGCTCTACTGCAAGTACCATACCTGCACATAACTTTGGTCCTTTTCTATGGAGATCATAGTTGGGAACCTCGGGATCCATATGTATCTCACTTCCGATGCCATGTCCGCAATAATCTGTAATGACTCCACACCCCTGTGATTCAACATAATTACCGATGGTGGAACAGATATCATTTAAATGATTTCCTTCCACCGCCTGCTCTGCACCCTTCCAGAATGCATCGTAGCAGACCTTCATAATTTTCTTCGCATCGTCGGAAACATTACCCACTGCCCAGGTTCTGGTTGCATCTGAATTGTAACCGTGAAAGCTTGTGCAGGTATCAATGGAAACAATGTCGCCTTCCTTAAGGATACGACGTCTGTCCGGAATGCCGTGAATTACTTCTTCATTAACGGAAATGCAGCAGCAGCCCGGGAAATCATAGAGACCCTTCATGCTTGGAAAGCCGCCTAATTTACGCATGATCTTTTCTGCATATTCATCAAGCTCTCCGGTGCTTATGCCGGGCTTTATCTTCTCTCCGACTCTGTTATGCATTTCGCCGAGAATCTTTCCGGCTTCTCTCATCAATTCTATTTCTCGTTTTGATTTGATTTCTATCATTTAATACTTCTTTCCGACTCAAACTTAGAAACTTATGATCTATAAAAAACATTATTTGTTCTCAAGAACCTTAACTACATCGTTAAATACTTCCTGAAGCTCTTTAGTACCGTCAACCTCACAGAAAACGCCTTCATTCTTATAATAAGAAATAAGTGGCTCAGTCTGCTTGTGGTAAACATTTAAACGATCCTGAACTGTCTCAGGTTTATCATCTGACCGGATGATAAGTTCGCTTCCGCACTTATCGCAAATGTTTTCCTTCTGAGGAGCTGCATATACTATATGATAGGTTGCGCCGCATTTCGGGCATGCTCTTCTTCCTGACATACGTGTGAGAATTGCTTCATCAGGTACATTTATATCCAGAGCAAAATCGATCTTGTCTCCCTTATCGGCAAGTGCCTTTGTAAGACTTTCTGCCTGAGGGATGGTACGTGGGAAGCCATCAAGTACATAGCCATCCTTGCAATCATCCTCGGCAATTCTGTCTAAAAGCATACCGATGGTTACTTCATCAGGAACCAGCTGTCCCTTATCCATATATGACTTAGCTTTCATACCGAGTTCAGTTCCGCCTTTAATGTTGGCTCTGAAAATGTCTCCGGTTGAAATATGAGGAATACCATACTTATCTGCGATTTTAATTGCCTGTGTGCCTTTGCCCGCACCGGGTGCTCCTAACATAACGATCTTCATATGAGGCCTCCATATAATGTTTTTCAATTTAAACACTTTTAGCCTCCCCGGAAAATAGTCCTGAGGAGGCTTTTGTTATGATCAGTCGTTTAAAAATCCCTTGTAATTTCTTACAACCATCTGTGATTCAATAGCCTTAAGTGTCTCAAGCACAACTCCGATTATGATGATAAGCGAAGTTCCCGCGAAAGATATACGACCTACATTGAATACTCCCGATACAAATATCGGAACTATAGCAACGATTGCAAGGCCGGTTGCACCGATAAAAATGATATATTTAAGAATATTATCAAGATAATCGCTTGTAGGCTTACCAGGACGAATTCCCGGAATAAAGCCTCCCTGCTTCTTCATATTATTTGCTACTTCCAAAGGATTGAAAGAAATGGAAGTGTAGAAATATGCGAAGAAATACAGAAGTGCAATATAAACTACCAAACCAATGCTGTAGATAGGCGCATCAGGATTACACCATGAACCGGAGTTAAGTCCCATAAGGATCTTGCCCCAGACTGTGCCGTAATCTACCTTTAATACCTGTCCTATAACAACAGGCATGGTCATAAGTGAACTTGCAAAGATAACCGGCATAACGCTGGCCGTATTTACCTTGAGAGGAATTGATGAAGACTGACCTCCCACAAGACCTCTGCCCTGTACTCTACGGCTGTACTGAACCGGAATCTTACGTTCAGCATCAGTCAAAACGACTGTAAAAGCTACAAGAGCAATGATGCATGCAGCAATAATGATAGCTGCTACAACCATTGTTGCAACATTTTTTCCCTGTATGAATCTAACATACAAAGTCTGAAAATCAGTAGGAATAGATGAAAGAATATTGAAAAGGAGAACCAGAGAGATACCATTACCGATTCCCTTGTCTGTTATCTGTTCACCAATCCACATGAGAAGTGCAGATCCTGTTGTCATTGTAATAACCGCAATTACAACGTCTGCAATCTTTCTCATCATGCTCGCATCAGCGTAACCGATGAGAAGCCCCTGTCCACCGAATCCTACAGCCATCGCAGTTGACTCAATAAGAGCAAGTCCGATAGTCACATATCTGGTGTACTCTGTGAGCTTCTTTCTTCCCTCTTCACCATCCTTCTGTAACTCCTCAAGTGCAGGAATTGCAACTGTAAGGAGCTGGATGATGATGGATGAAGTAATATACGGTGTGATTGACAATGCGAAGACTGACAGCTGCTCGAAAGAGCCACCAGTCATCGTATTAAACCAACCAAATGCATCATTATCAGCCATGCTTTTAAAAAGCTCGGCAAAATATCCTGAGTTTACACCCGGAATAGGAAGATTCGATCCAAACCTAATTACTACGAGCATAAGGAAAACGAATATAAGTCTATCTCTTAAATCCTTAACCTTAAATGCATTTAGTATTGATTTGAACATCAGATTACCTCACAGGTTCCGCCTAAAGCTTCGATCTTTTCCTTTGCTGATGCAGAGAAAGCTGTTAACTTAACATTGAGCTTCTTTGTAAGTTCACCATTTCCAAGAACCTTAACGCCATCGTTAACCTTCTTGATGATTCCCTTGTTAAGAAGAGCCTCAATTGTAACTTCCTCACCATCGTTGAACTTTGTCTCAAGAACAGAAAGGTTGATTCCTGTGATAACCTTAGAGTTAGGATCCTTGAATCCTCTCTTAGGAATACGTCTGAATAAAGGCATCTGACCACCTTCGAATCCTGGTCTTGGTGCTCCTGATCTTGCCTTCTGACCCTTATGGCCCTTACCGGCTGTCTTGCCATTTCCTGAACCATGGCCACGGCCACGTCTGAAGTTCTTTGACTGCTTAGCGCCGTCAGCCGGCTTTAAATTAGCTAACTCCATTGTATGCCTCCTTAGATTTCTTCAACTTTTACAAGATGGTTAACTCTCTGAATCATACCTCTTGTAGCGCCATTGTCCTGAAGCTCTACTGTCTGACGAATCTTACGAAGACCAAGAGCCTGAACGGTTGCTCTCTGCTTAGGGATAGCACCGATTGGAGACTTTACAAGTGTAATCTTTAACTTCTTATCTGCCATTACTTTACCCTCCCTGATCAACCTGTGATCTCAGCTACAGTTTTACCGCGAAGTGCAGCAAACTCCTCAGGTGTCTTCATTGAAGTAAGACCTGTGATTGTAGCAAGAACGACATTTGTCTTATTGTTTGAACCTAAAGACTTTGTACGGATATTTCTGATTCCAGCAAGCTCAAGAACTGAACGTGCAGGACCACCAGCGATGATACCGGTTCCTTCAGGTGCCTTCTTAAGAAGTACTGTTGCACTTCCAAACTTACCTACATAATCGTGTGGTACAGACTTCTCTTCTGTTACAGGAATTGTAACGATAGACTTGCAAGCAGCCTCACGTGCCTTACGGATAGCCTCAGGAACCTCAACTGCCTTACCGATACCACAACCTACATGGCCATTGCCATCACCAACTACTACGAGAGCTGAGAATCTAACGGTACGACCACCCTTTACAGTTTTCGCAACACGCTTGATGGCAACGACGTTGTCGTTTAATTCTAACTGATTTACATCAATTCTTTCACGCTTCATCTTGCTTGTTCTCCTCTCGATTAGAATTCAAGGCCGGCTTCTCTGGCAGCATCTGCAAGAGCCTGAACCTTACCGTGATAAAGGAAACCACCTCTGTCAAATACAACAGTCTTAATTCCCTTAGCCATAGCCTTCTCAGCAATTGCCTTACCAACATACTGAGCAGCCTCAATGTTATTTGTAATCTCTAACTTTGCATCCTTATCAAGTGTTGAAGCAGCGCAAAGAGTGTTGCCTGCAACATCATCGATAACCTGTGCATACATGTGCTTGTCAGATCTGAATACAGAAAGACGTGGTCTCTCTGGAGTACCAGATAAACGGTTTCTAAGTCTCTGGTGCTTCTTCTGGCGAAGTTCAGCCTTATTTCTCTTACTTACCATTTCACTTTCCTCCTAATTATTTCTTACCAGTCTTACCAACCTTACGTCTGATAACCTCATCAGCATACTTGATACCCTTGCCCTTATATGGCTCCGGTCCTCTCTTGCTGCGGATCTCAGCTGCGTACTGACCAACTTTCTCCTTGTCAATACCCTTTACGAAGATTGTGTTTGTACCCTCGAGAACTGTCTCAACGCCCTCAGGATCTTCCATAGTTACAGGATGAGAATAACCAAGTGTAAGTGTAAGTGTCTTACCCTGCTTAGCTGCTCTGTAACCAACACCGTTGATCTCGAGCTTCTTCTCAAATCCGTTAGTAACACCATCTACCATGTTCTGGAGAAGTGCTCTTGTAAGTCCGTGAAGGGACTTCTCTTTCTTATTATCATTAGGTCTCTTAACAACAACTTCACCGTCGTTCTTCTCAAGAGTAAGCTCTGTAGCGAATGCCTTCTCAAGAGTTCCCTTAGGTCCCTTAACAGTTACGAGGTTGTTGTCCTTGATCTCAACAGTAACGCCTGCTGGGATAACTACCGGTAATTTTCCGATACGTGACATACTATGTCTCCTCTCTCTTAAATTCTCTGTTATTAAACAGTTTTCAGATGTTTACAGTTACTTGCTTTGATGTTTTTGCTGTCAATATGGTTAATTACCATACGAATGCAAGAACTTCTCCGCCAACGCCCTTTGCTCTTGCTTCACGATCAGTCATGATGCCCTGATTTGTAGAAACAATTGCAATACCAAGTCCGCCAAGAACAGATGGCATATTCTCCTTGCCAGCGTATACACGAAGACCTGGCTTGGAAATTCTGCGAATGCCGCTGATGATCTTTTCGTTCTTTGTAGCGCCGTACTTAAGAGTTACCTTGATGTCCTTAAACTTACCGCCATCAACCAGCTCATACTTCTTGATGTAACCTTCATTTACAAGGATGTCAGCAATAGCTACTTTCATCTTTGATGATGGGATGGTTACTGTGTCATGCTTTGCAGTATTTGCGTTACGAATTCTTGTAAGCATATCTGCGATTGGATCACTCATACTCATTTTTACGGATATCCTTTCTCAAATAGTATAAAAATAATATTGTTATATATCCGGAATAAATCCGGACAAAGCAAATGCCACGTCTCCAGGTTGTTCTCACTCGGTCAGTCCATCCTATCATAAAGATATGATGCTTAACCAAATGGTACTGCATAAACAGTACTTCCTGTGGCGCAACATTTACATTATAACCATTTCTTTCCGGGTTTCAACCCGGTCTGGCGTATCTTTAAGAAATATTTTTGTATTTCTTTTAATACAATCCAGAAATTATCACCTTTGACAACATTTTGGAATCATCCAAAACATTGCCATCGGCTCTAAATTGAAGTTAAGGACTTACCAAGAAGCCTTCTTAACTCCTGGAATCTCACCCTTGTATGCTAACTCACGGAAGCAGATACGGCAGATGCCATACTTCTTGAGTACACTGTGTGGTCTTCCGCAGATCTTGCATCTTGTGTAAGCTCTTGTTGAGAACTTAGGTGCCTTCTGCTGCTTTAACTTCATTGATAACTTAGCCATATTTCCCTCCGATTACTTTGCGAACGGCATGTTGAAAAGTCTGAGAAGTTCTCTTGCCTCTTCGTCAGTCTTAGCTGTAGTTACGAAGATAACATCCATACCTCTAACCTTGTCAACCTTATCGAACTCGATCTCAGGGAAAATGAGCTGCTCCTTGAGTCCAAGTGCATAGTTTCCTCTGCCATCAAATGCATTAGGATTTACGCCTCTGAAGTCTCTAACTCGAGGAAGCGCAAGATTGATAAGTCTGTCAGCAAACTCATACATCTTCTCACCACGAAGAGTAACCTTGCATCCGATAGCCTGGCCCTCTCTGATCTTGAAGTTTGCAACTGACTTCTTTGCCTTAGTTGTTACAGCGTGCTGTCCTGTAATGATCTCAAGATCACGAACTGCGCTGTCGAGAACCTTGGAATTTTCCTTAGCTTCTCCAACTCCCATGTTGATAACGATCTTATCAAGCTTAGGAATCTCGTTTACATTCTTGTAACCGAACTTCTTAGCCATAGCATCCTTGATCTCGCTATTGTAAAGATCCTTTAATCTAGCCATTTTGAAATTCCTCCTTTCTCTTAGTCGATAACCTTACCAGTTTTCTTAGCAACTCTTACCTTCTTGCCGTCCTTGATCTCGAAGCCAACACGTGTAGGCTGTCCATCAACTACAAGCATAACATTAGAAGCGTCGATAGCTGCTTCCTTGTGAAGGATACCACCCTGAGGATTTCCCTGAGATGGCTTCTGGTGCTTGGTTACCATATTGCAGCCTTCAACGACTACCTTGTTGGTTGCGGGGTCGAAAGAAAGTACCTTGCCCTGCTTGCCATTGTCCTTACCGGCAATGATCTGTACCATATCGTCTTTCTTAATTCTACGCATCTGGTAACCTCCTTACAGTACTTCCGGAGCGAGTGAAACGATCTTCATGTAACCATGATCACGAAGCTCTCTAGCTACCGGTCCAAAAATACGAGTTCCCTTTGGTGTTCCATCGTCCTTGAGAATAACAGCTGCATTCTCATCAAACTTGATGTAGCTACCATCTTTACGGCGAATGTCATCTACTGTTCTAACAACAACAGCCTTAACAACATCACCCTTCTTTACCTGTCCGCCAGGGATTGCATCCTTAACAGATGCTACGATTATATCTCCGACTGCAGCATATCTTCTGGTTGAGCCACCCATAACGCGGATGCAAAGGAGTTCTCTTGCACCTGTGTTATCAGCAACTCTAAGTCTTGTTTCCTGCTGAATCATATAATGCTCCTTCCTTGCTCCTGATTACTTAGCCTTCTCGATGATCTCTGTCAGTCTCCATCTCTTGGTCTTTGACAGTGGTCTTGTAGCCATAACCTTAACTGTATCGCCTACACCAGCCTCGTTGTTCTCGTCATGAGCGTAGATCTTAACAGTTCTCTTAACGATCTTTCCGATTACCGGGTGCTTAACGTGATCTTCGATAGCGATAACGATGGTCTTGTCCATCTTTGCACTAACGACCTTACCGGTACGTGTCTTTCTAAGATTTCTCTCCATTGTTGTGCTCTCCTTTCTCACGCTTTAGCTTTCTCTGTGATAACTGTCTGAATACGCGCGATGTTCTTACGAACCTCTGTTATTCTTGCTGTATTATCAAGCTGATTTGTAGCGTTCTGGAATCTCAGGTTAAAGAGTTCCTTCTTGGCTGAAACAAGGTCAGCATTAAGCTGCTCTGTTGACTTTGCCTTTAACTCATCTAAGTAGGTTTTCTTCTTCATTAGTTATCACCGCCTTCCAGTTCGGCCTTGGAAACGATCTTGCAATTGCAAGGAAGCTTGTGTGACGCAAGTCTAAGAGCCTCTCTTGCAGTCTCCTCAGGTACGCCAGCGATTTCGAACATTACTCTACCTGGCTTAACTACTGCTACCCAATATTCTACAGCACCCTTTCCGGAACCCATTCTGACTCCGAGAGGCTTAGCTGTGATTGGCTTGTCAGGGAAGATCTTGATCCAAACCTGACCACCACGCTTAATGTATCTTGTAAGAGCAACTCTGGCTGCCTCGATCTGGTTTGATCTGATCCAGCAAGGCTCAGTAGCGATGATACCATACTCACCATAAGCAATCTTGTTGCCTCTGGTTGCTTTGCCCTTCATGTTTCCACGAATCTGCTTACGATACTTCGTTCTCTTTGGCATTAACATAATTACTTATCGCTCCCTTCCTTGTTTTTCTTGGCAGGAAGAACCTCTCCCTTGTAAACCCAAACCTTAACACCGAGCTTACCATAAGTTGTGTCTGCCTCTGCAAAACCATAGTCGATGTCAGCTCTTAAAGTCTGAAGAGGAATAGTTCCCTCAGAATAGAACTCACGACGAGCGATATCAGCACCGCCAAGACGTCCACCAACTGATGCCTTGATACCAAGAACACCAGACTTCATGGTTCTCTGCATAGCCTGCTTCATAGCTCTTCTGAAAGATACACGGTTCTCAAGTGACTGAGCGATGTTCTCTGCTACAAGCTGAGCATCACGGTCAGGTCTCTTGATCTCCTTGATATCGATGTTTACGTTCTTTGATGTAAGCTTCTGTACATCTTTTCTAACCTTCTCGATCTCTGCGCCGCCCTTACCGATTACGAATCCAGGCTTTGCTGTAAAGATAACTACACGAACCTTGTCGTTTGCAGCTCTCTCGATCTCGATCTTTGAAACACCTGCAGAATAAAGTCTCTTCTTCAGGAATTTTCTGATATTGTAGTCCTCAACAAGTGTATCGCCAAAGTTCTTCTTGTCAGCATACCACTTGGAATCCCAATCTTTAATAACGCCGACTCTTATGCCGTGCGGATTGACTTTCTGTCCCATTTATATGCCTCCTTTTACTTTCTCTCGTCCAAAACTACTGTAATGTGTGAGTTTCTCTTTAAAATTCTGTAAGCTCTGCCCTGTGCTCTTGGATGAATTCTCTTCATTGTAGGAGCTGCACCTGCATAGCACTCAGCAACATAAAGATTGTCTCTGTTCATGTTGTTGTTGTTCTCTGCATTAGCTGCAGCAGACTCAAGAAGCTTCTTTACTAATGTAGAAGCATATCTAGGGTTGTATGAAACAATACCGAGTGCTTCTTCAAGATTCTTGCCTCTGATGGCATCAAGAACGAAGCATGCCTTCTGAACTGATACTCTTGCATATGAAAGAGTAGCTGAAGGTCTCTTTACAGTATTTGCATTTCTCTCTCTCTTAATCTGAGATCTATGACCTTTTGACATTGTTGAAATGTCCTCCTTTCAAATATGCGTAAGTTTAAGCTCTCTTCTCGTTACCGCTGTGGCCGTGGAAAGTTCTTGTTACAACGAACTCACCAAGCTTGTGGCCAACCATGTCCTCTGTAACATATACAGGAACGTGCTTTCTTCCATCATGTACCGCAATCGTGTGACCAACAAAAGATGGGAAGATTGTGGAACGACGAGACCAAGTCTTGATAACTGACTTGTTTCCGGAAGCGTTCATTGCATCAACTGCCTTCTTAAGTGAAGCATCGATGAATGGTCCTTTTTTAATTGAACGTGCCATATTTTTCTCTCCTCCTCAATTATTTGATGGCTCTACCATCGCGTCTTCTGATAATAAGCTTATTAGAAGCCTTCTTCTTGTTACGTGTCTTAAGTCCAAGTGCTGGCTTGCCCCAAGGAGTGCAAGGACCCGGTCTTCCGACTGGAGCTCTTCCTTCTCCACCACCGTGCGGGTGATCGTTAGGGTTCATAACAGAACCACGAACTGTTGGACGCCATCCCATGTGTCTCTTTCTACCGGCCTTACCGATATTGATGAGGTTGTGATCTCCGTTACCTACAACACCGATTGTTGCACGGCACTCGATAGGAACCATTCTCATCTCGCCTGAAGGAAGTCTAAGTGTTGCATACTTTCCTTCTCTTGCCATAAGCTGTGCAGCATTTCCTGCTGAACGAACCATACGTGCGCCCTTACCAGGAAGGAGCTCGATAGCATGTACGTTTGTACCTACAGGGATCTTTGAAAGAGGAAGGCAGTTACCTACTCTTGCTTCAGCCTCAGGACCGCTCATAACCTTCATGCCGTCTGTAAGACCGTTAGGAGCAAGGATATATGCCTTTGTTCCATCAGCATAAGCGATAAGAGCGATGTTTGCTGTTCTGTTAGGATCATACTCGATTCCGATTACCTTAGCAGGGATACCATCCTTGCTGTTTCTCTTGAAATCGATGATTCTGTATTTCTGTCTGTTTCCGCCACCCTGATGACGAACAGTGATTTTACCCTGATTGTTTCTGCCGGCGTTCTCCTTAACCTTTGAAAGAAGTGATCTCTCAGGAGTCTTCTTTGTGATCTCGGAAAAGTCTGAACCGGTCATGTTTCTTCTCGAAGGTGTATAAGGTTTATATGTCTTTATACCCATGACTTGTTTTCTCCTTTTTTAATGTCACGTATAATAGAGAATTTTTCACGTGACTGTGTCTAATTGTTAATCCTTATCAAAGGCCCTTAAAAATCTCGATATCCTTTGAATCTTCTGTAAGTGTAACGATAGCCTTCTTTGTCTTGGCTGTCTTTCCGAACTTGAGGCCTCTTCTCTTTGTCTTGCCGTCAGCGTTCATTGTGTTAACAGCCTTAACCTTTGTTCCTTCGAACATCTTCTCAACGGCTTCCTTAACCTGAGTCTTTGTTACAAGTGGATTAACAAGGAATGTATACTTCTTGGATGCCATCTCACCCATTGACTTCTCAGTGATAACCGGGCGAAGAATAACGTCATAATACTTAATGTCTGCCATTATGCGTATACCTCCTGAATCTTCTCAACAGCTGCCTTTGTAGCAACTACTGTCTGGTACTTAAGAACGTCATAAACATTGAGCTCGTTTACGCCGGCTGTCTTAACGTCCTGGATATTTCTTGCTGAAAGAATAACATTCTTGTCATTTGAATCAAGAAGAACGAATGCCTTGTTTACCTTGAAGGCATCAAGCATAGCCTGGAAGTTCTTTGTCTTGATCTCTGCAAGCTTGATATCGTCAACAATGATAAGCTTGTTCTCAGCTACTGCGTTAGAAAGTGCAGACTTAAGAGCTGCTCTCTTTTCCTTCTTGTTCATTGTTGTTGTATAATCACGTGGTGTAGGTGCGAATACTACTCCGCCGCCCTTCCACTGCGGTGCTCTGATAGAACCCTGTCTTGCATGTCCTGTGCCCTTCTGTCTCCAAGGCTTTCTTCCGCCTCCTGAAACTTCAGAACGAGTTAATGCTTTCTGTGTACCCTGACGCTTGTTAGCAAGCTGAGCAACAACTGCGAGGTGAAGAAGGTGCTCGTTAACCTCAACTCCGAAAACGGAATCATTGAGATCCATCTTGCCAACTTCCTTACCCTGCATATCAAATACTGATACGTTAGCCATCTATATGTTCCTCCTTTCTTTCGTCTCAGGCCTTTACTGCTTCTTTAACAGTAATAAGTGCCTTCTTAGGTCCCGGTACAGCTCCCTTGATAAGAAGCAGGTTGTTCTCTACATCAACCTTAACGATTGTAAGGTTCTGTGTTGTAACCTTTACAGCGCCCATGTGTGAAGGCATTGCCTTACCAGGAAGTACTCTTGAAGGTGTTGCAGATGTACCGTTAGAACCCTGGTGACGGTGGAACTTGGAACCGTGACCCATAGGTCCTCTGTGCTGACCATACTTTCTGATAGCTGACTCGAATCCCTTACCCTTTGAAATAGCGGTAACGTCTACCTTGTCACCCTCAGCAAAGATGTCTGCCTTAATCTCATCTTTTACATTGTAGTTCTCAGCATCCTCAAATCTGAACTCTCTGAGGAATCTCTTGCAGGAAACGCCAGCCTTATCGAACTGACCCTTCTGAGGCTTGTTAACAAGCTTCTCTCTCTTGTCCTGGAAGCCTACCTGTACTGCTGCGTAACCGTCATTCTCTACTGTCTTAACCTGTGTTACAACACAAGGACCAGCCTGAAGTACAGTTACTGGAATCAACACGCCATCTTCGTTCCAGATCTGTGTCATTCCTACTTTTGTCGCTAAAATAGCTTTCTTCATTGTTTCTCCTTTCTACAGCGGAGTCCGATATCTCAGACTCATTCTAGAATCATTACTTGTTCTTCATTTTGATATCAACGTAAACGCCTGCAGGCATCTCGAGTCTCTGAAGAGCATCCATTGTCTTCTGGTTAGGACTGATTACGTCGATAAGTCTCTTGTGAGTTCTCTGCTCGAACTGCTCACGTGAATCCTTGTACTTATGTACAGCACGAAGGATAGTAACAACTTCCTTCTTTGTTGGAAGTGGTACCGGTCCGGAAACCTGTGAACCTGTCTTCTTGCAGTTCTCCACAATCTTTGCAGCTGATTCGTCCACAAGTGTGTGGTCGTAAGCCTTGAGTGTGATTCTCATTACTTGACTTGCCATAAAAAAAGTCGCCTCCTATCGGTTATTTGACGATAAGTCGGTGACTGTACATTAACTGCATGCGAAACAATCGTGAGATGAAAGTTTCCCTGCATCAAAATCCATTTGCTGTGTAATGGATTAAATTGTAGTACAGTGACCTGCCGTCAGTTTCTAAACTAGACATTCGCTCCATGAAGTTCTCTTATATGCCTTATACTTGGTTGCCGTATCAGCTCTCAGGCGGAACCCGCAGGTTCACTGGATCTTTTCAGATAATGCTGTACGGATCTTGGCTTTCGTCCATATAAGCAATCTTCATTTCATCGCTATCATGTCACAGCGAATACTAAGATAACACACGCTTTTCTATAATTCAAGCGGTAATTTCGAAAAAATGTATAAATTTTAATACATTTTCCACTGAGCCGTGCGTATCCCTATTAATGTACCGCCGGCAGGTTCACACCCTGCCGTGCGTGTCATATATTAACACCGGTGTTCTTTATTTGCAACAACTTTTTTAATCGAGTATGGAAAATACGCCCTACCCGATTCCGCGTGACGGTCTTATCACCAAAAAAGAAACCCGGCAGTGTAACCGGGTTTCTTCTTAAATAAACATTATCTTAATCTATGTCATCAATGTCAGGTGAAGTTGCTTCCAATACTGCAAAGCTTCCTTCGATGTTTTCCTTCAGTGTTCCGTCAGAATTTGTTGAAACCTTGTTGCCGTCTGAATCCTTAAGGTTCTTCTTGTTCTTCTGAACTGCACCGCTGGTTGAAACAACATAATCTTTTCCTTCAACGTTGCATACCATAAACTTGCTGTCGGACTCTGCGCACTGAAGCTTACCATTATAATAGAGGTAACCATCCTTTACGCCTGTAAATCCTCTTCCGTTTGTCTGAGCATAGAATGTTATGCGATCGCCATCAGCTTCTGTCATTGAGAATCTTCCTGTCTTTACAGAGCAGTCAGACTTACTTGAGCCACAGTAATAATAGTGTGTAGTATTATCTGTCTCAGTGCATCCAAGCTGCATTCCGTATACCGGATTTCCTTTTTCGTTGAACAGATACTTTTTGCCGTTTACTGAACATACCTGATATGCATTGCCATTGCCTGCTGCCACATATCCCGAATTCTTGAAATAGAAATATTCAACATCTCCGGTAGCCAGATCCTTATCAAAAGATCCTGAGCCTGATGTCTCAAGTGGACCAACCGTTGTGTACCAGGTTCCTGCAATCTGCTGTCCCTGCTTGAAGTTTCCGTCTGTCTTCTCTGCAAAGTACATATAACCGGCTATCTCAGGTGATGTATCCTTAACCTTGGCCCAGCCGAGCTGCATAACACCGTTCTCATCAAAGCCATACTTAACGCCGTTTATGGTCTTTACAGTTACATCTTCACTCTCAGCAAAATACTTCTGGGAATTACTTGTATTAAAGAAAAACCATGCATAGGATCCTGCAGAATAGTTTACATTATCCGAATAGGAAGATGCAAAATCATCCGGGATAGGAAGATACTTCCATCCTGTCACTGCGGCACCTGAGTTGGGATCGCAATAATACTTATATTCATCGATCCATCCGGTCTGCATAACACCGTTCTCATCAAAGTAATACTTATAACCGTTTACAGTCTGCCAGTTATCCTTACGTAAGGTTCCGTCCTGAGTAGCGTAATACCATATAACAGAGCCGCCATCATTGGCCTTTATCCAGGAATTTGTGACAACTGCTCCTGTATCCTGAACATATACCTGCTCGCCTTTTGAGTTTGTCGTCCATCCTGCTGCCATGACGTTAATGGCAGAAATCGCTGCCAATGCGCCTGTCATTAATGCAAGTTTTGCAATTTTTCTTCTTAACATATAACACCCTCCTGATGATTCTCCAAAAGCTGTCTCTTTAGGAGTCATCAATCTCCAAAAACTTGTCTACTTCACAAGTTATCTTTCCATGATTTAATAATAGCTTTCAGGGATGTTAATTGCAATTTCTATTCCATTAACAATCGGCGTGATTTAATTACGATTATCTTACATCAACAGGTTCCGGGAAGCGCATTTTTCAATGATTATTTCGTATTTCTGACCCACCTTCCGGAGCAGCCGCAGGGAAGTACCAGTCCGTTTTCAGTCACAGGAAGTCCTACTTCCTCCGAATGGATCTCTCCACCGAACCTGTTTTTGATTATAACTCCCAGCATATAACTCATGACCGCCGGCTGAAGTCCGGTGGTGTAGGAATTAATAAGGAAGAAAAGACTCTTATCGGTAAGGAGTTTTGAAGACAGCTCTATGAGCTGATATACTGCATCCTCTATCTTCCATATCTCGCCCTTGGGTCCTCTTCCGTAGGATGGCGGGTCCATAATGATGGCGTCATATTTATTGCCGCGGCGGATCTCTCTTTCAACGAACTTTGTACAGTCATCAACAAGCCATCTGATGGGGGCCTGTGAGAGTCCTGAGGCATCGGCATTCTCCTTTGCCCACTGGACCATACCCTTTGAGGCATCCACATGGGTAACATGTGCGCCTGCTGCTGCGGCTGCCAATGTTGCTCCCCCGGTGTAGGCAAAAAGGTTGAGTACCTTTACAGGCTCTTCCGATCCCTGAGCCTTACGTCTGTTGACTTCACCGAGGATCTCGTTGGAAAACCAGTCCCAGTTTGCGGCCTGCTCCGGGAAAAGTCCCGTATGCTTGAAGGCAAAGGGCTTTAAGTGGAAGGTTAATGTTCTGCTCTTTTCAGGCAGCTTTTCAAGATTCTCGTACACCGGGGCCACAGGTCTGTAGGTTTCTTTATTCTTCTCATCAAAAGTCGAAGGACGTGCCGCAGTTCCTCCCAATATATAAGAGATCTTCCACTGCTTCGGGAGGTCAAAGAACTCCCACTCTCCGCCGCCTCTTTCGGAACGATGATAATGTCCGTTCAGTTTCTTCCAGTTCGGATTTTTAAAAGGGGTCTGCCAGATTACCTGAGGATCCGGTCTCCGAAGGATATACTTACCCCATCTCTCCAGCTTATCTCCGGAACTTGTATCTATAACTTCATAATCTTTCCAATGATCCGCAATAAACATTATCATCTACCTCCACTGAATATCTTCCATATAAAAGGAGTTTTCCTGCTGAGCATTTTTTTCATCAGGTAAGCGGCCGAAACGCAAATGACCGGTGTGACAAAATATAGGAAAAGCCTCAAAGCCTGATCCTCCGCTTTATGGTAACCAACGTTCATGTACTCTAACATATATATACCGATTCTGGCAATCGGATAATGTATGGCATATAAAAAGAAGCTGTTCTTCATGAAATCCCTTGCCGTGGGAAGCCTGAGTGGCAGTATAAACCAGATTCCATAGCAGATAAGGAATCTACGGATCACATTTACCAGCACCTGTCCGCCTGAAGACAGGATGAGGACAAGCCAATGCTTAGGCCACCGGGATATCAGTACCCCCATCATCTTCGATATCTCACCACCGACATATAAATACTGAATAATCCCCATTTTATGAAAATCCACCGGTGCCATAACGAACATCTGCATCCCTACTGTGGTGAAAACCTGGGTGAGCCATGAAGCTGTGATCAAACCCAGTCCGCAGATCATCTTTCCTGTGCTCTGGGTCTCAAAGCTTTCTTTAAACCATCTTGCGGTAAGGGCTCCGAAAAAAAAGTAGTACAGGGCATCTTCATTTATCAATGGGAAGTCCACTCCGTTTACTACCAGAAGGGTATATAAAAGCATTGAACCAAAGGTCAGGATTCTGTTTCTCAACAGAATAAAGAACAGTGGTGCAAGTACCGTCAGCAATATAAGCTGAAAGACATACCAGAACACCGGATTGCAGCTGTATTCAGCCACAGCTCTGTGGAGCCTTGTCAGACTAAATCTTTCCTTCCCCAGAAGCACATATATTATATAGTAGAAAATATTCCATGCACCGTAGGGGATCACAAGTGACATGAAGCGTTTTTTCCATTTATTTCCTATATCCTTAAGGTCTTTGAGTCCCCTGAAAAACAGATAGCCGGAAACCAGGAAAAATCCCGGTACTGCTGCCTGTCCGACAGCATTGGACAAAAAATTCTCAACATGAGCCGGGATTCCCGTCAGGCCCGAAAGATCAATGTTGTTATAATCTGCCGACTGGATCATGGTGAGGAGTATAGTGTTATCATCAGCAAAATTCACCGAATGGATAAGCACTACAAGGATACTCATTATGAATGTATATATGTAAACTTTATTAGAAAAGTAGGTTTTTTCCAAGGTTTCTCCTCTATTAAAAAGGGTCGCCCGGGAATGGGCGACCCTTCATTACTACCGTTAAAGTAAACTCACGGATCATCTGATGCAGGAAAAATCAACATTAACCATCAGATCAGAGGGGAAGCTCCATCTGTTTATTTACACCTGCACGATGCTCTTTATATGCTGCAACCTTCTGATTGATTCTTGTTGAAGTGTCAAGAATCGTTGATATGGACATATCATGATTGAGGCTGTCAATGATAAGCGCGATATACTTTGCCATATCTACGCTGTGGTACCATGGCTTTGTGAGAAGCTCAGGCTGCTGATAAATAAGGTTTGTAGTATAAACACCATTTAAAGTGCCGCTTGCATAGGCCTGATCAAACTTGTTGAAGCCTGAAGTAAAGAGTCCGAAGGTACAGCATGCAAATACACGCCTTGCCTTTCTCTCTTTAAGCTCCTTGGCTGTATCGATCAATGATTCACCGGAGGAGATCATATCGTCTATGATGAATACATCCTTGCCTTCAACATTGGTTCCAAGGAACTCGTGGGCAACTATTGGATTACGTCCGTTGACTACCTGAGCGTAATCACGACGCTTATAGAACATACCCATGTCGATTCCCAGAACGTTAGCATAGTAGATAGCTCTGCTCATTCCGCCTTCATCCGGGGAAATGATCATCATATGATCCTTGTCGATGTCAAGATCATCTATACTGTTAAGTATGGATTTTATAAACTGGTAAGAGCAGGAAATGTTATCGAAGCTGTCTCTGGGGATAGCATTCATTACTCTTGGATCATGTGCATCGAAGGTCAGGAAGTTCTCAACTCCCATCTCATGGAGCTCCTGGAGCATGATAGCACAATCAAGGGACTCACGTCCGTTACGCTTATGCTGACGTGACTCATACATAAACGGCATGATAACATTGATCCTCTTTGCCTTTCCTGTAGTGGCAGCTATCACTCTCTTAAGATCAGCATAATGATCGTCCGGTGACATATGATTTATCTGACCGAAAAGACTGTAGGTCTGAGAAAAATTCATAACATCTACCATAAGGTAAAGGTCAACACCTCTGACAGTCTCCAAAACATTGGCTTTTCCCTCACCTGAGCCAAATCTTGAAACCTTTGACTTAACAATGTAACTATCCTTCTGATATCCGCTGAAAGCAATGGTTTCCTTATGCTCACTCTCACGCTGTGCACGCCATCTTGATAAGTAGCCATCAACAGCCCGTCCAAGCGGCATGATGGAATCAAGCGGCATAAGTGCAAGCGGTCCAACAGGAATACGCTCAATAAACTCTGAAGTTCTGGAATCTGGCATTTCTTTTCTCCTCCTAATGAGAACTGTCCCTTAACAAACCTTCAAAAACATGCAAACACCATCCATGTTAACACATGTCTTTAATATATGTCGGCAAATTATGGATTTTTATACATAATCTCACACATAAACATTAGATAAATTACTTCATGTATCGAAAGCTGTCAATACAGTCTTTGGTCATTACCGTACAGCGGAATGATCAAATAGTCGGAAATTATGCGGGAAGATACCCTTTCCGAGTACGAATCCCTTATGGTATTGAGGCTAAGATTGGTAGAAATGATGACAGATTTACGAAAAACCATGCGATGATTTAGTACATAAAACAGTTTTGAAGAAGTATAGCTGTTATTTAATTCTGTACCAAGATCATCTATGACCAGAAGGTCGCAATTAAGGATTGCTTCCTGCATATCCTGCTGTTCTTCATCATCACCCTTCATAGCTTTGGAAAAGCTGTCGAAAAGATCCGTGCTTGTCAGATATATCACTGAATGGAAGCTGTCCATAAGGGCTTTTGCCACACAGTTTATGAGGAAGGTCTTTCCGGTTCCGGTATTTCCCGTAAACATCAGGTTTCCATGATTTTTGTCGAAATCCTCCACCCACTGAAGAAGAAGCTTTCTGTTCTCCGCCATATATTCCCGGTTGGTTTTTCCGTCAGCAAGGATAGGAACTCTGTCGTCATATCTGTTAAGATCGAAATAGTCAAAATTCTGGGTTTTAACTATCTGATCTATATTGGACTGCTGATAGAGATATTTCATCTGCATCTCTATAAAACAGTGACACTTCTTACCGTTTATAAATCCTGTATCTTTACAATCCGGACATACATACTGCATTTCCAGATAGTCTGCCGGATATCCATGCTTTATCAGCACTTCCTTTTTTCTATTTGACGCATCGCTTATGAGAGATTTCAAAACAGCGATTTTTTCTTTCTGACCGTCTCTCATAAGATGAAAGGTCTTTATAGACTCCGAACGTACAAAATCTTCCAGAGTCTTAAGCTCCGGAAGTTTTTCGTACGCGGTACGGCGACGGATTTCAAGTTCTCTGTTGCTTTCCATCCGCCGATCGTCATAAACCCGCATTATTTTGTTGTACTGTACATTAGTTAGTGACATTCTTCATCCTGTTAAGTGTTCTTAAATTTACTATACTGTCGTAATCAACCTCTCGCTGTTCAAGATTGATAAACTTGTTGGCTTTTCCTGAGGATTTTGATGCAGCTCTCGAGGTCTGCTTCTTGTTCTTACTTTCCTCTATGGATTTTACAAGTTCTGTTGCCTGGGCTACCGTTGCAACCCCCTGCTCATGCCAGTTCATGGCAACAGCCTGCATATACTGATATGTAGTCTTTTTGGCACTTGCACAGTACTCAATAAGAAATTCTATAACATCTGAAGACATCTTCAGCTCTTTATACATAAACTTCAAAGCTCCAACCTGGCGAACACTCGGCAGTGAAGGAAGCATCTGTCTCGCAAAATATAAGATGCTGTTGAACTCTTCATCAGTCTCTACATCATCAACCGTGCCCTGAAGAGTCTCTATCTTTTCTTCTGCTTCCAAAAAATCTTCCTCGGTTATGGCAGCCTTTTTAACTTTCCTTCTTCTTACAATTCTATGCTCTGCCTCTTCCTCCATGTCCTGATCCTGAATGGATCCTGAAGAACTTTCAAATACCCCCTGCTTTTCCCAATATCTCAACGCACGCTCAATATCCTTATCGGTGAGATTCAGAGCATCTGCAGCCTGCTCCTTTGAGAACTGCTCTCCTCTGTGTCTAAGCATAAACAAATAAACTTTTATGTAATCTCCGTTTGCAGTTCCAAGATACTTATCCAGAAAATCATCCGATATGCATGTTACATGAACTGCAAGATTATCTACTATACTCGTGCCCATCTCATTAACCCCCAAATGTAAATGAAGAGTATTATGGATCTGATAATGCAGCCATCTTCCCTACTGCCCGGCTGCGATCTCACGTTTCTCCCCTTCGGTGAACTGATATTAGCATACTAAAATTAGTGCTTCAATAAGCCTAGTCCACAACTTTATCCACCAAAATTGTCCACATTGGTGTGGATAATGTGCACTACCAAAAAGTCAAGCATCCACTAATTTTTTTATTTTGTTTATAACCTCATTGTGATGTGCAAAATTAGGGCCTCTTCAAATGTCAATCCCCATAAAAGATGTATTTATTAAATACAATCAAGGGATAATCGGGGGTTATCCACATTTTGGCGGTGGATTTCCGTGTTTTTGTGTGGAATAAAAATTATTTTCATTTTTAAGTCATCTTATTTGGGCTTTCGAATGGTCATTTTTATATTAAATTTTAAGCATTTTTACCATTTTATAATTGATTTTGATGTAATTTTGGTTGATTTTGACCATTTTGTGGAATTATTTATTATTTTTATAAGTCGATTGATTTTTACTTTTGTTAGAAAGTTATTTTCATATCAATTTAATAGATTTTATAAGTGCCTATATGTTTCGACCGAACAGTGAAAGAGCCCCGGGGACAGCAAGACCAGCAGGGACGGTTCTCGCCGGAGAGAACCGTCCCCGATGGTATGGAAAAAGACCCGCGCCGGTATCGGCGCAGGTCTTCATTAATATACTATCACTTCTCTATAACAGCACCCGGCAGTTTCAGGAGGTCTTCTCCAACCTCATAGATATTGCCGGCACCCATGGTTATGAGCACATCTCCTTCCTTAACTCTTTCAAGGAGGAATTTCTCGATGTCTTCAAATTCAGGGATGTAATAAACATTGGTGTTCTGCTCAAGCATATGCTTTCTGAGATCATCAGAACTTATACCTATGGTATTCTTCTCTCTTGCGGCGTAGATGTCAGCAAGCACTATCTCATCCGCCTGGCTGAGGGCTCCGGCAAAATCATCAAGAAGTGCCGCTGTCCTGCTGTAGGTGTGAGGCTGGAAGGCAATCCAGAGCTTTCTGTGAGGATATTTCTTTGCTGCCTCTATGGTTGCGGCTATCTCCTGAGGATGATGGGCATAGTCATCGATTATTGTGAAACCGTTGACTGTTCCCTTTTTCTGGAAACGGCGGTCTGTACCTGTGAAGCGCTTAAGACCTCTTAAGATGGCATCCATTTCGATACCAAGCTCACGGCATACAGCTATGGCAGCCATGGAATTGTAGATATTGTGCTCTCCAGTAACCCCGAGTTCCACCTTTGCGATCTCTTCTCCCTTATAGAATAAGGTATAGGTAGGATGGGCAAGCTTGTCATAGCTTATGAAATTGGCTGTGTAATCAGAACTCTTGTCATGTCCGTAGGTGATGATTTTACACTTAAGTCCCTCGGTAAAATAATCAAAATGTTTAATGTCAGAATTTATGACCAGAAGTCCGTCCTCGGGAAGCTTTTCCGCAAAGAGCCTGAAGCTGTGTCTTATATCATCGATATCCTTGAAGAAGTCGAGGTGGTCGGCTTCAACATTGAGAATGATCTCAATAGTCGGGAAGAAGGAAAGGAATGAATTTGTATATTCACAAGCCTCAACAACGAAGGTATCCTGTCCTCCGACTCTGATGTTGCCTCCTATATCCTTGAGGATGCCGCCTACAGTAACTGTAGGATCCACATCTGCCTCCAGAAGAATATCAGTGATCATGGAAGTGGTGGTGGTTTTACCGTGGGTTCCCGAGACATTGATAGCCTGCTTGAAATTACGCATGAGCTCACCGAGAAGCTGGGCTCTTGTGAGCATGGGTATGCCTGCCTCTACGGCTGCCGCAAACTCAGGATTGTCCGGATGAATGGCTGCTGTATAAACCACAACATCGATATCCTTTGTTATGTTCTCAGCCTTCTGGGGATAATTTACTACAGCGCCTTCTGACACAAGCTTCTTTGTAAGCTCTGATTCCTTGCTGTCAGATCCGGAAATAGTAAAATGTCTTGAAAGCAGGATCTCCGCGAGACCGCTCATGGAGATACCGCCTATTCCTATAAAGTGTACATGTACAGGTTTGTCAAATTTTATCTGATACATTTAAATACCTTCTTATCTTAAGCGCAAACGGGCGATGCCTGTTACGCTGTCATATGTGTCCGATTTAACTCAGAGATTATATCATCGTGCCAATGTTTGTGCAAGTGAGGCTGATACCAGACCGGTGAGCATCCACTTAATAATAAAGAAAAAGCTTAGTCTTAACGCGAGTGGAACAGAGCCTGCCGAACATTTACAGCATTGGTGCCGGACCTTCCTGGTTTAAATATCAATCATCATTCTGTGGGATTTGCAGTCTGGTACCAATGCGGCTTTCCATGGAGGACTCATTCAAATGCTCTTTCCGCACTGTATTCACCACCCTGTCCACCTCATCCCTAAGGTTCCGGGCGCTGAGGAGCACCGCTCCCGCTCCCCAGGTTATGACCTGGACCACCTTGTCGGAGGTTGCAACGGTAACCGAATACTGCTTCTTAAGCTCATGAGTCTCTTCTTCAATATATTCGTCGGCGGTCATGGCTTCTCTTGTAAATACCACATAGATATTGTGATACCTGGTCTGTTCCACCTGATGACCCTGTACCCGGTAAGCATCGAAAACGACTATTACTTCTTTTCCGGTGTAGCCGGCATAGTTTGACAGTATATCCTGAAGCTTGCCTCTCGCGGCATCAAGATTGGACTTTGCGAGTTCATTGAGCTCGTCCCAGGCAAATATGATGTTGTAGCCGTCCACCAGAAGATATTCCTTTTTCTTTTCCGGAGTCTTCTGGTCTCTACGGTTTGCTGCCTTGTTTTCTTCCTTTTCCTTGGCTCTTATGGTACGGGCGCTTGAGATATTTACTTCCTTAGCACGGTTTTTGATGGGGCCGAAGGTCCTGATAAATATATCCTCAAGCTCCTGATCCCCGATGTAGTGTCCACCGGTTTTGTACTTCCCGCTGTCAGCCTTTGCCTCCGCACTTCTCTGAAGCTTCGCAACATCCGCCTCGAAATCTCTCTTCTCAACTTCACCCTCCAGCTTCAAAGGTGACTCCACATGCATGTAGCTTTCCACCTGGTCGAAGGGCACTATGAAACCGGAACCGTGGGCACAGAATACAGATGAACTTGGGTTCAGAATGTCTTCCTCCGGGTTATAACCTCTCTTCTCTATAACTTCTTCCGCATTATGGCACCTGTCATAGCCGCTGAACCGGAGGAACAGATGGCCTCTTCCTTTGGTATAGACCATTACCTCCTTATGATAATCCCTCATGGCCGAAACAGGAGCCGTACCTGTGATAGTTGAGGTTTCACCGTTTATCTCAGGTGGATCGAAATGCCCATTCATATTGGAGAGATCCGTCATGGCTCTGCCCACATACTCCTGAGGAAGTTCCAGCGTAAAGGCATAGTAGGGTTCCAGAAGAACATTGACCGCCTTCATAAGTCCCTGTCTCACTGCTCTGTAGGTAGCCTCTCTGAAATCACCGCCTTCTGTGTGCTTAAGGTGAGCCTTTCCTGCAACCAGTGTGAATCTGATGTCTGTTACGGGACTTCCGGTAAGCACTCCCACATGTTCCTTTTCCCGAAGATGAGTCAGCACAAGTCTCTGCCAGTTGATGGCAAGGTCATCCGTTTTGCAATCGGACCTGAACCTGAGTCCGCTTCCTCTGGGGAGAGGCTCAATCAGGATATGAGCTTCGGCATAATGTCTCAGCGGCTCAAAGTGTCCCACACCCTCCACAGCATCGTCTATGGTCTCAAGGTAAAGTATCCGGCTTTCTCCGAACTGAAGCTCTACTCCCAGACGTTCCTTCACAACTCTTTTAATGATTTCTATCTGCACTTCGCCCATGAGATGGACGTGTATTTCTTTCAGGTTTTTATCCCAGCTGATATGAAGCTCCGGAAATTCATCCGCCAGCGTATCAAGCTTTCTGTATAATTCAAGGTCATCAACATCCGGGGATTCCACCTTATAGTCCAGCACCGGCTTTAGCGATGGATCCTTTCCTTTGGGTTCGCAGCCCACAGAATCCCCGGTCTTAAGCCCTGAGATTCCGAGGAGTGTGCAGACCATGCCTGCCTCCGCGGTGTCAGCATTAACATACTTCTCACCACTGTAGATACGGATCTCCGAAACCTTCTCTCCGGGCAGGAGTTCGTCTCTTACTTTAATCTCTCCTCCGGTAATCTTTATATAGGTAAGTCTTCGGTCGGAGTCATCCTTTGCGATCTTGAAAACTTTGCCGCCAAGGACGCTTGGATACATGGGAATCTCCGTAAATGTATGGATACCTTCGAGAAATTCCTTCACTCCGAAGTTCTTAAGGGCGGAACCGAAATATACGGGAAACAGCTTTCTGTCCCAGATAAGGTTTCTCACATCCTTTGGATCAAGCTCGCCTTTTTCGAGATACTTCTCCATGATCCGGTCATCGCACATGGCAATGTTTTCCTTCAGCTCCTCCGACATGGAATACTTTCCGGCCTCGGTAAAATCCACCGCGGCCGCTCCGAAATGCTTTTTGAGATCCTCAAAAAGCCTATCCTTGTCGGTTCCCGGCTGGTCCATTTTGTTCACAAAGATAAAGACCGGAACGCCGTATCTTTGAAGGAGCTTCCACAGGGTCTCGGTATGCCCCTGGACTCCGTCGGCTCCGTTAACTACAAGAATTGCATAGTCAAGGACAGAAAGAGTCTTCTCCATTTCCGCCGAAAAATCCACATGCCCCGGGGTATCCAGAAGGGATACCGTTATGTCCCGGAGGTCAAAGGTTGCCATCTTGGAAAAGATGGTGATGCCTCTTTCCTTTTCCATGTGGTCGGTATCGAGGTAAGCATTACCGTTATCAACCCGTCCGAGGTTTCTGATCTTTCCGGTCTCGAAAAGGATACTTTCGGACAATGTTGTCTTTCCGGCATCTACATGAGCCAGAATTCCTATTACCAGATGTTTTTTTTGCTGTTTCTCCAAAAGCTGATCCTCCGTAACGACCTGTTTCTACTATTGTTATATATTCTTTTCGATCTGTTCTGTCCAGTTCTTTATCTCCCGGACTATCTCCGCAGGAGTCTTGCCCTTCTCATCGATGATGACATCCGCATACTTCTCGTAGAGCGGTGCCCTCTCATTGAATAAATCCCTGAGGGTGAAACCTTCCGGCATAGCGACTCCGCGGTCCGTAACATCCCCGATCCTCTGCTCCATATCTTCATAGGAAATCTTGAGATATACTATCTTGCTTATTTCCTTAAGATGCTCCATGGCTTCCGCTTCATAGCATATGGAGCCGCCGGGGGCAATGATGGTATTTTCAACTTCTATGGAGGAGGCTATATCACCTTCCACCTTCAGAAATCCATCCTGGCCTTCTTCTGCGATGATGTCTTTCAATTTCTTTCCGGTTTTCTCCTGGATCATAATGTCTACGTCCAGAAATCCCATGGCTGCCAGCTTTGCAAGCATTACCCCTATGGTGGATTTGCCGCAGGAGGGCATTCCGATCATGGTAATATTCATTGTTGAGATATCTCCTCTTTATTCAAATTCCTGGTCGATTTCGCGATAGCAGACATGTAACTACAGCCTACGCAAAGCGAATTAAATGGCTGGAGTTCCCAACTGCATTTATGTAAGTTCGCATGACGAGTTTCGGCTTTATCGCGAATAAAAGCCCTGCACCCGGGGTACAGGACTTTTCAAATATCAAAGCTGTTCAGCAAATAATGTAAGCGCAGGTACCAGCTGTTTCTTTCTGGAAACGACTCCCGGAAGAACTACTGACCAGGAATCGTCTGATTTATCGTTCTTATTCTTACCCTGTCTTCTTTCCGGTGTATAGCCGAAGGCATTCTCCACAAGCTGTCCTGCTCCCGTGCCAACCGCAAGAAGATCTGTGCTCTTGTCAAGGATATTGGTGAGCATGATGAAGCTCATATCAAGCTTTTCAACCTTGAGAGCGTTATAAGCAAACTCTTCAAGTCCGTCCTTGAACTGCTCAAGCTCTTCCTTGTTAAGACTTGTAACCTGGCTTACGCCAAACTCAATCTTGCCGGCAGAGAAGTGCTTGAAATCCTGATAGAATATCTCCTGAATGGTCTTGCCCTTCAGGTTGGATCCTGCAGAGAACATAGAGAAGGCATACTTCTCAATGTCAACTCCGGCAATCTTTGCAAGCTCTCTTCCTGTCTGTTCGTCAAGCGGAGTGCAGGTAGGTGATCTGAAAAGGAGAGTATCGGAAATGATTGCCGACATAAGAAGACCTGCAGTCTGCTTGTCGATTTCAATGTTATTCTCCTTATACATCTGAGTGATGATGGTTGAACAGCATCCCAGAGGCTGGTTTCTGAAATAAACCGGTGTCATGGTCTGAACCGTTGCGATCTTGTGGTGGTCGATGATCTCCAGAATGTCTGCCGCCTCGATGCCTTCAACAGCCTGTCCCGGTTCATTGTGGTCAACAAGGATAACCTGCTTTCCGCGATTTCCGAGGAGGTTTCTGCGGGATACCATACCGAGATAATTTCCGTCCTTTGAAAGGATAGGGAAGTCACGATGTCTCTTGGAAGCCATGATCTCTCTCAGCTCATCCACGAAATCATCTTCGGTAAAGGTTATCAGATTGTCTTTTGTCATAAAGTAGCTTATGGGCATTGACTGGTTGATAAGTCTTGCCGCGGTATAGGCATCATAGCTTGTTACCATGATGATCATGCCGTTTGCTTCGGCCAGGCTCTTTATGGTGGGGGAAACATTGGCACCCTCACAGATGATGATACAGTCTGCACCGTTGTCCATGGCGGAAAGCTGGTTCTCCGCACGGTTTCCGAGAATAACGATATCATGCTTTTCTATATAGTAGGACATCATCTCAGGGTTTGCGGCTGCGATGATAACCTTGCCCTTTTCACAGCATCTTGATACATCACCGGTTACTGTGGTTGCTTCCAGGGTGTCTTCTATATTGGAAAACTTGGTGTGGGCTTTTGAGATAATGTGGCTGTCGTAGACATTGAAATAAGATTTCGCGATGTCTCCGATGGTTATGACACCTTCAAGGGAATTCCTGGAGGTGACTACGGGAAGGGTTACGACATTCCCCTCGTTCATCATGGTCCAGGCCTTTTTCAGAGACATATCTCTGGTTACGCCCGGAGTCTTGCGATACTCAATATCTGTGACCTGTGTCTTTACGTTTGTTATAAGTCTGGGTTTCTCAACCTTAAAGTGATCAAGGACAAACTGAGTCTCTCTTGAGGGTTCACCTGCCCTGCAGGGAATATACTTCTCCGTATTTGTGATCTTGTTCTTTAATCTTGCATAAGCAATGGCTGCACAGATGGAATCCGTGTCAGGGTTCCTGTGACCCGTAACCAGAACTTCACGTTCTGTATTATGTGGAATATTGCTCTTTCCCTTAGTCATGTATCCTCCCGATTTATTGATTCACTATAATTCAAAATAATTTTGTTATCTTTTACATATACAAATTATAAAAACAATGTTGTATACAGGATTTTTTAATAATTGTTCATAAATTATTCATAAATCAATACTATATTTTAGTCATAAACATGAAGTTTGTCTTCGATGTTTCTGAACGTTGATTTTTTTCCAAATTAGATTTTTCATAATTACCCCGGTTAGGCGAATACCTGCCGGGGTCTCCTCATTTAAAAAACAAGTTTACTTTTTAAACATACTTCAAAGCTTTAATTCTGCAGCTTTTAAGAAATCCCTGACTAACCGGTACATTATAAAAATGTTTTTATCAAACCATCGCCAAAAAGGCAATGGTTTGACATAAACTTATGTGATTGTACTTAACATTAGCCAAAGACAGGTACCGGAGCATCCGGAAATGTTTCCCCAACGGTAGGCTCGTTATAAACCGCCGCTGTTGTCGTCTCCTGAAGATTTTCAAGTGACTCCTGAAGTTCTCTTATCAAGCTTGAGTCTGAACCAGCCCAGGATTCCTCTTCCTCAGTATATTCTGAATAAGTAGGAAGTTTTCTTGCTCTCTTAATGGCATTTTGCAATTCTTTTGCGTACATGGATGCTTCTTCATATGTATTGCAATACTGAAGTCTCTTTATAGTTTCTGTTATAAGCTCTTCCGTATATTCATCCCTGTACTCAAGCTCTTCAAGCTCTGTGAGGGCACTAATGAATGACTCTTTATTGATGCGCTTTTCTTCTTCGGATCTTTCATTCACAGCTTCACTTTCGGCTCTCTTTTGTTCTCTGCTGGATTCCTCTTCACTTTGCTGCAAAGCACGGTCTATAACCTGGGCCCAGCTTTCCTCTATCTCATCAAAATATGGCTTTCTGGTTTCCAGTCTTCCCAGAAGATCTGCACGTTTTTCATTATCTTCGATAGAATCCACCAAGGGTTTAGCTTCCTCATAATATTTACGTGCTGTAAGTGCATCCTCAACGGTATTGACCACAAGCTTCTCATAGTTTTCTACCAATGCCGATGCCTCTTCATAAATCCTCAGCTGTTCCTTTTCGTGAAGTGCCTGCTGTGCTCTCACTTCCGCCGTTGTAGAAACATAATCTGTAATTCCATATTCATTTGTTTTCAGATCTACAGTTGCCGGTTGTGTCCAGTCTGCAGGTTCCAATCCTTCATGAAGAACATTCATGGCATTTTGCCAGATTCGTCCCGCATAGGTGGAACCGTATACTCCCGGCATAGCCCTTGGAGTGTCATAACCCACCCAGACTGCCATGGTGTAGTATCTCGTGTATCCACAGAACCAGGTATCCTTTGATTCATTGGTGGTACCGGTCTTTCCGGCAGCTATCTGACCGTTGTCGAGTTGAAGTCCGTATCCTGTTCCGAAAGGCTCATTAATGGTACCCTTCAGTATGTCAGTCATCATCCACGCTGTATCTTCTCTGTATACCTTTGTTCCCGTGGATTTATAATCCTTTGTAAGGTCTCCGTCTTTTTCATGGACTATCTTAAGAATACAGGTGTTGTCATTGTACTGACCCATATTTGCAAGGGTACTGTATCCCTTCGCCATATCCACAACTCTCACACCATAGGTGAAGCCGCCGATGGAAACCGCCTTTGTTGTACCATCTATCCAGCTCATCTGCATGAAATGCATATTTGAAAGATAGCTTATACCAAACTTTGTCCCGATGTCTTCAAGGATCTGCCATGCTACGGTATTAAGGGATCTGTTCAGGGCTTCCCTCAGGGTAAGAACGCCTCTGTAACTGCCGCCTGAGTTGGAAGGACCATTCTCTATCCTGTGATCATCTATAAAAGTAGCCGGACTGTACTCACCGGAATCAAGAGCAGGAGCATAGTCAAGTAGTGGTTTAATTGCAGATCCGGGCTGACGTGCACTCAGATAAGCTCTGTTAAACTTATCCTCCGATCCCCTTCCTCCTACAACAGCCACCACATATCCGGTTCTGTTATCAACCACAGCTGCTGCACCCTGGAGTGCGTACTTTCCGTTGGTCTGGAGCTCCGTAAAGCTTGAAAGCTTTTCATCAAGCTCAGTCTGAACCTTTGCCTGGATATCAGGATTTAATGAGGTATAGATATCGTAACCTCCGGATCTTATGAGATTTGTGTAGTACTCATAAGACTCTCCGTATTTTTTCTCGTATTCCTCCTGCTGCTCCTCGCTGTCCCACATATATTCGAATTCGAAGTGGTTGATATCCATAAGTGTAAGAGCCGCACAATGAAGAGCATAGGATGTGAGATAGTCTTCATCTGTCTGCTTTTGAGGATCCGCGGTTACATCGAGGGAAGAAGCAACATAGGCTTTATACTCTTCCCCGGTTATATATCCCTGTTCCTTCATGGAATTAAGAACCTGATTTCTCTTTTCGAGACAGGCCTCGGGATGTCCTATAGGCTCATATATGGAAGGAGCATTTGAGATTCCTGCCAGGGTCGCTGCCTCTACGACATTCAGATCCTTTGCTGATTTTCCAAAATAGTAGCGGCTTGCGGCCTCGACACCATAACAGCTGTTGCCATAAAAGTTTGTGTTGCAGTAAAACTCCATGATATCAGCCTTGGTGTACATTTTTTCCAGTTCCTGAGCCAGGAGAATCTCAACAAACTTTCTGGTGAAGGTTCTTTCGGAAGTAAGATATGTATTTTTGACCACCTGCTGGGTAATGGTGGAACCACCCTGGGTTATGACACCCTTATTGCGGACAAGCTCTATGGCAGCTCTCAGAACCGCGCTCCAGTCCACACCATGATGAATCTTGAAGCTTCTGTCCTCATGTGCAATGTAGGCATTCTGAAGATTTATGGAAATGTCGTTGATTTCCACATATTCGAAATGGCCTGCATTAACTATACCGAGGAGCTTTCCGTTGGTGTCAAACACCTGGGTATCCGAAAGCCGGGTCATATCTGTCACATCCACCGATGCCAGCTTGTCATAGGCAGTAACCTTAAGTGATTCATACTCCGGCAGAATCACTAAAAAATACGCAGAAAGGCCTGCTATCGCCAAAATGACGAGCAGACCTACAAACATGCGCTTAAATATTTTCTTTATAAGATGTCTTCTGCGAGGTTTCCGTCTCTTTGATGGAGCGGAAACCTCAGCCTTTTTTTCAGTGTTTTGTTCGTTATTATTCATTTGACTTATTTACTTGGCGTAATCAACAGCTCTTGACTCGCGAATGATATTAACCTTGATAACACCAGGATACTGCATCTGATCCTGGATCTGCTTAGCCATATCATGTGCCATGATAGTCATATCATCATCAGATACCTGATCGGGAACAACCATGATACGGACTTCTCTTCCGGCCTGAACCGCAAAGGACTTTTCAACTCCCTTGTATGAATTGGTTATATCCTCAAGTTCCTTAAGTCTGTTGGTATACGTCTCAAGTGACTTACGTCTTGCACCCGGTCTTGCTGCAGAAATAGCATCGGCAGCAGCAACTACACAGGCAATGAGTGATGTAGGCTCTGTACCGCCGTGGTGTGATGCCACAGTGTTAATGACGATTTCCGGCTCATGATGCTTCTTGCAAAGCTCTACACCAAGCTGTACGTGTGTGCCTTCCACATCGTGGTCAATGGCTTTTCCGATATCATGAAGAAGGCCTGCTCTCTTTGCCATACGTACATCGAGTCCAAGCTCCTCTGCAAGAAGTCCTGATATCTGGGCAACTTCCACTGAATGTCTGAGAGCATTCTGTCCGTAAGATGTTCTGAACTTCATACGGCCAAGAAGCTTAACAAGTTCGGGATGGATGCCATGAACACCAACTTCAAGTATTGCGGCATCTCCTTCCTCTTTGATAGTCTCATCAACTTCCTTCTGAGCTTTTTCTACTACTTCTTCAATTCTTGCGGGATGGATACGTCCATCTACGATAAGCTTCTCAAGAGCTATCCTTGCAACTTCACGACGGATAGGATCAAAACCTGAAAGAACAACTGCTTCCGGTGTATCATCTACGATGAGTTCAACACCTGTAAGCTGTTCCAGTGTGCGGATATTTCTTCCTTCACGGCCAATGATACGGCCCTTCATTTCATCATTTGGAAGCTGTACAACGGATACTGTTGACTCAGTAACCTGATCTGCAGCGCATCTCTGTATCGCATCAACGATGTAATTGCGTGCATTCTTCTCGGCATCTTCCTTTGCCTGATTGTCCATCTCGCGGATCATCATGGCATAATCATGCTTGGTATCCTCTTCAAGGGATTTCAGAAGTTCTGTCTTGGCCTGATCTCTTGTGAGACCGGAAATTCTTTCAAGCTCGGTAACCTTCTGGTTATGAAGTTCTTCTACTTCTGTTTCTCTTTTGCTGATCTTATCCTGACGCTTCTGGAGCTCCTGCTCTTTCTGCTCAAGGCTTGCAGCTTTCTTCTCGGAAGCTTCGTCTCTCTTCAGCATTCTGTGCTCGAGATCCGATACTTCTTTACGTCTGTCCTTGATTTCCTTATCAAGGTCGTTTTTTGCCTTTAACGCCTCTTCTTTTGTTTCGAGGAGGGCTTCTCTCTTTTTATTCTCGGCTGTTCTTATAGCATCATCTATGATCTCTCTGGACTTCTGTTCAGCGGATCCGACGGTTTTCTCATAGTCGGACTTTGCCTTGTTCTGTCCGGCTACGAACATAGCTATGCCTGTAATGGCAGCAACAACCAAAAGAATAGCAATTCCTAATGGGGACACTTTGTGTACCTCCTTCACTATTTTGTTGTTAATGTACAAACAGATATGTGAAAAGGTAAAAGGTTTTGTAGATTTTTACCCTGTCAAATTCTATTTATATATAAAATTATATTGTTTTCAATATAAACATTAACTTAACTACTATATTTTATATAAAATAGAAGTCACTGTCAAATAGACAATTAGTATAACGGACGGACAGAGCCGGAGGGCATCCATTTTGAAGTGCGGTTTTTCGGTCGAAAAATCAAAGCAGGCCACTACGAGCTGGTGGGCATCCATCTAAAAACGAGTCGCTTCGACGGAAAAATATAAAATCGTACCCCTAAGAGGCTCTAGACCCTCGCCAATGTCAGAGATTTTCTCTTATGAAAACTCTGACTTGGCGAGGGGGGCTAAGGAAAAGGGATCAAGAGCCTCTAAGGGGTCCGATTTTTATTTTTCTCGTCTCAGCTCAACGTTTTTAGATGGATGCCCACCAACTCTACGTGGCCTGCTTTGATTTTTCTCTGCCTGAGTTAGCGATCAAAATGGATACCCTCCGGCTCTGTCCTGGTTTTGATCCTATTTTTTCTTTTTTTCTGTTTCTTTTGAGTTTTCGACACATTCCAGTGTTCTGTAGAGGAGACGATAGAGGGTGCCGGCTTCTTCTTTAGTGAGTTTTATGCAGCTGCCCATTTCTTTGGGGACTTCAAGGGCTTCTTCTCTAAGCTGAACTCCTTTTTCTGTGATAGTCACGTCAAGGGATCTTTCGTCTTCGGGACAGCGTTCTCTTTTTATAAGGCCTTTTGCCTCGAGGCGTTTAAGAAGGGGGGTCAGGGTGCCGGAATCGAGGTATAAACATTCGCCCAGCTCCTTTACGTTGACTCTTTTCTTTTCCCATAGAACCATCATGGCTATATACTGGGTGTATGTTAGATCTATTTTCTCCAAAAAAGGCGTATATCTCCGGACCAGTTCTTTTGCGCAGACATAGAGCGGAAAGCAAAGCTGGTTTTCTATTTTCAGAGATTCATATTTATCTGACATTTTAACCTCCGGATAAATGTTTAAAAATAAAACTCTGCCATAGTGGCCTGTAAATCATTTTCCTTATTTTAACATAAAACCGACAAATTCTAAAAAACGTATTAAATTCAGAGGATTGCGGCAACCTTTTCCTCAACCTGAGCCATATCCATGGTAGGCTCGAAACGGTCCACAACATTACCATCTCTGTCGATCAGGAACTTTGTGAAATTCCACTTTATATCAGGTGTGCTTTCATAGTCAGGATGCTGTTTTGCGATAAAATCCTTCATGAAGTCTGCCGTTTTTCCTTCACCAAGTCCCTTGAATCCCTGCTGTGACTTGAGATACTTAAAGAGCTCTGTCTCATTTTCCCCGTTTACATCTATCTTTGCAAACATAGGGAACTTAACACCAAATCTGCTTGAACAGAACTTTGCTATCTCCTGCTCGGTTCCCGGTGCCTGATGTCCAAACTGATCACAAGGGAAGTCCAGTATAACAAGTCCCTTATCCATATACTTTTCATACATGGACTGAAGCTGCTCATAATGTGGTGTAAATCCACACTCGGTAGCTGTATTCACAATAAGCATTACCTTACCCTTGTACTCCTCAAGTGTTGTTTCATTCTTTTCCTTATCAAGAACTTTGATTTCATAAATTTCAGCCATAATTATCTCCTTTCAGTTCTTAACTAACAATTCGGTTTATCGAATAAAAATCTACATAGCATCTATATATCCGCAGGCTGCCAATGCTGCCACCGCACCGTCTGAGGCTGCGGTTGTAAGCTGTCTCACCGTTTTGGTACGGCAGTCTCCGGCAGTGAAAATACCTTCTGTTCCGGTTTTCAGGTCTTCACCGGCCTTTATATAGCCTTTTTCGTCAAGCTCTGCCACATTTTCAAATGCAGTATTGTCGGGAGCCTGACCTATGGCAACGAATAATCCGGATACTTCTATGGTTCTTGTATCGCCTGTGGTTTTATTTGTAACTTCGATTGATACAAGACCGGCGGCATCCTCATTAAGTTTTGTAATAGTACTGTCCAGAACGAATTCTACGTTGTCTTTTGCTTTTAAACGCTCTACTTCTTTCTGATCTGCGCGGAATTGGTCTCTTCTGTGGATCACATATACCTTCTCACAGTAATTGGAAAGAAACTGTGCATCCTCAAGGGCAGTGTTACCGCCGCCGTTTACAGCTACCACCTTATTTCTATAGAACATTCCGTCGCAGGTTGCGCAGTATGAAACACCTTTTCCTACCAATGTTTTCTCATTGGAAAGTCCAAGAGGACGGTTTTTTGCACCTGTAGCAAGTATCACTGCTTTGCACTCATACTCGTTTTGCGAAGTGGTTACTTTCTTAATGTCTCCGGCATTGATAATGCCGGTTACTTTTTCGAATTTTATGTCTGCACCCAGATCTTTTGCCTGATTATAAAGTCCTGTTGCAAAATCAAATCCTGAGATATGTGCTATTCCCGGATAGTTTTCGATGTCCGGAGTGTTGATTATCTGTCCACCATAGGATGAGGCTTCAAGCACCAGTGCACTTTTTCCGGCTCTTACGGTATAGATCGCAGCGGAAAGGCCAGCTGTGCCGGCGCCGATTATTACTACATCTACCATAACATTTTCCTCTCAATATATTACTTAAGAAGCTCAAGTACCTGCTCTTTAGGAACAAAACCTACAGACTGCTTATAAATCTCACCGTTTTTAAAAACAATGAGTGTCGGGATGGATCTGATTCCGTATCTGTCAAGAAGCTCCGGATTTTCATCGGCATCTACACTCATAACCTTGAAGCCGTCTGCGGAATCAGCAATCTCACTTATGATCGGAGCGAGCATCTTGCATGGTCCGCACCAGCTTGCCCAAAAATCCACCAGTACCGGAACATCACTCTTAAGTACCTTCTCATCAAAATCTGTTGTATTAATTGCCTGTGCTGCCATATTGTTACCTCCGTTATATTTTAAAATTTTGTTATTTGTCATTTGACTTGATTAAATTGTACGCAATTTATAATAGATTGTCAACAATTTAATTCTAAAATTTAGTTTATAATTTTGGGGCGGCAAAACCTGAATCAGCGTGCAGCACGTGTTTTCGAAATACAAAAAATCAGGGAATTGCCGATTAAGGCGTTTCCCTGATATGATCAATAATCTTCTTCTATTGAAAGTGCATTTCTGACTGTGGAATAAGAAAATCCCTTTCGCATAAGTGAAGCGTAAAGCTTCCTTTTCTGTTCTGCATCCAATGCAGAAGGGTCTTTGCACTTTTTATATATGGCAGCTTTAACTGCTCTCATCTCAGCGCCTTCTGACAGCTCATCATCTTTGAATTCGGCCATTGCTTCCTTTATATCTTTTTGATTCACACCTCTCTGATAAAGCTTCTGTTCAATTTCCCTAAGGGACTTTGAACCTGAATAGTGTTTTATCAGCTGCTTTGCAAATCTTAAGTCATTGATATAATCGTATTTTTTCAGGAAATCCATGGTCTCTTCTATGATCTCTTCGCTGTATCTTCCTGATTTAACCAGTTTTTCTCTGAGTTTTGATTCTGGTTTAGCAGCCTGTTCCAAAAGGTAGAGACTCCGTTCCTTACATCGGTTTAAAAGTTTGTCATGTTCGGACATCTTGTCAGGATCAAGGTTATATCCAGACACTTCCCCGCCATGCTCTTTTAATAAATCGTCTATTGTTTTCACTGTAACATCTCATCTGTATAAGCTTTTTTGACTGTTATATATACTTGCAAAATCAAATGCCGGCCAAGGGTCGGCATTTCTTATCAAAGCAACCGCCCTTAGCATAGCAGCGAGAAAATATCTCAGTATTGTAATATTCAGTCTTTTTATGCTTCATCGTCAGACTCTGAAGCTGCCAGTGCAGCTTCCGCCTCGGCAAATTCATCCTTTGGAAGTCCGTACTTCTCACGAACCTTGCCTTCAACCTCTGCCATGATCCTCGGATTTGCCTTAAGATATTCCTTGGCATTCTCACGGCCCTGTCCTATCTTCTCACCGTTATAGGCAAACCATGCACCTGACTTTTCAACGATATTTTCTTCAACCGCAAGGTCAAGTACATCTCCTGACTTTGAGATACCTTCGCCAAACATGATGTCGAACTCGCACTGTTTGAAAGGAGGAGCAATCTTGTTCTTAACAACCTTTACTCTTACGCGGTTTCCTGCCGCATCACCGTTCTGCTTCAGGGTCTCAACTCTTCTTATATCAAGTCTTACAGATGCATAAAACTTAAGAGCACGTCCTCCTGTGGTGGTCTCAGGACTTCCGAACATAACTCCGACCTTCTCACGGAGCTGGTTAATAAAGATAAGTATGCAGTTTGATTTTGCAATGATGGAAGTAAGCTTACGTAATGCCTGAGACATGAGTCTTGCCTGAAGTCCCACATGGGAATCACCCATCTCTCCGTCTATCTCAGCCTTTGGTACAAGTGCTGCTACAGAGTCGATTACAAGGATGTCCATGGCGCCTGATCTTACCATGGTCTCTGCAATCTCAAGTGCCTGTTCACCTGAATCAGGCTGTGATATGTAAAGGTTGTCAATATCTACTCCGATATCCTGGGCATACTTTGGATCCAGTGCATGCTCTGCATCGATAAATCCGGCTATTCCGCCTCTCTTCTGAACTTCAGATACTGCATGAAGTGCAAGGGTTGTTTTACCTGATGATTCAGGTCCGTAGATTTCTATGATTCTTCCTTTAGGGAATCCTCCGGCTCCGAGAGCTATATCAAGAGAAAGTGAACCTGTGGGTACAGTTTCTACATTGAGGCTGGCTGCGGAATCTCCGAGCTTCATAATGGAGCCTTTTCCGAAATTCTTCTCTATCTGTGTTAAAGCAACGTCCAGTGCTTTTAATTTTTCTTCGCGGTCCTGGTTAAAATTAACCGGGGTTTTTGTGGTCTTTGCCATGTTTGTCCTCCGTAAAACATATGTTTTGTGTTATTTTGTATTTTAATCTTATTTAGATTCGATGTCAAGGAGTATAACACAAGGTTTTGCTCAATAATATACTCTAAATTCAGACTAGGTTTAGTTTACTCTAGGCTGTGAGCAAAAAAATGCAAGGGACGTGTGACGGCCCACGAGATTGAAAGGACACCCCCGCGGATATGTCCGCCCAGAATGCACAGGTATGTGCATTCTGATCGGACATATCCGCGGGGGTGTTCTTTCAACTCGCAAGCCTAGTCACCCATCCCTTGCATTTTTTTGCAATTTACTTTACTAATTCCCTAATGCTTCCCGGAAATTATTATAAAATCCACCAGAGATGATTCTCAAAGAGAGAATCATCCCGGTGGATTCATGGAAATATTATTTCGCTTTTTAAGCAATCACACAAATCCTTTGAGCGCGGCCTGGTAGTTTAGGACGGCGGCGGAGGCGTTGATCATGGCCATGTTGGCCTGGGCTTCGGAGACAATGTACTGAACAAGGGCGCCCTGGTACTCGCCGTTTCCGACTGTTCCTACGGCGTAGCTTCTTTCGGCCTGACCCTTTTGTCTTGCGGCAAGGGCATAGCCTGCCTGGGCGGCATTGTTTTCGGAAGCTGCCCTTATAACGGTGTTGTAGAGGTCAGACATAGAGACATTAAGGTTTTCACGGGCTTCGTTTCGACTGATATCTGTCTCTGTGTATCCTGTGATGTTTTTGTCCACTGTGCCCTGAGCTGTACCGTATTTAACATTATGCAGGCGGGCCTCGGCAATATCGTTATCGAGATTTCTGGTAAAGATGTAGTTTTCATCATATGCGGGCATGGCACCGATAGAAACATTGGCACAATTTGAAGAATCCCAGCCAAGGATCAGGGCCATCTTATCTCTTATGCTCCGCATATTATCCCTGTTTTTGTTAAGGTTGATCATGGCGGATTTGAGATCTGCTTCAGCTTTTTTTACCTGGAGATCCGTGGCCATACCTACTGCCCATGATCTTTGGGTGGAATCATAAATCGTCTGGTACATGTCCACCTGTTTCTGATACATTTGTTCAAGCTCGGCAAGTGACTGATATCCTATAAATGCCGCATTCATGCCGGTAACAATTGAAACCTTGCTGCCATGCATGGACATTTTTATCCTGTTCACAGTACTTGTAAGGCCGCTTTCTGCGCTTGATTTTGCCACGTGAAGGGTATCTGTGGAGCCACTGCTGTTGATCATGGCGCTGATCATCTTTATGGACGCTTCATAAGCTTCCTTTTCGGCTTCATTATCCGTGCTGTTTTTTGCATCTTTCAGATCCGAAATCATGGCGTTTAAGTCTTCTATGGTACTGCTCAGACTGTCCACTATGGTATTCATATCAACAGCGATATTGTCTATGGCCGCATACTGCTGCTGTGCTATGATACTTCTGTACTCAACCAGGTTTTCGATCTCGTCATAATCGATGACATCATCCTGAAGTCTTGCCCAGGTAACATCGTCCATGCCATTTGGGCGTTCCTGTGAGTCAACGCCGGTGAGACTTTGCTGCTTAGTGTAGGGATCATACACAGGCGTCAGAGTTCTGGTACCGGGCATGGGGTTTGATGCCAATGCTGCATTGCAGGACATTACAGCCAATGTCAATGTAACGCCTGCTGCAGTTCTCAAAATATTCCTTTTCATAGTAATCTCCATGCGACGTTCATAAAGATTTCCGGGGGAAACCTATTTCTTCAAATACAAAATCTTTATCTAAAGTCCGGATTTTTATGATGCCGAATTTGTTCCTGTTCCTGCAAGCCCGTCTCTATATGAAATATATGTAAAGTACGCTGACTGAAGTGCATACTTCTTAAGCTCAGTGTTTAACTTTGAGGATTCCAGATTAAACTGTGCACTCTCAAGCTCCCTTAAGCTTGCGGATCCCGTTTGATAACTTCTTGTGACCTGATTCAGGGTCTCTGTAAGATTCAGCTCATCCAGCTGCTGCTTTAAAAGTTCATTCTGGGCTGTTAAAAGTGCATTGTAAACAGAAGTCATGTCTGACTGCACCTGGTTTTTGTCACTGTTCAGAGTAAGTTGAGCACTGCTTGTTGTACTTTCTGATTCTGCAAGTGCCAGCTTCTTTTCATCTATGGCAAGGACGTAGCTGTTTCCGTATGCCTTTGTGATATCTTCCTGAAGGTTTATGGAATTGATCATTTCGTCCGTAACCTCAGGTACCGCACAAATAACCGGCTCCGCATCATATTTCCAGCCAAGGTTTACAAGTACTGTCTGCTTGTTTTTTATCCGGTCGGATAATGCTTTCTGAAGTGCTGTCTCGTCATCCTTCAGAGTCTTTTCTGCCTTCAGAACATCAAGCTCTGTTCCAGTACCAACCTGAAGCTTACGCTGTGCCTGCTCTAAAAGATTCCTGTCATTATTTACTGTGATCTCAGAGAGTTTTGCACTAAGCTCCGATGTATATATACCGATTATTTTCTGCTTTATGGCTTCGGCAGTTTGCACTTCTGTTTTCTGATAACCCTTTGTCACTACTTCTCTGTCTGAGTTCTGGATGGTTGTATCAACGCTTGCAAGTGACGTTTTTCTTGTGAGTTCCGCAGAAGCATCCTGTGCGTCACTTATTCCCAAAGAGTTCTCATAGGTAGTTTCGATATTATCGATAACATCGTCATATGTAAGGTCATAGGTTCCGCCGTCATCATTGTCCCTGTAGTTTATCCAAAGAGAAGAAACTGTGGGATTGTACTCATGCACAAGATCCCTTATCTCATCCCATGTAAGTACATTGTCACGGAGGGACGCCCACTCTTCCGCAGATCTTTCTCTTTCATAGGAGGTCTGCTTGGGGGCTTTGTCAACTGTAGCCCCCGTTGCTGCCAATGCTGTCACAGCGGATCCTGCAAATGTCTCTGCCAGCATTACTCCCGCCATAACAATAGCCAGTTTTTTTCCACTAATTCTCATTTAATATCTCCTGAATTTTTATCAATCCGGGAAGCCTTCAGTGAAATCTGCTTTCTCTTCCAGTTTCTCTTCAAAATCATCTTCACCTGTTGGATCATCGTCAGGTGTGCCGTAACGTTCCCATTCCTCTGCGGCCTTCTTCTGGTAATACTCCGCAGGATTCTTACCTTCCATGTATCCGGCGCTCGGAACATCCATATCTACATTCTTTTTCTTCTTATCCATTACGGTGTAGTAAATAGGAAGTACCAGTAGGGCCAGTATGGTAGAGGCCGTAAGTCCGCCTATATCTACTATTGCAAGACCTCTCATCATTTCACCGTTATCACCGATACCTAAAGCCATAGGTATCATGGAAAGAACGGTGGTGAGGGTTGTCATAAGGATAGGTCGGAGTCTGGTTGCACCGGCTTCTATAAGGGCACGGCGCCTCGGCATACCCATTCTGTACTGGTTTACGGTATCTACATAAAGGATACCGTTATTAACAACCGTACCAACCAGCATCATAAATCCAAGAAGTGATACCATGGAGATAGATGCATCCGTCAGCCACAAAAGTGCAAAGGAACCGATAAGTGCCAAAGGAAGCGTGGTCATGACCATGAATGAAAATCTCATGGACTCAAACTGCGAAGCCATTACTACCCAGATGAGGAATACAGCGATAACCAGCGCTACACCAAAGGATGCGAACTCTTCCTGCTGTGACTGATCGGAAGAATTCAGACCCGTGGTTATACCATTTACGAGATACTTCTTGATCACTTCATTATTGATGCTCATTCGGGACATCTGATCCGCCTTAGTGGTGTAATCAGCCGTTATGGTTGCAATATACTTCTTGTTTTCTCTCGAAATAGAGGCAGGTGAATCCTCAAATACCACCTCACTGATGTCCTTAAGCTGTACCTGGGAGCCGGAAGGGGTTGTAAGGAATACATCCTTGATCTTTTCTACATCATCAAACTCATCCTTAGGATACTCTACGGTAACATCGGTATTCTGTCCGTCTATACGCATGGTCATGGCTTTCTTACCGGAGATCATGTTGTAAAGCTGATTTCCGACACCCTGAGGTGTAAGACCTTCTGCATTAGCCTTTATAGGATCCACGTGGATCTTGATAAGGGGTGCTGCATTCTCCAGTGAAGAGTGAACAGCTGTAATATCTTCCCTTTTCTGAAGCTCTTCCACTATTTCCTTGGAGGCCTGTTTCAGATCATTATAATTTGAAGACTTAAGTATAGTCTCATACGTCTCCTTTGCCGTTGACATACCGGACATGGAGTTATTGGCCTTTACGGAAACCACCGCATCGGGGAAACCATCGAAAAGCTTACGATAGTAGGTGGCTTTATCCTTTGTCTTCATGCTCCTTTCTTTAATAAGCTCCACGGTGACGGTAGAAGTACTTCCGTAATACATGGTCTGGATACCCGAACCGCCAGAAGACACTCTGTAGTTTTTTGTATCGGGATCCTGAGAGACTACATCCTCTATCTTGAGAAGCATCTTATCAATTTCATCCACCTTGAGACCCGATCTTGTATTCAGGGTAATGGTCAGCTTACCGTTATCGGTTGCCGGCATCATCTCCACCTTGATAGCTTTCAATAATCCAAGTGAGCTAATGAAAAGGGCAATTGAAATGATAAGCACCAGAGCTTTGTGGTTAAGGAACTTATCGATTATTACGCGATAGGCTACCTGCATTCTCTGTATAATATTATGAACCGGAGCATGATTGTTCTCCTTAGGTTTATACATAACAAAGCAGAGAGGCACTATGGAAACCGCAGAAATAAGAGATGACAGCATACAGAACACGATGGTAAATCCAAGTGGTCCGAAGAACTGTCCCATAAGTCCCTTCATGAAACCAAGCGGCAGGAATACTACGCAGGTGGTAAGGGTCGAACCAAGAACCGACTCACCGACTGTCTGTATGGACTCGAGAGCTGCTGACTGTCTTGTTTTCAAACCAACCGTACTGTACTTATCCATGGCTCTGAAACAGGCTTCAAGTACAACGATGGAGTTATCAACCATCATACCAACGCCGAGAACCAGGGCTGACATGGTAACCATGTTAAGGGAATATCCCATTGCCCACATGGCTACAAGTGCTGTAAGGATAGACAGCGGGATTGAGGTACCAACTATGAGAGATGCCTTCAGATCACCGAAGAACAATATGATTATGATCATGGAAATGATAACGGCCGCGATCATTGTCTCAAACACTGATGTCAGAGAGCTCTTAATGCTGTCTGCATCATCATCGATTATACGGATCTTCAGATTATCATCTCTTGCTTCCAGCTCCTTGATAAGCTTTTTAGCCTGATTTGACATGGAAACCGCCGACTCACTCTGTTTCTTGGTGAGATCCAGCATGATGGTATCCTGTCCGTTGTATCTTCCTATGGCCTCCCTGTCTTTGAGAGCCAGATTTACGCGTGCTATATCACTGAGATATACAGTATTTCCGTTTCCTGTAGTGATAGGGATGCTTTCAAGAGCTTTTACCTTGTCATAGGTATTACCTGTGGATACGGACAGCTTCTGTGTGCCTACATTGGTGGTTCCCGCAGGGAGGGAGAAATCCGCCGCTGCCACTGTGGAAGCCACTGTTGCCATGGTAAGGTTATACTGCTTAAGCTTATCCGGCTTTATCTCAATGCTTACATACTGCTTTTGTCCGCCGGCAAGTGATACACTGGCAACTGTTCCAAGGCTTTCAAACTCAGGGGAAATGTCATTTTCAACATAGTTATACATATTATCCTGAGCCGAATTCTCTATGGACAGGCTGAGTGACGGCTGCTCGTTGACATTCATGGTAAGGACATCCGGATCCTTGGCACCCTCCGGAAACTCTGTCTTTACCCGGTCTATCTTCTTTTTCAGCTCGTCGTAAGCCTTGTCCATGTCAGTACCATACTCATACTGAACCATGGTGAAGCCATAGTTTTCAGAGGATTTTGAAGTTACTGTTTTTACATCCGAAAGTACCGCAACACCCTCTTCTATAGGCGTTGTAATAAGCTCATCAATATCTTCCGGAGACGCACCGTTGTAGGTTGTGGTAATGATGATTACCGGAAAATCGATGTTTGACATAAGCTCCATCTTCTGATTAAGAAGGGACATTATGCCAAAGAATATGAGACTGATAATTACCAGGAGTGTGGTAACCGGTCTTCTGATGACAAATTCGGTTATTTTTTGCATTATAATGCTCCTTCCTGATATCAGTCAGCTGATATATTTCCATTTTCATCTATGATACGAACGCTGGCTCCATCATAGATGTCCTGTGTCCAGCTCGAAACGATCTTATCGGAGGTTGTGATGCCGTCCAGTACCTGGTACTCTGATTCATTTGTGATTCCCAAAGTAATGAAGGCTCTCTTGGCGATGCCGTCCTCGTATACATATACATAAGGATTTCCTGCTGAATAGTAAACATAGTCCGCAGGTATGATCATGGTATTATCAGCTGTTGCCGCAGTAAGCTCAACCTTCGCTGCAACACCGTCAGCCAGGGCTTCGGCATTAAAAAGATCAGCCTCTACCGCAAAAAGTCCTGTGGAGTTATCTACCAGTCTGCTTAATTTAGTTATGGCTCCCTCATATTCGGAACTGTTTTTTTCAACAGTCACCTTCTGCCCGATGGACAGGTTGTTAAGGATTTCCTCAGTCACACTGAAGGTAACCTTTCTCTGACCGGAACCCGTGATGACACAAAGCACCGAGGACTGTGAAACAGTTCCGTTTAATGTCATATTCTGGTTCTGTATGGTTCCGTCGGAAGGGGCTGTGACTGTTGCGTATTCAATCTGGGTATCGTAATTCAGTTTTGCAGACTCTGCCTGGGCCTTTGCCGAAGCAACCTGAGCCTGGGCGGCATTGGCAGAATTCTGTGTGGACGTAAAGGTCTGAGGAGCCACATCACCTGCCTGGAAGAGCGGTGTCATACGATTTAATGCATCCGCCGCAGTAGCAGCCTGCTGCTGAGATGCCCGGACGGAAGCATTAGCTGCATCAAGGCTTGCCTTTGCAGAATCTATGGCCTTCTGGTTATCTATCTTTGCGATGGGATCTCCCTGCTTTACGGTGTCACCGTTCTGTACGTAGATCTCAATGATCTCGCCGGAAACCTTCGGGGATACATTGTAAGTATCTGAAGGCTGGATCTTTCCCATTATGGAGGTATCATGTTTGATAGATCCAAGGGTGGCGTTTGATATGGTAACTGCAGGAAGCTCCTTGGTCTGTATCTCATCCTTCGGCTTCATGATCCTGGCTGCGATTGCCCAGCCAATAACGCCTATTATTCCAACAACGATTAATATTGCTACCGGTTTTTTCATACAACTCTCCAATCTTTTCTATGGAAATATTTTTTCAGTCAAATGTCACTCTGTCTGGTTATTCTCTGTTTTTTATGCTCTCTTCTTTTATGAAGCCTCGATAAGTTTCCGGGCCTCCCTGCCTGCTCCGTATCTCAAAAGCTCAAGCTGCATATTAAATTCCCGAAGGATCAGGTTTTCATCTTTATCAGGATGGAGTAGCATGTTAAAAAGCGCTGTTACGGAAAGCATATGTGCGGATTTCAGTATCAACCCAAGTCTTTCTTTACTTCCTCTTACATCCATAAGGCTGAGATCAAGATGTTCCATCATCCATTCCAACTGTTCCTTCTCGGTCTCTTCCCTGATCTTAATATCCGTTTCCACCCAGTCCACCACTCGTCTCATCATATTTGTCTGAGTAAGAATGTTGATACTCTGCTGTATGGTTCCTTTTTTCATGTACCCGGCCACTCTTCGAGTGTATTCTGTAATGGCTTTCCAGAAATCACCTCTGTTTTCCAATACTATCTCCTTCAGAAAGTGACTGTTTTTTTCTCCTTCTTCCTTGAATATGTATTGGAGAATATCTCTCTTATCCTCAAAATAGGTATAGAAACTGCCTCTGGAGATACCTGCATTTTTGATTATCTGATTAATGGATGCTTCCTCATAGGGAACTCTGGCGAATTCTTCTCTGGCCGCATTCAGGATTCGTTGCCGTTTGTCCTTCGACAACTTTTCGAACCTTTCCGTTGACACTTATAGCCTCCGATTCTTATATATCCCTGCATAAACTCAGATGCAGGGTGCATTATACTGCTGTTAACTGTCTCCTGCCTTGTGTGGAATACCTGTTATAAGGCAGTGTTATGACATTTTGTCATTTTTAGTGACAGATTGTCACCTCGTGATATCTGAGTATAGTGACAAGGTGTCATTCTGTCAATTATTTCTTCTGCATTATTTTACTTTTTCATAAACAATATATTTCTTTTTTATATTTTTTTTAGAATATTGTATAAATCCAAGTACACAACTCCTTGCTTAAACAGAATATTTGCATTACAATAACGGAGTATTGTATACAAAGAACGATTTATATATGAATTTCGGAGATTTAATTTATGGACAGTGTTAAACTGCAGGCCTACGGAAAGATCAACTTGTCTTTGGACGTTTTACGACAAAGAGAGGATGGTTATCACGACGTAAGAATGATCATGCAGACCGTAAAGCTCCATGACAATATCGACATGCAGAAAACAAAGGATCCGGAAATAAAGCTTACAACCAACCTTTCGTTTCTGCCTGTCAATGAGAACAATCTTATGTACCGCGCAGCCAGGATGCTCATTGATGAGTTCGATATCAAAGAGGGCGTTTCAATGCAGTTAAAAAAGGTGATCCCCGTTTCTGCCGGAATGGCAGGAGGATCAACCGATGCGGCTTCTGTTCTTTACGGAATGAATAAGCTCTTTAATCTGAGATTATCCACAGAAGATCTTAAGTTACGTGGAGTTAAGCTTGGAGCGGATGTGCCATTCTGCCTTACGAGGGGTACTGCCTTATCTGAAGGAATCGGCGAAGTACTCACACCTCTTAAGAAGCTGCCGTCCTGTCCCATAGTGCTTGCAAAGCCGGCGATTTCCGTATCAACTAAGTTTGTATATCAGAATCTTCATGTTAATGACCTGCCGGCAGAAGCTCATCCGGACGTTGATGCCGTGATAGCTGCCCTTGAAAAGCAGGATGTTACTGAAGTTGCCGTAAATATGGGAAATATCCTGGAGACAGTTACATGCAAAAAATATCCGGAAATAGAGCTTATAAAAGATGCCATGAAGAAGCTTGGAGCCGTAAATGCAATCATGTCCGGCTCAGGTCCTACGGTATTCGGTATTTTCAGTGATGTTGCCGAAGCCAAAAAATGCTATGAAGCTTTGCGATTCGGAAAATACAGGAATCTCGCCAAGCAGGTCTATCTTACAGAGCCCTGGCGCTGATATGACGATTTTTTATTCCGGAGATAATCTAACCTATAAAATTTTGGAGGACAAAACCTTGATGAGTGAATTCACAGTTAACATGAACGAGTATCTTCCTCTCAGAGATCTCGTTTTCAATACTTTGAGACAGGCAATCCTTAAGGGGGAGCTGAAACCCGGTGAGCGTCTCATGGAGATTCAGCTTGCTGAAAAGCTTGGGGTTTCCCGCACGCCTATAAGAGAGGCTATCCGTAAGCTGGAGCTTGAGGGTCTTGTTATCATGATTCCGAGGCGTGGTGCCGAGGTTGCCAAGATTTCCCACAAGAGTTTACAGGATGTTCTTGAGGTTCGCGGCGCACTCGAGGAGCTTGCTACAGATTTGGCCTGTCAGCGTATCAATGATGAGGAGTTAAAGGAGCTTGCAGATGCGGAAGACCATTTCAAAAAGGTTGTTGAGAATAATGGCTCTGAAATGGAGATTGCGGAAGCTGATGAAGCCTATCATGACATTATTTACAAGGCTACCCGCAATGATAAGCTTGTTCAGATGATCAATAATCTTCGTGAGCAGATGTACAGATATCGTCTGGAGTATATTAAGGATGAGGCTCAGAGGGGTACTCTTATCAATGAGCATGAGAAGATTCTTGAGGCTATCAAGATCCGTGATATCATTCGTGCCAAGACTCTCATGAAGGAGCATATCGACAATCAGGAGTCAACGGTTTCCCAGAATCTGGAGTGGGAAGCAGAGGCTGAAAGCAAAAAGCAGCGGAAGAAGTAACCGGCCGAGCCGGAAGGCATCTATTAAAAAACGAATCGCTGCGGCGGAAAAATCTAAAATCGAACCCCTAAGAGGCTCTAGACCCTCGCCAATGTCAGATATTTTCTTTATGAAAAATCCGACTTGGCGAGGGAGCTAAGGAAAATGGATCAAGAGCCTCTAAGGGGTTCGATTTTGATTTTTCTCGTCCTCGCTCAACGTTTTTTAATAGATGCCTTCCGGCTCTTACTCTATCTATACCTGTTGAGTTTTTGCTTTTTATTGTCTGCTTTCATGACAAGTGAAATAAATTACCTGGTAGGACCGGGCGATTTCGTCGAGGAATTGCATTGCGCCGGGGATTTTGTAATCGTCCAGGTTTACGAAGGGGTCATCCAGTAGGATGAAGGGTTTTTCTTTTTGATACATGGCTACAATGAAGGCCATTCTACGGGCAAGTTCCACCATGTTGCGGAAGCCTGCGGAGAGGAGCTGGGTGCTGTGCTCACGACCTTCTGCTATGAAATTCACGTTAAAATGAGCATCCATGCGATAAGGTATTTCTCTGAGACCGTTGGTATTGATGAGGATACGGTAAAACTTTTCAAAGGCAGACATAAGGGGCGCCATATATTCTTTTGTGAAATTGTTATGGGCTTCTTCTATATGGTCTCTTGTCAGTATCAGAAGGTTGTATCTTTGTTCCAGCTCCCGGAGCTCATCCAGGCCGAGAACATACTGTCTTTCCTTTTCATAAATCTTTTCAAGTTCTTTTTCTATGTTCTGTGAATGCAGTTTTAATCTGTTGATGGTTTCAACTGCTTCATTGTATTCCTCTGTGGTTTCCTGAAGCTTACGGCTAAGGGTTTCAAAGCTTTCACCATCTTCTCCGGGTCTCATGGCATTTCTTAATTTCTCTATATCATGGGTCTGTTCAAACTCTGCCTTCTCCCGTCTCTTTAGAGCCAGTTCTTCGGCAAAGCCTTTTATATCACATAGTCTGTTGTATCTCAGGATATCGTTTCCCAGACTTCTGAAGGCTTCGAAATCAACATTGTCGGGATCCGAAAAGTCAGCTTTTGGGTAATATCTCATCAGATACATAACTACTTCAGAAGTCAGTTTATCTATCTCTTCGTAAACTTCGTCTATAGTCTGGCGGTGTCTCTCTTTTCCACCTGAGCTTTTATGACCATGGTTTCCGGAGACTGCCTGAGAGATAAGCATTATGATGAGCATGGATAATCCTGCTGCCAGTATGCATACTCCTATCACGAGGCTGAGATCCGTGAATATCATGTAGGCTCCGATGATGATCAGGATCACCGAAAGGATACATACCATGATTCCGGTCAGATTTGAAAATTCTCCGCCATAGCCTTTTCCACGAGTCCGGAGGCCGGCCTGCTCCATAAGGTCAAGCTTTTCATGGAGGAACTGTATACGTGATATCCTTTTTTCGATACCTCTTAGCTCAGTTTCTCCCGGTACACCATTACGGAAGCGAACATCCAGCTCCCTCATGTCGTGATTAAGCCGGGAACTTCTTTCCTCCGGAGTAAGGGTGTCGGCTTCAGCTCCGAAATGTCTTCTCTGTATCTCCATCAGTCTCTTTTCACACTCTGAAATATCCTCTATAAGGTCTTCATATTTCATTTTGTCTTTAAGTGTATCCTGATACTGACTGAGAGCCATGGCACGGCTGTTTAGTATCTCTATGTTTTTTGCTCTGGTTCTCTGTTCATCTCCGAGATTTTTTAACCGCTCCGCACTGCCGGTAAGTTCTTTCTCCAGGGCTTCCTTGTTTTTAAATTCAGACTGAAGGATCTCCAGCTCCATGCGTTTTTTGAATATGCTTCCGGTTCTTCTGTTGGGGGACAGGTTATTTATCTCATCCTTTATGTTTTCCATGACCGTTTCGTAGCGGTTCATGTCTTCGGGGTCTTCGGAAACATTGCCAATCTTGGCATTGATCTGAGAGGTCATACCTGTTTCCAGTTCCTGCTGCCCTATAAAAACAGTTCTCCTGAAGGATCTTTCGTCTATCTTCAGGATCTCTTCACCTATGTTCTCACTGAAATCCGTTGAAATAAGGTTTGTTTCGGCGTCATACAACGAAAAGGTATCCTGAGCCTTTCTTTCTCCGAAGGAACGTACTATACGGTAGGTTCTTCCTCCGGTAAGCTGAATCACCAGCTCTCCTCCGAAGCTGCCTCCCTGCCAGGGTCTGTATTTCTTCCGGTCACTATCCCCGTCCTGGGATTTTCTGTCCCCTGAGAGTCCGTAAAACATAACTCTTATGAAGGATGCCAATGTTGTCTTCCCGAAGCCATTCTCCCTCAGGAAAACATTGAGACCTTCACTAAAATCTATACTCCGGTTCCGGAGCTTTCCGAAATTTTCTATTTTTGCACTGATAAGTTTCATTTATTAGCTTCCTATAAGCAGCTTTATGCCGCATTCTATGATCTCGGCCTTTAACTCATCACCGATTTCCATATCTTCACGGACTGATCTTATGAATTCTCCCTTCAGGGATCTGTCATTCTCAAAGATCCGGTAGTCAACAGTCCGGCGGGTATCATCAACTACTTCTGTATAGTAGAACATGGAATCAAGCTGACTTCTTATGAATGTCATATTTTTTTCGGCCGTGATATCAAGCTCTCCCTTAAGGATAACTCTTACCATATCTTCCGGTTTCAGCCGACCGCCCCCTGACTCCTCAAGGATTTCTTTTATGGCATCGCTGTCTAAATTTTTTATCTCCTCTGAGGAAGCAGGCACTCCGCCAAGCAGCGACAGCTCTGCCTTAGTTCTGTTTACTATATCAATAGAGGTTTCCAGACCTGTTATGTCCACGGGCACCAGCCAGAGATGTCTCGTACTGAAATCGATCATCTGACGCTTCACTTCATGGGTCTCTTCATTTATGTCAAGCATTATGAAGCCATGCCTTGAACACTCATCAAAACCTCTTCCTTCAAGGCATCCCGGATAACACCACATACCTCTCCCGTCTATCCGGCCTTCACTGTACTTGTGAATATGTCCGAGAGCCATGTAATCTATATTATGCTCCGCGTAGTCGGAAATATATATATCTTCGTCCGTTTCCGCCGGTTTTTCAGTACTGTATCCTGTTATAACCTGACCGTGGAGCATAACGATATTGAAGTCTTCTTCTTTAAGCTTCAGGGTTCTCGCCGCCCAGTTCTCCGGAAGCTGTGCTCCCGCAAAGCTTGTACTCAGTTCTCTTCCTGATACAACTATGTTCCCTGACAGTCTGAACATCCTCCATGAATCATTAAAGGTATACATGTTCTCCGGTAATGCTTCTGCCCTGTTCAAAAAGGTATCCGTGTCATGATTTCCTTTTAAATAGAAGAAAACAATTTCCGGATGGTTTCTTATGCTGCCGATGACAGCATTGGCAGTTGTCCCGCTGACTGCTGCCGTATCGAACATATCGCCGGATATAAGAATTGCTGAAACCTGCTGCTTTGAAGCATATTCCAGAAGCCTTAGCCAGGTGCCCAGAAGCTCCTGCCTGCGTTCCTTTGCTCTCTTCTCATCCAGGTGTGTATTTAATCTGCTGTCAAGATGCAGATCTGCGCAATGTATAATCTTCATTTATCAAAACCAAACCTTAAATTTCAAACAAATGTACGTTGTTATTTTATCATTTAAATCCTTACAACTCAACTGTTTTATTTTTAGAGTTATCCACCGGGGATAACTCCATAAATAAACATCGACAGCGGAGATCCTCTGCTGTCGATGATAGGGTTATCTATAGTATTTATTCGATATATCCGCCGACCTTCATTTCTTTGAGACGTATATGGTGTCTTCTCAGGAACAGGAAGAAGATGCCGAATACAAATACCACTGTTATAAGTGCACCTACAGCCTGATTATATCCGAATATAAGCATCAGACCGGTGTATGCCGCAAGAATCAGGAATATCTTCGCCATAGAATCAAATCCAAACTTAAAATGTTCCTTTGCATACCTCTCTATGGAAAGAATGCAGATATAGTAGATGGTCATGGTGATGACCATCCATATGGTCTTCGGAAACAGGGGCACCAGAGGTCTTGACATCAGTTCAAGGGCAATGGTGGTGGAGTTGATGGCCAGGATCATGATAACATGTATCACCAGGAAACCGAGGCCCGAGGTCCTTTTATGATGGTCAAGTACGTTGTCATAAAAGAATCCGTAGCTCAGGAACATGCCTATGACTACAAGGAATGAGGAAACATTGAGCCAGATGCCTGTTTCTTCCTTAAAGAAGCCGGAGATACCGATGATCATTTCTCCGAAGGTCAGGATGACCAGCAGCAGGTTTCTTTCCGCAAAATGAGGGAAATCACAGGGTCTTTTGTCATAAGCCGTGTGCTCCTTTAGCTTTCCGATGTATCCTACTATCAGCGCAACCGGTGAAATCACTATTCCCGTCAAATGATAAACCGGGATTGAAATAACGATCAACGCAAACTCGAAGGTCAGGATGGTTACGTTATTCCTTAGGATTTCCTTATCGATTTCATCCAGTCTCGTAGCAAATCGCAGCTTATCCCAGCTTCTGTAGGCAATATTCAGCATTATCAGTGCCCAGGCAATGTGGTAGCGATTATAATGATCAAGAAAGTGAAGGTTGGAACCGCTGGCCATGTAGTACAAAAGGTACATGTTGATCAAAATGCTGATGTAATCTCTCAGTGCCTTCCTTCCGTATCTGTTGAAAAACATGGTGGTGAACATCCAGACCTGCATGACTACCGCGGTAAGGAATATAAATGTCAGTATGGCTTCCGCAGGCGGGAAGGATTCTTCATAGCTATGGAAAATGGCGTTGATAGTTCTCAGGCTGTACACAAAAATCAGATCATAGAAAAGCTCAATGTACTCAACCTTTTTCTCAACGTGATCTTCCGGTGCGGGACTCTCCTTATTTACTCTGGACCAGATTCGATAGAGGATTGAGCCTTCCGCTTCCTTTACCGGTCTGTCCTCATCTATTTTTGTTTCTCCCGCAGCCTTTTCAACTATTTTGTTGAAATACTCTCTCTTCTTATGCTCTTCTTCGTCTATGTCCTTTCCTTCGGTACGGACATGTATTTCCATTAATTCCTGTATCATGGGCTTAACGGTGTAGTCTTCCTTTTTAAGACTGCTTCCGTCGGAATCCAGGCCGGGAATGTCTACATCTTCCGTATATCCACTGTGCTCAGAGCCTTTTTTCTTTAAATCGATATCATCTTTTGAATTCATGGTATCTCTCCTTTAAAACCCCGGTCTTTTATCCATGCCATACTATGCCCTTGTGACCGACCTCTTTATAAATCATTCCCCTTAACCCATATCTTGTATACAAAAGTGCACAAAAAGTCGGAGAACACTGTAAAATTAATATTCAAACTAACTATATTTACGTGATTTTACCATACAAAAAAAGAACGGCACAAGACATCTCTTGTGCCGCTCTTTGTTTTTATTTAGATACTTTACAGCAGTTCAGCCCATGGTCCACCGGCTGTACTTGTTACAATACTTTTACAGTGTCTTGCCTGTAAGCATGGTATATGCTTCCTTATAGAGGTCAACTGTCTTATCAACAATATCCTGAGGGAGGGTAGCATTGTTATCAGGATTTGCTTTCAACCAGTTACGAACAAACTGCTTATCGAAGGAGGACTGACCCTGGCCTTCCTTATACTGATCGAGTCTCCAGAATCTGGAGCTGTCAGGTGTGAGAACCTCATCAGCGAGAACTACTTCGCCGTTCTCATCGAGACCAAACTCAAACTTTGTGTCTGCAATAATGATTCCCTTTGAAAGAGCATAATCAGCACACTTTTTATAAACAGCGAGTGTTGCATCCTTGATCTTTGTGGCAATCTCTTTTCCCTTTCCGGGGAATGCCTTCTCAAGGACTTCTATGGACTGCTCGAAGTTGATATTCTCATCATGGTCTCCGAGATCAGCCTTTGTGGATGGTGTGTAAAGCGGCTCGGGAAGCTTCTGGCACTCAACCAGTCCCTCAGGAAGCTTTAATCCGCAGATGGTGCCGTCCTTCTTGTAGTTCTCCCATCCTGATCCTGTGATGTATCCGCGCACGATGCACTCAATAGGTATCATCTCAAGCTTCTTGCAAAGTGTTGCTCTGCCATCAAATTCAGGCTTCTGGAAATACTCCGGCATATCATCGTTATCAACTGAGATCAGATCGTTTGGAATAACATCCTTTGTGAGATCGAACCAGAACTTTGACATCTGAGTAAGAACTCTTCCCTTATCGGTGATCTGGTTATGAAGAATCACGTCAAATGCTGAAATTCTGTCAGTAGCCACCATGATAAGCTTGTCACCGAGATCATAGATCTCACGTACTTTACCTTCCTTGACCGGTTTAAAATCTGCCATCTTTACCCTCCATATTCAATTAAGGACCCTCGCGTCCGAATTGTGTTACCGAAATTTAGTATAATTCATTTGGCTTAAATCACAAGTCCAATTATGCATACAAAAATCACTGTTTTCAGGTTTTATTAGTTGCAAATGCCAAAACGCAGTGCCACACGGATCCCGGAATTAAAATCCTGAAGGAAATCCACAGGAGATACCATAAAACAGAAAAAGCAGGCCTTTCAGCCTGCCTTTCCTGTTTTAGGTTATTTATAGAAAAGAGTTTATCGAGTCAGTAAATTTAATGAGAGTTTATCTCTGTACACGAGCTCCTGCACCACCCATAACGGCTTCAACTTCTTTCTTTGTAGCCATTGTGGTGTCACCAGGAGTTGTCATGGCAAGTGCGCCGTGAGCTGCACCATAGTTTACAGCCTTCTCGGCATCGCCGGTTGTCATAAGTCCGTAGATAAGTCCTGAAGCGAAGGAATCACCGCCGCCTACACGGTCCATGATCTCAAGACCCTTGTAATCTGCTGCCTTATAGATTTCGCCGTTTGCCCAGCAAAGAGCTGACCAGTCATTAACTGTTGCAGTGTGAACAGTACGAAGTGTTGTGGCAACAGCCTTGAAGTTAGGATATGTCTTAACAGCCTCGTTGATCATCTTCTTGTAGCCGTCAACATTAAGCTCCTTAAGAGACTCATCCTGTCCCTCGATCTTGAAGCCAAGGCAGGCTGTGAAATCTTCCTCGTTACCGATCATAACGTCAACATACTTTGCGATTTCTTTGTTCACTTCCTGAGCCTTTGCCTGTCCGCCGATAGCTGACCACATTGAAGGACGGTAGTTAAGATCATAAGAAACGATTGTGCCGTACTTCTTTGCTGTCTTGATGGCTGCGATAACAGTCTCTGAAGCCTGCTCTGAAAGAGCTGCATAGATTCCGCCGGTATGGAGCCAGCGAACACCGAGCTCACCAAAGATATAGTCAAAGTCGAAATCTTCAGGCTTTGCCTTTGAGATAGCGGTGTTTGCTCTGTCTGAGCAACCCTTTGCTCCACGGATACCGAAACCTCTCTCTGTGAAGTTAAGTCCGTTTCTGCAAACTCTGCCGATTCCATCTGTATCCATCCACTTAACAAGTGATGTATCAACACCGCCCTGCATCATGAAGTCCTCTACAAGATGACCTACCTCGTTGTCAGCAAGAGCTGTGATAACTGCTGTCTTAAGTCCGAAGCACTTACGAAGTCCGCGGATAACATTGTACTCTCCGCCGCCTTCCCACGCACGGAAGGATCTTGCTGTTCTGATCCTGCCTTCACCCGGATCAAGACGGAGCATAACCTCTCCCAAAGAAGCTGCATCAAATGTACACTCATTTGCCGGTCTTAAATTTAAATCCATATCTTCCTCCATTTTAAACTGAAAAAAATACTGTTCATCAGTTAATTAAACTCATTTATTCTACGACACGCCCACTTTTTGTAAGCGCTTTCAAAAGCAATTAGAAGTATAGCACAAGACATCTGAAATCTTCAAGATGTCTTGTGCTATTTTTTTTAAAATTTTATACCTCAACAAACTTTCTGGTTGCGGCGTTAAGTTTTCCTGTTACTTCAACATTGTGATCCATAGCCTCTGAGATTCCACTCATATCGCCTACTATCTCCATGGTATTCTGAGCGGAAAGGGTGATGGCCTGTGAGCTCTCGGATACGGAATTTGTGATGGAGGATACGGAATTTGCCATATCAGACATTATACCATTGAGATAATCCGCCTTATCTTTAAATGTGACAAGCATCGTATTCATGGTATCTGCCGTATTTTCGTACTTGTTTCCGGTCTCAACGAAGCTGTCGTAATCCTTAGTTACATCCGTCTTAATGAAATCCAGAACCATCTGGGCATTAGATGCAAGCTCCTCAACAGCAGATGTAACATCCTTGCTTATACTCTGGATGTCATTAGCAGTCTTCTTGGAGTTTGCAGCCAGATTGCTGACCTCGGAAGCAACTACCGCAAAGCTCTTTCCTGCCTGTCCGGCACGGGCTGCCTCGATGGAAGCATTAACGGCGATAAGATTGGTCTTTTCCGCTATATCAAGTATGTTCTTGGTAAGTGTATTGATTTCCTTAACCTTCTTGGAATCTTCAAGAGACTTTGCAAGCACTTCACTGAGTTCGCTTACCTTCACGCTCATGCCCTGCTTTCTCTCCGTAACATGCTGCTTTATCTCATCAGCTTCCAACTTGATGCCTGATGCGGTTTCTCTTCCGCCGGTTGCTTCACGGTTTATCTCATCCGTTGAGGCCTTTACTTCCATTACCTGATCATTGATGGAGGATACCATCTCTGAAACCGACTGCATGCTGGCGCTGAGCTCTTCCATGGCAGCGGAGGTACTCTGTACATTTCCGTTTGACTTGTTGAGCTTCATTGTAACTGTTTCGGTGGAAGTATTAAGTACCTCAACACCGGACTTAACCTCCTTCATGACATTCTGAAGGGTCTCTATGAAGAGGTTAATGCCGTTTATGATATAAACAAGTTCCGATGCACTTCTGGTATAGATTCTTGTGGTCAGATCTCCCTCACCCTTTTCTATCTTTCCGATGATATCACTTACTTCTCTTGAGATGTTCTTTATCTTTCTCACTATTCCGAAATAGTTAAGAAGGAAGTTAAATACTATAAGGAGGATAAAGAGTCCTGTACCCCGGATGGCAGCTTCTATTCCGTTTTTCAGCATCAGCATCATTTCCAGATTACTGTTGTCAGCCTCAGCTGTAACGGCTTCATCTATAACCTTGCAGGAGTGGAATATGGCTACCTTCTGGAGCTCCGCCCTGTTAAAAAGTATATCATAGGCTGTATCCTGATTACCCTGATCGATGGCTGCAATGGATTCATCGATCATTACATTAAGCCGGTCATACTGTTTCTGTATCTCCTGAAGAGATGCTAATGCCTCGGCCTGTGAATCCGCATCCAGCTGTTTTTTAAGCTCGGAAATATCCTCACTTATAATAGTTCTTGTAGACTGAATCTCAGGGAGAAGAGCTACACGTGTCTCGTCGGCTTTTGCCGATACGTAGCCTATTGCCTGATCATACAGGGACATGACATCTGACTTAAGTTCTGCTTCTTCTGTACTGAGAGACAGAACATACTGAGACATTGACCTGCTGTTCAGAGTCTGCTGCTGCATCTGTCCTATAAGCATCCTCATCACAAACATGAATGCGATAAGCATTACGATATTTATAGCACTAATCTGAAACATTACCGTGCAGAAAAACAAAGGACTCTTTCTTACTTTAAGCTTTTTTTCTTTAATTCCGGCATTTTTAGCCACCATAAAGTTATCCATTATGTTCCTCCGTTCCTTACTTATAGTAATTCTTTACAGCTTTTGCTATCTCGGAAGTAAATCCTTCAGCATCCATGTCTCCACGGGCATATCTGTTAAATACCTTGCCAAGGGCATTGGCTGCGATGCCTTCCTTCATATCCATCCAGTGCCAGTTTGAAGTTTTTCCGGATGCGATATATGAGGATACCACCGGTGCAAACGGATCCGATGCCACATACTTGCAGGATGTGAAAGGACTCACAAATCCGGCATCCTCAACCAGTATCTTCTGTCCGGAATCTCCTGCGCACCACTGGAGGAATGCCTTTGCTTCTTCGGCATTACCCTCTTTCAGAACTGCCCACCAGGAAGGTGGATTCGTAAGTATGGTGTCAACTCCCTTATCAAAAACATATGGAAGCATTCCTACTTTGAAATGTCCTGCCTTTTCATATTCCTGCGCATTATTTCCCGTCATAACGGCTCCGATCCAGGAACCCTGGGTTACAAATGCATATTTTCCGGAGGCAAAATTCTTTACCTGATTATCGTAAGTTCCGCTGACAAGAAGAGCGGGATCGCTGAATTCCTGAAGAAGATTAATAAATTCGGCAAATTTCAGGAATCTGTTTTTATCTATGGTATGATCGTTGTTGATCATATCGATGTAGGTGGTGTCGGATCTGTCGAGACCTGCATCGATATAATTTCCGAATATGTGGTTTCCGGTTGACCAGCTGAGATTCTCATCTTCCGCACAGTAGCCTACCACAGCAGTAAGCCCAAGCTGATCCTTTTTACTGTCAAGGGTTTCAAATGCTTTCCTCACAAGCTCGGGACTCGTCAGGGTTTCAGGGTCTATTCCGGCCTTCGAAAGAAGGTCTGCATTATATATGAGACCTATAGCTTCTGTGGCATAAGGGAATCCAAGGGTTCCGTAGTTCTTGTCAACATACTCCGCTTCTGTATCCTTTACCCAGGCCTGGTCACTGAGATCTTCAAGAAGACCTTCCCAGTTTGCAAAACCGGAAGATTCGCATACAAAAATATCCGGCATCTTGTCAGAAAGATAGTAGGCTTTCAGTGTCGCCTGGACATCAACTCCGGCCTGCGCGGACTCAACTTCCACATTCACGCCTGTTTCCGCTTTATATTTTTGAGCCAGCTCTCTGATCTGAGCATCCACTTCACCTTTACCGTTAAACAGTTTTAAAGATTTCTGCTGGACTGTAGTTGAATCTTCTTCCTTCTCTGAATCATTTTTTTCAGCGATATTGTTAAGCTCTTTCATGTCAACATTAAAAGCTTTTTCCACAACCTCGTCTTTGATACCGCAGGCGGAAAGCATTGATACCGCCGCTAACCCAAATGTAATTCCGAATAAATATCTTTTCATATAGTTTCGCTCCCTGATAAGCTTTAAACCTAAACCCGTATCAAAATTAGGGTCACTTATTATTTATCTCGGAACTTTATTTATTTTTATAAGTTTTAATGGAACTATAATCCACACAGTTTTCCAAAGGGGACGGTTCCAGCCGGTGAAAACCGTCCCCGGTATATAAAACCGCGCGAACATAAAAAAAACCAAAATCGTGATCACGATTTTGGTTTGCAGGATTAGAATTTAGTTCTCAGGATTATGTGAGGCCCGGCTTGAGTGAGGGGTAATCGGGTCTCAATCCTGATAGTATAGAGTATAGAATAGTTAGACTCATTGAAGTCCTTTAATAGCATATCCTATTTCACAAATTGAATCAATTATTTTTTTGTTTGAAATATGGTAAAACACTGAATAATTATCCTTTTATAGTTTCTTTTTAGTATTATAAATATGTACTACAAAGCATTATAATGATAATAACTACTTATTTCGAGGTTTAGTATGGCAATTATCGGATATACAATTAACAGAGTTTTTATTGATACCAAGTCAAGAGACCGGAATTTTGAGATGATTGAACCTCATGTACATAACCATTATGAGCTGTTTTATCTCAATAAGGGAAGCTGCAATTTTTTTATAAAATCCCACTTCTATAATCTGGTTCCGGGAAGTGTTCTCCTTATACCGCCAAACACCACCCACAGCGTGCACTACACCTCGAAGCAGCAATCGGTGCGCACTGTAATATTATTCCGTGAAGAGGATGTAATATTCCCCAACACACAGTTTATATATGATACTCTGGCAGAACGTAAAAATACCTATATTTTACAGATACCGGCCATGTATCAGGTACATGTGGAACACATTTTACAGAATATGGAGGCAGAGCAGCGTTTCAATGATGAAAGAGTGAGCCCTGCCATGCTTTCGTTATGCCTCATCCAGCTTATAATTATCATTAAAAGATTCTCCCAGGATATAGATGCAAGTCTTCTGGATGAACTTCATACCACTAACCGTCAGCTGAGCCTGGCTGCCACTTTCATCAAGAAAAATTTCAATCAAAAGATAAGGCTTAATGATATTGCGAATGCCAGCGGTTTCAGCCCGAATTATCTTTCGAGAAAGTTTAAGGAAGACACCGGTATCGGTGTTCATGAGTATCTTACTTTTGTCCGTCTCAATAAGGCTGCCATCGAGCTTGCCCATACGGACCATACCATTACGGAGGTTGCATTAAATAACGGTTTTAGTGATGCCAACTATTTTAAGGATGCCTTCCACAAGGCTTTCGGTTTATCTCCCAGGGATTACAGAAAGCAGGATGCGAAATCGGCTTTGGATCCTGTTGTGTCATTCTCTGAGATTGCCCCTGTTGTAGCTCCTGCTGCAGCCACTGCCGAGGAAATCACTCCCGGTCCCGCAACTATAAAATAAATATAACGTCATGAAGTATCACCCGACTGTTCTTGAACTTTATCGGGCCATGAGCTTCATGACGTTTATTTTTTGCCTTATAAAAGGGAGGAGGGCAGGTGACCAATGGTCCCTGCCCGAGTATTATGAAAAAAATCTTATTAACTATTGATAACCTATTTCGTTATCCTGTCTTTACTATAAAAATCATCAATGAACAAACTATGTTTTTCTTTTGAATAATTTGTAAACAATTGTGAACGGGATATGAACAGTGGATAGCGGTCGAGCCAGAGTGCAGCCATGTAAAACCGGAAAGCTTCGTCGGAAAAATCTATAAAAGCCCCTCTAAGAACCACTAGGCCCTCGCCAATGTCAGATGTTTTCTTTATAAAAAATCTGACTTGGCGAGGGGGCTAAGGAAAAGGGGACCAAGTGGTTCTAAGAGGGGCTTTTATGATTTTTCTCGACTCAGCTTTACGGCTTTACATGGCTGCACTCTGACTCTACTCTACATATGTCCGGTTAAATGTTATATACTATTCCTCATTTTTGTTTTTCAAATTTTCCAGGTCATGGGCAGTATCTTCTGAAGTGCCTTCTTTCAGGGTGCCGTCGAGGTTCAGGTCCTGGAGGATGGGGCGGACTTCTTTATCTTTTGAAGGGTCGGTTTTGGGCATGTATTTTTCGAATATGTGGTCCAGCATGGTGGAGTTTATCCAGGCGAGAAGGGGGTAGCCCATGAGTACCATGAAGGCGGTTATCCAGGCCATGTAGTAGAGGGCCACGTAGCCGACGGCGATGACGATGACATCACTTATGAGCATTGACAGTGTGGATCCGAGGTAGCGTATGGACATGTAGGCTGCATTGGTGACGGTGTTTTTAACGGTGTTGTCGAATCTGCTGAGGAGGGGCCATACATAGGTGAATACGAAGATCCAGATGACTATCATGGCTATGGTGAGTCCCTGCAGCAGTATCCTTGCAATTCCTGCTCCCGCAAGTGCGGTTCCGAAGAAGTTAAAATCAAAGACAAGGAGCATGCCCAAAAGAAGCATTGGTATCCATATGATGGTGGCCTGCTTAAAGTTCAATTTGAAGGATTTAAAGAACATTTTAATGTCTCCGTCGTCCTCGTTTCTCACTATCTTTAATGTGCAGTAATATAATGCGGTTGTTGAGGCTCCTATGGTGACGATGGGCAGGGAACATAAGATCCACAGTACATTAAGAAGTATCATATCTCCCAGTCTTCCGACGAAGCGCCAGATGGGATTGTCGTAATTAAAAAAGCCCTGAAGCATATATTTTCTCCTTTATAAACGCATGTTTTTCGCCGTTTATCTCTGACATACAGATGCATATCTGATCGGCTCCTTTATAAGAAATCCACCGGGGACGGTTCTCGCCGGAGAGAACCGTCCCCGGTGGATAACTACATTAAAAAAACTCGTGCTGCAGTGGTCGCAACACGAGCATTCTATCACATATATTTATCTATCACCATAGATATATTCCCAGTTACCGATGATTTCTTCAATTTTCTCATCTGATAAATCGTCGTCATCTTTTGGTGCAAATGCTTTCTCAGCCGGCGCTGTCTGTTCGGTGGTTTCCACTGCCTCAACGCATTCTCCCCTCAGTTCCCTGATAAATACTCTGGCATCTTTCATAAATGCTGCGGTTATGAGCACGATCACAAGTCCTATGGGAAATGCTGCGATGATACTTACCGACTGTATATTGGCCATGGAGCTTTCCGAAAATACCAGTGCAACCGGAAGGAGGATAAGCATTACTGACCAAAAGGCTTTGATTATATCCTTAGGTTCTTCGTCTTCTTTGAGATCCTTATAGCTGTACTGTGCGGCCACAAGTGTTATGGAGTCAAAGGATGTTGCATAAAATGCGATCATGGCCACAACCAGAACCACCATTACCAAAGCTGACAGCGGAAGCTGCTTAAGTATTTCTATGATGGTAATGTAAAGGTCACCGGTTGCTTCATATATAGCCACCGAATCAAGCTTTCCAGTTACCTGAAGTCCCAGTCCGTAATTTCCCAGTGCTATGAAGCTTACGAAGGTACTGCCCATTCCGAAAACATATCCACCGAGAATTGTCTGGCGGACTGTACGGCCTCTGGAGATGCTTCCGATAAAGAAGGGGGCCGCAACGCACCATACCATCCAGTAAGCCCAGTAGAATATGGTCCAGTTTTCTGCGAAGCCTGTGGTTCTGAGAGGATCAGTGTAGGTTGAAAGACCTATAAAGTTCTGAGCAAGTCTTCCCATTGCTGCGAAGCCGGTTTCGATGATGAATTTGCATTGGCCTCCTAAGAGGAGCACGTAAACCAGCAGGCCATAAAACAGGTAGGTGCAGACATTGGCAAGTATGGAAATGCCAAGCATTCCTTTCATTACCGAGTAAGTGTAGATAATACAGGTCACAACAAGTATGAATATGGTTATGGATCTTTCCGAGATGTTAAGACCTGTAAGTGATTTTATAACCTGACTGAGCAGCGGGGTTGCAACGGAAAAGGTTGTGGCTGTTCCCGCAAGGAGGGCAAATACCGCAAGAAGGTCGATAAGTTTTCCCGGTAATCTGTCTGTATATCTTCCGAGAAGTGGTCTGCAGGCCTCTGAATACTTCTGTCTTTTACGCTTACGAACATGGAGCATAAAGCCAAAGGCTACAGCAAGCACCAGATAGAAGGCCCATGGGATAGGTCCCCAGTGAAAAAGTGTAAAGGTACTTGACCAGTCCATAAGGTCACCCATTTCTTTAGTATGAGGATCCACCCAGTAAAGTATCCACTCACAAAGAGAATAAAAAAGTATATCTGCCGCAAGTCCGCAGGTGAACATCATTGAGCCCCAGGCAAAAAAACTGTATTTGGGCTTCTCGTCCTGCTCACCCAATACTATATTTCCGATATCAGAGCAGGCAATGTAGATGGAGATCACCGCAAAGGCAAGTCCTATGAAAAGATAATAAACTCCGAAGCTGTCACCAAGAAAACTTCTTATATTGTTAATGATGACATTAGAGTTCTGAGGCACCACAAAGAAGAACACGCACATCAATCCTATAAGAAGAAACGGAACCAAAGTTATAAACCAATCTATTCTGTTTTTGTCAAATGTTGATTTCTTGTTCATTTTTTACTCCTTCCGCTATTTTGTGAACATGATAACATTGACTATCTTTTTCGTCAATAGTTTTATATATCTGTAGTTTTTAAAGTTTTGATGATAGAATTATGAAAAAATCAATTACGGAACAGAGATCGGATTAAAAATCACATGCTTTTAAATCAGATCATTAAAGACAATTTAAACTTAAAAAAAGACTGGGCTAAACAGTATTATGACATAGCCGATATAGATGACCGGGAAAGAGTACTTCGCGAATTGATCTCCCTATCGGATAATTATGAATCCTTTCAGGAATCTGTCGATCCAAAAATTATAGACGGATTTGCTTCTGAGGATGAATACAGGCAATTTTTTTCAGACAATGAAAGAAGGCTTGAAATCCTCCTTAAACGCTACCCTGAAGCTATAAAAAATCAGACTCGTGCAGACAGATTTGCTATGGCCTGGCTGAATCTTCTCACAGACTCACGTATGGGTATCAACTTTCTGAACAGAAACAGAGTAAGAAAGGATGTGACAAGATGCCTCAGGGATCTTCTTGTTATTGATTTTGTTGCAGATGACATTCTATGTCAGGAGTGGGCGCAATTTGCGGAATTTTGGATAAAGTCCTGCACCAGGGATACCACTTATGACTCAACTGCTTTTGGATTACTGCGCTTAAATGACAAGCGTTTAGGCAGCAAAATAGCTTCTGAGATCATAGATGTAACCTTCACCCTTCCGGAAAAGTTTGGTTATACAGAAGAGTGTGCACCACTTCGAAACATTTTCAGACAAACATTTTTAAAAATGATCGATCACGGTGATATCTACTGGTCAGAAGCTGTAAGTGATAAAAATGATTTGTTATAGGAGAAGCCTACACCCTCAATCCTTGAAGCTGTCAACATTTTGTTTTGTGATCTTCCGATAGGGGAGCCTTATATATTTATCTCCCTGAAGTCCCAGGCCTTCGAGGCTTTCGCCGGAAGCAAGTCTTTTCGAAAGGTTAAAGATGGCATCGGCCTGACCACGGGCATCATTATAGACCGTTGCAGCCATGCTGCCTTCCTTAACAGCCGCCCTTCCGGGTTCCGTTCCGTCTATGCCTATGACATAGGGCCACTTATACCTGGGAATATCCGAAACATTATATGCATCTATAACTCCGAGGGCCATATCATCATTGTTTGCGAACACGAACTCTATTTTATCTCCATGGTTTTTTATAAGCTTTTCCATCTGGTTTGAAGCCTGAGCCCGATTCCAGTTGGCAATGGCATATCCTAGCTTATCAAGCTTCACTCCCAGCTCCCGTATCCGGTTTACACAGTTCTCTGAGCGGACTATGGCGTCCTGATGACCTGCCTCGCCTTCCAGGATAACGTACTGGATCTCGCCGTCATTGTTTCTGTCAACGTTTTCGTTCTTTATAATGTCAACCGCCAGCTCTCCCTGCATGATTCCGGATTCAAATGCATCCGCCCCCACATAATAGAGCTTATTCCACCTCAGCATATCCTCATCCACCAGCTCCCGGTTAAAGAATACTATAGGGATATCGGCATTCCTTGCTGCATCTATGATATTGGAAGGTGCCGTGCGGTCAACAAGATTCACACATATAACATCGCAGCCGTGTTTTATCATTTCCTCAACCTGATCATCCTGTGTGGACTGGCTCTGGGAAGAGTTATATATTTCCAATGTTATCTCCTGCCCGGCTTCGGCTCTTGCCGAAAGAACATCTTCATTCAGATCCTTAAGTATCTCTGATATGAATGTGTCGTACCGGTCATATACCGTGATGCCTATCTTCATTTCGTTATCCTGCTTTTCAGGAACAGCTTCGGCACTGCACCCATAAAGGGTCAAAAGTACCCCCGCCGCCATAAGCATTAACAATGTTTTCTTCATATGCTTCCTCTTGATCATCGAAAAAACAAATCCCGGTCTTGGGGTTCAGCGGACTATGGGGAACAGTATCTGCTGGTTATCCTCTCCAAACAGATTGTCCTTATTAACAACACTGAAACTTATTTCCCTATCCTCAAGCACCGAGGTGCGGTTCTGAAGCTTTAAAGCAAGGTCCGAAAGACTTTGATACCCCATGCTGAAATCATTGGTGAGTATCATGGAATCGATCATTCCCGAATCTATATAATACACAAGCTTTTCGCTGCACCCTGAACCGTAGATACTTTTATTTTCTGTATTTGCTTTTGAGCAGTAGTCCACTGCTTTCTCCATACTGTCATTATCAAGGCACACAATCACCTCTGCAGGATTTTTTGCGTCAGACTTTTCTATATCTTCGTCTGTGTATCGGGATTCGGAGACATTCCAGACTATCTCGAGATTAAGATTTTCAGTTGCATCCATAAACCCCTTTAGTCTCTGCTGCATACCGAACTGTTTCTGATTACCTGAAACCATTCCAACCTTTATACTTTCTTCCTCTGACCGGTTCTTTAAATCTATTACCAGCTCATTACCTATAGCTCTTCCCACAGCATAATTATCCGGGGCTACAGTTGCGTGATTACCTCTGACATCGGCATCAGCTTCAACTGTTGTCACCACAAATTCCACAGGTACCCTGGCGCTTATGGAAGAAACAATTTCGTGTATACCTTCACTTAGACAAAACTCCGCTATGACACCGTCAGCTCCCTGAGAAATCCTTGAATTTATAAGCGACACTTCCTCCTGGATATTGTCTATATAATCTGTATACACATAGTCAAGCTCGATACCATTATCCTTTGCAGCCTGTTCGAGGCCTGCTTTAAAAGGTACCCATCTTCCTTCGGAAGAATTGCTGACTATCACAGAAATCTTATAGTTTTCCGGATTTATACCCTTTGTGAGCATAACAAGGCAAAACATGATCACTATAAGAGTCGCTACCACGATAGGTCGCAAGAATTCTTTATCTTCATTCATGACTTTTATCCATCACCTATTTATAGAAAGAATCCCTCGGGATCCTTATGAATCACTTGAAGCTGCGTGGGTAGATTTGTTTCTCAGGGATTTATAATGCCCGCTTTCCAAAAGCTTCTGATTTTCCTCATTAAAGGGCACTGCAGGAATATGTATGGTAATGCAGGTTCCCTCGTCAGGTTCCGATTCCACCTTCAAACCATACTGCTCACCGAATCTTAATTTGATTCTTCTGTGCACATTGACAAGTCCCACTCCGGATCCGTGCTTCTGCGGTCTCTTTGTTCCTTCTGAATCGTTAAGAAGATTTTCGCAAACCTCAGGAGGCATACCAAATCCATTGTCTTTTACTTCTATATAAATATCCCCAAGGGAAATGTTATTTTCATCCATTTCTGCAGAAGTCACAGTATTTAAGCCATTTTTACCATCATCGGTTTTTTTCGATGTATTATAATCGCCATTCGATAAATAAGTTTCATCCCCATAAGGCACAAATCTGGCAGTGATAATGATCTCGCCCTCATCATCAGGATCCATATCACCAACGCCGTAATAGATGGCATTTTCAAGGATGGGCTGAACAATGAGCTTGATAGTGGCAAACGCTTTTACCTCTTCCTGAACATCGAAGGTAACCTTAAAGTTATTCTTGTATCTTACCTTCTGGATATTCATATAGTTTTCGGCATGCCTCATCTCCTGCTCCACCGGAATGATGTTTTTTCCTCTGCTGAGACTTATTCTGAAAAGACTTGCCAGCTGTGTAACCATAAACACGGCATCCTTGTTTTTCTCACCCTCTATCATCCAGACTATGGAATCCAGGGTATTGTACAAAAAGTGAGGATTTATCTGGGACTGGAGGGCGTCCATCTCAGTCTTTCGCTTTTCCTCCTGCTCTATAACGATATCATCCATAAGCTGATTGATACGCCCGAGAGAATGTCTCAGGGTCTTTCCCAGATGCTCTACCTCCCGGGTTCCGCCGACATAGATGTCCTCAGGATAAATATCTCCGTTTTCCATATTTCTTATGGATTTGTTCAGAAGATTAAGGGGACGTGAAATGCGGCTTGAGATCATTTTATTGATAAAGATCATGATTAGAAATCCGCAGGCTATAAGGAGTATTACCAGAAAACGCATATTGCTGATGTCTATCTGGTAAGCTTTTTCGGGAAGAACTGCTATCATTTTCCAACCCGTATAGGAGATACTGTCAACTATAACCTGCCTTTTTTCACCCCCAAAGACTTCATCATGTATACCATCTGCATAATGAGCGTTATTGATATTATTCTCTTTAATGATCTCATAGTTTATCTGCATCTGCTTCGGATGATATATGATATTCCCGCTTGAATCCGTAAGATAGATATACTGACCGGTGCTGTCCGTATTAATACGCTCCATCATCTGCTTGATGGTTGAATAGTTCATATCAACAAGCAGCACTCCGAGAGACGGACTTCCGTTTTCGGTAAGCTCCACTACCCGGCTCAGGGAAATGACCCAGCTGTACTTGAATGCCGGATCCAGAAACAGATTCTCAACATGAGGCGTCGAAAAATGAAGGTTTTCCATTTTTTCAAAGGCCGAGGTGAACCATTTCTGGTCAGTCACCCGGAGATCTGACTTAAGGCTGGAGATGGGTGAAGCAGAAACCAGGGTGCCATCCTGCATAAACAGTGAAAGGCTCACCAGATTATCCTTGTGAGCCTCATATATGATATTCATCTCATTATCAACCGAATCCCTCTCGAGATCAGCATTCTTGATGACATCATAGTACATGGCATCAGAGATACGGCGCATACTCACAAGATAATCCTCAAGATTAACCACCGACTGCTCCATGATCTGCTGCGTGGCTTCTATGGTGCCGTTTCTCATACGGCGGGCAAAAAGAGTATAGAGCATTAATCCCAGGATCAGAAGCAGCGTAAATGATACCACCGTGAAAGCCACAAGGATGGTACTCTGTATGGTATGAGGCATATATTTCCGGAGCTTATCATTAACCTCGGAAACTCTTCTGTTTAGAAGTTCTTCACCCTTATCACGGGCTTTTTCGATATTTTCAACCCCTGAAACATTATTCAATTTCTTTTTAGCTTCCAGATCATCCATTTTGCTGAGATTTATATCTTGATGGCGAAACGCCAAACTTCTTTTTAAATGCATAACTGAAATAGTTCGGGTCACTGTAACCCACTGCCTCAGCTATAACATAGGTTTTCTCATTTTCATCCAAAAGCATACGAACAGCCATTTCCATACGTATGTCAGTCAGATAATTGATAAAGGTTTTTCCTGTTTCTTTTTTGAATACTGTGGAAAAATATGCGGAGCTTATACCAAGGTATGAACACATACTCTCTACAGTAAGGTCCTTATTGCTGTAGTTTTCCCTGACATAATCAATGGCCTTTGATACAAAGCCCTTTGTTGTGTCCTGGCGGTTTGTACGAAGGATTTCTCTTATTTCATGGGAAACAGACTTAAGCCATTTTGTAAGCTCCTGTTTGTCCATATGCTGAACCTTGTCATAGGGATCCTCATCTTTTTCAAATATCTCCGCCGTATCGATATGGTTAGATTTAATAAAACGATATATTTCAGATACCATATCCATAACAAAGAATCTGTAGTCCTGTATTGAAGGATTAAGAGGTATTTCTTCAGATATGTACCTTTCAACCTCCGTATCGATATTTTCTTCTGAGTCCATTTTTATAGCTTTAAATACCTTGTAAAGCTTTTGATCCACAGGCTCCGCCTTCAGGTTATCCGGGGTCTTGTTTCTTTCGGGAGCAATCTCGGAAATGTTTATGGCCTGTCCTCTTCCATAGATGACTCTGTAGGAGATGGCCTCCCTGGCTCCTTCATAAGCCTTCGGCAGAGACATTATACTTGAAACAGGCTTTCCTATTCCGGCGGTAATGGTGGCATTGGACACACGCTTACTGAGTCTGCAGAGAACCTGACAGGCGTCAGTAAGCTGGGTAACATCACTTTCAGTTTCCATCTGAACTATGATGATAATGTTTCCGAGGTAGGAGAAAAACTTTGCCTTCCACCTTTCCTCCATCTGTTCTTCCCAAAGCTTCCTTACGGACATGGTGATGAGTACAGGGTTGATACCTTCCGGCGCAAGGGAAATGCTGTTATGAAGTATCACAACATCAAAAAAGGATCCCTCCAGGCTTACCTGATAATCCATCATGTCTCTTTTGAGGTAGCTCTCTGACACACGCCCTTCTATAAGGGAGGTATAAAAATTCTCCTGTAATATGGGAAGACTTTCCTGATAGTAGGTTTTAAGCATGTTGATGTTCTGCTTTTCATCAAACTCCTTATCAAGGGCGGACTTTATCCGCTTAAAGACTTCACTTAGCTCTGTTGCATCGATGGGCTTAAGTATGTACTCTTCAGCTTCAAGCCTTATGGCTTCCTTGGCATATTCAAATTCATCAAATCCCGAAAAGATGATGATCTTTATGGTTGGATACTGCTGCTTAAGTCTTTTGGCAAGCTCCAATCCGTCCATATAAGGCATCTTTATGTCTGTCATGACCACGTCCGGCTGTTCCTCTTCCGCCATCTCAAGGGCTTCGAGACCGTTATGGGCATAACCCTGAACTGAGAAACCGAGACTTTCCCAATCTATCTTATGGATTATGACATTGATAACATCCTCTTCGTCATCTACCAGCATTACCGAATAATTCTTCAAATTCACTGCTCCTTATAGCTACGTCTAAAGTTGTTTCTTTTATTCATGAAATCCTGTTTGTCTAAGCTTCTTATTTTGGATTCTTTATTTTGGATTCTTTTCTCCGTACTTCTCTTCAATCTTCTTGAATCTGAAAAACATCAGGGAAACGGCAAGTATCATAAAAAGCAAAGCCATGAACCCATCATACATGGAGACTATCTCCATAAAAATAAGGCAGGCAGCGAATCCAAGTGCAAGGATTCCCGCTTCCCTTGCATAGGGCTCAACATTTTCTTCCTTAAGCTTCTTCCACTCCTTTGGTCTTACGGAATCCACATCCTTAAAAACCAAAAGCTTCACAGCATAGTAAATCGTCATTACCGCAAGCACTACCTGTATGCCATGCTGGGCAAAAAACACGGTGACGGGACTCTGGGTTTCTGTAAGAAGCACCATGTTTGAAAACGCAATATTTGAAAATCCCATTATTTTCTCCTTTAGTCCTATTATATCGAGGGGAGGAGTTTTCTACGCCTAGTGACCATTTGGCCGCTTATTCGGAATTTAGTCTCTTCCCTTTGGAATCTCTTCAGTAATCAAAAGAGGTCTGTGGAAAAACCACAGACCCCATTATAATCGATTGAATTATTTCGCTCAATTACTTCTTCTGAACGTACTTTCTGATATCGAGAGAAATAGCTACGAAGATAACGATACCGATGGCGATGTACTGAGAGTTTGCATCTACTCCGAGGAACTGGAGGGCAACCTTCAAAAGCTCAAGTACGGCAACACCGATGATGGCGGATGAAACCTTACCACGTCCACCGGTTACGGATACACCGCCAAGTGCACAGGCTGCGATACCTTCCATCTCATATGAAAGACCGGTATTGATAGAAGCACCGCCGGCCTTTGCTCCGAGCATGAAACCTGCCATTGCGAAGAATGCTGATGCCTTGGCATAGATAAGAATCATTGTAAGCTTTACAGGAACACCGGCAACCTCTGCTGCCTGCTTGTTTCCGCCGATTGCATACATGTACTTTCCGTGACGGGTCATGTTGTAAATGAACCAGGTGATTCCGGCCATTGCAAGTGCCATCCAAACCAGCCAGTTGATACCAAGGAGACCGGGCTTAGCGAAGTTTGTATATCCTTCGATATATCCGCCGAGAGGTGTAGCTCCTGTATAGATAAGACCAAGACCATAGATGATCTCCATCATTGCAAGTGTTGAAATGAATGGAGGAACATGAAGGAATGCTATAAACCATCCGGTTACGGCACCAAAGCATCCGCAGATGATCATTACAAGGATAAGAACCACAAACGGGTTAAGCGGTGTGATGCTTGCCATGAAGCCTTCCTTGAAGAAACGTCCGCCGTACTCTACCTTCTGTAAAAGTGTACCTGCGATACAGGCACCAAATCCAACCATACGTCCACCGGAGAGATCGCATCCGCCGGTGATAACTGCACCTGAGATACCGAGAGCGATAACCAGTCTGTATGACATATTGGCAAGAAGGTTCATGAAGTTATTTTTTGTCAGGAAGTTATTGGTTGTAAGTCCTGTATAAATAACGAGGATGAACATTACGATGATAACACCGTTATTGATAAGAAAATCTACGATTTTCTGTTTCTGTGTCTTTTGCATTTTTCTTTCCCCTTTAAATCTTTAATCGATCAGAACTGTGTTGCAAATCTCATGACATTTTCCTGTGTCATTTCTTCTCTCTGATCTATCTCTCCTGTGATTTTTCCGTTACACATAACATAAACCCGATCCGCCATACCAAGCAGCTCAGGCATCTCGGAGGAGATCATGATGATGGCCTTACCCTGCTTTGCAAGATTCTCCATGATTTCATAAATCTCATGCTTGGCTCCGATATCGATACCTCTTGTAGGCTCATCCATGATAAGGATGTCAGGATCGTTGGCAAGCCATCTTGAAACGATAACCTTCTGCTGGTTTCCACCTGAAAGGTTAGCGATGTGCTGGTTCATGCTTGGTGTTTTTATAGAAAGCTGTGTGATGCTATCATCAACTATCTTGTTAATTGTCGGATGGTCGAGAACAAAACCACTCTTTAAGTGCTTGTTGTAGATTGAGATGCCTACGTTATCTTTGATTGAAAGACATCCGAAAATACCGTTTCCACGACGATCTTCCGTGATCATTCCAAGCTTTGCATCCATGGCGTCCTTTGACTTTGTTATCTTCACTTCTTTTCCATGGATCTTTATGGTTCCCTCTGCCAGATGTCTGATTCCGAAGAGACCTTCCATAAGCTCTGTTCTCTGGGCTCCTACAAGTCCTCCGAATCCAAGGATTTCTCCCTTACGTATATTGAAGGAGCAATCTTTGAAGGATTTTTCATGTATGGAGGTTAAGTGCTCTGCCTCAAGGATAACCTCGCCTATCTCGTGATCATGCTCAGGATAAATCTGGGTAAGCTCACGTCCTACCATCTTTGAAATGATATCCTCTGTTGAAAGCTCTGCTGCAGGCCATGTACCTACGTAGGTTCCGTCTCTCATTACCTGGATATCATCCGCTATCCTCTTGATCTCATCCATCTTATGGGAGATATAGATCATGGCAACGCCTCTTTCACGAAGCTGGTTCATGATCTTGAAGAGGAAGTCTACCTCATTATCGGAAAGTGAAGATGTTGGCTCATCGAAAATGATAACCTTGGCTTCATGGGAAACCGCCTTTGCGATCTCAACCAGCTGCATCTGTCCGATGGACAGGGTGCTTAAAAGAGCCCTTGGATTATATTCAAGACCAAGTTCCTTCAACCATTTCTCTGTCTCGTCGTACATTGTCTTATGGTCTATCATCTTGATGGGACCATACTCTTTTAACGGGAAACGTCCCAGATACATGTTTTCACCGATGCTTCTGGCCGGGATGGGCTGAAGCTCCTGATGCACCATGGCTATACCATGCTTTGCGGCCTCATCAGGGTTATCGATAACTACTTTCTTTCCATCCAGATATATCTCGCCTTCGTCCATATGGTAAATTCCGAAAAGACACTTCATAAGTGTGGACTTTCCGGCACCGTTTTCACCCATGAGAGCGAGAACCGAACCCGGACGAACAGCAAGATTGACTTTATCCAGCGCTTTTACACCCGGAAATGACTTAGATACTCCTCTAAGTTCCAGTTTATACTCCGCCATTTTGTCCTCCAGTAAATTTTCTTTATCGTGCAGGATGGAGAATCTTCTCCCATTCACTGCCCAGGTGCATCGGTCAAAACAAAACCTTTATTATACACCTAATCTGATGTTAAAGAAAGAGTACAGGTGCGATGTCGCACCCGCACTCTTTTGATGTTTCTGATTTAATTTGTCTGATTCCTTATGAATTAGCCAAGAGATGCAAGGATGTCATCTACATTAGCGGTTGTAACCTTAACGTAATCGCATCCGATGTAGTGGTCATTGCCCTCACCTGTGAGATACTTAACAGCTGCATCTGCTGCTGAGTGAGACTGTGAGATGTGATCGTTAAATACTGTACCTGTCTGCTTTCCGGACTTAACGTTGTCGCAAGCCTCCTGAAGAGCATCTACACCAAGAAGATATACATCTGTTCCGACTGTCTCGCCTGCTGCCTCGATAGCCTGAAGAGCACCAAGAGCCATAGCATCGTTGTTACAGAATACAACTTCGATATCCTTGCCATGCTGTGCAAGAGAGTTAGCTACAAGTGACTGTGCCTGAGCCTGATCCCAGTTACCTACCTGATCATCGAGACACTCAACCTCAACGCCTGCATCTGTAAGAGCCTTAACTGAGAACTCTGTTCTGTACTGAGCATCAACGTTCTCAGGGTCACCCTCGATCATGATGTAAGAAACCTTGCCGTCGCCGTTGATATCGCCCTTGTTCTCAAGGTCTAATACGATCTCACCCTGCATTGTACCTGACTGACGTGCATCACATCCAACGTATGTTACGTTCATGTTATCTGCCTTCCATCTCTCCTCTTCCTGAGCATCCGGCTCACGGTTGATGTAAACGAGAGGAATGTTAGCCTCAGTTACCATATCTGTGATTGTAGCTGCTGATGAAGAGTTAACAGGGTTGATGATGAGAACGTCTACACCTGATGTGATGAAGTTCTGGATCTGGTTTGTCTGAGTAGCCTGGTCATTAGCACCATCTACGATAGAGATATTCTCAGCCTTGAATCCGAGTGACTCGAGATATGACTGTAATTCGTTTCTGAAAAGTGTCATGAAGTTATCAGAGAACTGATAGATACATACGCCAACCTTCTTATCTGAAAGATCAACATCACCGGTTGCTGCAGCTGCCTCTGTTGCTGCTGCGGCTGCTTCTGTAGCTGCTGTTGTCTCTGCAGGAGCTGCTGCCTCTGTTGCGGCTGCCTCTGTTGCGGCTGCCTCTGTTGCTGCAGGAGCTGCTGTTGTAGCAGTTGTGTTAGATGATCCACAACCTGTAAGCATTGATACTGCCATTGCTGATACTGTAAGTAAGCTAAGTGCTTTCTTCATAATAATCCAATCCTCCTAGATTTTGTTTTGTTTTGCGGTGTCCCCGCGTTTCGTTGTATAAATAATAACAAAGGCAATCTCACGAAAGAATAGATTATTCTTCTTTAAATCTTAGAAATTCTTCTTATCTTCGATAATGTATAAAGGTCTGTCTTTAAGCTCCTCAAAAAGCACTGCAATATACTCTCCGATGATACCGATAACTATAAAAAGTACCGCAAACATAAAGCATAAAAGCACAACTATAGTGGCATATCCCGAGGGTGCCCCGTCATGGGTGCACAGTGTATAGATAAGAAGTATAAACCCCAGGAATCCGCTGCTTAAGCCTGCGAAGATGCCGAGTTTAAGCGGAACATTGGAAAAGCACATGATGGTATTCATGGCAAAGGTAAAGAGTTTTTTTATGGAATAATGACTCTTTCCGGCAATTCTCGGAGCTGCCTTATACTCTATAGTGGTTTTTCTGAATCCAACATTCTGAACATAGCCCCGAAGGAATCTTACCTTCTCGCGATAGTTTTTCATAAGTACCTTCTGGACTGTACTTGTGATGGCAAAGAAATCCGAAGCATTTGGTTCAAGATAGATATCGGAAAGCTTGTTGATAAGCCAGTAAAATCCTCCGGAGGTTATCTTCTTGATAATTCCCGCAGTTTCATTGCTGGTTCTTACCATTGAGATAACCTGGTATCCCTCATCAAAAGCCTCTGTAATGGGCAAAAGATACTCAGGCGGATGCTGAAGATCCGCATCCATAAACACCAGTCCGTCTCCTGATGCATAGTCAAGACCTGCTATCATCGCTGCTTCATGACCGAAATTTCTGGAAAAGCTTATGAGCTTAATGTGCTCTTTGTCAGTATCAGCCAGTTCCGAAAGAATCTCGCCTGTTCTGTCCATTGAGCCGTCATTCACAAATATAAACTCGTAGTTCCATCCTTTTTCACGAAGCTTCTCCCCATATTCCTTTGTGACTCTGTAAAATTCATTTACTCCTGCCTCTTCATTGTAGGCGGAAACGACGATGCTAAGCAGTTTCATTGTATCTCCAACTCTCTTCCGCTGTGGGAGGGCTGACGCTTCTCAACGGGCGGAAGCTTCATATAATCTCCATAAAGCATTTTGAGAACCTTGTCCCACTCCCTGGGACCTGTGAATCTTTCACCTTCAAACTCAAAGGATATCGGTTCTTCCCAGCTGTCATCAACCACACAGTACTGAAAATCAGGCTGGTAGTTTGAGAAAAAGGATTTTCCGGCGGAAACATTATTATCTGTTTTATAAAGCTCAGTGTACTTTTTTGCGCTGTTATCCTGCCACTTAAAGATGGTCTTCATGGGAATGAGTCTCCCAAGTCCTACAAGTACCGAAACCTCCAGCTTCTGGAGGCCTTTGTATTTGGACCAGTCCAGCTTTCTCCTGTGGGCCATACCCATACCGAAAAATATCTGTTGCTTTAAACGCATAAGCCTGGAAGAAAGCTTTCCCTTAGGCAGTCTGTCGATAATGAAAAGATCCACCCACAGGTGATTAAGCTTTCCTTCGTAGAACTCCATATCCGCATCATCCTCTGAGTGCCTGCGGGAATTCTTATATATAACTCTCGGAACAAAGTCGTAAAAGGCTTCTCCATCCCGATAGTCATCCGGCATTACCAGTTCCATATTTCCCGGAAGCTCAAGATTGGCTATCACCTTAAACTTTTCAAACTCTTCACGTCTGAAGCAGAGATCCACATCATCATCCCAGGGAATGAAACCACGGTGTCTCACGGCCCCGAGAAGAGTACCGGAATCAATAAGATATGTAATGTTATGTCTTATGCAGATTTCTCTTACGGCTTTTAGTATTTCAAGATTGGCCTTATGGATTTTTTCGAGGTCAAATTCAAAGTCAGTATTTTTACTAGTGTTTTCCATTATTACTCCCTGGGTCAGACATAAACCGGATTTATCCGGACCCGCACCTGACTCACCAATAAAGTAAGAAGCTTTACTTTCAAACTTTATCTTAATGCTTCCAGCAGGATTTTTGCCATGTAGCTGAGCTTTTCGTCAGTCATGCCGGGATAAAGGCCTACCCAGAAGGTATCCTTCATGATCCGGTCTGTTATTTCAAGGTTTCCCACAACACGGAATCCTTCTCCGGTTTTTCTCATTTCATCAAAGCATGGATGTTTTATGAGATTTCCCGCAAAAAGCATTCTGGTCTGAACCCCGTGGTCCTCCACGTATCTTACAACCTGCTCTCTTTCAACACCTTCCTTACAGGTCATAAGGAAACCGAACCAGCTTGGATCAGAATCCGGCTCTGCCTCAGGAAGAATGAGCTTTTCTTCAGCTCCTCCCTTTATGAGAAGATCCTTAAGATAAGTAAAATTATGCTTTCTCTTCTCAACAAATCCCGGGAACTTTTCAAGCTGCGCAACTCCCACGGCAGCCTGCATATCTGTTGCCTTCAGGTTATATCCGAAATGAGAGTATACATACTTATGGTCATAGCCTTTAGGAAGCTCGCCGTACTGCCCGTCGAAACGATGGCCGCAGGTATTGTCCTTTCCCGGCGCGCACCAGCAGTCTCTTCCCCAGTCTCTGATGCTTCTCATGATACGATGAAGCAGAGGGTTGTTGGTGTAGCAGGCACCGCCCTCCCCCATGGTCATATGGTGAGGAGGATAGAAGCTGGAGGTTCCGATATCGCCGATGGTACCTGTAAGCTTTGTTTCACCGTCAATTGTGTAGGTGGAGCCCAGGGCATCGCAGTTATCCTCCACAAGCCAGAGACCGTGTTTATCGCAAAATTCCTTTACGGCCTTAAGATTGAAAGGATTACCTAAAGTGTGGGCGATCATAACCGCCTTTGTTTTATCACTTAAAGCTTCCTCAAGCTTTGTCACATCTATGTCACAGGTGGGTAATGTCACGTCCACAAAAACAGGCACTGCACCGTACTGGATTATAGGCGTTACGGTTGTGGGGAATCCCGCCGCAACTGTGATAACCTCATCTCCGCGTCTCACCTGTCTCTCCTTAAGAAGAGGACTTGTTAATGTACTGAAGGCAAGAAGATTGGCGCTGGAACCGGAGTTCACGAGACTCACATACTTAACGCCCAGGTACTTTCCGAAATCATGCTCAAACTTATCCGTGAATCTTCCCGCTGTGAGCCAGAACTCTAAAGCACTGTCCACAAGATTCACCATTTCTTTATCATCATAAACCCGGCTTGCGTAAGGTATACGGTCTCCCTCTTCATAGGGCTTTGCCGGTACTTTATATTTTTTTGCATATTCGGAAACAAGATCAAGTATCTCCTGTCTTGCCTGCTGCTCTGTTTTTTCCATAGTAATTCTCTTTCTAAATGATACATTTGCCTGATTCAGGCTTTATATTCGTGTAGCTCATTTCCGGCTTTTCTCTTTTCATACAATCATAGATAATGCAATATCATATGGCACATTCTCTGAAATCATAAGTCATGTTAATAATTTTATTAATCCGCCAGAAAATCCTTTATTTGCTCTTCAGTATATTTAAGCATGTCCTCTTTGTCATTCCATGCCCGGTACCACTTAACGGTTTCCCGGACAGCTTCATCCACATGCCAGACAGGTGTCCATCCCAGGGCCTTCTTGATCTTCCCGGTATCAAGCATCAGGAATGATGCTTCATGGGGAGCGTCAGCCTCTGCTTCCGTATGCCACTTTGCGCCCTCACCCCAGGAGGCCACAAATTTATCCGCCAGATCTCCGGTTGTGATGGCATCCGACTCATCGGGGCCGACATTATAACAATCGGAAACCTCCGGATCCTCAGCCTGTCTCATGGCGATAAGAAGATATACATAAAGGGGCTCCAAAACATGCTGATAAGGTCTCGTACTGTAAGGGTTTCTCACATGAATGCTTTTTCCCGAAACTGTATCCCTTACGCAGTCAGGGATTATACGGTCTCTGGCAAAATCACCTCCGCCGATAACATTACCAGCACGGGCTGTGGAAATCGGGGTAACCGAATCCTCACCACTGAAAAATGACTTTGTATAGCTGTGGGTCACAAGCTCGGAACAGGACTTTGAGTTACTGTAGGGATCATAACCATCAAGCTTTTCTTCTTCCTTAAAAGGATGGTCCATGAGGTCGCTGTTTTCATAAACCTTATCGGTGGTGACATTCAGGAATGTCTTCACTCTGTCATCACCATACTCACGGCTTTTTCTGACACACTCAAGGATATTGACGGTGCCCATAACATTTATCTCATAGGTTTCTCTCGGTATCTCATAGGAAGTTCTCACTATGGGCTGGGCTGCAAGGTGAAGAACCACTTGAGGTTTCACCTTTTCAAAAAAGGAGCTTAAATGCTGAAAATCCCTGATATCTCCGATCTCTGAGGTCATCTCCTTTTCGAGACCGAGTATACTGAAAAGGGAGGGTTCAGTAGGAGGTTCCAATGCATAGCCATAGACCTCTGCACCAAGCATTTTCAGCATCAGGGACAGCCAGCTGCCTTTGAAACCGGTATGACCTGTAACCAGCACTCTTTTTCTGTTGTAGTATTTCTTTAGTTCTGTGAATTTTGACATTTATTTATCACCATCTCTTCCATGGAGCCCTATTCTCTTCCCAAAGAGTCTCAAGGAGCTTCTTTTCTCTCTGTGTATCCATACACTGCCAGAAACCCGGGTGATAGAAACTCATAAGCTCACCATCTGCCGCAAGCTTATGCATTGGCTCCCGTTCAAGGACGCATTTGTCACCGGTCAGATAATCAAAGACCTTTGGATCAAATACCATAAAGCCTCCGTTAATGATGGCGCCGTCCTCATTCTGCTTTTCCCTGAAGGATCTGATCTTGTTGTTGTCATCGATATCAAGAACGCCCTTCTGCTGGGCGAGAGATACTGTAGTAATGGTTGCGATCTTTCCGTGGCTTCTGTGGAACTTTTCAAGAGCGCTAATGTCTACATCGGACACTCCGTCACCATAGGTCAGCATGAAAGGCTCATCCCCCACATACTTCTGTACTCTCTTGATACGTCCTCCGGTCATGGTATTGAGTCCCGTATCAACTATAGTCACCTTCCAGGGCTCATTCATATTGTTATGTACTTCCATACTGTTATTGCTGAGATCAAAGGTGACATCTGAATTATGAAGGAAGTAATTCGCAAAAAACTCCTTTATAACATACTGCTTATAGCCCGCCAGTATGATGAAATCATTGTAGCCGTAGCTTGAATAGTATTTCATGATATGCCAGAGTATGGGCATCTCGCCTATCTCTATCATGGGCTTTGGCTTTAAATGTGATTCCTCTGAAATACGTGTTCCGAATCCACCTGCTAAGATTAATACTTTCATTTTCTATCCTTCCCTGAAGACATTAAGCTTGTTATCCTGAAGAACGGATATAGCGTGTCTGACCTTATTGGCACCATGATTATACTCAAAAATTGCATTAAGTTCATCATCCGTATAATCATCAACATTTAATGCAGCTTCCCTTATGGATTCAAAGTATATCTTCCGATAGGGCATATTGCTCATCTCTAACCTGCCGGTAACCAGAGTTCCTGCGATAAAAGAAACCGGGATTGCCAATGCAAAAAACAGGCACACAAGTGAAAGAACTCCCGGATTGCTTCTCCGTCTCTTTCTGCTTTCCGGCTCCAGTCTTTTCTCTTTATGCCTGTACACCAGATATCTTTCATACCAGTCAGTAAAAAGCAGGCCATAGATCATTATGAGTCCCAGAACTCCCGGCATATACTGGAGTGAATATCTGCTCTGCCATGCGTAAATTTCTGTAAGAAAAATATATCTCGATAAAAATACCAGTGCATGGCTGCTGAGTCCGCTGACCATAAGTATAAGCGGAAAGACTGTTTTTTTGTAAATGCCTTTCCTGAAGAACAGTATAAATGCCAAAAGATAAGTTGCAACCACAATTGCTCCTGTGAGATATATATCACTGTAGCCTATGACTCCGAGCCCAAGCATTGACTCAAGACATGAGCCGGACAGCAATTCAGATGCAAAACCGTTAAGTATAAAGTGAACCGTGAACCCGGTCTGCTTTGTCAGCACTTCCATAAGTGTCACATCAGCGGCTCCTGCGTATTCATATCTTGCCATGGAATTGCTCCACAGAAACATTATCACCGGTATGGCTGTGGTTATCACATATATAGGGATGCGGCTTCTGTCCACATTCCGGTTTTTTATCACCAGCATATAAAGGGCTGACGCAATAAGGGCTGCGCAGTACTGTACTATGTAGGGCCCGGCTGTCAAAAGTGCTATATATGGAAGCACAGTCAGAAGCACATCATCGTATCTCTTTTTTGTGCCTGTGAACACTCTCTCAAGAATGTAATAGTTATAAAAGAAGAGTCCGTAGCTAAGGAAGTGAGGGTAGCCTGAACCATTCAGGAGAAGCTCCCACTTGTTAAGACTGAATCCCACAGCCATAAGTGCAATAACAGAAAATACATTGAAATGCATTCTGTTTATGTAGAGGCTTACCGTAAACATCATGATAAGCACTCCCAATACCCCAAGAAGTCTGTCAAAGTTAACAGAATAGGAAAAAAACGTGACATTGATCCATCTTATCAGGTAGGTTACCGGTATACGGGTCAGTACATCCGGCACCAGGAAGCTTTCCTTTGCCAGGGTATCCGGAAGATAGCTGTTTATGAGCCTTATATAATCCGAATACACCACATCAAGAGATGCTCCCTTAATGTACCATAAAAGAAACATTGCCCCTGAAAACGGAAGAATCAAAACTATGCTCTGCCAGACCTTATAGCCGGGGCTTTGTATCCTTGCTTCATTTACAGCCTCGTGGTAGTTAAGGGCTTTTCTCTCTGAATCCTTATTTGATTTTATGCTATCACTTTTCTTTGACGGCATCCCAATCTGCCTTTCCGAATATCTGATCTGTTATATCTATATATTCCCTTTGATCGGTGCTTTCAAGAAGTATTACGGAATTTTCATAGGCTGCATACTCCGGAAGCTCCGACACATCATTGATAAAATGTACTTCAGATCCCTGACCGGTTTTCTCCGGATCATAGGGTTTATAGAAATACTCCCCGTAGAAATCTGTCATACCATATTTATTGTAAAAAATATAGGTCTGTCGTACTCCCAGAAAATCCTGATATTTTCCTATGGTCTGATCTGCAAGAGAGTTAACTCTGTCAAGCTCAGTAAAGAAAAAAATGTTTCTGAAATTACTTCTGTAAAGCTGCTCCACCGGGATCATGAGACAACAGTAGAGGATAAACATTACCGCAAAACATATAACACCTTTAGATGAAAAATCCGCAGTTTTTCTCCGGCGGGAACGGTTGTCCACATGGGTTTCCGGGTTGTCCACTGCCTGAGAATGGCCTGATTTCGCGGTTTTTGCCTCTGCTAGCTTCCCGAACATATAACAAACATAGAGAAGCGCGGCTGTGTAGCTTACATAAATCCACCGTATCTCAAGTCTTACGGTTATGGAGCTGCAGCCAATGCATAGGGCTATAAAGCTTATGAACAACAGGTTTTGTAAAATATCATAGAGTGGTTCTTTGGTTTTAAGGCTTTCCTTTATGAAGTAAATCATCATGGCGAAAAGCACGATCCAGCTTAAATAAACAAGGGTGTGAACCCATAAAGGTGTTTCACTCCAGTTTATTCCGGAGAGATAGGATTCTCCTGCATTAACTCCAAAGATGTACTGAACCTGCTGCAGGGCATACATAAATGCCTGACTGAGTTCAAAGGTTTCTGAAACCTTTGTTCCTGCCGTACCCACCGGCATTGCCTGACCGGCGATGATCCGCCTGATTCCGAAGAAAAAAATTACTTCGAGAAGAGGAATGGCTGCCTTCAGAACATAGTCACTTATTCTTCTTTGATCTAAACCGGATCTCCGTAGCTTTTGATCTTTTTCAATCTGATACTTATCACGGAGGTTAACATCCGAAACCGTTTCCCTGCTCCTGCCTTTTAATCCTGTTAGAATAAGAGAAAGATAAAACAGCGGAAACAATGCCAGAAATCTCTCATGGGTAAACAACACAAGAAAGTAGCAAAGGCAGGCCAAATTGTAGTAAATACTCTGTCCAACTTCCGAAAACTTATAAAGAAGGTAAAGCACTGAAATCGCCAGACTAAGAGCCATGGTTTCCAGAAGTCCCAGAACCTGTCCTATCTGGTATCCCGCAAAATGTGATCCGAGATACATGGCTGCGGTAAAAAATGAAACAATCTGTCCCGCAAGCATTTCCTTTCCTTTAAGTTTAAAGGTTTTTGTAAATCCCAGAGAAAAGAAATATATAAGAAAGGAGACAGCTATATTTATCACTGTATTGAACAGGGCATAGTAGTTTACATGCCGGCCCACGATAACAAACTCAAGGTAACTGAGAGCCCAGTAAAAAGGTCTGAAATTACCCTTTGTTTTCATGGGGAAGGTAAACTCCCAGAAATTTTCCTCCCCATAATAGGACCATAGATAAAGATCATCTCCGTAAAGTCCTCTTATCTGGATTTTTCGATTTATAAACAAACCAATTAAAATAAGTGCAAAAAGTGCAGGAAGCACCATTTGCACCTGTTGTTTAGTTATCTTTTTTATTTTCATATGCTCCGTATGCTTTCTTATAGAAATGCATGAGTAATGCGGCTATAGGTGCAGGATGCAGCTTTCTGAACATCTCCTCTTCCTCCAGCTCACGGTTATGGTTCTCGATATTACGCATGGTCTCAGCTCCCGGATGGATGCGATAAGCCATAAGGGATTTCTCGATAACTATGAATCTTCCGGGCTCTTTCGCAAGTCTTACCAGAGTTTCCCAGTCTATGGCAAACTTATAATCGTTTCTGAAGAGAGGCGCAGGGCAGTAGGAAACATTGTAGGTGCATGTTGGGCAGCCTATGCCGTTTCCGTATTTTAATGCCGACAGCTTTACTCCGGTCTTATGGGCTTTGCTATGATCCCTTAAGCGCCATCTGAGTAACCTCTTTACCCGCTCTGAAGTTCCGGGGATAGTATTTCCCTCTCCGTCGATGGTATCGTAACGGCAGCAGAAAAGAGACATATCCGGAAACACACTATAGGCATTTAAAAGCGCTTTGGTATAATCCGGAAAATACAGATCATCCTGATGAGCTATGGTTACGAGAGGAGCCAGCCGGCTCCCCTCTTCATATGCAAAATTCCAATCTTCCTTAAGTCCGTGTTTTCCGTTTCTCACATATACCGGATACCCGAACCGGGCACTGCATTCAGTGATGAATTTATTGGGTGTAGAGGTACAGATGATAACCTTACTCTCCATACTCTGGTTTTTCAGAGAATTAAGAAGATATGGAAGATATTCGGATTCCCCGTATGCGGCTACCGCAAAGCAATGCTTATACTTTTTCACACTCTGTATCCTCCCCAAAAACCGGATTTATCCGGAAATCCATCATCCAAATGCTCGTCTTAACGGATTAAAAAATCTCACTTCCTGTAGTCTGATTCAAAATCATCACGGATCTTGTTCCATGCTCCCTCAGGAGAGTAGAAATCCTCTATGAACTGTACTGCCCTCCTGGACATATTCTCAATATCATAGGTGTTGTTATAAAGGTTTATAACATCTTCGGCAAAGCCCTCTTCCGTATCCTGAATATGGAGAGCGGTTGAAGCTTCCGGTATTCCCTCAGCTCCGCAGGAGGTAGTTACCACGGCTGCACCGGCATGGAGTGCTTCCACCACCTTGCCCTTTACACCTGCACCGAAACGGAGAGGTACAACTACAACTCTGTTCCTGCGGTAAAGCTCATCCAGCTCTTCGATGGTAACAAAGCCGAGAACATTGATATCCGGACGGTTGTTAAGAGCAAGCACCTCTTCATCAGCCTTGGAGCCGGCAACATTAAGCACTATATCCGGAATGCGGGCTCTTATCTTTGGAAGGATCTCGTTGGCAAACCAGAGGAGACCATCCTTGTTTGGCGGATGTCCGAAACCACCCACAAACAGAAGTCCCTGCTTGTTTGCGTAATCCTCATCCAGCACCGCCGGCTCATCATATACATAGGCGGTAATGCCTTTGACGTTAATCGTAGGATCCTCTTTACGCACGATTTCTGCTTCCACTTCTGACGGGAAGTAGCTTGCGTCAGCCTTACGCATAACACCATACTCGATGTTGTGCCAGTACTCTGCATCCTCTTTAGTCTTCTCGTCATGATTAAGCTCATACTCTCTCATGAGACGAAGAGAATGAAGGTCGTGACCGAAGTAGATAACCTTTACATCGGTGTTATCGCGGAAATAGTCAATGTACTTCGTTGCTATATGAGGTCTGTTGAGATATGCGATATTAATAAACTTCTTATTCTTATCTATCCACTCCCAGATGCCGGCCTGCATGGTATTTCCATACAGAACCTCGATGCCCATCTGCTGAAGCTCTGAAGTGTAAGGTTCCTCATGAGCGAAATTATCTCCAAGGAATTTAACCTTGTAGCCAACGCTCTTGAACAGCTTCATATACTGATAGTCAAGCTTGGATCCCGCATCCTTATCCCATGTGGGCACATAGTGATCCACCACAAGGATATACTTGCTGTTCTGTCCACGCTCCCGGGCCGCAAAAGGATTGGGATTTCCGTCATTAACGGACTGTGATTTCAGTTCCTCAGCCCACTTCTCCTTAAACTTCTCCTGATTAACCACCTGATAATGCTTAAGTCCCGAAGTATCCTGGGTATCCGTTCCGTTGGATATTCCCTCAAAGTGAGTGATAACGGATTTCGGCTGGAACACAACCTTCTTTCCATGCTTACGTACTTCAAAGGCAAGGTCCGTATCCTCATAATATGCCGGAGCGAATCTCTCATCGAATCCGCCGATTTCCTTCCAGAGATCGGTACGGATCATGATGGCTGCACCTGAAATGTAGTCAACTTCCTTTACGTAATTGTATTCCGGCTCCTCCGGATCCTGGAGTCTTCCGTAATTCCAGCCTGAGCCGTCTGACCAGATGATGCCGCCGGCCTCCTGGAGACGTCCGTCGGGATAAACCAGCTTTGAACCCACCATACCGATGGAATCATCGCTTTCTATAAGCGAAACCAAAGAATCAAGCCAGCCTGCATTAACCTTGGTATCATTGTTAAGGAAGAAAATGTACTTACCTTTGGCAATCTCAGCTGCCTGGTTACAGTTCTTAAGGAAGCCCATATTCTCACGGTTTCTTGCGATAACCAGGTTATCTGCATAAAAACCGATCTCTCTTGTGGCATCCGTTGACACGTCATCCGCTATGATGACCTCGTAAGGAGTCTTCTCAAAATCAGTGTTTTCCTTGATGCTTATGAGGCACTGATAGGTATAGTTTATCTGGTTGTAGCAGGGTATAACGATGCTTACCAGAGGCTTATCTGTTTTTTCAAAGCTTACCTTTCCGTACTCACTGTAGGCAGATCCTATATTGAAGTCACCTCTTATACGGTTCTTGCCCTCAGCAGTGAAGAACAGGGGTAATGTTTTCACCGGGTGTCTGAAGCTCTGACCAATATAGTAAAGCACCTTACGTTTGCGGGAGCCCTCCGGGAATCTTCTGTTATAGGCATTGCTTATCTTTTGAGACAGCTTACCCCTGATTCCCATACGAAGTCTATAGTATTCACGCTCTTTTATGAGAGTGTCAATGTCTCTCTCATGGGTCTCGATGACCTTTGTAAGGTTCGCCACATGAACAGCAGTAAGTCTGTTAACCTCACGCTCCTTTTTGAGAGCGATCTTATTCTCTTCGTTTCTCTGACCGAGAACTATGAGATCATTTTCTGCTACCGCAAGTCTTCCCTTAAGCTCATTAAATCTGTGGACAGTCACCTTATTCTCGTAATAAGCATTGATATTGCTGTCCTGACCGTCTCCGTGGACATAAACCTGGAATTCCTGCTCCTTGTCAAGAAGCTCATTACACTCCGGAGTAGTGAATCCAAAGTTACGCATAAATCCAAAAAGATCATCATAACTGAGCTCACTTCTGTAGGAAAGATACCAGTAATAAAGTATTCTGAACTGTAAAAATCTTACATCCACAGCCTCGGTCAGTACCCACTCGCAGTCTATGAGGGTGGGCTTACCGTTAACCATGATAACATTATCAAAGAGGCAGTCGAGATTTGCCGGTTTTATCTCACCGTCTCTCTTGCCTATAACCATATCAACGGATTCCACAAGCTCCTTTACCGGAGCAACTCCGTCTTTTATGAGATCCGCAAGGAGTCTTCCGAGATTCTTTCCTTCAAGATAGGGATAAATCTGGTAGCTTAAACGCTGGAAATCTCCCAAAGCATGACTTGTTTCCTCAGCCTTAAGCACATCCAGTGTAGGATTAACCTCACGCTGCTCCTTAGCCTTGGCTGTAAGAGAATCGATGTGAGCATTAGCCTCAGGAGTGATACCTGACTTTGCCACATGCTTAATGTCTCTGCTGTCTTTATATATAACTGTCTTTATGGCATACTCCGGCTTGCGGCTTGAGTTGTACTTAATATAAACGGGACGGTACTTTCTGTAGTCCTTTGCACGACTTTTGTGTGATCCCTTAGGCTGGAAAATGAAGAAGTATGACGGTGCAAACTCCTGAAATTCGTTTTCCTTTACCAGAAGGCCTATCTTCTCTGTTTCATCAGAAGGTCCCGGTAAACGTTCATCCGTATAAAAATTAAGAGGCATCTTTAATTCAGGAACAGGATAATACATCCATTCCTTTGACTCAGGCTCTTTCTCCTTAAGCTTTTCGCGAAGAGCCTTCACCTCTGACCAGCGCATATAGACGGTGTCTCCCTCTTTTTCTCCCGAAGCGAGACGATCAATGTCCAGGGCATTCTCTATACCAAGCAGGATGCAGCCACCCTCTTTAAGCCAGGTGCCGGAGAGGGACTTAAACATGCCTTCGAGATCACCCTTAAATATCTTAAGCACTCTTCTTGTGAGAACCGGGATGATAATGTAATCATATGCTGTCTCATCAAGTCTTCTGGAAACATTACGGACTCTCTTTTGAAGTAGTTCTATGAAGGGAGCAGTATACTCTTTGTCTCCCAGTACCAGAACTGAGGCATCTCTTTCCATGCCTGTGGTCATATCATCAAAATAGAACCACTCTATCAAATTGGTCTTATGATGTGTGAAACTCATTGTCTGTTATGCCTTTCCAGAGTCACCTTCGACTCCATGTCGTAAACACCGACTGTGTTTTTGTTTGAGAGCACTGTGATAGATGCTACATCATATTTTCTGTCATAGACCACGTGCTCTCCCTGCTCAAAACCTGTGCAGGACATACTGAGAAGGTACTCTCCCCCCTGCAGCGTCATACGTTGTGTGAAGGTGCAGACATATTCATCGCCTTCCTTAACGGGTTCAATGCCGCACTCCTCGATCATTGTATTGGTGCCTGTAAGATCCGCGCCTCTTTTATCTTTTATTGTGAATGTAAAAATCGGAGCTTCCAAAGGTGCATTGAAACGTATCTTTTCCTTTATGGAGAAGGTTTCTCCCTTAACTATGACGTTTGTAACCTTTCCTCTTTGATCCAGTATACCGAGATCATAAATAGACGCCCTTCCGTCACCATAATGCTGAAGATTAGGATTCAGATTAAGCTCGTCCTGCATCAGGTGACCACTGTCAGGATTGTCATATTCCGGCCCGTTATCATTTTCCGGTCCGGATGATCCTTCTCTATCCTTCATGGCGGCTGCGCCAATGCTGTCAACGCCGAAATCCTGCCCATCTATAAAGGAAACGGCTGCATCAGCATCCCGCTTCTTCTCGATATTCTTTTTATCCTCTTCGGTAAATCTTCCGGCAAGGATTTTTTTATAAAGATCAACCATCTCTCCCGGTTTTCCCTCAGCGATCTTTTCTCCTTTATTTATAAGGACAACTCTGTCACAGTATTTCATTACAGATCCGAGATCATGAGTAACCATCAGAATGGTGGTTCCGTTTCTGCGGAGTTCATCCATGCGGTGATAACATTTGGCCTGGAAGAAGACATCTCCTACCGAAAGAGCCTCATCCACGATGAGTATCTCGGGATCCATGGCCACGTACATTGCGAAGGCGAGTCTTACGAACATACCGCTGGAATAGCTTTTCACAGGCTGGTTCACGAAATCTCCAATGTCTGCGAAGTCCAGGATTTCCTGAAGCTTTTCATCCATCTGCTCCTTTGTGAAACCCATCATGGTTCCGTTCATGTAGACATTCTCTATTCCGGTATAATCAGGATTGAATCCGGCGCCAAGTTCAAGAAGGGCACATATTATACCCTTTATGTTCACCTCTCCATCAGACGGAGTAAGGACTCCGGTTATTATCTTAAGGATGGTGGATTTACCGGAACCGTTTGTTCCGATGATACCCACGGACTCACCCTTACCGACTTTGAAATTTATATGATTAAGAGCATAAAAATCACGATGATAATTCTTATGGGTCAGGCTGACTGCTTCTTTGAGTCTGTCTATGGGCTTATCGTAGAGTCTGTAGATCTTTGTCACATCTTTTACGTCTATGACGAAGCCGCTGTCCCCAGGGGTTTCATTATCACCGGCATTTTTGCTTGTATTTTTTATTTCATTATCTGCCATAAAAAAATTCTCCAGATGCGCTGGTGCGCATTTGGAGAATATAATAGCATATTTCTTCATATTTTACCACACCGCTGAACTGTTACTATTAATCACGCTCCGGGTGTCTGGTATGTAGCTATATTATTGCTGCCGGTGGATGGCAATGTTCCGTTGTATCCTACCGCTGAACTGTTATTGGTTACAGGTGCGGAGGAAGATGTGTTCTGGGTTGTGGCTGCAGCTGTATTTCCGGTTGTTGTGTTTGTGGTTGTTGCAGCTGCTGTGTTTCCGGTCGAAAGAGATTTTCCTACTTCGGGACTATCTGCATTGGTTACCAGATGTCCATCACTGACTTTGTAACTGTAGGTTCCGGTCTGGATACCCTGAGTTCCGGAAATCTTTGCTGTAACACTGTTTCCGGGGCCAACATAGGTTCCGTCAGATATTCCTGAGGAGTTTGCTGCGGTCTGATCCGAAGTCTGTATCATAGGGAGCTCACTGTTTGTCTGACTGCTTGCATTACCCTTAGTATAGGTACGGTCTATTACAGCTACCATATTGGTGTTCATGTTGGCATTGGCTGCTGCGCTTTCAGCTGCACGGTCCGCATCTGTAGTCACATTTGTAACATTGCCGCCTCTTGCTGCCTTTGCTGCATCTGCAGCTGCGTTGGCTGCCGCTATGGCTGAAGCAGTATCTGTTTTTGTTACTACCGGAGCTGTCAGTGTAAGTTCCGGGGCAGGTGTTCCGTCAGGAGCAGGCTGTCCGGCATAAACTGTAGTCTGTTCTCCGCTTGTTGTATTGGTCCAGACTGCAATCGGTCCATACAAGGTATATTGCCAGTCGGAAAGACCTGTCATACTCATTGAAAGTGAAAGGGCCACAACCGCCAGGCAGGTGTTTCTTATTATATTAAGCTTCATTTTTATCTCCTGAAATACTCTGTATTGTTTGCTGAGTATATCACCGGATTTATTCAATAGTGAGGATATCTGAAAAACCTGTTACATTGAATATCTCATCGATTTCTTCAGATACGTTTCTTATAACCATCTTTCCCTGCTTGTTCATCTTCTTCTGAGCGGAAAGAAGTACACGGAGTCCCGCACTGGAGATATACTCAAGAGCTGCAAAGTCAAATGTAAGCTCTGTTACGCCATCGATCTCTGCATTGATCTCCTGCTCAAGCTGAGGTGCTGTTGTTGTATCAAGACGTCCCTCAAGTACAAGATCTAATTTGTTATCTTCTTTTTTCTTTGTGATATTAAACATAGTTTTTCTTCCTTTTCTATTTATTATTTTTTATTTACATACGATAGTCAGATCTACATGATCATTCTTTACACCGACTATAACATCTTTTGCGAGACTTGCAACTATAGACTTTTCCAGTTCGTCTACTTCTTCGTCTTTTTCTTCACTTTCTGAATCCTGAAGTGTTCCACGATAGTTCTCAAGTGACCACATCATGGGAACTCCTGCTGCAGGATATTCTCCCATAAGTCCCATGGTCATAAAATCATATCCTACGCCGTACTCCTGCTGAAGCTTTGCGCTTTCATCAAAACTCAGAAGGCCATTCTGGATTATATCACTGATTTTTCCCATGAAGCCTTTGGCTGATGCATTTTCATGTTTTGTAGAAACTGAAAGCAATGCTTCCTTTTTTTCTTTGTCCATGATGGTATCGGCCTGTAGCCTTACCTTGAATTCTCCATTTTCTTCTTCTATCCAGAACAGGGCTTCAAAGTCTCCGGTCATGGCACGCACCATTCCCAAGGTCTCTTCACATATAAGTCGTAAGTGGAGGGCTTTCTTGTTTTCCAGTGCACTGCTTCTGATGTATTTATCAACTGCGTCCAATGCTTCTTCGGTGCCTTCATCTCCGCCGCTGATTCTGATTTGACTCATTTTCTTCATGCCACGATCTCCTTTCATTCATACTTCCTCTATTTTACACCCTAAGAGGCGGGATGTCTCAAAAATTTTTTAACTTTATCATACAATTCGGTAGGAGGACGGGCAGAGCTACCGTATAGATTTAAAAAAAGGCTATCGGATTTCCATAGGAAATCCGATAGCTTTTGGGGGTAGAAGTGTTTTATTTAAGAGTGCTTTATTTCTGTAGAAAGTTTGCCGAGGTGCTGGTCAATTACAATGGTATCGCCTTCACGGACTTGGTCTTCGAGGATGGCGCGGGCTACAAGGGTTTCGACGTTTTTCTGGATGAAACGGCGGAGAGGACGGGCACCGAACTGGGGTTCGTAGCCGTAGTCTGCGACGTATTCCTTGGCTGCGTCGGTAAGCTCGATGGAGATCTGTCTGTCTTCGAGTCTCTTGTTGATGGACTTTATCATGAGGTCTGTGATGAGGCCGATGTTGTCCTTGCTGAGAGGTTTAAACATTATGATCTCGTCGAGACGGTTCAGGAATTCGGGGCGGAAGGCTCTACGGAGTTCGTCGTTTACGTTCTTTCTGGCAGCTTCTGTGATGTTTCCGTTACTGTCTATGCCATCGAGAAGGTACTGGGCACCGAGGTTGCTTGTAAGTATGATTATGGTGTTTTTGAAGTCAACGGTCTTGCCCTGGCTGTCTGTGATACGTCCGTCATCCAGAACCTGGAGAAGGATGTTGAAGACATCGGGGTGTGCCTTTTCTATCTCGTCGAAGAGCACTACAGAGTAGGGCTTACGGCGTACGGCTTCCGTGAGCTGGCCGCCTTCTTCATAGCCTATATAGCCGGGGGCTGCGCCGATAAGTCGTGAAACGGAATATTTCTCCATGTATTCGGACATATCGATTCGAACCATGGCATTTTCGTCGTCAAAGAGGTTCTGGGCCAATGCTTTCGCAAGCTCTGTCTTACCTACGCCTGTAGGTCCCATAAATAGGAAGGAGCCTATGGGTCTTCCCGGATCCTTTATTCCGGCCTTTGAACGCTGGATGGCTTCTACTACTTTTTCAACGGCTTCATCCTGACCGACAAGTCTCTTATGGATCTCATCATCAAGGTGAAGCACTTTGCTTCTTTCGGATTCATTAAGCTTTGATACAGGGATTCCTGTCCAGCGGCTTACGATCTTTCCGATTTCTTCTTCAGTTACTGTTTCCTGAAGGAGAGCCTTGTCCTCATTGTGAACGCTGTTCTCTGCATCTGAAAGCTGTTTTTCAACCTGTGCCAGATCCTGATACTTAAGCATTGAGGCTTTTTCATAATTGCCTGCCTGCATAAGCTTTTCGATTTCTTTACGTATCTGATCTCTCTTTTCACGGAGCTGCTGGAGGTTTCCGACGGAGTTTTTCTCATTTTCCCACTGGGCAGATTTTGCATCAAATTCTTCCTGGAGTTCGGCAAGTTCTTTTTCTATCTCCTGAACTCTTTCCTTTGAAAGCTTGTCATCTTCCTTTTTAAGTGAGCTTTGTTCCATCTTAAGCTGGGTGATATGGCTCTTCATGGCAGCCATTTCTTCAGGCATTGACTCCATCTGGGTCTTTACCATGGAGCAGGCTTCATCCACAAGGTCGATGGCTTTATCCGGAAGGAATCTGTCGGAGATATATCTGTCGGAAAGCATTGCTGCCGCCACCAGGGCATTGTCCGTAATTGATACTCCATGATATCTTTCATAGCTGTCCTGGATACCTCTTAAAATATAGATAGTATCCTCTACAGTCGGCTCGTCTATCATTACAGGCTGGAAACGTCTCTCGAGGGCTGCATCCTTTTCAATATATTTATGATACTCATTAAGGGTTGTGGCACCGATACAGTGGAGCTCACCTCTTGCAAGCATAGGCTTCAGGAGGTTTCCGGCGTCCATGGCACCATCGGTCTTTCCGGCTCCTACTATGGTGTGAAGCTCATCGATGAACATGAGTATCTGTCCGTCGGATTTCTTAACCTCATCCAGAACAGCCTTCAATCTCTCCTCAAACTCGCCTCTGTACTTTGCACCTGCCACAAGGGATCCCATGTTAAGGGCAAATATCTTCTTATCCTTAAGACTTTCAGGTACTTCTCCGGCAGCTATCCTCTGGGCGAGACCTTCAACAACGGCAGTTTTACCTACACCGGGCTCACCGATGAGAACCGGATTGTTCTTGGTCTTTCTGCTGAGGATACGGATAATGTTTCTGATCTCTTCATCTCGTCCGATTATGGGGTCAAGCTTCTGATCCTTTGCACTCTGGACCATTTCATAACCGTATTTATTTAAGGTATCATAGGTGCTCTCCGGATTGTCTGTGGTCACTCTCTGATTTCCTCTTACTTCCGAAAGGGCCTTTAAGAACTTATCCTTTGTGATGCCATATTCCTTAAGGAGCTTCTTAACCGTAGGATCCGCTTCCTTCATTATGGATAAGAAAATGTGCTCTACCGAAACATAATCGTCTCCCATGGACTTCATATGGTCTTCAGCTCTTGTAAGGGCGAGATTGGCAGCCTGTGACATATACATCTGACCGCTTCCTCCCGATACCTTTGGAAGCTTTGATATCTCGGTTTCAAGAGATGCTTTGAAACTATCGATGGAAACTCCCATCTTTTTCAGAAGCTGGGCGATGAGGCTCTCATCAATAGTTATGAGGCTGTACAGAAGATGTATCTGCTCCACATACTGGTTTCCGTATTCGGTAATGATATCCTGACACTTATTTATTACTTCAACTGATTTCTGGGTAAACTTGTTAATATTCATAATCTCCTCCTCTATATAAACCTTTCGGTTTGCTATTACTTTTTAAATTCATGAGAAACGTTCCGGCCTGCCCCGGATACCCACAATACAGTATTTCCGTTGCGTTTCTCTTTTATAGTAATGATTATATCTCGATTGTTAGCACTTTCAAGTGGTGAGTGCTAATTTTAGACTTTTTTTAGGAAGTTTATAAACTGTTTGTTTTGTGCATTTTCACCATAGATTTTACTTTTTATACATTTGCCTGCTTTTTTCAGGAATTTATGAGGCTTTCTTTTTTCACTATTTTGCTCCGTTTTTCAAGAACACGTAGTCTCTTTTCAGACCTTGTCATAATTTAGACTATAGGAATATCTGAAGATCGGTCATATACTGAGCACACAAATTCATACGGAGGCAACATGACAGTATCTCATCTGGTCCTTTCGCTGTTCCTTTATGGTTCAGCTCTCACCGATCTATATGACCGGCGCATACCAAACGCTTTTACAGGTATGCATCTTTTACTCGGATTGTTTCTTAATTTCCGATGTATCACTTTTCCGGATATGACAGGTTCCCTAAACCTCTTATACTCCCTTTCATTTCTTCTGACCTTTCTCATCTCAACTCTGATCCTGTCCGTTCTCACCGCTATGACCAATGCAGGCGCAGGAGACGCCAAACTTATCGCTCTTATCATCTCATGGACCGGTTTTTACAAAGGTCTTCATTTATTACTACCGGGTCTCATCCTAGCTCTTGCATTTATTCTGATCAGCAAAGCTGAAACAGTCTTCGCATCTTCAAGAAGTAAAAAAGTAAACATTACCCCTAAATGCTTTTTTATCCCCACAAAGATCTCTAAAGCTTTACATCACCCCTACAAACAAAAGCTAAAGTTTCTCTTTCCGGAGCTTAAGTGCCTTCTTATAGATTTCAGAATTTTTGAAATCTGCCTGAGACTCCCGGAAAGAGGTACTCTTCCCCTCGCGATCCCTGTTTTTCTCGGTGCAATTCCGGGACTGATCACTACTTCACTCCGGAGTCCTTTGTGAGCTTAGGAGGGAACATTCTAAAGATAAGGAGTTTTTATGCATCATATTCTTGCTTTCTTTGATGAAGATAAAACCTACTGTGACAGGTTCAGAAAATTTGCTTCCAACCATCAGAACTGTCCGTTTACGGTTTACTCTTTCGATAATTACCATGATCTCGTGAATTTTTCCCAGGATCACCCCATAGAATTGCTTGTTGGAAGCGAAGCCAAAAGATACAATTCCGGAATTTCCGGGGCTAATGCTTATGCCGGATCTTCTTTTTCCTCCGGTTCTGATGGTCCGGGAGATTCTTATGACAGGAAGTATTCCTTTGAAACGGGAAGATCCATGGTTTCGGAACCTGACCTTTTATATCAGATACCTGCAAAATCCATCATTAAGCTTTCTGAGACACCGGTTGAAGCCGGGGATGCTGATGGACAGCGTAATGACCCTGCCGAAAAGTACCGTATATATAAGTATCAGTCCGGCGAAAACATTCTTCGTGAGATCATGACCGTCTACGGGCAGAAAAAATCAGATTCCAAAAGGGAGTACTCAGGCCGCCGATCAAAACTATACCTTATATACAGTCCTGTAGGACGTTCCGGGAAAACCCGTTTTGCCCTTGCCCTTACAAAGGTCTTACAGAAGGATATGAAACCACTGTATGTGACTCTTGAAGAAGTTTCTTCTCAAAAGATGCCGGATGAAGACATTATGTGCCGGGGTACATTGTCAGAAGCCATGTACTTTTATAAAGAGGGAAAACTTACGGGCAACCGTCTTCAGGAGCTCATCGTTCATGATAAACAGATGGACTCCATCCTTCCTGTTAGGACTCCGGAGGATATAACTACTCTTAGTCCCCAGGAAATAGCCGGTTTCATCGAACACTTAAGAACTGTCTCCGGAAGGGATGCCATCATCCTGGATACCGACAGCATTTTAAGCCGCGTTGAGGGGATGCTGCCCCTTTGCGACTGGACCTTTATGCCGGTAACAGACGACATTAAAGCTAACAGCAAGATAACTCAGCTGGAAAACTATCTCTCAAAAAACCTGGCTCCGGAAGCATTAAGCCACATATCAAAAATTGTGGTTCCGGAAACGGATCAGTACGTATCTTATGTCGATGCCATGGAGAATCCCTCAGACCCCCTCCTTAATTTCGCAAAAGCTGTAGTACAGAATTATATATATGAATAAATATGAACACATTAAATGAAATAAAAAAAGAACTAAAACAGGAGATCCTTTCTGATCTCAAAAACGAGCAGAACCTTCAGGACGAAGAACTCTACGGAAAGATCGATGAACTGTTGCTGTCACGAAATGACCTAAGCCTCAAAAACAGACTCTATCTACGTTCTGCTATCTTCAACAGCTTCCGTCGTCTGGATGTTCTTTCCGAGCTGCTGGATGATCCCACCATAACAGAGATCATGATAAATTCCCACAAGGAAATCTTTATCGAACGTTTCGGTCATCAGGAAAAGTGGAACAGAAGCTTTGAATCCGAGGATCAGCTTGAAGAAGTCATTCAGTCTATAGTTAGTAAGGTTAACCGTACCGTTAATACTTCCAATCCCATCGTAGACGCCCGTCTTTCCGACGGTTCCAGAGTCCACGTGGTTCTCCCGCCCATAGCATTAAAGGGGCCTACTCTTACCATTCGTAAATTCCCGGAGCCCATCACCATGGATAAGCTCATAAGTTATAAATCCCTGTCGGAAGAAGCGGCAGCCTTTGTTAAGGATCTTACCAGAGCAGGCTACAACATCTTCATTTCCGGAGGTACCAACAGCGGGAAGACCACCTTCCTTAATGCTTTAAGCCAGTACATACCGGCTGAGGAAAGAGTCATCACCATCGAGGATTCCGCGGAGCTCCAGATCCGGAATGTCCATAATCTGGTCTCCATGGAAACCAGAAATGCAAATTCCGAAGGTGAAGGTCAGGTGAGTATGGCGGACCTTATAAAGGCGTCCCTTCGAATGTCTCCAAACCGTATCATCGTTGGTGAGGTCAGAGGCGGAGAGGCCCTTGATATGCTTAATGCCATGAATACGGGACACGACGGATCCATCAGTACAGGTCACGCTAACTCTGCAAAAGACATGCTGAAACGTATGGAGGTTATGATACTTCAGGCAGCAGATCTGCCTCTTCCCGCCATAAGAAATATGATCGCTTCTGCCATAGATGTAGTCATTCACCTGGGCAGAACAAATGACCGGAAAAGACGTGTTTTAGAAATATCGGAGGTACTTGGAGTTGAAAACGGAGAGATCGTCCTTAACCCGCTTTATAAATTCGATGGTGAAAAGCTTCAGAAGCTTTCGGCCCTTAAACAAACAGACAAACTCATTAATAAATTACAATGATTACTATTTCACCATACCGGAATATCTCCGGCATGTTCTTACAGCTGTGGCAGCTGATGCACTGGTGAGCTATACATTTTACCAGAGTAAGCCGGTGTTTCTGGCAGCACTGCCCGTATGTCTCATTTACCCTTTTCTTATCAAAAAAACTCTGGTGGAAAAAAGACGTGAGCAGCTGCTGGAACAGTTCAAAGAGGCCCTGTCTACATTATCCTCATTCCTTAGTGCGGGTTACTCAACGGAAAATGCTTTCAGGGTCTCGGTTCCCGAGCTTAAGCACATGTTTTCTGAGGATGCGCTCATAGTAAGGGAATTTGAACACTTCACCAAGGGCATGGATCTTAACAAGCCTTTAGAGGATATGCTATCGGATTTTGCCTATCGTTCGGGTCTTGATGATGTATCCAATTTCGCAGAAATCTTCATCGCCGCAAAAAGGAACGGCGGAAACCTTGTTCAGATCATCGCACACACCTCAGGCATCATAAGAGACAAGGTTCAGATAATGGAGGATATCAAAACTTTGAATGCATCAAAGCAGTATGAACAGAAGGTCATGAATCTCATCCCCTTTGTCATCATAATCTATATGAATCTTTCTTCCCCGGACTTTTTCATGACTCTTTACACCCAGACCCTGGGCCGAATAACTATGACTGTATGCCTTCTTTTGTATTGTCTTGCAGTTTATCTTGCAAATCGCATTATGGATATAGAGGTGTAACCAAATGAAAGCTAAAAAAACATTAATTACAGCTTTTCAAAACAGGATGAGACAGCTTTCAGTGAAGCTCAGGAAGATTCCCCGAAAACTACTGAAGGAGCAGATGCTTTGTATAGGAGTATCGCTGATACTCAGTGTTCTGGTTTTTCTTAGCTCCCAGTCCGGGAACATTATCACAGGCGGAAACCTTATAGAAAGAAACAGCTATGGAAGCAGTGACAGGAATCTCACTCTGGAGGTTTCAGGTTTACGTGACGACTCGGATGTATCCCTGGATATAAAAGTAAGTCCCAGACGTTACAGTAAAGAGGAAGCTGACCTGGTATTTCAGGATATCGTCGAAAATATCGAAGGCATAATCATAAAGGACGAGGGTGAAAGTCTTGCGGCTGTAAGTCATGATCTAAACCTTGTAACCAGGCTTAAAGAAAGAGGCGTCGACCTGTCATGGGATTTCTATCCCGAAACCGGGGATCAGGAATCCTACAGAAAATACAGACATCTTATCGATGATAACGGTCAGGTTCATAATGATACCATACCTGAAGGTGAAGTTGTTACAGGCTACCTTTCACTTGTTATGAGTACCTTTATAGTTCCGGAGGAGACTGATTCTCAGGGTGGAACCTCCAAAGACTACACAAAGGTCAAGTATCATTCCGAGCCATACAAGATCTATGTTAATATAATCCCTCCCGAATTCAGTGAATATGAGCTTCTCCTTAGAAGCCTTAAGGAAAAGATAAGTGCAGCAGATATGTCCGCTCTCGGTAATGATTCCGTAACTCTTCCAACTGAACACGAGGGAAGGTCCATAAGCTATCATGAACCTTCAGATCAAACCTATCTTTTTATGCCTCTTCTCGGTTTAATCGCTGCCATGGCTTTATATCTTCGTCAGGGTTCTGTTGCAAAGGAAGAAAAAAAGAAAAAAGAAACTCTTCTCATGCTTGATTATTCCGATCTTGTGTCAAAACTTATGGTCTATACCGGAGCCGGGCTTACCATAAAAAATGCCTTTATAACTATTTCAAAAGGCTACGACAATCTGGTACAAAGAAAGCTTAAACCGGATCGTCCTCTCTATCAGGAGTTAAGAACACTTTGTTTTCAGTTCAATAGAAATATGCCGGAATCCGAGGTTTATCTTGACCTTGGGCGACGCATAAATCTTAAGTCTTATACAAAACTTGTATCTCTTATTGAGCAAAACCGCCGTACAGGAACAAAAAATCTCAGAGCCATGCTGGAGCTCGAAATGAATGATGCTTTCGAGCAGCGAAAAACCACAGCCAAACGTCTGGGTGAAGAGGCCGGCACCAAACTGCTGCTGCCCTTGTTTCTATTACTCGGCATAGTGATGGTCATAGTTATCGTTCCGGCTCTCACAGCCATAAGATAATGCTTTGACATTCACTTTTACCCCCTCTTTTTCCGGATTAATGTCCGGTTCAATATAAGATCCGGTTTGACTCTCAAACTACTGTCAAACTGTTTTTCTCCGGGGTTAATCCCGGCAAAATCATTCAAAAAGTGTCACCATAGTGCCACTTAATACTTAATTTAACGAGGAATAATCCTCAGAAGGAGATTTAAAATGAACATCACAACAACTACTATGCACTCATCACCTTTATCTGTTTTAGCTTTCGGCCCCTTTGGTCCCCTTGAGTATCTGGCAAGAAAAGTAATTGAATTTTTCAAAGGACTTCAGTTTACTCTTTTCTGCTGCGATCAGAAGGCAAAGAGAGCCCTTAGATCCCACATGGATTATGTCATCAACGGTGAATCCGGAATCGGAACTATTGAGATGGTACTGATTCTGGTAGTACTCATTGCCCTTGTACTTGTATTCAAAGGAAGGATCAATGACCTCCTCACCAACATCTTCGACCAGATCGACAGCTCAGCACAAAGCGTATATTGATGTTAAAGAAAGAAACAAAATCCTCAGTGACCATATTTATGGCACTTAGCTTCACCATGATAGCCGCTTTACTGCTGACAATTACAGAATCCTGCAGAACCGTCGGAGAACGGTTCTACTGGCAGGTCGCGGCGGATGCTTCAATGGAATCACTTTTTTCGCAGTACCACCGGGGACTTTGGGAAAACTATCGTCTCCTCGGTCTTCAGTACCGGACAGACGGGGATCTCATTGAAGAGTTCTATGATTTTTCCGAGCCCTACAGAAGTGCCCATAATCTTTTTCCGGGTAATCTGAAGGAGGACAACATTGACCTTAACAGTCATCTGCATATCACCGAGGATACCTGTTTTCAGGAGGAAATTCTTGAATACATGAAGTACGGCATGATTGATTCTATGATCCGTTTTGCGGGTTCCGATAAAAACGAATCCTATCTCTCTGAGGAAATGCAGAATATCTTTAAACGCACTACCGAAACCTCTGAAATCAGGGAACTCCAAAAGAAGTATGCCCTTGATTCCAATGATCTAAAGGCTGTGGAGGATGCGATTTTCAATGTTGATGCCTCTGCCAAAAACGCCAATGCATGTCACCATGACGCCTGGTCAGATCTTAAAAATGAATCTCCTGACGGGTTCTACGGTTCAAAAGACAATTTTATGGGGTCTCTTGACAAAATAGATTCGTCAGTTTCCGATTACACTGCCGCAGCAGATTCTCTTGCAGAGAAAGTCTCTGAACTAAGGAGCGATTTCGAATCCCGTAAGTCTTCACTTTCCGAAGAGGGCATCGCTGCCATAGAAGCAGAGATTTCCGAATACGAAAGCTACGTTTCGGGAACCGGGGCCGTAAGATCAGAAATAGAAGCCATGCCGGAAAAAACTTCCCGGCTTCGGGTCGATGCCGACCGGGTGGAAACCGACGTTCAGGAATTTGAAGAGTGGCTTCAGGAAGCGATGGAAGAATGTGATGACGATGAGGATGAGGATTATGATTTTGAAGCTGAAATAACCGCCTTTTACAGCAGTGCCTCAGGAGACTGGAACAGTTTTCCACTTGTTGCATATAACGGTGAGGTATCCGAGATAAACAGCCATAACAAGCAGCTTCTCGACAATATCAGCACCTTTTTAGAGGGCGAACTCCTCTCCCTGGTACTCCCTGAAGGTCAGGCAATTCCATCCAAAACAAAGGTTAATGACAGTAATCCACATTTTATGACGGATTCCACAGCCAATCCGGTGGAAATCGCTCTTATGGGTGAATACGCTATGAAGTATTTCAACTACTATCATCAGGGTACCCAGAATAAAGAATCTCTTCCCCCAAGCGGAAATACAGGTCTTGAACTTGAGTACCTGTTGGAAGGCAAGGAAAGTGATTATGATAATCTTTCCGAATTTGTCACTAAGCTTGTCACTCTGAGAGAAGGTCTCAATCTCATATATCTCTATACAGATACCGCTAAAAGAAATGAAGCCAGGGCTTTCGTTACTGCCTTTTTATGTGTAACCGCAAACCCTGCCCTTATATCGGTTTTCACCTTCTTTGTACTTGGAATCTGGGCACTTGCCCAATCCATAAAAGACGTTAAGACACTGCTTTCAAATGGTCGTGTCCCTGTTTTCCATGATTCAGAAACCTGGTCAATGGATATAGGCGACTTGCTGGATTTCGGAAGCAGCCGATCCATAGAAGCAGATAATACAGCAAAAAAAGGCCTGTCCTACAGAGATTACTTAAGAACCTTTTTGCTGGGACAGGGCATCATTGATCAGACTCTGGTCAATAAAAGGATGCTCAGCCGCATAGAAAGAAACCTTCGCACCATCGGAAAGGATCCGGAGTCAACATTCTCCATAGACGAATGTCTCTATGCTCTCGAGATAGACATTGAGCCTGATACAAGGCACGTTATGTACGGTACCGGAATTTTGAATCTGGCAGCAGGAAATGTTCCCGAAAAAGATTACTCTTTCCAGGTTTCAACCTATTACAAATATAAAAATGATACCCATTAAGTGAGTCCGACATGAAAAAGAAAGTATTTAAACGTACATTGCGCTTATTTCAAAACTCCAAGTACGAACAAACGCAATCAGAAAATAAAAATAAAAACAAATATATCACACAACTTAATACTTTTCTTCATTCATCATGCCGTTCTTCATATACGGTGGAGGCAACTCTCTCATTAACACTGCTCATTTTTGCCTGCGTTGTCCTCATGACACCCATGTTGATCCTGAACCACCAGCGTAATGCTCTTATGATCCTTGAAGAAAATTCCCGAATGGTGGCTCAGGAAAAATACATTGAATACTACACAAGGAAAGACGGAACCCTGAAGCTGGATAAAGATATGGTAAGCAGCTTTGAAACCACCCTTTCCGCCCTTGCTCTCGGTCACCAGATAGAGCAGCCGGGGATGGCACATATCGATATGCTTAAGGATTCCGAGGTAACCGATAAAAACATCAAGTATGTGGCTGATTATGATGCCGTATTACCTTTTTCGGTTTTTGGCCTGAACAGTATTGAGCAGCAGGTAGTAAGCAGCAGGAGAGCATGGATAGGTGCAGATGGAAACCGGTGGATGGAAGATAACGGAAACACCGGAATAAAGGATGATATCACGGTTTATGTAAGTACAAAGGAAAGCGATGTTTATCACACTACCATGGACTGTACCTATATAACTCATGAAATACATAAGGCTTCCGGAGAAGAAATGAAAACCCTTCGAACGAAGTTTGGAGGACGATTTTCTCCCTGTGCCTCCTGCAGACCAAATACAAGAATGTCAGTTGTATACTATACCAGCGGTGCCAGAAGCTATCACAGTACTCCCACTTGTAAAACCTTATCAAGTTACATTCAACCCTTTAAAAAATCCGAAGCAGAGGCTATGGGCAAACATGGCTGCATTCGCTGCGGTTAGAATCCATATGTTAAATACAATTATTTTATTTAAAGCCTGTTTTTTAATTTTTCTGTTTTATTTTTTCTTAGCCTGTGCATTTGATCTGAAATACAGAGCTGTGCCAACTATGATACATCTTATTTTTATCCTTACAGGATTCCCTTTGTTCCTGTACCTGAACATTTTCACCGTGACAGCTTTTGACTTCCCTGTATTGAACGAGCTGGTCCTGCGATTTCTTCCGGGTCTCCTGTTACTTTTTGTTAGCATAGTTTCAAGGGGATCTCTCGGAATAGGAGATGCCATATTTATGACCATTTCAGCCCTTTATATCGATCTGAGATCCATACTTTTTATCTTTATCAGCGGCTTTCTTTCAGCATTTATGGTAAGTGCTGTAATGCTTATTTACGGAAAGATGAAAAACAAGGATCTACACCATATGTCACTGCCCCTTATACCCCTTATGCTGCCGGGGCTTTACCCAATTCTTATGAATCTTAACCTTTAATCTCTAACCCGGAGTAACCATGAACACAATTGAAGCCACCTATGTACTAAGCTTTACTTTTTTAGTTATAGCTACTTTGATAAACGGAGCCGTCCACCTTCAATCAAAGATCAATAATTTCACAAGAACTGCCATCGAAGAGGAAGTGGACAGCCATAAACAGGATGGTGAAAAAATATTTAAACCGGAAAATTTCATTCGGGAAATCAGTATATTTGAGCAGGACATGGATCCTGCAGAAGAAGGAGAGTCCTAATCATGGAAAAAAATATCAGTTTTGAACATTCACTTACACACAGTTTCATGAACATCAGGAATATGGATATATCACCGGAAGCATATGAAACAAAGCTTTTAAAAGAAACCCCTGTACCCGGTGCTTTACCTTTAGTTTATGAACATTCACCGGAAGGTACGATCTTAAGCTACAATGTCACCGGTCTTGAACCCATGAACAGTCTTTTTGAAACAAAAGCATTATCCCACCTGGACATCTCAGTCTTTATGGAGTGTCTCAATGATTTTCTTTCCTCCCTGGAAGAGTATATGATCTCTGAAAACTCCGTATTCCTTTCCCCATCTTCCGTTTTCTACAATCCGGATAATAACAAGTGGCTTTTTACGCTGATTCCGGCATATGACAATGTTTTCCGGGATGAACTTACAGAGCTTCTCACATATGTTTTAAAGCATATTGATTATGAAGATGACAGAGCCGTCATCATCGGCTATTCCTTATTCCAGGAAACAGGCAAGGAGTTCTATCAGTTGACCGACCTCATGCGTATCGTGCGCACAAACATAGAGAAAGAAAAGGAAATAAAGAATGCTGCTGTTGAGAATCCCAAAAAACATCCGGGTCTCATATCGAAGGATGGCATTTTCAGACCTGTGGATGCCGGGATAATCCTGAACAATACCGGTAAAGATTCTTCCTCAACTCTTACATACAGTAATGAAGCTTGTGAAGATACTGAATTTATGAAGCTGAAAGCTCAGCTAAAGGGTGAAAAGTATGATGGGGTCTCCGGATCTTCCTTCGATAACATACCTCTGTCTTCCGTATCCTCATATCCGGAAACCGGTACAGGTAATATCTCCTTCCCTTCAGATTACGGCAAGGATAAATACCCGAATAATGATCTTTCTCAAAATGTGGAGGTTCGTAATCTGGCAGAACCTGAGGATGCAAATCTGTTCGGAATATTTACATTCCCACAGATCCATAAGTCCAAAGAAAACAGAAAAACTGAAACTTTGCAGAATGAAGCAACAATAAAAGACAGGCTTGATTCTAAATCCGGGGATCATTCTCTTAAGGGAAAGATTTTGCTTTCTGTTCTTCTTATGATCCTGATTCCATCTCTCGTCTGGTTCCTGAAAGGTGCTTTTGTATTTAGAAAAACCCTTCCTCTCATCATGGCTTTAGAAGTAGGCCTGTCTCTTATGATATTACTTGATCTCATCATGCATAAAATGCCTGATGAAGCTCAGGTTGCATGATACATATTAATTCCATTCCACTGTCAAACTGCGGCACAGATGGTGATGTGAAGCTATTTTTCACAGTACTACTCTGCTGCTTACTTCTCCTCAGCTTCTTTAGCTTCCTCTGCTGCATTTGCTTCCTCTGCCGCTTTTTCTTCTGCATCCAGATCTCTTTCGTAGGTATAATTCAGTATTCCGATATGTTTTTCCAACGCAAAGTTATCAGGAAGGTACTCACCAAGCTTTTTTCTGAACTCCTGATTGAGCGCAATGGCAGAATAAGCCTTTCCGGATATAGCACCTATCATATCACTGAATTCCGGTCTGTTCGGAAGAACATAGTAAACCTTTTCCACATCTGAAAGATCTGTCTTTATTCTCTTATTGTTAAAGCCTGTATTTCCGAAGCCATCAACGGAGATAAACGGAGTGAAAACTATGCTGACCCCTTCCTTATTTCCGTCAACAGCATAAAGATCAAAAAACTGGGATTCCTCATCACCCTTGCTTCCGGCAAACTCAGCTCTTATCCATTTGACTGAACCAACAATGTCCCGGTTAACGAACTGCTCCATGGTGACACTCGGTGTGTTGGGATCTCTCATATCCTTCAACCATTCACCCTGGATATACTTTATGTTGCTTTTAAGGTATCTGGGATATATTGATGCAAAATCTTCCTGTTTTAAAAGTAATACAACCCTCTCTTCACTATACCATCTCTTCATAAAGTCACCTCTCGATAAAAAAACTATTCTGTAGTTACAATCATTAAAGCAGTGGTTCTCTTACTAAGATTAACTAAAAATATACCAACCCCCGCGAAATTAAATATCTTTCTTTATTTTAATAATTCCGGGCAGTTTTTACTAGTCTTTTATAAGATCCTTTATAACTTCTCCACCAATTATCATTCCTGCAACAGCAGGTACAAATGCCACAGATCCGGGGGTTGCCTTTTTGAAAGCTCCGGAAGCAGCGGTTTCAGAATTGTAAGCTTCAGAATCCTCCGACGCTTTATCCACATTTTCCTTTGGCTTTACAGGTAATTCTGTGGAGAAAACAACTTTAAGCTTCTTAATGCCTCTTTTTTTAAGTTCCCGGCGCATAACCCTGGCCAGTGGATCTATAGAGGTTTTATATATGTCAGCAACCTGAAACTTTGTAGGATCAAGCTTATTGCCGGCTCCCATACTGCTTAGTACCGGAGTCCCGGCTTCATGGCAGGCTGTTATTATCTGTATCTTTGCTGTTACGGTGTCTACAGCATCCACAACATAGTCATATTCCCTGAAATCAAATTCATGACTGTTTTCAGGAAGAAAAAACATCCTGTGTGCATTAACTCTGCACCCGGGATTTATGTCGTTTATCCTCTCTGCCATTACATCAACTTTATATCTTCCGATGGTTTTTCTCGTGGCTATGATCTGGCGGTTGATATTGGATTCGTTAACGGTGTCATTATCCACCAGGTCTATGCTGCCTACTCCGGTTCTGGCCAGTACTTCACATACATATCCTCCGACACCTCCGACACCAAACACTATCACTCTTTTATTTTTAAGTTTTTCCACAGCCTCTTTTCCGAGAAGTATTTCAGTTCTGCTGAATGTAGATTCCATATCAAACCCTTTCCTATAAAATCGAGCAGAGATTATTACCTACTCGATTTCCCGTTAGCCGTCAAATGTGGGTTTATAAAAGCACAACGCCCGCTTGACGGCTTTATCACTAAAAAAACCGTCGCCCTCACGGCGACGGTTTCATCATACTTTGTTTACATCAAATCTGCAACGTTAAGCCAGCTTTCGAGAATCTCTTTCTCTTCAGGTCTGTTCTTGGTAAGATTTGCTGCTGCAACGATAGGCAGCCACTTATGTACATAGCTCTTATCTGTATTTGTCTTTGCACAGAAATCAGCATAATACTTCTCAGCTGCATCCTTATTCTTAAGATACAGAATGGTATAAGTTCTTGCAACATCCGCACTGGCATTACCCTGTGATGCATGTACCCAGTCAATAAGATACATACTTCCGTCATCCTTAACGATGATGTTTGAAGGTCTGAAATCTCCGTGCAAAAGCTTAAAGTGCTTTGGCATAGATTCAAGTCTTGTAAGAAGCTCATATCTGGTGCTTGAATCAATGGTGTTTAATCCATTGATCTGATATGTAAGCTTGTCTCTCAGCTTCTGAAGAAGAGGTGCCTTCTTTGTGAACATAAGAAGCTGAAGGTCTACCATTTTTCCGATATACTCATCAAGCTTATCCGGGTTTTCATCCATAAGCTGCTGAAGTGTCTTTCCTTCAACATACTCTTTTTCGATGAGCCACTGTCCGTCTTCAAATCTGACTCCTGTTATCTTTGGAACGTTTATCCCATCGATATTCTCAACACGAGTGTTGATAAATGCCTCATGGAAAACTTCAGACTTATCAAAATCTTTGGCAAATATCTTTAAGATTTTATCTCCGTCGCGATAAACACTCTGAGTTGCTTTTTGTGATAATAACTCTCTTGCCATGTTCCTGTCTCCTTTACATATAACCCTTATGTATTCACTGTCGTTCTAAAAATGTCCATCCGTTCTTTGGATAAACCTATCATACTACAGTGTTTTCCAAAAGGAAACAAAATTCGTTAAAAAAATAACAAATTTTTTATTATCAGTAATTGAACCTGAATACTGCGCATCCGTAAGCCGGTAATGAATATTTGATACGGAACGGTTTACCGTCGCATTCTCCTTTTTCTGCAAGATAAACATTCTTTGCATCCGCTCTTGTGTTTCCGTTTTCATCCAGGATCAAAGTATATTTGGTCTTTATGGGAGCTCCTACCATGTAGTCCTTTCTTTCCATAGGAGTCATATTGATAACGAAGAGAAGGCTGTTCTTTCCGGTCTTGTCCTTTCGTATAAAGCTGAAAATGGATCTGTCATTATCATCGGCATTGATCCACTCAAATCCCTGCCAGCTGTCATCAAGCTCCCATAAGGCAGGATACTTTCTATACATATGAAGGACATCCCTCATAAAATCATGGACGTTCTTATGCCATGGTTCATCGGTGAGATACCAGTCCAGAGCCACGTTCTCATTCCACTCATGGAGCTGGGCGAAGTCCTGTCCCATGAAAAGAAGTTTCTTTCCGGCATGACCAAACATGAACAGATAACCGCACTTCAGATTTCTGAACTTGTCCTCATAAATTCCGGGCATCTTGTTTATCATGGAACACTTAAGATGCACTACCTCATCATGTGAAAGCACAAGAATGAATTTTTCGGCAGTGGCATAGCTCATACCGAAGGTCATAAGGTTGTGGGCACCCTTACGGAATAACGGATCCAACTTCATGTAATCAAGGAAGTCATGCATCCAGCCCATATTCCATTTATAAGTAAATCCCAGACCATCATCCTCCGGAGGAGTTGTTACCTTCGGCCAGGCTGTGGACTCCTCTGCGATGATCATGGTTCCGTCTTTTCTTCCGCGTATTACGGAATTGAGATGCTTGAAGAACTCCATGGCATCAAGATTTCCGTTGCCTCCAAACTTGTTTGGAACCCACTGGCCATCCTTACGTCCATAGTCAAGGTATAACATTGATGCAACCGCATCCACACGAAGTCCGTCTATATGGTACTCGTCATACCAGTAAAGAGCATTTCCGATCAGGAAATTCTTTACCTCATTCTTGCTGTAGTTGAATATCTTTGTACCCCAGTCGGGATGCTCTCCCATACGTGGATCCGGATATTCATAGGTAGGGGTACCGTCAAAATCCGCAAGTCCCTGGGCATCCTTCGGGAAGTGTGCAGGAACCCAGTCAAGGATTACTCCGATTCCCTTCTGGTGAAGATGATCCACCATGTACATGAAATCCTTGGGAGAACCATATCTGCTGGTAGGTGCAAAATAACCGGTAACCTGATAACCCCAGCTGGCATCCAGAGGGTGTTCAGCTATTCCCATGAGCTCCACGTGAGTGTATCCCATGTCATTACAGTACTGTGCAAGCTCATCTGCTGCCTCTCTGTAATTATAGAAACCGTTCTTCTCTTCCCGGTTTTTCTTACGCCATGAACCTATATGACATTCGTAAATAGCCATGGGCTGTGCAAATGTAGGAGTTGCAGCTCTTTTGCTGAGCCACTCACCATCACCCCAGGGATACCCTGCCACATCTGCAGTTTTGGATGCGGTTCCGGGTCTGTATTCTGCAGAGAATGCATAAGGATCGGCTTTATATAATATCTCGCCTCTCTGGGTATGTATGGCGAACTTATAAAGCTCATCATAACCCATGTTCTCTATAAAGCCTTCATATATTCCGCTATCCTCCAGAGGAAGCATATAATTCGCTTCCACATCCCATCCGTTTCTGTCGCAAACGATGGCTACCGCCTTTGCGTGAGGAGCCCAGACGGCAAAATGCATTCCCTTCTTTCCGTTCAGTACAGCAGGATGGGCTCCCATCTTCTGGTAAATTTTGTAATTTCTGCCTTCACCAAAAAGATAACGGTCCAACTGAGTTAAAAATACGGGATCCAATTCTTCCATATCCTGCCTCTTTTGTTTTGGTGCATCAACGGATACTGCGGGAGCGGGTGTGGTGTTTATCACTACGTTACTTTTTTCTACCTTTGGTTTGGTTATTTTTTTTCTTCTTGATGACCTAGATGACATTCTTTTCCTCCATATTAATAATGTTTGTTTATCTCACTTTATCTTTATAATCTTCCCCGAATTCGGTTCAAGATTTATCATGATCCTGTCGTCCTGCTCTATCTCAATTTCCTCTTCCGTTATGAGATCAAAGGCAACATTACCCTTTACAGGCAGGGTTACATAAAACACAGCCGGTTCTTCGGCATTGTTAAGTGCCGTTATCACCGCACTGTTTGTATCTACCCGGGCATATGCCCATTGCTTACACTGAAGATAAAGCTCTTTATACTGTCCCATATGAAGCTCTGAATTCTTGCCGTGAATCTCCGCAAGCTTGGCCACAAAGGAAGTAAAACTGTTTGGCTTCATTTCATCAATATTGATGGAAGGTCTCAGAGGACTGTCATCACATCCGTCCTTTTTCTTTCCCTCCAGTCCGAATTCACCGCCATAATAAATCGAAGGCTTACCCGGCATTGTGAAAAGGGCCATGTAACAGGGCTTAAGGTTATCTTTATTCTCAAGCTTTGAAGCGATCCTGTCCACATCATGGTTCTCAAGGAACAGATAAAGATCCCTCGCGATATTCATATTACGGTTTAAGTTATGGGCAATCTCAAAGAAATTGTGGCTGTTAAAACCGCTATATATGGATTTATGAAGCTCATAGTTTGTGACTGAATGCAGGGTCTCAGCATTAACCCATCTCGGATATTCACCGTGTATAACCTCTCCCATAAGCCAGAAATCAGGTTTCATCTGAGTTGTAAAGTATCGGAGTGACTTTTGGAAATTGATATCCAGAACATCCGCGCAGTCAAGTCTCAGTCCGTCAATATCAAAGGTATCCACCCAGTACTGAACCACTTCAATGAGATATTTCCGCATATGCTCATTATTGAAGTTAAGCTCAGGAAGCTCCCATGCCCCTCTCCAGGCGGAATAGCTGAAATTATCACCTCTAGGTGAACGGCCTCCGAAGTTGATGCCTTTGTACCAGTCCTTATACTGACTGTCCGGTCCCTTTTCCCTTATATCCTTGAATGCAAAAAAGTCTCTGCCGGTGTGGTTGAAAACTGTGTCAACTATCACATGGATGCCGTAATTATGGGCCGTGTCCACAAATTTCCGAAAGTCATCATTGGTACCAAGTCTACGGTCTACGGTTTTGTAATCAGTGGTGTCATATCCATGACTTCCGGACTCAAAGAGCGGTCCAATGTATATGGCGTCACATCCAAGTACCTTAAGATAGGGGATAAAAGCCGTAAGCTGATCAAAGCGGCGTTTCACTTTTCCGCCATCATTCACTTTTTCGGCTCCCACCATACCAAGTGGGTACATATGATAAAAAATTGCACTATCGTACCAGGCCATATTTCCTCCGTATGTAAAAAAAATTCTGCAATGGTCATCAGTCGATAAAGGATTCTTTCGTTACTACCAAAATTATACCATGTAAGCCATATAGTTTTGAGTACCTAAAAAGAATCCCCGGGGATTATCTGTTTATTTCAGTCTGCTCACAAATTTTTCTATCCTGTCCAGAGCTTTCTTCAGATCCTGAAGCGAATATGCATAGGAGATACGCAAAAATCCTTCGCCGCAGTCTCCGAAGGCAGTACCGGGAACCAGGGCAACCTTTTCCTCTTCAAGAAGTCTCGTTGCAAATTCCTCTGAACTCATATTAAAGCGTTTGATGGATGGAAATACATAGAAGGCTCCGTAAGGCTCGAAGCAATCCATACCCATCTCTCTCAGACGTGTAACCAGATATCTTCTTCGTTCGTTATATGAATCTCTCATCTTGGCTACATCTTCGTCACCGTTTTTCAGGGCTTCCGTAGCCGCATACTGTGAAGTTGTGGGAGCGCACATGATGGCGAACTGATGAAGTTTGAGGATCTGCTGCATTATGATCTGAGGTCCGCAGCAGTAACCAAGTCTCCATCCGGTCATGGCATAGGCCTTGGAGAAACCATTGATATAAACAGTTCTCTCACGCATTCCCGGGAACTCAATGATACTTGAGGGAGTTCCCTTATAGCTTAGCTCACTGTAGATTTCATCTGTAATAACAAAGAGGTCGTGCTCTTCGATGATAGGTATAAGCTTCTCCAGATCCTCCTTCTCCATAATTGCTCCTGTAGGATTGTTGGGGAAGGGGAGTACCAGCACCTTTGTCTTCGGTGTGATCTTTTCCAGAAGCTTCTCCGGTGTCAGTCTGAAATCATCCTTTTCTTCAAGCTCTATAGGAACCGGTGTGCCACCTGCCATGATGGCGCAGGGAACGTAGGATACGTAGCTTGGCTGAGGTACCAGCACCTCATCTCCGGGATCAAGCATTACCCTGAGAGCCATATCTATGGCCTCTGATCCGCCTACCGTTACCAGGGTCTCGGTCACCGGATTATAATCTATATTGTACTTTCTCTTTATATATCTGGTGATCTCTTCTCTCAGTTCCTTAAGACCTGAATTGGAAGTATAAAAGGTTCTTCCTCTTTCAAGAGAATGGATACCCTCTTCTCTTATATGCCACGGAGTGTCAAAATCAGGCTCACCAACTCCGAGGGATATGGCGTCCTTCATCTCCGAGACTATGTCAAAAAATTTTCTTATACCACTTGGCTGTATGCCCGTGATCTTACTGTTCAATGGATTTCTCATGGTGATACCTTCATTCTCTCGTCAACTCTTGGCTGTTCTATAACGGTGCCATGATCTTTATATTTCTTAAGAACAAAATGTGTAGCTGTGGAAAGAACGGATTCCATGGGAGAAAGCTTGCTGGATACGAAAGATGCAACCTCCTTCATGGTTTTTCCGCTTATAAGCACAGTGAAGTCAAAGGAACCTGACATAAGATAAACCGCATCAACCTCATCATACTGATAGATACGCTGTGCAATGGAATCAAATCCAAGTCCGCGCTGAGGTGTAACCTTTACTTCTATAAGTGCATCAACTCTCTCATCCTGGGTTTTGTCCCAGTTTATAAGAGTATGATATCCGCAGATGATATGTTCATTTTCCATTGCCTCTATCTCTGCAGAAACCTTCGACTCAGACTCACCAAGGATGTTTGCGATATCCTTGACTGTAAGCCGGGAATTCTTTTCTATGATGGTTAAGATTTTTTCTCTCATGATTTTCTCCTTACTTTTTATTTACTTCCCTCTAACATTATATTCAATTTTAATATCCCATAACTGTTCATACAACTTAAGACTCTATTAAGGTAAAGCAATATCATCAGCCGACCCTTACCTATGCCTCAGATATGTAACGGTTCAACCTGTGGACCATTACGCAGATATCATTTATGCAGCTCGCAGCTAAATGAATCTGTCCAGCTCTTCATAGCTTTCACGGGTCAGATATCCGATCTCACTCCCGTCCACCCGGATACGCTTTTTTTCTTTTGTTATCCTTCCGAAAACAGCTGCTCTTACAGGCTCCGTGGTCCTTACATGCTGCTCACTGTCAAACCCCACTCTTGAACCTTTTGCAAATGTCTCGTCCGCTAAGTCTTTGGATGCCCTTAACTGCATCTCCAGAAAATCACGGCAAAAGTGGTCTCCCTTTTCCATGGTCATGAGGAAACAGTCCCTGGACCATAGTCTATAGGGCAGAACATCAAATAACTCACATATTTCCATGGTAAACTGGCTTACCGGAATACTGTCATATCTGAACTCACATCCAAGACCGTAACCCTTTTTTCTTCCGGTTTCCGGATCCAATGCTGCCGCCTCGCAAAAATCCCACAAAGCCTTAAGTATCCCGCCCTTTTCAACATTTCGGATTTCGGTCACACCATAGGTCTTTTTATAATCCGGCATGGCGTACTCTATAGGATCTGCTTCAGCCTCATCCGCTCGTGCCTCCCGGGCGGCATGGTACCACTGCTCCATTACATCTTTCTGCTCCGAGAGCTTTCTTTTTTCTTCAGAAAGATAGAACCCGGAAAATCTTTTATAAATTTCCTCCGGATGCAATTCCAAAAGCTTTTCAGCTCCATAGGTACCTATCTCCCCTACTATCACAAGGTCCTGCCCCGGCTTTATCTTTTGATTCATGTCGTCACCTGAACGAAGAAGCGGCAGTCCGCAATGGACTGCCGCTTCGCATTTCTCTTTCTTATTTCAAAATATAAGGAAGAACCATTGTCAGCACCATTGCAAATACAAGAGCAATGACAATAACCGCTGATATGGTTTTCTTTGTTTTTGGATTCATCATCTCTATACTGTCTCCCTGAAACCTCTTCTGTATTAATGTTTCAACCGGCATTTAAGACCTAACGTCAAAAATCCATGCCAACAATTTTTTTATATAATACACTTTTTACTTAGTACTGACAAGTTTTTTATACTTAAGGACTGTTACAAGAATACCATACTCCGGTCAGTATCATCCTGTATCATAATTTCCGTCTCATCCCTGAATCGCCTTTACGGCATCTATCACAGCTCCTCTGAATCCATGTTCCTCCAATGCCGCAACTCCTTTTATGGTGGATCCGCCCGGTGAACAAACTTCATCCTTCATCTCTCCGGGATGCTTTCCGCTGTGGAGCTGAAGTGCAGAGGTGCCCTCTATCATTCTTGACACCATCTGATAAGCTGTCTTTCTCGGTATTCCATACATTACCGCTGCATCGGAAAGTGATTCTATGAACATATCCGTAAAGGCAGGACCGCATCCGCAGACTGTACCTGAGATTCCAAGAAGCTTTGTCTCTGCAGGAATGACCAGACTTATCTTTCCCAGAAGGTCACTTACGGTTTCAAACTCTTCCTCTGAAAGAGAATGTTTATTTTCCACAACAAAGATGCCCTTATTTATGGCAACCGGAGTGTTCGGACAGGAACATATAACATGAGTTCCCTTTACAAGAACCTCTTCATCAAAGTATCTGTCATAATTATATCCCCATACAACAGATACTATCACCTTACCATCAAGAGAAAGCTGGGCTCTCAAAGGTGTGATAACTTCCTTTATCTTGGCAGGCTTAACCGCAATAAAAATCACATCTGATACATCGACAACTTTCGATGCATCATCCATAGGGTTTATTCCGCCCATTTTTTCACATTTTTCCTGAAGCTTGTCAAAGTGACCTGCTGCAGCATAGCAATTTTCTGCCGGAAAACCGGAATTGATAAGTCCTTCAGCAATTGCACCCGCCATATTTCCAAATCCTATAAAACCAACTTTTAGTTCTTCTGTCATTCGCATATTACACTCCTTAATCTGATGTATCTAACCGACTCTATAATCTTCTTTTATTTTATATTCTCTCTCTTTTCAATTCCATTTCTTTTTAGTTATGACGGATATACAGAAAGAAGGCAGACTTATGAATTGAACTTACCATAAGTCTGCCTTCCTGAAATTAATTAAATATAATGCTTCTTCTGACTGGAGAATTCAAGTCTTGTAAGAGCACGGGCAAGAGACATCTGTGATCTCTTGAATTCACCTACCGACTGCTTCTGTCTCAGCTGTTCAAGGGCTCTTTCCTTTGCCTCTTCAGCTCTTCTTACGTCGATCTCTTCGGCGGTTTCGCAGGTGTCCACAAGTACCGTCACACGATTATTGGCAATGGTACATACGCCGTTGCTCACAACAACGGTTATTCTTTCCCCATCCGGCTTAACGATACTCATCTGACCGGTTTCCAATGCATAAACAACAGGTGCATGGTGTGCCATGATACCTCTGGATCCGGTCAGTGTATTGATCTGCAGATATTCTGCCTGTCCCATATAAAATACCTTGTTGGAAGCTGTCACATTAAGACTAAAGGTCGCCACCTTATCTGCCATCTCAAAACCTCACATTAACTCAACTTACAAATCTGAGGAAACATTACTTAAATCAAAATTTCCTCCGGTAAAGCACCGATTCAATCGGTAATTTTAGCCGACATTTTTCTTGGATTCGGCATTCGCCATATCCTCAGCCTTTTTCTTTACGTCCTCGATGGTTCCCACATTAAAGAATGCACTCTCCGGATAGTTATCCATCTCACCATCGATTATAGCCTTGAAGCCCTTGATGGTATCCTTGAGCTGAACGTACTTACCCGGAACTCCGGTGAACTGTTCACCTACAAAGAAAGGCTGACTAAGGAAGTTACGAATCTTACGGGCTCTGAATACCGTCTTCTTATCCTCTTCCGAAAGTTCTTCCATACCGAGGATAGCGATGATATCCTGAAGCTCTTTGTACTTCTGAAGTATTCTGAGTACGCTCTGGGCTGTGTCATAATGCTCCTTACCAACTATTTCTTCGGTAAGAATTCTTGATGAAGATTCCAGAGGATCCACTGCAGGATAGATACCCTGCTCAACTACCTTACGGCTAAGTACGGTGGTTGCATCAAGATGTGCAAATGTTGTTGCCGGAGCAGGATCAGTAAGGTCATCCGCAGGAACGTATACTGCCTGAACAGATGTTACGGAACCCTGACGTGTGGATGCGATTCTCTCCTGAAGCTGTCCCATCTCTGTTGCAAGAGTGGGCTGGTAACCTACCGCCGAAGGCATTCTTCCAAGGAGTGACGAAACCTCGGAACCTGCCTGTACGAATCTGAAAATGTTATCAATAAACAGAAGCACATCCTTATGCTGAACATCACGGAAATACTCAGCCATAGTGAGGCCGGTCTCCGCAACTCTCATTCTCGCACCTGGAGCCTCATTCATCTGTCCGAACACGAGAGCAGTGTTTTTAATAACTCCGCTTTCTGTCATCTCGCTGTAGAGATCGTTTCCTTCACGTGAACGCTCTCCCACACCGGTGAAGATTGAGTATCCGCCATGCTCTGTTGCGATATTTCTGATAAGCTCCTGAATAAGGACTGTTTTACCTACACCGGCTCCTCCGAAAAGTCCGATCTTTCCGCCCTTTGCATAGGGTGCCAGAAGATCGATAACCTTTATTCCTGTTTCCAGTACTTCCTGAACCGGATTCTGATCTTCAAACTTAGGCGGCTTTCTGTGGATCTCCCAACGTTCTTCCGTTTCGGGATCCTCCTTGCCGTCTATAGCATCACCAAGAACATTGAAAAGTCTTCCAAGGGTCTTTTCTCCAACCGGAACAGTGATACCTTTTCCGGTGTCGATAACCTCCATATCCCTTTCAAGTCCTTCACTGGCAGTAAGCATGATGCACCTGACTGTACTGTGCCCAAGCTGCTGCGCAACTTCCATGGTACATTTGGTACCATGATTATCTACATTAAGTGCAGTCTTTATCTCCGGAACGGAACCGGTCTCAAACTCGACATCCACTACCGGACCCATTACCTGCACTATTTTTCCTATCTGCATATGTATCTCCTTGTAAACCCACCGGCTTCGAAAATCCGATACCTAAAGCTTCTAACGATTCTTCTTCTGGGCTCTCGCTCCCGCCGCAACCTCGGTTATTTCCTGAGTGATGGCGGCCTGACGGGTTCTGTTATACTGAATGCTCAATTCCTGCTTAAGCTTGTTACCGCTTCTGTTGGCTGCATCCATGGCAGTCATTCGGGAATTCTGCTCTGAACAGAAAGACTCAACCAGGGCACTGTATATGAAACCACTGATATAATCGGGAATTACATTGTCAATGACCGCTTCTGCAGAAGGCACCAGTCTGAATTCCTCCATGCCCGCAACCATAGGTATAGCCTGTCCAAATACGCCTTTATTGATCTTATCAATGGGCAGAAGCTGCTCCGTTTCCGTTACCATCTCGAGAGAATTCTTCATTCTGGTATAGACAATATAAACAGAATCTATCTCATTATCGTGGAAAAGATCCAGTACTCGTCCTGTAATGACACGAGCACGATGAAGGGTCGGATTCTGAGCCGTATAATGGAATTCTTCTTCAATATCTATCCCATTTGAGCGGAAATATACTCTGCCCATTTCTCCTACAACATACAGCTTGTGTCGTGGTCTCGCCTTAAGGATTTCCTCCGTACGCTTTATAACATTATGGTTATATGCACCTGCAAGTCCCTTATCGGCAGTAACACAGATAATTGCTGTTCTGTAATTCTCTGTTCTCTCCTTCTTACGAAGATCTTCTCTGAGATCAAGATAAGGATGTCTAAACCCTTCGGGAACATGTCTCAGGATACGCTGTATGGTGGTTCTCAGGGTATAAAAGTAAGGTTCGGTCTGCTGAAGCTCCACCCTGGCTTTTCGAAGCTTTGTACTGGAGATAAGATACATGGCATTTGTGATCTTTAATGTATTGTCAATGCTGGAGATTCTGTCTCTCAGCTCTCTTGTTGTTGCCACAATTCACTCCTCCGTATGAAATAATGAGGGCATACTGTCCGCATTATTTTTCTTCACTGTCGTCTTCAAGCTTTCCTTTGCTGTCATTCCACAGCTTTAAGAATTCTTCAGCCACGGTAATGATCTCAGCTCTTGTATCATCTCCCAGCATTCTTGATATCTCAATGTTCTTTCCGATCTCAGGGTATCTTTGTCTGAAATAATCAAGCATCCTGCCCTGGAATCTCTTAACATCTTTCTTCTCAATGGTCATCATGCTGTGATTAAGAGCCACTACAAGGGTTATGACCTGATCACTCAGGGACATAGGATTACATAATGGCTGCTTCAAAAGTTCCATCAAGACATTACCCTGTGTAAGCAGGTCTCTTGTGTTCTGGTCAAGATCAGAGGAGAACTGTGTAAATACAGCCATTTCTCTGAACTGGGCAAGATCGATACGAAGAGAACCTGAAGATTTCTTCATGGCCTTTGTCTGGGCTGCGCCACCAACACGGGATACAGAAAGTCCGACATTAACCGCAGGTCTTTGACCCTCGAAGAAAAGATTGGACTCAAGGAATATCTGTCCATCGGTAATGGAAATAACATTAGTAGGAATGTATGCGGATACATCTCCGTCCATTGTCTCAATGATAGGAAGAGCTGTTATGGATCCGCCGCCGAGCTCCTTGTTCAGATGGCAGGAACGCTCCAAAAGTCTTGAATGAAGGTAGAATACGTCGCCCGGATAAGCCTCACGTCCAGGTGATCTTCCGAGAAGCAGTGAAAGTGCTCTGTAAGCAACCGCATGCTTTGAAAGATCATCATAAATGATGAGAACATCCTGGCCCTTATACATGAAGTATTCTGCAAGTGATGTTGCTGAATAAGGAGCGATATACTGAAGCGGTGCCGGATCTGCTGCTGTTGCCGCTACCACACAGGTATAGCTCATGGCTTCATGTTTCTTTAAGGTCTCAACCAGAGATGCGACTGTTGATTCCTTCTGTCCGATGGCTACATATATACATATGCAGTTCTTGTCATGCTGATTAAGGATAGTATCTATAGCGATAGAGGTCTTTCCTGTCTGACGGTCGCCAATGATAAGCTCACGCTGACCTCTTCCTATAGGAAACATTGAATCGATGGCAAGTATTCCGGTCTGCATAGGCTCATTAACCGGTGAACGGTCAATGATTCCCGGTGCCGGCTGCTCGATGGCACGAAACTCTGTTCCATTTACAGGTCCAAGTCCGTCAATGGGCTCTCCGAGAGCATTAACAACTCTTCCGAGGTAATCATCGGAAACTGCGATACCTGCCATTCTGCCGGTACGTATACCTCTGCTTCCTTCCGAAAGTCCTGATTCGTCTCCAAACAGGATAACACCTATCCTGTCTCTTTCGATATTCTGAACCATACCCTTGGTTCCGTTATCAAAAGTGATAACCTCACCGTACATGGCATGGTCAAGACCATTCATTATGGCAATGCCGTCACCGATGCTCTCGATGAATCCGATTTCCTTCTTTTCAGCCTTAAGGTCAAAGTTACCTACACTCTGCTGAAGTATGGTAATGATGTCGGCATCACTTGTTAACTCTGAACGGGTATTCTTTAACTGCTCCAGGAACTGATTTCTTCTTCCGATGGTTGACCAGTCATACTGGTCGTTCCCTACTTCCAGGATAAATCCACCGCCCAGACTCTTATCCTCACTGAGATTAAAATCAAAGTGATGGGTATTATATTTGTCAAAAACAAACTTCTGGATATCCATAAGTTGTTTTTCAGAAGGTCTGGTCACATATCTCAGCTGTACATGGATCTGTCTTTCATTGCTGGTACGTATATTTGTGTACTGCTTTGCTATTTCATCCCATTTCTTCAGATCGTTGTCATCACAGAGGCTCTTAAGAGTCTTTCTTACTTCTGTAGGAAATACACTGTCGATAACCTCATAACGCTTTTCAATGGGAATCGTAGGATCACTCAGCTGAGAAGCCGTCTGGGGTAGTACCTCGAAAATTCTTGAGGTGGAACTCATTACACTTTCGGATACCTGTGACTGAATCAGACGTTCTGCAATTTCTCTGGCATTCTGACTCACGATTATGCCTCCTGATTATCTGGTTTAACTGAATTACTGTCTCCGTTTATGAACTGATCGAAAAGCTTTCTGTCATTAGCCTCGCTGTCCTTGGAAGCTGCGATCTTGTATGCGGCTTCTGCGACAAGAACTGCCATCTGCTGCTGCATCTCACGCTGCTTTGTCTCTGCTTCCTTCTCTGCCTGGATTTTGGCTTCAGCGATTATCTTATCGGCCTTCTTGTTGGCATTGTTTACTATCTCATCATATTCCTTTGAAGCATCGATCTTTGCTTTATTGATAGTATTCTTTCGCTCTTCTTCGATATTTCCGAGGCTTTCCTCATATTTTTCTTTCAGATGCTTGGCATCTTCATTTACCTGTTCAGCCTTCTTATAGGACTCTTCTATCTCTGCCTGACGTTTCTCCATAACCTCACGAACGGGTTTGAACAGAAACTTTTTCATGAGATAGACGAGTACCAACAGATTAATGACTGTAAACAATAAGTTGATATCTACTCTTAACATACTTTCTCTCCTGATGATCTTGAATTATGATTTGAAAATTCCGTAATGATCATTTAAGGAAGAAAATGCAAAGGATACCAAGTACGAAACCGTAAATAGCTGTTGCCTCCGCAAGAGCACATCCGAGAAGAAGGATTCTCATGATCTTTCCGTCTGCTTCAGGCTGTCTTGCAATAGCCTCTGCTGCTTTACCTGTTGCGATACCGATTGAAAGTCCTGCTCCCAGGCAGGCAAGTGCTGCTAAACCTACACCAATTGCTGTCATGCTCATATTTTTTTCTCCTTTAATTAAAAAATATTTTTAGCTTAAGGCCTGTGATCTTCGGACCGCTGCTGCCAAAAGCTTGATTTATGATTTTTAGATTTCTTTTGTTCCCAAAATCTTTATTCCGTTGCATCCTGGATATAAAGAGATGTCAGGAAAACAAATACATAGGCCTGGATAAGACCGTCAAATATATCAAAGTAAAGGCTGAAGATCGCAGGAACACCCACGGGTACCACCATCTTTATAAGCTCCATGATGATGAACGCGCCGAGGACATTACCAAACAATCTCATACAAAGAGACAGGGGTCTGATAACCAGCTCCAGAATATTGATAGGGGTAACAATGGCCACAGGCTCTGAAAAATGCTTTATCCAGCCTTTGGCACCCTTTCTTCTGAATCCCGCGATCTCTATAAGGAAGATACTTATTACAGAAAGTCCCACCGTTACATTGAGATCCTTTGTTGGCGGCTTCAGGCCAAAAAGACCAATGAGATTGGATACTCCAATGTAAATCAGGATAACGGAAATTATGGTACTGTACTGTTTTCCGTGTTCTCCCAGAAGCTCTCCCGTGAAATTGTCAAACCAGGAAACAATGATTTCTGCCAGCTGCTGTTTCTTGCTTGGATTTCTTACTTTAAGATTGGATCCGAGGTAAACCGACAATCCAACCAGTATCGCCATGATGACCCAGGTGATAACCGTTGATTCCGCAACCTCGATCCCTCCGATGCTGAAAACCGTAGAAACTTTTAGCTGTTCCTGGAGTTCTTCGGTAAAACGCTCCATTTGACTACCTCCATTTCTAATATTGTGTTCATGTGAAAAAAGTGATATAAAACACTCTTTTTTCCTGTTTACTAACCCACTTTACTCACGGGTTTTTATTATATTCTCAGATTTTTAATATTCAATCCGCATTTTTTGCATGTTATCTATATCAAATTGACATGGTTTGTAAATTTTGTTATATATTTTTATGCATCTTTTTAGAATATTTGTTTCTTTTACATCATAAAAAGAGCTGTATTTCCATTTCGTTTTTTCATAAATATTTATTCGAAATGAATATTTTTTTGTCATGATTGAAACATGCCACTATACTCTTTTTTACTCGGCAAAAAACTGGAGAATATTATGATTTCTTTTGATTACTACAGAATATTTTTCTTTGTAGGCACCTACAAAAGCTTTACAAGGGCTGCAAGGATGCTTGGCTCAAACCAGCCCAATGTCAGCAGAGCCATGAATAATCTTGAAGAAAACCTGGGATGTAAGCTTATGCAAAGAGGTAAACGCGGTATAACACTTACTCCCAACGGGCAGAAGCTTTTTGAACATGTGTCCATAGCATTCGAACAGATAGAGCAGGCCGAAAAGGAATTGAATAAAGATATCAGTCTTGAATCGGGACAGGTTACCATAGCAGCATCGGAGAATGCCCTCAGGATCGTTCTCCTTCCCGTGCTTCGGGATTTTAAAACAAAATATCCGGATATAAACATCCGCATATCAAATCATGCCACCCCTAAGGCCATAGTATCTCTTCAAAATGGTATTGCAGATTTTGCGCTTATTACCACTCCTCTTACCATCCGTGCACCTCTTACCATGGAGCCGTTATTTAATTTCAGGGAGATACCTATCGTGGGGCCCTCTTTAAAGCACCTTTCAGAAAAACCCATGTCTCTGAGAGAGCTAAGCACCTATCCTATAATCAGTGTTGGCCGCGATACCGGGACAAGAGAATTATATGTACAGTATTTTCTGAATCATCAGCTGACATTTCAGCCTGAGTTTGAAGCTTCATCCACAGACCAGATCCTTCCCATGGTGGAAAACGACCTGGGAATAGGATTCTATCCCGAAGCTCTGGCCGCGGATGCTCTGGAACGAAAACTCGTGTACAGGATTCCTTTGCTGGAACCTATCCCCGAAAGGACTTTTTGTCTTGCCATAGACAGCTCTCGAAACCTTTCTTCGGCTGCCATAAGACTTATCGAAACCTTTGTCCGGGAATCCAACAGAAGAGAGCTTCTCCACTCCTATTCGCCGGAAAAAGACTAAGAATAATTTCTTATGACCCGATTTAAAATCGGGGACAGAAAAAAACCGGTCACATCAGGATTTTCTTTCCTGATGTGACCGGTTTTAAAGTCAGTATAGTGTAAAGATTTTCGGCATTTCATAGCTTACGTGTTATATGTTTGTAACATTAAGCCTGCTGCCAACATTCCATCTATCAGCTGAAGATTCTCCAACCGCAGATGAAGTGATTTGCCCACCATGCTCCGAGGTTTCTGTGAACTACTCGTCCGTTTGAAGATGAAGCATCGATGATGGTTCCGCCTCCGGCTACGATACCAACGTGACCTGAAACTACGATGATGTCTCCTGCCTGAAGTTCATTATAAGATACCTGCTTAAATCTTCCCGGATTTCTCCAACCTGAGGAAGTCATGTAAGAAACGCCTACACCGGCCTGATTCAGACACCAGTATACGAATCCTGAACAGTCAAAGCTGTTAGGTCCCTTTGCTCCCCATACGTAAGGGCATCCGATCTTAGAGGATGCTATAGCGATAAGGTTGGCTGCTGAACCTGAAACTGTTTCTCCACCGTTTCCAACATATGCTGTCTGAGGAATCTGAACTGCTGCCGAGCCTGAATTTCCGCCTGTATTTGCAGGTGCGGTTACAGTTGTATTTCCTGTAGTTCCTGAAGAACTCTGTGAAGTGCTGCTTTGCTTTGTATTCTTCTTTACATTTCCGCTATGAAGAAGTGTTATAGTCTTGGCACCTGCAAGTCCGTCTGCAGTCAGTCCGTTCTTGCTCTGGAAATTGGCAACCGCTGACTTTGTAAGTTCTCCAAAGTAACCTGTAGCCTTATCTGAATCGAGATATCCGTACTTAACAAGATATTCCTGCAATTCCTTAACTGAATCCGACTGTTCTCCGAGACGCATAGCATACGGAATAGCATTGGGATCATCCAGAGCAGCTCTTGTATCGGGACCGAGATATCCATCCACAACCTGGTCATTTCTTGACTGGAATGCTTTAATGGCATTTTGTGTTCCCAGTCCGAAGTTACCATCTGCCTCACCCTCAAGGTAACCGAGATTAATCAAAATCTGCTGATACTTTTTAACAAGATCAGACTGTTCACCCAGAGCAACAATATTGGCCTTTACTTCATCAGAATATAACAGATTGTAAGTACTTGTTCCGTAAATGCCGTCTACGGTAAGTCCGTTCATCTCCTGTAATTTCTTTACTGCTTCCATGGTAGTCTCGTCATAAGTTCCATTTATGTCGGAAGCATTATAAAGATAACCAAGGTTATACAAACGATACTGAGCATGAGTAACGTCATTACCCTGAAAACCGAGTTTTAATGCATAGTGCGGAGCATTGTCAGACATGATGGCATCCCAGGTCTCAACACCACAAATACCATCCATGGCCATCCCGGCCTGTCTCTGGAAATACTGTACGGCAAGAGATGTTGCATCACCATAATATGTTGTAGGTTCATCAGGATCCATATAACCGAGATCCATAAGTCTCTGCTGAAGATCTCTTACAACTGAGTTGATGACTCCGACCGTAAGGTTAACCGGTGCCAGCTCTTCAGCTGCATCGTCTACAGTAACGCCTGCTATAGAGGGAAGTACATTGGAATTGATTCCCAATGCAGCCACATATTCAACAGCCTCAGTCTCCGGTGCTGTTGTAACAACTATCTCTGATTCATTTTCTGTATTTACAGATTCACTTATCTGCTGTTCGCATCCTGTCATAACCAGCATACTTGCTGCCAATGCCAGTGATGTAAGCCGTAAAAAACTACGATTGAACATAAAATTCGCCTTTCTGCGATGACTCACCTATAAGGAAGTATCAATGCGGATTCATTTGAACCGCCCGGCTCCCATGATCGAAAATCGTGGGCAGTCTTGTATCATTCTACTTTTTAAACTATATAATTATAGCATCAGCATCATAAATTCATGTTACTTTATTCTTACAATACTATAATAGAGAAGGGAAAAAGAAGTAAAACCGGAGTCCTCACGGGCTCCGGTTTTACTGATGCTGACATTATGTACTTTTAAGCAACAAAAAATGCACCTTCAGGGACTTGAACCCTGGACAAACGGATTAAGAGTCCGCTGCTCTACCAACTGAGCTAAAGGTGCATGTCTTATGCGCTCTTTTTGAGCGCTTGTTTATAATACATAATCAGTTGGGGGTTGTCAATAACTTTTTGAAATTTTTTTAATCCTGTTTTTGGTTACAGTTCAGCCGTCACCTATGGTCCCATAGGCTGAGCTGTTTCTGCTTCTTTTCATATCACTGTATGGCGATAAGTTTATATATAGGATTACCCTTTGCCGAAAACTTCTCTTCGTACTCAGTCATAACATTTCCTTCATTCATAGAAGAGTCATTATGCAGATCTCTTGTTACAGCTGTAAGCTTCCAGCCTGATTCAGGGATAGACTCAAGAGAATAGTCAAAGAGTCCTGTGTTATCCGTTTTAAATTCAAGCTGACCATCCACTTTAAGGAACTCCTTATATATCTTCATAAAAACAGGACTTGTCAAACGTCGGTTAGCCTGTCTGTCTTTAGGCCAGGGATCGGAAAAATTAAGATAAATCCTGTCTACCTCCCCGGGAGCAAAAACATCTGACAACATCCTGGCATCAATGGAGATAAATGTGAGATTATCTAGCTTTATGCCTTCACTTTCAAGAGCTTCCCTCTTTTTTATAGCTTTCAATATAACTGTGTCATATCTTTCTATACCTATAAAATTAATATCTCTGTTTTCCGCAGCCATCTTTTCGATAAACTGTCCTTTTCCCATTCCAATCTCAATCCTTATGGGGTTATCATTTCCAAAATACTCTTTCCACTTTCCTTTATTCTTTTCCGGATCATGTGTTACATACTCTGAATTTGCCACAAAATCTTCAGATCCTGTTATATGTCTTAATCTCATCTTAAATACCTTTCATTTTATATTTTTACTATGTTTAACATAGATTCTTTTTTTCATCAAGTCTGTAGCTGCTTCCCTTGAAGTGACTTTTGAAATTGAGTATACTAGATGTAATATGATTTCCGTTAAGGAGGTTTTTTATGCCAACACCGAGAGAAACTAGTATTTGGGGCAATATAAGAAGTGATCTTAACAAGGCTCAGCAGAGTATTCTGAATGGACAGTATTCCGAGGCCATGATCCTCGATAAGAGTATCCTTAAAACTCTGGTTCGTTTACAAATTGATAAAGCTGTTCTGGTATCCAACAATCTTGAAAATGACATAGATCAGCTTTATAACAATCATCTTATTTCCGAAGAAACAAGAAACAATTATCACACCATACGTGTATATGGAGAACAGGCGGAATCCGGTGAAGCTACATCCCAGACCGCTAATGATTCATTTTCTCTCATCAGAGATGAACTTGCTCTTTATATGGATTCGCCTTCTGATTCCAGGCAGTCCATTCCTTCCTACACCCAGAATATAAGAGAGGCCGCACAGGCTGCTGATGACTATGGTGATGCCATGGAAGATGATGCAGATGCCTTTGATGAAACAGCACCGGAAAGTGATTTCCAGAATTCCGAAGATTTATCCGGAACATCCACCGGAAGCACACCTTCCTTTGTAAGCGGCCTTGGCAATGTAGATATTCCTCTGTCAAATACCTCCGCAGGAAGAGACTCAACCCAGAAACGTGCTTCACGTCCCACAAGGCCACTTCGCGACAGCGAACGTGTTACCAGAAATCAGGGACGCCGGATGTCACAGAGCAGAGACGGAAGGCCGGTACGCAGAGTTAAGAGAAGAAGAAGCAGCTCTCTTGATATGTACAATATCATGAAGTTTGCTATTCCTATCGCATGTATCATTCTTCTCATTATCCTTATAAAGATAATAATGGGGGGTTCCGACAGATCCACAATCGAGACAACTCCTGCTGCAACAACAGAGGCAGTTATGGGAACAACAGCTGCTGCTGAGTCTGTTCCCGAGGAAACTGCAGCTCCCGAGACTGAAGCAGTATCTTCTGTCTGGGTAACAACCACAGGTGTTAAGGTTCGTACAGAGCCTAATACAGATTGTGAGGTTCTTGAAGTTCTTGATGCAGGCGTCCAGGTAACCTATAAGGGTGATGCCAATGACGAATGGATACAGATCGACTTCAACGGCCGTGATGCATACCTGAACAAGCAGTTTGTTCAGCCTGTTGCCTCTGAAGCATAATAATTGATCAAAACCAAAAGCTTCCGGTTTTCCGGAAGCTTTTTTAATTTCAGAGTTATCCACCGGTGACGGTTCTAGCGGTTGAGAACCGTCACCGGTGGATTTCCTTCCGACTTTCTTTGCATTGAATAAGCCAATAATGTATAATAATGTAGTTTATTAGTATCTAAGGATACCTATTTCACCTACCAACAGGAGGTTTTTATATGCAGACAATTCTTGTATGTGACGACGACAAGCAGATCGTCGAAGCCATTTCCATCTATCTTACCGGAGAAGGATTCAACGTCCTTAAAGCTTATGACGGCTACGATGTTCTGGAGATCATGGAACAGCACAGAGTAGATCTTCTCATCATTGACGTAATGATGCCCGGACTTGACGGAGTTCATACTGTTTTAAAGATAAGGGAGACCAGCTCCATACCTATCATCATGCTTTCCGCAAAGGGTGAGGACAATGACAAGATCCTTGGTCTTAATGTGGGCGCAGATGACTATCTCACCAAACCTTATAATCCTCTGGAGCTTATCGCCAGAGTAAAATCACAGCTCCGCAGATATACCCAGCTGGGAAACATCGGAGAGGCTGACAACGGAAATATTTTTGCCTGTGGTGGTCTCGTGATGAATGACGATACAAAGGAGGTTACTGTTGATGGCAATGCCGTAAAGCTAACACCCATCGAATACAATATCCTTCTTCTCCTGGTAAAGAATGCCGGCAAGGTTTTCTCTATTGACGACATTTACACTTCCATCTGGAATGAGGAAGCAATCGGTGCAGATAATACTGTAGCTGTCCATATACGTCACATACGTGAGAAAATCGAAATAAATCCTCGTGAACCGAGATATCTTAAAGTAGTATGGGGTGTAGGCTATAAAATCGAAAAACAGGACTCTGCTAAATCATGAAACGAATCATCCTTACAATAATTAATTTTGTATCAATAATCCTTATCATCTGCAGTATCGGAGTCCTGACTTTCGGTGCTGCAGAGGGCTCAGCCCTGGAGTATGTCCGTCAGCCCGATTATGTAAAGAGCGCCTCATACGAATCCAAGACAAATGAGATGATGACTGATGTTTTCGACTACGTCCAGCTCACTGATATTTTTGAGAAAGACGGAAAACTGGACCTTGGTCTCATCATAGCTCAGGCTGACATACAGGGACAAAATGTTTCCTACTCCCTGGATTATCTCATACAGTACGCAAGATCCATGGGCTATTATTTTGATTCCTGGAATCGTCTCAGAAATGATGGATCAAGAACCATTTCAAAGGAAGAAGACGAACTCAATCACCAGATAATCGTTCAATATCGTGCTTATCTTCCTAATTATAAACAAACCAGCCCTACAGACGGTCAGATGTCTCTTGGCACTTTGGCGGAAGAAGCATTAACCTACCTTGCCAGGTATTATGCAGTAAAAAATGAGTTCGATAAAAGTGCAACCAACTTTTTCTTTAACGTAAGATATACCACAAAGGGTAAGGAGGTGGTTTTCACAAATGATCCGGACCGGAAAGAAGAAGATATTCGATCCCTTCCGAGTTTTGTCTATGTGGATTCCAATTCACTCCAGGTATCAACAAGTTTCAATAATATCCCGCAAAACCTTATCCCGCTTTTACAGGCACGAAATCCATTTCAGTCAGACAGCTCACAATACTACTATTCTGTGGGCATAGATACTGATTTTCCTAACGATGATATCCTGAAAAACAATGCAGAGGTTTATAACAGTCGAAGAATCTCAAGCATCTCCGGACTCCTGATGCTTTCACTTTCCTCTATTGTTGCGATTCTCTCTCTTGTATATCTTGCCCTTAAAACCGGACAGAGTGAGGACAGCTCGGATAAAAAAATCCATCTGTATAAGATAGACTATTGTCCAACAGAGATTATTATTTCCGCTTTCTTTATCTGGGGATTTGTCGCAGAAATGGTAGCCCCTCAGTTTATTGAATCTGTGGAAAATGTTATCGGGTTCCTTGACAACTGGGATTTCTGGGCATCAGCATTAAGCTTTCTCCTTAAGTATATGCTGTTTGTTCCAATGTTGTTTTCGCTGATAAGAAATTATAAAGCGGATCGTTTGTGGAAATCATCATTACTGAAGAAGATATGCGATCTTTTCGGGCATTACATTTTCAGCGCTGAAAAAACGACCTCAAAGCTTTTCAGTTATCTGCTGTTTGTTTTACCGAACCTTTTAGCATTTGCAATGATAGTTTTCCTTTTTGTCCGTTTCTATAAGATGGCAAGTCTAAATGCTTTAATGCTTGCCCTTGCGATACTTCTGATCATTCTGTCCATTGATTTTTATGCCTGGCACATAGCAACAGGTCTCAGTCATGCTGTTGATGAACAGGTTAAGTCCGAACGTTTAAAGGCTGACCTTATCACCAACGTTTCCCATGACCTGAAGACACCTCTGACATCCATCATAAGCTATGTAGACCTGCTTAAACGTGAGGAGATAGATAATCCGAGAGTTCAGGAGTATATAAAAGTACTTGACCAGAAATCAACCAGACTTAAAACATTGACAGAGGATCTGGTTGAAGCAAGTAAGGCAAGCTCAGGAAACGTCAAAATAGACTTTGCGGATATCAATTACAACGAGATAGTTGAACAGGCGCTTGGTGAGTTCGAAGACAAGACCCATGCCGCAAAGCTTGAAGTGATACTCAATTACCCTGATCATCCTGTTATGATCAGTGCCGACGGAAGACATCTTTGGAGAGTTATCGAAAATCTTTTAAATAACTGCTGTAAATACGCTCTCCGGGAATCAAGAGTTTACGTGGATATCACTGAAGACGAGGATTCAGGTACAGCAACATGTACCATAAAAAATATCTCCTCAAGGCCCCTTAACATTTCTCCGGAGGAACTCACAGAGAGATTTGTAAGAGGCGATGTAAGCCGTACAACTGAGGGTTCGGGTCTCGGACTCTCCATAGCAAAAAGCCTGACAAAGCTTATGAACGGAGAGCTTGTTATAAGCATTGACGGAGATTTATATAAAGCCTCCGTTGTTCTGAAAAAGGCTGTGAAAGAAGTAAATGATACAAAAGATTAAATCCTACATAAATAAAAAAAGGCTGTTCAGGCAGATTTTTATAACCCTTGCGTCAGTTTTCATTTTCACCTCAAGGTGCTATGCCGAAGGATGGCCACGGGCTGACTTTGATATCGTATCGGACGGAGCGATCCTGATGGACGCCGACTCAGGTGCCATTCTTTATGAAAAGAATGCAACCACCGCCTATTATCCGGCTTCCATAACAAAGGTCCTTACAGCGATCCTTGTTCTTGAGAACTGTGATAATCTGGAGGACAAGGTCACATTTTCCTATGCAGCGGTAAATACGAATCTGGAACCTAATTCAACCATCATCGGTGCGGTGCCGGGTGACAAGCTTTCAGTGCGTGACTGTCTTTACGGACTCCTGCTTCATTCAGCCAATGACTGTGCCAATGCTTTGGCCGAGTATATTGCAAAAACCAATGAAAATTTTGCAGATCTTATGAATGAAAAGGCCGCGGAGCTTGGATGTGTTAATTCTCATTTTGTAAATCCTTCGGGACTTAACGATCCGGATCATTATACCTGTGCATATGATTATGCAAAGATCATGCAGTATGCCATAAAAAATGACACATTCCGAAGTATTGATGCCACACAGGCTTATACCCATGCACCCATAACAAAATATCCAAATGTTGATGACAGCGAGAATACTGTTTACGCCCATCATCATATGATGAGAAAAAGCTATTCGGACTACTATCCCGGAGTTTTTGCAGGAAAGACCGGATATACAACATTGGCAGGAAACACCCTGGTCACGGCTTGTGAAAGAGACGGCATGACTCTTATCTCAGTTATACTTAACGGTCACAGTGCACAGTACTCAGATACCAAAAAACTCTTCGATTTTGGCTATGAGAATTTCTATTCAATCAGTGCCCGGGAAAACGATAAGAATCTGAGTAAGCTCTCCAGCAATATGAAGGTTTATGGCATCCAGCTTATAGACTCAATCGGCTTTGACATCTCTCCCTCATATCATATTACTGTACCTAAAGGAGATACCATAGATGCTGTCACGGATACTCTTACCTATGATCTTAGTGAAGAAGAAAAATCCGACGGATCCTTCGCACGTATCGACTATAGTTACGGTGACAAGGAGGTAGGAAAAGCCTATATCAAATTAAGCGATAATTCTCTGAAGACCAAACTAAGCAGTCAGCTTGCGGAAGAAGCTTCGGAAGCAGGATCCGTGAAACTGCCGGAGGAAACCATTCCGGAAACCATAAGTATCACCAACAATGAATCCGATGTGGTTTACAATGAAAAATCCGAACGTCCTGAAGACCGGGAAAAACACGCTCCTATCATAGTAAACAATGAAGACGGGCGCCTTGAAATCTCCAAACCCATCAAACAATTACTGCTGATACTTGGATCTATCGCTCTTGTTGCAGGTGTTATCTTCCTTGTTTACTACCTGTTTGAACGAAGAGAAGAATATGCCAACAACAGACGAAGGTCCCGCATGCTGAAGCATACACGAGATCTTTCAAAGGCACAGAAGATACGAAGAGATATGCTTATGAACAGCCGCTCAAGAAAAAAATATACCAAAAAATAAAGAGCCCCCCTGTAGATAAAAAAGGCACTGCAGAATTGATTTTGCTCCCATTGAACAAATCCATTCTGCAATGCCTTTTTTATTCCATACGGCCGATTATCACTCCGCCGTTTTCATCAAGCCATTTACGTCTTTCCCTGTAATCAGGCAAAACCTTTTCAACCAGTGCCCAGAACTGAAAGGAATGATTCATTTCTTTTCTGTGGCATAACTCATGTACCACCACATAATCTATTATCTCCGGCGGTGTCAGCATAAGAAGACAGTTAAAGTTAAGATTACCTTTTGAACTGCAGCTTCCCCATCTGGACTTTTGGTTCCTTATGGTTATGCGTCCGTACTGAACTCCTACCTTGGGTGCGAAATATTCCACACGTTTTGGTATGTACTCCACAGCCTTATCCCCCAGTTTACTTAGTTCTTCATTACTGAGAGGTTCGACACTCTTCGCACGCTCTATTTCTTTCTTTACTTTATCCACATGATCCTTGATCCATTTTGCCCTTTTCTGCAGGATTTCCTGTATTTCTGCATTGGTTGTATTATATGGAGCTTTAATGATCACTTCCGCTTTACTGTTGACTGTGATCACTACCGATTTTCTGTTACATCTCTGTATCTCTATCTGCATTTCTTTTATACCTCGGTGTCTATATTATCATATTTTAAAATAAAAAAACGCCCAAACCGGGAATTCTCCCAGTCCAGGCGCCTTTTGCATTTTAAGCGGATCACTCAACAATATAGTCCTTGAGAGAAACCTTTGCATCAGCAAGGTTCTCTGTTCTGACCTTAAGGTTTAAAACCTTTCCGAGACCCATATAGATTATTCCAAGTACTGATTTTGCATCAACAATCTTTGATCCCTGAACAAGATCCATCTCGTACGGAAGTTTAGATGTTAATGCTACAAAATCGCCTACTGCTTCACGATTTGGAATCATAATGTTTAATTCACTCATCGTTTTTTCCTCCTGATATCTGCAATAAAAAACTTCTTTGTGATCACCTATCATATCTGTAACCACTTACACTCTGCTCTATGTCAATCGGTTTGCAGTATGATAACATCATACTTCTTAAATTGCAACGAGAAATATTTAAATTTAATTCTAAAGTCTTTCGAGCATCTGATATTTTTAATTTTTTAAATAAATTATTTTATATCTCACTCTTCCTTTTTGTTCTCAATTTCTCAAAGAATTACTTCATTTTCTCAACCATTGTGCAATATCTATTTATTTTTTTATTTTTTTGCTGACATTTTGGAATAATGTGCTATAATTTTAACTCGTGTGTGAAGTTTATAAGAAATGCCGGTTGCATCCGGCACATATTCAGCTCTTTGAAAACTGAATAAGGAGGGGATAAGATGGACAGAATTCATATGGTTCTGTCACAGCTTAACGGAGACCATCAGATAAGCGTTTACCGTGTTAATTCACATCTTGATATTGAAATGACAAACACTTCTGTCAATTCTTTTCTTGGAATGATTTCTAACGGTACCATGGACGCCAGTCAGGTGGTTCAGATCAACTGTGATAAGAACATCATTTATAACGTTTGCGCAATATAAAAAGAACCTGATGCGGTATTTACCGTTTCAGGTTCTTTTTTTATTTCGATAAGCCATTACGCAGGTGTTTTTGCCTGTTTCAGCCGGTGGGACGGTTCTCACGATGAGAATCATCCACGATGGCGCTTTCGTTTCTTGTGATTGAGAGTCTTATCCGATGGTTTTCTTACAGGACTACGCCATCCTTAAATATAGATATCTCTCTGAATCCATGCTTTTCAGCCTGAGTCTGTTTGCCTGAGGCAATATCCTTAACAAAGTCAAACAGTCTTCTTCCTGCATCATCCACAGACTCACCGCTGGATGCAACGGGGCCTGCATTGAAATCGATCCAGTTCTTTTTCTTTTCTGCCAGTCTGTCATTGGTAGCGATCTTGGCAACCGGTGCAGGTGCTCCAAAAGGAGTTCCTCTTCCTGTTGTGAAAAGGATAACTGTACATCCTGCTGCAGTAAGATTTGTACTGGACACAAGATCATTACCCGGGCCGTAGAGAAGGTTAAGTCCCTTGGTATGTACCGGTTCAGCATATGAAAGCACATCTGAGATTGCTGCCTTTCCGCCCTTCTGTACACATCCGCAGGATTTATCCTCAAGTGTGGTTATTCCGCCCTCCTTATTACCGGGAGAAGGATTATCGTAAACCACCTCATTATGGCTTATAAAGTAATCCTTGAAACCGTTCAGCATGTTGGATGCTTTTTCAAATACTTCATTGTTAATGCATCTGTCCATAAGCATGCTCTCTGCCCCGAACATCTCAGGCACCTCTGTGAGAATTGTGGTTCCGCCCTGAGCAACGATCATATCGGAAACTCTTCCGACTGTCGGGTTGGCAGTAATACCTGAAAGTCCGTCTGATCCGCCGCACTTCATACCAAGCACAAGCTTATCTATACCGACAGTCTCTCTCTTAAACTTCCCGGCATAATCAGCAAGCTCATGTAACAGCTTTGAGCCTGCCTCAAATTCATCCTCAACCTCCTGACAGGTCAGGAACTTTACTCTCTCCGGATCGTACTCACCAAGCTCCGTAAGGAACTGCTCATGTGTAAGGTTCTCACATCCGAGTGAAAGCACAAGTACAGCTCCCGCATTCGGGTGACGTACAAGATCTGCCAGTACCTTACGGGTCTGGGCATGATCTCCGCCGGTCTGAGAGCATCCGAAAGGATGTGTATAGGTGTAAAGCCCTTCTATGGAACCCTTAACTATATCCTGATTCATCTCCACAAGGTGCTTTGCCACATCATTAACGCACCCTACAGTGGGAATGATCCAGATTTCATTACGTGTTCCGACTTTTCCGTCAGGACGAACGAAACCTTCAAAGGTCTCAACAGGCATTTCTTTTTTCTCTGGTACAGCGGGGTTATAAGTATAAACCACCTCACCGCTTAAGTTGGTCGCCATATCATGAGTATGTACCCACTGTCCTGTCTCTATATCTTTAGTTGCGTGACCGATGGAAACACCGTACTTAATAACCTGCTCATCCTTTTTGATAGGCTTAACAGCCACCTTGTGTCCCTGAGGAATATCTTCAACTGCAGTTATGTCAATGTCATCAACCTGTATCTCCATGCCCTTACTGATGGGAGCTATGGCAACCACAACATTGTCTTCTGCATTTATATGAACTACCTTTGCTTTTGACATTTCATATCTCCTGTTCTAAAAAACGTCAGTCTTTTCGCAAATGTCATTTCACAAAAGACTGACGTCGTATAAATCACTTATTTAAAATCCTGGCACATCTTCTCCGGATGATCCTTAAAAGATCGCATCCGATAATTTCTTTTACAGTACTGATGCGTATGCAGCCTTGGCACCCTGCTCTCTTATAAGAGTAAGATTCTTAACTGTTGTTTCTTCGAAGTCCTTAACTGCTGTAAGATCCTGTCCCCAGAAGTCAACATTGGACATAACTGCATGAACAAGTGTCTTCACATCATCTGCCTTGTGTGCTTCGTAGAAATCGAGAACTTCCTTGTCATCCTGGATCTTGTACTCGTTTCCTGCAGGACGCTTGCATACGAGTCCATCCTCTTCACGACGCTGTACTTCATTGCTGTAGAAAGCGATGTAAGCTGCAAAGCTCATTGCAAGAACCTCAGGAAGCTTTCCGAACTTCTCAACATACTCAAGGAATGACGGCATATTTCTTGCCTTCCACTTTGAAGTTGAGTTAAGAGAAATGCTCATGAGCTGGTGATCTACGAAAGGATTATTGAATCTGTCTTCAACAGCTGCCGCAAATTTCTCGCAATCCTCCTTATCAAGAGGAAGGATAGGAATGATCTCCTCCTGAAGCATCTTGTTCATATAGTTCTTAACCACATCATCATGCATACAGTCACGAACGATGTCAAAGCCTGCAAGATAAGCACCAAGTACGAAGCCTGTGTGTGCACCGTTAAGGATGCGAACCTTTCTCTTCTTGTATGGAGCAACCTCAGGAACAACGTGAACATTTACACCGGCCTTCTTAAACGGAAGCTTATCCTCAAGCTCCTTAGGTCCTTCAATGTACCATACACCGAATACCTCTCCTACATCAATAAGTGGATCTGTGTAGCCATTCTCCTTCTCGATCTCCTCAACCTCCTTAGGATCACGGATACGGCCCGGAACGATTCTGTCAACAAGTGTTGAGCAGAAAAGTACCTCGTCATTTACCCACTTCTTGAAATCTGCTCCGAGATTCCACTCATCGATGTGACGGTTAACGATCTTCTTGAGCTCCTGACCGTTATTGTCGATAAGCTCGCAGGAAAGAACCACAAGTCCGCCCTTTCCGGCCTTGAATCTCTCAAAGAGGATTCTTGTCATCTTTCCGGGGAAGGATACAGGAGGCTCCTGATCGAACTTTGTATCCGCATCGTAAACGATACCTGCCTCTGTTGTATTTGATACGATATATTCAAGATCATCTGACTTGGCAAGCTCAAGAAGTGCCTCAAAGCCTTCCTTTTCATAAGGGTTGATGGCATCCTTACAAACAGAGATAACTCTCTTGTTGTTTACCTTCTGACCATTCTCTGATCCGCGAAGATAAAGTGTGTAAAGACCTTCCTGCTCATTGATAAGTTCAGTAAGTCCAGCAGCGATAGGCTGTACCAGAGTCACCTTTCCGTTCCAGCCGGCCTTTTCGTTTGACATATCAAAGAAATAATCGACAAATGCTCTAAGGAAGTTTCCTTCACCGAACTGCATAACCTTAACCGGTGCATCCTTAAGGATGTATCCCTGATAGCCGGATTTCTCAAGTACCTGATAGTTTAATTTTTCCATTTGAACTTATCCCCTTTCAGATAAATCATTTATAATTTGATGTAAATGCTTACATGTTCCTAAAATAAAGCTCTTTGTATTTCTGTAAGCGCTTACATTTAATATATTCTGTTTAACATAGGATGTCAATTAGTAATTTTGAAATATTATAATAGGGTTCTTTTGTAACATATGTACTGAGACCGGACTTACACAGCATCCGGGGCCAAAAAAATCCTTCCGGGTTCCTGGGGTGACTGCATTATCACGAAAAAAGACCGTCCGAAACATAATGTTCCAAACGGTCTTGCAATCAAAATATTAAACTATTTTCTGTCGCTCTTCTTAAAATGACTTGGGTCTACTTCCGGCACCATTTCTTCAATTATGGTTCCGAGCATATTGTCAAACTTTTCTATGTCTTCCGGAGAAAATCTGCTTTCACATCTATCCACCAGCTTCTTAAGAAACTCATAGCTGTTCTTATTATATTCATTAAGTCTTGCAGTTGTTCTCAAAAAGTATTCTCTGTGATCAGCCTGAGACTGGACTTTTTCGATGTAACCCTTTTGCACCAGAGCATTTACCTTATAGGCAGCATTGGGCGCAGAAATCCCCATCATTTTAGCAAATTCCGCCACAGTCGGCTCGCCAAGGGCCTTTATGCATTCCAGACTGAAAGCCTCTACTGACGTAAGGTTATCATCAAAAGTATTTCCTTTTGAGAAGACCTGAATATAAAAATGAACTCTGAATCTATTATAAAGTTCCTCTACTGTCTTGCTAAGCATATCAAATCACCTTAATCTCACATAATTGCAAAGGTCAGTTCAGCCACTACGGCTACCTTGCCGTCCACAGTTGCCTTTGCGGTACCTATTCCAACAGGTCCATGCATCTTAGTAAGTTCACAATGAAGTTTAAGTACGTCTCCGGGTCTTACCTGACGCTTGAAACGTGCATTTTTGATACCTCCGAAAAGAGCTATCTTTCCCTTATTTTCCGGAATACTTAAAAGAGCCACTGCTCCGGTCTGGGCCAATGCTTCGATTATGAGCACGCCGGGCATAACCGGATACTCCGGAAAATGTCCCTGGAAAAATGGTTCATTTACGCTGACACATTTTGTAGCATCAGCAAATTTTCCCGGTTCATAATCATTAACATGATCTATAAGTAAGAAGGGATATCTGTGAGGTATTATATTCTTTATTTCTTCGATGCCCAATTCCTGAGGCTTTCTTTCCTCATCTTTTAATTCTTCTGCCATATTTCCTCCTTATAACATTATCCGCTGCCTTAAGCCTTTGCAAAAATGATGCAGGCATTGTGTCCGCCAAATCCAAGTGAATTGCTTAATGCATACTTAAGGTCTGCATTTCTTCCTTCGTTAGGAACGATATCCAGGTCACACTCAGGATCCGGTGTCTTATAGTTAACGGTTGCAGGAATAAATCCCTCTTCAAGAGCCTTTACGCAGAATACAGCTTCAACTCCGCCTGCTCCTCCGAGAAGATGACCTGTCATGGATTTTGTTGAAGATACAGGGATCTTGTATGCATTCTCTCCGAATACAGCCTTGATAGCCTTTGTTTCGCAGGAATCGTTAAGATGAGTTGAGGTACCGTGTGCATTGATGTAGGAAATCTCTGAAGCATCAATTCCGGCGTCCTTTATGGCAAGACGCATACACTCTGCACCGCCTTCTCCCTCCGGATTCGGGCTTGTGATATGGAATGCATCACAGTTGGCACCATATCCAACTATCTCAGCAAGGATCTTTGCCCCTCTGTTTAATGCATGCTCTCTTTCCTCCATTACAAGGATTCCTGATCCTTCTCCCATTACGAAACCGCCTCTTTCAGCATCAAAAGGAATGCTTGCACGGTTTGGATCTGTTGCCTGGCTGAGGGCTCTCATGCTGCTGAATCCGCCTATTCCAAGCGGGGAAATGCTTGCCTCTGTTCCTCCGGCAACCATAACATCTTCATATCCGTCTCTGATTCTGTGGAATGCATCTCCGATGGCATTGGAACCACCTGCACAAGCTGTTACAGGACAGGTGCACATTCCCTTGAAACCGTGACGTATGGCAACATTGGCTGCTGCCATGTTGCAAATTGACATAGGGATAAAGAAAGGTGAAACTCTTTCATATCCATGGCTTAAACCTCTGCTATGCTCTACTTCAATGGTATCAAGGGCACCGATACCGGAAGATATGATCACTCCCATTCTGGATACGTCATATTCTGTGGTATCCTTTATGCCGCTCTGTAAAATGGCTTCTTCTGCAGCGATAAGTGCGAACTGGGCGAAACGTGATAAATGTTTCTGTTCACGGCGATCTATAACCTGTGAAGGGTCAAAATCCTTTACTTCTCCTGCAAGCTTTACTACGAAATCTGTTGTATCGAAATGTGTTATAGGTGCGATTCCGCATACTCCCTTACGGATATTATCCCAAGACTTGGCCACAGTATTTCCTGTGGGGTTTACGGTTCCTACTCCTGTTATAACTACTCTTCGCTTATTCTCCATGACATACTCCATTCTTGATTATATTTAGGCTGGTGAAATATTCTACTTGGCCGTACCCGCTGGCGCTCCGCCGGTCAGAATTGGTCTGGGGTAGACCAATTCTGATCCCTTCGGGACCAGAGCTCTGCTCTGGCCATATCGCTCCGTAGTTTTGCCGATGCAAAACTACTACGCTCCAAGGCCACCATCTACACCAAGCACCTGGGCGGTGATGTAGCGGGCATCGTCTGATGCAAGGAAGGCTACGGCTTTTGCGATATCCTCAGGCTCGCCGAATTTTCCAGCCGGGATACGTGTAAGCATTGATTCTTTTACCTTATCCGGTAAAGCCTTTGTCATATCAGTATCGATGAAGCCGGGGGCGATAACATTGGCCGTAATACCGCGGCTTGCATACTCAAGGGCAGTGGTCTTTGTGAGACCGATGATTCCCGCTTTTGATGCCGAGTAGTTGGCCTGGCCGGCATTTCCATGTAATCCTACGATTGATGAGATATTTACGATACGTCCGGATCGCTGCTTCAGCATGATCTTTCCTGCATACTTTGTCATAAGGAAGGCTCCGCGAAGATTCTTGGAGATAACCTCATCAAAATCATCGGCACTCATTCTGAGCATCAGATTGTCTCTTGTGATACCTGCGTTGTTTACCAGGATGTCAATGCTTCCGAACTGCTCCTGTGCGGCAGTAACGATCTCATTAACCGCTGCTTCATCGGAAACATCACCTTTCATGGCTACGGCTTTTACTCCGGCCTCTTCACACAGCTTTACTGTTTCGAGGGCAGCTGCCTCATTTCCTGCAAAATTAACAACCACGTTACAGCCTCTTCCGGCAAGCTCCAGCGCGATGGCTCTTCCGATACCTCTTGAAGCACCTGTGACTATAGCTGTCTTATCTTTTAAATTATTCATCATACACTCTCTTTATCTGCAATAAGCTTTTCCACTTCCTCAGAGGTTTCCACTGAGCAAATGTTGAAATCCTTGATTTCCATATCCTTGGCAACCTTCTTTACAAAACCGCCAAGTGTATGTCCGGGACCTATCTCAACAAAATTCCTGACACCCTTTTCAAACAAACTTCTGATTATCGCTTCCATACGTACAGGCTTCTGAACCTGCATTACAAGAAGCTCGGGGATTTCCTTACGGAATGCTGCTGCGGTTGTTGCTGTTGTTGAGTTTATTGCTTCTGAAACTGCCTCTGATTCACCGCCAAGGTAATTGAACATAACGGTGCATTTAGGACGGTTCATACGGATATTTTTGAAATACTCCTGAAGAGCATCTCCGGCACTTGACATAAAGCTTGTGTGGAAGGGTCCCGATACCTTGAGAGGTATGCAGCGAACCTTATCATAACTCTTTGCAAGCTCAGTAACCTTATCGACAGCCTCTGTCTCTCCGCCTATAACGATCTGTCCGGGACAGTTATAGTTACAGATGGAAACAACCTTACCGGTTTCATTTCTTACTTTCTCGCAGCATTCCTCAAGGTCAGCTTCAGCCATTCCAAGCACAGCTGTCATTCCGCAGTCCACACCTTCGCTTGCTTCTGCCATCTTCTTTCCGCGATATGCAACCATATCCACTGCGGTTTCGGCATCCATTACTTCAGCAGCCTCAAGTGCAGAGTACTCACCGAGGGAAAGTCCGGCAGCGTAGTCAGGACGAATTCCATGAACCTTAAGTATCTCAGTTACACCGCAGGCAAATGCTACCATAGCCGGCTGTGTATACTTAGTTTCATTGATCACTCCATCAGGATCTTCGAAGCAAAGGCGACAAAGATCATAGTTCTTATCATCCGGATTCTGACTCTGTAATTTCTCTGAAACTCCATCAAATATTCTGCGGAACTCAGGATAGTCACGGTAAAGGTCTGCACCCATACCGGCATGCTGGCTTCCCTGTCCTGCATACAAAAATGCTGTCTTCATTTATTTCTCCTCCAGATCAGTCGGACATATCCTGCCCGTTTGACTCTGTTTTTTGTCTTATAAAAGATGCTCAGGAGCCTGATGGCTCATAGCAATATTTACATCTGTGTTAAGTCCTTAAGTATCTCTGCCAAAGGACGGATCTCCTTAAGCTGTCCGCAAGCCTGTCCTGACATAAGGGAACCGGTCTTTACGTCTCCCTCAAATACAGCACGACGTAATGATCCGAGTGTGTACTTTTCAAGCTCCATCTTGTCTGCGCCGGCCTTCTCCTGCTTTAAGTACTCAACTGTCATCTGGTTCTTAAGTACTCTTACAGGAGTTCCGCCTATACGGCCTGTTACGATGGCATCTGTACCCTTTGCCTTAAGAAGAGCTGCCTTATAGTTTTCATGTATAGGACACTCAGGTGAAGCAAGAAGAACGGTTCCAACCTGAACACCGCAGGCACCTAATGCCATAGCAGCTCTAAACTGACGGTTATCTGCGATACCGCCTGCTGCAATAACAGGAATATTTACAGCATCCACTGTCTGAGGAACCAGAGTCATGGTTGTCATCTCACCTACGTGTCCACCACTCTCTGTGCCTTCAGCGATTACCGCATCAGCTCCAAGTCTCTCAACGTGCTGTGCAAGTACAGGCGCACCTATTACAGGGATTACCTTTATTCCTGCTGCCTTGAAATCCTCCATATATTTTCCGGGATTTCCTGCACCTGTTGTAACCAAAGGAATCTTCTCCTCGATACAAACCTTTACAAAATCATCTGTTGAAGGGTTCATAAGCATAAGGTTAACACCGATAACCGGCTTATATCCGTCTGCTGTCTCCGGTGCAAGCTCACGGGCTGTGCGGATTTCATTTCTAAGCTCGTCTGCTGTTCTGATTCCGCCTGTTCCGATAAGTCCTACGGCGCCGGCATTGGCACAAGCTGCTGCAAAACGTCCTGTTGCGATATTTGCCATACCACCCTGAATAACCGGGTAACGGGTTCCTAAAATTTCATTTAATAACTTCATGATCTACCTTCTCTGTTTTTGTTGATTATTCTGACTAAAGCTTTATCTGTAATTGATGACACATCCGCCCCAGGTGAGGCCTCCTCCGAAACCGGCCAGGATCATCCTGTCTCCTTCATGCAGCAGTCCCTTGTTCTTCATATCGAAAAGAGCGATAGGGATTGAGGCTGCACTGATATTTCCGAGAGTTTCCATATTCATAAAGAACTTTTCTGACGGAGCATGCATGGCTCTGATAACATGTTTTATTATCCTTGCATTTGCCTGATGGCATACAACATGATCCACATCCGAAAGGCTTAGCCCTGTCTTATCCAGAAGTCCGTTAATGATCTTTGGTATGATATCGCAGGCGAATACAAATACGTCCTTACCATCCATAAGCATGTGATCGATCTTTGGCTTTTCCTGACCATCCTCAGAAGTACTCTTTCTAAGCTTCTGCTCGTAGGCCCCTGTATAAATTGAGGGTGCCTCTATGGCTCCGGAGCCTCTTGAACCGAGAAGGCTCACATACAGATTCTCATCTTCTTCCCTGTTCAATGCTATTACCGCAGCACCGGCACCGTCTCCGAAAAGAATGGCTGTTGTCCTGTCTTCCATAGATACAAGCCTTGAAAGTTGTTCGGTTCCTATTACAAGGGCATACTTTTGTGATGCCTTCCGGGACTCTCTTTCTTCTTTTTTATCGGGATAAATATCACATACATCGAGACCTGCTGATAAAAGACCTCTTGCGACTTCGAGGGCATATATAAATCCGCTGCAGGCAGCATTAAGATCAAGTGCAGGTACTTCCGGAAGCTCCAGCTCTCTCTGTATAAGAGCTGCCATACTTGGGGTTGCAAGATCCGGTGACATGGACGCAACGATAACAGCGCCTATGGACTCTTTCTTTATACCTGCATCTTCAAGGGCTTTTCTTCCTGCTTCTATGGCAAGTGTCAATGCACTTTCATTTTCCGTGCAGAATTTTCTTTCATGGATTCCTGTTCTGGGATATATCCAGGCATCCGATGTATCCATGATCTCTCCGAGAGCATCGTTTGTGACTGTTTTACCCGGGAGTGCTCCTCCCAGGCCAATGATTTTTATTCCTTTCAAAACTATACTCCTGATATTCAACTGTACTTTGTTGAACTTCTTTATATATTCCTGTATTTTTCCTGTCTATCTTTTCTTACTTCCTCAGGTGACAGCTTTAACAGGTCTGTAAATGTCTTCTCAAGAACTATATCAAGACTCGCATAAAGTCTTTCCGGATCTTCCTGTGCACCTCCGAGAGGCTCCGGTATAACATGATCGGCAACACCGGCCTTTCTGAGATCCCGGGCTGTAAGCTTCATTACTTCGCAGGCTTCTTCGTGACGTCCGGCATCCTTCCATAAAATAGATGCAAATCCCTCAGGGCTGAGAACTGAGTAAACTGCATTCTCCAGCATAAGGATCTTGTTGGCAACACCTATTGCAAGGGCTCCACCGGAATTTCCCTCTCCTGTTACTATAGAAATAACAGGTACATGGAAGCTGCTCATAGCTGCAAGGTTTCTTGCAATTGCTTCACCCTGTCCGTGCTCTTCAGCCTCAAGTCCGGGGTAAGCACCCGGAGTATCGATAAAGGTTATGATAGGACGGCCAAACTTCTCAGCCTGCTGCATAAGACGAAGAGCTTTTCTATATCCTTCAGGTCTTGGCATTCCGAAATTATAGGCAAGATTTTCTTCCATGGTCCTGCCTTTCTGATGTCCAAGTACTGTTACAGGGCATCCTTTATAACGTGCGATACCACCATAGATGGAAAGATCCTCGTCATATAAGTGATCTCCCTTCTGCTCAAAGAAATCTGTAAAAAGATTATCTATGAAATCCTTAATGTGAGGACGCTTGGGATGTCTTGCAAGATAAACCCTGTCGGCTGCTGTTAAATCTGTGCATTTGGACAGAAGATCATTTCTTGTTTTATCAAGTTCACGTATCTCTTCAGCGTTCTCTTCCAATAATTCTTCATTCTCAGAGAGAGCATTGATTCTTTCCTCAATCTGCTCTGTTTCCTGTATTATTTCTTTTATCATCCTTAATTCTCCGAAGCCTTAAATGTTCTTGACTGAATATTTTTTGAATCCATATGAAGTTTCAGTACATCAGTAAGTACATCTCTCATTTCATATCTTTCAACTATCCTGTCCACAAAACCATGGTTCTCAAGATACTCGGCACGCTGAAAGCCCTTGGGAAGCTTTCGGTTGATAGTCTGCTCTATAACTCTGGGACCTGCGAATCCGATAAGAGCCCCGGGCTCAGCCAGGGTAATGTCTCCGAGTGTGGCAAAGCTTGCGGTTACACCTCCGGTAGTAGGATGTGTAAGGAAGCTGATAAACAGTCCGCCATGCTCACTGAACGTCTGTACTGCTGAGGTTGTCTTGGCCATCTGCATCAGGCTGTAGATTCCTTCCTGCATACGTGCTCCGCCGCTGGCGCTGAAAATAAGTAATGGTAATTTTTCCCTGTCGGCATACTCTATAGCACGAGTAACTTTTTCTCCAACTGCACGAGACATTGAACCCATAAAGAATCTGCTGTCCAGAACCACTGTTACAAGGCGGATGCCCTGAATAGTTCCGATTGCTGAAATTACAGATTCATTCAGACCTGTCTTTTCCTCCTGCTGTTCGATCTTCTCTTTGTAACCGGGGAATTCCAGGGGATCTTCAGCTTTGATCTCTGTATCTATCTCTTCAAAAGAACCCTTGTCAAGAATAAGACTTAATCTGTAATAAGCTCCGATAGGTGCATACTTTCCGCACTCAGGACATACAAAAAAATTATCTTCCCACTTTTTTCTGAGAGCACGTCTTCCACAAGATCTGCAGGTTATAAAACTGGAAGGTATCATTACCGCAGGTATACGGAAACCATTTTTGTCCCTTACTTCCTCTGCACCCTTTTCGGAACCGGCTGTTTTCTTATCGGAACTCTTTGATTTAGCATCCTGAGCATCTTTTCCGAAATTAAACTTGAGTCCGCTGTGTCCAACGGTGTCAGCCAGAGCCTTCTTACGTAAAGCTCTGTCCTTGTACATTTCGTATATCTTTGTAATTGGAGATTCCATATATTCCTCCATACTTCATTGAAAAAGCCAAAGACAAGCTTTGGCTTTAGTTAGTAAACATCCATGCCTTCATAAGTCCCGGCAGGAGTAAGATCTCCATGCCTGATTTGATGAAGGCGGATCATTTCTTCGGATTTAATTGATTATTTGTTGCAGTAATCTACAAGCTCCTGAACTGTCTGAAGCTTTCCGATCTCACCGTCGGGGATTGAGTGTCCAAGCTCATCCTCAAGAGCCATGTGAAGTTCAACGAGTGAAAGTGAATCTACCTCAAGATCCTCAATGAATCTTGCCTCAGGTGTAACCTTGTCCTCGTCACAAGCAAGTGTGTCAACGATAATGCTCTTAACTTTCTCGAAATCCATGTTTTCTCCTTTTGGTCGATAAAACGACATCTCAATTCTTTATTTGTTACTTTTTCAGGCAGATAGAAAAAATTTTTTTAATAAAAAAATTTAACTATCCGCTTGTCGTTGTTGATAATACCTAATGGTCATACTTTAGTCAACGAAAGAAATTTCCGAACAAAAGTAGTTTCTGAAACTATGAATAATGGAGATAAAAGCGCATGACGGTATTTCGTCGTTTATTCCTGCATAGTTATTTAAAAAATTTTGGTACTATGAAATTTTTTAAATAGCGATTGACGTATCTGCATGGTCCGCTAAAATTGTACTAACATGACCTTATATATGGTATAATTCTACTTATTATAATGTGTATTCTCAGAAACTGATTTTATCTGTATATGTGAGGCAGATATTCATTCAATAAATCATCAATATAGGAGATATATAATTATGGAACTTAAAGATGATAGAAAGAATCGTTCAAACAAAAGCGGTTCGGAAGACAGCATTGACAGCTATAAGGATTTTCAGGACTCACTGAAAGAATTCCAAAGGGAACCTTCCAATGCAGAGATCATGACAAAACTTGAGCAGAACCACCGGCTTATGATCTTTACTCTTTTGATCACACTGCTTGCACTGGCGCTTATTCTTGGTGCAGGCTACTATCTTTATAATGTTGTCAATGACTACAAAACTGAGGTTGATGCGGCCATAGAAACCATGAAAAAAGTTGATAAAATGGTGGAGCAGCTGCAGGCCGACTACTCTAACTACAGTCAGAAAATTGATGATTTCTTCGATTCCGTTGAAACTCTTAAGTCATACCTGGACAGCCTGAACGAAGCGATCAGTTCCATACCATCCTTCAAGCTTCCGTTCTGACACGCGAGATTTTCCTGAAACCGGGTTGGAAAAAGACCTCCATTATTGGTTTCGCGTTGTCCGTCACATTGGTGTTGTGCCTAAAATGTGACGGTGATGATTCTTTCCGAACCTTAAGCGGCACATTTAATAAGCTACATCCGCGTGACAGCCTTATTGCGAATATTAAAAAGCCGGGAACCCGCTGATTACGGGCTCCCGGCTTTTTTATTGTCATTCCTTGGATTAAAGATTATTTATCACAATGGAACTCATTCATCGGTCCTCTCATCATGGAGAACTTGTCCATAGGATAGTTCTTAAGGTTGTCCAGAATCTTACGGTCATCAGCCTGGTTAAGGAGATCCTGACGTGCCTTTCTTATCTCAAGCTCTGTCTTGTGCTTTGAAGGTCCGCCTACGCAGCCGCCTTCACAAACCATTCCCTCGATAAAGTCTTCCGGAAGCTTTCCGAGCTTCAGGAGCTGAAGGGCAGTTGTACATTCCTTTCCACCTGCTGCTGCACGAAGCTGGATTCCTGTTGCATCCTGATTACGCTCTCTCATGCACTCAAGAACAGCATTGGCAACTCCGCCTGAGCTTGCAAAGCTCTTGCCCCAGATTGAGGACTCCTGATAAGGATCAACAACAGGAACCATCTCAACATTCTTTGATCTCAGCATTGCCTGCATCTCACCGAAGGTAAGTACATAATCAGCATTATCCTTTATGCCCATTTCATGAGCCTCAGACTTCTTTGCGATGCATGGTCCGATAAATACGGTCTTGCATCCCGGATGTGTCACCTTGAGATATCTTGAGATAGCGCACATAGGTGATACTGTCTCTGACATATTCTCCTTAAACTGATCAGGATAATGCATTCTCAGCATATTTATAAATGCAGGGCAGCAGGAGGTTGTCATCTTCTTTCCTTCCTGACGTGCCTCATACCATTCTTCAGCCTCATATGCAGCAGTCATATCTCCACCGAGACCGACCTCAACCATATCTGTGAAGCCAAGCTTCTTAAGTGCCTCTCTGATGGAGCCCATAGTGATGTCCTTACCAAACTGTCCTTCGATGGCAGGGGCACACATTGCGTAAATCTCTTTGCCTTCCTTGATATCCTTTATGATATCGAGAACATCAAGCTTTGATGCGATTGCTCCGAAAGGACAGCTGTGGATGCACTGACCGCATCTTATGCACTTCTTGTCATCTATCTTGCAAATGCCATTTTCATCATAGGTAATTGCATTAACAGGGCAGGGCTTACGGCATGGTCTCTCAAGGTGAGCGATAGCTCCGTAAGGGCAGGCATTGGCACACATACCACACTCTTTACACTTGTTGGGATCGATATGTGCTCTCTGGTCACCCATGGAGATGGCGCCGAAACGACAGCTGTTCTGACATGCCTTTCCCAAGCATAAACGACAGTTATCAGTTACTGTATAGGAAGAAAGCGGACACTCCTCGCAAGCCGGATCTATAACCTGGATAATGTTTTGATTAGGCTCGGTTGCGTAAGGATTGGCATCAAGATTCTCTGTGAGACGGATACGCCATCTCAGGATCTCCCTCTCTTTATAAACACAGCATCTCCATGTTGAGTGAGGTCCCGGTGAAATAGCCATAATGGTCTCATTCTCTGCTTCTATGCCGAGTCTGTCCTCCCATGCGGCCCTTGCCAGTCTTTCGATGACTTCGTGTTTAAGCGCGATAGCACCCTTATCATTAGTTACCATTCGTACCCTCCTGTGTAGACATAAATATACTCATTAATCAAAACTATAATTAGTATAACATCCATGATACATTTAAACCATTATGGTGTTATAGAATTAACAATCTTTTTATTCTTATATTTTGTTCATGTTTTTTTGAAGATACTCTGATCTTAGTTTTGTACGACCTTTCGTACAGCTATGCCTGATATCTCAAATACCATGTCATTATTTATAAGAACATAAGGACCGTCATCCTTACCTATAAATATTCCCGCGTCCTTTGCCGCTGTTTTCAGAAGATCCTCAGTAACAACCGCTTTTATAAGTTCAGGAGTCCATATGCTGTCCTTTGCTTTTTCAAGAGCTTCCGCATCGGCATATTCCTTTCCGTCCACAAGTATAGGATACTGTACCTTTGAGGCAAATGACTTGAAATCGTTATTTGCCACATCAAGGATCACTTCTCCTGCTGCAACTGCGGCATCGGGATTATTAATTGACATATCCATACTTTCCAAAGAAAGTGCATCTCCATCTTCATTGAAGAATACGCGGACACCATCACCGGGATTAACCTTGCCTCCGACCGCACTTTTATCGGTTTCTTTGCTTACTGTAAACTCAACAGGACCTTCAACTGTCTGTACTATGGTTCCGTCTTCCTCCGAAGCTTCTATAACAACTCCACTAATGGCTCCGGCATTCTGAACATCATAGCTAAGGTCAGCCACAGTCTTAACACCGCTTTGGAGCTGCTTAACTTCATCACTTGAAACAGCTTCTTTGCTTTCTGCTTCCTCTGTTTCTCCCACAAGTTCAGTTCCTGCCGGTCTTATGGAGATAACATCTCCCGCACTGTCCAGTTCCACGGTAACATCCATTCCGACTTCCACGCCACCCTGAAGCATGCTGGTATCTACACCATCCACGAGGCTTAATTCGTAGGTTTTTCCATCCTTATCCTCAAGAACCAGGGAATGCATTGCAGCATCTGATACTTTTCCTGTGATTTCTTTTAAATCATTGATTGCTTCCGTAGTTTCCGCTTCAGTGGCAGCTTCTGTTGTTGCCTCAGTAGCAGCAGTAGTTTCCACTGCCGTTGGTTTCTTTCCACAGGCAATACTTGTACCGAGAAGCAGCATGATGAGTCCTGCCGCAGAACCTCTCTTTACCATTTGTTTAATGTTTTCATTTGGTATTATTCTTTTCATAATTTCCTCACTTTCAGGAACCTAAGCCCTTTTATATATTTTTCAAGAACTCATGACGTCTATCAGATTCACTAAGAAAACCTGATCCGGTCCCTCTTTTCGTTCAAATATAACATACATCATATTTTAATTTAATCCTATCTCTTTTTACATCCTACGATTTAATCATTGCTTTAAATGCTGACTTTTCTTAAACTTATAACAGTTAAAAATCATACTCATCTATAGATGCATGTTTTTTGCCGTTTATATCTGGCACACAGATGTCAAAATCGACTCTACACTTGGAACGGAATATATATGGAAACAAAAATGATGATCTATTCAGAATCCGGGACTTTTCTTGATACTGCAAGGATGTTGTCCGAAAGGCTCCGTGTTCCCTACACAATTGATAAATCAGAACTTGAGGCATTTATCTCTGAAGCCGGCACCGGAATCCCCTCAGTTCCAGATGATGATTCGGAGAAATCCTCTAAAGAAAAACCTCTATATTTAAAGTTGGATGAAACAGGACTGTCCCTTACTGACGGAACTCTTTCTCTCCGGGGTGACTTTACTGCCAATGCTTCCAGATTAAAAAAGAGCAACCTGGAGCGGGAGCTTCTGGTAAAATGCGCAAAACTTAAGGATCTTGATCATACCCCTGTTATAATTGATGCAACAGCCGGAATGGGTGAAGATTCCCTTCTTCTTGCAGCCTCAGGTTTTAATGTTATCCTTTATGAATATGATCCGGTTATAGCATCTCTGCTTGAAGACACTTTACGTCGTGCTGCCATGGATCCTTTTCTAAAGGAAATAGTCTCCCGCATGGAATTACACATCGAAAGCAGCATTGAAGCCATGAAGAATTTGGAGCATTCCCCGGACGTGGTACTACTGGATCCTATGTTCCCTGCCAGGACCAAAAGTGCATTGGTAAAAAAGAAATTCCAGCTTTTACAGCAGCTTGAACGTCCATGCTCAGATGAAAACGAGCTTTTTAATGCTGCCCTTCAGGCAAAACCCCGGAAGATCGTCATAAAAAGACCGCTTAAAGGTCCTTTTCTTGCAGGTATCAAGCCGGATTATTCATTATCCGGAAAAGCGATTCGATATGACTGTATCCTGCCGGAAACAAGAAAGTTCTGATAAAGGAACTTTTTGATTAAACCGTATCACCAAAACATTATGGGCTTCTTAACGCCCGCGTGACGTCCTTATTGGCAAAAAAGACCCCACCGGTTTTTCCGGCGGGGTCTTTTTTGCGTAGGATTATGTTTATCATGAGAATTATTGTTATAAGTTTTTCTTCTATATCAGATTCCGAATTCCTGTGCCCAGTATGTTCTTCCGTTCTGAGTTGTTGTTGAGATTGCGCAAGTTGTGAAGTCAGGCTTTAAGATGTTTGCT
>NZ_FNRG01000086.1 GCF_900107835.1 Oribacterium sp. KHPX15
AGAGTATTATACAGTGCCTCTGATATTGAAAGGCGACTGAAAGAAGATAAATAATTTTCGGTTGCACTTTGCGAAAAGTCTTGGAAACATCAGGGTCAGGCAATTTATGCTTGATTATCCGTTGTATGTATGCACATTGGTGCCGCGGACTCTTACAAAAAGATTACAAAGCCTTTACGAGAAGCTGACTATTGGCCAATGATTGACAGAAATTTTGCAAGGTTGTTTCAGCGGGCGTGTGGCTGGTGCCGGGAGTTAGTGGGTGAGAACTGATGTTCGCGTGTTTGACAGATTTGTATGTGGATGATAAGATAAGAATGTAAAGATAAATAAAAAGGATGCCACCGGCTAAACGGTAGGCTTCCTAGTATAACTAAAAGAGTTTAGCCGCCTAGTTTACCAGACCGAGGGCGGCTATTCTCTTGCGTTTTTGCTATTGCGTCCGATGGCGTATCCGAGACCGAACGCTGTCAGCGCGAGGCTGATAACTGCGATTAATCCTTCTATCGTCAACATCTGCATTTACCTCCTTTCCGGTGAAGACTAAGAGCATAGGCTCAAGTACAACAGTTCCAGTCCGGAGGACATATCACATTTGAATATTCGACCTCCGAACAAATCGGAAGGCCTACCGTCCACCACACTTTCGTGCTATTGGTGACATCCTAGGGATGCAGTTTATCACGGAAGGCGAGTGTCTGTAAAGAATAATTTGGGACATTGGTAACAGAGAACCATAAAATAGAGAAAGCCTAATGAGACAGGGTACTAGGATATTTGGCAGCGTTTAAACACTGGTGCCGCGGACTCTTACATGTCGTTTTCCAATGGTCCTTTAGAAGAACTGAGGGCAGCGTTGTCAGCAATTTATGCCGATACCGCGGACAGAGATGAGAGGGAAATAGAATGTAACATTATGGCCCTTGCAGGAATAATATCCGGAGATAATAAGCTTTATGAAGCGGCACAGGGAGAAGGGAGACAGAAGATGTGTAAGGTTCTTGAAAAACGTGATGAGAAGATTTATATGCAGTTCAAGTCTCAGTTTGAAGAGATGGA
>NZ_FNRG01000006.1 GCF_900107835.1 Oribacterium sp. KHPX15
TGTAAACGGCAAGTAAAAACCAGCAATTTTCGGCATTTAATTTCCAGCAGTTTTCGGCAGTGAAAAACCAGCAGTTTTTGTGGGAACCATCCCAAAATCAGCTTTTTCATCTGATGACAGGGCTGCAAAGGTGGGATGGCTGGTATCATCCCACCTATTAGGAAATCAATCCGTGTTACTCGTAGCTATAGAGTTGTTCCGAGACTTTATCATAATCATTCATAAGATCTTCGTTTTCTTTTGTGAGTTCATGGATCTTTTCAAGATAAAGCCACGTGCTTTCAACTACGTCATTGTATTTATCGAGGAGCTCCTCTTTACTGATCTTGTCCAGATCTTCCTTTTTTATCATTTCATACTGTTTCATCACTAGTATCCTTTCCATCATTTAAGAATGATTTGCGGTTTTCCAATCTATAACTCTTTCCGGATATCTTAATCCTATCGCAGCGGTACGAAAGTCTGTCCAGTATTGCAGTAGCAAGTGCGGGATCATTTAAAAACTCGGCCCATTCCTCAAACCCTTTATTAGTGGTGATTACTATAGCTGTCTGTTCCTGAAGCTCAGATATCAATTGAAAGAACAGATTACCTTCGGTAGGGTTGATCGGCAGATAACCTACTTCATCAATGATTAGAAGATTAGACTTCCGTATACGGTTCATTTTGGCACGACTGCGGCGGTCTATCTCCTCTGTTCTAAGACATTGAACCAGGGACTGCATTGTTGAATAGCTTACCTTATAGCCCTCTTCACAGGCATGGTATCCCAGCCCTATAGCCAGATGTGTCTTGCCCACTCCTGGCGGTCCGGAAAGGATCAGATTGTATAATCCATCTATCCATGTAAGTTCTGACAGTTGCTTGAACTGTTTCTTGGAAATAGCCCTGCAGAAATTCAAATCGAAATCCTTCAGGTACTTTGGATATGGGAATCCGGCATCTTTTACACGTCGCGCCTGAGCCTTGTCATGGCGGTATTTCAATTCTCCGGTAAAAATGTTTGCAATGAAATCAGTATAAGTTTGTTCCTCCTGTTCTGCCTTATGTATCAGGGTTTCTATGCTGTCTTTTGTATTGTATAGCGACAGCGAAATCGCTTGCTCTTTTAGTTCTGTTAACTTATCCATTGACAGCACTCCTTTCATTCATCGCATTCTCGTATGCACTCAAAGACCGGATATCCGGTTTGTCTACACGATATTTTTCAGGAAGAGAAGTACTGTCACGTTTTTTGATGTTCTTTTCTTCAATAGTTGCCTGTGTAAGATATATGATGCTCGATTTCAGATCTCCTGCAGAATACAATTCCTTCTCACTGCAGTATTCAACGCCCTTTAAGATGTCATCACGGTTCCATTCCTCAAAAAGCTTTTTTATGACACCAAGCTGATCCCTGTAATAGCGAGGTTTTTCTTGATGTATATGTTCAAGAAAAGGTCCGACCAGCTCATCGTTATTAAAGAGTTCCCTAAGCAACTTCTCCTGTTCTTCAACGGACTTTGTCTTGTCTCTTTCTGAACGTTCTGAGTGACCTATCAGTTTTCCTTTTTCGTGACAAAGCGGGTGTGTTGCATATATCTCACCAGTTATGGAATCAGTTATTGATACTTCGTCGGTTTCTTCGTTGATTTTCATATAGACGCGCACACCCTTGTGGTATGTCCCCACCGGAACACGATACCTGTTGCTTTTATAAAGAACAAGATTGTCTTTACGGACGGCATAGTCTATACTGTTTTCATTAGCGATAGCAAAGCTATACTCAGAGACCGGAACCAAGTATTCCTTTTCGAGGGCGAATACTTCATCCGGTCTTTTGTGTGTTGTGCCATGTACGTCATGATTAGCGGTGCGTCTGAGCCATGCTAAACATGCCTCATTAAAGCTCTCTATATCTGTGAACATACGGTGATCCGCAAAGTTGTACTTGGCGAATTTGACCACGTTTTCTACCGGACCTTTGGATTCAGGATCAGCACCATGACATAGAAATATATCAAATCCTACTTCCTGAAGATAACTTTGGAACCCGGCGGTATATATGATATCGCCATGGTTTTCACTTACAGCCAACACCTTATCCTGATCATATACGATCTGATGCGGACGGCCTCCAAAATAATCAAAAGCCTTGATGTGAGCCATTATGAAAGTTGTTGTGGTAAACGGTCTTTCCTGCCACATAACAAATTTGTAGCGGGAATGTGCAAGTACCATGGCAAAGCAGTAAACCTTCTTCTGTCTGCCGGATTTCGTGGGCACATATATCTCACCCATATCCACTTGTCCTTGAGCGCCTGGATCTCGCTCATCAACTGCTTCATATTGTCTTTCAGTTTCCGGTTTCTTTATGTCGTATTCTTCCCGGATGCTTTTCACGTAGTTCTGAAATGAACGTTTCTGAAAGTCCAGTGTTTCTAAGGGACTTCGTTCCTTGCACCAGTCATAAATTTGGGCAGCCGTCATATCCGGAAACTCCGTCAGCCATTCAACAATAAGTTCTTTGTATACGTCCGGCTTTCTAACCCTGTGTTTTTTCTTTGTCTCTTCATATCCATCGGGGGACATATCCCAATACTTTGAGACTGTCTCTCTGTTGAGCTTCAGTTTCCTGGCAACCTTTGATTTCCTGAAGCCTTTGCGTTTGAGTGTTTGAATCTCGGCATATTTCATCCAATCAATCATCCTTTCTTCACCTCCTAGCATGCAATTATAGACATGCATAGGAGAAATTCATATGATTACCGGAATTCCATTCTCAAACTGCTGGTTTTTCACTGCCGAAAAATGATGGTTTTATAATACCATTTACACCTCAAACCAGCACAGCTCTCCACGATAGAAATAATAATCATATCTTACACATTTCCATAAAGGATCATTTCGATTCCACATTTCCACGCGATAGCATACTTCTTCCGCAACCACATTCACTTTGTCATTTTTTATATATTCCAGAATATCCTTTACTCTGAAGAACATCCCAACCGGAAAACTTACGTATCTCATCTCCTCCAGGTCATACCATTCTTCAAAAAGATAATATGAACCGGTAAAGATTGCTCCTGCAGGGCCATGAAAAGTATACCAGGCATCATAGAGTTCCCAATAACGGTTTCTAAGAACAGTCCAATCAGATAATTCATCCTCATAGTAAATCAATTTGCGAATATCCATCTTTATTTCCTGAATACTTTTTCCTTCCGAAATGTCTTTCGATAAAACCTTAAAGACATCATAATCCATATTCCGCATTGTCATCATATGACCTAACTGATTTCTTTTTTGATACAAGGAAATAGGTGCTTCACAAATGATGTCGATTAATTTTCTCGTAGAAATAGAGTTCTTAGAAATACTATAATCTATAATATCCGATGAAAATCCGCAGACTAGCAAGATCTCACGCACAATAGAATCCACATTTTTCGGCTGTTCACCGGCAAAGGGTATCAAATCATCCGGTGATATAATTTCTATCCATCGATTTTCTTTAGGCAGAAACACACTGCAGGGTTTTCGGGCTGCTAACATGTACGCCATAAAATAGAATGTCCAACATGTATCGTCCCATATATCTCGGATGATAATTCCTCGGTCAGATTCTTCGCACATCCTAAATGCACGTTCCACCCAAATCTGACCGCCCCTTTTATCTTTTGTATTCACATTTCGAATCGTCCAGTCTAAATAATTATAACGAAAGGTCGTTCCAACACGATATACTGCGGCCTTTTTATAGTTATGACCTTTCAGATACTTCTGTATTTCCCTATCAGTTCTTGAAGATTCCCCTATCAAAAAATCATTTTCCTGTTCCATAAGGCGGTCCAATGTTTCTAGAAAATGTTCCGGAAGTTCTGGTTTACATCCACCAACAACAAAAACACCCATTTATATGCTCCTTATTAATAACTACTCAAGAGATTCTATTCTCACACAAGTATCTATCTCTATAATGCCTACAATACGATTGTCTGTTTCTGAATCCATAAGGGAGGCTGTAATATGCCATTCCAGTTCATCTTCACCGGTTCCATATCCTTCGTCCAATATAGTTAATTTATCATTGAGCATTTTATGCCTGATGCCATCAACAAATTCATCATATTCTTTCTGCGCATTTGGTGCCATTTCCGGGTTACCTGCTGCATTTATCTTATAGCGAGATTTATCCAAAACCACTATATAACGATATAATTTACCTTTATCAACATATGCCTGTTCGGAATTAACCTTTTCATTTCCCTTAATCTGATTAATAGCTATATCATAGTTTCTCTCAAGTATTTTAAATTTTGTCTTCTCATCCTTCTCTATAACATCATTTGTGTTGATGTCTTTATTTCCTTTATACCTATATACTTTAGTTTCAGGAACCTTGTTAACTGTTCTGTCCGCCGCTTCCTTAATATCTTCAAATAACGCATCCATGCAATATTTAACGTTTTCTATGTTGTCTTTTCTTTCAAAATATTCTAACTTCAACACGTCTTCTCCCTTATAAGTACATCTACGAATGGCTTCTGAAAGATCGTCGATTTCATAGCAAACATTATCAGCATTAATTTCAATATATTCGCCCCTACATGTACTCACAGAAATAGCACCATGATGCTCCCAACGACCTTCTATTTCTATTTCAATTTCTAATACGCCTTTTTTTAAGTTTTCATCATCGTCGTAATCGTACATATTAACAATTGCTTCATGTAAACCTTTTGCAATTTTTTGTGAAGCTTCAAATTCCCACGGTTTACAACCTTCAATACCCTTATTTTCCTTATGTCGAATGGCCCCTATTTTCTCTATAAGTACCAAATCTTTGCGATATACCATTTCCTTTGTAATACGCGGAATAAGTAACTCTAACGTATCCTGTAAGATATCCTTAAAGCCCTCATAATCGAAATATTTTTTATCAATCTGCTCATATAAAAAGGCCCAATATAGCTCTAATTCATCACGCTGCTCCTCTTCATTTTCATAAGTTACACTTTCTCTAACAGGAGCTGTTTCCTGATCATAACAGCCAATCATAACTATATTATCTTCCTCTTTTGCGCTTATCCCACATATTATTCTCTCCAGTGCATCTTCACATCCTGAAAATACATTATAGAAATTTCCATTCCCTATTAGAATGATGTTCGAACGTCTTGAAGCAAAATGGAGTAATGTTTTTATCAATTCCCGCATTATTTGGGGACTGTCAGATAATATCTCAATATCTTCCACAATAAGTGTGATCCATCCACATGAAGGAGGAATATCCATTATGATATCCTTCAATAAAGTTTCACTATTTGGATTATGAAAATATAACTCATCTATTTTAAAAAAATACTTTTGCATATTGTGATAAAAATTTTCAGCAGAATAAAAAGAAATATACTCTTCGCCTTCTACATCTTCATTTGTTATCTCATTCATCAACTTTCTGATTGTCGCATTTGTGAGTACACGGTCATGACTGTTTACATATAGCATATACTGATTATTCGGTCTGTTCCCGTCACACCAACTCTTTAATTTGTCTAACATTGATTTATCTATATAAGACATAGAATCCTCCTTCTGAACCTCTTATTAAATTATGTTCCTCTATGTTTAGAGTATAAAAATAAGGATGTGCACATTATTGCACATCCCATTGGTGATTTTCTTGATTATTAATTTCGACTTCATCAGCGTCTACCACCAGAGATCATAAAAATTATTCCTGATGAATTCAAACGCCTCATCTCGATTTTTTATTTGTTCCTCAGTGGGAACCCTGTAACTATAACCTCCTGTAGCTGCAAATTGCTCTGCAGCTTTCTTGATTGCTGATTTCCATGCAATATATTCTTCATTGCTCTCATCCTTTGAGATACTCTGCGGATTTAACCCCTTTTGAATCTTATTATCTATAGAACCAAATCCATCGGGATAAGATAATGTTTTGTCGCTTAATTCCATAAGCATACGAGAGAACGTTTCTGCAAACCAGGTATTTAACTCCCAAATATCCTTATCACAATATCCTTTTATCCCTCGCTGAAAAAACCAGTAAATTTCATTCTTTACTTTGTCAAAATTGTTAAATTGCCCAAAGAGAGTCATAATCTAACCTCCGCTTTAAACTTACATCCTATCAAAATCTGAATATCACCTAAAAATTCACCTTACTTTCATCTATCAGAACGATTTCTTTCCCATGTTTCTTCGCATATTTTATTGTTTCTTTTGTTCCACCAGGAGCTCCTGTAAAAACCCCAACCAGCCTCTTGGAATTATCTACCAAATATTCATTGCGTTTAAAAAACGCAATACGACTTGGTCTGTCACACACGTAGGTTATACCATTTGCTGCCCTAAGTACGGCATTATATCGATTCTGCCAATCTTTCTCCCACCGTGATTCCATTCCCCGAAACGCAGATGCAGCAAAAAGCTTTAGATTTTTATCCTTTATTTCCTGACGGAGCCTAATGACAATTTCTGCAGCCCAAAGGTCAACGCCTCTCTGCATGCCAGATATAAAATCTGTATAACCCTCTTCCACAGCATTTCTTATCTGATTTTCTAACCATTCTTGTACTGTAGACTCGGGCATATCAAGTCTCTCAGGTCTATGTCCGGTAAACGATACAGCATGATTCATATCAATCTTTTCCATATATTTTGTCCTTTCAAACATTATTATTGTTTCTGTATGGATATTATATAAAAAGAGATGTGCATATATTCGCACATCTCTTTTCAACATTCTGTTTACATATTAATTGTTATCTTTTAAGCACTCTTCCGTAATTTCGACAACTGTTCCAGATCCTTGTATGAAATTGTCTTCTTTGCATACAAATCTTCAATGACAGCATCTAATAACTCCCTATTCTTGATAAGAAGCTGCTTAGTTTTTTTATAGTAACGAGACACCTCCAATCCTGTTGCACGGTCTAAGTTTGAATAAACAGTTTCTGCAGTTTCATTACCATGACACCACGAATCAAAATCATACGCGGTATGATCATCAAGTAAACATCTAACCTGATCATATACATTATGCATGTCACCGTTTGCACCTGTATCAATTTCGCCTGTAACCACTTCCACTGAAGCCTTTCCACCTAAAGAGATCATAATTCGATTTTCTAATCCTTCAAATTTATAATTTTCTTCTTCATTTGGCCTATATGTAGTTAAACCTCCCGCACTTGAATGTTTGTTGCAGTTTATAGAAGAAAAATCAACAAATCCGGGATATAGTAATTCTGAAATCACAACATGTCCTGCTTCATGAATAGCGATTCTTCTTAGCTTTGCTTCAGGGATGGTTTTATCTGTAGATTTCATTCCATAAAATGTCCTAAGGCAAGACTGTATTAAATCATCCTGACTAATAAGCTCGCGGCCTTCAAATCCTGCATGCAACCCTGCATCGTTAACCACCTTTTCAAGACTTGCACAGGAATACCCTCTTGCAAACCTCGCTAATTCCATAGTATCAACATCTCTCTCGACATGTTTGTTTTTTAAATAATATGAAAAGATCTTTTCCGAGTCTTCAGCGTTAGGTACATTCAAATTGAAAATCCAGTCAAATCTCCCACTTCTTGTAAGTGAACTGGGCAGGTATTGTATTTCGTTTGTAGTAGCTATAACAAAGACATCTTTGTCCTTTACATCATCTATACATGATTGAATCGTAACATATTCATCAGCGTTACGATGATAAGAGTCCTCATTAGCAAACTTATCCATATCATCAAGAAGTATAATGGACGGTGCATTTCTCGCTGCCTCATTGAATGTCTCACGTATTAAATCAACAAACTCACCATCCGCTTTGTTTTTTCTGATCACAAAGCTTTTTCTTCCGCTTTCTGCAATAAATTCCTTTGCAATCAATGTTTTACCAATACCAGGAACTCCGTCTAATAAGATTCCTTTGGGAACTGTAACACCAAGTTTTCTGTATTTTTCAACATCAAGCATAGCATCCAGCGCCATATTTAACTGTTCCTTTATAGCCTCAAAACCAATTACCTTTTCAAATCTTGCCATTTCGACATCCTCCTTCTTTTACATTGGATTATCAATCAATATAGTTACTTTTCTGTGATTTCTGACATACTTTAAGGTTGTTCTGTTTTCCAGAAACCCTCGAGTATTCACTGACCAGGTTTTTCATGAATTATGTCCTTCAGACATTACTTTTGTTTCTGTATGGATATAATATAAAAAGGGATGTGCATATATTTGCATATCCCTCATACTGATTCTAAATATTGATATTTTGTATCTATATTCTATTCAATTCCAAATATTTCACCGGCACAGCTTTTGTAAGCCATACACCATTAACTGATCGATAAAATTTGTACCCATCAATATACATTTTCCCACTAGCAACCATGTAAATCACAGGTCTTCCATGACGAATTCCAACTTTACGAGCTGTATCTACATCTGTAGAAAGATGAACATAAAGTCTCGACTGTGGTAATATTCCTTGCTGATCGATGGATACAACATATTTCTCTCCAGTTCCATGATACAGATTCTCCGGAGGTTCTTTTTCCTCCAGTTCAACATCTACAGGAATAGAATGCCCCTGATTAGCTCGTATCAAAGTTTTATCCTCGTTGAAAGCATATCTCTGTTTTTCATCCTCTGAGACTATACGCTCTAATATTTCCATATCTAACGGATGCGTCTTATTAACTCCTTCAATCAGCTCCGACACATTTGCCCAGCCATGTTCATCTAGGGAAATATCAATGACTTCAGGCTTGTGACGAAGGATTAAGGAAATATATTTACTTAAATCTTTGTTAGACATATAACATTTACGCTATATTATTGTGGCACATCGAAATAGTGGCCATAAACCCATAATGCTCTATCTATATCCCTATTGTTTTTCCAATCTTCATCAAAAAAATATCTTAACAGCAAAATATAATCATTATATTTTGTTATCTCACTTATTTTTTTTAGTTTTCCGGATTCGCTTACCAATTCGGCCTTTGAAGGCAATGTTGTATGTTTTACAATACCTTCCATATATAATAGGGTCAAGAATTCATTATTATTGGATTCTTCATATTTTTTTGCCAATAACATAGCTAGTAAAGCTGCCATAGCAAAACGATCATAAATTGGACATTTCCCTTTAGTTATAAAGAAGAGCATAGTAATCAAATAAACTGTTCCTAGTCCACTTACATTTTTTCCATATTCATATATTTTTTCCCAAACAGTATTGCATATATCGTTGCATTTATCCGTTTTTACTAATTCATCATAATATTTTTTCCGTAAAGAAATTATATTATCAGCAAAATCATTAAATGTTATTTTACTATTACTAGATATTAGTTTGATTTCATATTCATATTCATCTTTTTCTTTATTTGATGACACAATAAAACCAGATTTATACTCTATACTATTATCTTTTGATCTTTGATGATCAATATTGCCCGTTTTCCATGCTAGAATATCTAGCACGTCTTTTCTATACCATACTTTTCGATTAAAAATAGCATTTTTTCCTTCGAAAAAAATTTTTTCTACATCTTTATTGGACTGGTTTGATTTATTTACTTTTTTAGGTCGGTACTTACCGTTATTATTTAGAAAATAATAGTCTTTGAATGTATTTTCAAAACTATCCTTTATACCAGTTTTTTTTTCTTTCTCATCAGAAACAAGGATATCTATACCAATACTGCTAGTTTCCCCAGAAACTTCAATTATTTCCTTTCCTGTATAATGTTTCCATACATCAATACTCATAATGACAATTCCTACCTCATTCAATGTTTTTCGATGTTACTCTAACCAGCTCATGCCACACCTTCACCATGGCATACGTATCAAGCTCACAATATTTCAATAGATCATGTCTTGCTTTTTCCCTTTCTTCCGGCTCCATATATTGAATCTTCGGAAATATGTTCATTGCTTCCGAACCATTATGAACACCCTCCAGGTTATGGTAATCAAGTTCAGGATCATCAGGAAAAATTGCCGGCAGCACACTCTTTATCGAGAAAGAACCACCCATAGCCTTGTTGTAATAGTAACCTCTCTGGAACGGTACTAGGAGATCCACTATATTCTCTTCTATGTTAAGAAGGTGCTCTGAAAGATCCGGAAACGTCTCGGCAAGTTCCTTCAGTCGCGTACACTCAAAGGCTTTGTTATATGCAGTCACGCAAACATTCATAGGTATATCCCTGCATAATGCTTCTGCAATTCCCCTACGGGGATCTTCACCAGATATTGCAAGATATTCCTTGTGTTCCAGTGTTCCGCCTTCACTTTCTATATAATGAAGTGAGTACTGAAACGGAATCTGTTGATACGGCTTAGTTCCTTCAAATAAAGGAACCGCCGGCTGCATTGTCTCGAAATCAAGGAAATTTAATGGGTAGGAAAGATTCCCGAGAAAATCTCTTATATTATCCTTCTCTACATAGGTTCCCTTGTCATGTAGATAAAATTCCATCTGGCGGATCTGTGTCTTATTCTTTATAGAATCGTTTATAAGAAGGTCCTTATATTCCACAATACCTTTTCTGTAAAAATCGATTTTCTTAGAAAATGACATACGGTATAAATCAAATACCGATTTTTCAGGCAATGCCCTTGTGCAGTATTTAAAGAATTGACACTCATACGGATTCCGGCATCTCTCAGAAAGGTCATAATCCGGCTCTGAATCACTATTAAGGATTGCTTCAGCAAGTTCTATATTGGGTTCAACCTGTTCTATTTCACTGTCAACAAACTCATCTACATTAGTCACAAGAAAAAGCCTACTGATATCGAGTTCCTTTCCGCGAATGTATGACCGGTTTAATGTGACAAGATAGGTTCCGGTTACCTTTATTCCGGAATGCTCAAGAACATACTTCTGATAAGCTATATCCGCAACATAAACAGCCTTTGGCTCCGAATCTTGTTCATCCGTATTTGAACTCTTTACTTCATAAATTGCGTATCCATCATGCTCTTTTTTGAGGATATCTACAGCACAATAAAGCCCATTATATAAAAACGCTGCTTCACATATTACTTCGGTCCCTTTTGCTATTTCTTTCTGGGTTTTGTCGACCATAGAGGAAATATCAAGTCTGTCTCCGAAATAAGTCGTAACATCGACATAGTCCCCAAATAACCCCTTCGCAAGATCACCCACCTCATTGCCTTTTGAAAGCAGGTCTTCCGTGTTCGGATCCTCTACTTTTTCTTCCGGTTTATACTTGTTCAGCCATGCCATTTTCGGGCATTGCCAAAAGTTACAATACTTTGATTTTGATAATTGAATCATTCTTCTTTACACTCCGGTTTCTGTTACCGTAACCTGATATCATTCATAAGCCTTGAACCCCTTTAAGAGATCTTCCTTCACTTTTTCACGTAACCTAACAGGCTCAAGTATCTCTACATCAGGCGCAAAACTTTTTGCAAACTGGACCATAGCAGTTTCATTGACATTGGCTTTCACACAAACCTTATCTTCTGTCTCATCATAGAAACGGACATCTTTTCCGAACATGTCTATCACATCACTGATCATAGGTTTAATGATTCTGAAATTCACACTGGAATCAGCACTTGAGTACATATACACGTGTTTCTTCATGTATTCCGCAAGATCCAGCCGCTTCCCGTTTGACCATTCAAGCTTCTCAAAAGGTTTAGCCTTTTCATCGAGAAGTTCTATGTCCGTGATCCTGTCTATCCTGTAGTTGGAGATATCATCGTACTTGTCATAATTGCAGATAAGATAATATTTCCCTTCCTTTGCAGCCATCTGATATGGACTTACAACGTATACTCTTTCTTCCCCGTCATCTCTTAACTTAATATGTTGTTCCTTGTCAGTTCCATATTCCAGATACTTAAATGAAACCTTTTTGTTTTTGCTTATGGCTTCATCAAGAACATCGATATTGTAGAAAACCTGTTTGTTATTGGTCTTGTCTTCCGGCATGGTACATATGTAATTCATGTGTGACTTAAAGTATTTATTCGATAAAGTTTCAAGTTTCATCACAAGTTCTTTGCATTGGCTGTATGGAAGATGCTTTGAAAACAATAATGAATCTATCAGGAGCCTTAATTCAGGCTTTGAGAATTCTCTGACCAGATAGAAACTTGACATTATCGTGTTTTCTTCAGGAACACCGGTCTTTTTGTTTCGGGACATCCTGCTGGTTTCCTGGGCCTCAATTTCATAGCCGAGTTCTATAAGATCCGTCAGATTTGATTTTATAGTCCTTCGGTCCACCTCCATATCGTAATCCTGTTTTAACAGTGTAACTATTTCTGTCTGAGTTAATCGATGATCCTCATCCGTATATTTTTTCAAAATTTCCAATGTATTAAATAGACTAAGACTCTTTGATGATTTCCTGGCCACTTTGATTGTTCTCCTTCCAATTTATTTTTTTCCCACTTTTTATATTTTATAAATCTCAGTCCAGATGACATTTATAATGTTCGCTTCCATCGTAATGGATCTTAGGACGCTCGCTAATATCGAACAGCTTTAATATTCTTCCAACCGCATCCTCACTGATGTTCTTATTCATATATATGACCGGTTTTCCTTTATTGCTGATCTCTACCCTTCCTCTTGGGTAGTAATTATAAGGCTTGTTACATCCCGGCGGCTTTACATGTTCCCAAAGCAGTTTATGGTTATAATTTGTGCCGGACTTTGATAATCCGACACTCGCCCTTTCAACTAATATTTCGGCTACAATGTAATCATCCATAAGCTCATCATCTATAACCCAGAATACTCCTCTTTGTGCCATGCTCTTAAATCCTCCAATTACTACCCGCTATAAAGAAAAGCCTATTGGACGGCTTACTTTTCGTGATATCCTGTTCTGATCTAAATCGATATCCTCAGCGCATATTGTTCTGACATCTTCCGTTGTGACATCATCATAGTTCATCCTGACCAATCTACTGCTTTGTGCCATACGTGCCTTTTCAATAACATTTCTCGCATATCTTCCATTTCCGAAATCAGGATATCTTCTCGCTTCATCCATGATGGTTTTGATTTTTTCCTTAGCCCCATCATCCAGGATCATGTTTTGTTTTCGTGCTATAAACTCTGCTATTTTGCAAAGTTCGTCCGTATTGTAGTCTTCAAAATGTACATAATGGGCAATTCGTGACCTTAATCCTGGGTTTTTATCAAGAAATCCTTCCATTTTATCGGGGTAACCCGCAAAAATAACTATCAATTCATCTTTATGATTTTCCATCTCCTGAACGATAGTGTTTATCGCCTCATCTCCGTACATTCCATCACGGTCATCAACAAGCGAATACGCTTCATCAATAAAAAGGATTCCTCCAAGAGCCTCTCTAAATTTCTTTTTAACAAGTTGTGCAGTCCATCCGACATATCTTCCAACCAGATCTGCTCGTCCTACCTCTACAATCTGTCCTTTTGATATCACATCATTATCCTTAAGGATACGTGCAAAAAGTCTTGCTACCGAAGTTTTTGCAGTACCTGGATTCCCTGTGAATATCATATGATTACAGATTACGTCATTTGATATGCCCTTATCTTTAAACAACTTTTGAGCCTTATAGCTATCCAGTGCCTGGTGGATCATCTTTTTTGCAGAATCAAGTCCGATCATGTCTTCGAGTTCATCATATGCACAGCCTTTTGGCGTACTGTTTTTGATTTCGGATTTCGCTCCTTCGATATCTTTATACTGGCTGTAAATGGTTGTTTTTAACTTCTTACTGTACCAGACATCAAAAATAGAGTTTAATTCCGGGGCCATATAGCCATGGCCCTTTTCTACTCCGGACATAAGCGCCTTATCTGTCCTTACGCCATATTCTTTTGCCCTTTTCCTAAGGTATTCCACGGCTTTGTTATCTGCAGCCATTTCCTCCTTTAGCTCTACAAATGTGCAGTCTCCGGTGTTTTCAAAAATCTTCATTCGAAGATTTGTACATTCTCTTGGAAGTCTAATGATTGTCAAAACATCGCAGCAATGGTTTCTTACAACCTGACATATTTCTTCCAGACAATAAAGACTTCCATCTGCACAATCGTCCTCATCGCCCAAATTCTCATAGATATTTACTACTACTGCACCACCGATGCAGGTTTTATACAGAGCATCTATTGTTTTTTTTGAATAATGTTTTTTTGGATATATCTCAAGAACACAGAATCTTTTATTATCAATACGGCCGACATCATATAAAGCCTGAATGAGAAGCTGTGTTAAGCCATTCTGCGTTCTTTCATCATCACTTTCTATCATATAATCTACCGGATGCCCATATATCTTTTTCTTTGGGGTTCCCGAATAGATACGATCAAGTTCCGGAATGAAAGTTTCATTAGCAAAATAATTCTTTGCCCCCAAATAAATTGATTCTTTTTCGCGAATGCTGATTATTTTCTCATCATAATCAAATTCAAATCTACTGGTATTTGCCAATTCATATAATTCAAATTCATTTATGATCTCATCAGTGTCACGAATAAAGTCGTGTCTTTCTGCGGCACTTAATATCTCATAAAAATCTCTAAAAGTAGTTTCATTGATAACTAAATCTTCTACTTCGATCTTTTCATTTTGAATAAAGTTATTAATAAATTCGTCTACATTTAAATAATCACGTAATATCAACCCTAGATCACACGTTCCATATGAGGAATTACTGATAAAGAAAAAGCCTTTGTCCAGAATTTTTTCCTGGTGCCGCTTACACATAATATCTATGGTATCACCCAAATTTTTATCCAAGGAATGTCTTCGATCCGTTCTTTTAATCGGGGAATCTACTTCTTCTCCATTTATCTTATCGATGGTCATTTTTATTTTATAAAACTGCATATGATACCTCCTGCATCCAGCCCAAAGAACGAACATTCAACTTACAATAAAGATATTTATAGAACTACCTAGATAAAATCCTTTAAGAATTCTCTATCTTCTTTACGCATATAATACAAAGAGGGATGTGCATGTTAATGCACATCCCTTTATAGATTCTGTATTCGAGTTTAACTTACAAAACTAACTCTAAATCTTCTTTTGGCCATGATAGTTTTTTTCTAAATCGACATACTGTTTCTGCATTTCTTCCCACATCACAAATTCTTTTCCTATGATATTATCACCAAGTATTTCTTTTATTTTACTCTGGGTTTCATTATAAACATCTTCTTTTAAATAACTCCAACCCGCATAGAACTTACCACCTTCAGAAAATAACCAAGCAAGCGTAAACTGATCCAAAGGCATGTGACAATATTCGAATTTATCTCTATATTTATCGGCTCCTTCACAGCAGTATAAATACTTAAAGGCCATATTCACAACTTTTTGTGCCTGACCATATCTAGCCTCGTATTCATTATACTCTCGGATATCATTAATGAATGCTATACACCATTTAGAATGATCAAAGTTTTCTTCATCCTTAAAGTACTTTTGAATAGAAGATGCAAGATTATTAAACGCGTACCGGCAATCCTGCGTATGCTTTATCTTAACAAAGGTTCTTGATGCATCCAAATAACCTTGCCAAACAGCGCTCCTAAACAGACCTTCATCCTCCAAATCGAAGTTCCATGGTTGAGACCCATTATAAAACGGACCTCTTTTACCATCACCTTTGTTCTTGCATCTGAATATGTTAATCATATTTGCCAAATTGGAATTACTAAAATTAAAAACCATGGCATACTGTTCCTTCTTTGTAATGTTCGATATTATTATGGCCAATATCTTCTAATCATCCTCTCCATGTTCGCTCTTCCCACAGGATTCGCGGTATGTATACTTATCGGATAAAAAGTCTCTCTTTCAGCAAGCCAGTCCAAAAGTTTTATAGCATCCCCGCCATCCAAATAATAGTCACCAAGATCATGATCTAGATCCAATATCTCTATCAATTCATGATTTTCCTCAGCTTTTTTAATCAAGGATATCGCCTGGTTAACAGACTTTGCCCATTCATACCCTGTTGGAACAGGCCTGAGATCATCTACCCATATCTTCATCGTCAAAACTCCTCTTACAGAAACAATCGATCCTATTTTCTAATAAACTTAGATGGATGTCACTTAATTATGAATCGATATCTTCTTCAGACTCAGCATCATCTTCCGCATAGAACTCTGTATCTTTTCGGGATAGAACGAAATAGATTCCGTCCCAACCACCCATATGTTCTCTATCTGCATCTTTCGGGAAGACCGTTTCACCTTTTCTATAAATAAATTCATCATCGTAGATGCTCACAGCATCTTCTACCGGGTTACCATCCTTATCATATATTTCCAGCACTACTGCCTCTGAAGCCCTGCAGGAACGGGGAGTAGTTCCTTTTCTTTCCGCATTTTCAGGAATCATAAGTTTTACTAACTTTCCCTTTCTGCATTTTTTCCACGCAATGAATGATCCCTCCTCAGGACAGCAGACAGGCATATTAAGACCCTTTACTCCTTTGAGCTTCTCGGCATCCAAATCTAAGCCGTATACCCTAACTCCTGTCATATCAGCATTTTCAAAATCACACCAATATGATCTTCCAGCCGCATAAAAATCAACATTTTTAAGATTAGTATCTACAAAAATGGTATTATCCATATCTGCGTTTACAAATCCTGCATCTTCAAGGTAGGAACCGGTAAAATCACAGTCACATACCTCAGCTCCAAGAAAACTTGCATTTTTCAAAGAGGCATTCTTAATCTCACATCCCCACATACATGTAAATGGAAAATATGCCTTAGTTCCTTTGCATCCGTTAAGTACAGCATGCATCAAATTGGCTTTTGTAAAATCCGTTTCATCGATCACAGCATTTGTTAAATTGACACCATGGAGAAGTCCCCTACTTAAATCTGCATGAGAAAGATTTGCACCTGTAAGATTTGCCTCCATTAGATCTACTTCCTGCATGTCTGCATATGAAAAATCTATTCCGGAAAGATCCATATTGCTCAGGTCTGTCATCCTCAAATCTGCCCTCTTACCCTTATTATGGTCTTTCAGCCACAGTGCATGCTCTTCCATTATTTTATTGAACTCCTCTTTATCAATTTTATTCTGATTTACGATATTCATTCCCATTGTGATTTCCATATTTTCACCTAAGCCTTTCTCTAAACTAACTTGTTGTTCTTTATGTCTTTTGTTGTTCTAATAATAAGAAAAAGGATGAGCACATTTATGGACATCCCAGTTCTATGTGTTAGACATCGATCATTTTCATTAAATATTCCTTTACTATCTCGATAAGATTTCAATTGCTTTTTTTACATCATCTTCGGTAAGTCCTTTTTTTGAATCTGTATGTACAAAATTAAGCTTTTGTTCTTTATCGAAATCCGAAAATATATGATCGTCGATAATCACATATCCTTCTACATCTTCACAAGATTCCAAAAAACTTCGTATTCCAGCTCCCCGGTCTGTATAAAAATAATCCTCAAGCTTCTCGTCATAGGTACGATTATGTATCTTCAAACCGCATTTTCTCAGTTTATCCAGAAGATAACTTACATCATCGTCACAGCAAAACAAAAGTTCACTCCAACCTTGTTTCCAGTCACTCGTTAAGATGATCTTTGCACCTGTACTTTTTACGATTTTAGAGAGATTTCTAACAAGTTCCATGGAAACACCGACATAACCGCTAGGAGTACTCTCATTTGTGTTTTCATTGTTCAAAACACCGTCCACATCTAAAAAAATATACTTCATACTTACTCCCTATTTTTCTTTTTCATAATGGCCACCTTGCGCCTATATAGTACAGGATTTGATGTACACGAATACGCACATCCATCTCTGTATATTTGAATCAAAGTATCAAAACAAGAAAAACTTTAGCTATAAATTAAGAAAAAACATATTGAGGAGATCGATTATGGCTTTAAGACCGGCGTGGACAATTAAAAATGGGATAGTTGTCGGAAAAGAATTTGAATTTCAATGGATGGGTGGATTTGCTATTACACAAAAACAAAAGAATATAAAGAATTTACATCAGTCTAATCTTGTATGAATCATAACAAAAGAAATGTGCCATTTTCTGCACATTTTCTTTGTTACTATAAATTTATTCTTAAATAACCACTTAAATCCATGGGGAAAATAAATATGGAATACAATATTTTATATATCCTTACAGTAAGATGTACTGAAGATAATTGCGAAGCGGATCTTGAATGTCACAAGATTTTAGATGTTGATGAAAACAACTTTTTTATAGAGAATAGAAAAATACCAAAGAAAAGCATGATGGAAATAGAACACATAAGGTATGAAAAAGACGATATGATTCTTAGAGTGCCTTTTCTTATTAAGGAATCTGCAATTATATGGTTAAGAGAGATTTTTGTCGATATACAAAAGAAAAAGGGCGCTGAAGCTTTGTACGAAGCAGCCAGAGAGGAATGGCTAAGAATTATGCTGCCAAAATACGACACAAAATGGTTTACTGGGGGCAAAAAGGTAGAAAAATGGCGCGAAGAAATGAAAAGCCTTATTGAAAAACTGTGATTTATCTTTAGAATAGGTACCTGTCACTGTGAACAATCGTTCACAGGGCAGGCACCTATGGTGCGTAATATACCCTCAAAAAGGTCTCGTTAACTATTTCATTCAAGCTTCATTCAAGCTTCCGCCTATGGTTCCTATGGTTTGTAGTTATTCCTCTTTAACTCCCAACATAACGGAGTCATCATCATTACCGCCAACAATTATCACTTTAAACTTAATCTGTTCATTATCTTTTGAAAAAGTCAGCTGCCTGGTTCTATCATCGGGCTTTGCGGTTTTCATTGCCTCATTGAATTCGGAAGCTATTTTGAATTCACAAATACCTGTTGCAGGATCATAAGGACCTTCTCCGAATTTTACCCCATATAGATCAAGCCTGATCGTATTTTCATCTACAGCGGTAATATCAAAGGTAGCCGTAACATCTTCGGATCCGATCTCCCTCCAGGCTTCATCCTCATCCTTGCCCTTCATCCTCACTTTGAGTACGGACACAGTGGTATATGCACCTTCTACTTCCTTCGCCGGAAGTCCGGCTGCGGTCTCGGCAGTGGCTGTTGTTTCTGCATTCTCCTGAGATTCAGACTCAGATTCAGATTCGTCTTCGCTGTCTGAAGAATTCTTCAGGACACTTACCTTTATTCCTGTATAAAAACCAAATTGATCTTTTTCAAGCGGTGTTATATCATACCTGGTTTTTTCATCTTGTTCATGTTCTCCGGACATCTCCAGTCGCAGATCAGGAACAATCATTGAAATGGCGGGCATAAACTCAGACTCGATCTCTTTTTTGCTCCATTTTTTCTGTACCTTTTCAAATTCTTTGATATGCTGAGACATTTCTTCACTGGTAAGGTTTTTTCCTGTACAGCGCATAATCTCTGAATTTACATCATCCACTTTGGCATTGTCGCGAGCAACCCGAGCCTCGTCTTCCCTGCGATTATCTATGACCCGGGGGTCTTCATCTTCCGGAGCCCAGGGAAAATCTATCGAGCCCATCGCCATCAAGGCAAAAAGAATGATCACAAGACATGTCAGGATAACTCTTGGTGAATTATTAATCTTTTTCATGATATTTATTCCTCCGTTCTATCATATTAGAAATCAATAAGGCAGCAACTGCTGCCACTAATTCAATGACTATGTCCAAGAAATCAAATGTTCCGGGAAAGACTTTTGTCAGCTGCAGACATTCTATGACCACAGCAACAATTGCTGTCAATAGGAAAACAAAGCTGTTGTATTTTCCGCACAGGTCATCTCCCAGAGTAAGTCTCAGGCAGAAAAACATGGAGTATGTCCATAGAAAATCAGCTGCAAAATTGTGTATTGGAGCCGGATAATCTATGACGGGCATCAGAGACCGCAGCGAAGACAGCAAATGAGCTACCAGCGTGTCGTCTCTTTTGGTCAAATAAATAAACAGTCCGCAAAAAAGCGGAAGGATACTGTTTAATGCATACAGATACGTTTTCTTTGTATAAGACATCTGGATTCCTTGTAAAATAAGACCTCTGTTTATTCTCTGTCCACGCCGCTGACTTGGAATGTCTTCGTTGCCTGATGCACTTCATAAAAATTTTCCGGAAGTGGAACCAATTCATTATCCATTGTGCATCATCCTTTCCGGAATTTAACAGACAGTATCTGTTAAATCTTAATTGTCTTCAGGGAAACTATCTGTCAGTTCAATAACATCAATGATATCACAATGGAGAGCGTCACAAATCTTTGCCAGCGTTTCCATGCTGATCCCTTTATTCTTCCCCATATTGGCAATCATATTGGTGGTCAGTCCGGCGGCGATGTGAAGATCCTCTTTCCGCATTTTTTTAGTCAGAAGTGTGTGTCAGAGAGGCATAAAACTGATGTGTTTCATAGGTCCTCCATCCTTGTAAATACAAACCTTTTCTCAACACATCCAGTTTATCATATGCCTTGCGGTTTAGCGAGTAATTCATGCCTTGTCATTCATTACGTAAAGAAAAACCGAGATATTACAATAATGTCTTAAGCAAATTTCCTTTTCCGACCTTTTTTCCATTCTTATTATAAGTTTCATTTCTTATCGGATCATATGAACCAATTCTACGATGCCCATAGTCTACCAAGTATTGAGCACCATTTGACTCGATCTCAATATATCCATTTCCACCGTTTTTAAATCTGACTGTTTCTCTGCCATTTTTTCGGGTGCTGCTAAGATTTCTATGATTCATAGCATCTCGCTGGGCTTTAGCATAACGCTCTGCATTTGGATTTTCAGGCTTTACATTCTGTTTGCCGGCGTCCATCATAGTAGTTGCCGCTTTGCCCAAAGCATAAGAAGTAACGGCTTTTTGGGCAACATTCATCCCTCTTCTATCATTTGTTCCCTGTTTATGAAGCGATTGTTGTGATTCCGATACTGCATACGTATTGTTTACGGAATACTTAGAATTAGGTTTTTTCCATATTTCCGGATTCTTTCTTCGTGTTCTTAAACATTTAAAACATAAGATGATGTCCATGATAAATGCAATTACAATCAGAATCATTCCTAACGGCGGAAATACAAACAAAAGTACACATCCAACAATAAGAACAATGACAAATTTATAAGCGTCTTTTTTCTCTTTTTCGATTACAGATTTTTTATAAGCTTCAATTTCTTCATAAGTCATATCAGTACCCATAGATATATTCTCATTAAAACTTTATGTTCAGCGTTTATTTATCAATGCTTGCTGATAAATCCCCATCAATCCATAATAGTTCAATAGATCTGGCCAATGATTTCCCGGATGATAAAAGTCTAAAAATAGACGTTCCTTGCCGAATATTTCTTTGTAGTAATACCAATTCTCATTCTTTTCATTATCATTATCCAGTCCAAAAACAATATTGTCTAATGTACGGAAACAATTGCCACAAATGACAAGATCCGGATCTATAAGCATGAATTCTTTTTTGATTTCAAGCATATCCTCATAGGCGTAGGCTTCTAGCTCATCATTATCAGATTCACTTTTCCCATTACTCTTCTTGATATTAAGAATAGCTATACGTTGAAGAATATACTTTAAATCTTCTTCTGATTTTTGCGTGTTGTACTGACAGATGCTTTGACTTGTAGTATGAAGTACCCCATACGTCCAAAGTGCAATCCTTCTCCATATTTTGTAATTTAAACACTCACCGCTGGCAACCCAGTCAGTAAGTGACCAATCCCCATCATTATTGTTACTATAGGCTTCCTTTAGTACAAATAATATCCTCGGCTTTTGTTTGTTCCAAACAAGAGGATTTACAATACCATCCGAAATGAATACATTATCCTTGTGATTTATTTCAAATCCTTTGACAGTTCTAGGAGCTTTGTTTTTCCATATTTCAAACAATGTCTGAAGATCTTTACATTCATCAATATTATTAGTCATTTTCTATTTTTGCCTCTCATTAACATTGGCGTACTGAGGTTAAGCAAAACTGAGGAAATTGGCACACTAAGATCTTAAAATATCAATCCTCTTCCGCTGCCTCATACGCTGAATCGTAATCCAGTCCCTCGGCATCCATATACTCTTCGGCCAGATTCTCCATATAGTCCTGTCTTCTCTTTGTTTTTGAAGAGCTCTTCCGGGTTCCGGGATAGACATAGGAGTATGTATATACAGATCGATCATGCTCTCTTAACCATTTAACATCTGCCGTCGGTTTATACTCTTCTGTTTCTTCAACTGATGGAACAGGTTCACTAAGTTTATCGGTCACCGCACTGATTTCATAACTTTTGATGGATTCAGTTTCTTCGAGACTAATGTCTACACTTGTTGCCGCGATCCTTTCCCGCTCTTTTTGTCTACGAATCTCCACCATTTCCTTTTCTCTTTGAATCTGTTCTTCCTTTTGATGGTTCCGACTAACTAAAAAATTATTGTATATAAGAATGATGGTGATCAAGATCACTAAGGCACGCAGCCTTCTAAGGATGTCTTCTCTATTAAATTTCTTATCCATATTTTTAAACCCTTAACATATAGCCTCGATAATGCTTACGATCAGCACCACAGGCATGATCATTAAGATCAAACATGAGAGGCAGCCACCGGAATTATGGTGCATATTATCAAGCATAAATAAATCAAATAACTCATCATCGTCATCCATATAAATACCTGCCTATTCTAAATATCGACTTATCTCTTGCTTCGATATATTAATTCTACTCGTACTCAAAACAAAAAAATGAACATCTATAACAAGTTTATAATCATTTAATAATTGAAAAAAAGCCGTCAGTAACCGGTGATGTCCGGTTCTAACGGCTTGTATTGTCAACCTATATTCACGATATTTGCCCCAAACGGACAAAGACACAGCTTTGCGATCTTAAAGAACTGAAGACCAAATGGAATTCCGATGATAGTGACGCATAGTAAACAACCAATCAGGAAATTCCCCAAAGCAAGTTCAAAGCCTGATAAGAAGAACCAAAGAACATTTAGAAGAAACGAACCTGCGCCTCCTTCATTTATTATCTCTTTACCAAACGGACAAAGCGATAATGCCGACAGCTTGAAGCATTGCATCCCTACCGGTATTCCGATGATCGTAATGCACCAAAGAATTCCTGCCAGCCACCAGCCGATGGCACTCAGAAGGCCACCACATATAAGCCATATAAGATTTCCCAGAAAAGTCATAATTATATCCCCTCTTCAACTTTATACTTGTCTGCCTCCAAGCAATATTCGCTCTTAAGAAATGGATAGTACTCCTCTGCGGCCACTATTCTGGAGCCTTTCTGTTTATTACACTTCTTGCATAGCGGAAGTAGATTTCTTTCATCATCTGCTCCACCTCTGTATTTTGGCACGTAGTGTTCTATCGTTGTCTTCTCTAGCGAAAGAGTCCTTCCGCAACGAGCACAAACTCCATCCGTTTTACCTAGAAGAATACGTTTAATATCAATTTTCTTTTGCTTCAGGCCCCTCATACATCCCCAACCTCATTATAATTGATCGGTCTTAAGCACATACCGTCATAAACCATGAGGATCCACTAGGAATACGATGCAGGTATATATATCGTTGCTGGTTATTGACGATCAACTTGCATTGATACACCAAATCCGAGGAAGTGACGAAAACTCCATCTGGCATCGTTCTTGTCTCCTGGCCGGACAAATCTTTGTATCCTCTAATGGTATATTCTGTTCTTTCACCGTCATCATTAGTAAATCTAAGTCTTATCGGTATTATTGTACCATCCGTATTATGTTGTAGTATTACATCTACAGGGAATCGCTTACTCATTTCAATCCTTTCATATCAAACAACTGTTCTTTGATTGAATTATACTCTGAGTCTAATGGAATTTCAAGTTTTTTAAGAATAAATGTTCTTGCAAAAGCATAGGTTTATTAAAACTCTTCCCAACAATGCGTCCACCAGCACAGCAAAGATGATTTTAGTCTCATCTCTCTTTCGTATTTGTATTCGGATAATCTTTTGTGTCTTCAGGGGAATTCCATCTAAAAACTGTATCTTCTTTTGTTCCGATCCATAACTCGCCTTCATATGACCATGGTTCATGATTTATCCAAATCCAGCATTTATATAAAATCTCCTCGTAACCATCATAACGGTAAGCGAATTCAAGTTCCCATTCAGAATTATTTATCTTTTCAACCAGCTGCTTCAGCATAATTTCCTTACGTATTGTCTGTCCTTCTGAGTCTTCAAATATGTTGAGATAAACGCCTCTCTTTGGATCTATAGTGAATTCAACCTCCGCCATTCCTGTATTAGGCCAGTTATCTGAATAATCAATGTTAAATAAACCATCCGGCAATTTGAATATCAATCGTTCATTTATCAGTTCAATAGATGTTGACCGACAATCATGAAGACTGAATTTTTCTTTATCAGTGCTTGAAAACTCGTACTGCATCCGTTTTCCTCTTCTCAAAATCATCTCTCTTCTATAGGCATCTAACCATGGTGCCAACTCGTGATAATTCTCATTTCTCTTTCACCACAAATCCGGATTTTACTTCACCATCTCCTCATAAATCTGCGCCACCACACTGCCAATGTTGCTGCTTCCTATGTATCCAAATGGTATATTCTTCTCCCTCACGATAGCAATGAACTTTTTATAGCTTATGTGGTTAATGTAATCCGTAAAGAAATAAACCTTCTCCTTACCTTCCAGCATCCTGCTGTTTACGGTTTTATATTCATCCAGGTGGACGATGAGCCATTCCGGGAACAGCTGCTTAAGCTTGTTCTGCCAGTTCACATGTCCTCCGATGATGACGATCTTCTTATCCGCGATTGCCTTCTCCATATCCGGGAGCTTGTCTTCCTCTACATCATCATTCTCATGCTCAGAGTTATAGGCATACTCCCGGAGCGCGATCAGCTCATCACGTTCAGCCTCATATTTCTTTACAAGCCCCTCGGTCTCCTCAGAAGAATGCTTAGCGCTTCTGTACATCTCCCGGAGGTACTTATTCTCCTGCTCTTTTTCATTGAGCTTCTTCCGGAGCTCGGCGATCTCGGCAAGGTAATCCTCCGCCGTCACATCACCCTTACTTACCGGAGCCACATTTGTCACCGGCTTCTTCTCCGGCTTCCTGTTCTTGACATTAACAGTCATGTTCGCAGGATTAAACAGGGCATCCTCAATGTCCAGCTCGTCGATCTCATCACCTATAAGATACCCTACATCGTAATTCAGGCAGTCAGCCGTATCGGCCAATGCAGCTGCAAGATCATAGATATTGGTGTAGAACTGCACTTCCTCAAAGGTAAACTCCTTCTTGGGCTTCCAGGTCCTGAGCATTGCCAGGGTCCGGATCATTTGCATTTTGACACCCATGTCATTTTCAAGACAGAGCCTCGGATAGACATCTACATAACCATGCTGCCTCATACATAAGCCAATGAAATCAATAGTATCCAGATAGTTTTTGATCTTTTTTCTGCGTGGAATGTTTTTCTTTTTTAACTCCTCAACCCACTCATTAATCTGCTCGGTACATTCATCGAAAAGCCCTTCTTCAAATTGCAGGAATTCTGTTTCTTCATCCTCCATGGCAAGGAATTCTTCTCTGTCATTATTAAGGAGCTTATAAATGAAAGAACAATTCTCGTGAAGCTCAATGCCTAAGAACTGACACATTGCCACTATCCGGCCCATTGTTGGATATGAATCTCCGATTATTTCATCCTCGGAAAGTGAAAGGATTTCCTGAGCATTGATGGTCCTGAATCGTTTCAGCTGGTTATACTCCTTTTTGTGGTAAACCTTATAGAGGTTCTTGATGAGCTCAATGCAGTATTCGTCCCCAAGCTTAGCACCATTATATATAAGGCATAGAATACTGTTCTGTATCGCATCTAGTGGTTTGTGTGTCCTGAATGACATTGCCCCGTACCAGCCAGCCTTCCGGAACTCCTCCAGCTTACTCCTGCAATTCTTTAGGAAATCCTGCTCGATAAGGGCAAAATCACAGGACATTTCAGGAGTGATAAAACCCATCAGAAATTCAAAGCCAACACCTGTGGTATCCGGTGCAACCACATTGCCGCTCTGCCGGTTCATCAGGTCCTGTAACATGATGCCTGCTATCTTTCTTTTATGTTTAATGTCTTCGGGATCAATGTTGTCAATGAAATCGTCTTTAAACTGATCCTGGAAGAATTGGTTGTTGAATGGTGGTTTCATAGGTTAATGCTTCCTTTATCCTATCTGTTCATATATATCATTCTATACCTATAGCTTTTAACACTTTTTCCTTCTCTCCGCTGCCATTTGTATTAAGTCTCAAAAGCCCGATACCAGATACTTCCAGGATATGATCTTTCAACTTATCTCTTACGTGCTGCACGGTTCCTTCCTTATGGAATGAATAACCGTCTATTTCTATAGCTACAACCGGCTGTTTATTAACCTTGTTATAGATCATGAAATCGACATGAGTAGCAGGATTCATGAGATAACGAACTTCTTTATCAGTAAGTCCGCTCATATCTCTCACAATCATTGATAGCGGTTCAAAGCAGACAACAGAATATTCCTTGTGGTCTTTGATAAGATCTAAGATAAAGTTATATGCTCTATTTTCAGAATAATACTCAGAAATCCGCTTTTTATCTTTCAGATACTTCCATCGCTGCTCCTTATACTGAGAATACAGGAAATCAAATATTGAATATACCTTACTGTCTACAACCTCCATCTTGTTGTACTGAATGTATGATATAAGATCAAAGATGTTTCCCTTTTTATCTTGTTCATTACCAGAAATCACAACTATCAGTCTTTTCTTAGCTCTGGAAACTGCAACATTTAGCAAGTAAGGGTCATCTGTGAAATCATTTATCTGGTTATCCACAGTTGAAAGAATGATCACATCCTTCTCACGTCCCTGAAATTTATGAACTGTAGCCACATCTATTTCCGGAATCTGCCGTTTTATGGCATTAACCTGAGCATTGTAAGGTGTAATAATTCCTATTTCATCATTCGGAACATCCAGTGTTGGTAATATTTCTTCTTTTATAACGTCTATCTGTCTCTGATTATAATTATCCCTTGCATGATTGCCTACAACAGTTTTAATAGCCATCAGAGCCTTGCCGAGATTATCGTCTTCTGTCATCACAATAAGATCTCCATCATAAAACTTCTGATTGCAGAATGAGATAATCTGAGGATGACATCTGTAATGTTCTCTTAAAAGGACAGACGGAATATTCGGTATTGCAGATATAACAGATTGAAGGAAACTGTTACATGCAAAATCGTAAGCTTTAGGAATATTGTATTTTGCCATGATTTGTTCAGCAACTTTTCGAACATCAGATTTTATGACATTTGGAAGCTGCTTCAAATCTCCGACTATAACTGCATTTTTAGCACATGAAAGAGCCAATGCTCCTGTAGCCAAATCTACTTGAGAAGCCTCATCCATGATTACATAGTCATACTGAACATCTTTAACATTCAAACTGTTTCTTGCGGAATATGTAGTACTTAGGATGATTGGATACTCTTGCATAACCAGAGACGGTGATTTGAATAAATCATCTTTCGTAAAGATACTTCTCAGACATTTCCAATTGTAACGTTCTTCTATTGCGGATTTCAGACATTTAAGAGACTTTTCTCCCAGCTGTTTCTCAAAATCTCCTTTATTATCATCTAAATCCTTTTCGAAATTTTCTATTTTATTATCAATTTCCTTCAGTGATTGTTGATAATACATTCCCTGAAGAACCGAAATGATTTTCGAGATGTCTTGTTTATAAAAATCCCAATTTGCTATGCCATACAGAAAGATACTCTTTAGCTTGAACAAAATTGACATTTTCTTTGATTCGTCAGTTCTTCTCTGTAATTCCTGCCATAAATGCATTATCTTCTCCGACGAGAGATTATCACGTATTTTTACGGTTTTATAGAGAGCTCCCGTCTCATCAGCAAATTCATCAAAATGTTTAGCTTCAAGCTCAACATTGTAACGTTTTTCTTTAAGCCTGGCCAGTGTCTCTTTAATCCCATACACCATTTCTAACTTGCTTGATATTTCTGATATTTCCTGCAAGATGGCCGAAGAATTTATTTCACTCTTCCATAATGAAAGATCGGGATATACGCCATTCTGATTTTCTATGAACATTTCTTTATTTGCTACACTCCCTAAAGGAGCAACTAGAAAATCCATGCCATATTTCGTCTTTGACAGTTTTTCCAAAACATTTTTTATAGCTGAATTGTTATTTGAAACGACAAGTACTGATTTTCTCTTAATTATTAGGTTTGAAATGATATTTAAGATTGTTTGTGTTTTTCCGGTTCCCGGAGGTCCCTGTATAACACTGATCTGATTCTCTAGGGCATTTCTAACAGCATCATATTGGCTTTGATTACATCCAAATGGAAATATCAGATTTTCTTCACATCGATGAATTGGTTCATTATTTGGATTGAGATATAGGCTTAAAACCGTTTCATCCGACACAAATCCTATGTTTTCAAAATACTTCTTTAAGATAACTTCCTCGTCTTTATATTCATCTGGAAGTTTACAAAGACCAGATATTTCTCTAAGGTAATCAAATGTGCTACCTGACTTTTTATCTGTCAGACAGTTGTTCTGTATTATTAAATCGTCCTTCTTATAGTTATGTACGAAATTAGCGAATATTATATGCCAGTACTTACTATAAGGTCCTGTAAATTCATAAATCTGTTTAATATCATAAAGATATTTACCATTTTGGGTTTCTATAATGTAATTTTTAGGATCAAGTTTGATTGGATTCTCCATGAAAATAACGTTACCCGCAGAATACGGGTAACATTTTCCATTTTTATAGACGATGTCATAGCTGTTTGTAGATGCATTATAAGTGCAAGTCTCGACATCATCTGTACATATATGTCCTTTGGCTATAACCATGTATCTTGTAGAATCCATAACTATCTATTTATTGTACTTTGAAACTATTTGTCGGACTTAGTATACCATCCATTTCTATTGCGGCTTTCTTTATTTGAAGCATACTTTCCAGATATTCCAAACCTTGAAATGGCCGAACTCACAATGTCTCTGATATCAGATTTCTCACCAATAACCCATAATCTTCCGCCAGAATCACGATTATCGATAACTTCAAGACCTTTATCTTCAAAGAATTTTCTTACCGCACTATCTTCGTGATTGGTGACACTCTTTGGAGCAGAATGCTTTGGTAAAGTTTTTGATAAAACGTTTATATTTGGAGTCGAGTCCCCATTAGATACAGGTTCTTTATCATCGGTTGTTTTATCATCATCTTTCTTTCGAGGCTTCTTCTCATAATCCTTTACATCGATGACTTCTGGATAAACATACAGATCATCAAGAGCCCTTGTATAGGCAATGTATTTCTGATTTCTCGTCATACGTCCGGACAGTACTATAACAGAGCTAAACTCAAGACCCTTAGCGTCATCAATGTTTATGATATTCCATCTTGTACGATGAATGCTAAAGTCTTCATCCGTCATATCATGGAATTTCTGCTCATAAACAGAAAATTCTCCCAGAAGATATCTTGCTTCTGCATCACTTCCCACAAGGATAGCCGCAAGTCCAGCTCTTTGATCGTCCATAAGTTGATCTATCATTCCTAATCGGAATTCATCAAAGTCATGCATTTCATGAACACCCTTTCCTGGGGTGTTGATCGCATTCATATCCATGCCAAACTGGTTATTGCAATACTCGGTGATCTGAGAGGCATTTCTATAGTTTTCATTCATCTCATACATATCGAAATCTATAACATCACGATATGCATCCCAGCTGTCTATACCTTTTGTTCCTTCAATATGCTGATAAATATCTCCATAGAGGTTAAATACAACATTTTCACCATTTATATTTTTTAGCAATCTGATTTCCTCAGGAGCAATTCCCTGAGATTCGTCAATTGCCAGAAGATATTCTTTTTTAAGGATTGGTGCTCCCATGAAATGATAAAGTGCTTGAAGATATATGTATGGTGAACATCTAAGAGCTCTGATACTTCCATCTTCATTTGGTTTGACACCGATTTTTTCCATTATGGTCTTGTATGCGTTTCTAACCCCGTTGCCAAGTTCATTTACCAAGTTATCGTTTTCTTCTTTGATTTTACTGTAGTATTCGTACTCCAGATATTTTGCATTCAATCCCTGAAGGACTATGATAGCTTTTTGAGCGTTATCGATAGCTCTACTAAACGGCTCTACATAAGTAAAATACTTATCTTCGATTTTGGAAATCTCCCATGACACCATATAGAATCCGCCAATGAGCATACCAATGTTGTTTATTGCATTGTAAATATCACTAATGGTATTCTGACTCAACTCATCCTTTAAATCTTTTATTGGAGATATTACTGAGGTTAGCTTTAAACTCACATTGTTTAAAGAATCAAAATATTTTGTATCATTCTCTACTGTTATTTTTCGTTCAGTAAGATCCAGAATATTCTTTCTCGCATTTTCTATAGTGATTTTTCGGTTTTTTATAGCAATCTCATTGTCTTTCTCATTAAGTTTCTCAATTTCTTTTTGTGCTTGTAATATTTCATCTTCACTTGCAGAGATTGCTTTTGATAATTCTCGGATAACTCCATCCTTGCGATAACGAAGTGCAACATCCAAAAGTTTAAGAGCCTCGAGTGCATCCTTTATACCATTGAAATATATTCTTAAAGACTCGTTATTGGCTGATAATATTGATTGTAGCTTTGAAGATCTTTTATTGATTTTTTGAATATAAGTGGTTCCTAAAGTTTGTTCTTTTTCTTGTAGGTTCAAATCTGTATATGCCTTTTCAAGAGAAACTCCCTCTTTATCTAAGTGATCACTAAAATAACGTTTGATGTCATTAATACATTCCTCTGAATATACATAGGCTTCATTATCACTGCTAATCTTACTTGTATAATTGATTCTTCCATACTCACCGGCTTTATGGCCCAAGTATTTTTCAATACAAACATCATAATATTGCTCAAGTGTACCCATATTTATATCAGAGATCTCAAGCTGATCGCGCATGTTTTCAGTTAATTGGATATACATCTGAGAAGGTGTGATTATATAAAGACCTTTACGGCTAATGCTGGTTTGATTATCATATAAAAGAATCGGCAGTCTATGCATCATAATCATAGATTTCCCTGATCCGGCACATCCCTGAACTATCATATTCCTTTTATATGGTGCCTGTATAATCTCGCCCTGTTTCTTTTGGATTGAGAAAACAATATTTTTAAACTCCGGCGAAGATCTTCTTTCAAGAAGCTCCTGAAGAAATTCATCTGATATGATCTTGGCAGCACTTTCAGGATCATATTCATCAGGATTGAAACGATTTATCATTTCATCCAAAAATTCTTCACTAAAGAAATCTTTACCCTTCATCATCTTCAGTTCTTCATCGTTGAAGATACCTGGATACAGATTCATAGCTTTAACAACATGGGTAAATCTTAGCTTTACTGAATTTTTAACCAATAATGTATAATGAGTATGGTATACTTTACCTAGGCTTTCTTTAACAATACTTTCATACTCAGTTGAAGCATTATCTAAAAGATAATGTCTACATAATGGCATCGTCCAAGACACTACACATGGATCGCTATTTATACTGCAAGAATGGAGACCTATTTTGAGTTCTTCTATGTCTGTGCCATAATAGTCTGATTCACCACGTAAAAGTAAGCGTGTATGATATAATTCATCTCGCGCCTGAAGAAATTTTTTTCTATTTTCCTCGGTATCTTTTTTTCCATTTTGCGCTAAAAGTTTAGCAAGGTATTCATCAGGATTTACTGATATATCCGCATTCTTTGCCTCTGCGACATATTTTTTCATCCTGTCATCCAAGTCTTTTAAAACATTGTTCATTTTGGAAATCAAAGCATCGAGCACTTTTTGTTCTTCTTTATTAAAATCCTCAAGATGATCATTCAAATTCAAATCAAGTTACCTACCTTTAAAGTTCTAAGAATGCTTGAGCAGATCTGGCGGTATGTGAACCCGTAAATCTGACGCAAGGGAAATATTCTGTATCGAGTATTTCACCTTCTGAAATAAAATCTGCGGCATATAATGGCTGACCAAACCATAATGTTTTTTTATCAATCAATGTTACCGGATTTGTTACATACTCATGATTCTTGATATATACCTGCAACCCTTTAGGCAAATCTATATCCTCCGGAATTCGAATACATATCTCCACGTCTTCGCTCTTTTTCTGCACCAAAACTTGGATCAATTCTTTTATAGCTTTATCGTTTTCACCTATTACATCAGGCATATCTATGTGAATCTTTTTCTGAGCATTTTTCAAGTCTTCAATATATTTTTTCCAGCTTGACTCCCTGTCTTCTATATATACACTAGGCTCTTCATTATCAGACGGCATCATCTCATCCAATATCTCAAAACCGCCTGTAATATGTTTTTGTTTCTCAATGAGCGACATAGCTTTGGAAAACATTAGCTTTTTGGAAATGTGTTTTCGGCTTAAGTAATCATTATTAGCTACCAGGATGAATTTACCCTTGGATCTAGTCATTGCAACATTGAAAAGTCTATTTGCCGTATCGTTTTTCAAAGATGTTAATAAAATTCCCGGGAATGGCATTCTGAAACAATCTACTGCATCGTAGATTATTACAGGCTTCTCAGATCCCTGGAACTGATGTACAGTTGCACAAGTTACTTTCAGCCATCTTTCATCTATTTCCTGCATATCACGGATCATCGATAAAATCAAACGTGATTGAGCACTGTATGGAGTTATGATTCCTACTTCATACTTTGAGATATTCCTTTCTGCTATTCTCATGCACATTAACGCAGATAATATATTAATCCTGGATCCATCCATGGTCCTGGTACACACGGAATACATGCCGCTTAAATCCACCATGGACATAGCTGACCCTGGAGATGGTAAACATTCTGCTATTTCTGCTCTGCTTTCAGTTATCTTATCTGATGTTTTAAGAAGACCCTGATACATATTTATACTTACAAAATCCGCTATATCATGATGCATACGGAATTGGGTGTCCAACATTACTAACCATTCATGATTTTGATTATTCTGTACAGCAGATGTTATCCCGGTATGATCAAAAATATCATTCATTAGTCTATCATTCGCTGGATTTTGAACTATAGCTGGCAACTGACAGAAATCACCCAAACATACAAAATAATCCTTTGCAAGACCGGCTGAGAAAATAATCTGCGGTACATACGCCATGCTGGCCTCATCAAATATGACAACATCAAACTTTTGAGAATATATGGCTTTATCTACTATGGCCTTTGATACAGTTGTAGCAACAAAATCAGAGCTCTGGATCAACATCATTTCTTCTAGTAGCAGCTGATCTCGTATTTTATTAATCTTCTTATTTATTTCTACTTTCTCTAATGTTTTTCCTTTTATTTTTTTCTTTTGAGCAATAAGGTCCTCATATTCTTTTGCACGAACCGAATCCTTATATAAAACATATTGGTAAGACGTAAGAGTTTTACTATCTAAAAGCTCTTTCACTCGTGGGTATCCATAACGGATTATCCTTCCGTCTCTTATATCTGTTATTTTTGCTATTCGTAATAAAGCTCCATCTACAGAAACATTACTGTAAGAAAGCATTAGGACCCTTCTTCCACGCTCAATATGTTCCAATGCTATTCTTGCAAGGGTCTCAGTCTTACCGGTTCCGGGTGGTCCCCAGATAAATGTTATCCTTTCTGAAGTAGCTCTGTTAAGCGCATAATTTTGACCAGATCTAATTCTCTGTCCCAAAGATATCTGCGATTTACCATTACATGCTATTTCATAAGCAAGAGAATTTTCATCAGGATCCATCTCATCCATGCGTTCCATCAATGATTCAAGCAACTGCCATTGATCAGCAGTAAACTCAACAATTTCAATAGTTTCACCAAGATATTCCTTGGTTCTTAATACGATACTAAAGTCTTCACATGAAATAATATATCCCAGGATTATTTTTTCTGGGAACCATAATTTAATGCCTGTTCCATCAGGAAAATGCAGATCAGTATCAGTATCAAATGCATAAAGGTACTCGTCATTTTTTGTAGAAATTCTTTCACCGTCAACGATCCTGTATTTCTTTCCACCGGTTGCTTTTAGATAATTGATTTCACTTAAGATGGCTGCTTTGTAGGTGTTTTTAAACCATTCAAACGAAGCACCCACACCATGTGAGCGCATGGTTTCGTGTATTTCTTCATCTTCAAGTTCAAGTATCCCCGCAAATGCATCCGGAAATAAGTATTTTCTTATCTCACCATGATGATCTACGGCCATGATTCCGTCTTTTATGTATTCTATTCTACCGGTAGAAAATGTTGTTGTATTTCTTACCTGCATTCCTATAAGCTTTTTTGCATCTATATTTGACTGGTTATCTATCATAAAATCTAAAATCAAAATCCAAAAATAAACTTAACAATACGTTCAGAAGCTGCTTCGGTAGCCGTAATTATATCTTCCTTCTTCCAATAAGGCTTATTAACATTTTTATAGTCAGCTACTAATGTAGACGCAATTGGATATTTACTATCAATATACCCAGTTCTATTACCAAGTCTTGTGGATATTTTAGTTCTGAACCATTCATTGCCGATGGATCTGTTTATTTTTTCTTCAAGCAGGATCTTGTTTCCAAGCTTATTTACAATGTTTCTGAACTCTTCTTCGCTCTCAATATCCGCATCTTTTCGGATCTCAGAAAGATTCTTCCCACTATATGGCATTATGTGTTCGATATCATACTTTGCGCCGATGCTGAAATCTAATCCCTTCTCTTTTGCAAACAGGAATTCATTAAGATATACCAGCATATGCTTGTCATAATCTTTTATTGCCGCCTTAATAGCGTCTCTGCTCCATTTCTCGCTGATATGCTTGTCAAAGTCAGCTTTTATTTCTTCGACGCTGATGGTCGGATCTACAAATTTAACCTCTTCACCAAAAAGGAATGTTTTGAAATTGCTGCTGGAATATCCTATATCAACAACCTCCATAATGGTAAACAGTCTCAAAACACTTTCCAGAATTGTCTTCACAGATTCTTCTGTAACATCTTCCTCTTTGAATCGATAGAAAAAGCTTGCCAGGAACAGCTTCGTATTTTCATTAAACTTGAATAGCACCTGTGCGATTGGATAGTTTGATATTTTCAGCCATATCTTTGAGAGATTTATCATCCCCTCACACAGTTCTATAGGATGATTCAACAGATCCTTATTAATCTCTGTAAAATATCTTCTTAAACCAGGCGTAGTAACATTGATAGATCCGGTATCACTTACGGTCTCCTTCTTAACCGTCCTGACATAATACATCTGCTGCATAAGGATGGAATCAATATTAGCAATCCCCGCTTCTTTCAATTCTTCGATTGTATCAAGAAGCTCTTTCCATAATACTTTAAACTTATCAACAGATCCCTGTTTCTCAGCCTCCGCATATAGCTGAGCAGATATAATATCCGCATCATAAAGAGGAAGTCCATCTGAATTCAATGAATTGAACATTGTAATGGCCTGCTCAACCTGCCAGCTCTTGATTTCAATTACTTCACAACTGTCGGTAACAGCCTTTGCCATTTTATTCAATTCGGATTCAGATAACGAATCTATCATCTCGTAGAAATACTTGAAGTTCCGGAAGAAATTCGTATATCTATTGTCCTTCTGTTTTCTCGGTATTTTTATAACCTTGGATTCTGCTTCTACATAATCCACAGATTGCAGAATAGTATTAAGCTCGGTCTTGTAATGCTCATTTATAGAATAGTTTTCAAGAATAGAAATGCCACTGCATATCTCAGTATCGCGTTTGATATCCGGCTTATCAGGAATATCTTCCGTCTCAGCCTTGTAAAGGATTCCCATTATTCTTCTTCGACGTTCCTTCAAACCTCTGCAAAGATTTTCAGAATCCTCATCTCCTTCGGTCTTACCTATAGCCACATTAATCCTAACAAGCAATGCCTTCAGAAGGAGAAGAAATGTTGTGGTTCTCTGCTGTCCATCGATCAGACCGAACTTAGTATCATTGTCCTGACAGTTGATAATTATGGTTCCAAAGAAATATCTATCCTTGCTGTCACTCGCAATAAAGTCCTCTATGTCCTGCCATAATTTATCACAATGATCAGTACCCCATGAATACGGACGCTGGTATTCCGGGATTATAAAAACTGTATCATCCTCTAACTGCAGATAGTCGCCTATCTTTCTGAGTTTCGGTTCAATGTTCTTTGCCATTTCACTTCTCCTTTATAAATTATTTTAAGGATTATTGCTCTTCCAGATAAGCAATCCCTTTACCATGTGCTTTTGCATATTCGATCTCAGATCTCGTACTCTCTCTGATATATCCACCGACATTTATCACATAAATAGAATCTGCCATATCGATCTTTCGTTTGTGCATGTCATCCAGCATCTCTTTCGTTTTTGAGAGAGTGCCTTCATCCATTCCATCCCATCGCAAACTTCCTGATCTCCGGAATGTCCGAACAGACCTACGCTGATTTCAAGTGTCAGTCTCTTCTGAGCCTCTATAAATTCATCCTTAAATCTTGTGCTACCGCAAAGTGTTATAACTGGATAATTCATTTTTGATCCTTTATTTCTGCAATCTGATCATCCGGGCTAATATCTACTAACGAAACTAATAGTTGACCGCTTTCATCTATGAACATCTCTATTTTTTGTTTTCTAAGCATCAACATGTTCTTCACGAGAATGTGTGTCAACTCCTTATCAATATCCATTGCCCTATCTCCAAATAACCCAAACACCTCTGAAATAGCCTGAATAGCAACAATCCTGTATTTTTCTGGAAAATTATCAATTGAAGAGAGCATGTTGTCCCAATCGGAGTATATTTTATTTTTTGTAGCTTCATCAGATTTCTTTATAATTTCCGAAAGTAGCTCTATTACTTCTTTTGTTATTGACATTAAGCATCCCAGACTCAAAAGTTTCTTAATGTATGATATCAACTTAGAAGCGTCAATATTCAGATTAACAAACCAGTCTGGAATAGATGTCACCTTAAGCTTTACTTCATCATTCATCGACATTGAATATATCATCGCTTCAATCGTTATTAATGAATATTCCATGTTGTGCATGACGAACGATATTGCATCATAATCACAAATTCCTAGAAGCTCCTTACTTTCGAATCCACCAAAAAACGGTCCGGATAAGTCATTTTCACTATTGACCGTTGGTATAGCTTCACAATATCTTTTTAACGAACCTGCCTCTTTTAGCCAGAAATCCTTTCCCACATCATCAACTTGATTATAAAAGATTTTCCCATCAATAACGCCAAGGGATGCCACTGTATCTCGATCATATTCCTTAATGATTTCTGATACATCTGATTCTACTTGTAATAAAGTTGATTCCATAATGAATCCGCCAGCGTTTACTATCTGTTCAGCAGGGAAGCCTATCTTATACAAGGCAACAAGTGCCGAAAATGAAATGACGTATTTTTTGGCCTGTTGCGATTGCTGAAATAATTCCCTCACAAATATTCCCTGTGACATTAGAATCTGATCAACGAATTGTACATATGTAAGCCTCGTAAATCGCTTATATGCAAACAAGGGCATAGGAACGTCTTGAATATTGTTATATTGATCAAGCCAATTATAAGTCTCTCTTTCATCCGGTGTATTATTAATGATCCAATCATTGAAAGCGGAAATATCCATTTTTCCATTTTTTGAAGGAATTGAGATTTCTTTTGCAAAACCAGTTTGCGTCATTTTTGAGGTACATGTTCTAAAAAGATAAGCGTCAATAGGTATGATATCCAGTACTTCATAATCTACTCCCTCGATATCAATATGATCGCCCTTGTGCTTCCTTAAAAATCCCATTCCCGCAGCATCTTCTACATGAATATGATAGTCACCATTCCAAATATGTGGAGAACTCGGAAGAATATTATCCTTGTATATACACAACCAACGCGACAATCCATTACTGTCCTTACAATATGCTGCAGTACCACCTTCTATTCCGCTTATTCTAATGACATCGTTATTATCAGAACGAGTCTTTATTGAAAGGAATTGACCGAATGCAGGATTATATCCCTCTTCTGACATTAGAATAGATCTTATATTTTCATTCTTAGCTTTAGTTACATCACCCTCCGATAAGTACCACACCGCAACAAGCATGTGAAGTCGCGAAGTATCCGCATTTATTGCCGCATCAATAACCGTTTTATCTATGTTCCGTTTATTCATCAACGACAATGTAATAAGAGAATCTATTACATAAATATCTCTTGGGTTTTCTGCAAATGAAGCTTTGAACCATTTTATTGCTTCTACATCATTCTTCTTCCCCTGTTGAATAATGGCATTGTATTTTTTTATTCTAAAATTGTTCTCACCACACTTTTCGTGTTTTCTTAGATATATTTCAGCAATATCATATTCCCCAAAATGAAGCAGCCTTTCTATAATGCGATATTCTGAACCAGCAAATAGTCCACTCATTTTTCCATCACGGCACGCCTCAATAAATAATTGCTTCATATCCTCTGAAGCATCTATTGTAAATATTTCCGTCCAGTATTCATATGTATGCTGTAATCTATTTGAATACTTTTTTAGTTGCTTCTCTTTTTCCTCATTAAGATTGGCGATACTAAGCGCACTTATATACATAAAAAAGAGAGAAATATCTTTGTCTAAAACCTCCTCATGTTTTCTACAGAATAAGATCAGCTCGTTCTCATTTTTTTTTGCAACAAAATAGTTGTTTATTAGCCAATATGTATCATTCTTAACAGCGTACTCATATATTTCATTAATATCAATTTCCTGCTTCTCATTCTTAATTGCAATAACATAATCAGAAAGCGGTGTATAAACCAACAAGTCCTCTGGAAGCAGTTTCTCTGCTTCATCGCATCTGCCCAAGATTAGATGTATTTTTGCAATAACAGAATAATAAAATGCTCGTATATCACGACCCATCCGATCATAAATATCTCTTTTCTGCAATAATGAATTCAATATAGCTTCAAGTCTTGCGTTGCCATCCTCGGATTCAACTTCATCGATATACTTTTCGATTTTTCTATCTGCTATTAAGACTTCCGTCAGCCAAGAATTGTTATTTTTCTCAATTTCCTCCATTGCGGAGTATATATTACGTATTTTCTTGCCATGCAAAACCTGTACTGCAATCTGTTTTGTCAGCCACTCTTCTTCGAAAGCCAATTTTTTATTAACTTCAAAATTATGTATCTCTAATCCTGAATCAATTGTAACTGTTTCTGACAAAATTCCATTTATTTCATTTTTTTCGAGACATGATGCCAGCTCTCTAAGAGCCCCCGCAGAGGCAAGGTTTGAAAGGCCTTCAATCTTTTCTCTTCTAAACAAAAGCACCGGCAAAGCAATTCTGATGGCATTATCCCGAACTTGTGCATTATGAACATCAGCTAGTCGTTTTATAGCATCTGCACAATTATCTGCTTGGATTATTTGTGTTAAACAATCCTGAAAAATAGCAAGATCGTTTGATTTTCCTTTTACGACCATAGCCAAATTATCAAACTCTTCAAATCGTCCTTCACGAAGTCCCTTTGAAAGTAAATCTGCTATTATAACAGCCTCCGCATCGGTTAAATTCTTATTCGAATTTATCGCTTCAAGTATCTTTTGGTCATTTTTAAGTCCAATGTTTACTGATTCCTGTAACAATGATAATTTATCAAGACAAACAGATACCATATGTCGCTGTTCAACTGACAGTTTTTCCCTATAATAACTCCCAACTCGTTCATCAATAATATGGAACAGATCCTTAATAATCCGTTCCTCATCATTTGAGAATCCTATTTCTTCAGCTTTAGCTATATCACGCGCTTTCTTAATTTCAATCTTTAGAAACTCTTTATTACTATTCTCTAGCTTAGTGGCTATTGCCCTCTCAATGACTTTTTCAATGAATCTCTTGTTTCTTAAAAAATATTCGAAAGCGCTTGAATCAATATAAATGCTTTCATTTCTACTACAAAATTCATCAATTTCTTTCCTGAGATTCTTAAGAAATTTCTTTTGACGTCTTTTATCAAACCAACTCTTAATTCCAGAGCTAGTAATGTCATATATGAAATTTTCCAATATGGCAGATATCAGCTCCGCAATCACTTTTCTCACCTCTTTACTCAACCCCCAGCGCCTTAAACACCGCGTCTTCGGCACTCTGATAGAACACAAGGCTGAAGCTACTCATGAGCTCTGCTGGTACTGTTCCGAGGTCAACCGCCGATGTCTGAGGCAATAATATCTTCTTCGCACCGCTATCAAGGCACACCTGCAATGTACTTGCAAGATTATCCGCTTTCATGATCGTTCCGCCTATGCTGAAATCACCTATAACAGCCATAGAGCTCTGCACCGGTCTTCCAAGAGCAATAGAGCACAATGCAATAAGCGTAGGTAGTGCAAGTTTCTTTGTCATCCCTATACCCTGCAGATCCTGATAATTGATCACAAAATCCTTGTTCATCGTAGCCAGAGATCCGCTGATCCGGTTTCCGTTTGCCTTCAGGAAATTAAACGCTGTATCCACAGCTTCTTTGCATTCCCTATCGCTTCCAAGACCAGTCCTATCGAACTTACCATTTCCGGGAAGCATCTGAGATTCCAAACGGAACACACCGATCATGTCGGACTTACCGTGCGATATCGTATAGACCTGTCCGGGATTGCACATACCCTCAGGGATCAGCTTGCCGCCACCCTGCTCAGGAACGGAAACATAATGCTCTCCCATATCCTCCATATCAATGTATGAGAAATTGACATCATAAAACTCCATGCCTCCGAGCTTTTTAAGCTGCTCTTTGACACGTCGTCTCATTTCCAAAGATATCTCCAATACCTCTGCCACTTCTTCTTTTCCAAACTCTCCATTCGGATACAGAAGCTTCAGATATCCATCCACCATCCTGCGGACAGCAATGGTATCACGCTGATTCAGGTTCTTACCGAGCCTGAAATACTTATCTATTGCGTCGCCAAACTGAACCTTGCGAAGCTCGCGGATGAAACCTGCAAGATAATCAGTGATAAATCCATAATCATTTGTAAAATGCTCCGGTCTAAACTTCGGAATCTCCCAGCCCGGATTGTAACAGTGCATTCTGTCAAGAAATGCTGTATCGGTTCCCATCTCAGGCGGGAATGGATCAAACAAGCTGGAAGTCTTCAAAAGCACATCCACACTCTGATTGATGTTGCCTACGAATACCATTGATGCGGAAGCAGCCTTCTCTTCTTTACCTCTGGCAAAAGATCCGGATGCCATATAATCTTTCATGATCTGAATGCCGTCTTTGTCCTTGAAATTGATACCGGCAACCTCATCAAAAGCCACAACATCCCATAATCCGACCAGACCCATCGTTCTTCTGCTCATGTTATAAAACAGATTTGCAACCGTGGTTTGACCGCCGGAAACAAGGATACTGTTCGGAGATATTTCTTTATAAAGATGAGATTTACCCGTGGATCGTGGTCCCAGCTCACAAAGGTTAAAGTTATTCTCTACCAATGGAAGCATACGGGTAAGCAGCAACCACTTTTCACGATATGTCAGCTCATCCGGCTCCATACCGGTGGAACGAAGCATTACATCTATCCACTCTTCCTTAGAGAATGCTTTTCTTCCCTCTTTCAGCTGATTTAGATCCACATTCGGCATCTGAATCGGCGTTAGCTTCGTTATTGAAACCGGTGTATCATTTTTCTGCTTTGATTTCTTCTGTCGCTGTTCAGCGCCATAATCATCCACTTCGCCAAAGTCATCATCTTCAGCCCCATATTCAAGCTGGACGATGCACCAAATACCACCGCAGAGCAGTCTATCATACTGCTCCGGGTAGTCTTCTGAAATAGGAATCCTTGTAAGACCAAGATTCGAGAATGTAGCCTCGTACTCATCATACTTCATGTTAAGCTCAACAGTGATAAGATCTATTACCGTATGGGATCCCTTCTTACGAAGCACAGAAAGAACTTTCTGTGCCTCATCCGGTCTCACATAATTATTGGCAAGGATACTCTTTACTGTTTCTACTCCGCGCTCAATGATTGCTTCATCATCAGAATTGCAGTATTGTCCCAGCAGATATTCCAAAACATAGATAGGGACATTTGCCCCCTCTTTGATATGCTTTGTCAGGTCTTTACGGACAATCTTCCCATCAAATATCTGGCGAAGCTTTTTATTCAGTTCTTCTCGGCTACCTGCTGTAGCAACATCAGAATCCTTCTCTTCATTTTGATTCTGCCCGTTAAACCCATCCATGTAATCCATAACTACACCGTCTCCTTAGCTAAAAAATCCAAAATCATCTGCCGCAAACGCAATATCGATCTGGAACTCTATTCTCTGCGGAAGATCTGTACTATCCACCTGCTCTATGATCAGATAATAGGTTTCCTTGCTGTCATATGCCTGTGACTTCAGGCTGAAATTGCACCTGAATGTTCTATCCTGAGCATCAGCCCCGATCTTATCCGCAAATATCTTTTGCACATCAGAAATCTTCTTTCCGCTCGAATCCACAAAGTAAGCATCATAAACAGCCTTCTCCCTGTTGCTTCCTACCGCATCCTTCTGGTAGAAGTTCAAAGAGAAGATCATGTTTGTAAGTTTATGGTTTGCAGATAAAAGCATTACCTCAACAGGCTTCGTATCATACTTATCCTTATTCTTCTGATACTCCTTGGAGCTGTTACGTAAATGTTTATACTCAATTAACGGCACGCACATTTCCTGCAAGCTCACACCACCGTGAACAAAGTTCATACCCGATCCGGCACTTGTCTTAATGCGGATATCCCCTCTCGGAGCATACCCATAATAATCTGTCTTGCCATCCATGAATTTTACAGGAAGCAGATATTCCGGATCGTCTCCCTTTGTAAGAATGGCGAATCGTCTTGCATACTCTACTATCCTATGAACAAATTCGGATTTTTCTGTTTTTGATTCCTCGGTCAGCGGACTGTATGTATATAAGAATCCATGATCCGAAGTGATCATGATATTGATACCGCCAAAATCATTCACTATAGTTCTTACAAGCGTAATGATCTCTTCTATCGTTTCTTCACAAGCATTAAATACCTTTGTCTCCGACGTATGGCTGGTTTCATCAATAGTGTCATGATAAATGTAAACGACATCCTTACCCTTCACAAGCTCCGAACGTTCTGCACGGCTTACTGCCATCAGATCCTTTGCTTTAACAGCAACGCTTTCAGGATTAGAAGCTTTCAAAAGATTCTCTCTGTTCACGCTGTCAGATGACTGACCATCTGCCAACACCTTAAGTATCTTCTTTCCGGCATCATTTTCCTTAATCTCTACCGTCAGTTCGTTATGCGGCAAAAGCGCTGCCATTCCAAACTTGGTCTCTGTAGGGAATATGCCCTGCATACTTGAAAGATTAACCTTGCCCTGCATCTCACGGCTCAGTTCTTCCTGTAATGATGCGGCCACTTCATATCTCAACGCATCCGATATGATAACGTAAACCTTATTATCGGCATTCTTTATCTTCTTATTGTAGAACTTTTCCTGTCGATCTATTTCATCGATATATCCTTTTTCTGCAAGCTCTGCCGCAGCCTGTTCAGACCAGTTATGTCCGAGGCCATCCAGGAACCAATTTGTATAAAGACGCTCAACCTTATCGCATACCGCTGTAAACAGATCCTGAAGATCCCCACCATAGGATTTCTTGCTGTTCTCATAGCTCATATGGAACTGCCGATAATAGGTATCCATCTTGTAATAATCAGTTGTATATGCCTTCCATATATTCTTAGCTCCAACAATATGGAATCCGGCCGCATTTTCCTTAAAGAAATCCTCCATCTTTGCAAGAGCTAAAATGCCATCATAATAATCCTTATACCCGGAAAACCATGCAGATGCCCTGCGCTTTTCTGCTATGGAATATATCTTATCCGGCTCTACAATTTCGTTCTTAATGTCCGTCATTATTTTTGTCAAAATAATCTTGTTAATAGACGGTAAAATCTCTGTGTCTGCAAGTTCTGATGCACTCTGCTTTGATAATCTCTTTACAAGATGCATCTCCTCCTCTACATTTTCTGCCATTGCCATATATGAAGTCGCGTCGTCGCTATGAACCCAATCCGATACCAGGTCACTGCAATATGCCTGTAGCTGACCATTCTGTGACATATAATCAGAAAGACCGTCAAATACAGCGGTGGGAAGGGTTCTGCTTGCAGCTGTCAGAATAATATGAACAGCCAACTTTCCAAGGTTATGATCATCACCATAGCCCGTAATACGATTTGCCATGCTCCAAAACAAATCAGACGCTTCGTATTTTACAAATTCCTGATACAGATAGTTGTCATCTGTATTCAGTCCGGCTTTTAATACAGACTTGATGATTGAAATCGGATCTGTCCTCTGTGCCTTACCGATGGAAGCCATAACCGCAAGCTGCAACTTCATAGGTGAATCAAGTCCATCCGACAGCTTCACCACATCGTCACGTCTTGTCTTGGCATTAAGGAATTTACGGTACTTCTTCACTTGATTACGAAGTGCCACAGATGAGGGAATTCCCATCTCATCCATCCATATTGAAATGAGATCCGCCCTGAACTCCTCGCTATATAACTCCACATCAATCAACCAGTCATCTTCCGGCTTTTCATAGTTCATAGGATTATACAAAAGGAAATTTTGATTAGGTTCATCCACGGCAAGTGTTTTCTTTGTCTCAAAATAGTTATTGCCAGTAACACAGAGAACCTTGGCATCCTGCAATTCCAGTTCGCCTATCTGATCCTCAAATTCCTTTTCCTCGTCATACCAAACAACAATCCTTCTCTTATAAAACTCCGGCAACGGAGCAAGAAAACGCTTATTCAGTTCCTGACTTATTGTTGCTAAATCCATGTCTTCAGTCCTTTACTTTATTTTTGCGAGAACATCCTGGAATAATGCGTAGTTATGCTTCACTCCATCATCCAGGTCAATACTTATCATCTGATCTGCAAGGTGGTGTATCTTCTCCTCATAAACATGAAGCTCTTCATCTTGATCTCTTAAAGTGTTTAATTTCTTATTGAGTTTCACTTTTTCTGAGCTTGATACACTATCGATCCTCTTTTCAATTTCTTCGATTGCTGTCCTGTATCGTGCCTGTTGCTCATGCACATAATCAGTTCTAATACGTGCAATAGTATCAGGTTTATAGCGATGCATATATACAAGACATTTGAAGCCGTTCTTTTTCCCAGAATCAAATAACCAATATATTGGTCTCTTTTGATACGTCTTCACGTGATCAGTAAAGAAATCGTTTATGAAGTAGTTACGAATAACTTCACGAGATGTACCACTTCCCCCAAGTGCTTCTGATATGAACTTAAGATTATCTTCAAGTGCATCCCTGCCGTAAACCACCTCAACAAATTTTACGAAGCGACCAACAATATCATCTTCAAAATATTCATCATCACAAATTGGGATGATGGCATCTTTATCAGGAATATATGAATTATATTTTGATATATCCCAATCTCCACCTGCATATACCAGCCCAAACATATCAAGAGAATATCTTCCAAACATGCAACCAACCGCATAGGAAATCAATCCCTTGATATCCCGTTGTAAATTAGCCTTAGTCGCAGTTATATTTTTTTCTTCAACTTCAAAAGAAACGTCATCACATAAACCGTAGGTATCTATAAATAACCGGTTTAATTCTTCTTCTGTGTTCTTTAGTTCATAAAAGCGTTCATCGCATTCTTCACTCCAGGTTTTATATATTTCTGATAGCTTCAATGATTTTTCTTTAATCTGTACATTATTACCTTCTTTACTCCTATCGATTACCAATGGATGTGCTTTGAAACTCCATGAACGTTCAAAACTATCCCAATCTATTTGCGCTATTTTTACACATGCCTCAGCCTTTCGTTCTACCATTTCAATGTTCTCAAAACATAAAGGAATACCAGCAATATCGCCTGGCTGAAAATTAATTGTAGGGTTAGTCAAACTTAAAGCATACTGTCCTACTTTAGAGTTTAATAAAGCCAAAATGTAGAACCTATACCTGTCTATGTATAAACTAGAGCCCCCAGAATCAAATAATGCCCCTCCATAGTTATATCTGCATGCAAATGAACCAGATGTAACAGCCGACCATGATATAAGCGGTTTAAAATACAATTGTTCGCTTCTTACACTGGCTGCCTTCAGACCATTGGGCTTTATATTGTTTTTGATCTCGTATCCATCATTTTCCCAGTTTATCACATAATCATTATTCCCATACCATCTGCGGAAATCGCCGCCCTTAAGATATGGAAACCATTTCTTACCACCCTCCAATGCTGAATCCGCACTATCTGCGGATATATCCATCTTACTAGCGGACACCTCATGCCAAAGTCTTAAGAAACGGTCATTGTCACCAGTAGTCATTCCCGTCTTAGGAGACGCTAATGAATTAATAGTGTATCCTCTTTTACATATAGCCAAATATGCATCATTAGCCCAATATGATATTGGACACCCCATGATATCCAAAAATACATCGCTGCTAATCTGATTAAATCTATTTCCAGTTGCCGGAAACTCTTCTGGTTCTTCATTTACAATATCTTGTAACTTTATATGATTATATGTACCCTTATATCCTGTTATGTGCGACTTTCTGAAACATGTGACCGCAGTTCCAAACGCTATGCCCATAACCATGTTATCCATGTGCATTAAGTTTGTTATATCAAAGGAAGACAAAATAGACTTCCTCATTTTTTCATAACTTGCAATAAACATCCAGCTCTGCATTGTGACCATACAATTTATTCCATTGTTACAAATTAACTGGTTGCCCTTTTCTATAAAGCAAGAAAACAAATCAGACTTTGTGTCTGGATAATATTTTTTTACATATTCACTTAATGTAGCCGGCATACCTTTGGCGCCCATGTAAGGTGGATTTGTAACAACCACATGATACTTCTGAGATAAAGCCTTTGCTTGATTTGCAAGCGTAGATATCTTTTCGCCTGCATACATGTGCCATCCCATCATGCGAACATCACTCATAGTCTGCTCTGCTGTCAAATTCCATGCGTTTATAAAATCATCATAATCTCTTTGTTCCACATTGAGGATTGAGCCGAATTCCTTTGCATCCTTGAACACATCAAACATGTATGTAAGTGTCTCTTGTTGATTCTTATTAAGCAAAAAATCGCCATAATCACCGTCATATTTCAAACCATTGCTTTCTTCAATAGCATAAACATGAGGCTGAATACCACGGGTAAAGAATCGCCTGTCATACTGCCTCGCCTTCATCATTACAGCAAAATATGCAAGCTGAGCAGCACGCTCATCTATATCCAATCCCCAAAGGTTGTTTTTCACAATACTTGCAGCTGCATCTCTTGCAGTATAACCATAGTCTTCGTAAATTTTTATAAGTGTGTCAAACAAAACACATAAAATATGTCCAGAACCCATAGACGGATCAATACACTTAATCTCCTCTGGCTTTAATCCTGCATGCTCTTTGCGTATCTCCTCTAACTGTTTCTGAACGTTAGGTTCCTGCTCTGCTTCATCGAGATAATACTTCCACTCAGACTTTAAGGATTCATTCGGATGCCCTTCAAGCCATAATCTACCAAGGCTGTTTTCTACCATGTAATGAACAATCCAATCCGGCGTAAATAACTGCGTAGCTGCCGGAATGGTCTCCTTGGTTATCTTTACATTCTTTTTAAGGTCAGCAAAAACCTTATCTTTAGGCTCCGTATTGTAATACTGATACAGCCATCCTATTATCTGTACCTGATCCTGCCAATCCGCTTCGGGAATACCATCTTTCTGATTAACCATCTGCTCAATAACACTTCCCTCTCGCAGAAGATAATCTGGCAGAAGCAGTTCGGTATAATCCGCAATTTTCTGAAACATCTTAGGGAATATTCCAGATAGTGCATTGCACTGAGTTATAAGGAGATACTTAAAAAGTTCATCATCCCTGTTATCGCTCTTCAGCTCATACACCTTTTCCATGTCTAAGCCTTCAAGTTCCAAATGAAGTGCTTCTGACATGATTTGGGGGTTAAATTCTCCTGCTTCATCAGTAAATACACGTACATGGCTCGGCAAGTATCCATTTACCTCCATGAATCTGAGCGCAATGAATCTGTTAAACCAGGTATATGCAACTTCCTCCATCATCTGTGCATAGCCATTTTCATTTATTTTGCGGATAAGAGCCTGACGCTGTTTCTTCTCATCATCACTCAAAAGGATTCCATTGATGCTATCTAACTTTGGATCAAGTTTCGCTCCTTCCTCTATTCCATATTGCCAAGCTTTCTGAGAGACCTTTTCTATAAGCTCTCTTCTTGCCCATACCGCATATTTTTTTATCGCATTCTTATCCATCTGCGCATCTCCTTTAGTTGGTTATCTGGATACCATCGCTCCCCTGTAAATACTGTTTCATCTGCTTACGGATATTCTCAACATAGGCATCAATCTCATCATCTGTTTTCAGAACTTTTGCCGGGAACATCTGCTGTCTTGCCACCTTTTTTATAATTACCTTCTTAGGCGATTCAGCTTCATCACTACCCTTTACAGGCGGCTTCTCTTCTACCTGCGGTGCCATAGCAGCTTCAATAGCCATGGTTGCCTGATCCTTATATGACCACATCGGCACTGATACACCATCAAGAAGTGCAAGGCTCTTCTCCGCTGCTATCTGCTCTTTCTTCTGAGTGTAGAAGCTGTCTGCCTTATCAGAGATAGCCTTGGTCTTTTCATTTACCATGGCATTCTTGTGAATCTCTTCAAGGCATGAACGTACTACCTCATACAGTGTCTCTCTCTTTTCTTCGAGCATTGCATTGTGAGACTTCTCAACCGTACTCTGGAGTTCATTCAGCTCAGGAATCCTTGAATAGTCATAGGTCTTTCCGTCAAATATATTTGTGATAAGACGCATCTGGTTAAGAGCATGTTTAGCTTCTTCATCACTGTCGATATAATCAAGATCGTTCTTAATGCTCTCAACAAAATTTGCTGCACTGTCAAACAAAGCGACCTGTGTTTTGAAGAAACTTTCTATATTCTTCAGTTTGTCCTGCATCGTATACAGGGCATCCTCACTGTTTACGACCTTATCTATAAGGGCAATATTGTCGCTCTTCTGTGAAAGCACGTCTTTTACAAGCCTTACTGCATCCCAGACAAGCTTCTGATCAGGATACTTGCGTCCTTCATATTTCTTGTTGAGGGAATCATAATGTTCTTCCAGATCCGTAAACTTCTCTATGATAAATGCAATGAGTCCGTCTTCATCAGCCGGGACATCCATCACATCGAGGAAATCTCTGAGGAACTCCCTTGCTTCCTTCATTTTTGTAGGGCTTACCACATGACGTTTTGTAATTTCAGTCTTACCGACTTCGCTCTTTTTGCGGAGCATATCCGGAAGTTTCGGATCATTTGGCTGTATGGTCATGCCACCGTATTTGATGGTAACTTTCTGCTCATATATAAGCAGGGCTACAACCGCAGCTATATCGATCTCTCTCCATCCGCTCGGAATAGCTTGATATCTGCTCTGAATGTCGGACATCTTGGTTGTGATGTGTTTCATATCCTGCATTTCAAGATATTCCTCTATCTTCTGAGCAGCTCCACTGTTTGGATGAGTACCGGGAGTATAGCTTTGCATCTGTGTAAGTATCGTAACTATATCCGAATCATCATTTGCATTCTCGCCAATCAGATCCAAGTCATAATATACATGGGTCACAAGATACTCCAAAGCCTGATCCAGCTTACTCTTGGCATCCCCACCCTTGATATCAATATGTTCACTATCCACATAAAATTCAGCAGACTCGATAGCCCTCTTAATGTAGTCAAGGGCATCGTTTTCGTACTTGGTTGCCTCGTCCTGCTGTGTGCGGATGATATCCTGCACAGACTTCGGGAGCTGTGATATATTCCTTGTCTTTACATACTTTCTGATCTTTAATGCATTCTCAATGCACTCATAATACTTACCATCACCAAGGACTACGATAGCCTGTCCCTTGGAGTTGGTCTGCAGACGGAGATCCTGCTTCTCATAATCATCTGTTGCAATAGAATATATCTGGAGCTTCATGCCTCCCGTCACAGAGCCGATAGCGGTTCCGTCTACATACTGATCATATGGGAAATCATATATCTGATAGCGGTATTTTTTCTTGTCATAAATCTCACCAAATACCAAATGACCTATTCTCTCTATGATCTGCGCTGTATCTACGGATGTATCCTTGATATCCCTTGCGATATCCTGCTCTTCGTCAGTAAGGAAATTATAGGTATTACCATTCCTTCCGATATAGTTCTGACTAAGCAGACGGTCTAAAGATTCACGCACCTGCTCTCTCATTTTTATTTTATCGAGGTTGATGTTATCAGTCATAAGAATGACGATTGCATCAAGCGTTGACTTAATATCAGAATCCACATAGCGGATAAGATATAGGAGCTTAAGTACAGCCACATCCTGCTGCTTGATGCCTCTGTCCTCGTCTGCCGCTGTCTGGCATCTTTCTATAACACGTCGAATAGCACCATCCAAAAATCCATGAACGGTGTCATAGAACAGATAAAATGGTGCGATTGCATTTTCATCTTTTTCTTTCAGCTTCTGAGCAGCCTCCTGGAAACCTGAGAGCATAGATCTCTCTCCACCAGACTGATGCTTACCTGCATTACCGTGTTTTCTGATCTCGTTAAACACTTTCTGTAACAGCAGGAACTGATACGGTACAAATGGAAAATCTCTTGAGAACTCCTGCGGAGACTCATACCCTCTGATATCCTGAAGTGCATCGTCTCTGTTGAATTTTAAGAGATTACTGAGAACAGATGCTTTCTCCTCATAGACCTTCTGAAGCTCCTTGTCTGCCTCTGGAGTCTTGGAAAGGATTCTCTTCTGAATAACCTCATCTGCAGATGTTGAAGACAGTGAGAGTGTTGTCTTAAATCTTGCTCTGATTCGAGAGAACTCATCCTGTCTGGTCTTGATAATCTCGTCCAGTGCTTCCTGTCCGGTACACATTACCCAGACTTTACCCTCGCACTTATTACCTATATCCTCTACAAGTGACTGGAGGTTAAGCAGATGATCTCTGTTATCACCTACATACTGGCCAACCTCGTCTATCATAAACAGGAGCCTGTAATTATCGGGCTTTGAATTAACATAGTCACGGATCTCCGATACAAGCTGTGCAATACTTGTTTCAACTGTTTCTGTACCATTGAACCAGTTACGGGCTGCCTCTTCACTCATGCCCAGTACACGCTTAAGTGTTTCAACCACATCATCCTCGAAGAAAGCAAAGGACTCTCGGGTATTGAGCCATGTATCCCCATTGATTTCTTCAAATGTCTTACGGAATTCTTCTGTCTTGCCCTGCTTTGCGATGAACTGTTCAAGCTTTGCCACCTTTAGGTCTTCGCCATAAAAACCAAGATGGTTATAAAACATCTTTGCAAATACACGAAGGACTGCTGTAGCATCCTTGTTAATAGAACCTTCGATATCAATATTGAAAAGAATGGTATCCGTCTCACCCTTTGTGGCCTTATCAATCAGCATAAATGTAGCCGGATCATCCTCAAATTTGCTACGGAATCTCTCAACCGTCTTTATTCCCTGTACTTCCTTATTTTCAAGAATATATGACAGAATCTTCAAGAAATGAGATTTACCACTTCCAAAGAAGCCGGATATCCATACACCTATATCATTCGTCTTTGAATCAAAAGCATCACTGTATTTGTTGAACAGAGTGATAAAATGCTTTTTTAATTCCTTTGTTACAACGTATTCATCTAATTCCTGAATAAGAACTCGCTCTGTTTCTTGTTCTACTTGTACTACGCCATTTATCGTTCTATTGATGTCATCTTTAAACATCTGTTCAATTCTCATTACAGTTTTTCCTCCATTCCTATTATGTTAAATGCCCTATAATATCCCTTCTTGGGTAGCCTATTAAACAACTTGACATCGCGTCCGTCGAAAGTCCCCGGATACAACACAACTATTGGAATCTTCCCTGAATCCTGTGGTTGTATTGCATTAAGGACATCGTGAGATCTTATAAAAGGGTAAGCCTCCCCTACTCCGGTTATTAACAACACATCTCCTTCTGAAAAACCATCCTTGCAGATTTCTTGAACGAAGTTCTTTGCCGAAGCCGTTCTTCCCTCGAGATTTTTTAATAATATTTCAGATCCCTTGCTCTTTTCCAAACCTGGAATCTTGTCTATCAGTCTCTTATCTGTACACAGCTTAAGGAAGATCTTATATAAGTTTTTCACTTTAACATTGCAATTTACATCCTGATCTACAGCAAGCTGTTCTATAAAGTATCTTACTGCCATTTCATCTGCGGGATCGTAACAGAAAATATGTATGTTTACCTCATTGCTGAGACCATTTCCTTTGAGAAAATCCTCATCCTGTAATCTGGCTTTTAGTTTATCAAGCCTTTCCAAAATGTCGCTCATAAATGTCTCTCCTTAATAAAAACAATTAAATGCGGGCAATGCTACTTCATCGCCGTTTGCTCTGATAGCATTTTCAACCTCTGAACATATCATCACCGGATTAAGCTTTGTTGCCCTCGGGCCATCGATATATTCATTCTCTATAAGAACTTTATTGAGTACCTGTTTTATCTTATTCACGGTAGACTCGCTCCATGTTGCCACCTCATCGTCCTGTTCTTGTATCCTAAAAAAAAATACGTTTAAGTCGATGCGGCCATAAGAGAAATCTTGCTCTCTGTACTTTGCCCCGATTACAGTTATCATATAATCCCAGACTAGTCGATATTGCTTCATCATTGCGTACAGACATATCTGTTTTCCTATTTCTAATGGACTATGCGCTATAACTCCCACCAAGCTAATATCATTTAAGTTATGTAACCGCCTAAGACACACCTTGGATATATTTTTAATCATTCTTTCTGTAGGAAACTGAAATAGATTATCTTCTACCACTCTATTTATTATGTCTTCATCAGACAAACCTTCATCAGTCATTAGTTTTGCAACAATTTTAGACTCATGAAATAAGAACTGTTCTCTAGTCAAGCTTCCATTCCCGTAGTAAGGAGAATTATTCTTATTATTAACCATTCTCCTTTTCCTCTACTTTGTCAGTTTTAACAAAATGAACAAGATCACCGAAGTCACAATCTAGTTTCTTACATATTTTCTCAAGTACTAACATAGACACAGGTTCACCTTTACTCATTTTAGCAATTGTACCGCTGCTAAGATTTACCTCATTCATCAGATCAGTCTTATTCATATTTTTATCAATTAACAATTTCCATAGTCCGTTATAAGATATAGCCATCTTTTAAACCTCTCTTGTCAGTTTACGCAACATATGAAAATTATACTATATTTATGAAGGTGAGCCAAATAGATCGTTCAGAAAATCTTTAAGTTTGTAAAGATTTGATTCATATTGATGTTGATGAGTTCAAAACAATTCTCTAATCCTGGCAAGCAGTGACATCCTGTACAGAATGTCTCCGTTGCTTGTTGAGGGGAAGCCCCCAATCCCCCTGATCTGCTCGTTGACGAGCAGGGCTAATCATAATGTTTTCTTTGGATGTCTCTACATCAGTTCGTGAAGTTTTTCAAAACCATTAGCAACTTGTTCTCGGGTTTTCACTCATGCCATACTGAACCATTCAATAACTTTTGGTTTTTAACCACCAGATTGTCTCCAACTTTATCAAATTCTTCACGGATGACTTGCACCGTATGATTTCCATTTGCTATAGATTCAGATACTCTGATCCTGAAGGGAAACATTCCCTTTGCTTCCTCGTTAAAAATTTCAGATTCAAATAATACTCGTTCCATGCCACACCTCACATTTAAGATCTATTGACATTTAGTTCATGATTGATTCATACCTTTTATACAGAAGATTCCGTCCCGTATAAAATCTTTTGCATCTGTATCAAACCCCTGCTTGTAAAGATAATTCTCCTGGTCAAGAACTTCTCTCCATTTTTCACGGAAAGTATTCAAATCCATACCACAGCTTTCTGCAATCTCATAATCATCGTAGCCGGCAGCATATTTGATTCTCACATCTATGTTCTTAACCATAATTGTTTTCTTCTTAAGAGTCCTAAACATTAAATCCTCCCAATAATCATTTGATTAAAGATATATATATTGTTATAGAAATATAATGCATCCGCCATTGTATTGGTCACGGATGCAGCTATGTTTTAAAAAGAAATCATTTTGAGGGGTGATTCTTTTTAAGTTATACATAACGTAACATATTGACCAAGCAAAAAATTGCACATTAAAAAAAGAGGGCAGATAGCCATATTTAATAGCTATCTGCCCTCTTGAAATTATAGTTGTATCTCTTTTTTCTGCTCTTTGTCTTTTTGCTTTTCATCAATCTCCAGGAATCTGTCGATGTCCTGTTTTGCAATCTGGTAGTCCATCATCTCCTTTCGAGTTTCCTTGTAGCTCTCATAGAGCTTTCTCTTTTCCTGAAGGATCTTTGCATATTCTTCTGACAGCTCCTTCACTTTAGGGAGCTTTTTGCCATCAAGTTTCTTGAATTCTTCCTTTGCAGCTTTATGGAGTAGTATTTCCTTTCGGTGAAGTTCTTCAAACTCTCTGCTATAGCCGGATTCCACAAAAGCTTTGTATACATCCTTTGTCTTTGCGTAGTTAATGATATGAGTCCTGAGATCTGATATCTCCTTAAGTCTGCTCTCCTTCTCTTTTATGGAATCTGAAAGTGTTCGGAATGTCTCAGCACTACATGATGCTTTTTTTGAAAGTTCCTCATAGTTACGTATCCCATGTTCCTGTAAAAACAGAAGTGCCTTGGAAACCTGCTTTATGTTAAAGACCTTAGCCCAGCGTTCATAACCCTTACCTTTTCCTTCCTGCATCTTTTTGTTGATGTCTATAAGAAGGTCAAAGCCACGGTCGGGAACCATAGATTTTCTCTTTGTGTGCTTCCTAAGGAATTCCTTTCTCTGCTCCTCGGGATCAAATTCCATTTCTCCGGTGATACGTTTTCTGATTTCTTCATCAGTATAGCCTTTTCCAAGTGATGATAATCTGATATACCGCTTTTGTCCTTGTCCCCTGACGGCTGTGTGCTTTCCATTCTTTATTTCGTAGCCGGAGGCTTTTAAGCTATCAAGGAATTCCCGAAAATCCTTTGGCTCTTCATTTAAGATACTGTCGATTTTCTCCCTAAGAACTTTTCTGAAGGATTCTCTGTGATAAGGATTCCTGTTATCACGCTCAGAAGGTTTTCTGGGTTTTATTACAGACAATGCATGTTCGAGACAAACGATGTCGCTGACTTTCTGAAGGACCAGAGCTATTAACCAGGAATCCTTGAACTTTCTGTCACAATCAAGATTTGTGGAATTGAAGATAATGTGATTATGTATGTGTGCCCGATCGGTATGAGTCGCTACAATAAAAGCATGATTGCCTTTGGTGAATCTCATGGCTGTTTCGTAGCCGATGGCATTGGCCTCTTCAGGAGTGACCTCACCGGGTTTGAAGGACTGCCTGATCTGATAGGCGATGATATCTCCCTTTGGTTTCCTACCCGTGATTCTCAAGTATTCCTGCTTTGACAGTAAGAACTCCTGGTCAACGGTTTCCTTGTCACAGGCATAGGAAGAAATGAGTTCTCCGTTTTCTGTCTTTTCACCGTTCTTGGCATAATCCGTTCTGTCCTTCAGGCACTGTGCTACAGATCTTCCTTTATTCTGATGCATCGCTATCAGTCTGGTGGCAGCCATGTGTGTGCACCTTCTTTCTTAAATTACTCGTTTAGCTTGCTGAGCATTTCCAGTATCTTTCTCATTTCTACCCATAAGAGTTTTTGCTGTTGCTGCAAATCCCTTATGTCATCCACATAGACAGATCCGCATTCATTGGCCTTTCTTGCATATTGGTTCAGGTTATTAGCATTGATGCGAAGGAGCCGGATCATTTCCTTTACATCACTAAGGTCCATTTTGATAATGTAGCCGTTTAGAAGCATTTTCCTGTAGTAGGCGGATTCATTCTTGATTCCTGACTCTTCTATTCTTTTATGGATCTGTTCTGATTCTTCCGGGGTTACAAAGAAGTGGATCTGCATATCTCGTTTACTTTCCATCAGCAAAGACCTCTATCCCGGCAATGGCGCTCCTTATGTTTTTTTGGAGTATCCATATGTTCACTTTTCAGCTTTTCTCTGTTTTCCCTTATCTTCACCCTGACAGACTTCTGTTCCGTCTTGAGATCTTCCTCCATGTCTTTTTTTGATCCATTGTTAATGATGCCATCTATTGTGTTGTAATCATCCTCAACCTGCATCTCCGCATTTTTCAATGGATTATCCTTGATCAAGTCTTTCCTTTGATCATCTTTTGTTTCAGTATTTTCTTTATTAACTGTAAGTTCCATCGTTTTCTCCTCGATCGCTGTGATCAATTCCGAAGCCGCCGTCCTTATGGTGTTCAGAGATTCTTTAAGCTCAGGCGTTTCTTTTCCCTTTGACCATCCGGCCACATAAGCGAAGCTGTAATCGGATGTGTCTATGCCGAAATGCTGACAAACGGTATAAGCAACGGATTCGGCTTCAACCTCTTTACTGGATCTCGATTGTCCGCCATCCTCTCTGTTCTTTTGTATTTCCATATTGTGGAGTTTGGCATGAGCCATTTCATGGATTGCTGTCTTGATATTTTGTATCTCACTCATGCCTTCCTGAATAGCGATCCTGTTCTCTGCAGTCTGAAAATATCCTTTGGATTCACCTTTGATATCCTCGAAACCTATAGGAACCGGGCTTACTTCTTTTATAGCCTCAAAGAGTTTTGCATATCCATCCACATTTCCTGTGAGTTCATCCACTCCGATAGTTGGTATCGGTTCTCCTTCAGTCTGAGATATGTCGAAGGTGCTCACAGGTTTAAATGCTGTGACATTGATCTGCACGGTTTCCTTTACGGGCTCTCCATCCTTATCGAGAATCGTTATTCCTTTTTCATCAAGCTTGTTCTGCTCTCTTTCTATCTTGTAAGGTGACGGAGCCAGGATACGGATTCCTTTCTCACCCTTCTTCACAAAGCGGCCCATCTGTTTCCAACCGGTGTAGGACTGGCAAAGTGTGGCATCGGGCTTCTGCATCATGATAAGAAGATTATTGTTAAGACTGTAGTGAGGAAACCTTGACATGGTATCAAGGAACTTCTGATACTTTTCACTTTGAAAGATCTCTGATACTCCTTTTTCAAGGCGGTCAGTTATCTCCTTCATTTCCTGTTTTCGGTCTTCGGCTGTTTTCTTTGAATCATACTTTGGTTTCTGTTCTGCCACTTCTGCTCCTTTCCACTCAAACTTATCAATATCCTTTTCAAATTCGGGTGCCGGTATATCCATCATCTTTTTTTCGTGGAAGGAATAGTACTGGTCATCTGCTCCGACGATGATGTGATCAAGGATAGGAATGCCCATGATGTGACAGGCTTTCTGAAGCTGATCTGTGACTGCTACATCATCACTGCTTGGAGAAAGATCACCTGACGGGTGATTATGAAAGAGCAAAATGCAGGCAGCATTACTGAGAATACTCGATTTCAGAATCTCCCTTGGGTGAGCTAACGAAGCGTTAAGAGTTCCCAGGCTTACAAAGTTTACATTAATCGGTTTCAGATCATTTTTAAGGTTGACTACTACAAGCGCTTCGCGGTCAAATTCTTTCAAGGTGTCATTCATGATACGTATTGCTGCCTGTGTGCTGTTCATGGGCTCCTTACTGATAAGGGGAGGCATCTTGACCATGCGAATCGCTACTTGGGGGACCCGGTATTTTTTATTCATTTGTTCCACCTACCGGTACTGTTAACACTGCGTTCTGGCCTTTAAGCTCTTTAAGCTTTGCGAGTATTGATTTCGGTGTGGAACCTTTTGCTTTCTTCTCTCCCATTTTCTTTAAAGCTTCCATGTAACCCTGGTATCTTGATTTTCTTCCCATAGTATTTACCCTTTCTGTAATAAAAAGGAGCGGCATCTCTGTCGCTCCCTTGGTGATGGTGTTCTATATTATTTTTACTGATTTATGGATTCACCGGAATCGTGAATGTCTTCATCCCTTGCATTCATATCCCCGGTATCATCATCTTTATTCATGCTTTCGAGGTAATCCTCTTCATCATTCTCCTGATAGTCGATATCCGGATCCTGAGCGGGCTTCTTTATCTTCTTACCCATGGTTTTTTTGTAGAAATAGAATCCGATGCCTCCGGAAACTGTCAGGAAGAGTAATATGAACCATAAGGTGCTCGGTATGCCCTGCTTTTGTTTTGGTTTCTCTTCCTTAGAATTTTTCGGCTCCGGATTTTTCTCTACTGGCTCAATTTCTGACTGAGTTGAGATCTTTTCTTCCAGTGATTCCTTATAAGCTTTCTGTTCGTCTTCATCCATAAGTGCCAGAAGGTCTGCTTCATCAACAAGGTTGAGGAAATGTACGGTCTCATTGCCATCATCGTCCCTGTCGATGATGAGATAAAAGTAGTTGCCGCTCTTCGTGGTGACAGTGATGAACTGTTTTCCTGCTTTATCAGGACTTCCGTAATCATCAACGAGATTCATGTTGCCGTCCGGTGTAAGCGGCCCCATGGCTTCCTCTGTTTCTGCCGGAGTTTCTTCGATGGTTTCCGGCTCTTTTCCCTGACATTTCTCATGATCTTTTTTACAAACCGGGCAGTTTCCGTTAATCGACTCAACTTTACATTTATCTTTGCATGTACACTCAGCTTCGATGCCGGTGTTGGCAAGTACTGTCATGGTCGGTGCTGAAAGTATGCTGCTTACAGTTATGATCACCGTGGCCAGAATAGTCTTAATATGTTTCATCTGTCTTTCCCTCCTCTTCTTCCAGAAGCTTCATAAGCTCAAGATCCTCATCTGACATTTCCTCTGTTGATTCTTTAGATTCTGTCGTTTCCGAGTTTTCTTTGTCTTTTGAGTTTTCTTTATCTACTGAGTTTTCAGTACTATCAGTGCTGTTCTCGTCTGATGTGTCAAATGGTAAAGGTCCAAGCTGTCCGGACTTTACAAGAGCAAGGACACTTGCAAGCTGTTCAGGTGTCATATTAAGTGCCTCGACATCCGAAAGGATCTGCGTTGCCTCCTCTTCCTTAAGCTTGTCCCTGTCTTCTTTAAGTCTTCTCTCAGCATCTGCAAGACGCTTTTCTGAGCGTTTTACAATGTTTCGTAATTTAACAAGTTTTTCGTACATGTTTCCTCCTTCTTTACATGGAAAAAGCCGCCTGTTGACTCAGACGGCCTTATGGTTTGAGAAATTTTCGATTATGGTAATCTGCCAAATGTGTAAAAGTGCTGTTGCCAGTAGTTTGTATTTATGGATGCGTACTGTATGGGCTTACCGCAATGAATCATCATGCCATCACCCACATAGATTCCGACATGACTTGCACCGCTCGTATTGTAGGTCCCCTGGAAGAATATCAGGTCTCCGGGCTTTGCATTGGCCTTTGAGATTCTGGTGCAGTGGCCAAGGAGTCCATTAGCTGTCTCTCTTCCGACATTCCATCCGTTTCCACAATGATTTATCACCCAGCTTACAAATCCTGAACAGTCAAAGCTTGTCTGAGGGTTTGAACCTCCCCAGACGTATGGGTAGCCAAGATACTTCTCAGCCTCACGGATCATATTGGCAAATCTCGTATCTGTAAGAGCCTCGGGAGCAACGTCATAACCTTCCACATCTACCGGAGTAACGGCGGAATAGATGTCACTTGCAAAGAGGTTTCCTTTATTACCGCTTGTTTCCAGGAGAAGCTCATACCGGCTCATCTGATCATCATTCAGGCCAAGTTCCCGGATAACTGCCGGAATTGTATTGTTTTTGAGCTTTACCTTAAGAATGTAATAATCATACTCTTCTTCATATTCGTCTCCGTCATCATCCGTATAGGTCCTTGTCCTTGTCTCAATGATGGATTCGATTGTAAGAACGTACTGTTTATCAAAGATCTCATTAAGCTTTGCCCGAACCTCTACTTCTGTATAGTCCTCATAAAGGACCGTGAGAAGTGCTGCTATCTCATAAGGATTATGATTTATCTCCGAAAGCTCATAACGGTACTCGTCGTAATCAGGGTACTCGGACTCAATGTTATCGATCCGCTGCTGTAATGCTTCTTCCTTTCCTTTGTAGTTGTTTTCAACTGTAAGGATCTCATTATCGTCAGCCGTAAATGATGTCTCAATTGAGGCGTTTCCAAGTGAACCCATAAACATTCCAGTGCTTGATGAGAAACAGGTAATGATGATCACAATCAGTAAGATGATGAATATTGTGATGAGTACCTCCGGATGCTCTTCCAGGAATTCGGCAATGTTTTCGGCAAGCTTTCCGGCCAGGTCCTCAGCATTGTCAACAAAACGTTTCGACATATTGCCGATGTGGTTTGCAGCTTCTTTCTGAGCCTCCTTCACAGCATTCTTCTGGATTTCCTTCTTCATGAGGTTTTTCTGAATTACTTTATCGGACTTGCTGACATCTCCCTTAGGATCACTTAGATTCAGGTTTGCATCCCTGGCATTTCTGCCAAGCTTTCCTCCCATGCCGGAGTATGCAGTGTTATCACGGTCAACGGATGGTCCGGAATCCTCGGTTTTAAGCTTAAAGGAGTACCTTTTATGTCTTAGTGCATCAGATGTCTCTCCTGCGGCATATATGGAGTCATTCAAAGCCTTAGTGCCCACATTCTCATCTTCATTTGCATTATCGATAGATTTGTGGGCTGCAGCCTTTGCCTCCATATCATGCCGGGTTACATTCTGACGGTCTCTCTGGAGCTTTTTAAACATCAGCTTTTCTGCATCTGTCGTCGGGGCCGTTCTCCTTCCGTCACGGAACTTTTTACCCATGGCATTCCTTGCCGTGGTCTCATTCTTTAATCTTTGCTGTTTCATGGATTTCTGATAATTTCGATGTCATGATGTTATAGAGTTCGATGTCCTTCGGGAATCTGTCTACGAAAGGCAGGATGACATTGCCAAAGAAAAGCAGCCCTTCACCTTCTCCGGAATGAGTTACATAGGATAGCTGATGAGGGCTGATATTAAGCTGCTTTGCAAGGATGGATCTGTCACCTACTGCCTGGTTCATCATAAGAATGAAATCAGAATTCTCGAAAATGTTCTCAACTTCCTTTGAGGCCAGGAGGTCCTTGATGTTCTGGGTGATTCCTGTAGGGATACCGCCCCATTTTCTGAAACGCTTCCAGATCTCAACCGTATAGGCTGCTGTCTGCTCTTCTCTTAAGAGCAGGTGCATCTCATCCATGTAGTATCTCGTGGACTTTCCCTGGCTTCTGTTTTCAGTAACTCGTCCCCAGACCTGATCCTGAACCACAAGCATCCCGATCTTCTTAAGCTGTTTTCCGAGATCTTTAATGTCATAGCAGACTAATCGATTAGTGATATCCACATTGGTCCTGTGATTAAACACATTGAGGGATCCTGTGACATAGATTTCAAGTGCGGTTGCAACTGTCTTGGCCTCAGGCTCTTCCTGCTCAAGTAAGGCATTATAAAGGTCCTCAAGTATAGGCATGTTGTCCTTTCTGGGATTTTCGAAGTATTTCTGGTAAATCTTATGGATGCATCGGTCAATGACGGTCTTCTCTACAGGCTTCAGGCCCTCTTTGCCACCAACAATTAGTTCGCAGAGGGAAAGGATGAAATCGGCCTTAAGTGCTATGGGGTTATCGTCATCGGAATAGTTCATGTTGATGTCCATGGGATTGATATAATGCTCAGATGTAGGACTAATCTTTATGATCTGTCCCTGAAGCTTCTTAACAAGCGGTGAATACTCTGACTCAGGATCTGAAATGATCACATCATCATCTGTCACGAGGAAGGCATTGGCGATCTCTCTTTTGGCCGCAAAGGATTTACCGGAACCGGGAGTACCGAGGATCAGGCCGTTAGGGTTCTTAAGCTGCTTTCTGTCAACCATAATGAGGTTATTGGAAAGCGCATTTAATCCGTAATACAGTGATTCATTACCTGACTGGAACAGCTCCTGTGTGGTGAAGGGAATGAATATGGCTGTGCTGCTTGTGGTCATGCCTCGCTGGATTTCGATCTCGTTATAGGCAAGTGGCAGTGTGCTCATGAGGCCCTGCTCCTGCTGAAAATCAAGGCGGATAAGATTACAGTTATGCTTCTGTGCAATGCTTGCAGCCTGGAAGACATTGGTCTCAAGTTCCTGCTGTGTACGGCCGGTGTTCATCACAAGAAATGTGAGAAGGAACATTCTCTCATTCTGGCTCTGAAGCTCCTTAAGAAGTGCTTTTGCATCCTTTCCGTATGTCACAAGGTCTGATGGGATGATCTCCATGTCATAACCGGCTCTTACTGCCTTCTTCTGCTCGTCGATCTTGCTTCGGTCAAGCTCAGTGATGGTATGCTTTACTGTCTTAATGGCTTCGTTCTGATCCACCGACTGTATGTGCATGGTTACGATCTGACTTGATTCCATACCGAGGAAATCTGCAAGCATTCTGTCGCTTACGTCAGAGGCATCGATTGAAAGAAAGCTCATGGCACAGTAAAGGTCCCCAATCTGGAATACTCTTCCGTTCTTGAAGTAAAGGCTGCTTGGTGCGATGAAGTCCTTTACATTGAGTCCTGATCCGGTGAGCCAGCTCCAGTCGAAATGGAACTTCGCATCATCGCCCATATGGAACTGTGAATGCATGAGTTCAAGGCGTTCAGTACCGTTAAGAGTCTGTGCCCGGACTCCGAGTCTCTTGAAGTTATTGAGAAGGTCTGTTTCGATGTGTATGAGCCTCGGTTTTGCTACCTTCATGGATTCTGCATGAATTCCGAAGGTAAGGTACTTTGTCTTAGTTAGGCCATTGTTTCCGGCTTCCATCTGGTGCCTGAGCATTCCTGTGTACTCATCCCTTATGTTGTTGAAGCCGTCACCTTTATGAGGGATTGCGATACTCTTCTCGAACTTCTCAGGATCCGTTGCCATGTTCATGAAGCTAAGTTCAAAGTGGACCGAGCTGTCAAAGAAGTTAAGGAAGGAGCACCATTCCTCAAATATCTCTGTCTGATCTTCCTGCTGTGCAAGCTGATAGTTGATGTCCTGGAACTGAATGGTCTTTGTATAGTAGTCAGACCCTACACGACATATGCCATCCTGGAACATTCTGTCAAAGGGGATGCTCTCCTGTGTCGTTCTTGGGATGTCGTCTGTATTTTGGGCCTTCTTTATGATCTCCCGGACTTTTTTCTTATCCTCCGGACTAATATACTCCGGTATATGAAAGCTTCTTGCTTCTTCTTTATGAAATATCCGCCGGCGAAGAAACTCTATGATATTTCCGAACAATCTTCTCTACCTCCTTTTCTGCTGATGCCTGTCTTTTTAGTGCCTGATAATAGTTGTTTGTCTTATAAATACGGATCTTTGGGCGGATGAATGTCGCCCGGATGAAATGTGAAATGATGACCTCAAGGGGCTGACCGTTCTTCTGGTACATGCCTATGAAAAACATTGGCATCATGACGATCATCATTCCCATGGCTGCGAAGCTTGTGTCGCCAAAGCGTTTTAGTATAAAAAATGACGGGACTCCCAGGAGCGCCGCCAGTAAAAAACATATGAGCTGCCGTTTGGTAAGGTTGAACATTACCTTGCTTTGGACCTTTGTAAGGTCGCGGGGTACTGCGATATAGGATGCCATTTGGCTTTTTACCTCCTTTGAAATGATTTTGATCTTTTAAACATATTTATACTGACCATCATTTTGATATATGTTTACTGTTTATTCGGATTTAAGACATATCACAAACACTCTGCATGAAATTATTCATATTAATGAGCATGTAATACACTCTTGCAGATTGATCCTGTCTTGAATAATGTGAATCCCAAAAGGATTGAGATACCCAGTGCATACCATAGGGATTCTATGATGTCTGATGAGAAGGCTACATTTCTGATAAGTACAGCGTATATGGCGATACATATCATGATCATGAAGCCCTGAAAGCCAAGGGCAAATAGTGACCTTAGATAATTCTGGCCTATCATGCTCTGTTCTCTGTTTCCGAAGGTTGCAAATGGGATTGGGGCAAGGCTCACGTAAAGATATATCTCTATCATCCTTCCGATTACTATGACGAATATGATGGCGGACATTATGTTAAACATGACCTGTAAGACGAATGTTTGTATGAAGATGGCAAACAACTGGCCTAGCTCCATGGCTTCCAGTTGGGTCTGAACATTGGCAAGCTCCGATGCATCGATTGTTGTTGCACCTGATATAATGCCTCCGCTTTGTGATACCACATGCTGTGCAACATCAAAAACCGCCATGGTGATGTCAAAGGTATGTGTGATTAGTTCCACTGCCACAAAGGTCTTGAATACCCATTTGAAGAAGATCCATGTTTCAAAGTTCGCAAGATTGTTATGTGCGATAACCAGCTGTATAAGCTCATAGCATGCGATGAAAGTTAGTATTATCCCGGCAATTGGCATGATTACCGTTTCTGAGATATTCCTGATCATATTGAATACTGCAGGCTGAAAGTCTGCCGGTGTCTGAGCCAGGTTATTTGTGACCTCTCCAAGTCTCGAGTTAAGATTTGTGAAGGTGCTTGTCAGGTTATCCATGATACCGGACACAAGGACTCCCTTCATGTAATCCGTCAATTGCTGGAGCAGGGTTTCCAAGGGCTGCCTCCTTTCTGAAGAGCCTATAAAGGTTCTCCGAGGGTATGATTTTTTTTGATATTAATAGAATCGAGCAGGGTTGAGTTTTCCCTGCCCGATATAATGTTTAACGGTGATCTGAAGACCACCAGTGTAGGTTGATTACTTTCAATATTCAGTTTTTAGTTTGTGATCAGACTTCTGTTCACACAGGCTCTACTAGCCTGTTTCCCGGCCTCGGATTAACCGAAAAGACCGGAAAGAAGCGGAACAAGGGTTGTGCCGATAAGTGCAACTCCGCCGCCAGCCATAAGCTGCTTCATGCCCTGAGACTTGGCGCCGGGGTTGTCATTGCCATATCCTTCCATGAGGTTTACTACTCCCCAGATTCCGAGACCTGCACCGAGTGCTACTACGAGTGTCTGAAGTACCTGAACTGCGCTGTTGAAAAATGCCATAATTTACGTTGAATCCCAACCATTAAACAGCATTTTTTGCGTCTTTTTTGCTTCTATGAGTAAACCAAAGAATAGTTTTGTCGCTATTTTGTTTCTCATAGAAATGCCTGTTTAAGGCCGGATTCTTCTCCTTTCTATGATAACAAATTGATTTTAGTAACAAAAAAGAGAGCCTAAGTTTCCTACTTAGCTCTCCATAACTATCGATATTCAGTTGTATTATTTGATTGAAAACTATTTTCAAGTTGGTAATCTCGCCCTATATGCCACATCCCCTCCTATATCGACATGCTCTTATTCACTGCCTTATCTGTCACTTGCCTGGCAGGCTGATTTGCAACTTCAAGCTTCTTTTCTTCGAGGTTTCCAAGCAATGATTCTTTTTCCTTGCTCTTATAGGACTCCATCATTTCCTTAAGCTCCGTATTCGGAACATCCCGGACCTCTTTGTTCCATTCCCTCTTACCGTCTTCCTTTGTGCCTACGACTATAGGCTTGCTTATCCTGGTTGTGCCATCCTCAGGGATCTTCATCCAAACACCTTTGCCGAACTTATTGTCGTGAATAAGTTTCGGTGAAACCACAAATGAAGCCCAGGGTGTATGGTCATCCTTGTCTGCATTGGGAATCTTTACTTCCACAAGCTCATTACCGCTCTTTGATATGAACGGTTCTCCAACAAGTCCTTTGCCGAACTTGATGGTTACTTCTTTTGCCGGTTCCGGCATCTGGATCTCTCCATTGGCCACAACTCTCTCCGCTTCCTGGATCCAGTCGGGAAGATCTCCCGGCATGATTGGATTTGCTTCTGCCATTTACATCTCTCCTCTCTCAAAAGAAAAAGACATCCCGTTATGGAATGCCTTAATCCGCTTCAATTACTTTGTATTTATCATCTGCATGCAGCACCAGCTTGTGACTCAGGAACTTCTCAATATCGAACCAGTTTTTCTTGTCATAATCGGCAGTAAGCTTATAGTTCGGATGCTGTGTCAGGTCATATTTGTCTGAGAAGAAAGGTCTCACGCCTCTTACCTGCACAATACATTTTGAACCGTCCATTACTGCCAACTGATCCATGCTCATAAGTTCATGTCCGAGCTTCTGATAATTCATGTTGTAGCTCTGAGACTGTCCTCTTGTCTCGCTGGTGTTATACATATCAATGGTTTCTTTACCAAGAACCTCATTCAGATCCTTTAGTGTCGTTTTCTCTGAACCGCCAAGAAATACCTGGGAGTCCATGTTACCGATGATGGTATCGGCATTATCCTTATATATCGCCTTTAACTGCGACTTTGTCTGAAGCACAAGACATGCCGAGATCTCACGGCTTCGGATGGTCGCCACAAGCTTCTCCAGATTCGGTATCTGACCAATGTTGGCCGCCTCATCTATGAGACACCTTACATGTACCGGGAGCCTTCCGCCGTAAACATCGTCTGCCTTTTCGCAGAGAAGATTGAACATCTGGCTGTAGACCATACTTATGAGGAAGTTAAATGTCGAATCCGTATCAGACATGATAAGGAACAATGCAGTCTTCCTGTCACCGAGCTTATCAAGCTCCAGCTCATCGTAGGATGTGATCTCACGAAGCTCCTTGATGTCAAATGGAGCAAGTCTCGCACCACAGGATACAAGGATTGATTTCGCAGTCTTTCCGGCAGCAAGCTTGTACTTCTTATACTGTCTTAATGCAAAGTGATTCGGATTCTTCCTTTCGAGTTCATCAAACATCAGGTCTACGGGATTCTTGAAGGTTTCATCATCTTCACGGACTTCCATTGCATTGATCATCTCAAGTAATGTAGTAAAGTTCTGTTCCTCTTCCGGTGCCTCATAATGGATATAGCCTATTAGGGCCGTATATAGCAGCTTCTCCGCATTGTCCCAGAATTGGTCACCGCTCTTTCCCTCGCCCTTTGTATTGGCCATAAGCGTTGTAACAAGCTTAAGAACGTCCTTTTCGTCATGGATATAGGCGAAGGGATTGTAATGGAGTGACTTGTTAAAGTTGATGGTATTGAAGATCTTTATCACATAACCATTCTTAAGCATTGCATGTCCGCATTCATTAACAACAGTACCCTTCGGATCTGTAACAACATAACTTGAATGCATCTGGAGAAGGTTAGGCTTCAAAACGAATCTCGTCTTACCGGAACCGGATCCTCCAACAACAAGCAAGTTCTTGTTTCTGGCATATTTTGGAATCTTCGGCCTTGAGCACATGGTAAGTCGTTCTGTCTGTGAAAGGATAACGTTATTGGTGAACTCCGGATCTATGAAAGGCTCTATATCCGCATGTGTTCCCCATCTTGCAGAACCATATTCCTCATTGTGCCTGTATTTTTTGGCATTCTTTCCTTTCATATACACTGCAAGTCGAAGTGTCAGTGCCATAGTGATACCTATTAGAATGTCTAATGGATGTAAACTCGGCAGCACATTAGAAAATGCTTGCTGAAAGCTTCCACCCATGATGATACCCTGAAGCTTTTCTGAAGCATTACTTCCTTCAGCAAGTCTCCAGGCCTCTCCGATATTAGTGGCAAACAGACCGAGAACGATGTAAGGAACGTTAAGAATAAGCGTTTTCTTTATCTTACTGTTCATCGCACCTCCTCTTTGTTCTTTACCAGAGGTTTTCTTGGAATAGAAGCAATCAGCTCCTTGAACTTTTTAAGCTTTGCAAGGATGCTTGGTCTGCCCTTTTTTCCTAGTTGCAGCTGTTTTGCGGTATATTCATTAACCACAGCTGTAATCGCATCCGCATCCCGGGCTTTAAAGAAAACAGAATACTTCGGCTGATCAGCCTCTGTTGTTTTTACAATAGCAAAATCAACACCATACTTGTTTGCTATCCTACGGAAGTCTCGAAGTCCCAACCCATCAATATCCACTGCCTGGGCACCTTGATCCTTGCGAAGCAGATCCTTTACACTCATTTCTCCGTGTTCAGGATGAAGTTTGTCCTTGATTAATATCCCGGGAGTTCTGATGATGTTTTTCAGCATATTGACAATCATCTTTTCTGTTGGCTTAACAAGGCTATGCATTACAAATCGTAATCCAGGCTTCAAAAGTCTTTGCTCTGCACTTTGTAAAGACTCTTTGGTTATTTCTTCATTCAGCATTTTTGTTCCTCTCCTAAGAAAGCGTCAAAGCTGAAAATTGATGGTCACCGGAAATCAAAATGGCCATTCGGTCCTGTAGCAGTTCTTTCACCTCAGATATTTCGTCATCAGATAATGGACATAGCTTTTCGTCATTCATCTTCATGACCATCATACTTCCAACAAAAAATCTGCCTTCTTCGAGGTCAAAAGCTTTTTCATCGTTGAACAGAACGATATAGTCGGAATCTCCGAGCATTAGTGATCCGGCACAGTTTTTCAGTCGTTCCAGGATGATGCATATTTCTTCAGAATCTGCCTTTCTGCTATCTCCATTTGTGCCAATGATCAATGCATTATACTTATCATCAGTAACCTTATGTGGACTATTATTTACAAATCCATCAGTAAGAGGGTTTAATTTGATTTCAACCAATTTTTCCTCCTGAATGTCCCCTTTGCTAAAATACTTAAACTCCATAGATGTCTCCCTTCTTTGTATTACTTTGTTCTTTTAGTAATGCTTTCATACATGGCCAGCAATAGTTTTTCCTTGTACCATAACAGCAAGGGTGCTTACAGTTATGGGGAGAGGGCTCGGAGCCCTCTCTCGTACTTGGTGCATGGACACTTTTTTTAACTCCGGCCGGAGTTTGATGTACTACGATTATCGATCGATGTTTTCTCATAGTGCTTCACCGCCCTTGCTCTTGTTGACAACAGGTTTTTCATGATTCTCAGGTGCTGATTTTGCTATCTCTTCCTTCTTTGCCTTAAGGTCATCAAGCACTGAGGCTTTTTCAGATGAAAGCTCTTCTCTTTCAGCCTTACGTTCCTCAAACTTATCTGCCATCTCAAAGACATGATCCTTTGAATCATAGTGATAGACATGATCAGTAAGTTGCTCCTCTGGTGCCACCTGTGTTGCATTTACATCTCTGACCATGGCCTCAAGCTCCTTTGAAGTCATCTGACCGTTATCACGTACTAACAAAACCTCATGGATGCTGCTGGGGAGAACATAGTAGTCTCCTCCAAGCTTTTCAGCCGCCTCTTCAAAGAAGTTAGGGTATGCGATAACACCGGCACCATGAACCTTATCGGGAACAGAGGCAACAAACATCTGCTCATCCTGAGGACTAAGTTCGGGCATCAGATCATGACCCATAAGCTCATTCATGACCTCACACATTCCTTTTATTTCAGAAGGTCTGATCTCAGGTGCATTCTTCATGGCATCTTCACGAAGTTGATCATGTGTGATACCGAACTGGTTCATAAGGTTATTTGTCACAAGTATTGAGCTTCTGCCATCAGTGCTTTCAGAAAGAACCAGACGATAAACCACAGCCATATCTTCCATCTGCTCATGAGGAACATTCCTGAGCATGTCTGCATTTCTTTCCGCTGAAACAACCTCCATGGTAAGCTTTGACTTCATGTGATCATAATTCATAAGGTTATCGATGTTGATATCTGGAGTATTCTGTAGATTTGCAGCAATGGAATCAGCTGCCTTTGCGGCCACTTCCTCGTAATTAACGCCGCGCTCAATAGCTTTGAAGATATGATTGAGGTTAGCATTAACTCCGATCTGACTGCCTTCCGGAGTAATGCTTATAGCATCGTAAGATTCATTCAGCTTCTCCATGTGGGTGCTGTTGATCTTTACATTAAGTCCGCGGTCCTCCATAAGGCCCTTGATGTCTCGCTCAAAGCTCTCTTTAAACTGCTCGTAATCCATATTCTTTTCCTTTCGTATGAAATGCCCTGTTCGGATCGTCACCCGGTTTTCAGGGCACAAAAAAACGCCAGTCTTGTGATTTGTATTCACAAGCTGACGCTGATTTTTTTGATGATTCGATTAAGTTCTTTTGCAAAAGAAAAACAAAGAAGATAGGATTTTTATATCCGCTCTTCTTTGTCCATCATAATAATATCACGCCTAAAAACAGAATAAAATCCTATCATGGGTGTATCATGGGTGTATTCTGGGTGTGTCTTGGGTGTGTTTTGGGTGTATCCTGGATAATTATTGTTCAGTTTCCTGATTCACACGCGGCTTAACACATCAGTAATGTCACAAAGAATAGCTGATCCAAAATCCTTCAAAAACATTGGAATTCCTCCAAACAGTGCACCCAGCAGTACCGCATGCCATGCCATTGTGTAATTATGAGGCTCTGTGAAGATCATAAGCAGCCCGCCAAAAATAAAGATAAGTCCCAAAGCACCTGCTATAAAACAAAATATTCCACCGACAAAGCAGAACATATAATTGATGACGGTCAATACCATTACGATTGGCAAAAGTATCAGCCTGATAATAAATCTTAAAAGTCCGATGATTAGCTTTATCATAATTACTACCTCGATTCATAAATAAACACAGTGTTGAATAACACACAATAAACTACAGTTTTGTTACTTGAAACCTGTCGTAGGCGCTTCTATGAGACAGATTGATTCATATCGCGATTTGCGTCCTGTTTATAATAACTTCCTACGGTCGTGTAGGAATTAAATAGCATAGCAAGCATGTATTTCTTGATATTCTTTATTTTTGTCGTGGTTTGCTTCATGCGTAACAGAACATACTCGATGTGCCCAAAATGAAGATTTTTAAATCTTGCTTTAACAAATTCTGCCGGATACCGGTCTGTTGCGATGATGATTTCATCCTTCTGGGATATCAATGTTTCCAGTATCAGCTCATACAATTCCTGAATGACTTCAAGGTCATAGGGGTATTGTGTGATTAATGCATCATACTCGATATTGTCCTTTATCTGTTTTGCATATCCATCCATATTGCATTTATCAGCAAGTCTTATCTTGTCTTCTCCGGAAATGATAAGATAAGACTCATTATCATTAATATCAGTATTATTATATTTATTCTTATTAGGGTTTGTTTTTCCAACTTCTAGAGGTTTATTTTTTAAACTTCTAGAAGTTTGTTTTTCAAACCTCTTGAAGTTTATTTTTCCAACTTCTGGGTTATTTTCTGATGCTTCATCCAGGGGGATAAAGAAGCTTTTTACATATATTCTTGTAGGTTTTCCCTGTCCCTGCCGCATTTTTTCTATAAGTCCGATGCCGCTTCCGGAATCAAGCTCGGCAATGGTCTGGATTGCTTTATTCTTTTTACAGTGCAGGTATTCCATCGTTTCCTCTACGGAAAAGAATATATAGGCCCTGTTTTCATCGTCCATCCAACCATTTTTCAAAGATAATCCTATGCGATCCAGCATCAGACCATATAGTACCTTGGCATCCGTGGAAATATCAGAGAAATACTTATTGGAAAAAAGCAATTTGGGAATCTTATAAAACGTAAATTGTTCAGCCTCTGTGCCTGTAAAGTATTTCAAGATTGGTTTGTCATCCACTTTACTCCTCCTTTCCTGAAGTGTCGTTTTTGATACTTCAATGTTTTATATGGCACTAGCCGAGGTAAAGTTTTTGACATAAATAATGCTTGGCAAACCACCGCCGCGTTTACGCTTTTCAATAAGACCGACTGCTTCAAGTTCAGATAAGCAGTCCAATGTCTTTCGTTTGGAAATGTTCATATCGGCTTGTATTTCTGTAACCGGATATACTATGTAAACTCGACCTTCTTCATCCAGCCATTTATTTTTCAGAGAGGCTCCCATCTTATCTATCATTAGTCCGTACATGATTTTTGAAGGACTTGAAAGATCTGAAAAGAATTCACCGGTCATCAAAAACTTTGGGATACGGATAAAACTGTACTTTTCTGCTTCTTCTCTTTTTATAAATCTCAAATTCATTGCATTTCTCCCCGGGGATTATTTTGTTTACTCCATTCTTCAAGCAGCTGTAACATGATTTCCTCTCTTTGATGCCTTGTATAATGGAGTGGGAAATACTTACGGAGTTTGGTCTCGGAAAATGTAATAGAGCCTTTTTGCTTTGGCTTCGGTAAGGCTTCATTCATTAACTGGATCAATGAATATTGTGTTAGTGACGAAGGGTTCGATACACTGCGAACAGCTTCAATCTGTTCCTTCTTTAGGAATCCGTTATCTTTTAAATACTCATAAATCCAAGCCTGGATGGTTTTATCTATAAAAGAGATTTCAACTGCAAGTGAAAGAGTGATCTTTTTCATATCTACATACTCTAAAAGATCAGGTATAAGCTCTGTTAAACGAATAAATCTCTTAACTTGCGTACCTGATATTCCTATTTCTTTTCCGATTAGATCAGAAGCCAACTTAGGACCATTTTGGTCCGAAGTTAAATCTGTTCTGGTTCCCTGTCGTTTCAAGGCTTCCATTTTCATTTTTAAGGAAAATGCTCTTTCTGAAGGCAATATTTCTTCCCTCTGCATATTAGCGTCAACCATTGCAATAGTCGCCTCATCATTTGTCATAGGTTTGATTATTGCCGGAATAGTTGTAAGCCCTGCAAGCTTTGCCGCATGCATTCTTCTATGTCCGGATATCATTTCATAAGTTCCTTCATCATCCGGACGAACCAGTACAGGAACCAGCACACCGTTACTGCGTATGCTTTCCACCAGTTCATTCATACTTTCGTCATCCAGGACCTTGAAAGGATGATTTTCGAAAGGATAGATCTGATCTATACGGATCTCAGAAGTCATATCTTTATCTACAGGAGCTCCGAGCAGTTCCTCAACGGATGCAAAATGGACTTTCTCACGTTTAACAGCCATGTCTTAGTACCTCCTCTGATAATTCTCGATAAGCTGTTGCAGCCTTTCCTCTTGGGTCATATTCAAAGATATTCTTTCCTGCCTGACTTGTTTCTGATGCTCTTACGGACATGGGCACTTCAATTTGGAATACAGGAATAGCCTTTCCATAAACTTCATTAACTTCCTGGACGATTTCTTTAGCATATATTGTTCTTTTATCAACCATGGTAAACAGAATACCCTCTATCTCCAGGTTGTTGTTTAAACGTCTTTTAACGGTGTAGATTGTCTTTATAAGCTGTTGTAATCCCTTAACAGGCAGATATGCTGCCTGTACCGGAATAAGGACACTGTCAGCGCATGCCAGAGCATTCACTGTCAAAATGCCAAGGGATGGCATACAGTCGATAAGAACATAATCATATTCTGTCCGGATCTGCTCCATATAGGAACGAAGTATCAGTTCTCTGCTCATTGCATTGACCAGGGATACCTCCGCTGCCGAAAGATCTATACTTGATGGCAACAGGTCAAGATTATCTGAGACATGTATGATTCCATATGATGAATTGATGCCTTTATCATTTACAATCCGGTCTATAACATTGGTAATAGTGGCCGGAAGATTGTCCGGCTCTCTAAATCCCAGGCTCAGTGTCAATGACGCCTGAGGATCGAGGTCTATCATTAGGACCTTTTTTCCCTGAGAAGACAATCCTGCACCTAAATTAACTGTTGATGTAGTCTTTCCGACTCCACCTTTCTGGTTAGCTATTGCTATCACCCTGCTCATTATTTTTATCCTCCATTTCACGGGACATTAATTCTCTGATTCTTTTCAAATGCATCATCTGGTCAAACTGTGTCTTCGGTATTTCGACTACTACTGTTTGGCTATTAGCTTGTGCTTTCATAGCTTCTATGATTTCTAGCATTGTACGTATTGGTATTGTCAATTCTTCATCCAAATCCTCGGCCTTGTCGATTCTCTTTAATTCAGTCAGTATTTCTTTAAGACTTTGTCTGAATTGATAAATCATCTCCATGTTTCCCATGGCTACAACCTTGTTTTTAAGGACGGAATCAATGATATAATTCTGTTTTGTACGATATCCCAATAATTTATATCGTTTGTTTAGCTCTTCATCTTCTTCAGGCGAAAGTCGGAAAGCTATTGTTTTGTTTCTCCAGCGGTTTTTATCATCCTTAACCTTTAGTGACATTCATAAGTCCCATCCTTTCCCGATTTAGCTGAGCTGCCATATCGCTCTGTACAGAAGGGAACAGATGTGCATATCGATATGTGATGTCGACTGCTTCATGACCGACTCTTTCTCCGATTGCTAATGCGGAGAACCCCATATTTATCAAAAGTGATACATGACTATGTCTCAGGTCATGTATACGAATACGTTTTACGCCAGAAGCTTTTACGCCGCGATCCATTTCATGATGCATAAAGCTTTTGCTCAGAAGAAAAATACGCTCATTCGGTTTGACTTTATGTATATGGCTTAAGAAAGCCTTCATTTCCACCATCAGAAACTCCGGAAGATATATAGTGCGGTTACTTTTCGGTGTTTTAGGATCTGTGACAATATCTTTTCCGCTGATTCTCTGATATGATTTGTTGATTCTGAGCGTACTTTCTTCAAAATTAAAATCTGCTGGTGTAAGGGCCAGTAATTCCCCAAGTCGTATTCCGCACCAGTAAAGAATTTCAAAGGCCATGAAGGATTCTTCTTTATAAGAAATAACCTCTGCAAACTTTTCATATTCCTCCTGTGTCCAGAATTCCATTTCTTTTGTTTCCTCTTTACCCATGTTTCCTGCTTTACGCGCCATGTTGGTTTTTAACCCATATAAGTTAACAGCATGGTTTAGGATGGCACTTAACTGATTGTGTATGGTTTTCAGGTAGGTTTTGGAATATGGGTTTCCTTGAGAATCAGTAAGACTCATTATTTCATTCTGCCAGGCTAAAATATCAGGAGCTGTGATTTCACTAAGCTTCTTGTCCTTGAAATAAGGCAGGATTTTCTTGTCAATGATGATCTTTTTGGTTTTCCAGGTATTCTCCCTGAGTCTTGGTTTCATGTCTTCAATATAGGTTTCCACAAAATCTCCAAAGGTCATATCTATATCTTTAGAAGATTTCAGCTTAAATTTTTGTTCCCATTCGATTGCTTCACTTTTTTTGGAAAAGCCGCGCTTTGTTTTCTGCTTAACGGCACCTTGCCAGTCCGTGTATCTTGTTCTGACTTCCCAGGTTCCGTTTTCTTCATTCTTAATTACTGCCATGTTGCATCCTCACTTTGTTTTATTCATCAAAACCATAAAAACACTCTGCAAAATATCTTGCACTTATACGACCGTGTATTGTGTAATATCCCTTGGCCTTCATTTGCTCATTAAGCTCCCTGATGATCTTATAGGCTTTGCTCTCTGATACTCCGAGAGCCTTCATTACATCATTTGCATTCATGAATCTTGTCTTTTCCTGTAACATTTATTTTTCCTCCTTATAACAACTGATTTATCAGTTCATATCTGTACTGTTTGTACATATTATACTAACCGTTCATTTCTGTACTGTCAATGCGATTTTACACAAACATTTCAAATATGAACTGTTTGTGCTATAATTTACTTATATTAATTCTTAGAAAGAAGGTCGTATTTTATGGCAAAAGCTGAGACTAAATATGTTCACCCATTAGGTGAAAAAATACGCAAATACAGAACCCTTAAGGGGTTAACACAAAAAGAGCTTGGTGAAAAATGTCAGCTCAATGAATCAACAATCCGTAACTACGAATTAGGCAATCGTTACCCGGATGAGGTTACGCTACACACGATTTCAGATGCCCTCGGCATAGATCAGAATGCTCTTGCTGATCCGGATCCTACTAATGTATTCAGTGCTATGCACATCCTCTTTGATTTAGAAGATTACTTTGGGTTATCTCCCAAACTGATTGATGGTGAAGTACATCTGGTTCAGCGTCCGGTAAAAGAAGGATCCTCTTTATCTGAAAAATTGAATTATCTTGGGATGAAGGAATGTCTTCGTTTTTGGAGCTACATCCGTAATGTGTGTGATAACGGTGATCTTCTGGATGAGGAATACGAAGAATGGAAAAGCCTCTATCCTGATTACATCGATGAGGAAAAACAATATGGCTATGCAGAGGATCCTGAGTTAGAAAATAGGATCAAAAATATTTCTGCAGAGATTTCAGCCGGTGCCTCCGATGATAATCTGTCTTCCAAGGCATCTAAAAGGCCCAGAAAAACCCGTTTGCACTAATTCCTTATTAAGTTGTTCCGGATCTGGTCCGGTAGGAAATTGAGAGAAAATCAGCCAGATTTGGCAAAAGATATAACTGATACAAAATCTGAAATTATCCATGAGAATAATTCCAAAAAATGACTATGTTGTCATTTGGTTGTCACTGAAATCAAAAAATGGATGAAAGCCTTGAAAAATCAAGGTTTTCATCCACTTTGAAATTATTCGAGCTCTATCGTCCCTGGCGGTTTGCTCGTAAGGTCATAGAATACTCTGTTTACTCCCTTAACCTCGTTTACGATCCTGTTCATGCACTTTTCAAGTACTTCGAAAGGAATGTTGGTTACTTCCGCGGTCATGAAGTCATCTGTCTCAACTGCACGAAGAACCACAGCATAGTCATAGGTTCTGAAATCTCCCATAACACCTACGGATCGTACATTGGTCAAAGCTGCAAAATACTGGCTGATCTTTCTGTCGAGACCTGCATTTGCGATTTCCTCACGGTAGATGGCATCCGCATCCTGAACGATGCGAACCTTCTCGGGAGTTACTTCGCCGATGATTCTGACACCGAGTCCCGGACCCGGGAATGGCTGGCGGTAAACAAGGTACTCAGGGAGTCCAAGCTGTAAACCTACACGGCGAACCTCATCCTTAAAGAGAAGACGCAGTGGCTCGATGATGGCCTTGAACTCAACCTTCTCAGGAAGTCCTCCGACATTGTGATGGGACTTGATAACTGCGCTCTTTCCGAGACCTGACTCAACTACATCAGGATAAATGGTTCCCTGGCAGAGGAAGTCTACAGCGCCGATCTTCTTTGCTTCACGTTCGAAAACTCTGATGAACTGCTCGCCGATGATCTTGCGCTTCTTCTCAGGCTCTTCTACTCCCTGAAGCTTTTCAAAATACTCAGGTCCTGCATTGACGCGTATGAAATTAAGATCATACTGACCCTTATCACCAAAGATAGCCTCAACCTCATCACCCTCATTCTTTCTGAGAAGACCGTGATCAACAAATACGCAGGTAAGCTGTTTACCGATGGCCTTTGCCATAAGAGATGCGGCAACTGAAGAATCAACTCCGCCGCTGAGTGCGAGAAGCACCTTGCCGTTTCCGACAGTCTTACGAATCTCCTCAATCTTATCCTGGACGAATGTCTCCATCTTCCAGTCGCCGGTGCAGCCGCAGACATCATAAAGGAAATTATGGAATAACTTGTTTCCTTCTACAGAATGCTGTACCTCCGGGTGGAACTGAACCGCATAAATATTGCGCTCAGGATCCTCCATTCCTGCTACAGGACAGTTCTCTGTGTGGGAAATGATCCTGAAGCCTTTTGGTGTTTCTGCAATGTAGTCAGTGTGGGACATCCACATGATGGTGCTGTCTGAAACACCGCGAAGAACAGAATCCTGTTCATCGATGAGCACCTCGGTACGACCATACTCTGAAACCGGTGCAGTCTTTACTGTGCCGCCAAGCTCATAGGCGATAAGCTGAGCACCATAGCAGATACCAAGGATAGGTATTCCCATATCAAAGATAGCCGGGTCGATGTGCTGAGATTCCTCTTTATATACAGACTGAGGTCCGCCTGTAAAGATGATACCCTTTGGATTTAATTCTTTGATCTTATCAAGACCGATTGAAGATGCGTAAACTTCGGCATAAACTCCGAGGTCACGTACTCGTCTTGCAATCAACTGGTTGTACTGACCACCAAAGTCCAGTACCACAACAAGTTCTTTTGCCATTTTTCCTCCAAACCTTTTAAACAACGAGATACTGTAAATCAATGTATAAAAAATCAGATGATAAATCAATATACAATTAATATAATTTTTCGCAAAAAATGCGTGCTCCCAAAGAGCACGCATCTAAATCTAATTACTGGAAGTTCATTATAAGTGTAATTATTCTCAGGCAGAAAAGCACGAATACTACCCACATGGTCGGGCTTACGTCCTTTGACTTTCCTTCACAGGCCTTGATGATAACCCATGCAAGAATTGCAAACATGATACCTGTAGCGATTGAGTATGAAAGCGGCATCATAAGCATTGCAAGGTAAGCACCTACGGTGTCTGCGATATCTCCGTCGAAGGAAATCTTCTTGGCTGAAGATACCATAAGCATTCCAACGTAAAGAAGTGCGGGAGCTGTTGCAAAGCCCGGGATGGCAAGGAAAATAGGTGAAAGCAGTAAGGATACAAGGAACATGCAGCCTGTTGTGAATGCTGTAAGACCTGTTCTTCCGCCGGCTGCAACTCCTGCAGATGACTCTACGAAAGAGGTGATGGTTGAAGTTCCGAGACATGCGCCTGCTACTGTTCCCAGAGCATCTGCCATAAGAACTCTTCCAACTCGTGGAAGCTTGCCTTCTTCATCAAGAAGTCCTGCCTTATCAGCAACGCCGACTACAGTGCCGACTGTGTCAAAAAGGTCTACGTAAAGGAATGAAAATACTATAGCGATGAACTGAATAAGGTTCTTTGCAACCCATCCGAAGTTAAACTTGAATGCTGTGTTTGCGATGCCTCCTAGCTGTAATCCCTGTGAGAAATCCGGGATGAGGCTGTAAACTCCTGCATCGATGTCAACTTTGTACCAGCCTGCGAACTCGGCAAGGATTCCGAGGATCCATGTAGCAAGGATTCCGATGAGAACCGCACCCTTAATCTCATAGTTAACAAGTACTATGATGATAATGAATCCGATGAGCGCAAGGGCAACTCTTGGATCTGCAAAGCTTCCGAGGGTTATGGTAGCACTTCCGTCGTTAACATTAAAAAAGATAATGTTTGCGCCCTGAAGTCCTATGTATGCAACGAAGAGACCGATACCTGCAGAGATACCGTTTTTGAGGTTCTGAGGTATTCCGTTGATCATCTGCTCTCTCACCTTGAATACCGAGAGGAGGATAAATACAAGACCCTCTACGAGAACCGCTGTAAGAGCGATGGTGAAAGGATTCTCAACATCGGCAAGCTCGCCGAGACATACGGTATAGGCGAAATATGCGTTAAGACCCAGACCTGCTGAAAGTGCGATGGGGTAATTTGCAAAAAATGCCATGATGAAGGTTGCCAATGCTGACGCAATTGCTGTTGCAACGAATACGCCGCTTCTGTCCATGACGGAACCCAGTATGTTAGGGTTTACGGCAAGGATGTATGCCATGGTCAAAAATGTTGTTACACCTGCAACGACTTCGGTCCTTACAGTTGTACCGTGTTCCTTTAGTTTAAAAAACTGTTCCATACAAAAAAATGCCTCCTTGTTTTGCGGGATGATTCATATATGCTTCGCCGTTTCTGAGATCGGAACAATGCATATACCCTTTGAAAACATTGATAATTCTAGCACATAATGATTTGGAAGTCTTATAAAAAAATAATTTCATGTTGACACCGGACGGAAACTAAAATATAGTAAAGCACGAAGACTGTGATCAAAAAAATCATGGTTTTTAACAAAAGAGTTTCTCAGGTTTTCATTATTTATTAAGCCTGGGTTGACTCTGTATATTTCTTTAATGCTTGTATAAGATAAAAGGGCTTCAGGGATTCGATCGTCTTGTGAAGCTTTCGGTTATGCGCTTAAACCGAAACTAAATCTTTATTATCAGGCTGTTCTGACCTTTCAGGTCAATCAAAAATTCAACTAACAACAATTCCATCTGTTTCAGGTTTTATGTGTAAACCTGAGCTTTCTTGACGACCCCTTTTTCTGCGGGTCGAAGTTTCAAAAATAAGGAGAATTAAAAACAATGACAAATGAATATGAGATCAGAGATGAATTATTAACTCGCGGTTATGAGGAAGTTTCAATTCACAAGGTTGTAAAAAATTCAGTCCCTATGACGGGAATAACCATCAGAAAGGATAAAAATGAGATCATCTCACCCTGCGTTTATATCACGGAAAGAATAAGAAATCTTGAAAATGCCAAAGTTGCCTGCGACGTTATTGAACGCCGTATGGCAAGAAGCCAGGATCCTGATATCGGGGACCCTGATGAACTTATTTCAAAGGAGAATATTCTTAATAGGGTGGCCATAGGTGTTCAGAGAAGTTCGGATCAGGACCTGATCAAGCGGCCATCTGAATTTGAAGGCATTGAGCAGTTCCTGTTTATCTCCGGTGACAATAAAGATGGAAGCAGCTGGAAAGTTAAGCTTAGCCGGGCGATTCTGGACAATGCAGGGCTTAGTGATAAAGAGGTCTGGGAAAGAGCCGAGAGAAATACATTTTCGGAAGAAAACATTTGCATCAAGCCTATGAGGAGTGTTTTTGAGGAAATTCTCGGAAAGCTTGATGATCCAGATGAATATGATGTACCCATGTATGTTGTTTCCAATGAAAAGAGATTGAACGGTGCGGTGCAGATCTTCAACAAAAAAGCTGTTAAGAACTGGGCAAGAAGCCACGGGTACGACACTCTCTTCATGCTGCCCGCTTCTGTTCATGAGGTTATAGTTTTGCCGGTGGAGGTGAGCCGTATGAATTTTGAAGAGCTTAATCTGATGGTCAGGGATATCAATGCCTGTGAGGTGAATCCTATTGACCAGCTCAGTGACCATGCATATGTGATCGATCTGGCAGGCCAAATTTTATGACAGATTAAGTATTCTAAACCTGCAGGTCAAATTTTATGACAGATTTAGTATTTTAAAACTATAGGTCATAGGTATCATGATTCAGCTTTGGTTGTAGTCGCCCTTATTATCCGCCACTTTGTGAGAGGAATCATCAAATTTGAAAGGAGTTACCTTGAGAGGTTTGGGCATATGTCTTTTGTCGTTTTCCGAAGCACTTTCGTACAGCTCAGACCTGGCAATTTCCGCACTTATATTTTTCAACAGTTCATTCAGATTTTTTTCTGTCCTGCTTAGAGGCTCCAAACTCAGAATTCCATCGAACATTGCATTGGCATCCATCTTTAAAGCATTCATTAATATGACAATTTCATGGAAGTTTGGATGTTTGCCGCTTTTGGAATGATTTTCAAACTGAGAAAGTCTAAGTGATGGTATACCTGTTATTTCTGAAAGGTTCTGCTGTGTAAGATTCAGTTCGATGCGACGTCTTTCAATGTTTCTGCATATGATACTCCAGTCAATCTTATAGTTTTTGGAATTGTAAACAGGATCTTCCGGATAGACTCTTTCGCTTTTTGCACGTTTTTTAATAAATGGCATGATTCTTCTCCTTATGCAGAAATTTTAACCTTGTTAGGAGAAAAAAACATTGCTAAAATGGGTTAGTTCTAACCTAAAAAGGTATAGTTAGCGAAAATTTATATACCATAACAGGTAAGATATAGATATTAACTAAACCTTTGCGGGTTACTTAATACCACCGGGTGAGATTATATCCTGAAGTATGAAGCGGAGAATGTAAAAATGGTTACGCAAAGAGACTTGGTTAAATAATCTTGTACAAATTAAAAACAAATTTTTAAACCACAGGTTTATTTACAAGTCTTTATAAATCCGTTATTATCATTACGTATTAAGGGCTAGTACCGGTTTCGACGGGGACGATGCAGCTTTAGAAGCTATCCGAAAGACAGTCGCGTTAAACTTCAAACCTAAATATAAACGCTAACGATACAAGTTACGCATACGCAGCTTAATTGCTGCGTGGTCAGCCTCATTGCACTCACACATTGAGAACCTGGCCTCATCTATGTGAGAAACGACTTTAAGAGTTCCTCCTCTTAATGGGCGTATCAGAGGATACCGGTCATAGCAAGACGTGCACATCTTAGCTATGATGGGGAATCTTGGAAGTGTACTATGATAGTAGAAGGAGAGGGAATTTGTTTTCGGACACGGGTTCGACTCCCGTCTGGTCCACTAAAAAGGGATATCACCAGGATGATGAACATCCGGGTGATATCCCTTTTTTCTGTCACTTTTTAAGATATTTCTTTATATAGTGCCCGGTATAAGATTCTTTAACCTTCGCAACTTCTTCGGGAGTACCCTTAGCTATAACGGTGCCGCCCTTCTCTCCGCCCTCTGGGCCGATATCTATGATGTAATCAGCACATTTGATGACATCCAGGTTATGCTCTATTACTATTACCGTATTACCACTTTGGGCAAGCTTATCAAGCATGACTACAAGCTTGTGGACATCTGCGAAATGAAGTCCTGTAGTGGGCTCGTCAAGGATGTAGATGGTTTTTCCGGTAGGTCTGCGGCTTAACTCTGTAGCGAGTTTGATACGCTGGGCTTCTCCTCCGCTGAGCTCCGTACTTGGCTGTCCCAGCTTTACATAACCTAGACCCACATCATATAGTGTCTGTATCTTTCTGGTTATGGTAGGAACATTTTTAAAGAACTCAAGGGCTTCCTCGACGGTCATTTCCAGAACGTCGTAAATGTTCTTTCCTTTGTATTTGACATCCAGAGTCTCTCTGTTGAATCTCTTACCGTTACATACCTCACAGGGAACATACACATCCGGAAGGAAGTTCATCTCTATCTTTACGATGCCGTCGCCCTGGCAGGCTTCACATCGGCCGCCCTTAACATTGAAAGAAAATCTGCCTTTACTGTAGCCATGGGACTTTGCATCCTGGGTGCCGGCAAAGAGATCTCTGATGAGATCAAACACTCCGGTGTAGGTTGCAGGATTTGATCTGGGAGTACGGCCTATGGGTGACTGGTCTATGGCGATTATCTTATCAAGCTGTTTGATGCCGTCTATACGTGTGTGCTTTCCTGCTATGATACGGGCTCTGTTTAGCTGGCGTGCCAGTGATTTATAAAGTATTTCGTTTACAAGAGATGACTTGCCGGATCCCGATACTCCTGTTACACAGGTGAATACACCGAGAGGAAATTCCACATCGATATTCTTTAAATTATTTTCCCGTGCACCGACAACCTTTATCCATCCGTTGGGCTTACGTCTTTTCTTAGGCACCTCGATCTTCAGCTTGCCGCTCAGGTACTGACCGGTTATGCTTCGGGGGTTTGCCATGATTTCGTCAATATTGCCGGTGGCGATTACTTCTCCGCCCTCGGAACCTGCTCCCGGTCCTATATCTATGATGTAGTCGGCAGCTCTCATGGTATCTTCATCATGCTCTACCACAAGAACAGAGTTACCCAGGTCTCTCAGATGTTTCAAAGTGCCGATGAGACGGTCATTGTCACGTTGATGCAGTCCTATACTCGGTTCATCAAGTATGTAGGCTACTCCCACAAGTCCGGATCCTATCTGGGTGGCAAGACGTATACGCTGGGCTTCACCTCCGGAAAGAGTTCCGGCAGCACGTGACAGACTCAGGTAATCAAGACCCACATCCAGCATGAAGGTTATCCTGTTTTTGATCTCCTTCAGGATTTCGTCAGCAATCTTATGCTGCATGGGGGTGAGCTCCAGTCCCTGTACCCATTCATTGAACTTGGTAATGGATAATGTTGTAGTCTCGTAAATATTGAGATCTCCTACTGTAACTGCAAGGCTTGAGGGTTTAAGTCTCGCGCCGTGACAGCTTGGACAGGGAGTTATGCGCATGAACTGTTCATACTCTGCCTTCATCCTGTCGGAGAAACATTCCCTGTAGCGGCGGTTAACATTGGAAACAAGTCCCTCGAAGGCTACAAGATGTTCATTTCCGTTTCCGAACTGGGATTCATAGTAAACCGTAACCTTCTCGTCTCCTGTTCCGTTAATGATTATGTCTCTGGCCTTGTCACTTAATTCATTAAAAGGTGTATCCAGACTGAAATCATATTTTTCGGAAAGCGCCTTCAGCATGGCATGGGTATAGCTTCCCTCATCCTTTGAGTTCATCCATCCCATAACCGAGATGGCGCCTTCATTTATACTCAGGCTCTCGTCGGGGATCATGAGGGCAATGTCAAATTCCATTTTATAGCCGATTCCGAAACATTCGGGACAGGCACCGAAAGGATTGTTGAAGGAAAAGCTTCTGGGCTCGATTTCCTCGATGGATATACCGCAGTCAGGGCATGCAAAACTGGTGGAAAAATTAACCGGCTCACCGCCGATTACATCCACAGTCATATGGCCTCCGCTTAACTGCATGACCTGTTCCGTTGAATCCGCCAGACGTTTTTCTATGCCCTCTCTTATGACGAGACGGTCAACTACTATTTCGATATTATGTCTGATGTTTTTCTCAAGCTTTATTTCTTCGGAAAGCTCGTAGAGATTTCCGTCGATACGCACTCTTACATATCCGGAACGACGGGCGCTGTCCAGAACCTTTTCGTGCATGCCCTTTTTTCCTCTTACTATGGGAGCAAGCAGCTGGATACGGGTTCCGTCCTTCATGAGAAGCAGCTGATCCACGATCTCATCTACGGTCTGTCGTCTGATCTCTCTTCCGCAATTCGGGCAGTGAGGGATACCGGCACGGGCGTACAAAAGACGCATGTAATCATAAATCTCGGTAACGGTTCCGACCGTAGATCGGGGGTTTCTGTTTGTTGATTTCTGGTCAATGGATATGGCAGGGCTCAGACCCTCGATCATATCCACCTTTGGCTTTTCCATCTGTCCCAGGAACTGTCTTGCATAGGATGAGAGGGACTGCATATATCTTCTCTGTCCTTCGGCATAAATTGTATCAAATGCCAGCGATGATTTACCTGAGCCTGATAATCCTGTCATGATAACAAGCTCATCCCTTGGGATGTCCAGATCCACATGCTTGAGATTGTGTTCGCTGGCTCCCCTGATCTTAATGTAATTCTTTCCCATTACTACTCCAGTTTATGTGCTAAAAAAGTAAAATGCTTTAAAAAACTCGACAAACAAATGTTTGCCGAGCAATTGTATCATGGTTGAAATTGAAAATCAATATAACGAATATATGTTTCGCTTTTGTTTATGATTATTTTATACTTTACAGGGTCTGAGCCTGTCTCAGGTATAACTTTATACGGTCTGCTATGAGACCGGATACCAAACCTATCAGTGCGCCTGCAACAACTCCCGCAACCATAAGTACAGGGAGATAAAAATACAGTGCATCGCTGTGAAGTAATATCACCGCAGCTAAAAGCTGTCCAACATTATGCATCACACCGCCGGTGATACTTACAACTGTCCGTTGGAAACCACCAATTTTTATAAGTATGGTCATGGTGATGAAACTAAGTGCAAAACCTGACAGAGAGTATGCCAGAGTCATGGTGTTGCCAAACATAAAGCTTACCAGAAGGATTCTCAGGAAACTTATGATTAATGTTGGCACAGCACCCAATGTGTAAAGACCTATGACTGTAACTATATTCGGAAGTCCCAGTTTGACTCCGGGGACACCTATATTGATGGGAATCATCGCTTCTACATAGCTCAGAATCATAGCCAGTGCCAGAAGCATCCCGTATAAACTTGTTTTTCTTGATGACATTTTCATAACGGTAATTATAAGCGAAGGGTATTTTAATCGCAAGTATAAGAACTGTGTATTGCAGCGCTTAAGTTATTGCAAAGTAAAAGCGGTATCCCTTCGGATACCGCTTTGCTTTTCTGTTTAGTCCTCTGATACTTTTCTTGCAAATAATATATTAATTACAATTAAGGTACGTGGAAATCTAAAAATTAAAGCTTAACTACGTTTACTGCCTGAGGTCCCTTTGCGCCATCCTGAACGTCGAACTCAACATTCTGTCCCTCTTCAAGTGACTTGAATCCATCACCTGTAAGACCTGAATAGTGAACGAAAACGTCCTTGCCTGACTCATCAGAAATGAAACCATAACCCTTCTGATTGTTGAACCACTTAACTGTACCCTTCATTGTGTATACCTCCATAAAGTAATGCAGAATAATTACTGCAACGGAATAAATATTAGCATAAACCAAAATCAAGGTCAATCAAATGTATACAAACCAGTCATACATTTTTGAAGGGTGAAGCATAAATAAAAATAATATGAACCCCGGGGACGGAGTAAGTGGTTCATTCGGAAAATGAGCCACGAACTCCGTCCCCGGGGTCCGTTCCGGTACCATACGTCTCCGGGGGTTATTTTGCTGAATCATAAAGTTCCTGAAGCTCGGCCACAGAAAAACTATAATGCTTTTCGCAGTAATCACAGAAAACATCCTGTGTTTTTTTGTCAGCGATCAGATCTTCAAGCTCCTTCTTTCCAAGGGAGATAAGAGCCTTTGATACTTTCTCTCTGCTGCAGTTGCAATGAAAACGGACAGGTATATGTTCATTGATCTCCAGATCCATATCACCGAGGATAAACTGAAGCATCTCCTCAGGTGTCATGCCCTCGTCAAGCATGGCTGTAACAGACTTGATGTTTGAAAGCTTTTCTTCAAGCTTTGAGATAACATCTTCCGTGGCATCCGGCATAAGCTGAAGGATGAAACCGCCGGACTGCTTTACAGTGTTGTTTGTGTTCATAAGAACACCGAGTCCCACTGAAGAAGGTATCTGCTCGGATACGGCAAAATAATACGTAAGATCTTCCGCGATCTCTCCGGTCTGAAGATCCACGGAACCGATGTAGGGCTCCTTGAGACCGATATCCTTTATGACACTGAGCTTGCCTTTTCCGAGAGCTTCTCCCACGTTGAGATGTCCTGCTTTGTTTGGAGGAAGAAGGACATTGGCATTGGAAACAAATCCTTTCACGTTGCCGAGGTTGTCGGCAGTGGCTGTTAATCCTTTTATAGGACCGTCGCCCTTTATGGTAAGTGTGAGCACGCTTCTGTCACCCTTTAAGTCAACACCCATCATCAGCGCTGAGCTCATAAGTCTTCCGATGGCTGCTGTACATATAGGGAAGGTGTTGTGGGTTTTTCTGCATTCCTCAACCAGATCTCTGGTTGTGCATGCAAATGCTCTGATCAGTCCATTAGCCGCAGTTGCTCTTACCACATAATCATGACTGCCCTCGATTTTTAATCGAGGGAGCCTCGCGGCTTTGAGCGGTTCAAAAGAATCCGTAAGGATTCTATCATTATCAGTGCCGGCGGAAGCATTACCCTCCACACCGGCACTGATGTTTGTCCTGATCTTATCAGACATTACTGTTCAGCTCCTGCCATAGCCTTGAGCTCATTTTCCTGGTCTATGCGCATGTGGCACTTCTTGTACTTCTTGCCTGATCCGCAAGGGCACTGATCGTTAGGATAGATCTTCTTTCCTTCTCTGCGGATGGTTCCTGAAGCCTTCTGCTGACGGTAAAGCTCATGACGCTTCTCTTCTGTAAGGATGGAATCCCATGCAGGAAGTCCGTAAAGCCAGCTAGCCTTTGCCTCTACCATGTTGTAGTAAAGCTTCTCAGGATCGATCTCGATCTTAACCTGAGTGTTCTCGTCCATGGTTTCGATAGGATTATGATATCCCTTTAAAGACTCGTCGATTCCGTCAAGTACTCCTGTGAAATGGAATACGTCGATGCCGAAGTGGTCAGCAAGCTCCTTGACAGTTCCTTCGTATACATGTGAAGGATCCTTGAGTACTTCCTCATAGAATCCCTTCTCAAGTGCGAAGTACTCCTGCCAGAGTCTCTCCTGGTCAGCCTTTGAAAGTCCGTTGCCGTAAGCCTGGGTTCTCCAGGTTTCAAGTAATGTTGCCATAAAAATCTCCTCACCCTGTCACAGGGTTTCCTTTTTGATAATGTTTCGGTCTGACATTATACGACAGACCACCACACTATTCTACTATATTTATCGCAAATCTGGTGTATAAATATTGTCCATATCATCAAATTCCTGATTTTCTCCACCCATAGCCCAGATAAATGTGTAGTTATGGGTTGCGGAAGCACAATGAATGGACCATGAAGGTGAGATAACAGCATCATAATTGTGCATTACTATATGTCTTGTTTCCTGAGGTTCACCCATGAAGTGGAATACAACCTGATCCTCGGGTACCTCAAAATAGGTATAGATCTCCATACGTCTCTCATGTGTATGAGCAGGCATGGTGTTCCATACTGAACCCGGCTTAAGCTCTGTCATACCCATGCTGAGCTGGGCAGTCTTAAGTACATCGGGATGGATGAACTGGTTAATGACACGCTGGTTTGCAAGCTCCGGCTCTCCGCAGGGTCTGTGGTTTGCTTCTGCCATGGTTATAAGCTTTGTTTCGTAGCTTACATGGGCAGGTGCCGATACCATGTAGAATTTTGCGGGCTTCTCTGCATCATCAGATGAGAAAAGAACTTCCTTTGCTCCCTTTGTGATGTAAAGGCAATCCTTGTAGCCAAGCTTATATTCTGTACCGTCAACCAGGATCTTTCCGGATCCGCTGCCGATATTGAAGATACCTATCTCACGTCTTTCAAGTATATAGTGTGTTCCAAAATTATGCCAGCAATCGATGCCTTTGTCCAGAGAAACTGTTTCATGTACAGGCATACATCCAAATGTAACCATACGGTCAACATGTGAGTATACTGCAACTACTTCGTCCGGTTTGTAAAGGTCTGTGATCAGAAATTCGTTTCTGAGTTCTTCTGTTGTGTATCTTTTTACATCTCTCTGATTTGCACTGTATCTTATATCCATTGATAGCCTCCTGAAAAAAACAATGCTCTTTAGTTTATAAAAATGGGGTCCGGAGCTCTGCCGGAAGAGGTTATCCGAACCAATATTTATTATACATAAGAATGGCGGAATTTCAACACTTAAAGCGCTTACAATATAATTTTATAAACCGGTTCACAAAACACACAAAACTAAGCCATCCGGGAGGGCTCTCGCTGGCGGGAACTATCTCAGATGGCTTTTAAAACAACGTAAAATAGTAATTTGTCTGCTTTAATGTGAGCAGTTCTGAATCCGGTTCTGCTCTACTTCTACTTTTCTGCGTTTGTAATGTTATCTGCTATTGGTCTCCCCTGATCATCCAGATTTAGCTTTTTCTTATCCAGAAGGTGCTGGGTCAGGCGCTTTACTCCCTGAAGGATGATGGCCCAGATGGGAACTCCCACGATCATACCTACAAATCCAAAGAGACCGCCGAACAAAAGGATGGAGAACAGAACCCAGAAACTGCTGAGACCGGTTGATCCATGAAGTATGCTGGGGCCGATGATGTTACCGTCTAGCTGCTGAAGGATCAGGATAAAGATGGCAAAATACAGGGCCTTGATAGGGCTTTGTATCAATATAAGTATGATGGAAGGTATGGCTCCGATAAAAGGTCCGAAGAATGGGATAATATTGGTAACTCCCACTATAACGGAAACCAGCATAGTGTAAGGCATATCCATTATGCCCAGGACTACGAAGCAGATTATACCAATGATAAAGGAATCAATGATCTTTCCGACAATGAAGCCGCCGAACATCTTATCAATCTCTTTTAACTCAGATAACACTTTCTGTGCATACTTCTCCGGAAGTATAGCGAAAAGAATCTTGCGGGCGCTTATCTGCATGGAATCCTTGGAATTGATAAGATAGACCATGACGATGAGACCGATAAGGAAGTTTTTGACCCATGTTACAGCTGACCATATTCCTATTCCCAGGGAAGTCATAATATTTCTCAGGCTGGGGAGCAGGGAGTTCTGAATATAGTTCTGAATGGAAGCACTTGATTTTTGTACTTCTTCAGCAAGATAAGCACTTATACCGGTATCATTTGTAAAGCCAAGTATGGCATTATATATACGTTCTCCTACACCATGAGTATCCGACGAGACTTCAAATATCTCTGAGAGGTCATCAGCGTCGAGACCTCTCAAAGTAGTATACAGACTGCCCAAAGACTTGGAAAGTTCAGGAATGATCATTGAAACGAGTCCGAAGACTGCTATCAACACAAACAGCACTGAAAAAATCGTAGCAGAGATACGGCTGACTCTTGCGATGAATTTCTCTCTCTTATGAATATCATTTTCGGTGTTTTGTTTAGGGGATGGTTTGATGACTTTGTCCAGAAGCTTGCCGGTATATTTATAAATAAGCTTGTAGGCAGGGTTCACAAGATAAGCCATGACAGCACCGGTTATGATGGGTGATAATATACCTATAAGCTTGTTGAACCAGTCGGTTACGATTTTAAAGTTGTGTAAGGTCAGTATAACAAAGGCACTTCCAACTATGACCAGGAATGCCGTTATACCCCAACGTTTCTGTGTTTCCCACTTCTCTTTATTCACTGCTGTCCTCCGGGATGATTGTGTATAAGCATCAGGCGAAAGATTTCGGCCTGTCTAATATAAAACTACAATAGTGAAGAATCACATTCAGAGCAGATATAGGTTATGACTTAATCGGCTCTTTTTACTACTATAAATATGATACTTCACTTAAGAATTATAGCATAGTATAACTGAATTTTCTTTTTATTAACAGAATAGGGGGAGCTTTTTTCTTCCCGATGCTGACAAAAAAACCGGTGAACATCTCACCGGTTTAAAAATCATACGATTTTTTGGAGTAAGACCAAAACGCCGTACCACACGCTTGACTCCTAGCCTGTTTGCTAGGTGGGAGACCCCACGAATACCACTATAGTCCTTTACCAAACGGAAGGCATTATATTATGTATTCAGATATCGGAATCCCGTATGTCGTATTTGTAGGTTCAATTTGTGCGGCCTCGCACGTTCCAGTTATTTACTTCTTAAGCGAATTATAACAGAACATATTTTTCTATTCAAGCAATGTGCAAAACTGTCATAGAAATTTTAGAAATAAAAAAATTTCTTTTTTTCGCGATAAGGCTGGTCATTTACAGCAACTGAATTTGTGCACCTTCATCTGATCATATATAAGAAGGAGGGTTCCGTCTTTAACACTTATCTCCGCCTCTGTCCCAACGAACTCATTGCTTATTCCGGTGGGCATGGTGTTTTGCAGTTCCACATCATTAACAATGTATTTAAAGCCTTTTTCTGTAACTCCCCGGCATCTGTCCGACAGAGCCAGGGCCGAAAAATAGCCCTTCATTTCTGCCGGAAATTTCATGGCTTCGTTATGTATGGCCGTTATGATCTGAAATTCATTGTAAACATATCCCCGGCAGCCCCGTGATGCCAGAAATCCAAGTATCTGAAGATTGGCGATGCTATGATCGATGCGTTTTCCGGTTCCTCCTATGATATGGAATTCTGTAAAGCCCTGTTCGAGACCAAGCCGTACACAGGCCATCATGTCGGGATCATTTTTCACAGGATCTATAACCTTTGTTTCAATGCCGTCAACCTTCATTTTCCTGAGATGATGGATGTAGTCGGCTTTTTCGGCATCCTCAAATATGTCGAGATCCTTTACGGGACCGGTGGTGCCTGCTACCCCATCGATATGCATTGAGTCGAAATCCCCCACAAGGAGATCCGGGTGTATGCCGGACTTTTTCAAATTGGTATAACCTGCATCAGCGGCTATGATGTAGTCCTCTTCTGTTAGCTCTATCGGGATTCCGAAATAGTCACCCGCACCGACAATTATGCATCGCTTCATATATTTTGCCTTTCGTTGATATGGCGGAAACCCGTCACTTTTATGTTGTGGGTTTCCGCCATTGTTGTTTTTGGGATAATGCTTACTTCTCTCTGTTCCTCATATTCCGGAAAAAATCCGTCATCAAATGTGTACAGTCATCAAGAAGGAGTTCTTTTGTTACTTCACATTGGTGATTGAACCTTTCCTCATGCAGCATATCAAGTATCGAACCGCAACAGCCGGACTTTTGACTCATTGCACCTATGACAACCCTCGGAATCCTGGCCTGGACGATAGCTCCCGCACACATGGGACAGGGCTCCAGGGTGACATACATGGTGCAGTCTTCCAGCCGCCAGTCATCAAATGCCTTGCATGCTTTCCTGATGGCTATGATTTCCGCATGCATAAGGGAACTGTGCATTTTATTACGCTTGTTGTAGCCCCTGCCAATGATGGTTCCCGGGAGGATGCCGTGAGCTTCAGCATTCTTATCTGCCTTGGTGTTTGGATCTGTACCGTCATAGACTATGATGCAGCCTATGGGGACATCACCGCTCATGGCAGCCTTTTGAGCTTCCCGGATGGCAAGCTTCATATACTTTTCTTCCTGGGTTAAATTCATAAATACAATCCTTATTTACCCTTCGCCTGATCCTGTTTTATGAGGATACGGATGGCTTCAATGGCAGTTCGAATGGCTTTGTCCGTGTCATGTTCGATTACATTTGTGAGTCCGGCCTTCTCACGTTCCTGGTTTGACATAACGAAAAGAACCGCGCCCACTCTTACCCTGAGATAGGCACCTACGGTAAAGATGGCAGCGGACTCCATTTCGGAGGCTTTGCAGCCAAGCTTAAGCCAGGAATACCATTTGTTCAGGAGCTCGTAATTAACGGGAAGATCCTCCGGTTTGTGCTGACCGTAGAAGGCATCCTTGCATTCCACAACTCCCACATGATGTTTGAAGCCCAGATTCTCTGCGGCAGTTTTAAGAGCAGAGGTCACTTCAAAATCCGGGACAGCGGGCCACTCGATGGGAGCATACTCTTTTGAAGTTCCCTCCATACGTATCGCGCCGCTGGCAATGACTACATCTCCGGACTCGACATTGAGATCCATGCCACCTGCGGTTCCTACGCGCAAAAAGGTATCAGCACCGCACATGCACAACTCTTCAAGGGCAATTGAAGCGGAAGGACCGCCGATGCCCGTTGAGGTAACGGACACAGGAACTCCGTCGAGAGTTCCCGTGTAGGTAACATATTCACGGTTATCCGCTACGAATTCCGGATTATCAAAATACTTCGCAATCTTTTCACAGCGTTTAGGGTCACCGGGAAGCAGGACATATCGTCCTACCTGCCCCGGTGCAACGCCAATATGATACATGGTTTTGTCTTCTGAATAATTAATCATAATAATCCCCATTCCGCCGTTTTGAGTTGGCGGCACAAATAGTAATGAATGATTTTTTCACACTATGCAAGCTCCAATGCAATAAGCATCATGTTGTTAAAGGACTTTTCACGCTCATCTGCGGTAAGCTCACCGGACTTGAAAAGATGATCGGAAATGGTAAGTATGGTAAGAGCATTCTTGTGTGCTGCGGCAGCATTCATGTAAAGACCGGCAGACTCCATCTCAACGGCAAGGCAGCCCATGTCTCTCCACCTTTCGTTTTTACCTTTTCTCTTGTCGTAGAATACATCTGAGGTTAAGACATTTCCAACGTGCACATCCACCTTCAGGTTTGCAGCGGCATCAACTGCCTTTGCGAGAAGACCGTAGGATGCGATAGGTGCAAAGGTTCCCGGAAGCTCAAACTGTGATACGTAGTTGGAATCCGTGCAGGCACCCATGGCGATGATGACATCATTGAGATTGAGGTCGTCCTGTAAACCTCCGGCAGAGCCGATACGGATAATGTTGTCTACGTCGTACATGTTGTAAAGCTCATAGCTGTAGATGCCGATGGAAGGCACGCCCATTCCGCCGCCCATGACGGAAACCCTCTTACCCTTGTAGGTTCCGGTGAAGCCCAGCATATTTCTTACTGTATTGAAGCATACGGGATTCTCAAGATAGGTTTCTGCGATGTACTTTGCGCGAAGGGGATCTCCCGGCATAAGGACAGTTTTTGCAATGTCTCCAAGATTTGCTTTGTTGTGCGGTGTTGGCATTTTTCATTTCCTCCTAGAATTTATGTGTCAGTCAGGGGCCCTGACTGGCCTTGGTTATATCCACCGTCCCCGGTGGATTTCTTTTATAGTTATTTTTACTGAAGCAGGTTTTCCGGTCCGAAGCTCTCAGGGAGCAGCTGGGCCAATGTATAAATTTTGTAGTCTTCCGTGCTCCTGGCAAGTATGATCTCGAAGGTGTCAGGATTGCAGAATTCCCTCATGACCTGCCGGCAGATGCCGCAGGGCGAGGCATACTGTAAAGGTTCACCCTCAAGTCCTCCTGTGATCACGATACGTTTGAAATCCTTTACTCCTTCACTTACAGCTTTAAAAAATGCTGTCCTTTCGGCACAGTTTGCTGCCCCGTAGCTGGAATTCTCCACGTTGCAGCCTCCGAAGATCCGGCCGTCGGAGCTTTGGAGTGCGGCCCCTACCCTGAAGTGAGAGTATGGGGCATAGGAAAAGTTTCGCATGTCCAGTGCCTTCTCTATAAGTGTTTTTAAGTCAATATCTGTCATATTTTTGCCTTTCCCGGATGTCCGGAATGTAAACTCGGTCCGGAATTTTCAAGGTCGAAAGCATTGATCCCGAAGTGCCTTTAATCATCAGTCTCAAGCCTGAAACCCAGAGGATATTTGCGGGGTTCCTTCTTGTTAAGTATCTCGGCACTTTCCGAAGCAGCCAGGCGGAAGTCCTGTCTGGTTATGAGGCGTCCGTCATTCTGGTCGATCTCAGCCCGGAGAAGAGTTTTTGACCAGGTCATGTCAAAAAGATTTCTTACATAACGGGCGTTGGTAAACTTGCCGGACTTTGTAACCTTTTCCGGAAGCTTGTCAAAATACTTAAGGATCTCTTCACGGAGTCCTTCCTCGAGACTGAACTTATTTCTGCGGACCATCCTGAGGAATATATCGCCGAGTTCCTTTCTGCTGAAGTCTTTGAACTCGATTTCACTGTACATTACCTTATCTATGTCAGGAACATCCTTACGTACTTTTTCAAGTTCTTCGAATGTGAGTGCAAGGATTACAACCAGATTCCTGTTGGCTTCCATTTCCGAGATAAGAGTTTCCAGCGCTTCCTTATGGAAGTCATATTCAGGTTTGTCGTTATCTTCATCAGTATCGTCAAAATCTTCGCTTTCCTCATCCAAATCGCCAACCATCTCTTTGATTTCCGGATATGGCTCATCTATGAAGAGTATGGAGTCCAGAGCATCTCTGCATATGCTGAGAGTTTTTGGAACGGTTTCTCCCGGGACTGTTCCCATGAGATCCTTCATGCTGTGCTCTATGATCTCGCCCTTTTTGAGAATGCCTTTCTCACGAAGGATATCGCCGAGAAGTCTCGCCACAACAGTTCTGCCTGTTCCGGGATTACCCACAAACCTTATATTGAGAGGCTGTTTCGTTTCCGACATTTCCTTAATGAGGATATTTAATTGTTCACGGACCTCCTCGGTGCCGATCATATCCACAAGCTCCTGCTCCGGAGTTGAGGTATCGTGGTGCTTTACTATAAGGTCGCCAATGTCTTTGCCGGTAATTTCCGTAAGGCTCTTTTCTTCTGTGTGCTTTTTATTTTCTGAAGCTTTGGATGACTTTTTCTTTTCATTCTTTGCATCCGGTTTATCCTTTTCTTCTTCCGTGATGCTCTGCTCCAGCTTCTTGAGAACCATTTCCTTAACTATCTTTCCTATGGTATTCATTCCATAGAAACGTCCATCGGACTTCTCTTCCGCTATACGTTTTCTGAATATGGTCAGAGCTTCCGGGGAAATGCTGTAGCCGTAATCCTCAAGCTGGGAAACCGCTGTTTCCTCAAGAAGCTTCTGGTTAAGAGGAGGAAGTGTTACCACTTCGACAGTAAAGATATCCCCTATTACATCCGCTACCTGATTAAGGATCTTCTTCTCAACGTAGGGTATCCTGAAAACATATCTGTACATATCCTTTTGTCCGTACAGGAACAGAAGGAAATCTCTGAACTCAGGATCGTCTATCTGTCCAACCCAGGCGCTGATATCTATGCAGTACATACTGGCCTCGGTCTGGACTATGAACTGCTTTGCCATGGTGGTGGGAAGACCTATGGATCTTCCGCAGGCAAGCTGTATCTCACAGCCGCCGTACTCTGACGGAAGCAGATTCTCATCACGCATGAGATCGAAAAACATTGAGACTCTGGCGTTAATGCCTATATCCTGCTCTGCCGAGAAAAGATAGGCTCTGTCCTCCAGGACATCAATGAACTCCTCTGTCTGAAGAGCCGGAGCGATGCGGTTCAGGCGTTCGCAAAGTGAAATGAGACTGTCACTTCCTTTAAGATTCTTTATTCTCTGAAAAGCCGGGGCGATGTCGCCGTCTTCCTTCTTGTTTCCGAAGGAGATGGGATCCTGTCCGAGCTTTTTCTCGGATTTTTTGGATTTTACATTATCCTGATCCTTGCCTTTTTTGGAAGGCTTACCCAGGGTGCCGGCGCCCTCTTCCCCTACTGTTACTATTTCTGTATCATCAGAGTCTTCGGAATCCTCCTTCGTGGATGTATCAGGAGCTGTCCTCATGCGTTTGCGGCTTGATGCCCCCTTTGCCTGTTCATGGCCGCTTTCTTTGCTGCCGCCTTCTTCGAAACCGGTAAGCTTCTCGGTATGGGATTCTTTGCCGGAAGATTTTCTCTTATGAGTGCCTCCGGATTCAGGTTCATTCTGCTCTGATTCATCATCTTCTTCGTCCTCATCACTGAGGGCGCTGATTCTGTAGTTGATTATGGCTTCCTGAACATCGTAATCCATCTCGAATCTGTTCTGGAGAATCTGTCTAAGGTAGTAAACCGCTTTCTCCTCGTCAAGAACATTTTCATCATAGATAAAGGTGGTTTTTGTGACTCCAAGGTACTGTACTTCCAGAGGAAGTTGTTCTGTCATGTCCTTGGCAATGATGTGTGAAGGAACACTCATGTCTTTTTCCGAAACAGCGGCAAGCCACTGCTCGTCAATAAAAACTGTTAATGCTCTCATAAAGCTCTCCTATAAACGCTTTTTTTCGCCGGCTAAATCTGAAATATAAATGCAGACCCTGTCGGATCTTATATATGCGTATATTTTTTATCTATTATCTCTGATGAGGGACGGTCAATAAACAGGCTTTATTCTCAGCCTATTTTTGAAAGCTGTCCTGCAATACTGCCATCGTAATTGTAATAAACGATTGTATTGTAATCAGAGAATAATAAATATGATTCCTGATCCTTTTGGTTTGATTTAAACATTATGATGCCGGGATGAGGAATATTCTTGCCGACGTAGGTGTAGGTGATTGTATCAAGGCCATCATCGTCCAGCAGAAGTACATTGAGCACGGTTTCGGAGGTTTCTGTAATCTCCATGGTATAGTATTTTGTCTTTGTGTTTTGGAACGTTATGGGACCGGAATATATTCCGGTGAAGCTGTTTCCGTGCAGCTGGGCAGCTCTCACTTTTGCCAGGTTTACAGCATTTTGATCACTGCTCATACGAACCATGACATGACCGTTAACTGTCCACCGACCAAGGGGATCCACTGTTAATCCATCCGGGGTGACGGTGTTGACAAGATAAGAATCGGAATTCAGGAAATAGTATCTTTCTGCCAGCCCGTTTCCTGTGGTGTCAGCCCACAGCCAGGCACCCTTTGCGTCTTCTATCTGCTGCAATGTCATTGTTGAAGCATCTATACCCCGGGCGTTTGGATTCATGGCGTAAGTGGGTTCACTCATTCCGGTATTTGCGATGGTTCCCTCTCCTATGATGGTATAGGCGAGGGATTCCGCGGGAAATGCGAGGAGCATGAAAAACGCCATCGAAAGCGCCTGCAGTTTAATTAAACGTTTAGATGTTGATGTCTTTTTATTCACTACACTTTTGGCAGTAATGTCCTTCGTATCAAACGGACTGTTAAAAGTTGAAGCTTTGAGGTTCATTGACTTTATGAAGTTTGATGTATTTGGATTTATCATAATAATATCCTTTCGTTGTCATGGACAGAAACCCACTTGCTTTAGCAGGTGGGAGGAGTCCTGTTCATATGCATCTCCTTCTGTTTTGACTGATTATCACGAACAAAATCTTATATATAATAATAGCATAGTTGAGTCGAAAATTTGACGTATTTTTTTTGCATATCCGGGATCAAAAGAAAAATTCTTTCATTACTTTCACAGTATAATACCCGGAGTCATATGGGAATCCGGGGGGACTTGGGCAGACATCATCGAGAAGTCCGATGTTAAGTACCGGAATAACAAGCTTGTCGTTTTTCTGAAATGGCGGAAAACCAGGAAAAAACAAAAACGGCAGAAGCCACGTAATTCCTGAGGGAATGGGGCTTCTGCCGTTTGTTTGATTTCTGAGGTTGATGGGACTTGAACCCACACGTCAGGGACACAGGAACCTAAATCCTGCGCGTCTGCCAATTCCGCCACAACCTCACGTTTGTGTATGATACAATCACCGTCTTATCTTAGCAAATGAGAGGCGGATTATCCAGTGTTTTTTGACCCGGTAATTTATTTTCAAAAAGAGCCGGGAACTCCGTCCCTCCTCTATTAACGCACTTTTGGGAGCTTTAATCTCTGAGTTTTATTTCGGCATAAAGCTGTCGGGAAATAAATAAAGGCGGGACATTTATGAAGGAATCAGCTCTTTCCTGCAGAGATTACTGTATTTATTTTCGAAGTCTTTGACGGAAACGGGCTTTGAGAAAAGGTAGCCCTGATAGACATCACATCCCATGGAATTAAGCATTGCAAACTGATTTGGTGTTTCTACACCCTCGGTTACGGTTCCTATGCCGAGACGTTTAGCCATAAAGATGATAGAATCCAGAATTATCTCTCCCCGGTCTTCGTTTGAAGATTTGCTGAGAAATCCCGTGTCGATCTTTATCACGTCGGCATTGATGTCTTTAAGCATATTCAGTGAAGAGTAACCGCTTCCGAAGTCATCGATCTCGATCAGAAATCCGGCCTTCTTAAGACGCATAATGAGATTGTTTACAACAGAGGGATTTTTTATGATAACGGATTCTGTTATCTCGAGGTGAAGCCTTGACGGATCTACATCATATTTATGTACAAGATCAGTTATGACCTTGAAAACATCCATGAGTTCCATATCTTTGGGGGATATATTGATGGAAATGTGGAGGTCTTTAAATTCTGTATGCTTCCACTCCCTGAGCTTACAGACAGCAAGCTCCCATATGTAACTGTCAAGCTTGCCGATAAGATCGGATTTTTCAAGAATAGGGATAAATGCATTTGGCGGAATGATGGTGTTGCTGTCTTTTCGCCATCGAACCAGAGCTTCCGCGCCTATCAGATCCCCGTAGGGATCCATCTGGGGCTGCAGGTAAATTCTGAATTCTCTGTGTTTCAAAGCGTAGTCAAAGTTTGCAATTATGGACTTTTCCGTAAGAGTCTTCTGCTCTGTGCAAGGCAGGTATTTTTCGCGGGTTTTTAATGTTGCGGCATTCCTTATTTTTTCAAAAAAATGATATAGAAAGGGATTTATAGCTATGTTTCCAAAGCTGAAATAAGCATAGTTGTTTAACATATATTTTTTTCCTTACTTTTATATTTGATTAAATTCTTGGGATTTGTTTTTTGACCGGATATTCAGAAGATATCGGGATTAAAAGAATTTTAAAATAAAAAAAACTTGATGAATCAATCATCAAGGAAAATACATAAGAGATGAGGCTGACGGGATTCGAACTCGCGACAACTTGATTAAAAGTCAAGTGCTCTACCGACTGAGCTACAGCCTCATGAACAGGGCCAGTTGGATTCGAACCAACGAATGCAGGCGTCAAAGGCCTGTGCCTTACCGCTTGGCGATAGCCCCACTTTAGCCTGCTGGCTAAGGGTGGGTACCGGAACTCGAATCCGGGATCTCCAGAACCACAATCTGGCGCGATAACCAACTACGCTATACCCACCATATTACGGTCGCTTAAGCGAACCAATGTAATTCTCTTTTAGAAAGAGAAATGAGCCAGAAGGGATTCGAACCCCCGACCCACGGCTTAGAAGGCCGTTGCTCTATCCAGCTGAGCTACTGACTCATTTTGTCGCTCGTTTCAAGCGACTCAGTTATTCTAGCGAATAGCTGATTGAATGTCAACACAAATTTTTGATTTTTTATTTTTATTTTACGAGGGCCCTTAGACCCTCGTAAAACCGTCATATCAGTGTGTAAGATCGTATGCTTCACGGCAAAGCTTTGCGATTCCGTCCCAATCCTTTGCTGCTACCATATCCTTCTTGCATACCCATGTTCCGCCAACGCTGATGATCTTGTCGAAACCGAGATACTCGTTAACATTATCAACACTTACTCCGCCTGTAGGCATGAACTTGAGCTGAGGGAATACGCTGGCAAGTGACTTGATGGTCTTAAGTCCGCCATAGTTTCCTGCAGGGAAGAACTTAACCATAGGAAGGTTGTATCTTAATGCGTTTGTGATATCTGTAGGAGTACATGTTCCCGGGCAGTATGCTACACCGTGTCCGATAGCGCACTGTGCAACTTCATCAGAGAATGAAGGTGCAACGATGAACTGAGCGCCTGCATTGATAGCACGTGTGCACTGCTCACGGTCAAGGATGGTTCCTGCACCGACAACAACATTTGGACACTCCTTAGCGATACGTGCGATGGCTTCTGCTGCGGCAGGTGTTCTGAAAGTAACCTCAGCCATAGGAAGCTTTCCGGCCTCAAGAGCCTTTGCAAGAGGAACTGCATCCTCAACATCATCGATAACTACTACAGGACAAACCTTGATCTCTGCAAGCTTAGCCATAAAATCTTGTTGTGTCATAACATATCTCCTTTATTTTCAATAAAAAAACTTATCATATGCGGTAATGCACGGGGGATTGGCATTACCTTGGTATACATATAATTGTAACCGCTTACATTTTTGTATTATATAGGATTATCGTCCGGCTTACAAGAGGGAATTTACTATATTTTTAAAGAATAAACATGTACCGGCGGGGACGGTTCTCTCCGGTGAGAACCGTCCCTGCCGGTGAGAACCGTCCCTGCCGGTACTGAGTGAAATAAAAAAGGAAACGCCGTAATAGCGTTTCCCATGATGGTTTTTGGTAATATCAGTGGAGCTTCAGGTAAACCTGGTGGTAAGTCAGCTCCCCTTCTTTGCTTACGTCCACTACCATATAGGACGGACGTCTGTCAGACTGTCTCGGGTAACTGATGGAACCCGGATTTATACAGGTTACGCCGTTGATCTCCCTGAGATAAGGTCTGTGAGTGTGACCGAACATTGCGATATCGCAGCCGCGGGCCCTGGCCTCCTCTGTAAGCTGAGTAAGGTCCATGCCGACTCCGTAGTAGTGCCCGTGGGTAAGGAAGCACTTGTGTTTGCCCAGAGTGATCACCTGCTCTCTCGGAAGTTCTGTAAAAAAGTCATTATTGCCCTGGACAAAGTAGCATTCAACACCGTCACCGGCATATTGCTTTATCATATGCTCGGTTCCCTCGGAGTCTCCGAGATGTATGAGATAATCAATCATTCCGAGTCTTTTCAGAACATCTTTGAGATTGTCATCCTTACGATGAGAATCGCTGACTATCAGGGCCGTCTGAAAGGGGCGGACAAGTCCGCTGCCCTCCTTTTTCTCAGGAAACGCACCGCTGTTAATTCCTTTTTCTTTGTCTTCTCCGATAACCCGCTTTAAAAGCTCTCGCATAGCTCTCAGGGCTTTCCCTCTGTGGGACATACTGTTTTTCTCCTCTGCCGTAAGTTCTGCGGAAGTTTTTCCGTATTCTGGAAGATACAGTATAGGGTCATATCCGAAACCATTGGTTCCTTTGGGCTCCTTTGCTATGAGACCCTCGAATTTTCCTTCTGTGTGAAAAACTCTTCCGTCGGCAAATACCGCGCAGATACTGCAGGCAAAGTGTGCTGCTCTCTCCTCCCCTTCTGCAAATCTCAGTTCATGGATGATACGTGCATTTTTTATATCATAGGAGGTGTCCTCTCCCAGGTATCTTGCGCTGTAGATGCCCGGCATACCCAGCATGTAATTTACACATAATCCGGAGTCGTCGGACATGATAATGTCATCGTCCTCCAGCATGCCATGGGCCAGCATATAGCTTCTGATCCCGGAAGCCTTAAGCTCAGCATTCTCGGCAAAGGTCTTGCCGGTTTCGACGGGCTCAAAGTCGATTCCCAGCTCGCTCTTTGCAACGATATCCTCAGTTACATCCCCAAGAATCTGCCGGATCTCTTTCATTTTGTTTTTGTTATGGGTGGCAAAAATAATACGCATAATGTCTACTTTCTTTTTCTGTGAGTTTACTGCAGCTTTTGAATCCGGGACCCTTCAGGGAATCCGATAAAGTGGTTCCCCACTTTATGAAATGTCTGCACTTATGTGTACAGTATAAAGGGTGAATTCGCTGCAGCAAAATATAAATATTTTTTCAATAAGTAATCATACCGCAGATACAGCCTAAGATGAAAGTCTTATTTGCTTTTGGAGCTATTATAAATAGTGTCGAAGTGAGGATTCCAATAACACAGCAACACAGGGGAAGGCTCTCGCTGTCGAAAACCTTCCCCTGTGGCACTTTATGGTATTCTATTATCCGAGATATTTAACAAGTGTGGCTCTTACTGCACCGGCACCTGCAATTTCTTCTTTGAAAAGCTCTTCGATTCTCTCTCCGAGACCTACTGAATAGAGGTCTGAGCCAAAGATGTTGACATTGGAAAGAATCGGCTTTAACTTGTCGCCTACAGTCTCAGGCTTTCCGAGCTCGATTCCGCGGAGCGCCTCTGTAAGTGAATCAAGCATAGGATCTGAGGAACGTTCAAATGCTTCGCCCTTATCATTAACACCGAGAAGATATCTGAGCCAGCCGGCAATGGCAAGAGGTATAGCCTCGAGCTTCTTTGCATCGCCGTACTTTCCAACATAGCTCTTTATGGTCTCGCCGTAACGGATACCAACCTTCTGTGAGGTATCGGTTGCGATACGCTGAGGTGTATCAGGCATGAATGGGTTAGGGATACGCTCGTTGATGACTTCATTTACAAATGCCTCGGGGGAAAGGATGCCCGGATCTGTAACTACAGGCATTCCCTCAACAGGTCCGATGCGGTGTACAAGCTCCTTGAGCTCCTTATCCTTCATTTCGTCTGCGATAAGATCATATCCGAGAACACAGCCATAAACCGCAAGTGCCGTGTGAAGCGGGTTAAGGCAGGTTGTTACCTTCATTCTCTCCACCTTATTAACGGTGTCACGGTCTGTCATATAAACGCCGGCTTTCTCAAGTGCGGGACGTCCGTTAGGGAATTTGTCCTCGATAACCAGATACTGAGGGCCTTCTGCATTAACAAAAGGTGCAATGTAGGTGCGCTTTGAGGTGATAACAGGCGCCATGTTTTCGATGCCAAGTTTCTCAAGTTCAGCCTCAACAGATTCTGCAGGCCTCGGAGTGATCTTGTCGATCATGGACCAAGGGAAGGCTACGAACTTCTCATCCTTAAGGTAAGCGATGAAATCTGCAGGAACAAAACCCTTCTTCTCCCACTCTTCCGCCATTGTTACGATGGAACTCATAAGCTTCTCGCCGTTGTGTGAGCAGTTGTCGCAGCTTACGATGGCAACAGGATACTTTCCTGCCTTGAAACGCTCGAAAAGAAGTGCTGCAACGATGGCCATGGCTGCACCGGGCTTCTCGGGACCGTTGTCGATATCTGCCTGAACAAACGGGAAATATTCGCCGGAAGCATTCTTGAGAGCATAGCCTTTTTCTGTGATGGTAAAGCTTGCCATCTGGAAATCAGGGTTTGTAAATATTTCCTTGAGACGATTCCAGTCAGCAAGCACCTGAGACTGAGCCTTGATGGCTTCTGTAAGGGAACCGATAACCTGCTTCTCTGTTGAGCCGTCAGCCTTTAATGTTACGCCCAGTACAAGATTGTCGTAAGGATCATAGATTTTGTCCACTACGTCGAAGTCAAAGGTCTCTACACAGGTGATTCCCTTGTCAAGAGCACCTTCCTCAATAAGTTTGTCAGCGATTCCGCCGATGAAAATACGGAAGATGTTTCCTATTCCGAAGTGAACCCATACAGGGGACTTCTTTGTATTCTCTGCAACTTTTTCAATGTCATAGGCAGGGAGCTTTACGCCGGCCTTCTGCCATGCTTCTTTATCCTTTAATCCTTCAAGAGTTAAACGCATTTTAGTTTCCTCCAAGTCTCTTCTCGCTCTTCTCGATTGCTTCCCAAAGTCCCTGAATGTATGTAGCGCCGAGGGCTCTGTCATAGAGTCCGTATCCGGGCATTACACCGGGCTTGCCAACCTCATCCCAGATGTTTCTTCCGTGATCAGGTCTGATAGGTCCGTCGAAGCCTGTCTCATAAAGGGCACGAACGATCTCATACATGTCGAAGTTTCCGTCGCTGGAAATGTGGCATGCCTCCTGGAAATCGTAGTTCTCACGGGAAGTATCGTTGAATCTCAGGTTTCTTACGTGAGCGAAATGGATACGGCCCTTAAGTACACGGATCATGTGAGGAAGATCATTCTCAAGGTTTGTGCCGTATGAACCTGAGCAGAAGGTTACACCGTTATGTACATCGTCAACAGCTTTCATAAGACGAAGGATGTTCTCCTCTGAGTTGATGATTCTTGTGAGGCCGAATACTGACCATGCAGGGTCATCCGGGTGGATAGCCATCTTTATATCGTACTTGTTGCAAACAGGCATGATGGCTTTAAGGAAATATACAAGATTCTCAAAAAGCTTCTCGCCGTCAACATTCTTATACATTTCAAAAAGATCCTTAAGCTTGGCCATACGCTCAGGCTCCCAACCGGGAAGAACTGTACCCTGAGACATCTTCTCCATGGATGAAGCAAGGTCGTCCGGGTTGATGGCATCGATAGCCTTCTGGCTATAGGCAAGAACTGTTGATCCGTCAGGATTCTTACGTGCAAGCTCTGTTCTTGTCCAGTCAAATACAGGCATGAAATTGTAGCATACAAGGTGAATGTCTTCCTTGCCGAGATTCTCAAGAGTTTCGATGTAGTTTGCGATGTACTTGTCACGATCCTTGTCGCCAACCTTTATGGAATCACAAACGTTAACTGACTCGATTCCGCTGATGTGAAGACCGGAAGCCTCAACCTCTTCCTTTAATGCGTGGATTCTCTCTTGTGACCATACCTCGCCGGGAGTTGTGTCATAAAGTGTTGTGATAACACCTGTTACTCCGGGAATCTGTCTGATCTGCTGTAAGCTGATAGAATCGAACTTTGAACCATACCAACGAAATGTCATTTCCATAATGAAATTCTCCTTTTTGTATAATGCTTTGATAAGTGAGGAATTAAAACGGTCCTCAAAGTGTATACCAGTTTTTGATGATGCAATAGTAATCCTTTTCGGGAAAAATGTCAACAAAAAAATCATAATCAAATAATCGGTGTTTTATTGAAATACTTTAAAAAGTTAGCATAAATACTGCACCTGGAAAAGCCGGTGCCAGGTTTTTCGATAAATCTGCCATAGGTGCCTGAAGATTTGGTATAATAACGATTACAAATGTATACTACAACCGGAATTTAGCTTTCGGACTTGATTTAAATCCGGAATTGATTTATTTTTATCTTGTGATTGTATACAAGTTTGAGAGGGATATTATGAATACAGATAATAACATGGTTGAGACTCCCAAATTACCTGAGGAAATACACTATTATTTATGGAACCGGATTGCGACGCTGGAGCTTCGTCCCGGGGTGAAACTCAGTGAACTTGGTCTTGCCGAACAGTTCAACTGCAGCCGCATACCGGTGAGGGAAGCTGTCAGACGTCTTAATATAGAAGGCGCTCTTGAATCCCAGCCTCAAAGGGGCAGCTTTGTAAGTAAGATCAATCTTGATAAGGTCAGAAAAGTAAGATATCTAAGGGAAGTTCTTGAAACCAGAGTGGTTCTGGATGCTTTTGATGCCGGACTGCTGGATCCGCTGGTACCTCTTCTTCGTGGCATGATCAACGATCAGAAGACCATGATCTCCTTTAATGAAATGGAGAAACTTACTGAGGCGGATACACTGTTCCATGATTTCTTTTATCATTTGCAGCACAAAGAGTTTGTTCAGGAACATACCGGAAGATATGATATTCATTATATCAGAGCAAGACGCTTTGCACTCGGGGTTGAGAGAAGCGACGATCAGAAATATGATGACAGTATCAATATAGTTTCACAGCATGAACGAATTGTAGATGCTATTGAAAATCATGACAGACAGACACTGGAGGATGAGCTGAGACATCATTTCAGAAACATTAACCATACTCTGGAAAAGGTGTCGGCAAATGAAGAATTTGAAGCTCTTTTTAAGCAATAATATGCCATAACCATCCTAAGCCTGTCTCAATGCTTTTGCCGGAATAAAACGGGATATCACGAACTTTGTACGGTTACGCTCAGAATTACTAATCCACACTTGTGCGCGGAATAAAAGCGGAATAGACTTTATGAAACGTCATAGTATATAAAAAATACGGATTATTTATCCTTTTTTATATCAAAATTGACCAATTATCAAAAAAATTGTATTATATAGAAGTTGGAGGTTTCGGAGCAGATATGATCCATTTCGGCTGGAACCTTTAAACACCTATAGTATAACGAGTAAGGAGAATTGGTCGGTAACTGACCGGAAAAGAGGTATGATCATGAAGAATTATTTCGATTTAAAGGGAAACGTTGCAATTGTTACAGGCTGCTCAACAGGACTTGGCGTTCAGATGGCAAAGGCACTTGCAAATCAGGGTTGTAATATAGTTCCCGTTGCCCGTCGTCAAGAGTTGATTGAAGATGTTGCAAAGGAACTCACAAAGGAATACGGCGTTGAAACATTTCCTGTAAGATGTGATATCACAGATACCAATATGGTTGAGGAGCTTGTTGATAAGGTTCTGGAGAAATTCGGAAAGATCGATATCGTTATCAACAACGCAGGTACAGGTGCTGTTGCTCCTGCTGAAGACATCACAGATGATCAGTTTGCCAATGAAGTAAACATTGACCTCTTTGGTTCTTTCAAGGTTGCACGTGCCGTTGCAAAGAAGGCAATGATCCCGGCAGGTTACGGACGTATCATAAATATCGCTTCCATGTATGGCCTTGTTGGCAACAAGATCGCACCTGCAAGCCCATATCATGCTGCAAAGGGCGGCGTTGTTAACCTTACCAGAGCACTTGCTGCTGAGTGGGGCAAGCATGGTATCACAGTTAATGCTATCTGCCCGGGTTATTTCTGGACACCGCTCACACAGGAGACTCTTGATTCCGAATGGTTTAAGGAGTACGCAAAGGGTGCTATCCCTATGGAGCGTTACGGTAAGGAAGGGGAGCTTGATTCAACAGCTATTTTCCTTGCATCACCTGCTTCAACATACGTTAACGGCGTTATGATTCCGGTTGACGGTGGTTATACATGTATCTGATGTAAATCAGTATTTCATAATGAGGGGCGGTCGCTTTAGATGAACTGCTGCCTTTCAAGCAGAAAAATATAAACTTACTGCCATCAGATGTTGAATCTGGTGGCAGTTTTTTGCTGCAGTCATAGATCCACCGGGGACGGTTCTCACCGGAGAGAACCGTCCCCGGTGGATTTCCTCTACCTGATTCAATCCTCATCTTCTATTGATTCAATATACTCGTTATACTCCTCTTCTGTCGCGAATCTGATCTTCTGTCCGTTAACTATCCCAACAAAACTGTAATTCTCGTAATACATTAAATTACCTCCCTGACTGGACTAATAAAATAAGTGGTTTTCTCCGATATATGAAATAAGTGGTCTGAAGAAAAGCATTTTTCTGAGCAGTTCACTTAAATTCCCGTGGAATCTTTTGTTATGGTCATATGATAAACTGCATGGGTGACAAAATTTTGCACATAGGAAGGCAAAGGAGTATAGAAAAGGTTATGAGTAAGGGTCGGGGACCATATATTTCATTACAGACAAAGTTTGCAGCGCTTATACTTGCCTGTACTTTATTTACTGCGTTTATCATCGGAGGTGTTGGTTTGGCATCTTCCGTGTCCATACTGGATGAGGATTCGGCCAGGATCATGGAGCTTACTGTCAGTGATGCTGCCAATTATCTCAATAATGCATTGGGAAATATGGCAGAATGCGTAGACGAAGGTTCTTTATATGCCTCAACAAATCTTATAAACATAGACAGCTTTAAAGATGCATACTACAGGGAGAGTTACCTTCTGAAGATGCGGAATGTATTGAATTTCCTGGTAGATAATGATAAATGGATCTACAGTTACTATCTGCAGCTGGATCCTGAAATCTGCAGCGGTGAAAATGCCTTTTGTTATCGGAAATCAGTTGCCGGCGGAACCTTCACTTTTGTGGATCCGGTTAATATTTCGGATTATAACGAGGATGATCCCAAGGTCAGCTGGTATTATCTTGCAAAAGAACAAAAAGTTGGTGTCTGGACAAATGTAAAATATGATCCTGAACTGGAAATAAACAAGATTTCATATATTGAGCCTCTGTTTAAAGGGGGAACATTTATAGGCGCCATAGGAATGGACATCGACTTTTCCGACATTATTGAGTATATAGACAATATACAGCCCTACGAAGGAAGCGCGACTTTCCTTTTAAGCAATAAAGGAACTATCATTTATCATAAGTTTCTGGAGACAGGAACGAATCTTGGGTCTATCAACAGTGACTTTACAAAGATCTCCCAGCAGATAAGAACCGAAAATAAGAATGATCATCTTATCACTTATGAGTACAGAGGTGAAACAAGAAAGCTTAACTGGAGAACACTGAACAATAATATGAAGCTGGTTCTCACTACTCCCCTTAAGTCGATTCTTGCAGCAAGAAGCAGGCTTACCACACGTATCGTGGCTGCTGCCCTGCTTATAAGTATGCTGTTTTTTGTGCTGACAATGAATCTGGTTTACCGGATCATCAGACCTATTCAAAAGTTGAGGATATCGGCCTCAAGGATCGCAGAGGGGGATCTGGAGGTTGATCTGTGTCCGGAGTCCAATGATGAGATCGGGGATCTGACCGTCAGCTTTTCCAAAAACGTAAAGGTTTTGAAGAGTTATGTTGAACAGATAAAAGGAATAGCCTACATTGATCCTCTGACCGGTGTTAAAAGCAAGGCTGCTTATGAGGAATATGTGGAAACAGTTAAAGATGTGATAAAAAACAGGAAAAAGGCATTAGCAATTGTTGTAATCGATATCAATAATCTGAAGCATATAAATGATGCTTACGGACATGCCATGGGGGATAAATATATCATAAACTGCTGCGGATGTTTTTCGGGAAAGTTTATCAACAGTCCAATGTTCCGTATAGGAGGGGATGAGTTCGTGGTATTTCTTTCGGAATCAAGAGACTATAACGAAAGGTATAATATAATTGAATATCTTGAAAATGAAATGAATTTCAGAGCCAAAGCTGATATTCCCGTAGAAGTAAAGGTTTCGGCTGCCTATGGCATAGCGGATTTCGATCCCGTTACTTCACCTGAGGGCATGACCTATGATCAGCTTTTCAATATGGCTGACGAAAATATGTATAAAAAGAAAAAAGAAATGAAAACTGAAAGAGCATAACTAAAAGGCATATAAGCGTTTGCTTATATGCCTGTGCTATATCTATTGATTATAGCACAGGGGTCCTTCTTGACGCATATGCAGTCGGATGATACGCTAATCGAGCAAATAAATATACGTAGAAGTTATTAGAAAAGTGGTTGTTATAATTTCCTGTTTTGCATAAAGAGCATTTGGGAGATAAACATTGAATTGTTTGATATGATAACCTGCCGAAGGAGTAAAACTCTCAGGAGTCTGTAACGGACGGAGACTAATAACGGAGTGAACTCTGGAGAAGCTCTTTTAGAGTGCCGAAGGTGCAAAGGCTCAGGATTATTCATTGATCCTGCCCCAATCTCTCAGGCAAAAGGACAGAGGGGTAATTAGAAATATTCGTGAACATGAATGCTTTCCGGATACATCCTGAATACAGTAATCGGATGCACGTAAGTTCATAAAAGCGGAAGTAAAGTATATTTACGAGTATTTTCATTTTCTTTGTACTCAGTACATTTTTTATGTCGAACTGTGTTGGTTTCGACGGGTTTATTCCTGTTACGTTTCTGTAATTGTTGTTTCCGTAGATTTTTGGTTTTACTAACCCGCATTGCCGGCTTTTCGGTTTTTGCTGTTTGACCGGTATTTTGTCATAGTTTTTATCTTCCGCTTATCTAAAGCTTCTTACAGCTCTAAGGGGGAGTATCACAGTGGATAACTTAAACAACATTATCGTTCTTTTGGATGACAAAATCTGGTTTGTTCTTTTGTTCCTTTTGATAGGAAACGGATTGTTTTTCTCCATTAGGACGGGGTTTGTTCAGATACGAAGATTTCCAAGCGCATGGAATCGGGTATTCGGAAACTTTTCACTTAAGGGTAATGCAAGTGAAAATGATGGTATGAGTTCATTTCAGGCCCTGGCAACAGCAATAGCAGCACAGGTAGGAACCGGAAATATAGCGGGATGTGCTACTGCCCTTGTAGGCGGAGGCCCGGGTGCCATCTTTTGGATGTGGCTGGCTGCATTTTTGGGTATGGCTACCATATACGGAGAAGCTGTTCTTGCCCAGAAGACAAAAACAAGAGATGAAAACGGCGAAGTCATCGGAGGCCCGGTTTACTACATTCAGGAAGCCTTTAAGGGAAGCTTCGGAAAGATGCTTGCAGTATCTTTCGCAGTCATGACTATCCTGTCACTTGGAATCATGGGCAACATGGTTCAGTCAAACTCCATCAGTGATGCATTCTTTACAGCCTTTGGAATTCCAAAGTGGGTGGTAGGTATCTTTGTAGCTATCATCTCAGCCTTTATCTTTGTTGGCGGTATCAGCCGTATCGCATCCTTTACCGAAAAGGTTGTTCCTTTTATGGCAGGACTTTATGTGGTTGCCGCTGTGATAATGCTTATCATAAATCACGCGAATGTTATCCCCGCAATCGTATCAATCTTCAGAGGTGCTTTCCAGCCTCAGGCCGTAGTTGGTGCCGGAGCCGGAATCGCTGTTCGTCAGGTTATGCGTCTCGGCGTTGCCCGCGGACTTTTCTCAAATGAAGCAGGTATGGGTTCAACTCCTCACGCACATGCACTTGCAATTGTTAACCGCCCTCAGGAGCAAGGTGAGGTTGCCATGGTAGGTGTATTCATTGACACATTTATCGTTCTTACACTTACAGCACTTGTTATCCTTTCTTCAGGTGTTCTCGGAACCGAAGTACTTTACGCAGGTGATATCACTGGTACTCCTGTTGCCCAGCTTGCATTTACTACAGGCTTTGGCGGATTCGGTCCGATGTTCGTAGCTATATGTCTTCTGTTCTTCGCCTTTTCAACCATCATCGGATGGTTCTTATTTGCAAGACAGAACATCACATTCCTTTTTGGAAAGAAGGCAATCATTCCATTTGCCGTTATCGATGTAGTATTTATCTTCGCAGGCTCCCTCCTGAAGGTTGACCTGGTTTGGAACATGCAGGACCTCTTTAACGGAGTCATGGTCATCCCCAACATCATCGGCCTCATCGCCCTTTCTGGCGAAGTCGCAAAGATGTCCCGCATGAATGCAAGTGATAAAAAGCAGGTGGAAAATAAAGTAGAGTAAAAGAATTTCATACCAAAAAGGTGCAATTCCCACAATTAATGTGGGAAGTTGAGTTAAAATGAAGTGTTTAAAACTGCCATCAGATATGAATCTGGTGGCAGTTTTAATTCATCCTATGTACGTCATCCTATAGACATCATCCTTCGGACATCATACTATGTACATCAACCTATGTACACCATCCTATGGATATCATTTAATTGACTTGTGCCATTCCTGGAGTGACATGATGCCGTCATCGCCGTTGTCCCGGACAAACTTGATGCCTTCGGCTGCGGCCTTTGCTGCGGCAACAGTGGTGATGTATGGAACCTTTGCCTTGATGGCGGTCTTACGGAGGTAGCTGTCATCATGGACGCTGTCCTTGCCGATAGGTGAATTGATCACCAGGTCAATGTTTCCATTGGTGATAAGGTCCATGATATTCGGACGGCCCTCGTAAAGCTTCTTAACCTTTTCTGCAGGGATACCTGCTTCGGTAATAAGCTTATGAGTGTTTTCGGTTGCAACGATGTTGAAGCCTGCTTCTGAGTAAAGCTCTGCAAGTTCCGCTGCGTAAGCGTGATCCTTGGTGTTAAGGGAAATAAGAACTGTGCCCTCGGAAGGGAGCTCTGCCTTGGCAGCTTCCTCCGCCTTTACGAAGGCTTCACCTGTGGTCTTCGCAAGTCCCAGAACCTCTCCGGTAGAACGCATCTCCGGTCCGAGGATAGGATCAACCTCAGGGAACATGTTGAACGGGAACACAGCTTCCTTTACGCCGTAATAAGGAATGTTCTTATCGGTTAATGCAGGCACCGGTGAAGGTCTTCCTGTTATTTCGCCAGTGATGATATCCACGGCGATAGGAACCATACTTATGCCACATACCTTTGAAACCAAAGGCACTGTTCTCGATGCTCTCGGGTTTGCCTCAATCACATAAACCTTTCCGTTTTCGATGGCGTACTGCATGTTCATAAGTCCAACAACATGCATCTCTTCCGCTATCTTTCTTGTATATTCCTTTATGGTCTCCAGATTATCCTCCGGAATGTGCTTTGAAGGCACTATGCATGCTGAGTCACCTGAATGTATACCCGCAAGCTCGATGTGCTCCATAACCGCCGGAACATAAGCATTGGTTCCGTCACTTATGGCATCAGCCTCGCACTCCATAGCATTGTTAAGGAAACGGTCAATGAGTATAGGCCTGTCCGGTGTAACACCGATGGCAGCATTCATATAGTCACGGAGACTTTCGTCGTCGTAAACCACTTCCATGCCGCGGCCGCCAAGTACGAAGGAAGGACGAACCATAACCGGGTATCCGATCTTGTGTGCGTTGTCCAATGCTTCCTCCACGGTTGTAGCCATTCCTGCTTCAGGCATCGGAATGCCAAGCTTATCCATCATTGCGCGGAAAAGATCGCGGTCCTCTGCAAGGTCGATGACTTCCGGAGTGGTTCCCAGTATCTTTACGCCGTTCTTCTTCAGGCTGTCTGCAAGATTAAGCGGTGTCTGTCCTCCGAACTGGGCAATGACACCAACAGGATTTTCCTTTCTGTAAATGCTGAGAACGTCCTCAAGGGTGAGGGGCTCGAAGTAAAGCTTGTCGGAGGTGTCATAGTCAGTGGAAACAGTCTCCGGGTTACAGTTTACTATGATGGTTTCAAAACCGAGCTTCTTAAGTGACTGTGCAGCGTGTACACAGCAGTAGTCGAACTCGATGCCCTGTCCGATACGGTTAGGTCCGCCGCCAAGGATCATAACCTTAGGACGATCGGAATTAACCTGGTCGTTATCCTGTCCGATGTAGGTGCTGTAGTAGTAAGAGCTGTCTTCTGTTCCGCTTACATGAACGGAATCCCAGTTTTCCGTAACGCCGATTGCTTCACGGCGGTTTCTGATATCGTCTTCGGAAACCTCCAGGATCTTCGCAAGATACTTATCTGAGAAGCCATCCTTTTTAGCCTGAGTGAGTGCCTCGTCGGAAGGAACATTACCCTTGTTTTTAAGAAGCTCCTCTTCTTCATCCACGAGCTCTTTCATCTGTTCGATGAAGTATTTCTTGACCTTTGTGAGCTCGAAGATCTCATCTACGGTTGCGCCTTTACGAAGGGCTTCATACATGATGAAATGCCTTTCGCTTGAAGGTGTGATGAGGAGTTTCAGGAGTTCATCCTTTGAAAGGTCGTTAAAATTCTTTACAAAGCCGAGACCGAAACGGTCCTTCTCGAGAGAACGGATAGCCTTCTGGAAAGCTTCTTTATAGTTCTTTCCGATGCTCATGACCTCGCCTACGGCACGCATCTGTGTGCCCAGCTTATCTTCAACACCCTTGAACTTTTCGAATGCCCAGCGGGCAAACTTAACTACCACGTAATCTCCGTCGGGGACGTATTTGTCGAGGGTTCCGTATTTTCCACAGGGAAGCTCACTCAGCGTGAGTCCGGTTGCAAGCTTTGCGGACACAAGGGCGATAGGGAAACCTGTGGCCTTTGAGGCAAGAGCCGAGGATCTGGAGGTTCTCGGATTGATCTCGATTACTACTATACGGTCTGAAACCGGATCGTGGGCGAACTGAACATTGGTACCGCCGATAACTCCGATATGCTCGACGATCTTGTAAGCCTGTCTCTGGAGCTCATCCTGCAGATCCTTTGAAATGGTAAGGAAAGGTGCCGTACAGAAGGAGTCACCGGTGTGAATGCCTACGGGGTCAACATTTTCAATGAAGCAGATGGTGATCATGTTGTTGTCTTTGTCACGGACAACCTCAAGCTCCAGTTCTTCCCATCCGAGGATTGACTCCTCTACCAGAACCTGGTGGATGAGACTGGCCTGAAGACCTCTTGCACAAACTGTCTTAAGCTCATCACGGTTGTAAACGAGACCGCCGCCTGCGCCGCCCATGGTATAGGCAGGACGAAGTACAACGGGGTAACCGAGCTCGTCAGCTATCTTCAGTGCTTCCTCTACGCTGTAAGCAACTTCACTTCTGGCCATTTCCACACCAAGCTTATTCATTGTCTCCTTGAACTCGATACGGTCCTCTCCGCGCTCGATGGCATCCACCTGTACGCCGATTACCTTAACGCCGTACTTATCCAAAATGCCTTCCTTATAAAGCTCTGAGCAGAGGTTGAGACCTGACTGACCGCCAAGATTCGGGAGCAATGCATCCGGGCGCTCCTTTGCGATGATCTGCTCCACTCTCTTTACATTCAGTGGCTCGATATATGTGATATCTGCCATCTCAGGGTCTGTCATGATGGTGGCAGGATTTGAGTTTACAAGAACGATTTCATATCCAAGGCTTCTAAGTGCTTTGCAGGCCTGGGTTCCTGAGTAGTCGAATTCACAGGCCTGTCCGATGACGATGGGACCTGAGCCTATGATAAGGATCTTGTGTATATCTGTTCTCTGTGGCATGTATATTCCTCCGTATAAATAAACATTTCTGAATGATTATAGCACTAAATATGCATAAATATACTCTAAAAAATGTATTTTTATCAAATCATACTAAAACATGCATTATTGCATGCCATAAATGACAATCTCGTTTATTCACAAAAAGTCCCTGCAGAAAAGAATGATAGCATCTTCTCTGCAGAGACTTATAGAATTCATCAGATCTCAAAATCCAGGCAGCTTCTAACCTTGGTATAAGGTCTTATCTTTGTGTCCGCTACTGCCACATGCAAAGGGTTTGTTGCGTAAGCTTTAAGTGCGTCCTCGCTCTCTAAAGTACTATCAAGCATAAGGTCAACATTGGAAGAAGGAAGTCCGTTGATATATACCTTTATATCTACGATGCCGGGAACCTTGTCTTTAAGGGCCTCAAGTCCATCCTTTATTTCTTGCTTTATCTTTGACTTCTCTTCTGCTGAAAGTTCATCCTTAAGAGTCCATAAAATTACGTGTTTAACCATGATTACTCCTTTTTGCTGATGTGATAAATTACCGAATTGGAGCGCCCGGCACAAAGTGCTCATGGGCACTAAACTATTATATAAAAAAACAGAAGTAATGTGTAAAAAAAATAAACAGGAGCTGCAGATACATACAAAATATGTTTTCTTCTATGGTATAATTATATGTAAGTACTCAAGGCAACAAAACAAATCAAAACTATCGGCAGGATCAGCTGCCGGTGATCGGTATCTTTTTCGTATGCCGGTGATCAGTATCGTTTTCTTATTGATATATTTGAGAGACTGTATTATGGGAAAAATCAAGAGTTACTTTGTTGAGATTGATGAAAACTTAAATATTCTGAACAGCAGCGAGAGCTTTCATGCATACATCGGGCAAAGCAGCGTAAAGAATCTGGATATGATAGTTCCGCCAGTGGATCTGGACGGGCTTAGGGATGCAGTACTTGCCTTAGAACCGGGTCAGTCGTCTCTGTCATGCTTCAGAGTGCGTGATAATGATGGCGCCCTTTCATGGTTTGCGGCAACAATGGAGAAACACGTAAATCCGGATAAGAATATAAAAGTGGCTCTTTCAGACGTACAGTCCATGAAAAACGATGCCGAACAGGAATGCTACGACAAGATGACCGGTGTCTATTCCAAGAGTGCCATTATTGAGTATGCTCAGAATCTTATGAAGAAGTCACCTCCTGTGAATTTTTATTTTTTCCTTATGGACATCGACAATTTTAAATCAGTTAATGATACCTTAGGGCACATGGCCGGAGATGATGTGATCATAGAAGTGGCAAAGATCGCAAAGAAACACTTAGGAGACAAGGGGGTTGTGGGCAGGATCGGCGGTGATGAGTTCATGCTGGTTCTGGAAAAGGTCAATCAAGAACCGGAACTTCGTGAAATTCTTATGGAAATTAGATATGAAATCCGTGAGAAATACATGGATGAACAAGGAAATAAGACTGTTACGGCTTCAATGGGCGGAGCTCTCTTTCCGGATTACGCAAAGGATTATGACAGCATGTTCCAGCTTTCCGACAAGATGCTCTATCTTGCCAAGACAAAGGGCAGGGATCGTCACATTATTTACACTCCTCATATTCACGGAAAAGTTCTGTATGACGGTAAGGTTATGACCATTGCCCAGCATATGCTCATCAATAATCAAAAGAGTGACATGATCATGGAGCTTATGGATAAGTTCATGATGAAAAGAACTATTTCGTTAAATACGGCACTTGAAAAGATGCTTGTCACTTATAATCTGGATGAGGTCTACTTCCTGGGAGAAGACAGTTTTATATCCTACTTCGGCCTGAAGAAAATCACTGATGATGCCGGCGGAAACAGGTTTGAAAATGACAGCCTGGATCTGTCCGCTACTCTTCCGGAGGATTTTCATCCTATGTTTAATACCTACCCTCTCAAGGTAGTCAATATGTTTCATCTTCAACGGGAGAACTATCCAAAGTTTTCCACATTTATGGTAGATAATGGCTTCCGTGTTCTTGTGGTATATCACAGGACTCTGACGCGGCGGGGTGGTTATATCATATTTGCCAGCAATACAAACAGCTCCTGCAGGCTGGCAGAAACTGATTTCGCAGACCTTACTTACTTTTCAAGAATGGTAGAATTAAGCGGCCGATGCCCATGAGCACCGACCGCTTTTTCTTGACTTTAAATAGTGTTTTAGTTTATTTACACATAAAAACCCGCATTTCTATGACCCAAAATCAGGTATATTGCGATATGAGTCAAAGATAATCGTGCTCTTCATTGACCTATCATCCGATATTTGCAATATGGGTCATAGAAAAAACCGCATTTCTATGACCCAAAATCAGGTATATTGCAATATGAGTCAAAGATAATCGTGCTCTTCATTGACCTATAATCCGATATTTGCAATATGGGTCATAGAAAATCCGTACTTCTATGACTCAAAATCAGGTATATTGCGATATGAGTCAAAGATAATCGTGCACTTCAGTGACCTATAAATCGATATTTGCGATATAGGTCATAGAGATACCCGCACTTCCATGACTCAAAATCAGGTATATTGTGATATGGGTCTAAATGAATAGTCCTTTTTCCTACCTCACCATTTCATGGCATCAACAGCTGCTTTTTCAACTGCGATGCCATCTTTATATCGCTGTGTGAAGGTTTCAAAGCCTTCTACATCGGCAGGGTCCGGTGAAACAGTGGTTCCGGACTGGTCTGCGAAGATTTCTTTTGCAAGGAAATCACTGAGTGTTTCGGCATCCTTTCCACGTAAATCACCGAGGCTTCCGGTATCCTTTACGCGTAAATCTCCTATAGTTTCTGCATCCTTTCTACGGAGCATATAAAGTGCCAGAAGTGCCTCTCCCCATGGTCCGCCTTCGCTTGCGGTGTCCATAACAGTTACCGGAGCGTTGACTGCCGCTGCAAGATAATTCTGGGCAACGCCCTTTGTTTTGAAAAGTCCGCCGTGGCCGGTAATGCTCTTGACCGGCACCTTCTCATCCTTCAAAAGGATATCGAGACCAAGCTTTACAGCTCCGAGTGAGGTGTAGAGATGGGCTCTCATGAAGTTTGCCAGATTAAACTTACTGTCAGGTGTGCGGGCAAATAAAGGTCTTCCTTCATTCAGGTGTGTGATGCCCTCTCCCGAAAAATATCCGTAAGGCAGAAGTCCGCCGCAGTCCTTGTCACCCTTAAGAGAATTTGTGTAGAGCTTGCCGTACAGATCACCCATGTCCACGGTATGTCCCATAAGCTCTGAAAACTCCTTAAAGAGATTTACCCAGGCATTGAGATCCGAAGTTCCGTTATTGGCATGTGACATCGCTACAGGATAGCCATCGGGAGTTGTTACCATGTCGATCTCGCGATAGAGCTTTGAGAGCTTCTTGTCCTGCTGAAGTACCAGCATTGCAAAGGTACTTGTGCCTGCGGATACGTTGCCGGTGCCCGGTGCTACAGAATTGGTAGCCACCATGCCTGTTCCTGCGTCTCCCTCGGGAGGACACATGGGAACGCCTGCCTTCAGTGTGCCGGTTTCATCCAAAAGCTTTGCGCCTTTTTCGGTTAATGTTCCGGCCTGCTCTCCAGCCACAAGAACTTTAGGGAGAATATCCCGAAGCGTCCAAGGATAGCCTTTGTCCTTGATGAGAGTATCGAACTTTGACATCATCTCTTCATCGTAGTCAAGCTTCTCTGAATCAATCGGGAAGATTCCTGCAGCATCGCCTATACCTGTAACCTTCTCTCCTGTCAGCTCCCAGTGAATAAATGAATCAAGCGTAGTTACAAAGGAGAAATCCTTCACGAAGCTTTTGTCCTCCAGCACCATCTGGTAGATGTGTGAGATGGTCCAGCGAAGAGGGATGTTGAACTGAAACTCATTTGTAAGTGCATCGGCTGCCTGCTCAGTGTTGCTGTTTCTCCAAGTCTCAAAAGGACTCAGAAGCTTCCCTTCCTTATCAAAGGCGAGAATTCCATGCATCATGGCACTTATGCCGAGAGCGCCATAGGTCTCAGGCACTACGCCATATTGATCTTTTACTGACTTCACCAGAGAACTGTAACATCCCCGAAGTCCGTTATGAATATCCTCCATGGTATATGTCCAGATATCATTCACCAATCGGTTCTCCCAATCATGGAACCCGGTGGCAAGAACGTGCCCCTTATCATCTGTAAGAACTGCCTTAATTCTGGTGGAGCCAAACTCGATGCCAAGAGCAGTTTTCCCCGCCAGTATTTTTTCTTTTGCACCCATAATTGATATATCTCCTCTATCCGCAGATTTGTTTAGACACGTAGATTGCTTTTTATCGTTCTTCTGCGTGTCAAATTCTTCAAAAGCAGATCAGTTCAGACACGCAGACTACCTTTATATCGTTTTTTGCGTGTCGAATACTTTAAAAATAGACCAGTTCAGACACGCAGATTACCTTATAACGTTTTTTTGCGTGTCAAATTCTTCAAAAATAGACCGATTTAGACACGCAGGATACCTTCTACCATTATTCTGCGTGTCATATACCAAGCCAATCCATTTGACGACCAACACCTTTACCGTTAATTTGTAACAGTTCGGATGGTGAAACACCACCGTTGTCCCCATTGTTTATAAGGTGGTGGAACACTACCTCCGTCCTCATGTATCATCAGTTGAACTGTTACGGTTATTTCTGAGATGCAGATTTATCTGCATCCCAAACGAAGAAGATCTGCCTCTCTTGTATCCTCACCTATAGTCACAAGCTCTGTACCTGTAAGCTTTGCAAAAAGCGCGATGTCCGCTCTTGTCAATGCTGTGGAAATAACGCTGTGATGAGCTCCGCCTGCGTAGCACCAGCCCTCGGTACCGATTTCGAAGTTTGGCTTATGACGGAACATAATACGGGCAACCGGAAGCTTCGGCATAGGCTGTGCCTGCTTTACAAGCTCGATGTCTGCGCAGATGATACGGAAGCGGTCTCCCATATCTACCATGGTTACCTGGACTGCGTCGCCGGTTACTCCGTCAAATACAAGACGTGCCGGATCTTCCTTTCCGCCGATGCCCAGAGGATGAACCTGAATCTCAGGCTTTGTTGCCGCAAATGCAGGCGGTACCTCCAGCATGTGAGAAGCAAGCTCCACCTCCTGACCCTCTGTAAGGTCATAGGTGTAATCCTCGATGAAGCCGGTAGCGCCCTTTCTTGATTCTGCCATCTTCATGAGTACTGCTGATAATGCTGAGATCTTGTAATCTCCCTCAGGTCCGAATCCAACGCCCTTTGCCATAAGGTTCTGTGCTGCAATACCCGGAAGCTGCTTAAGATTATGAAGATCCTGGAAGGTATCTGCAAAAGCTCCAATTCCATTCTTCGCAAGGAACTTATCGAGAGCAACCTCCATCTTTGCCTGCTCACGAACGGAAGCTATATTATCTGTCTTCATGGTGTAGTTTGACTCGTACTCTGCCATTTTTGCATCTACTTCGCTATCCGATACACTCTCCATGATCTTAACCAGATCGCCGATACCGAAATAGTTGCACTCCCAGCCGTAACGGATCTGTGACTCTACACGATCGCCGTCTGTAACAGCAACTTCACGCATGTTGTTTCCGAATGATGCAACCTTTAAATGATGTGAATAGTCGATGGCCTTTGCAACCTCAGCGAACTGACGGATCTTCTTTAGAACACTTTCATTCTTGTAGTAACCTGCCACTACCTCGTGAGGTATTCCGAGACGTGCCACGATGAAACCGTACTCGCGGTCGCCGTGAGCTGACTGGTTGAGATTCATGAAGTCCATGTCAATGCTGTCGTAGGGAAGCTTCTCATTGTGCTGTGTGTGAAGATGAAGCAGAGGCTTACGAAGTTCCTGAAGTCCCTTGATCCACATCTTTGCCGGTGAGAAGGTATGCATCCAGGTGATGACACCTACGCAGTCATCGTCGGTAGATGCCTTGCGGAGATCCTCAATACATGTCTCTGAATCAACAACTGTGGGAAGGAGTTCAACTGATACGATCTCCTTCAATTTGTCATTTAAAAATGATGCCATGTCCGCAGCATCCGCTGCAACCTGACGGAGACATTCATCTCCGTAAAGATCCTGGCTGCCAACAACAAAATATAATTTTTTCATAATTCTTCCTTCTTTCTATCTTGCAACATCAGTCTATTGAAGGGCTGCTTTCCGGGAGTTTCATCCCTGAGGTTTCACTTCTCAATGGTTTGATGTTACTTGCTGAGTTTAAAATAACGTTTTAACAACTTAGAGTCCTTAACATTTATAGTGACTCTTATATAGGATTCAAATCAAAAAATGTGAGCTATACACTTTTCGCAGCGTTTCATTAACGCTCTCTTATATCCCTGACTGAATTACCCTGATTAAATGAAACAGGGAACTGATAAGAGTAGTCATGATGAGTCCAGTTTTGATCCTTCATCATGCGGAGGAGATTTTGAGCAGTGAGTTTTCCCATTTCGAATTTCGGGTGTACTGCCGATAAAATCGTCAGCTCTCCTGACTCCTGCATTTTCGCATCATCAAAGGAAACAATGGAAACATCCTCCGGCACCTTCACTCCTCGTTCGGTAAGAAAGTCTATATATCGATATGCGATCTCGTCATTGTAGAAAACAAGGGCTGTGCACTCCTTTGTTCTGCGATAGAATGACATCAGACTTTTCTTGCTGAATTTATCCTCCATGTCCTTTGTGGTGTACCAGCGTACCCAGTCGTCGTCAAAGCGAAGCCCCAATTCGGACAGGCACTCTGTATAGCCGCGATAGCGTTCCATTCCCTGCATATCATCCGACTTAAACATTCCCCCGATCTTTCTGTGACCATTTTCAATCAAATGCTTAGTCAGTTCATAGCTGCTTTTTGCATCAGACATTTCAACACTGTCGAAATGGATGTTTGAATAATGATTATGGAGAAAGATAGTTGGGATATTCTTCCTTTTGATTTCTTTATACAATCTCTGATTGGGATTCGGGAAGCTCGTACGTGTACCTTCTATGATCAGACCCTGAACGCCTGCCTTCAGGAAATTCTCAAGGAACATGGTTTCTTCATTGAGATGATTTTTTGTAATGGCTACATCGATCTGAAGCCCTTGTTCCTTCATAACCGATTCTATTCCGGCATAGACCTCCGGAAACAGATAATCTGCAAAATAGCTCAGAATCAAACCTATATGCGGCTTTTTATCTCCCTCAGGTTCCGCATCAGTATGGTAGGAAACGTAGGTTCCGCTGCCGCGGACCCTTTGGATGAGCCCTTCCTGTTCCATTTTGTCAAGGGCCATACGAACAGTCTGCCTGGAGTAACCAAACTTCTTTTCCAGTACATGCTCGGACATGAACTTGTCGCCGTTTTTGATGACGCCACTCATGATAAGCGTACGGCCCCATTTATACAGTTTCTGATATTTTAAGCTTTCGTTGATATGCTTTTGGTTTTCTTTGCTCATTCTGTTTACTCTTCACTACTCATCTGTAAATGATGTTTTCCGGCTATGATATCTGACACAGATGCAGATCCTGCTGGCTCGTAAAAAAGATATTTACACGGGGTCACAGGTTTTGGGTCGGTTATTTGATGACCTGTAATGATTTCCTGTCTGCAAAAACTGCCACAAATACCAGGAATACGATTCCCTGTATAAGCTGCATCATCTGTGTTGAAAATCCCATCATGGTGAGTCCGCTGTTAAGTACGATATACAGAAGTGAACCTACAATGATATTTTCAAAACGTACCTTGGCACCGCCTGAAATAGGCATCCCTCCAAGCACCAGGGCGATAAGGATCTGTGTCTCCAACTGGCTTCCGCCTGAAGATGTTACGGATCCAACCTTGATGACATTTATGAATGCCGCAAAACCTGTGATTGCTCCGGAAAGTACATAAACCCAGAATTTCATTTTGTCGGTTCTGATACCTGAGAACATTGCTGCCTTCTCGCCTGCTCCGATAGCTTTCAGATAAGTTCCGAATTTGGTGAATCTGAAGAGTACAAAACCTGTTACAAGAACAAGCAGTGTGAGAGCTACTTTCAGTTCTGTTTTATCGAAATTGATAAGAGCAGCTGATCCCGCAACCGGAGCATTGGTTGTCAGGTACTTGATGAATCCGCGGAACAGAAACATTGTACAGATGGTAACGATAAAGGACTTTATCTTACGGTATACATAGAAATATCCGTTAAATGCACCTATCAGTGCTCCTGTAAGGATTCCGCATAGGATGCTTAAGGGAATATTGATCCTGGACACCATACATACAACTATGGATGCAATTCCGAGTATGGATCCCTGTGAAAAATCAAGACCTCCCATGGTCATGATAAAAAACACACCGGTTGTGGCGATCATGGTCACATATACCTGGGAAAGAACAAGGGGCATATTTTTGACCATTCTGAAATTCGTCAGAACATTAAATACCAAAAATACTATGATCAGGCCAACGATAGGAAGATATGTCTTGACTGCGGAAATCATGGAGAGATTTCCTGTTTTCTTTTCTTTTGCTGCTGTCATCTCTGTTTTACTCACTGCCACCATAATTCCTCCTTAAACCATCATTGTGATCAGATTGTTTTCATCCAGTGTCTCGCTTCTTTCGATCTGTCCGTTGATCATTCCGTCCTTCATGATGATGATACGATCACACATTCCTATAAGTTCCATCAGCTCTTCGGAAATCATGATGATTGATTTTCCTGCCTTTCTCATTCTGTCCATGAGCTGATATATATCCTGCTTTACCTTGATATCGATACCTCTTGTCGGGCTGTCCAGTACGACGATATCCGAATCCTTGCCTATCCATCTGGCGAGAACTACCTTCTGCTTGTTTCCGCCGGAAAGATCCGATACAAACTGATCGACATTTACCATCTTTACCGACATGTCTTTTGCGAATTTATCTGCAAAGCTTCTTAATTTTTTATCACTTAACATATGTCTCTTGTCTGCAAGATCATCAAGAGATGGCAGGCAAATGTTGTCCATGATGCTCTGATTAAGTACAACGGATTCATTATCCCTGTCCTTTGATGTATATGCGATGCTGTGCTGAATAGCTGTGGGGATATCATTGATCTCGGTGCCGTCTGAAAGCTTTACGGAACCGGTTCTGTCATAGGAAGCACCGAAGATGGCCTTGCCTACTTCGTGCATTCCGGATTCCGAAAGACCGCCGAAGCCTAAAATCTCTCCTTTGTGAAGCTCGAAATCAAGCTTGTTCAGGAGTCCCGGTACCGACACATCTTTCACTGAAAGAACGACCTCGTCGGATACCTTGCTGCCGTAATCTGAACGGTAGTAATCTCCTGTTACTTCGCGGCCTACCATGAGACGCTTCAGATCCTCTTCGGAAACGTCTTTGCTCTTTACGGTATCGATATAAACTCCGTCACGAAGAATCGTGATGGTATCTGAACGATCGAGTATTTCCTGAAGGTCATGGGATATAAAGATAATGGTATTGCCCTTCTCTCTTATTTTGTCCATAACCTTGTAAAGCTCATTTCTTCCCTCCTGGGAAAGAGCTGTTGTGGTCTCATCTATAACAACGATCTTTGGGTCAAAATAAGTTGCCTTTACGATCTCAACCAGCTTTCTGTCCTCGAAGTTGTAGTCATCGATCATTCGCTGGGCTTTGATGCGGTCGAAACCGTAACTATGGAGAAGCTCATTAGCCTCCTTGATCATCTGCTTTGTGTTCTTGATTCCGCACTTCACAAATCTTTCTTCATGTCCCAGGAATATATTTTCGGCTACGGTAAGACCTGAAAGGGTTCCGAGCTCCTGTACTATGATAGAAACGCCATGGTTGTTGGCATCCACCTGATTCTTCGGATGGATCTCCTCTCCGTCCAGTACGAAGATACCGCTGTCGATGCTGTAAATTCCGGTCAGCATGTTTGTTAATGTTGACTTTCCGGAGCCGTTCTCACCGATCAGGGCATGAACCTCTCCTTTATTGATATTGAAAGAAACATTCTTAACTGCCTTCGTGATACCGAAGGACTTACAAAGATTTTTTACCTCTAAACGAACCTCGCTCATTGTACCCTCCTGTATCACTTTACAATTTCGCCCTTATTGATCTTTGTGGTTACTGTGATGATGATCAGAAGCGCAAAGCCTGTGATTACATCCTGAATTGCAGTAGGGGCACCTAATGCAATAAAGCCGAAAAAGATGATGTTGATGATAAATTCTCCGATGATGATGGCCTGTAAAGGAATGCCGTATTTCTTGAAGGCAACTCCGAAGAAGCAGCCCATGGTGGGGATGAAGTTACGGCTCATGGAGGCCATGCCGGTTACAGCGACCATTGAGGAACCATAGCTTATGGTCAGAACTGCCATGATGCCTAAAAAGCCACCGCTTAAGATGAATGCCAGAACTTTATATTTATTGACATTGATACCCATGTTCTTTGCTACAAATTCGTTGCTGCCGATGGCATAGGTATATGTACCGATTTTTGTATAGTTAAGGAATACATAAGCCACGATAAAAGCAACCAGTGCAAGGATGATATCTCCGGGCATCTGTCCGAACATTCTGAGATCAGCTGATAATGTCTGCTCAACTCCGCCTGCAATGTAGTTTGCAACTGCTTCATAAATGAGAGCAAGACCTGTGGTTACGATCATGGACGGGATATGAAGCTTTACATAAAAGCTTCCGTTGAAAAGTCCTACCAGGCATCCACAGAGCAAAGCTCCTATGATGAGACCGAAATATCCAAGGCCGAATTTTGTTGCGAAAACGCATCCGACGATGGCGGAAAGCATTATGTTTGCGCCGATTGAGAAATCAAACATGCCCATGACCATTACAAAGTAGAAACCTACAGCACCGACGCTTGCGATGAGGCTGGCCTGAAAATAGCTGAGCATATTGTTAAATGATCCAAAATTGTGTGGAGTCAGTATCTTGAAGATACCCCAGGAAAGCACAACCAGTAAGAGTAAAATCAAATAACCGCGAAGGCTTCCTTCAATCTTTCTTTGATCCATTGTTACAGCGGAAGAATTCATTTTATTACCTCATTTATATATCTGTGGGAAGCCCGGCTGTATGATTCTCTACGGTAAAAGCCTGGGCTGTATTTTGGAAACATCAGCCCGGAGAAAATTCGTTTAGCGAATGGCTGATGCTGCATGGCAGGTCTTCTTCGAAAACCTGACAGATGTTTTTAAAACTCGAGCCGATATCTGTGCCTAAGCTCGATACCGGCTCAAATGATGTTTCTTAATAGATTTAGTATTTATTTTCCTGCACGAGCAGCTGCATCCTCGATAGAAATCTTAGCGGCTGCTTCCTTAAGTCCGTCGAATGAAAGCTCAGACATTGAAACAAGCTCTTCATCTGTGTATGGAAGCTGGTCTACGAAGTACTTCTCATAAGCCTTGTAATCATCAGCGGATGAAACATAGAGATATGGGAACGGAACATCGTTGAACTGACCTTCAAATCCTGTGTATTTGCCCTTGATTGCGTTGTAAACCATCATGAAAGCGATAAGAGGATCGCAGTAATGTCCGCCGGACTCGCCTGCCATTGAACCATTCTCAAGTCTCTCTCCGAGGTCAGGAAGGAAGTCTGTTGATACGATGTCGATATCCTGTGTCTTTCCTGCACGCTCAACTGCTGCGATAGCTCCCTGAAGAGGATCTCCGCCGCCTCCTGCAGGGATAAGTGCATCAAGTGATGGATCTGCAGACATCAGAGCTTCGGCTGCCTTTGAACCACCTTCTGATGTTGTACCTGCGTACTGGGGCTCGGAAAGCTTTGCCTGATCATCCGGGTGCTCAGCATTCCACTTTTCAACTCCTGCCTTATAGCCTTCCCATCTACCGAGCCAGGTTGCATCGCCCTGCTCCCAACCGATGAGACCGATGTTGCGATCGCCCTTATCGAGGAGGATGTTTACAAGCTTTTCGCCGTTCTCAGGCTCGTTCTCATGAACTGCTCCTACGAAATATGGTGAATCGGTAGCTGCCTTATAAATGTCAGGGCTGTTGGTCTCAGAGATAACACGGAAGAACTGTGCAAGGTAAACCTTGTTGTCATTACAGGTCTTGATGGCTGAAGTCATTTCTGTATCAGATGAGTTACAGATTACGATTCCCTGGCAGCCGGCTGCTGCGAGCTGTTCAACAGAAGCTGTTACCTTTTCGGAAACATGGCCCTGGTCAACATACTGAACCTGAACTCCCAGAGACTTTGCTGCCTCATCAATGATCTGCTTGCACTGTGATCCGAGAACGTCTGTTGAAGACCAAATAGATACGCCGATCTTAATGTCCTTGTTGTCAACAGCGGCTGTCTGTCCGCTTGCTGCTGCAGGTGCTGCGGGTGTACTGCTGCCACAAGCTGTAAGTCCGGTTACCATAGCTACGGACGCTGCAACGGCCGCAACTTTTCTTAGAATTTTTCTCATTACAAAACCTCCATTTATTGATTGTTCACTATTTTTGTTGCTTTTCACAACTCGTTGAACGTAGTTTATCAGCGGCTTTGTTCATTAGCAATACAATACAAGGTATTTATATCACAAAGTTGTATTGAAAAACTGCATAAAATCACATATTAATGGCACGAAAATTCACGAAAATATATCAAATGCACAACAGGCCTTGATTTTGGGTGATTTTTATGAGTGAAAAATAGTTCCTTTTTGGTGCGAAATTATCATTTAGAGTGTGATGTTTCAAAAAATAATACAACTTGATATTTGTACTATTATTCATTTTTGCTGACATATAAAAACGGCTGACCATATGGTCAGCCGCCGGGAAATCATTATAGGACGATTTGATAGTTTCTTATGCTTTTATAATTATTTGGTCAGAAATGACTCTGCCTCGGCTTTTATCATTTCCACCAGGTCCCTGTATGCGGGAAGGCTCTTAAAGTACTTTTCTGAATAAACAAGGCTGATTTCTCCTTTTGTTGCCGGGTCATCAAACGGTATACAGGTCATACCGCCACCTTCGACCTCGGTATAACGTTTGTTTGCCGGATAGAAGCTGACCGCAAAAACATCAGGCTGTTCGCTGGCCATTTTGATAACTGTCTGAACAGAATCTACGGTGATGACATTATTGACGGTAATCTCCTTGACGAGCTCGGGAACAAAACCTGACAGCATGGAATAGGCCCGCACTTCGGATACTTCTTCATCAAGCTTTGAAGAATGACTTGGATATGCAAGACAATAGCCTTTGAGATCCGAAAAATTAACGGTTTTATATTTTGTAAGGGGACTCTCATTTTTAACGAGGCATCCGTAATAGCCTTCCATCAGGGTTATCTTTTTGATGCCTTTAGCATTAAATGCTGGATCATCGTCATCTTTACGATTGAGACAGATTGCAAGTGAAGGATGTGCAGTATTTAAGGATACCTGCTTTTCCGGAGCGGCATCCCCCTGATATTTCAAAAGAACATTGGAGTGGTTTCTCTGAAAAGGGATATGAAGCTTTGGGATAAGAAAGCCCACAAGGGAGATATGCGAGTAAGCATAAATAGTCGTGGATTCGTTATCGTTGGCAAGCTTTTTCCACCCGTTATAGTAATCCAGTATTATACGTGCCTCTTTGTAGATTTTTTCTCCTTCGGGAGTAAGCTGCATTCCGGATTTGTTTCGCTCAAAAAGAATAACACCCAGTTCATTTTCCATAAGCTTAATGGATTTTGTCAGGCTTGGCTGCGCTACAAAAAGCTTCTTGGCTGCTTTATTGATGGATCCGGTTTCGGCAATTGCCACAAAATAATTCAGGGAGCTTATCTTCATAGTAGTTCTCCGCTTTAAGAATCAATGATCAAAATGTATTTGACCAACTAACAGGACTGTGCTCTTTAATGGATTTTGAAAACATTATAGCTGTTTTTCATATACTTAAGATTTTTTTATATTATACAAGGATTTAAGTCGATAGTATATTACTTTAACAAGTAGAGTCGATATAAATTGAAGGAACAAACAGGTTATGACAAGTCCCTGAGGAACGGTACTAATCATATATCTGTTCTTATCAGGGAGGAGTATCAGCCATGACAAACAAGGAAAGAATCAAGAGAGCATTTTCAAATCAACCGGTAGACAGGGTTCCGATAGCTTTTTTTCATCATTTCACATCACCTTATGACTGGAATATGGGACTCAGCAATCCGGAGGCGCTTGAAGCAAATATAAATCTTCATAAACCCTCTCTGGAAAAGTTTGTTCCTGATATTATCAAGATAATGAATGACACTCTCATGATGATGCCTCTGGATGTCAGTGGCATAGAGAAGGCTTCAGATCTCTACAAGATTAAAAAACCTATGATCGATTCTCCTTATGCCAAGGCTCAGATAGACCTTACCAAAAGAGTAATGGAGATATATGAAGGTGTTGATGCACCTGTCTATGTGACCTGTTTCTCTGCTGCCTGGGTGCTTAGAAATGCATTTACCGAGGGACTTCCGGTTTTCGGAGCACAGGAAGATACCATACAGCGATTCATGAGGGAAGATCCTGTTGCAGTTAAATATGCATTAGACATTATTACTGAAGGCATAATCGATCTTAACAGAGTACTTCTTACAGAATGCGGCGCGGATGGCATCTACCTGAGCTGCAACAATCAGGGTGGATTTTTCAATGAGGTCTTCCACAAAAAGTATGTTGCGCCTACTGAAAAGAAGATACTTGATGAAGCCAAAAAGATCAGAAATACAAATATCTTACACATCTGCGGATATCACGGTCATGGAAATGACTTAAGACTCTATAAAGGTTATGACGCCGCTGCCTACAGCGTTGCTGTTGTGGCAGAAGGAACAACTTTAAGTGAGGCTAAGAAGCTCTTTAAAGGCAAATGCATCATCGGCGGCTTCTCACAGGACGGCATCATATATAAAGGCTCTAAGGAAGAGCTTGAGAAGGCAACCTACAACCTTCTTTCCGAATGCGGACAGACCGGCATCATTCTTGGCGCCGACTGCACCGTCCCCAATGACATAGATGAGGATCGTTTCAACTGGGTTCGCGAATCATGCAAACAGTTTGCATCATGTAACTCAGCCATGTTTTCCGCATCCTGATCATAATTAATTTGTTTTTAAAGAGACACTCTCCCCAACCTAATCTCTTTAAAATATACACACACACACCACGGCCCCTTCCCCAAGGGGCATTTTTTTTGTATATTTTTAGACATTGCGCGACATTGCAAAACACATTACTCGACATTGCGCAGACATTACTACGAGAGGAATGTATAAGTAATATTGATCAGCGGAAGATATATTTCGATGTAAAATGAATTTAAAAGAGGGGTGTAATCCATGATCACACTCCTCAAAAAATAAATTCGAGCTCTAGTTTCGATGTTATGTTGATTATCAAGTTTCGGGTTAGATTATGAACATTTTACATAATGAGATTCTTCTGAAGCAATCATTATTGTAAGAGTACCGTCGGATTCTATGATAATATCGCCTTCACCGGACATATTATCATAAGTTTTTTCATTTATTCTAATATATTCTATGGTTTCACCATAACGGGTAACCGTTATGGTTGATTCATCCTTTTTTTGTACATAGGCCCACATACCACGTTCACTGGGGATTAGTATTTCCCCTGCGCTCTCTCCGGATTTAAATGAATATACGCCTGAGATTGTATCCACATTATCTTCAGGGGAAATATGGATAGTCATTACCATTCCATCATCGTTTAACATTGCTCCATTTTGGTCAACATCATGATTGTAATGTTCTATACGGGTGTTTGTGACGAGATAACCCTCAGAATCAAAATAGTAACATTCAGCTACACCATCGTTGTTACCATCAATCCAGTGCCATGATGACGTTGGGTAGGTTCCGTCTCCGTTGTCGTACCACCAGCCCTTGGCATCATTCTTCCAAGTTCCTGCCATGGCTGTAAAACCTGCTGTAATTGCAATGATTGCTGTTAAAAATGCAAAACTATATTTTTTCATGAGTTATTCTCCATTGTGTTTTTTAATTTAATTAATTTAGAGTCGATGTATTGGGTTAGTGAAGTTTATACGCCTAATTAGATATTTGAAAAAACTTCGGTATAACCGGTTTCCAGTCCATTTCCTGAGAGATATGTATCCAGATTTTCCTGAGTCATATCCACATAGTTAAGACGGAACAGATTTGCATATGGCCCCATTTTAGCCTGTATCCTTTCTTCTTCTGTCATATATGGGACACATACTGAATCGAGCTTAATTAAAGTATCATTCTTGAACTGATATAAGGTAAGAGTATTTTTTCCTCTGGATCGCTCTACCAGAACCCGTCCATCAATAGGATTGACAGCGGCGAATAACTCAATGGAGCAATCTTCGTCTCCAAAACGATAAGCCTTAAGTCCGTTGGAGTAACACATGAATGTTGATAAATGTGCAGCATAAGCATAATAATCATCATGAACATTATCCCTGCATCTTACAAACACTTCCTTTACCCCATCCTGATAAAGGTCGACAACTGCAAACTCCTGTGCCTGCTGTCCGTGGATATTCCAGGTGTTATTGAGCAATGCATTTCTGTACTCCTTTATTGCAAGAGCAGTCACATCGTTCTTTTTTGTCTGTATAATACCGTTTACAACCCAGGCACCATCTGAATTAACATAATATCCATCAGGGGTTGTAGTGTTGACAAGGCAATAGCCGTTGCCATCAAAGTAGTAACACTCAGAAACGCCATCATTGTTTCCGTCAATCCACTCCCATTTATTAGTTGGATATGAGCCGTTTTCCATGTCGTACCACCATCCATTGGCATCACTTTTCCAAGTTCCTGCCATGGCTGTAAAACCTGCTGCAATTGCAATAATTGCTGTTGAAATTGCTATATTTAGTTTTCTCATATGTATTTACCTCTTTTTATGATTTTTCTATCTACACTTATATCATGGAATTAAAAAATGTTTACCCCCGGAACAACCATCGAAAGAATAGTATAGATATTAGAGCCGCCATTAAGTGAAGCGCTCTTATCTAATAGTTCATGAATGCTGTCACCGTCAGGATTATCATTTTCAACATGATCAGGACCGATATAACGAATTATCTGCTGATCCTTAAAATAGATTCTGTATTCATTCCCGTTTGTATCATATGCAAAAACAAATACTATATGTTGTTCAGGGGAAGTTATGCCATTTACAATGTCTCCTATTCCCGGATTCTTGTAGTAGCTTTCAGCTGTAAATGCACCATTTTTTATAATGCTTTTTACTGGAATATCACCGTAATAGTAAAAGACTCCGTTTCCTATCTCATTGAAGGGATCTGTACCTACACTATATGATCCCTGGTTGTCATTTGTGTATTTATACAGTGATCGTATATACTGTATCTCTTCATCCATATTAACATTAAGGGCAGATGATACATTTGATTCTAAATTTATAGAATCCGTCTCTTCAATAAAAGAGCTGCTTTTCATGGCAGTATCCGAAGGAGCAGAGAAACTATCAGTATTCATATAGCTGCCTATTGATTCCGGAATGGCAATTTCCTCAAAAGATGTCTCCTGAACGTTAGAATAAACAGAAGAATTATCCATGTCTGTTGTGTTATCAAATGTTTCCTGAGGGATAGTTTCTTCATTGGCTTTGAGGCTTGCGCTTACGGATTTTGTGTTAGCAGTGGATTCTTTATTATAAGCATCAAATGTTATGGGGATTACCATTAAGAAAAAGATTAAAGAAATAATAGCCGCTCCCACAAGAAAAATATATTTGTTTCTTGTTGTTATAGGTACCTGTTCCATTCGCTTGGAAAGCTTATAGGAAAAACTCCCGGGTTCTAAAACATTTTCAATACCTGATTGATAATTATAATTGTTATTTGCTGTTTCGGACTTGTGTGAAAAAACTCCGTTACTATTCATCATTTTGTTTTTTTCTTTGTTTTTTCTGGATGCATCTTCGACCAGCTTTGATATTTCAAGTTCTGTCATAATTAGATCCTTTTTTGTTTAATGTATCAGAATGTTGCTCTCTGAGTATCCCATGTTTTAATGAAAATACTCAGGAGCATTTATACGGCATTGTCTTTTTAAGTAGATGTGTTACTAATCCGAAATAATGAAACTATATTGAAGTTATCAGCAAGGCCAAAAGGCATATTGAATAGTGTCAATGTGATTGCCTGTCATTTTTACAACATAATTAGCAAACATATAGTCTTTTTCCGTATTCAAACATCGCGTAAACCATTCCATGGCGGTATCACCATCCTGATATTCCGGTAGATAAAAATTTTCATCTGTAGAATCAAGCATGGTATCTTTGTCAATCACGTACTCATTTTCATAGGATTTAATAACATACTTACTTCCATCAAATGAGATTGTATTATCAGTATCCGAATAACCTATAGTAATGGCTATCCATGCCGGATCATAATCAATTCCTACAGTTCCCGGGAATGCAGTTCCAAGCAGATGACCCCAGTCATCCTTATATTCTTCATAAACACTCTGTATATCTGCACCGTCAAGATATTGAGCCAATACCTGACCTTCTTTACGGATTAAATAGATTTTTCCGTCATTAAGGTAGAATTCGTATTCGATATAGTCATCATTTCCATTAAAATCTTCTGCCTTAATATAAATCGCAGTGTCCTCCGGATTTTTTCCGTTTTCAGTACCCGGGTTTATGTCTGGATTTAAACGATAGCAGGTTATTATAGCATTATCCCGGATTGTATTTTTTACCACTATGTCACCATTTTTGCAGTAATTGTAAGACTGTAATCTGCTATCGTATTGTCCCCACGGATCTGCTGAATAATCACCATAATATTCCTGATAGGCATCCTCATGGGAATCTGTATATAATACACTTTCATCAATTTCAGAAATCAGCTTATCTATTTTTTCCTGATCAGCTTTACTTACTTCTGTTGAAATGCCATCACCGGAAAGAAATTTTTCAATGTTCTGTTCGTTAAGTTCGACGTGATTAACATATGAAATTTCAGAGTTCATATATTCATCTATCTTTTCATCCTGATGTATGTTTCCGTCAAAGTCTAATTCCCCATACAATTCTTCTGTACGGATCCATTCACCGTTTTGCTTTTCAAACAGGTCAAAGGTAATGTCTCCATGTATATAATAGGAATAGAATTGTTTATCCGGAAGGATACCTATGCCACACACGCCGGAGGTGATTTTTTCTACCTTTTGTGTGACCTCATTATAGTAGAGTAGATACTCTGTCATTAAATATGTATGATATTCTCCATTGTAGATATCGAGCTCATAGATTCCATCTTTGTCTATATCTACTACACCGAAACTAGGATAGACTCCTTTAACCTCATCTACCATGAAATCCGTATCTTCCATAAGAATCTTTCTGTATTCAGCAAGAACCTGACGGTTTAATTCGGCATTAGGTGATTCGGCTTCTGTATCTTCAATATGCTCCGTCATCGTCTCTTCTATCGCTTCAGTTTCTTCAGTAACCTCTGTTGCAACGGTTGTCTCAACTTCAGTTTCCGGCACAGACGATACTGCATTTGTTATTCCATATGCACCGCCACCAATCACTGCCACTGCGGCCACACCGGCTGCAATCTTTGTGATAAGTGCTCCGCCTGCTGCATGTGCTGCTGTGGATCCTGCGGCAGCAACACCGGCTGTAGTAGCACCGGCTGCGCCAACGGAAGCTGTACTTCCGACTCCTGTTGCTACACCTGCTCCGGTACCTGCAGAAGCAGCGCCTGCGGCAACAGCCCCATTTTTTGAAGCGGCTTCAACTATAGAAGAAGCTATCTCTTTGGTTGATGAAATACCACGCTCTGACGCAGCAAGTTTTGATGCAAGTCCTACTCCTGATGATGCTCCGGACAAAGCATTGGCAGTAGTAGCCGCTGTTGATGCTGACACTCCCAACTGCATAGCCATAGATGTATCAGTATCGAACATGGTCTTGATGAGAACAAATACAGAAATGCCCGTAAGGGTTATACCCTGCTTTATAAAGTCCTGCTTATGGGCTTCTATGTTCTGTCTTCCACGTCTGAGCCAGGTTTTGATTGTGTTTTCCGGCTTTCCGATGCTGTCGGATATTTCCTTTATGGAATACTGCTGCCCATAAAACATTAGCAGCACATCGCGCTGAGCTTCAGGAATCAAAGCCAGGATACCGTTTACAACCTCAGCGGAGGCCTTTTTATCAGCCACCAGTGAGGGATTGTAATCTACACGGTCATCCTCAAAATCCATGGGTTCTTCATCATTATCTATGGTGAGCTCATAAACTTTGGAAAGCTTATCTCTTTTCCAGTTCAATGCTCTGTTGGCAACTATCCGGCCAAGCCATTTATCAAATTTTGACTGATCATCCAGTTCATTGATATGTTTCAGGGCAGAAACATAAGAATCCTGAACTATGTCTTCAATGTCCATATCTCTGTCTCCCAGGTATTTCCTGGCGATACAAACAGAGTAATTTATGGTGTTGTCATATAAAAGCTGGAAGTTGTCAGTATTGCCCTGCTGTAGTTCCAGGACGATTTCTGCGTTTGTCATGGATCCTCGATTCTGTGGTTATTATCACTTGGTTAAGATAGCGTCTTTCATTAATATGTGTGCCTCTGAACCGTCCTTCTTTTCACAAACAATACGGACATAATTTACATCTGTAACATCCGCAGTTATAGTAAAGAGCTTGGTATCATGATTTACAGTATTACTGTATAAAACATCGTATGTCTCGGCATCTAATACAGCCACTTTAGCAATGGAATTATCATAAAATCCTACGTTTGTTTTAGGTGTTGCACTTATTGTGAGTTTTTTGTAATTTCCACCTATATAAAACTCTGCATAGGCATCGGTGTGTGTATATGGATTAAGCCATAGTCCTTTATACCAATCGTTTCCCCGGAGATTATCATGGTTGTAGTTGATTTGCGAATTCTCTGAAGATTCTATACTTAAAGTAAACATATCCAGTTTGTTTTTAAAAATACTTGAATTTGATTTCTCAGAGGACTCTTTGCTGCTTGAAGAGCTGTCCTCATCTTCATCTTTGCTATCGTCATAGTCGCTATCATCTTCGTTATTCTTTGAAGAGTTTTTGTTCTTCTTTTTCTTGGAGTCTCCAATTGTAATCTTGCCGGTAACGACTTCGGTTGACTTTTCTGATTTTGTGTCAGCTGAATTACCGGATTCTTTTGTCTGTACCACACCGTTTACAACCCAGGCACCGCTAGGATTAACAAAATAGTTATCCGGTGTGAAGGTATTGATCAAGCAATAGCCATTGCCATCAAAGTAGTAGCATTCTGATACGCCGTCATTGTCTCCATCAATCCAAGACCAGGTGCTCTTTGGGAATGAACCATTTCCCTCGTCGTACCACCAGCCGTTGGCATCACTCTTCCATGTTCCTGCCACAGCCATAAAACCTGATACAATTGCAATAATTGCTGTTGAAACTGCTAAAACTTCTTTTCTCATACTTACTTACCTCTTTTTTTTGAAATTTTTGTTTACTCTTATTTAGACACTCGTGGTTTCAGAAAAGTTTCACTTTTTCAAAAAAATTTGAAAAAAATTCAAAATGTGGTTTTTTCTTTATAACCGGTCTCTTTCTTGCTTGCTGAAAGATATGTTTCTGGATTTTTCTGATTTATATCTACATAGTTGAGATAGATAAGATTTCAATATAAATCAAAGAAATCATATTTTTCTTTGCTATACACAAGCTGAAACATTGTAATATATATATATATATATATATCAATGCAAAATTTTGGGGAAATTTAAGAATATTTCTGACTAAAAATAGAAACGATATAAAAGAGTGAAATTTACGAGTTTTAGATTTGCTTTTTATCATTTTGAATAAAAGTATTTATGATTGTATTTGATAAAATACAAAAAACGGTAGAGAATATTTTTCTAGTAAATTAACACTTAGATGTAAATATAATGAAAAAGGCAGCTATACAATGGCTTGCAAAGACGCCTATAAATAGATGATTTGTTTAAATAATTGACTATTTGATTGCCGTTTCTTTTGACCATCATATGGTTAATTATTAGATATTTTTATTGTTTCTGACATCTTAGAATTTCGTTATTGTAATCGGTTGACATAAATCCGTCGCCGGAAACATGCACATTATCCCAATTGACCGTACCATAGTTATATTCCCCTCTTTAAAATACACACACACCACGGCCCTTCCCCAAGGGGCATTTTTTGTTTTTTAGACATTGCAACAACATTGCGCAGACTTTACTACGAGCGGAATGTATAAGTAATGTTGATCAGTGGAAGGTACATTTTGATGTAATATGAAATAAAAAAGGGGCTGCTGCACATTTTAGTGCGAGAGCCCCTTTGATTTAATGATATATTATGCTCCTCCAGCCTCATATTATTTATTGCTTCTGATTTCTTTACTCATGCTTCAATTATTGACTTCGAGCATTCATCTTCAATCGCGGTTCTTACAAAATCGTTCAGTGATATATTCTTCTTTCTTGCAGATATTACTGCCATCCTATGGAGCTCTGATGGAATTCTCACATTAAACTGTCCCTTATACTCTTTTTCAGGCTCTTTCCCAAACTCCCTGCACGTCTCAAGATAATTGTCTACTGACTGATGGAATATTTTCTCCAGCTCTTCTACGGAAGACCCGTGAAATGCAAGTGTATCATTAAGCCCGATGACTTCTCCTATAAATAGTTTATCCTCGTCAGAATATTTTATATCTGCATGGTATCCATTATATTCCATCATATCGTCAGCCCTCTTTATACTCTCCGATTTCCTTTAAAAACTGTCTCGTCATCTTTACCTGATATGGATAAAGTTCATTTTCTGGATGCGGTTCATCAAAGGCCAGAATCCTTCCTGAACAGCCGAAATAACAGGAGTGTGTCCGACCACCTGAAGATAATCCTCAGCATATAATTTCATGGCACCTTCCTGGGGTCTTGCCCATAACGGAATAATAAGATTTCTGATGTTTTTTCAAACATCCAGGTTTTTAGATGTACATCCGGTATTACAAATATTTTGCTCATGTGTTTTTACTTCAATAATCCATTCTTACCAAGTATATCCTTCATGTGTGCCGTGTATGCCTGGAGCACCTCTTCCGCAGGTCCTTTTCTTTCCTTTTCGGCATTAAGCACCTGGCTTGTCTGCCATAGGTTAAAGATGGCGCCTTTTACAGGAAAATATTCTGCGATTGCCTGACGAGCGCTTTCCGGGGTATCCGCGGTGGAGAGAACAACCTTGTTTTCTTTGTTGAAGAATCCGCCGGCAGCCTTTGGATATACGATCACAAGATATCTATGCGTCGCAGGAAGAAGAATGTATTCACCAATTGATGCCGCTGTCGGCTTTCCGACTTTGAATTTACTGAACTGCTCTGTGTCCCAGTTTTCCTCCATGAACTTAGCCAGTTCTTCAAGTGTGAATGGTTTGTTTATTTTGATGACCTGTCTTCCAATCATTGCAATACCTCCGTTTTTCCTTGTTTTCTTTTCGGATTCTATTCCGACCTAATGTATCTTTATTAATGATATCACAAAATTTGAAGCCTTTATTATTTTAAATAAACTGAAAGAACCTACCGGATCAATTCCGGTAAGGTCTTCTTTGTACGGCAAATTATCAAATCTCAATACTCGTGCGTGGATATTGAATAAGATAATTCACATCATGTGATTCACAGTACTTGGCGGTCTTAAAGAAGACTACACCTGTATTTTCGATTATATGCGGCATGCCCTCAATCGGCCGGTCTAAGGGGGAGAAGAAATTATCCCAATGAATGGGAATCACCAGTTTTGCTCCGGTTTTTTCTACAGTTTCCTTAAAGAAGGTTTTCTCCATATCAGGGTCCGCTTTTGCAAGGCCCGCGACACCAAGAAATAAGACATCGGCACGGATATCATCAAGCTGTCCTTCTATGTAATTGAAACTTGGACGGATCAGGATCTTCTTCTCTTTATATTCTACATAAAAATCGTAAGAGCCGCCCTCTTTATAGTCTCTTAAACCGGCAGGCTGTGTTAGGTGTTCTTTGATGGGTACTCCAAGATCGTTATTGAGTATAGTCGGTTTGGAATGTAGAGAATTCAGGATACGAATCTTATAGTCACCTATATCAAAAATATCGCCATGTTTGAACACGGTAATATTCTCTGCCGGAACGTCTCCGCCCAGTGCGACGTTTTGTGCGGACTCACTTCCGTAAATTTTTGCGTTGCATTTATTGGCTATATATGGAGCATCCATAACATGATCGTGATGCGTGTGTGAAATAAAAACCGCACGAAGTCTGTCGATATTGTGCAGACTTATAAGCTCATCACATAATGTTCTGTTTGTGCTCGCCTTGGCTCCTGCTATGTATTTGCTAAGCGATGGACGAGTGATATGGGCATCAAAAAGGACCTGGTCTATCCCATCATCAAACAATAAAGTTGTGGTTCCAAAATATGTTACTTTCAACATGATCTGTTCACTCCTTCGCCCATAAGAAAAGATTTATTGAAATGAACATGACTGTCCGGATTTAATTATCTGCAGTCCCTTTTGCTTGAGATATCCTTCCCAGTCTATTAATACGGATTTATCCTCAGTGACAACTGCGGGAATACCTATCTTCCCGGTTCCCTTGATCTCATCAAAGACTGGATTTGTATCCCTTATCTTTATAAAAACAGCCATATCATGAAGGGAATGGGGAATATTGTAATTCACAAGCTCTGAAAGATTTAACATGACTTCATCAAACTCTGGGTTACTGCCTATATGGTCACGGTCTGTATGAGTATTGAATAATCTGATCGGAAGGTCAGTTATCTCTTCCGCAAGTTCTTTTGCATTATGTACCTCCATACCGCTGTCGATGAGCAATGCCTCTCTATCGCCGAGCAAAAGAAAAAATCTTACACCGCCTTCATCATATTGATATGTTTTATCATCTATTTTAGCCCAATCCATCTCGTCCCATCCTTTCCAGTTTTAAGGTTCTTCATGGTAAATGCTATTCAATAGTATATTCAAGCATCTCATATTTAAGCTTACTGCCCTCTTTTATGTCCTCCGGGAGCAATGCCCTTGCAACGAGCATGAGGTCATCAGAATCTATATCTATCCTTTTGAGATTTGCGTAGTCCCCGTCGATGCTTACCACAATGTAATGTCTTGTTTCCATATGTCAATACTCCTTCTTTATTTCATTGAGACCAAAGGCATTTTTAAATGCATTAATATCCTGTTCATCACGAATCAGTACAAGCTCATGAAAGGTTCCTGTCTTTTTATTCTTAAAGCCTGCCACCTGTTCTCCGTTACATATTGAAGCACGGATCACAGGTATCTCCTTTTCAGGATCATAGTCATATGCAGGGATATCAGGTTTTCTCTTTGGAAAAATGTTGAACATACCGGCTCCTCCTGTTGAATACATCCATCATACCACACTGAAACACCGTGGATTCTTCTGATTTTTCAAAATATTTGTGACCTCAACATATCATTATCTGTGTATAAGGATGAAGAACAAAATAATACCGATTTGGAGGTAAATACCATGTTTAAAAAAATACTTATAATGATTCTTTCAGGAGCAATAACTATAACAGCGGCAGGATGCAGCACGAAGGTAAATGCTATGGAGAATACGAATGATTTACAAATAGAAACGACTTCTTCAGATGTTGACATTTTTACAGAGGATATACCTGATATGGTAGTGGGCGGATGGACAGCATCCGAGGACATCAAAATGACTGATAACGCTAAAAATGCCTTTGAAAAAGCCGTCTCAGGTCTCACAGGTGTTAATTATGAGCCTGTTGCCTGTCTTGGAACTCAGGTTGTAGCGGGGATTAATTACTGTATCTTGTGCAAAGCTACTCCTGTCACTCTTCATGCAACAACATACTATACATTAGTATATGTCTATGTAGACCTTAAAGGAAATGCCGAAATTGCAAGTATTAAGAATATTGAACTTGGAATCTGAAAAAAGTCATACAGATAATAAAAATAATAAGCACCCTCCTTACTTGTAATCCAGTAAAGAGGGTGCTTATCAAGCAAGTTTGTAAAAAACTGATGTAAGACTATCGTCCAATGATGTAACCATAATCCTGTTTTACCACAGGGATGCAGGGAACTCTTCACAGTAGGGGGCATTGTATTGTAGCGTTAGGGCCTTACGGATGAGTTACAAAGCCAGGCCCTTTTGGGTCGTGGTAATTGACTCTCCGACATTGGGTGCAGGATTGACTACCTGCTTAACCATTACTACCTTTCTCCCAATCCGATTTGTATTTATCTGCTTCCAAATAGTATTCTCTCTTAAGAAACGGATAGAACTCCTCAGCGGCCACTACTCTTGAGCCTTTCAGTTTATTGCAATTCTTGCATAGAGGAAGTAGATTTCTGTCATCATCTGCTCCACCTCTGTATTTAGGTATGTAATGGTCTATCGTTGTCTTCTCCAGCGAAATAGGCCTTCCGCAATGAGCACAGACTCCATCCGTTTTACCTAGAAGGATACGTTTTAATTCGGCTTTCCTCTGCTTAAGTCCTCTCATACATCCCTCGCATATCTCTTAACTATATTTCTCAATCGTCCTCACCACCGCCGACAAATACGAACTTCCAAACAGATTCAAATGATTTGTTAGGTGGTATAAGTTATATAAGTCTCGTCTGTCCTCATATCCTGGGATAGCTCCCATAGCTTTAAAGTACGCGTCATAAAACTTTCTGTCAAAGCCTCCAAATAGTTCTGTCATCGCAATGTCAGCCTCACTACATCCCACGTATACTGCAGGATCTATCAGCATTGGCTGCCCCGTTTCATCAGACATAAAATTACCAGCCCAAAGATCCCCATGCAAAAGAGAAGGTTTCTCTGGTTCAAAAAGGAACCTGTCCAGGTTATCAAGAATCCAATTTATCTTCCTGATAAAACTTCCGTCAAAATAGCGAGACGCGAGCTCAAACTGTGGTCTTAATCTACACTCGGAAAAGAACTCTATCCAACTGCTATTTGGAGTGTTCTTCTGCTTCCCGGTGCCGATGTAATTATCCTTATCAAGACCATATTTTCCATCTGTCACAAAGGATGAGGTATCCGCCTTATGCATGGCAACAAGACCTGTGCCTAGCTTTTCCCAAAAGTCTTTCTTAGGCACAGATCTTTCTATAAGCTCCATCAAAATAAACGAATAGCCATCATCTTTGCCGTAAGCATAAATATGCGGGACCCTGATGGTTCCTGTTGACATTAATGCACCAACACCCTCTGCTTCTGCTCTAAATAAATCTGCATTTGAAATACTATTCGACTTAAGAAATAGAGCTTCTCCATTAGAAAGACAAAGCTTATAGGCATCATTGGCATCTCCACCGTGAACAGCCTGCTTTTTCTCCACTGAAACGTCTTTTCCATAGACTGATATAAGAGCCTCTTTTAACGAGCTGCAAACCAGCACCTTATCAGAAATTGTTCCCATTCCAACCCCAATCATCTGAACCGAAGTAACGGATATACATGTGGTCAGGACTCACACCAAGAATGTCACTATATATTCCTGTCAGTTCCTTTGTCATCTTACCGTAGACATCAGAAGATGCATTGCCATAGATCTTAACCTCGATGAATGCTGTAGGCTGGGAATCATCACCTCTAAAATACATAGGAACATCTCCCTCGATTGCCAGCATAAGCCAGTTCTCACTCTTCCCAGGAATAATTGATATAGCCTGTCCAAGACGCTCCTTAAGCTGTGTCTCTTTTTCCTTTGTTACTGTAACGTTAGTTTTTGTTGAAATAAATGGCATAGTCCTTCTCCTTTTCTTGGCAATAGTATCAACTACGGCCTCGCAAATATCACTGCTGATGTCCGCAACAATTATCTTCATTGCTATATTATAATGCTTTTCGGGGCACATAACATTAGTTAGCTTACGACTCAAGTCACAGATTATAAGGCAGGACTCATTGATTTTATTATCTCATCATCACCTATTTCTGGTTCGTCAAATTAAATTTCACGGCCATTGTTTCCACTTAGTCATTTAGTTACTTGATAATTCAAAAAAGATCTTTTAGGAACTCTCCTGAAAGCAACGTGCTGTTTTTAGCACATCGCTTCTCTATTACTTTAATGGATTTTCTATATTTACTTAATGAGATAAATATTATCCTTACGGAGCCTTTAACAATTGTTAGAAATGATAGTCTTATATAGTGCTTCAGCTAATGCCTCATGCCCCTCCGGAGCCAAATGTAAAGAATCTTCCCTTGAGGGTTCTGCGTAGTCCGAAGCTTTCAGGAAAATACAATCCTTATCTTCGGCTATCTTTTTGTAATACTCAGGGAAGCTGCGGGAACTTTCTATTGCATCTTCATCGTACTTTTCGCTGAATGGAGATGATTTTATTCCTTCACCTATTTCCGGTGGAGATACCAAAATGATTTTTGGGATAAAACCCTGTTTATCAGCGGTAAATTCCTTGAT
>NZ_FNRG01000010.1:0-34891 GCF_900107835.1 Oribacterium sp. KHPX15
TGAAATTGAGTCAATGTAACCTGCCCTTCAGGATGACCTAAATGCTGATTACCTGAAATTGAGTCAATGTAACCTGCCAATCAGGATGACTCAAATGCTGGTAACCGGAATATGGGTCAATGTAATGCCTTGTTCACTGCGAAAATAAGGTATACCGGCTGAACTGTCATCATATGTAGCATAACGTGAGTGATATCCGATAAAACCTCTTGTGATAATCGGTGAAGTTTGGCATCATAGTTGTTGTAAATGCTTCCTGCCCCGGCGGCGGGATAAAATATATATTTAAGTGAGAAGCGGGGGGTCTAAGCATTAGCCGGAAACGGCACCCGCGGAATGGGGAGTTATATGAAAAAAACATTAATGATAATGTCGGGAGTTCTTTTACTTTCTCTTGCAGCCTGCAACGCAAATAAGGTTCCGGAGGCTACAAAGGAAGAAACAACCGAGGCTCAGGAAAGAGAGCTGGTGGGAAGCGCGGAAGGTTTTGGCGGAACCATTACCGTGACACTCACCATGAAGGGAGACGACATCGTTAAGGCTTCCATAGAGGGTAATGATGAAACCCCGGAGGTTGGCGGCGCAGCCCTTCCCGAGCTTGAGAAGCAGCTGGTTGAAAAGGACGGCTATGAGATCGACGGAGTTTCCGGAGCTACCTATACTTCGGAGGGTGTTATGAATGCCGCAAAGGATGCATTGGGACTCTTTGATGCAGAGGAGCCAAAGGAAACCACTAAGGGCTGATAAGTCAAAGCTGTCATCTTCTTCGATCAGAATTTGAGAAGCCAATCGCACGGCAAAATAACGTTTTTACGGAGATAACTTGAAATACTTTGAGAAGTTTTTATCGTCGCACGGCTAGAAACGCTATTACAGAGTTATGATCGTATAGCGTCTGAATGGAGAGTCATTCCTCATGGTTTTTAGTTCTACATTGTTTTTATTCGGTTTCCTGCCACTGACACTGGCAGGTTACTATTTGTGTCTGTTTTTAGATAAAAAGATATTTAAGGACCGTAAGATCTTCGGTAATTACTGGCTGCTTTTTATGAGCCTTATTTTCTTTGCGTGGTCGCAGATCGGCTACGTTTGGATCATAGCTGCAAGCATACTTATAAATTACACAGGTGCCTTGCTCATTTATTCAGGCAGGGAAAAGAATTCGCTGCCTGATTCCGCAGTACAGGTACGAAATGCTAACGGCCTTACGGCAGAGGATTCCGCAGTACAGGTACGAAATGCTAACGGCCTTACGGCAGAGGATTCCGCAGTACAGGTACGAAATCCTAACGGCCTTATGGCAGAGGATTCCGCAGGGCAGGTACGAAATCCTAACGGTCTTACGGCAGAGGATTCCGCAGTACATGCACAAAATCATCCTAACGGCCTTACGGTGAACAAGAGGCCGGAGAAGCTGTTTCTTTTCCTTACGGTTGCGGCAAATCTTCTTTTGCTCTTTTATTTTAAATATTTCGATTTTACCATCGCCACCATCAATCAGATCTTTAAGACAGGTTTTTCTCTCAGAAACATTGTTCTTCCTATAGGAATCAGTTTTTTCACCTTTCAGGCAATGTCCTACACCATCGATGTCTACCGGAACAAGGCCGGGGTTCAGAAGAACCCTTTTAAGCTTGCGCTTTATGTAATGCTGTTCCCTCAGCTGATTGCCGGACCTATAGTGCGTTACACTGACGTTGAGGCAGAGATTGATGAGCGAAGTGTCAGTCTCGATGATTTTTCCGACGGCGCAAGAAGGTTCGTCATAGGACTTTCGAAGAAAGCCCTGATAGCCAATACCATGGCGGTTACCGTGGACAGCATCTGGGGACAGGGCATAGAGAACAATACAGTTGCCATCGCCTGGCTTGGTGCCATAGCATATGGACTACAGATATATTTTGATTTTTCAGGTTATTCGGATATGGCCATAGGCCTGGGAAGGATGTTTGGATTCCATTTTCTTGAGAACTTTGATCTTCCTTACATTTCAAGATCCATAACTGAGTTCTGGAGGCGCTGGCACATTTCGTTGTCAAGCTGGTTCAGGGATTATGTGTACATTCCTCTCGGGGGAAACCGTAAAGGAACGCTGAATACCTACAGAAATCTTTTTATCGTCTTTCTCCTTACCGGCATCTGGCACGGGGCTGCCTGGAACTATATCTTCTGGGGGCTCTGGCATGGGATGTTCATGCTTGTTGAGAGGGCATTCAGGAAGCCGGGTGGAAGTACTGCAGGACATGTAAATGTATCAGTCATGGACACCGGATCACGGGGCAGAAGTGGACCAGAGGTATCACAGATGTCAAAAGAAAACGATGTTTTTGAAAACATAAAAGTATTGATCCGCCACGTATACACACTGCTTGTAGTGCTCATAGGCTGGGTATTTTTCAGAGCCGGCTCACTATCCGAAGGTTTGTGGTATCTGAAGACTATGCTGGGTCGTGCCCTGGGCCAGACTCCGGGATACAGTGTGATGTGGTATCTCGATGGATGGACGGCATTTATTCTGGTGGCAGGCATTGCTTTATCCCTGAATATTCCGGGATTTTTGCTTAGGAAGACAGGGGTTGAAACTGACCGCATACTGAATATAAAAGTGAAGAAATGTGAGGAAAGAGAAGTGCAGGGCAAGACAGAGGTTAAGTCCGAGGTTGAGTCTGAGGTTGAGTCTGCGGTTGAGTCCGAGGTTGAGTCCGAGGTTAAGTCCGAGGTTGAGTCTGAGGTTAAGTCTGAGGGCAATCCGGCTGTATGGACTTTTGCGAGAGACATCGCTCTGATTTTGCTGTTATTGTTATCAGTTATGCGTATAGTTTCCGGAACCTATAACCCGTTTATTTATTTTCAGTTCTGATAATTCAGGATAGCGTTCAGGGATGGTTTCGATGCAGGATGCCTGTTTCATCAGTAGCCTAAAGGCATTATAGAAAAGGAAAGGTTTTCCGGTGGAGAATAAAAAACATCTGAAAAAACAGAATATAGTTTTTGCGGCAGCCTTCCTTTTGGTGCTGTTTATACCCCTAGTTACGGTGAACAGGGAGAATGGCGGTCTGTCCCGGGATGAGAACCGGTATCTGGCGAAGAGAGCAGCCCTTGTGAAGGATGACGGAAGCCTGAACGAAGCATTTGCCTCAGATTTCGAGAACTGGATCAATGACAACATCGGGCTCAGAGCCTTGCTGGTCAAGCTAAATGCAGGGCTTCAGTACCGGGTGTTCGGGAATCTTTCTTCTGCGGGAACCGGCAGCTCCGATTTTTATCTGGGGCCGAAGGGAGAGTTCAACTATGCAGAAAAGGAAATGCTTCTGGATTATCAGCACAAGAATCTTTACTCACAGGAGCAGCTGGATGAGACCGCGGCGGCTTACCAAAAGATAAAGGATACTTTGGAGGCAAGGGGCATAAGATACTATTACATGCAGTGCCGCGATAAGCACAGCATTTACCCCGAACAGTTCATGACCTCCGTGAATCAATACGGGGATGAATCTCTGGTTGACCAGGTCATGAAGAGCCTTAAGGCAAATACTACAGTAGATGTGATCGACACTACAGAGGTTCTGAAAGAAGGTAAAACAGAGGGTGAGACCTTCGGGCGATACACAGACCCTTCCCACTGGACAGAGTTTGGAGCATACCTCGCTTACCGGGAGCTGATGGAAGAACTGAACCGTGGAGTCGGTGAGGCACTTTCATACAATAATGAAAGTACGGGTAATTCCGGAATATTGTTTGATGTTTCCGGGGACGTTTCGCATTTAAATACCGGTTCCGTTTCTGAGGTCTCAAAGCAGGTCAAGGATAATGTTGTAGAGCCGGCGACAAAGTATAAAGTGTTGGAACCGGAGGACTATGACATTGAACTGAAGGATCAGGGAACGACTCTTTACGGCGGAATCCACGAGAAGGATGAACAGTCAAGTTACGTTATAAAGAATCCGGGAGCTGTGGAGGATGATCTTCTGATAACTCCTCTGGAGGGCACCGGCCACAGGATATTCACCTGTGACAAGGCTGGAAATGACGAGGTGGTTCTCATAATAGGAGACTCCTATGTGGAGAATTACATCCTGGATGACATTGCCGAAAGCTTCGGAAAAACCATATTTGTCTGGGGAGATTACTCTGACAGATTCATGGAGTTTATCGAGCTTTACAAGCCTGCCATAGTGATCAATGAAAATGCCGAACGCTGCAGCTACCGTTTTCCGATGATAGTCAGGATGGCGTCGGAAATTTCAGCTTAGAACGAAAGACTGTCGCCGAAGCGATGGTCTTTTTGTTTGGGAGTTATCCACCGGGAACGGCTCTCGCTGGAGAGAATCGTCCCCTGTGGATTTCTTTAGCACAGTGTGCATATTGCTATAGTTTATGAAAACTCGTAAAATGTTAGGGTCAACTGAATTGTCAGTAAAAAGCGAAAGGATATAGAAATAATGGATCTTTTTGAATATATGGCGGAGAAGAATAAAGAGGATGAAGCCCCCCTTGCTTCACGTATGAGGCCTCAGACCCTTGATGAGGTGGTGGGGCAGGAACATATCGTCGGCCCGGGAAAGCTGCTCTATCGTGCCATAAAGGCGGATAAGCTGGGCTCCATTATATTTTACGGACCGCCGGGAACCGGAAAGACAACATTGGCAAAGGTCATCGCCCATACCACAAGCGCGGATTTTGAATCTGTCAATGCAACTGTGGCCGGCAAAAAGGACCTTGAGGAAGTGGTGACGAAGGCTAAGCAGAATCAGGGTGGCTATGGCAGAAAAACCATACTGTTTGTAGACGAGATACACCGTTTCAATAAAGCCCAGCAGGATTTCCTCCTTCCCTATGTTGAAGACGGCACGGTCACGCTCATTGGTGCCACAACGGAAAATCCTTACTTCGAGGTAAACAGCGCTCTCATTTCCAGGTCAAGGATCTTTGAACTAAAACCTTTGTCTCAGGAAAATGTTGCAACCCTTATAGACAGGGCGCTTTCAGATTCCGTAAAGGGAGTCGGGTCTTTTCATGCATACATTGACGATGATGCGAGAGCATTTCTTTCCGACACGGCAAACGGAGATGCGAGAGCTGCCCTTAATGCCATCGAGCTTGCTGTCCTCACCACTGACAGGGAACCCGACGGACGTATCCATATCACTCTTCCAGTTGCGGCAGAATGCATACAGAAACGGGCTGTCAGATATGATAAGGACAGCGACAACCATTACGACACCATTTCGGCCTTTATCAAATCCATGCGGGGCTCTGATCCCGATGCGGCGGTTTATTATCTTGCCCGCATGCTGAAGGCCGGAGAAGACATTAAATTCATTGCGAGACGTATCGTTATCTGCGCTTCCGAGGATGTGGGTAATGCTGACCCACAGGCACTGGTAGTGGCGACCAATGCATTCCTGGCTATCGAACGTGTGGGGATGCCGGAAGCCCAGATCATTCTTTCCCAGGCCTGCACTTATGTGGCGTCGGCTCCAAAGAGCAATGCCTGCTGCGTGGCGATATCCGAGGCAATGTCCGAGGTGGACAGAAGCGGAAATCTTCCCATACCGCCCTATCTTCAGGATGCCCATTATCCTGCAAGCAGCAAACTCGGCAGGGGAATCGGATACAAATATCCTCATGATTTTCCCGGAAACTGGGTGGAGCAGCAGTATCTGCCGGACGCCATAAAGGATGCGGAATTTTATCATTATCCTCATAAACATAAAAGATGAGAGAATCCTTGCGGATTCTTTTGAAGCGCTCAAAGCCGGATTTTCACTTTTTTTAATAAAGTGTTAAGAGGTTTCGGGTAGAAGTGAAACTTCTTTAGTGCTATTTTTATTATCACCTGGTCTGTGGGATTAGTTTCCCGGGACCCGGAAATAAGAAAAAGAGGAGAATAAAAGTGTGGTTATGACCTTTGGGGCTTAATGCATCGGGGATTGTGACACACGGAATGGAGAAACATTATGAAAAAGTTTGTTTATACAGCAATGACAGTTCTGGCAGTTCTTTCTCTTGCTGCCTGTCAGGGTGGAAAGAAAGAGGCGGCAGAGACTACTGCTCAAGCAGCTACTGAAGATAATTCAGGAATAGGAGTTGACGGGGATTCAAGTGTAGCAGGACCTGTTGACATATCAAATATGCAGAGTTTCCAGGCTACAGTGCAGAAACTGGATGGTAAAAATCTTACAGTTGAGTATGTGGATGGTACAAGTTTAACACTGGATACAACTGATGCATTTGTAAATCCTGCATGGGAGCTTATGCCTGGTGATGAAGTCGAAATCTTCTATAATGGAGACGAGGGCTCCGATATCCCGGCTGATGGCGCAAAGGTGGCTGAGGTTGTTATGTCGGTTCCTTATGAGTATGTTTCTGATGATTTTTCAGCAGAGCCTCAGGTTTACGGCGAGATAACAAAGCTTTCGGATGATTCCATCACAATAAGAGAGGATGAGGGTATAAACACTGATGACGGTCCTCAGGATGGAGTTGAGTATACTTTCAAGATTCCTTCATATGCCACAACCATAGGAAAAGCCAAGGTTGGAACTTATGCGCAGGTTCTTTATCTCGGAAAGCTTTCATCCGATGATGCCAAAGCATACCGCATCTGTACAGATGACAAGCTTGAAGGTGATGAATCAGAGGTTTTTGAGATCAAGGGAACTCTTGCTCAGTTCAAAGACGGTATCATCTACCTTAAGACTGATGAGGGTGAGGTTTTCTGTTTCACTATAGATGGTGATGAGAAGCTGGCAAAGGTTGCCGCTGATTCTATCGATAAAAAGGTTAAGATCAGTTACACCGATTCTATCAGAATGAGAGTTTCTACTTGTGACGGAATTAAGTTTGTGAAGTGATAAAAAAGCCGGAGGGCATCCATTTTTAAATGGATGCCCTCCGGTTTTACAAAAGTACTATCAAAAAATACAGGTGCCTCGCTACTAATCACTGAAATCTGCGTCCAGCGCGATGTATAGTTTGTAGTCCGGATATACTTCCCGGATCTTGTCTGATATTTCTTTCAGGATTTCTTCCTTATTGTTTGCCTTAAAGCTTATAACCATATCGAAGGTTATGTTTTTCAGTTCTTCGTCAACATAGAAGCCATGCATCTGAAGCACATATTCATGTGACAGTACGATGTTTCTGCAGGTTTCCATCATGGCGTGAGCATTATCATCCTTCGTGTTAATGGAATAAACGCTGACACCCTCAAGCATCACCTTATGTTTCTTATAAACCTCTCGACGGATATTTCTGGTGAGTCTGTCTATCTCTCCGGCAGTCATGGTATCAGGTATTTCAATGTGTACTGAACCTACGTAGGTATCGGGACCGTAGGCATGAAGCACCAGATCATAGGCTCCGTTTACTTCAGGAAAGCTGGCGATGGTCGCTTTGATGGCCTTTGTAAAAGAGGCATCTGCTCTTTCTCCGAGTATCTGGGATACCGTATCCTTGAGCATCTCTATACCTGATTTTATGATCACGATGGAAATAATGGCGCCGAGCCAGGCTTCCAGGGAAATGCCTGAAGTCATATATATGGCGGCAGCAACCAGTGTCGATGCAGAGATGATGGAATCAAGGGTCGCATCTGTTCCCGAGGCTATGAGCGCATCGGAGTTTACTTTTTCACCAACACTTTTTACATATCTTCCGAGAATTATCTTAACTACCACAGCTGCCGCAACTATAACAAGTGTGACTGTACTGTAATCGGCTTTCTCAGGAGAAATGATCTTCTTTACCGATTCCACAAAAGATGTGACGCCGGCATAGAGAACGATGACAGAGATGATGGTTGCACTAAGGTACTCAAGTCTTCCGTATCCAAGGGGATGTTTTTTGTCGGGTTTTCTTCCTGCGAGCTTTGTCCCGACTATGGTTATGACCGATGACATGGCATCGGATAAGTTGTTGACCGCATCAAGCACGATGGCGATGGAGTTTGACAGCACACCGACTACAGCTTTAAAGGTGGCGAGGAAAACATTGGCAACTATACCTATGATGCTGGTTCTAACGATGACGCTGTCTCTGCTTTGCTCTGTATTTTCTTGTGACATAAATCTGATCCTCCCCATAAAGGTATAGTTATCTCCGTTTATGTCTGACATAGCGATACAGATATATCCGGATTCCTATATCCTTTTATTTATTATCTCAAGATATGTTAACCTAATCGGAAATGTTTTGTAAATAGTTAAACTGAAAGCCTACCGCTTCACAAAGAGCGGATCAGGGGCTCTGGTACTTCCGGAGCACAGCTACAGCTTCGACTATGAGCTAGAAGAAGATACTCTCAAGGTGGATTTCGAGAAGAGTAACCTCAGGGACTCAACCTTCAAGGTATCCATCGTAGACGGAGTCATAAGCCTTTGGGTTTCTGAATCACTTAAAGCTATTATGAATTTTTGATGTGGTATTGACAGAAATTAATATAACATGTATGATTTCACACGAATATTCAAAAGCCCCATATCTATGGGCAAAAAGATTTGAACTATCTTAGTTTCAATTATCTATATTTATATCTTTAAAGATATCCCTAATTTTATTTTTTGATCAGAAGTTTATTAAACGAACTTTTAATAAATGCTTTTGATTTTGATGCTATACTAAAACTATGTGAAGGATCATAAATGAAAAACGAAAAAATGAATAAAGGACTGTTGGACAGTCAGCTGATACTCGATGAAAAGAAAAGGCTAAATGAGCAGCGGATAGGAAGAGAAGAACATAAGCGTGAGCAAATTGCAGAAATGCTACAGGATGGCAAAACACCGGAAGAGATAGCATCTTTCTGCAAGTATCCCATGAAGCTTATAGAGGAAGTACAGAATAGTATGATGTCAGTTAAATGATACATAATTCTCGCATGATCATCCATTTTTTTGTATGGGAATTATGATAGTATAAGCACATAAGAATATATGTATGTAGTGAGAAGAGGTGCAGTAAATGTTAAAGACTGTCGGACTTGGCATTCAGGATTATGAGAAGGTCATAGAACAAAACAATTTCTATATTGACAAAACAAAGTTTATATCTGAGTGGTGGAGAAGCAACGATGATATAACTTTGATCACCCGTCCGCGCCGTTTCGGAAAGACATTGATGCTGAGCACAGTGGAAAAGTTCTTCTCGATTAGACAGGGAAACAATGAGGAACTCTTTAGGGGATTAAATATTTCCAAAGATACAGAAATGATGGAGGAGTGTGGCAGGTGGCCGGTACTCTTTGTTTCATTTGCCGGGGTTAAAGCAGAGACATATCAAGGTGCTTTACAACAGTTTAACTGGCTTTTTACTGAATGGATCGCACGAAATAACTGGCTCAAGGATAAAATGAGTGATAAAGACCAGGATTTTTACAAAAAAGTAAGTTACGACATGGATGAGAAAACAGCCGGTCAATGTCTTAATACTTTTTGCCGATGGCTTTCAGATTACTATGGTAAAAAAGTCATGATCCTGATCGATGAATACGATACCCCAATGCAGGAAGCGTATGTAAACGGATATTGGGACGAGCTGGTTGGATTTATGCGGAACATGTTCAACTCTACACTTAAAACAAATCCTTATCTCGGGAAAGCGCTTCTGACCGGTATCACGAGAGTAAGCAGAGAGTCTTTGTTTTCAGATTTAAATAATCTACAGATAGTAACTATTTCATCAGATATGTATGCAGACTGTTTTGGATTTACAGAAAAGGAAGTATTTGAATCTTTGGACAGTTACGGATACAGTTCCGAAAAGGAAAAGGTAAAAGCATGGTATGACGGGTTTAAGTTTGGAAACACTGAGGATATCTATAATCCATGGTCTATTATTTCATTTTTAAAAAAAGGAAAATATGAGCCGTACTGGGCCAATACAAGTTCAAACTCACTTGTGTCAAAACTAGTGAGAGAAGGAAGCATTGAGATAAAGAAGGCTTTTGAAGAGCTGCTTAATGATGGAGTTATACAAACGAAAATTGATGAACAGCTTGTCTATGGTGAGATGACCGGAAATAAGAATGCCATATGGAGCCTTTTATTTTCAGCAGGATACCTAAAGCCTGTTACGATTGAAGGCGAAGGAAATATGGCAGTATATAGCCTGAAACTCACAAACCACGAAGTAAAGGACAGCTTTAGTCTGCTTGTAGAGAGATGGTTTGAAAATGAAGGAGAAAACTACAGTTATTTCGTAAAGGCCCTTCTGGAAGGCAACATAGACGATATGATGGATACCATGTCGGAAATCTGTGAAGACATGATAAGCACCTTTGACGGGAGCGGCAAGGCGGCCCCTGAAAACTTCTATCATGGCCTTGTGATCGGGCTTCTTGTGGAACTCCGTGACAGATATGAGATAAAGTCAAACCGTGAGAGTGGCCTCGGACGTTATGATGTGATGCTCCGCCCGAAGGACAAAAAGGATAATGCTGTCATAATTGAGTTTAAGGCCAAGCGCAGGAGCGAAAAGGGTAAGACACTTGATGAGCTTTGCGATATGGCATTAAAACAGATCGAAGATAAAAAGTATGAAGCAGAGCTGCTGTCCGCAGGATATGAAAAGGAAAAGATAATAAAGCTTGCCTTTGCCTTTGAGGGAAAGGATGTTCTCATAAAAAGGGATTAAAGATATAAAAGCTATAAAAAACGGTTATACCTAATATGCAAAAACTGCAATGGGTATAACCGTTTTTTGAAGTGAGTAAGAAAATGAGGGAGGTAGTGAATTATGCATTTTATATTGCAATTAACATGTTGTTTTTTGTACAATCAGAAAAATTGATGCGCATTGGAGCAGTAGGAAAAAGGAACCGGATAGATCTGCATCTGTATGTCAGAGATAAACGGTAAAAAACTTACGTTTATAGAGGAGGACCGGGTCGGGACATGGAATATAAGTGGGAGGTATTGTTTGATGAGGATGTGCTTGAAAGAGGCTGGAGTTATTATAAAAAAGGTCATGTAAAGGGATTTGCAGCTTCAGGTAACAGCTGTATAGCAAGAGTTATCGGAACGAAGATGTATAATGTCAGGATCATGTATCCGGATACTGTTAATATGAAGATGAGTTGTGACTGCCCTTATGCGAAAGACGGAAATTTCTGTAAACATGAGGCGGCAGTTCTGTATTATTTCGAGCAATCCAGAACAGTAAGTTCACAGTGGAGCAAGTCACTGAAATCAAACAAGGGTAACACATATTTTAATGTAGAAAAAGTTCTTGAAGGCTATAGCGTTAAAGAGGATGACATTAAAGAAGCCCGTATGATGATCAATAAAGGTGAAATTAAAATCATCAAAGTCGATACTATGTACCTTCGGTCAACATCAGGAGAAACCCGGTTTGCTATAGATGTCATAGGAGAGTGCACATCAGGACGTTTTGGTTCTTTCGATGTGAGGGTGGTGTTCACAAAAGATAAGTTACTTCTTGACGATTGTGCCCGTGATGGAAGCGCGTATTACAGCTATTATTCTCACCGTAGTGTGTGTGCACATGTTTTGGCGCTCCTGATTTTTGCTGATGACTATATCGCCAAGTACAATCCCGGCGACAGCACGGATCTCCATGGTGACAATGTCCTGAGGGCCTATCGTAAGATGCTGAGTAATCAGATCATCGAGGAAAAAACTCAGAAGAAAAATATTGTAAAGATCGAGCCAAAGCTGTCTTTTGGAAGAGATGCTGACAGTGACCTGTCACTTTCCTTCAAGATAGGCATTGAAAAACTCTATAAATTAAAGAGCATAACCAATCTTGTTGAAACAAGAGAACAAAATGGAACTCTAAAACTTGGAACCAAGAACATGATATCCTTCATGGACTATGATTTCGATGAGGAATCAAAAAAGTACTATGAAATCATAGAGAAGGCCAAAAGTGAAGTAGATTATATCTCACAGAAGATCAACAATCTGAGATACTACTATGGCGATAATATAACATTAAAGGATAAGGTTGATTTAACTCCTGAAATCCTCGATATGTTTTATGAGTCAACAAAAGGTAAAACTATCGATATCGACGGAAGTCCTATTATAAAGAGTATAAAGGTAACAGAGGGTAAGTTAAAGGTAACAGTTGAGATAGAACAATTAAAAGGTAAAGACAAAAAATTTGCCGGACTGTCAGTATGGGTGGATATCCCATATATAATGAAAGGCACGAACAACAGCTACATCCTGGATGAGGAAAATGCTGTATTCTATAAAGTTGACGAACTTTCACCTATGGTAAACATGCTTATAGAAAGTGTGAAGGATACTCCTGACATGTCCTTTACTATAGGAAAGAAAAAGCTTTCGGAGTTCTATTACAGATTTCTGCCGAAGCTTCTCGAGTGTCCGGAGATAGAGGTGGTGGAAAATGGCAAGACGCCGCTCCAAAAATATCTTCCGCCTGAGTGCGAGATAGTTTTCTATATGGATGCCAATGAGGATTTCATCATAGGAAAAGTGCAGGCCAGGTATGGCGATGAAGCAATCCATCTTCATAAGCTCACGGATGCAGACTTTCCATTTCCGGAAACCAGAGATATGGAGTATGAACAGAATGCTGTAAATACTTTAATGAAGTATCTCCCTGACGTAAGCTCTGACAACGAGACATTTGCCTGCGAAAAAACAGGGGAGAATACCTTTGACCTTTTGAACGAAGGTATGAAGGACATGATGGCCATAGGCGAGATTCATGCCAGCAAGGATTTTGAGAAACTGAAAATCCGTAAAGCGCCGGTAACGAGAGTCGGAGTATCTGTAGAAAGCGGAATTCTGAATCTGGAGATATCTACCGATGATATGTCGGAAGAGGAGCTTCTGGAGCTGCTTGAGAGTTACAGAAAAAAGAAAAAGTTTTTCAAGCTGAAAAATGGCGATTTCATCAGACTTGAGCAGGATGACACCATAGAAGAGCTAATGGCTACCATGCAGGCCATGGGAGTAGATGCGAGAGATTTCACCAAAGGTAAACTGCATTTGCCCATGTATCGTGCCATATTTGTCAACAACCTGCTGGAAGAGCATGATGAAATTGCGGCAGACAGAGACAAGAACTTCAAGTCACTCATCAGAAATTTCAACACGGTTAAGGAAAGTGACATCGAGGTTCCGGAAAATCTCGCCAAGGTTCTCCGGGGGTATCAGATATATGGATTTAAGTGGCTGAGTATGCTGTCTGAGCTTGGCTTCGGGGGTATTCTTGCCGACGATATGGGTCTCGGTAAAACGATACAGGTTATAGCTCTTCTGCAAAGCAGAAAAAACCTGCTGGAGAAGGAAGGCAAGAGGTTAACTTCCCTCATCGTATGTCCCGCATCACTGGTTTATAACTGGGAGGAAGAGTTCAGGCGATTTGCACCTTCTGTGGAGGTAAGGGCCGTTGCGGGTACATTGGCTGAGAGAAAGGCTATACTGTCTCAGGAGGTTCTGCCTGAGGTGCTGGTCACATCCTATGACCTTTTGAAACGGGATATCGGAGCCTATGAAGGAAAGAAGTTTGATCATGAGATCATCGATGAGGCACAGTTTATAAAAAATCCTAAAGCTGCTGTATCAAAGTCGGTGAAGGTTATAAATGCAGAGCATAGATTTGCACTGACAGGTACACCTATCGAAAACAGATTAAGTGAACTTTGGAGCATCTTTGACTATCTCATGCCGGGTTTCCTCTATACCTATGACCGCTTCAGAAGTGATTTTGAAAATGCTATAACAAAGTATAAGGATGAGGAAATCACAAAACAGCTGAAAAACATGGTAGGACCGTTTATCCTTAGGAGACTAAAGGAAAATGTGCTGAAGGATCTTCCGGATAAGATGGAGGAGATTCGTTTTACAAAGTTTGATGCTGCCCAGAGAAAACTCTATGATGCTCAGGTCACTCATATGAAGAAGCTTCTGGAAAGCGAAGACTTTAAATCCGGTAAGGATAAACTCAAAGTACTGGCGGAACTCACAAAGATCAGACAGATATGCTGCGATCCGGAGCTTATCACAACCGGCTACACAGGCGAATCTGCCAAGAGAGAATCCTGCCTTGAACTGATCGAAAGTGCCATAGACGGAGGACACAAGATCCTGCTCTTTTCGCAGTTCACTTCCATGTTTGGACTTTTGGAGCGTGATCTCAGGGAACGCGGCATAGAGTTTTATAAGATCACAGGAGAAACCAGGAAAGAAGAGAGAATCAAGCTGGTTCATGCATTTAATGATAATGAAGTCCCGCTGTTTCTCATTTCTCTAAAGGCAGGCGGCACAGGACTCAATCTGACCGGTGCCGACGTTGTCATCCACTATGATCCATGGTGGAATCTTGCTGCTCAGAATCAGGCAACAGACCGTGCCCACAGGATAGGTCAGACCAGAAAGGTTTCTGTATTTAAACTGATCGTTAAAGGCACTATAGAAGAGAAGATAGTTGAGATGCAGAATGCCAAAAAGGATCTGGCTGATGCGATACTGAGTGGAGAGAATGAGTCACTGATGAATATGAGCAGGGAACAGCTGATGGAACTCCTGGGATGAGTATTTCGTATAGCAGTAGAAAAGAGGATAAAAATGAGATGTGTAGTTCAGGTTGTGCAGCATGCAGCTGTCACAGTAGATAATGAAACGATAGGTAAGATCGGACGGGGATTTCTGATATTCCTGGGGGTTTCGGATACAGATACCGAAGAAATGGCGGATAAAATGGTGAAGAAGATCTGCAGCCTCCGGATATTCCCGGATGAAAACGGAAAGACAAACTGCTCTCTTTCGGATGTAGGAGGTTCCGTACTTGTGGTCAGCCAGTTTACACTGTATGCCAACTGCAAAAAAGGTAACCGCCCAAGCTTTATCGAGGCCGGAGCCCCGGACAAAGCCGATGCCCTTTATCGGTACTTCACAGAACGCTGCAAGGATTACGTTCAAAAGGTAGAGCACGGTGAGTTCGGTGCCGACATGAAGGTCGAACTCCTTAACGACGGCCCCTTTACCCTGATGCTGGATTCAGACCAATTATTTAAATAGCCGATCAGCTATTAAGGCTAAAAAACAACGTTTACAGTTGAGAAGATGAATGATAAATCACCCTCCGGCTCTGTCCTTTCCTGTTTTTCACTTAAACTGGTTTATCTCGTTGTTATAGTGATAATCAATCACCGCAAGGGACTTCACTATGCTGTCCTGATCGACATCAAAAGCCTTACAAAGACTCTCGAGCGAATCATAATTATCACGGAGCTGAGTATTGATAAAGCTCAAAAGCATAACAGGATCTTTTGGAATTGCCATATAAAAACCTTCTTTCATAATTATTTATCAGCAACCTTCAGGTTATATCGGTTACTGTTTAGTTAACCATTAGAACGTGTAAGAAAATGCAAGGGATGGGCCGGCGCACATCCCTTGCATTTTCTGACCGGCATAGAACACCTAAAACTTGTCGCCCAATTATATAACCTGAAGTTTGCTCCGTCAATTTCCTTGTCTAAGCCCCGCCAAAATTATATAATATTTCTAGTTTTTACGAAAAATCGGAGGTTCGACATGAAAGACGATAATTGCATTTTTTGTAAACTGGCAAATGGAGATATACCCACAACAACCCTGTATCAGGACGATACATTCAGAGTGATCTTTGATGCAAACCCGGCATCAGACGGACACGTGCTCATCATCCCAAAGGAGCACTATCAGGACCTCACAGAGCTTCCCGACAACATAGCTTCAGGGGTAATGCCTCTTGCCGGAAAGATCGGAACAGCCATGAAAAAGGCTATCGGCGCTAAGGGCTTTAATGTTGTCCAGAATAACGGAGAAGCAGCAGGCCAAACCGTAAACCACTTCCATACCCACATCATCCCACGCTACGGCAATGCTGATGAGATGGTTCTCTGGAAGCCCGGAAAGACAGCTCCGGAAAAGATGGCTGAAATCTGCGATAAGCTCGTAAAGGCACTTTGATTCCTGAGTCGTTAAATCCCAGTCTATCTGGCCGGACGTAAACGGCATGAAAAGCGCTTATAAAGGAGCTGATCAGATCTGAATCTGTATAAAAGGAGCTGATCAGATCTGAATCTGTATATCAGATATCAGGGCTCCCAAAAGCAGCATTAATAAAGGAGAACAAAATGATCGGTAAAGTAGTACTGACCGGTGGCGGAACAGCCGGCCACGTCACTGCCAATATAGCCCTTATCCCCCGGATGAAGAAGGACGGTTACGAGGTCTATTACATTGGCTCCTATGACGGAATTGAAAAGAAAATGGTAGAGGCCGAAGGCATTCCCTACACCGGTATATCCACAGGAAAACTTCGTCGATACTTTGATGTTAAGAATTTTTCCGATCCCATAAGGGTTCTTAAAGGCTACAATGAAGCCCGAAAGGCTCTGGAGAAGATCAAGCCCGATATAGTATTCAGTAAGGGCGGTTTTGTTGCGGTTCCCGTAGTTTGGGCGGCCCGCAGTCTCCATATCCCTGTTGTGTCTCATGAGTCAGACATGTCCCCCGGACTTGCAAACCGCTTATGTGCCAGGGCCTGTGACAAGATCTGCTGCAATTTCCCGGAAACTCTTAAGAAACTTCCTGAAGGTAAAGCAGTTCTTACAGGCTCTCCCATCAGAGAGAAGCTTCTCATGGGTACCCGTGAGGAAGGGCTTGAAATGACCGGATTTGACGGTAAGAAGCCCGTGCTCATGATCATCGGAGGCTCCCTCGGTTCGGTTGCCATCAACAATGCGGTACGTAAGCTGCTCCCAAGATTTCTTGAGGATTTTGATGTTGTTCATGTATGCGGCAAGAACAACCTGGACAACAGCCTTAACGATACAAAAGGCTATAAGCAGTATGAGTTTCTGACGAACGGACTTAGAAATCTGTACGCTCTTGCAGACGTTGTGATCTCAAGAGCCGGTGCCAATGTTATCTGCGAGCTTGTGGCACTGAAGAAGCCAAACATTCTTATCCCGCTGCCTCTTGATGCAAGCAGAGGTGATCAGATCCTGAATGCCGAATCCTTCGAAAAGCAGGGTTTCAGCTTCGTGCTTGACCAGCATGAGATGGAGAAAGACATTGACCTCCTGTACAATGCGGTACATGAGGTGCACCTCAAGAAGTCGGGTTACATTATAGCCATGCAGAACTCGGACCAGGGCAACGGTGTTGATCACGTGCTTCAGGTTCTCAGGGATGTGGTTAAAGAAAATCAGGAAAAGAATTCTTAAACAGAAGAGCAGATTAAAGCCTGCATCTGTAGGTCAGAAGCGAACGACAAAAAACTCGTTATATAGAAAGGTGAATTGTTATCATGATTGGAATAATTGGCGCAATGGATGAGGAAGTTGAGAAGCTGAAGGCGGATATAACCGATGCTGTCACGGAAGAACATAATGGCCTCACATTTGTAACCGGAAAGCTCAAGGGCAAGTATGTTACGGTTGTCCGTTCAGGTATAGGTAAGGTTAATGCCGGCGCCTGCACAGCTGTGCTCATAGACCGTTACATGGTGGATCATGTTATCAATACAGGTATCGCCGGATCTCTCGATGCCCACATTGACATCGGTGACATCGTGCTTTCGGAGGATGCTGCCCAGTATGACATGGATGCTGTAGCTTTCGGTTATCAGCTTGGTGAGATTCCCAGAGTGGGAACACTTTCCTTTAAGGCAGATAACAAGCTTATAGCATTGGCTGAAGAGGAGAACCGTAAGGTGAATCCCGACATTCATACATTCATAGGTCGTGTGTGTAGCGGCGATAAGTTCGTTTCTGATAATGACACAAAGGAGTGGATAGTTAAGCATTTCCAGGGAAAATGCTGCGAGATGGAGGGCGCTGCCATTGCCCAGATTGCATGGCAGAACAAGGTGCCGTTCCTTATCATAAGAGCCATTTCTGATAAGGCAGACAATTCCGCACAGGTGGATTATCCGACCTTTGAGAAAAAGGCAATTGAGCATTGCGTGAGACTTACTGAGGCTCTTGTTGAAAGACTGTAAACATTATTCCTCTATGACTTCAATCCTCAGGTAGTCAAAGCCTATGGGCTCAACAAAAGAATCAGATCTGAAGGCAGTGATGGATTTTCGCTTGAATTCGTTTATGTTTGACTGAAGCCAGATGGGTACGGCAAGATCCATATACTCACAGATTTCTTTAAGTGCAGTGAGGACACGGTCCGTTCTGGACACAGAGTTATCCTCCTGCCTGGATACGCATTCCCTTATGATCTGACCATTTCTGTATATTGAGCCGCTCATTCTGAACATGAGATCCTCCTTAGGGCAGCCAGTCTGATTTATATTTTTCAGATATCATGGCTTTAAAACTTGTCAACAGATGAATAGAATTTGGTTTTCACTATAGTCTATAAAACCAGGCTTTGCAATGCTGCAAAAACGAAAAAAATACAGTTGTTAATATTTAATTCACAAAAATATTCTATGATATTACCAGTTCATAACGTGACGATCGGGAGGCAAACATAATGGGAATGGAAATAGATAATCCCCAGGCATTTTTGGATGATGCAAAAAATGCGATAACAGAATATCAGAATATCTGTAATCAGCTCACAAGTCAGATAGATGTGGAAAAACAGTCAGCTGCTGCACTTGATGATTTCCGGAAAAGCATTCAGGATAAGATAGACAAGACCCTGAAGCAAAGAGGAGAGGAGCTGACCGAAACTCATGACAAACAGATAAGTCAGGTGGAGGCAAGTCTCAAGAAGAAACAGACTGAAAGGGAAAAGGCCAGGCAGGAAGGCGTTAAGGGCCGTATAAAGAACGAGACTGAGCCGAGACGCATTGAGATCACTGAGCTTAAGCGTCAGCTTGCGGCTATAGTTAAAAAGGATAATGCTCCCTTCTATATGAAGTGGCCTGTCTTTTATACATTATTTCACCCATCAGGAATAGCGGAGTTTATCTGCTTTTTGACAGTGTTTATACTCATTTTTGCATTTTTGCCATGGGGGGCATTTTTCCTGATACCGAAAAGACGGTGGATTTATCTGGTGGGGATCTATCTCCTGGATATCATTATTTTCGGAGGTGTCTATGTTGCCATCATGAATGTTTCCGGCAGATATGCGGACACAGTCCGTCAGGGCAGAGACATTTTAAACCGTATCAAGACAAACAGGAAGATCATAAAGAAGCTTGAGCACAGTATCCGAAATGATTCCGATGAGGCAGTTTATAATCTTAAGTCCTTCGATGATGACATCGCTAATCTTCAGCAGCAGAGAAGTGATATCATAAGCCAGAAACAGAGTGCACAGAACAACTTTGATACGGTTACAAGAAATATCATCATAGATGAGATAGAGACAGCCAACAAGCCGAAGATGGATGAGCTCCAGCAGGCATTTACGGATGCCACGAATCTTAAAACAAGTCTTGAGTCGCAGGAACGTGAACTTGCCCTTAATCTTTCAAAAAACTATGAGCAGTATCTCGGAAAGAATCATATGAATGCTGAGGATATAGATAAGATCAAGGAGATTCTTGAAACCGGAGGAACAACCTCAATCATTGATGCCGTGACTAAACTTGACCATCCTGAAAAGGAAGAATAATTATTAAAAGCCTGATATGACTCGAAAGAGCAGCATATCAGGCTTTTTTATTTTGGGAGTTATCCATCGGGGCGGTTCCCGCAGGCGAGAACTGCCCCGATGGATTCAGATTCTTCCGTATTTCGGCGAAAAAGATTTTTTGCGAAAAACTTAATTTTTTTGTTTTTTTGCCGAAATAGACGTATAGGTATGTCGGGTTCGAATAGTAGAAGTCCCGATTTAGAATTGAAAGGAACGGATGTCAGGTACGTGCGTTTGCCGGTGAATATATGGAAAGCAATCTGAAAGTAAAATACTTCGACGAATTGTTCAAGGTCTTTACCAATCAAAAAGAAGGATGGTACGCGTTTTATTCGGATTACACCACGGGAAAAGTATGGTGGTGCGAAGAAATCGTAGAGTATCTGGGACTTAGTGATCAGGTGATGGATGAAGCAGAAGCGCTGAGTGAGTACATCAGTCTGATCCATCCTGATGACAGGGAACAATTTATATCGGAATCCATCCGGATGAAGGCCGGAGAGATAGATAAGCTTAACCTTCCCTACAGGATCATGAATAAGGATGGAAAATATGTAACAGTATCCACTTATTCAAAAATGCTGAGAGAAGATGGTGAACCTGTGTTTTATGCAGGTATCGTTGTGAATTACGAAAAGAGTAATCTCGTTGATGCCACCACAGGACTCTATACCACCACCATGATGATGGAGAAGATGAATGAGTACAATGCCAATGCCAAGCCGTATTTCATCATGCTCCTGAGTATCAGGGATTTTGCATCCATCAATAATAATTACGGCTACATGGAAGGAAACCGTGCACTCCGTGTGATAGCCGATATCATGATGCTTAACAGAAACGGTGCTGATGTCTATAAGCTTGAAGGAACCAAATTTGCCATGCTGAGGGCCTTTGAGGAGGGAGATGAGGAACTAAAGACCTTTGGTTCAAAGGAATTTGAGAATATCCGTAACAGGCTTCTTAAAGGTATAGAAATAAAAGGCAGAAATGTAGTCGTTGATATATTCGGAGGCGGTGTTTATACAGATGACGCTTCTATCATGCCGGATACAGTTTACACCAGTGTTCTCTTCGCACTTGCAAAAGCAAAGGACAATACCAGTGCCACAACTCTTAATGTTTTCAACCAGACCTTGCTGGTGAGAGATTCACAGAGGCTTTCGCTTTACAATGCCATAAGAGAATCCATCATGGACGAATGCCAGGGCTTCTTTATGGTTTACCAGCCTATTATCGGCAGAGGCTCGGGAAAGCTTGTTGCCATGGAAGCTCTCCTCAGATGGTACGGAGATGAGTATGGCCAGATATTCCCGGGAACATTTATAGAATGGCTGGAGAAGGATCCTATATTCTTTGATCTTGGATCCTGGATCATCAGAAAGTCTCTGGAGGATGCAAAGAAAATCATAAAGGTGATACCTGATTTCAAGGTCAACATAAACCTTGCATATCCTCAGCTCGGAAGGGATGATTTTGAACTGGAACTTAAGAAGATAGTTGAAGAGTCAGGAGTTCCTCCCAGGAATATAAGACTGGAGCTTACGGAGAGATGTAAGCTTCTGGATGTCAATCTTCTCAGACAAAAGCTCAAGTTCATACAGGATATGGGAATGCAGACTTCATTGGATGATTTCGGAACAGGCTATTCTTCCATAAATCTCCTTTTTGATCTTCCTGTTAACCAGATAAAGATCGACAGAAGCTTCATTCAGGATATCGACAAGGAAGAGCCAAAGAAGGTAATGCTTAAGGCTATAGTTGACTGTGCAAGAATCCTTGGAGCACATGTGTGCGTTGAGGGGCTCGAGACCAGGGAGATGGTAGACTACGTATGTGATAACTTTGATATCACAAGTATGCAGGGCTACTACTACTCAAAGCCTATAATGCTGGAAGATTTCCTGGATAATATGCATAAGTGGATGTAAAAACAAGGCTGGAGCCCTCGGGCTCCAGCCTTGTTTAATTCGCGATTCACAGTTCAATCACATTGAATTTATCTTTTGCTTCTTTCAGCATCCTGCGCTCGCGGGTGTGGCAGGTGAAGAGAAGGATCTGGCCTTTGTGGATGTCCATGATGAAGTGGAGGGCGGAGTTCAGACGCTTCTCGTCATACATTGCGAAGGAATCATCAAAGATGAGAGGAAGCCTGCTTTTTTCCGAATCCGTCTGAGAAACCGGCAAAACAGGAAAATCTTCATCAACATCTTTTTTTTGCATGAGACGGGATGCTGCGAGTCTCAGTGCAAGGTAGATCTGATCCATGGTTCCGCTGGAAACATCCTCTATAGGAACAAGCTTTGTAGGAGTGTTCATAAAGATATCCAGATTCTGGTCTATCCACATGGAGTCATAAACTCCACCGGTTATGCCTGAGATAAGGTCTCCGGCTTCCTTATTGAGATGATGTCCGAAGCTGGATCTTATGGATCCTTCAAGCTCTGTCATGGTTTCGTATGCGAGATTTACCGCATCGATTTCTTCTGTTATGGCATCGTTTTCGCTGATGGTGTGCTTCAGCATCTCAACGCGGTTTTTGACATTAACGAGATGCTGTAACTTTCCTTCCAGTTCCGTTTGCTTTTCGTTCTGCCGCTGGAGCTCCACATCATATTTACGCTCATTGTCATTTAGTCCCTGGATCTCCTGAGTGAGTGCTTCAAGGGATGCTCTGTTTTCGTTGAGTTCACCGCTTACCTTTAAAAGCTCATCCATGTGTTTTTCAAAACTGTCCATGGCTCTATCGCTTATTTCTGGGCTTCCGAGAAACTTTGAAAGTATTCTTGCCAGCTCCAGATTGGAATTGTTGAGATTCTTTTTGCCGTTCCTGTTGTTATTCACAAATACTATTCCGAGTATCAAAGTAAGAACAAAGAGGAAAGTGAATATGGCTACCGGGACTGTTGCTCCGAGTAAAGCATTGTCAACAAAAGCTTTGAATGCCGGAATCTTCTCCGGAGTGAGCCTAAAGAGGGCGGCAACATTATCCGAGCCTGCGCAGGCAAACAGTATATCCAGTATAAGACTGATTACAGCGACCGCAAAACAAACACCGGGGATGATATACTTTTTCGGATCCTCGTCTCTTTCCTGCTCTGCCACATAGGTGTTATACAATCTTATTCCCCGGTTAAGGGTATACTGGATTTCGTCTTCGTTTTTAAGTCCTGCCTGCTGGAGGACGGCTTCCTGGCCGGCTACCTTTTGAATCAGCACTTCCTTCTTTGTCTGGAGGTCTACCTGATCTGTGCGGGCCTCTGTGCGGAGGTTCTGGTATTTTCTGAGCTGGTTTTCGTACTCGGGCTGCTGGATATCCCGCTCAATGTTTCTGACCTCACCTATGAGCTGGGCATAGGTTTTTGCAGCATCCGGAACAAGCTTGGATTCAAGCCTTGTCCTTTGTTCATCAAGGATAGACAGGGCACCCTCACTGTCCAGTGAGATATCGCCTGTGGCATTTAAGTTCCTGATACAGGATTTCAGCTCATTTATCATTCCGCGGCTTGTGGCACTTCGGAGCTGACCTATGGAAACCGTATTTTCAAAAGCGGTTTCCGAAATGCCTTTCAGCATTGTGTTCAGCCAGAGCTCCGGATATTCAATATCTTCACCGTCGGTTTCGTTATAGATAGACAGGAGATCCTGGTTAAAGTCTCTGGATATCAGATATTTCTTTCCCTCGTACTCGATCCTGAGCTGTCCGCTGTAGTCCTCAGGATAATCCCAGGACTGGTATTTTTTGGAAAGTGGCTTTCCGGAACGCCTTCCCAGACCGTAGAGCATGGCCTGGAGAAAAGAGTGCAGGGTTGATTTGCCGGCCTCATTATGACCGTAAATTATATTCATACCATCTTCAAGATGCATGTCAAAGTTATGGAATTTACCAAATCCATCGATGTGGATGTCAACAAAACGCATGATCACTTACCACCCTTCTGAGATTTGAGTAAAGCGTCTATACCGTAGTACAGAGCCTTCTTTTCTACATAGCTCATGTCATCGGGATCGTCCCGAAGAAGCTTTCGTATATAGAAACCGATCAGATCGGAGGGATGTTCTTTGTAAAGAGCGGCAAAATCATACTGTGGCTCTGAATCATCCTGAATGTTTACGATCCTGTAATCGTGTGTAAGAGAAGACAGGTCGAAGCGGACTTCAGGGGCATGCTTTCCGGTGATGCGGAGCATGTAAATGTTGTGTACTCCGCCGGCTTTTATCTTGTTTAGAATTCTGCCCACAAGAGAATCGTTGGTTGTCTTATCATTAACCGAAAACTCAAGAGGAATGTATGAGATCTGTGCGGTTTCCATGAACTCCAGCTTCTGTACCTTATGGGTTATGGGGTTAATGTCTCCAAAGTAAAAACCGTGAGGACCGGTTTCTGACATGTCCAGAGGTTCGGGAGAACCGGAATAGACAACTCTTCTTTCAATTACCTCAACAGGTTTATGAAGGTATCCGAGAGCAATGTAGTCAAAAGGAAGTTTCTCGAGAGTTTCCACATCCACCGGCATATGATCATGATCGCCTCCATGCGCAAGAAGTATATGGATGTGACCGTCATTTTCAGGTTCGATGGTATCTATGACCGTTTCTTTAAGTTCTCTTGAGTGATAGGAAAAACCATAGACCCTGGTGTTGATGTCATCAAAATAGACCGAATCCGGTTTTTCGCTCAGGATCCAGTGTACATTCGCGCTCCAGTTGAAACTTAACAGAGCAGAGTTTGAGCTTATACGGTCATTTTCGCCTGAAATGATTACGACATGTGTGGATGGTATGGAACCGAAAAGATAGTTGAGTTCCTGAAGATCCTTGTTCATGGGCTGGCGATGAAACAGATTGCCGGAGATGAAAAGGCAGTCAACGCTGAAGTCACGACATTTTTCGATTATTCCCCTGAAAGTGGATTTAATGTCATTGGCACGATCCTTGCCCCAGGAACGATCCGGGTCCGGCGTCATCCCCCAGTTAATATCCGATGTGTGTATAAAACGCATTTGATGCTCCTACCTATTGGTGCCTGCCCCCGGGCAAACATCAATATTCCCCTAAAATCGATATATAGTACTATTTTAACTTAAAAATATTAAATAAAAAAGAGTTTTAAATAAAATGAAAAACTATAGAAATAGCCGGAAGGCATCTGTTTTGATGCGTTAAGCTTCGGCGTGAAAAATTAAAATCGGACCCCTTAGAAACCACTTGGTTCTTTATTCCTTAGTTCCCTCGCCGAGCAGGAGTTTTCGTCAGGGGAATTTCCTGCATTGGCGGGGATCCGGTGGTTCTCAGGGATCCGATTCTATATTTTTCCGCTGAAGCGCCCCGTATTTAAACAGATGCCCTCCGGCTATTTATCAGATGTCGCAGTTTCCTACTGTTCTTGGGAATGGAAGTACGTCACGGATGTTCTGGACACCGGTGATGTACATAACTGCTCTCTCGAAGCCAAGGCCGAATCCGCCGTGGCGTGTTGTACCGTACTTACGAAGGTCAAGATAGAACTTGTACTGATCCATCTCCATACCCATCTCTTCCATACGCTTAACCAGCTTGTCGTAGTCTTCCTCACGCTGTGAACCGCCCATAATCTCGCCGATTCCGGGAACAAGACAGTCAACTGCAGCTACAGTCTTTCCATCAGGATTCTGCTTCATGTAGAAGGCCTTGATATCCTTTGGATAATCTGTTACGAATACAGGCTTCTTAAAGTGTTTTTCTGTAAGGAAACGCTCATGCTCGGTCTGGAGATCAACGCCCCATGATACCTTGTACTCGAACTCGTCATTGTGCTCTTCAAGGAGCTTTACTGCATCTGTGTAAGTGATGCGGGCGAAATCAGAGTTCATAACGTGTGTAAGACGCTCGATAAGGCCCTTATCCAGAAATTGGTTGAAGAATGCCATCTCTTCGGGAGCATTCTCAAGAACATACTTGATGATGAACTTGATCATGTCCTCTTCACAGGCGATAACGTCATCAAGATCTGCAAATGCCATCTCCGGTTCGATCATCCAGAACTCTGCGGCATGGCGCTGAGTGTTGGAGTTCTCCGCACGGAATGTAGGACCGAAGGTATAGATATTTCTGAAGGCCTGTGCATAGGTCTCACCGTTCAGCTGTCCTGAAACTGTAAGTGAAGTCTTCTTTCCGAAGAAATCCTGTGAGTAGTCGATCTGACCATCGATTTCAGGTGCGCCGTTGATGGGAAGAGTGGTTACCTGGAACATCTCGCCTGCACCTTCTGCATCAGATGAGGTGATGAGAGGTGTGTGAACATATACGAAGCCTCTCTCCTGGAAAAATACGTGAATGGCATAAGCAATGAGTGAACGTACACGGAACACTGCCTGGAAGGTGTTGGTTCTCGGACGGAGATGTGTCATGGTACGAAGGTACTCAAGTGTATGTCTCTTTTTCTGAAGAGGATAGTCAGGAGTTGTAGCACCTTCAACAGTAACCTCTGTGGCCTGGAGCTCGAAAGGCTGCTTAGCCTCCGGAGTTGCAACGATCTTTCCCTTTACGATAGCTGCAGCGCCAACGCCAAGCTTTGCGATCTCCTGGAAATTGTCCATGTCATCATGATAAACCACCTGAAGCGGTGAGAAGAAGGTTCCGTCTGAGATAACAAGGAAACCGAACTGTTTTGAGTCACGGTTTGATCTGACCCAGCCGCCTACGGTAACTTCCTTGTCGTAGAAGGACTCTTTGTTTTTGAATATTTCTCTTAAAGCAGTAACTTCCATAGTGAATGTTCCTCTGTTCTTTCTTTGGTAAAATAAATAATTAAACATTATACTTTAAAGACTTTGGGTTTTCAATGGTTCACGATGTGGTTTTTGGGAATCCCACCGGGGCGGTTCTTGCCGGCGAGAACCGTCCCCCGGTGGGATTCCTGTTACAAAATGAATCGCCAACCCGTATCCATTGTCTGGCGAAAAATTGCACAAAAATAAAAACAATTTTCTCCGGAAAACAAATAAAAAAGCAAAATGTCGGAATCATTATCATTATTTGCCAAAAGCGTAAATGAATATACATTGGCTATAGTAAAAATCACCATTTTTGTGTTAACAGAGTATAAATCAGGTGCTATAATAAAAAGAGCTTGAATACAATTAACACTTAACTAACACTATGAGGTGATGACGTGATTAAAAAAGAAATGATCGCCATGCTGCTTGCTGGCGGCCAGGGTTCACGCCTTGGCGTACTTACAAAGAATGTCGCAAAGCCTGCAGTTTCTTTCGGTGGTAAGTATTCTATTATTGACTTCCCGCTTTCTAACTGCATTAATTCCGGCGTTGACACTGTTGGTGTACTGACACAGTACAAACCATTACGTCTTAATGCCCACATCGGAATCGGTATTCCATGGGATCTTGACCGTAACAGAGGTGGTGTAACCATTCTCCAGCCTTACGAGTCCCAGACCGGAGCAGACTGGTTCTCAGGTACAGCCAACGCTATCTATCAGAATATCGAATATATCGATAATTATTCACCGGATTATGTTCTGATCCTGTCCGGAGATCATATCTACAAGATGGATTATGAAGTTATGCTGGAGTACCACAAAGCGATGAATGCTGACTGTACCATCGCTTCCATGCCGGTTCCTATGGAAGAGGCAAGCCGTTTCGGTATCACAGTAACAGATGAGAACAACAGGATCATCGATTTCCAGGAGAAGCCAAAGGAGCCTAAGTCAAACCTTGCTTCCATGGGTATCTATATTTTCTCATGGCCTATCCTGAGAGAAGCACTTATCACAAACAAGGACGTTCCCGGTGAGGATTTCGGAAAGCATATCATTCCATATCTTTTCCAGGGCGGAAAGCGTATTTTCGCTTATGAGTTCAACGGATACTGGAAGGATGTAGGAACACTTCAGTCCTACTGGCAGTCCAACATGGAGCTGGTTGCCATCATTCCTGAGTTCAACCTTTACGAGGAGTACTGGAAGATCTATACAGATACCAAGAATCCTGCACCTCAGTTCATTTCTCAGAATTCACAGGTAGAGAGATGTCTCATTGCCGAGGGTTGCGAGATTCACGGAGAGGTTCACAATTCGGTTATCGGTGAAGGTGTTATCATCGAATCCGGTGCAGTTATCACCGACTCTGTTATCATGTCCAATGCTGTTATTGAGGCAGGAACAAAGATCGATAAGGCTATCATTGCACAGGAAGTAAAGATCGGAAAGAACTGTGAACTTGGTGTTGGTGAGTATGCACCAAGCGTATATGACAGCAGAGTATATGATGCTGAACTTGTGACTGTAGGAGAAGGTTCTGTAATTCCCGATAATGTCAAGGTCGGAAGGAACACCGCTATCTATGGCGTGACAACAGCGGAGGATTATCCTGACGGATTACTCGCAAGCGGCGGAGCAATCATTAAGGAGGACGGCGAGGTATGAGAGCGATAGGTATTATTTTAGCAGGTGGAAACAATAAGCGTATGAGAGAGCTTTCCAATAAGAGAGCCATCTCGGCTATGCCTGTGGCAGGTTCATTCAGAGCCATCGATTTTGCACTTTCCAACATGTCTAACTCACATGTTCAGAAGGTTGCGGTATTGACACAGTACAATTCAAGATCACTTAATCAGCATCTGTCATCCTCCAAATGGTGGGATTTCGGACGTAAGCAGGGCGGTCTTTACGTATACACACCGACCATAACAGCAGAGCACAGTGACTGGTTCAGAGGAACAGCAGATGCACTTTATCAGAATCTTGAGTTCCTTAAGTCATCACATGAGCCTTACGTTATCGTTGCAGCCGGTGATGGTATCTACAAGCTGGATTACAACAAGGTTCTTGAGTATCACATTGAGAAGAAGGCTGATATCACAGTGGTTGTTAAGACCATGGAGCCCAACACAGATGTATCCAGATTCGGATGCGTTAAGCTCAATGATGACGGCCGTGTAGTTGATTTTGAAGAGAAGCCTATCGCTACAGATGCCAATACAATTTCCTGTGGTATCTATGTAGTACGCAGACGCCAGCTTATTGATTTCCTTGAGAAAGCACATGAAGAGGATCGTACCGATTTTGTTAATGACATCCTTGTTCGCTATAAGAATGTAAAGCGTATCTACGGTTATAAGATAGAGACTTACTGGTCCAATATTTCTTCAGTAGAGTCTTATTACCAGACAAACATGGATTTCCTTAAGAGAGATGTACGTGATTACTTCTTCCGTACTTTACCGGGAGTTTATACCAAGCTCGAGGATAACCCGCCTGCAAAGTACAATCCGGACTGCAATGTTAAACATTCTATAATTGCCAGTGGATGTATCGTAAACGGTACAGTTGAGAACTCTGTTCTTTTCCGTAAAGTATATGTAGGCAACAATTGTGTGATCAAGAATTCAATCATTCTTAATGATGTTTATATCGGAGACAATACAGTCATTGAGAACTGTATCGTTGAGAGCAGAGATACTATCCGTGCCAACACCACTTATATCGGAAGCCCTGATGACATAAAGATCGTTGTTGAGAAGAATGTAAGATATCAAATGTAATAGGCGTTTTTTATGACAACAGAAGGGAGCAGGTATGCAGGTAACAGACGTGCGAATTCGTAAGGTGGATAAAGAAGGAAAGATGAAAGCCATCGTTTCCATAACCTTTGATAACGAATTCGTGATCCATGACATTAAAGTGATAGAGGGTGAAAAGGGGCTCTTCATTGCGATGCCGTCAAGAAAGACTGCTGATGGAGAGTATAGAGATATTGCTCATCCTATCAAGTCATCTACAAGAGATGCCGTTCAGAGTATCATCTTAGACAAGTATCAGGCAGAGATGATCAGCGAGGCAGAAGGTTTTTGATCTTAACTGACATGGTTAAAGAGAGAAGGTAAATCGGAGTCGTTGCCTTAGGGCGGCGACTCCTTTTCCTTGATTTGCAGCAGTTCAGTCGGTGGACCGGGGGGCGGTGGTGTGTGGACCACTAACCCCGTCCCTCTGGTCCACACACTCCGTCCCCCCCGGTCCACCGACTGAGCTGCTACGTAAAAACAGCATTGGAGGAAAACAAATGTATCTAATTGCCGGTCTCGGAAATCCTGAGAGAAAGTACGAAGGAACCAGACACAATGTTGGCTTCGAGGCAGTGGACGCGCTGCTTGATAAGCTTGGCGGAGAAAAACTCAATGAAACCAAATTCAATGGTGCATATACAAAAGTAAGATATAACAGTGCAAATGGAATGGAGCAGATCATCATCGTGAAGCCCCTTACCTATATGAATCTTTCGGGAAACTGCATAGCACCACTCGCTAATTTTTATAAGATAGAGCCGGAACACATAATTGTGTTTTCCGATGATATCAACCTTGATGTGGGTCGTATGCGCATAAGACCGTCAGGCTCAGCCGGAGGTCATAACGGACTGAAATCCATCATTTCGTCCCTTGGCTCCGAAAAATTCGCAAGAGTCCGTGTGGGAGTGGGAATGAAGCCGGACAATATGGATCTTGCAGCCCATGTTCTTTCGAGATTCGGCCAGACTGATGAGAAGATCATGAAGGAGATGTATGAAGAGGCTGCAAATGCGGCTCTCGATATAATCGATAACGGAACAGAACATGCAATGAATAAATATAACCCCATGAAGCTTTAGGATGATTTAGATCTCATAAGCATTTCATCATGGATTTTGAAAAATGACATGGGGTGCAAAAAAAGAAATGTGTTTTGACAGGAAAACTCTGAATCAGGGATTCATGGATCAGACTTTGGAAAGGGTAGATGTATGCCGAACCCATTTTTAAGAACAAAAACCTATAGTGAACTGGAGAAGGCTGTCAAGGATGGCAGGGGACCTCTTGCAGTAACCGGAACCGTGGATACTGTTAAGGCGCAGATTCTTGTTTCCCTAAAGGGCACTGTGGGTAATACTGAAAAAAGTGAAGACGGAAAATCCTGCAAAAGCTGGAAGCTTCTGGTTGTCAGGGACGAGCAGAAGGGCAAGCAGTTTGTTAAGGATATACATGCTTTTTCCGGGGATGCCTGGTATTATCCCGCCAAGGATTTTTTGTTTTATCAGGCGGATACTCAGGGAAATCTTATAACGAGACAGCGTGTAGAGGTGCTTAAGCATCTTATGGAGGATGAATCCGGTGTTGTTGTTTCGTCAATTGATGCACTGATGGATAAGGTGCTGAAAAGAGAAGAATTCACAGAATCGATTCTCGGCATCCGGCCCGGTATGATCGTGGAGATGGAGGCATTATCCCAAAAGCTCACTGAGCTCGGTTATGAAAGAATGGCTGAAGTTGAGTCCATGGGAGAGTTTTCCGTGCGGGGCGGTATAGTCGATATATATCCTTTTACAGCGGAGAATCCTGTACGAATCGAGTTCTGGGATACCGAAGTTGACAATATCCGTTCCTTTGATGCGGAAAGTCAGAGGTCTATAGAGAATCTTCAGGAGGTGGAGATATATCCGGCTTCCGATAGGGCCTCCGGAGGAAAGAACAAAAAAGAGAAGGAAGTCAGCCTTCTGGACTACTTTGACAAAGAAACCCTGATCTTCGTGGATGAACCTGATCGCCTTAAAGAACGGGGACAGATGGTGGAAACTGAGTTCAGGGAAAGCTTTGAAGCGAGACTCAGGGAGATCGAGAGCCATGCGAAGCTTGCGGCAGTCCTTGAAGAAAACGGCATGGGGCTTCAGGATGAAAGGGATCCCGACAAGCTGATCTATGGAATAAACGAAATCATGGAGAGGCTTTCCGGGCCCGGAACAGTGGCCTTCAGTACTCTGGGAAACAATCTTACAGAATTTAAGACTGTAGAGGAATTCCGGTTTGAAACCAGTGAAGTCACACCGTATAAATCAGGTTTTGATCTTCTGATAAAGGATCTTAAGCGCTGGCAGAAGGAAAAGTATGAGATAGTTCTCCTCAGTCCTTCAAGAACCAGAGCATCGAGACTTGCCCAGGATTTAAGGGACTACGAGCTCAGGGCTTACTGTCCGGATGTTTCTGTGGATAGTGTTTCCGGAGGAAGATCTTCTTCCGTAAACGGATCAGGTAACATAAATGATGAAGGAGCGAATGCTTCGGACGCAGCGATAAGTGGCAGAAAGCATAATTCTGAAGGCACAGCAGGCTCACTTACAACTGCGAGAAATGAAGAAACCCGCGGAGCCATACAGGTAAAGTTCGGAGTTCTCAACAGCGGCTATCAGTTCCCTGAGGAGAAGTTTGTACTGCTTACGGAAGGTGACATGTTCGGTAATGCCGAGATGGCGCGCAAAAAACGTAAACAGAAAAAGTTTGACGGTCAGAAGATTTCAAAGCTCAGCGAACTGTCCGTGGGGGATTATGTGGTTCATGAGTCTCACGGAATAGGTATCTACCGGGGCATCGAGCGTATAAAATCCGAAGGCATTACCAAGGACTATATAAAGGTTGAGTACGGGGATGGGGGAAATCTTTATCTCCCGGCAACAAAGCTTGAGGGTATACAGAAGTATGCGAGTCAGGATGTGGGGAAAGCTCCGAAGCTTAATAAGCTGAACAGCACAGACTGGCAGAAAACAAGAAAAAGAGTCCAGCATGCTGTAAAGGAGATCGCAAAGGATCTTGTGAAGCTTTATGCTGCAAGGCAGAACACGGCAGGTTACAAGTTCGGAAGTGATACGGTCTGGCAGAAGGAATTTGAGGAAATGTTTCCTTATGTTGAGACTGTGGACCAGGAGCTTGCCATCGATGCCACAAAGCAGGATATGGAAAGCCATAAGATCATGGACAGACTCATCTGCGGCGACGTGGGTTACGGAAAGACAGAGATAGCCCTGAGGGCAGCTTTTAAGGCGGTGCAGGATTCAAAGCAGGTGGCGTATCTCGTGCCAACCACTATCCTTGCACAGCAGATCTACAACACCTTTGTGGAGAGAATGAAGGGCTTCCCGGTAAACATTGCCCTGCTTTGCAGATTCCGAACACCACAGCAGATCAAAAAATCCATAGAGGATGTGAAGGCCGGCCGTGTGGACATCGTGGTGGGGACCCACAGGCTTTTGAGCAAAGACGTAAAGTTCAAGGATCTGGGTCTCCTTATCATCGATGAGGAGCAGAGATTCGGGGTTACTCATAAAGAGAAGATCAAGAATCTGAAACAGGAGGTGGATGTACTTACACTTACAGCAACTCCTATCCCCAGAACTCTCCATATGTCTCTTGCGGGTATCAGAGATATGTCGGTTCTGGAGGAACCGCCCATGGATCGCCGACCTATCCAGACTTATGTTATGGAGTACAATGATGAGCTGATCCGTGAGGCCATAAACCGTGAGCTCGCGAGAAACGGCCAGGTTTACTATGTTTACAACAGGGTCAACAATATTGCCGACATTGCCGCTCATGTTCAGAAGCTTTGTCCTGACGCGAAGGTGGCATATGCCCACGGTCAGATGACTGAAAACCAGCTTGAAGACATTATGCTGCAGTTTATAAACGGGGAAGTGGATGTTCTGGTTTCCACCACCATTATCGAAACGGGCCTTGATATCCCCAATGCAAATACCCTGATAATTCAGGATGCAGAGCGCATGGGCCTTTCGCAGCTATACCAGCTGAGAGGGCGCGTGGGAAGATCCAGCCGCACGGCATATGCATTTCTTATGTACCGGCGCGGCAAAATGCTTACGGAGGAGTCGGAGAAGAGACTCAAAGCCATTAAGGAGTTCACTCAGCTCGGTTCCGGCATACGTATAGCCATGAGAGACCTTGAAATACGTGGAGCAGGTAATGTTTTGGGCGCAGAGCAGCACGGTCATATGGAGGCTGTGGGTTACGATCTTTACTGTAAGCTTCTGAACACTGCGGTAAAGGCGGAAAAGGGAGAAGTAACTGAGACAGCGGAATTTGATACTCAGATAAACTGCGAGATCGATGCATTTATCCCGGATTCCTACATTTCCAATGAGGCTCAGAAGCTGGATGCCTATAAGAGGATTTCTTCAATAATGAATGAAGAAGATCACAGTGATATCCAGGACGAGCTTATGGACCGTTTCGGTGAGCTTCCAAAGGAGTGTGAGAATCTTCTGGAGATTGCCAAGCTGAGAGCCCTCGGTCACCAGTGCTATGCCACCGAGATCGATATCAGGAAGGGAATGTTTAAGATCCTTCTGGATGCGAAGGCAGATGTCAATGTTGACGCCATTCCTCAGGTGATTCAGGAAAATCACGGACAGCTCAGATTTTCCGGAGGAGCTGCTCCGGGCTTTGTATTCCGGCAGAGCACGAGAGAGAAAACCTGGACAATTAATGAGACCATGGATCACTTGGAAAAAACACTTATTCGTTTAAAAAAGAATACTTAGAACAAAAATAGCTAAAATGCCTAAAAACCGCGTAATAAAGCGGTTGTTGGTTGACACGGGTGCTTTATAAAAGTATAATTTCTAAGGTAAAACAAAGTATAAGATCCATTTGGGCCTGTCAGGACAGGAAAACAAACCGAATGGGATTACGGAGGAAAAGAACATGAATAGAGTTGAATTAGTAGCAGAAGTTGCTAAGAAGGCTGATCTTTCAAAGAAGGATGCAGAGGCTGCAGTAAAGAGCGTATTTGATGCAATCGCAGACGCACTTGCTGATGGAGACAAGGTACAGCTTATCGGCTTCGGTACATTCGATGTTGCTGAGAGAGCTGCTCGCGAGGGAAGAAATCCCAGAACAGGTGAGACAATGAAGATCGAGGCTTCAAAGGCACCTAGATTTAAGGCTGGTAAGGCTCTTAAGGACAAGATTAACTAATCACTCAAAGCGTGTAAGTTCTTTGGGATAAAGATTAATAAGAAACTTAAGTATGAGAGAGGATGGCTGTCTTGCAGCCATCCTCTTACTGAATTCTATCCACCGGGGACGGTTCTCGCCGGAACCGTCCCCTGGTGGATTTCTTTTAAGCATTAAAAAACAGGAAAGTTATGAGATTAGACAAGTATCTTAAGGTTTCGAGACTTATTAAGAGACGTACGGTTGCCAATGAGGCCTGTGACGCCGGACGTGTAAGCATTAATGACAAGGTGGCAAAGGCCGGCACGGAAGTAAAGGTTGGGGATGTGATAGAAATCTCCTTCGGAACAAAATCCGTAAAGGTAAAGGTGACTACGATCCAGGAAACTGTCCATAAGGAAGATTCAAAGGATATGTACGAATATCTGTAAGGTGGCGTGATGTTCCGACAATTCGGGATTTCCGGGGACAGTTTTCTTCGGTGTAAAGTTACTGTTCACAGGTGAACTTGTAGTAAA
>NZ_FNRG01000010.1:35001-111001 GCF_900107835.1 Oribacterium sp. KHPX15
TCTGATGTAAAGTTACTGTTCACAGGTGAACTTGTAGTAAAACAGCAGATCCGTTAAACTGAATCTGATGTAAATCTGCAGGTAGTTGCATCCGGGAGTCCCGGATTGATATTTCAAGGGTTTGTTATTATAATGTTGGCAGAGGGATATGCTATATGAAAAACAGACATAAGAGTAAGAATACAGTTTCAAATCGTCTGGCTATCGTTGGAATCACGATAGTTGTGCTGTTTATCGCGTTTGCCATGCATGTCAGGAGTGTCACCCTGAAGGAGCAGGACAGAGAGTATCAGCTTCAGGAGGAGAGCCTGCAGGCAGACATAGATGCCCAGAAACAGCTTTCAGAGGAGCTTGAGCAGAAAAAGATATACGTGAAGACAAAAGAGTTTACCATGGAGAAGGCCAGGGAGATTTTCGGGCTGAAAATGCCGGATGAGATAATCATCAAGCCGGACAGCAATTAAGATTAGTTATACGATTGTTTTTTGATAGGGGTCGGCCGATGCCGTCCCCTATTATTCTGCTCGAAAAATAGCCAATTAGACCTGCAACTATGTGAAGAATATCTAGGATTAATAAACAGCGATAATGGATGTTAAGAAATATCTGATTCTGAATGACTCATATTCTCGAAAACAAAAATATGAGTCAAAGAACGATGCTGTTGTAGGTGACTCATATTATCGAAAACAAAAATATGAGTCAAGGAACGATGCTGATGTAAATGACTCATATTCTCGAAAACGAAAATATGAGTCAAAGAACGCTGCTGATGTAAATGACTCATATTATCGAAAACAAAAATATGAGTCAAAGAACGATGCTGATGTAAATGACTCATATTCTCGAAAACGAAAATATGAGTCAAGGAAGAATACTATTCTAAATGACTCATATTTCTGAAAATGAATTATAGGTCAAGGAGAGTAATCCATCGGGGGCGTTTCTTGCCTGCAGGAACCGATACCTGGTGGTTTTTGTACGGATGCCCGACCGCTCCGGTCCTGGACTTATCTGCGGCTGATTTGTTGCAAAACTATGAAAAAATATTTAATTAAAAGGCGGTTTATTGTTATAATAAATGGTGTATGTGGCAATGAAAAATGATAAAATTACTTTGGAGATTAAGAATTATATTCTGATGAACCGGTTGATTGAAAAGGGCGACTGCGTTCTGGTGGGGCTTTCGGGGGGACCGGATTCGGTTTTCCTTCTGGAGGTTTTGAACGGGTTCCGTAAGTCTATGGATTTCAGACTCTTCGCTGTTCATGTGCATCATGGTATAAGGGGAGAGGAAGCCGACAGGGATGAGAGATTCTCACAGGAGCTTTGCAGGGAAAGAGATATCCCTTTCAAAGTGGTACATGTGGATGCACCAAAGTATGCAAAGGAAAAGGGACTGAGTCTTGAAGAGGCTGCCCGGATTCTAAGATATGAGGCTTTTGAAGCTGAGAGAAAAAACCTTGAAGATGGTTACGGATGTGAAGCCGGAAGCTGCAGGATCGCAGTGGCGCATCATATGGATGATCAGGCAGAAACGGTTCTTCACAATCTTGTCAGAGGTTCCGGTATAAAGGGACTTTCCGGTATGGAGGCAAAGAGAGGCGTTATCATTCGCCCGCTGCTTTCCGTAAAAAGGGAATATATACTGAGGAAGCTTCAGGATGAAGGAATTCCATATGTGATGGATTCCACGAATCTTGAAACGCAGTATACCAGAAACCGTATAAGGACTTCAGTTCTTCCGGAGCTGAAGGAAATAAATCCGGAAGCGGCTTCTCACATTGCAAAAACTGCCGATATACTGAGGGAAGCTGATGATTTCTTCAGGAAAATGGCTTCGGATTATGTTGACCGGTTTCGGGAAATCACATCAGATTCCGGCGATGTTGACCGGTTTCGGGAAATTACATCAGATTCCGGCGATGTTGACCAGGTTCAGGAAATCACATCAGATTCCGGAGATGTGGACAGGTTTCAGGATACCACATCCGATTTCGGCGATGGCATCCGGGAGATTTCCATTCCTGTGGAGGAGCTTAAAACCTATCCTGAGCTTGTGAGACAGTATGTCATGATGGAGCTTGTGAGACGCACAGGCACTCCGCTTAAGGATTGGAGTACAGTTCATTTCAGGGATATGGATAAACTGATCCACGGAAAGGGTGGGGCTCACCTGGATCTGCCATACAGGATGAGCGCAGATTATAGAAAAAAACATTTGATCCTAAGGATCAATCAGGAGATTTTGAGTATTAAAAGGAGAAAGAATAATGGCTGAACACGTAAGAGTTCTGATCCCGGAGGATGAGATCCAGAATAAGATCATTGAGGTAGCGGATAAGATCTCAGAGGCTTATAAGGGACAATCACTGCACCTTATCTGCATACTTAAGGGTGGCGCAATGTTTATGTGCGAGCTTGCAAAGAGGATTCATGATGTAAACATTTCCTTTGACTTTATGTCTGTATCAAGCTATGGATCCGGAACCACTACAAGCGGTATCGTAAAGATCGTTAAGGATCTGGATGAGCCTCTGGAGGGCAAGAATGTTCTTATTGTGGAGGACATTATCGATACAGGACATACACTTAATCATTTAAGCAAGCTCCTTATGAGCCGTGGGCCACAGTCCATTGAGATCTGCACACTGCTCAACAAGCCATCACGTCGTGAGAAGGAAGTTCCGGTTAAGTATTCCTGCTTTGAGATTCCGGATGAGTTTGTGGTAGGTTACGGACTTGATTATGATCAGAAATATCGTAATCTTCCATATATCGGTGTGGTAGAGTTCGATTGATAAGGTAGAACCGGCATGGTGGGCTGAAACATTAAAATCCACTAAGTTTTAGTATAAAGGGAAGAGTATAGAAAACTTCATGGCTATGAGTAAGATCAACTGGGATGCGCTCTATACGGCGGGATCTGAGGACTATCGATCTCCGGCAGAGCAGGGACCCGGTGATACCGTAAAAATACGGTTTAGAACTAAACATAGTGATGTGGATGCGGTATATATATATTTCCACGAGATTGATACCGAGTATAAGATGCATCTTATATTCAGTGACGAGTATTTCGATTATTATGAGTATCAGATCGTTGTTGGAAATATTACAATGAGCTACAGTTTCTTCATTCAGAAAGAAGAGGAAAAGCTGCACTACAATCGGATGGGAGTGTGTGAGGATATGAATCCTCAGATGGCTTTTCATCTTATGCCCGGATTTAAGGTTCCGGACTGGGTGAAGGGCGCCGTCATGTACCAGATATTTATCGACAGGTTCTATGACGGAGACAAATCCAACAATGTAGTCGATAATGAGTACCTCTATCTGGGAAGAGCCGTAAAAGGCATTAAGAACTGGGAAACTCCTGTGGAACCCTTTGATGTACACAGATTTTACGGAGGAGATATCCAGGGTGTACTGGAAAAGCTGGATTATATCCAGTATCTGGGAGTTCAGGTTATTTATTTTAATCCTTTGTTTGTATCACCGTCCAATCATAAATATGACATACAGGATTATGATCATATTGATCCGCATATCGGAAAGATAGTAAGAGACGGCGGATCGGTGATCGAGGACTGGGAGACTGATAATGCCCGTGCCACAAAGTATTCTGTACGTACTACCAACATTGAAAACCTGAGAGCCAGCGATGCGTTGTTCCTGAAATTTGTCAATGCATGTCATGAGAGGGGCATGCGCGTAATCATTGACGGAGTATTTAATCATTGCGGTTCCTATAACAAGTGGATGAATAAATCCAATTTCTACAATTACAAGGATAAGTCCAATGACTACCGGGCGGGTGCATATCAGCTGAAGGACAGTCCATTCCACAACTATTTTGCGTTTGATGATAACAGTGATGAGGCCTGGCCCAAGAACAATACTTATGAGAAGTGGTGGGGCAATGACACATTGCCGAAACTTAATTATGAGGGTTCCCGGGAGCTTGAAGAGAAGATACTTCAGGTTGGCAGAAAGTGGGTAAGCGCGCCTTATAAGGTGGATGGCTGGAGACTGGATGTTGCGGCCGACCTTGGACATACCGGTGATTACAACCATCTGTTCTGGAAGAAATTCAGAATGGTGGTTAAGGAGGCAAATCCTGATGCCGTTATCCTTGCGGAGCATTACGGAGATCCTTTCTGGTGGCTTCAGGGAGATGAATGGGACACCATCATGAATTATGATGCATTTATGGAGCCTATAACCTGGTTCCTCACCGGAATGGAGAAGCATTCAGACTCTAAGGAAGATCGGCTTAGAGGTGATGGAAAGCAGTTTTTTGCAGCCATGTCTTATCATATGTCGAGGATGCCGGAGTCTTCGATTCTTTGCTCCATGAATCAGCTTTCAAATCATGATCACAGCAGGTTCATGACCAGGACAAAAATGGAGGTGGGCCGTATAGGCACCAGGGGCTCCGCAGAAGCTGATACGGGTGTAAATGTTGCATTATACAGACTTGCGGCTATGATGCAAATGACCTGGCCCGGTGCTCCCACATTATATTATGGCGATGAAGCCGGTATGACAGGCTGGACGGAGCCGGATTCCAGACGTCCTTATCCATGGGGGCATGAGGATTTTGAGCTTATAGAATACCATCATTATCTGGCGGGTGTTCATAAAAGATATCAGGTGTTCAAGTACGGAGCACTGATGAAGCTCATGGCCGGACATAATTATGTGGTATATGCGAGAGTTTATAAGCATGAGGTTGTTATCGTGGTTATCTACTGCGGTGAAGATGAATTCACGCTGCAGATTCCTGCATGGCGCACGGGAATCAAGGACTACAACCGAATTGACAGAGTACTTCTGACTCAGGAAGACAGGTATAATGCCGGACAGTTAAGCAGGTTTGCTGAGGATGGCATGTTTGAGTGTGAGTGTAGTGCTTACACCGGAAAGATTTACTATTGCAATTTGTCCTCTAGGAGGAAGTGACGCAAGAGCCGGCGGGCATCCCGCCGGTTTTTGTATTTAAATTTATTTCAGAAAGTGCTTGACTTTAATTCGTTTAATGGGTATATTATACGAGTCGCTTGAAACGAGCGAAACACCTTTGCGGGTGTAGTTCAATGGTAGAATGTCAGCCTTCCAAGCTGAACATGTGGGTTCGATTCCCATCACCCGCTTCCCTGCCCAGATAGCTCAGTTGGTAGAGCAGAGGACTGAAAATCCTCGTGTCACTGGTTCGATTCCGGTTCTGGGCATTTGGAAACAATATATGCGCGAGTAGTAGAGTGGTACTACGTCGCCTTGCCAAGGCGAAGATCGCGGGTTCGATCCCCGTCTCGCGCTCTCTAAAAAACCCGAAGGTTAAGCCTTCGGGTTTTTTGCATATTTAGGTTGAAAATGGTAATATGGATATAAGGAGACGCATAATAATTTAGTGTAATAGATTCACGGTTATTATGTATTTAGATATGTGCAAATTGATTACCAAGAGAATTAAAAATCGTAATATACACATTGCTGATATTAAGGAAGACTATATCGACAATATTATCAGTAGTGCTGATTTGTGTGACCAAATAAATAGGATTATTTTGTTTGGATCAGCTGCTGAAGATAGATGTACAGAACAATCTGACATAGATATAGCCGTTTTTGGCAGTCAAACAAAATCCAGAATGTATGCATCGAAAGGGTATAAGGCTTTTATTCAGGCTGTGGTTTCCTACGGTGGAGCTCAAGATTATGATATCCTATACTTTGATGACAGGAAGACATATTCCGGAGGAATAATGAGCGATATTCAGAAGGGTGAGGTATTATACTCAAGAGGGTGACATTATGGATTTGAGCATGGGGCTGATTAGGGCGGATGTCCTAATGGCTAAACAAGGAATTGAGCTTTATAAAGAAAGAAAAATAAAGTAGTAACAGCACCTCAAAGGAGATATATCCTTTGGGGTGCTTTGGTATAGAAGCACTATTAGAAATAATACTGTTAATTGTCACATGGTCTAATGGTAAGATAGAAGAAGGTGTAATAACTTACGACATTCGGAGGAGGCAAATGAAAAACTATATTACAAGAAAACTTATGGGGATAAGTATAGTCAGTAAAGGCAGATTTTTGTGCCTTCTGTTTTTGTTGTGCCTGCTGTCGGCCTGCAAAGGAAAATCCTCCGGGAATGAAAAGAATGGTAATGTTGCAGGTACAGAGACTGTTGTGTTTGAAACTGATCCGGAAGACAAATCTAGCTTTACCCTGATGGTCTATATGATCGGCTCAGATCTTGAATCCCAGGGAGGGTCCGCTACCGCTGATATTAAGGAGATGCTCGCGGCACAGAAGTCCGAGAACCTCAATATCGTCCTGCAGACAGGTGGTGCAACTGCCTGGGAGAGCGAATTGACAGGTACGGACAATGCCTGCAGGCGATTTGTGGTTAAAGGAGAAAAGACGGAGCTTCTGGAGGATCTCGGGATCGTAAATATGTCCGAGCCCGCTTCGCTCACGGACTTTATCAACTTTGCTGCAGAGAAGTATCCTGCGGACCGATTCGGTCTGATCTTGTGGGATCATGGTGCCGGTACTCTCATGGGATACGGCATTGATGAGAATTTCGAGGATGTTATGCTAGAGATCGGCGATTTGAAGCAGGCGCTTTCCGACAGCGGTAAGCATTTTTATTTTATTGGTTTCGACGCCTGTCTCATGAGTACCGTGGAGGTCGCTTCCGCGCTGGAAGAGTACACTGATTATCTGGTGGCTTCCGAGGAAACGGAGCCTTCCGGAGGGTGGGCCTATACACCGTTTCTTTCACAGCTGGCTGCCCGTCCCGGTATTGATATGAATGAGCTTGCTCCCCGTATCGTGGATGATTTCGTGAATGATCCTACGTCGACAAAGTACGATAACAATACCCTGGCAGTTCTGGATATGTCGAAAGTTTCCGCTGTGCGCGGTGCCGTGCAGGTATTTTTGGAGACGGTTCGGGAATACCTTCCGGAAAGTTATGATCTGCTGTCTCTTTGCAGAAGCCGGGTCCGCAGTTTCGGCGGCGGCATGTATGAGCAGGTGGATCTCATGGATCTGCTGGCAGAGCTTCCCCGGTGTCTCACCGACCCGGGATTAGGAGGAGATAATTCCCGGGACCTTTCCGGAATTCTGACTGCTGCAGATGCGCTGAAGGCTGCACTATCAGATATGATCGTCTATACCAAAAGCGTGGATGACCGTTCAGGTGGTATGGCTCTGTATTTCCCGTATTTGCTGCCGGACCGTTATGAGTCAGTGGCCGGGATAATGCAGGATGTGGGATATGATAAAAGCTACTTTGATTTCTTTGATGGGTTTTTAAGTTATGTGGTGGCGGAACAGGAAAGAGCGGATATACAGCCTGTGGCGCCCGGTGTAAAAACCGCTCCCTGGTATCATCCCGAGGAGACAAAGCTGAAGGAAGACACTTATATTGATCCATCCACATTGGTGGTTAAGGAACTGGAATCCATGAATAACCTGAATCCTGACGGTAGTATCGACCATGTCGACAGCACCATGGGCATTGACTTAAAAGATGAGCAGTGGAAGCTGATCGATCAGGTGGAAAATGTGATCTATGTGGATACGGAAAGTTACGGCAGACTGGAGCTTGGGTGCCGCAACCTGGAGCATTTCATCAACGGAGATCCATACTATGGCTTTGACGGGAAATGGATGTCACTGGAGAACCTGATAGTTCCGTACTATGAGGCCTTTTATACATTGAACGAGGATGAGGAATCCTATAGTTATGGCTTCATTCCGGCGGAGCTTGAGGGCAGAGACATAAGCATAGTTGTATGGTTCAGCGTCGTTGGTGTAGACAGGGGGGTATATGCCCCTGAAGTTATCGGATACCGAAGGGAGCCGGTCATGTCTTTTGCGCGTCGCAGCTCAGTGATCGACATTTCGGCCGGACTCATGCCTCCGGACAAGGGTGTCCATTCGTTTAAGGATGGCGATGAGATCCGCCTCTATGCCTATGATGAGAATGGAAGCAAAGTCTATCCTTTTGATCTTCCCATCATTTACCATGAAAATGAAGGGCTCATCGTTAGAGATGAAAGGCCGGTGGAAACCTTTGCGGGTGGACGTTTTGATTCCATGTTCCAGCAGATTGCCCTCAGAGATATTTTCAACAATACTTATCTTTGTGAAGGTGTGGATATCAACTATGACTGGCAGGAGGAGCTGCCAAAGGCAGAGGTTAACAGTCCCGGTTACGGACCCGGGCCGGATGCATGGGACGGTGCAACGGAACGCTTTCAACTATCCCGGGATTATGACGTGACGCTCCGCTATCCTTCGGCTCTTTTTGAGGAAAAGGAGAATTGGGAGTGGGGTGATCCGGATCTCATCAGCCGGGATGGCAAAGTGAGCATATATCTGGAGACATTTGACAGACCTGAGGATTACGAGACTGCAGAAGAGAATTTTACGCATTGGGCTTCACAGCAGAATGATGTGGAATACTTTATTGTAAAAGACGAAACCGGAGAGTACGGAATTTCGGCGCCACATGATTTCAGTCTGGAAAGCTACAATCTGACGAATGGCATGTTGGGACGGCGTTACCTTTATCATGACAGAGAAGGCCGATGGTACTGCGGCCAGCTTGCCGGAAGCACCCGCATGCGGGGCGGCATGTATGGCTTCTCCATGGAAGTGTTTGCCGAAGAAGATCCGGATGAAGAACTTATGAATGCGATCTTTTATATCGGGAACTCACTGGAGATAGCATACTGAACATCTCGTAGATTGATTTCTGATATGATTTGACCAATTTAAGCGAACATTTTCGATTCGAGTCTTGTGCTTTACAAAAGCTCGGAGGTTTATCCTCCGGGCTTTTTTCGTGTGTTCAATATATTATAAAAAACCAGGAGAAAGTCGAAAAAATTAATAGTGGGATTATCAGGAATGAGTATATGAATGACAAGAAGTTCATATGGTTGGTGAATGGATTTTGGGAGAATAGATTTTCATTTGCAAAGGAGGTCCGAATGAAAAACTCAAGAGTATTATGGACAAAATCAATGAGAGTTTTAACAGTGTTTATTCTTTTGATTACACTGGTGTTTATCGCGGGCTGTGGTGAGAAAGAAGAGCCCTTTGTTGACAAGAACATGCCTTATGAGCCGGACACTCCGGCGCCGGATCCACATGAGGGAGTTTTTACTTCGGAGCACGGAACCATGACTTTCCCGGGAGATGGGGAAAGTGTAGTCATTGATTTTGATAAGGATCTTTCGGAGTATCTGGAACTGCCGGAGGGAAAGCAGGAGGCGAGATATTTTTTTATGACAGGAATACTTCCTCCTCATGGGAAAATGCCTATAAGGTATGATGTGGCACATGAATTTCAGATTATTGCAGGGGAAGGTGAAAACCGTAAAGCTGTAGATATTGAAATCGGAGCATATAAGGATGGCAGCTTCAGCACCGGTACAAACTGCACCACAGCAGACCGTATCACATTCTTTGTGGACCTGGATAAAAACGGGGACTGGGAGGCCGTGGATTTTCTGAAGTAAAATCTGTATTTTGGAGATAAATGGCAGAAGAATTGTATTTATAGTGAAGAAATCAAACACCCCGGAGGAGAAAAAACTCCGGGGTGTTTTTGAGTCCGAAACATTGTAAAAATACTTCAGACAGGGGGACCTTTATCTGAATGGCATTGGAATGTATTTGTGCAAAATTATGCCTCTTCGCCGATGTAGATATGCTGAGGAAGTCCTCCTACATAAATCGGAGTAAGCTCGGCCTGGATGAGCGGAAGGGCATAGTCGATGAATTCCTGCTTCATTTGTGTGTGGTCCTCATTGACCCACTCAAGAGGAACCTTCTTTTCGAGGTTTGCGACCTCGGAGATAGGATGAAGCTCGGTTGTGCACTGGTATGGCGCATTGGAAATTCTCTTAAGTGCGACCATCTCACCGGTATGTCCCTCAAAGGCAGCCTTAACTGCAGCGCCGCCAACCTGGTAAGCCTCCGTGATATCGGTGCGGCTGGTAAGGTGTCCTGCGCAGCGCTGGAGAGTTGAAAGCTCGATACAGCGGGTCTTTGTGTCCATGGATCTGGCAACAGTATTGGCAAGGAATCTGGCGGTTCCGGTCAGTGCCTTGTGGCCGAATGCATCCACAGCGTGCACATCATCTGAAAGCTCACAGACATAACGGCCGTCCTCAAGCTTGACACCCTCGGAAACAGCGATGACGATGCTGCTTTTCTTCTCCTGCATTTTGCGGACTTTCTCGATGAAACGGTCAACATTGAAAGGAACCTCGGGAAGACAGATCATATCCACGCCTTCGCAGTCATTATCCTTTGCAAGAGCAGCTGCAGCAGTGAGCCAGCCGGCATTTCTTCCCATGATTTCCACGATAGTTACATATTTTGTGCCGTAAACAGTAGCATCACGGATGATCTCCTTCATTACAACGCCTATATACTTGGCTGCCGAACCGTAACCCGGGGTGTGATCTGTTACGGTGAGGTCATTGTCTATGGTCTTTGGAACACCCACAAATCTGATGTCGCTTCCAACCTTTTCACCGTAAGCCGCCAGTTTGTTTATGGTGTCCATGGAATCATTTCCGCCGATGTAGAAGAAATAGCCAATGTTCATGTCGTTAAGTCTTTTGAATATATCTTCATAAACGGCTTTTGCGCCTTCTGCATCCAGCTCCGGAAGCTTGTAACGGCAGCTTCCGAGATAGCTTGAGGGTGTGCGCTTCAAAAGCTCGATATCCATTTTCTTTTTGAAAACAGCTGTCATGTCAATGTATCTGCCTTCCAGGAAACCCTGGATACCATTGCACATGCCATAAACATGCTCTGCACCGCGATTCTTTGCTGCCTCAAAAACACCTGCCAGTGATGAATTGATTACTGAGGTAGGACCTCCGGATTGTCCGACAATTGCGTTTTTCATATTACTCCTTTTGATAAAAATGCATAGATTGTATTACGTTCTGCTATTATGATAGCGCTTACATTTTATTTGTCTACAGTTAATTTTCATATATTTAGATAAAAATTCTAGTGTATAATGATGTGGAGAATAAACGTCGGGAACCTTTTTCACGGCGCAATCAGAGTTGTTTTGAGGAGTCGGTCAGATCAGCTTTGTGTGTCTGAAAAAGCTGAGAAAAACTTACATGGAAGGGATTATCTCATGAAGAAAGCATTGGCACTAAAATATAAAAGTCTTATTAAAGCCGGGTGGAAGAGCGTTCTGGCCGGAGCGGCTGCGCTTTGCATTTTCGCGGCAATGAATGTGGCCGCAATAAAATCCTACGCCGGTGTAACCTACATGCCGGATGTCACAAAGGAGATGAATACTCCGGAATTCTGGCTTTCTTTCTCCCCGTATGATGCTGACACGGTTCAGGCGGACAGAGGCAGGATAGAGCAGATAAACATTAACAACCTCATGAATGAAAAAACAAATATGAATGATCTTCAGCATTATAACGAGAGCATCGATGGGGTTGAATTTAATGAAAAGGTTTTGACAAAGGCAAGGGAAGAACTGAAAAGCTACAAGGATAAAGGCTATTACGACCAGTACGGAAACAAGCTTAGTGACATTCTGATCGAAAGCATCGCCCAAAACACACAGAACAGGTCGGCTTCACAGCTTCAGGCGCCCATGTATGCAATAGTGGTGAAGAGAACCACGCTGAATGCATTCCCGACAGATACCATCATCACCGACGAGCTTGGAGACGTGAATTTCGATTACAATGTGCTCTCAAGCGTGCGAGTGAACGAGCCGCTGGTTATCAAATCGGTGTCAGCCGACGGGCAGTGGTACTATGCGGAATCCCTTAACTGTTATGGTTGGGTTAATGCTTACGACGTGGCCATCTGCAGCTCCAAGGCTCAGTGGGAAAGCGCCTGGGTGATTCCGGATGACAGGGTTCTGGTGGTGACCGGCAGTAAAGTAATACTTGCTGAATCCAATACCAATCCCGAAAGCTCAAATCTCCTTCTTACGGTGGGTACGGTTCTGGAGGAGGCACCGGCCGGATCCTACGGCGCGAGAGTAACAAACCGTTCGCCCATCGGAAACTACGTTGTTTACATTCCTGTGAGAAACGGTGATGGTAGCTACAGAAAAGAGCTTGCTCTCATAAACGGCAATGCAGAAGTCAGCGAAGGGTATCTTCCTCTCACCAAAAGAAATATCCTGACAGTTGCCTTCCGGATGCTTGGGGACGCTTACGGCTGGGGAGGAATGCTTTCCTCCAACGACTGCTCCGGTTATGTAGGAGATATTTACCGCTGCTTCGGACTGAAGCTTCCGAGAAACACCACCTGGCAGGCAGCTTCAAACAGTTTCAGCTACGATGTATCGGAATGCACAGATGAACAGAAGATGGAATTACTGAATAACATGCCGATAGGAAGTGTACTGTTCTTTAAGGGACATGAGATGATGTATCTCGGGACGGTAAACGGCAAGTATTATGTTGTCAGCTCTGTAAGCTCCATAGCCTACTATGCAGGTCCGGGAGTCATGAGAACGAGATCTGTAATGATAAATACTCTGGATATCAGGAGAGCTAACGGAACTACATGGCTAAGCAACCTGTATAAGCTTCAGGTGCCGTATATGATGTAAAAGAATCAACTTTAGAAGGTCCTGTGGCTGCACTGTAAGGTGTTGCTGCAGGACTTTTTTTGTCAGCCGGGTTTATCCACCGTGGACTGTTCTCACCGGCGAGAACAGTCCACTGTGGATAAAACCCGGCTTAATTCTTTGACTTGATGCGGGTAATGCCTGAAATAGCAAAAAGTAATAATTTTGAAATTTATTATGCAGACAGGCAGAATATAGACAGTAAAATACAGGCGAAAAAATCATTTTTTTAGATAATTTTATTAAATTTTTATACTTTAAGCATATAAATACGTATAAAAACCCTTAAAAAACGAAGAGTTTTAGAAGAAATTTTCTCGTTTTGCAGAATTACGTAATTTCAAGGGGTTTTATTATTTAATTTATTGTGAAGAACGCTAAATAAAAATTATTACACTTTTCTGCAAAATAAGATGATATATGATGGATAATTGTGTATAATTACTACTAAATAATTACATTGTAATTAATTCGTGGGATGAAAAAGAAATGGGAATCGCATAATTCTGATATATAAAAAATATTTCCGGAAGTCAGAATTATGCAAGGGGAGCAGAAAAGTGAAACAATACGTGGTTAAGGGCAACACAGTACGCTCTTATGAAGTAGAAGATCGTGAAGCTTCAAGAAGTACTGTAGTTATCCAGCAGAGGGGAAGAAGAAACCAGCTTCATCTGTATCGTACGAGAAACGGTCAGATAAAGATGGAATATGACATTGACAAGAGCATAATCAAACCCGCATTGAGATGCATTCCGGATGCTATCATTGACAGGATTTGTTACGCAGCGCTCATCATTTCACTTTTGTTTATTTTTGGCACCTGCTATCAATGCGTAGAGGTGGATACATCAGTTGCCACAAGACTGGAGAGCATTGATCGTAAGCGCAATGAATTAAACGAACTGAAATTGGCAAATGAAGCAGTAAAGGCATCAATTGACAGTGCCGTTAATCCTGATCTTATCTATCGTGAGGCAACAGAGGTTTTCGGAATGGTTCTTCCGATGGATTCCGAGATTATTACATTTGAGAAGGAAAACAGTAACAAGGGATATGTAAGAACCTATGATACTATTCCTGCCGGCTACGAGCAGAACGAAAGCGCTGTAGTGGTTCTGGCAAAAGAGGTTGCAAAACTCGTTGGATAAATAAATCATGGTCTTGGTGATAAAACCGGTCGTTAACCGCACTTTATCTTTTGAAATATGAAGGAGTGTCCGTCAGGATGCTCCTTTTTTATGTCTGATTTCAGAGCTTTCAGGGACGGTTCTATTTAAGAAATTTATTGCGTTCAAAAATAAAAATAATTTCCTCAAAATAAAACTTTACAAAAGACACTTTCGGTGTTAAAGTAAGGACAACAGAAAAAGAAAAGTCAACAGAAAAGTTCACCTGACGAGAAAGGGTGAAGGGCCGGTTGGCAAAAGTGCAGGAGATGAACCTGCGAAACTAAACTAAAGAAAGCAAGAGGTACAAAGACATGACACCAGATCAGTTAGTCACTAGTATCCTCTGGACCGCTTAAAAAGAAGAAAAACGTGAGAAGATCTACGGACCGTACATCCGGGAGATGGTTCAAACCAATAGAGAAATGAATTTTCGGATTATTTCTTAATTAAAGTCCAGACGATATTATTGCAAAGGGAAGATCGACATAAGAAGTATACAGGGATCTGTAAAGAAAGATTCATGTAGAGAAAATAGTTGAGTAGTTAATAAAGGTCTTAAAAGGGAGACCATATAAATAAAAATCCGGAAAATCTGATAAGAAGAATACTTAGAAAGATTCGAAAGATAAATTCAAGTAATAAAAAAGTCGATCTGATAATTGAATATAGAGTCAAAACTGAATATTGAAATAATCTATTTATAGATGATATCCATAAGATATAAAAATTACTATCGAAAAGATATTTATAGAATTTAAATAGAAATCTAAGAAACGAGGTACAGACCGAAGTACAATTAAGTAAGGGGACGTAATATTGAGTCCCAGGGTCAAGTAAATAATAAATAAAAAATAAAAGCTGTCGCAGGTGCGGCAGCTTTTTTAGTTATATATTCTTATTATTCAATTCACGTCGAACCTTCTTGATGACGTTTAGATATGCGATGGCAGTGAAGGCCCCGGCGGTGATCCAGGCTGCGGGGTCGCAGAATACCGCAAGAGGAAAGCTCATGGTATGCATGGCTATGACGGCAACAACGAGTCGGGCAAAAAATTCAACCACGCCGCCCATCATGGGAAGGAAACCGTGTCCGCAACCCTGCATTGCATTTCGGAAAATAAAAATGAAACTGAGAGGGATGTAGAAAATGGTTACTATGCGGATATAGGTGGTTGCCCATGGCATCATAAGGGTTATGGTGTCAAGGGCAGCGGCTGTGCCCTGAGGTATATCGGAAGCAGAACCTGAGCTTGCAAAGAACAAGGTCATGACCGGTCTCAACAAAAGATTGCAGCCGATGGCACCAATTATGGAATAGGTGATCTCAATGATAACAGAGGCACGTATTCCTTTATTTATTCTGTCGCTGTCTCCGTGACCGTAGTTCTGTCCGCTGTAGGTAGCCATGGCCTGTCCCATGGCTATCATCTCCTGAGTCATTACGCTGTGCAGCTTATTGGCTGCGGTGTAAGCCGCAACTGCGGTGGAACCGAAAAGGTTGATGGCCGACTGCATTATCATGGTTCCGGAGGCTGTAATGGCGAACTGAAGTGCCATGGGAATGCCTACAGCCATCTGATGCTGGGTGTCAGTTCTGTTTATGTGCCAGTCTCTGAGTTCCGGCCAGAGAACATTGGCCTTAAAGCGAATGTATAAGAGGCACAACATGGCTGACAGACCCTGGGAAATATTCGTGGCCCAGGCGGCTCCGGCGACTCCCATTTTTCCTTTTATGATAAAAACCAGATCCAGGACTACATTGATGCATGCACTGAAAATGAGGAAGTAGAGGGGAACACGGCTGTTTCCTATAGCTCTCAAAAATGCGGAAAAAAGATTATAGAAAACGCTTGCCACGGTTCCGAGACAAATAATGGTTATATAGGTCAGTGAATCGCGGAAAATGTTTGATGGGGTATTCATCAGGTGAAGCAGCGGGTTCATAAGTGAAACCGAAAGGAGGGTCACTGTAATGATAACTATGAGTGCAAGCAGTATTCCGTTGGCCACGCTTCGCTTTACTCTTCTGTAATTCTGAGCACCGAAAGCCTGGGCTGTAAGAACGGTGAAACCGGTGCATAGCCCCTGAGAAAAGCCCAGAACCAGAAACATGATATTTCCGGTGGCACCCACGGCGGCAAGTGCATCCGAACCCACAAAACGACCTACGATTATAGTGTCTGCCATGTTGTATAGCTGCTGGAAGACATTACCTATAAAAAGCGGGATCATAAATTTAAGTATAATAGGAAAAGGATTTCCTTTAGTCATATCGACTTCCATAATAATCTCCTCTATAAACGCATATTTTTACCGTTTATTCCTGACAAACAGATGCAAATCTAACTGGCTCCATTCTGCCGGGTATCTTTTTCAATAACGAATGAGCATTATAATATCTATCGAAAGGATTTCCAATAGATTTATTGTGTTTTTTGTAAAAATATAATGGTCGGAACCGGGTAATCCTGTGTCTGTGATATAATGCGTAAAGGCGGTACTGCTAAAGACTCATTTGATAATTATTTCCATTGTTGATAAAAATAATAAGATGCGGGTGGTTTGAATGGTTTTTATTTTTATGGCGTTGTATCCGGAGGCGAAGCCGGTGATAAAGAGACTTGGGCTCAGGAAGAGGACGGACAGGACCAGGTTTCAGGAGTTTGTTTCGGAGGAATCGGGAATCGTTCTGACTATCACGGGTGTGGGACCGGTTGCAGCAGCGGCAGCTGTGTCGGCGGTTTTGACTGAATATGATGCGGGGCCTGAGGATCAGCTTTTGTCGGTGGGGACGGCAGCAGGAAATGCTTCTGACATTTTTCTTTTGAACAAGCTTCTGGATCAGAATTCGGACAGAACTTTTTATCCTGATATGCTGATAAAAACCGATTTTAAGGAAGCTGCCGCGATTACCGGAAGTACTGTTTTGTCACAGAGGGCGGCAGCATTTATGAAGGTTGCTGCGGAGGGTTATGACCTCTATGATATGGAGTCTGCGGCGGTTTATCAGGCGGGTAATATTTATCTGGGCCCTCATCAGATGAGTTTCATCAGAGTTGTGTCTGACGAAGGAGTTGAGACTGCAGATCGGGAGCAGGCTGTATCTGACTTAGCTGCAAGAGTTAATGCTGTTATCAACAGTCATGTGGAGGAGATTTCGGATTATGTGGAAAAGCTGCTGGCTTTGTCTGAAAAAGAGAAGTACCGGGGTGGAATTTCCGATAAAAGCAGCGAAGGTCTTGTGGATAAGATAATAGAGGATGGACATTTCTCCAAAGTGATGCAGGATCAGCTGAGGCAATATGTGAAGTATGCGGTGCTTAGCGGCGTTGACTGGGAGAAAGCAGTTCAAGGGATTTACGAAGAGGGGATGCTTCCAACCATAGATAAGCGTGGTGGTAAGAAGGCACTGGACAGGATAAAAAACTGTATTTTGAAATGAGTTTTGGCTCTCCGGCAAAAATGTCAGCTGTTTGTAAATGCATGGGACCGGCTTTCCGGATATAAGAATATGATTGATGGAGAATGCGTAGTGACGGAAACATTGGCATATGGGAAAAGTGAAGAGAGGCAGGAACTGAACGGGCCTTTTTCGCATATTTATGTGGAGGAGAAGGTACTTCTGGATGAAGGGTACCGGAAAAAGGCGGAGGAGATCATTTCGCATTTTCCGGAGGCGGTTGTTGTGCGGATAGGACATTATAAGGATGTGTTTAACCGGCATAAGCAGAATTACGTAAAGCAGCATCATGCACAGGCACTGATCCTTGCGGTGAAGCAGGGGACACTGGTGTATCCCGGAGCAAAGGTGTGTCAGAGCATGGGGAATAAGCATTTTTACTACACCTCATGTATGATGAACTGTCTTTTTGACTGCGAATATTGTTATCTTAAGGGTATGTATCCATCCGGAAATATGGTGATCTTTTTGAACCTGAAGGACATTTTTTCGGAGGTGGAAGCGCTTCTGAAGGAGCATCCGGTGTATCTGTGCGTGTCCTATGATTCTGACCTGATGGCTATAGAAAAGCTTACAGGTTATGTCAGGGAGTGGATAGATTTTACCAACCGCCATCCTGACCTTACGATTGAAGTGAGGACGAAGGCCGGAAACATTGACTTTGAGAGTCTGGTCGAAGGGCCAGGAAAAGGCATATGCTGCAGGACTGAATCTTGTGATGGGCTTAAGGAAGCTTCGGTTAATGTTAACGCATCGGATGATGGTAAACAGGAGAGTCCTGTGAGTTCCCGGAATATATTTGCGTTTACCCTTTCGCCGGAATATGTGGTGAGGCATTATGAGCATAAGACGGGGAGCCTGGAGGGTCGGATCAGGAGCGTGAAAAAGGCGTTGGAGCTTGGTTTCACAGTACGTCTCTGCTTTGATCCTATGATCTTCTGTCCGGACTGGCGAAGTGAATACGAAAAAATGATGGATAAAGTGTTTGTCGAAATTCCTGTGGAAAAGATATTTGATTTCAGTGTGGGAAGCTTCAGACTTTCGGAAGAGTATCTCAAGAATATGCGGCGCAATATGCCGGACAGTGCTGTGGTACAATACCCTTATGAAAATGACCATGGAGTGTACCACTACAGTCAGAAGCTTACTGACGAAATGGAAAGCTGGATGGTGGAGAAGCTAAGGGAGAAAGTTCCGGAGGAAAAGATATTCAGATGGAGTTCGGCGAATGGCCAGGGTTGAATTAGTTTTCTGCTGATATTATTTTTTAGCCGGATAACAATATTTCTGAGTTTATATAATTGAAATCAGAAGTGTAAAAAGGTGTTTTGTTATGAGTGATGTTTCTAACAGTAAAATAGCAATCGTGACCGGAGCGTCCTCGGGGATAGGAAAGGCGATATCTGAACGCCTTGTCAGGATGGGTTACGAGGTATATGGCTTTGGACGGGATTTCGGACTGTTTCTCAAGGAAAATGTGGCATGTGGCGTTTCGGATGATTCTAAGATGAATTCGGCTGACGGGAGATGCTGCGGAGAAGACATTGGCACCGAATTATGTGGATACGGGTGCTTCCATCCTGTGGTGTGCGATTTAAGAGATACGGGCAAGCTTTTGGAAGTTATCAGGAATATCACGAAAGAAACCGACAGGCAGCTTTCTCTTCTGGTGAACAATGCCGGGGTTGCCTACTATGGGCTGCATGAGGAGTTGAATCCCGAGAAGATCAGCGAAATGGTCAGGGTAAATCTTGAGGTTCCCATGATCCTGACGCAGCAGCTTCTTCGTAATCTTAAGGAGAATAAGGGTAATATCATCAACATTTCCTCTGTCACCGCCATTTCCAGTAATCCCCACGGAGTTGCCTACGGTGCCACAAAGGCGGGACTCATGAGCTTCAGCAGAAGCCTCTTTGATGAAGCAAGGAAATACGGTGTCGGGGTGACTGCCATACTTCCGGATATGACGGATACGGCGCTTTACAGGAATGCGGATTTCGGAACAGATGAACAGCCGGATGCGCATCTTGAGCCGGAGGACGTAGCAGATGCGGTGGAATATGCACTTTCGGTCCGGGAGGGGGCCTGCGTTCCGGAGATAGTATTGAGACCACAGATACACAGGATTAAGAAGAAAAACAAAACCGGCTAAAGAGATCGTGGAAATTTAAAATATGATATGTGACTTACAGATGCATACGTAACTTACAGACGCATAAGTAAGCGTATCAAAGTAAAAAAGGCATCAAAAAAACCTAATAGCTGATATTCCGAAAATTCAATGCTTTAATAGGGCGTTATTACTTTTCATATCAAATCATGTGGTGTAAGCTCGTAGACATATAGAGCTGATCGGATTTACATCTGATTTTCAGGTATTTAAACTCAAAAATCAGCGTTAACAGAATAGAAATATTACTTGAAAAGGGAAGGCATAAAACAATGGAGAATTGCAAGATTACAGTAGCGGGAATCGGGGCTGTGGGCGGACAGATCGCAGCCATGCTGGGAAGAAAATATGAAGATAACATCACATTGATCGCAAGAGGAAAGCATGCTGAGACTCTCAGGGAAAAAGGCCTGATATTTAAGAGCGAGTTTTACGGCGACAGCATTATGCATCCTGCGGCAGTGGTGGAACGTGGAGATGAGCTGCCGGTGCAGGACTTCGTTTTTATATGCTGCAAGAACTATTCCATAGATCAGATATGCGAGCAGGTACGTCCATGCATCGGACCTGACACCATAGTCATGCCTGTGATGAACGGAGTTGAGCCCGGAGACAGGATCAGAGAAAAATTCCCGGAAGCCATCTGCATCGACTCCCTTATCTATACCATAACTTCAAAAGAGCCTGACTATTCCGTTAAGCAGTCAGGAAAGTATACTCACATTTTTATCGGCTCAAAGTTGAGAGACGAGCGCCACGTTGAGGCTTCCAAAAAGGTTTATGAGCTGTTCAAAAGCGTGGGCTTCGACGTAAGGTACACTGACGATATCATGTCGGAAGTATGGCAGAAGTTTATCCTTAACTGCGGTTTCAATGTTATGACCTCCAGGTATCAGACCACCTCCGGAAAGATCCGCGAAAACGATGAGTGGTGCAGCGACCTTGCGGAACTCATGAAAGAAGCCGAGGCAGTCGGCCGTGCAGAAGGTGTAAACATTCCCGAAGGCACAGCCGCTTCAAAATATGATTACTGCATGGAGAATCAGCCCTACGATGCCACCTCCTCCATGAGAAGAGATGTAGACGCCAAAAGGCCAACAGAGCTCGATGCCTTCCTCGGCGCCGTTATCCGAAAGGCTGACAAGTTCGGCATCGACGTACCATATGCGAAACGATATCACAAAGAGCTTTCCGAAATCATAAATTCATATGGCGGAAATATTTGAGCATTAAGGGCTCCGGTCAGTAGACCGGAGTTTTTTTAATGCGAAATAATAGGAATAACCTATACATATTATAGTTAAAACGTTAAACATAAATCAGACACGAATGAACATGTCTCATATTCCTACAGTTTATGAAAATAAAATATTTCTAAAATAATCTGCGAAAAACCCTTGATTTTATGTTCGGGCGCCATTATCATATAACCATAACTTAAAGCGTTTCGCAGATACATAACTTTTTAAGACCAAAAAACGTCTCGAAAAACTGGTGCTGTGTCCTTAATTATGTCTTTAAATATCGTTTGAGTAGTGCCGGATGATCCGGGACACAGTGGACAGAAACTTAAAGGTTATAGAATCTACCGAACCAATAATAAAATTAACGGAGGGGGACTTAATATGAACGACAACAAAAACGTTTCCATGGCTGTAGCTGCTGAACTCGACGCAGATTCAAAGGCATTTGCAGGTGCAGATGTAAAGACAAAGAAGAGCAGCGGAGCACTTCTCGGTGCAGCATTCCTGATGGCCACCAGTGCTATCGGACCCGGATTCCTGACACAGACTTCATCCTTTACAGGTCAGCATCAGGCAAGCTTCGGATTCGTTATCCTGGCATCGGTTGTACTTGCGGCTATAGCACAGCTCAACATCTGGCGCGTGCTTTGCGCAACAGGCTTAAGAGGACAGGACATCGCAAATAAAGTCCTTCCGGGTCTCGGATATTTCTTGTCAGGACTTATCGTTCTGGGCGGTCTGGTTTTCAACATCGGTAATGTCGGCGGCGGAGCACTTGGATTCAACACACTTCTTGGAATTCCCACAACAGTGGGCTACGTACTGACAGGTGCCATCGCCATCGGAGTATTCCTTTCTAAGAATGCCAAGGGTGTTATGGATACACTGGTTAAGATTCTGGGCGGCGTTATGATCGCAGTTATCTTCATCGTCATCCTGATCGTAAAGCCACCTGTAGGTGATGCGGTTGTCAATACTTTCGCACCTTCAACAGGCTACGCACCGCTTTTCCCTGCGATCCTTACACTTCTCGGCGGAACAGTCGGAGGATATATCACCTTCTCAGGTGCACACAGACTTATCGATGCAGGCATGACAGGTAAGGATAAGCTCGCAGAGGTTACAAAGAGCTCAGTTACAGGTATCTTCATTGCAGCACTTGTAAGAGTATTCCTTTTCCTTGCAGTACTCGGCGTAGTGGTAAACGGAGCAACACTTGACAGCTCAAACCCTGCAGCAGATGCATTCCGTCAGGGAGCAGGTCAGTTAGGATATCGTTTCGCAGGTCTGGTTCTTCTCTGCGCAGCAGTTACATCAGTTATCGGTGCAGCTTATACATCAGTATCCTTCCTGAAGACCTTCAACAAGGGAATTTCAGATCATGAGAATTTATGGGTAATCGGATTCATCGCAGTTTCAACACTGGTAATGATCATCTCCGGTTCACCGGCGGCTCTCCTTATCATAGCAGGTGCCGTTAACGGACTTATCCTTCCTATATCTCTCGGAATCTCACTTGTAGCTTCACAGAAGAAGTCCATCATGGGCGCTGATTACAAGCATCCTAAGGTTCTCCTGGTTCTCGGAGTACTGGTAGTTATAATTTCAGCTTATGTTGGTATCACAGCACTCGGAAACTTCAGCAAACTGTTTGCCTGATATTGAGAAGATGTGAAAGGCGCAGTCCTGAAAACATCAGATAATCAAATCATGATACAATAAACCATGTGGTTTAAAAGTTAGTGCTCATGTGGCTTACCCCACATGAGCATTAACTATATATAAAGAAACATTCAGGGAAAACACGAAAACAAGTCCCCGGTTCATCCGGAAACGGCGACAGATCGTGTTTGTCAGTATAGGAGCATTTATGCAGAACATCAAAATAGTGCCGGAGGGAGATGCCTCGCTGCTTATACAGTTCGAGCAGGTCATAAGTCCGGAGGTCAATCAGAAAATCGCTGCGGCTGCAAAGCTCATCAGGGCACAGCAGATTTCCGGTATCATTGACATGATACCCACCTACTGTTCTCTTCTTATTAATTACAATCCTCTGGTAATAAGCTATGAGGCTCTTTACAAGAGAGTGGAGTCCATAGTCCGTATGGAATCCCACTCGGAGGCAGGGAAAAAGAAGGTCTGGGAAATCCCGGTGGTTTACGGCGGAACCTATGGCCCTGACCTAGGTGCCATTGCGGAGCATGCGGGAATAAGTGAGGAGGAAGTCATTAAGATCCACAGCAGTAAGGATTACCTTATATATATGTTGGGATTTTTGCCGGGTTTTACCTATCTGGGAGGTCTGGATGAAAAGATACATACACCGAGACTTGCGTCACCGAGAGTCAGGATACCGGCCGGCTCTGTAGGCATTGGCGGCTCCCAGACGGGAATTTATCCTATGGACTCTCCCGGAGGATGGCAGCTCATGGGTATGACACCTGTTAAGACCTATGATCCGGACAGAGAAACACCAATTCTGGTGGAAGCCGGCGATTACATAAGATTTGTGCCTGTGACTGAAGAGAAGTACCTAGAGATCAAAGCAGCCGTAGAGGCAGGTACCTACGAAGTCACAGTGCATGAAGGGGAGGACTAAATGGGATTCAGAGTTTTAAAGGGAGGACTGCTTACCACGGTTCAGGACTTCGGAAGATATGGATACCAGAGCCAGGGCTTCAATGTAAGCGGCGTTATGGATCCGCGTTCCTTCAGGATCGCAAATCTTCTGTTGGACAATCCTGAAAATGAGGCAGTTCTCGAGTGTACACTTATCGGTCCGACCCTGGAGTTTACGTCAGACCAGATCATAGCAATCACAGGCGGAGATTTCCGTCCTGAGCTTAATGATGACCCGGTGCCCATGTACACCGCCATCTATGTTAAGAAGGGCGATGTGCTGAAGGTGGGCTCCGCAAGAACCGGAAGAACCTGCTATATAGCGTTTTCAAATTACCTTCAGGTTCCCGTGGTCATGGGTTCCAGAAGTACGAATCTAAAGTGCGGTATCGGTGGTTTCAAGGGAAGAAAGTTAAGGGACGGAGACTACATTTCCACCAGAATCAAAAGAAGAAAGTATCTCCCGTATTTCCTTTCGAGAACACTGCCGCTTCATGAGTTTGATGATAATGCTGTCACCGTGAGGGTTGTGATGGGACCCCAGGCGGAGGCATTCTCGGCGAAGGGACTGGACACTTTTTTGAACAGCGAATTCACCATTTCAAGTAATTTTGACAGAATGGGCGTGAGACTGGACGGACCTTTTGTGGAAAGCAAGGCGGGCTCAGACATTATCTCTGACGGCATAGCTCTCGGAGCCATCCAGGTGCCGGCTCACGGAAAGCCCATCATACTGCTGGCGGATCATCAGACTGCCGGTGGGTATGCGAAGATCGGAACCGTTGCAACCGTGGATCTTCCGAAGGTGGCGCAGAGACGTATAGATGACAAAATAAGGTTTCAAAAGATTACGGTTGAGGAGGCCCAGCATCTTCTGAAGGTGCAGGAGCATGAGTATCAGGAGTTCAGAAACCGCATCCATAAGCCTTGCAAGGAGGTTCTGGAGGTGAGGCTCACCGCCAAGAGACTGGAGAGGCTGTTTGAAGAGTGAGATTTATTGTAAAGAGGCCGGAGAAGCTGTTTGAAGACTGAAATTCCGGGATTATCTTTCCTGTCCGGCAAGGAATGAGGAGTATTGCACCGGTGGGCAGTAATATGATCGGGAAAGATTTAGTCGGAATCAGTAGATAGTGGAACGAATGGAAGGGGATACCTATGATTGATTTAGAGAAGATAGAAGGACTGGTAAAGATACTGGAGGGCTCAACTCTCGATACCATTTCCATAAAGGACGGGGATTTCAAGATCTCCATGAGTAAGACAGGCATCAGGGACTGCGGCGCTGCACAGGCGGTGATGTATCAGGGCGCAGCGGGAACACCGGTTATGGTTTCCGGTAATGCAGCAGGCAGTCAGGCGTTTTCGGCAGGAGGGCAGACTGCAGCTCTCGGAGCAGTGGATGATGAGACGGAGGTAAACATTACCTCTCCTATAGTAGGAACCTTTTACTCCGCAGCAGGCCCGGAGATCCCGGCTTATGTTAAGGTTGGAGACAAGGTTAAAGCGGGAGAGACTGTCTGCATAGTTGAAGCCATGAAGATGATGAATGAAATCACCGCAGACTATGACTGCGAGATCGAGGCAGTGCTGGTTTCCAATGAGCAGAAGGTTGAGTACGGACAGCCGCTTTTCAGAGTTAAGAAGATCTGATCCGGCGGGAGTCCTAAGGACAGTCGATACTTTCATCACTGTTTGTGCCGCCCAAAAAGGTGGCGGAATGGAGATTTAGATGTTTAAAAGAGTTTTGATCGCGAACCGCGGCGAGATCGCCGTGCGGGTCATCAGAGCGCTCCGGGACATGGGCATTGCTTCTGTTGCGGTGTACTCAAAGGAAGATAAAAATGCGCTTCATGTGCGTCTTGCGGATATGAGGGTGTGCATCGGTGAGGGACCTGCAAGGGATTCCTATCTGAACATTGATGCCATCATTTCTGCCGCGATAAATATGGAGTGCGAGGCGATACATCCGGGTTACGGTTTTCTGTCCGAGAACAGCGAGTTTGCGAGGAAGTGCGCGGAAAACAACATTGTTTTTATCGGACCGGATGCGGATATCATCGACAAAATGGGAAACAAATCCGCTGCCAGAAAAATGATGATGGCGGCAGGGGTGCCGGTGGTGCCGGGAACTAAGGAACCGGTTTTTGATGCGGCGCTTGCCATGAAGGAAGCGGAGAAGATTGGCTTTCCGGTGATGATAAAGGCAAGCTCCGGCGGCGGAGGAAGAGGCATGCGTGAATGCTTCACGCCTGAGGATTTCGAGGATGCCTTTAACACTGCCCAGCGTGAGTCCGCCAATGCCTTCGGCGATGATACCATGTATATCGAGAAGCTGGTGGTTCATCCGCGTCACGTAGAGGTCCAGCTCATTGGGGATAAGTTCGGTAATGTTGTGACCCTGGGGGAACGTGACTGTTCGGTACAGCGTAATCATCAGAAGCTTATAGAGGAGTCGCCGTCACCTGCAATCAGCGATGAGACCAGGGAACGGATGTACCGGGATGCTGCACTGGCAGCTAAGACTGTGGGCTACAACAGTGCCGGTACCATTGAGTTCATCGTGGATCAGAGCGGGGAGTACTATTTCATGGAGATGAATACCCGTATTCAGGTTGAGCACGGTGTTACGGAAATGGAAACCGGAACGGATCTTCTGGTGGAGCAGATAAGAGTTGCTGCCGGGGAGAAGCTTAGCTTCAGACAGGAGGACATCGTACTCAAAGGTCATACCATAGAGTGTCGTGTCAATGCCGAGATCCCCGAGAAGCATTTCATGCCGAGCCCCGGAAAGATCACGAATCTGCTGCTTCCCGGAGGAAACGGCGTCAGAGTGGATAGCGCTGTCTATACAGGCTATACCATACCTTCGGAATACGACTCCATGATCGCAAAGATCATAGTTCATGCTCCCGACAGAGCTTCTGCTATAATGAAGATGAAAGCGGCACTTGACGAGACCCTCATCATGGGGGTTGATACTAATCTGGATTTCCAGTACAAGATCATGAACAATCCCACCTTCTGTGAAGGAAAGGCAGACACTGGGTTCATCGAGCTTTTTGTAAAGGGCGGAAGATGACTCCCGCCCCGAAATGGACCCGGGGGACGGGGTTAGTGGTTCATGATTCTAAACCCGGATTTCGGGTGGACCCGGGGGACGGGGTCAGTGGTCCATGATTCTAAACCCGGATTCCTGATAGTCCCGGGGGGACGGAGTCAGTGGTCCAAAATCCGAAAACCGGATTCCCAGGTGCCGGATGAAACAATAGTGGAGGAGAGAAAAAGATGCGGGTAGATTTAAACAGTGATTTAGGAGAGAGCTTCGGGCGCTATACATTGGGGATGGACAGCGAGATAATCCCGCTTATAACAAGTGCCAATGTTGCCTGCGGATTTCATGCTTCGGATCCTACGGTTATGCATAAAACTATAGAGGCGGCAAAGGCTGCCGGTATCAGGGTGGGAGCACATCCGGGATACCCTGACCTCATGGGCTTCGGACGCCGCAACATGGTGGTTTCCGATGATGAAGCTTATGATTACACTCTTTACCAGATAGGTGCTCTCGATGCTTTTCTGAAGGCACAGGGGATGAAGCTTCAGCATGTAAAGCCTCACGGTGCCTTCTATAATATGGCGGCAAAGGATCCTGCAATGTCAGAGGATATCTGTAAGGCCATAAAGGATTATGATCCGGAGCTTATAGTTATGGCGCTTCCTTCAGGAGAGCTCTATAAGGCTGCAAAGGCCATGGGGCTCCGGGCTGCGGCAGAGGTATTTGCCGACAGGGCTTATGAAGAGGACGGAACTCTGGTTAACCGTAAAAAGCCCGGGGCAATGATAACGGACGAGAACGAGGCATTAAACCGCGTGATTCGCATGGTGAAGGAGCAGAAGGTCACCGCCATAACCGGAAAGGACATAGATATTACGGTGGATTCCATATGTGTACATGGAGACGGGGTGAAGGCCCTGGAATTTGTCCGTAAGCTTCGTGAAGGACTTACAAAGGATGGCATAGAGATCAAGCCTCTGGCAGAGTTCCTTTGATAAATAACGATTTGAGTACCAAAAGACGATTTCGGACTCCGGAATAAGCTTAATGCATATGAAAATCTACGTCTGCCGGTAATATTTGAAACCGGTGTAAATCAGAAAAATAATAGGAAATAAAACTCAGAACACCCATCGGAAAAGTCTTTCGACGGGTGTTCATTGTTTTTTTATAAGTACGAAAAAAGTTTTGTTGTTAAAAAGATAAAGTTTTTTGATTTTGTGCCGATACAATATTTAGCGAAGAAAAATTGCGGATGCCCTATGGGATGTGGGCGGTAGTAATCTTTGCAAAGCTCTTAGGGACAAGAGCGGTACTTATTAAGGATGATTATGTTGGCTGCGAAGGATCGCAGCAGAGAATGGGAGAAATCAAGGATGATTGATATATATTTACATGTGCACCCTATAACTTTCGAGGATTGTGGAGTTTTGGGTGGAAGGACTGCATTTGCGGAAGGTATCGAGATACACAGCAAGAATGGCAAGCCATCTGCTGATTTTATTGAGGACGTTCTCAGAGTTCTTGTCAGGAAGTCAAGACACGGGAAGTTTGTTTATCCTTTCAAAAGAATTGCAGTTTGCTTCATAGATTTTAACGGAGCAGTCAGCGTCGCCTATACAGGTGATGATGATATAGAGAACAATACCTATTCTTATATATCTAATGACGAAACTAACGGTAAGGTTTTCTACTATTATGATATAGGTCAGATTTTCCAGCAGAGAAGCATTCAGCTCTACGCAATATTCCAGCAGCAGGAAGATGATACATACAGAGTTGTTGGAAACAAGATACATAATGAAAGATTTTATGTAGATGCTCCGGACAGGGAAGAGGCATTCGTTTCCCGTGAATCAAAGGAATTTAACGAGGGCTTTTCCGGTGGTAAGGATTCATTCTTTTCCGGTGGTTATCATAAGCCTGCATCCGGAGATTTCAATGCGGGATTTGGACAGGCTTCAAGGGATAAGGTTTCCGGTGAGACAAGGATGAGGACTCCGATTATGGAATCTGATGGCGAAACATTGGAAGACAGTGAAGTAGAGGTAAGAAGAAATGACCGGAGAGAGGTGTGCAGTTACATATATGATGTGCTGAGATGCCTTGATGTTCGCGGTTACTGCAGGACCAGAGTTGTGGAGGCTTCGGATTTCCATAATTATGTTAAGTACGATATGGGTCAGGATTTTTATATCGAGGCTTATGATAATTTAAATACTGATTCCCGTGAGTACTGGGTTGGAAGAGAATACACAAGGGACAAAATGCTCCTGGACTGCTTTTCTCTCGATGATCCTGAAAAGGATGAGGTTATTGGCGCGGACTGGAAGATCATGATTGATGAAAGACTGGCAGAGATTCTGTGCAGACTTACGGATAAGAATGAGTATCTTCTTATAGATAATGATTACAGGCTCAAGATGTACGGGCTTAATCTCGTGAAGTAAAAATGATGAATGAGCAGGGGAGCTGAGCTCCCCTGCTTTTTGTGTGTAAAATTAATTTGACTTCTTTCGGCAATGAATTTAATATTATGTGATAATCATTAAATTATTTTAGCTAAAAATATTTAGAGAATGGCTTTAAGGAGTGGTATGGCATTGTTATCTATACATGGAAGAGAGTTGAAGATTCCTCTTATTCAGGGAGGAATGGGTGTTGGTGTTTCGCTGGAGAAGCTGGCGGGGGCTGTTGCAAAGTGCGGAGGCATCGGCTGCATCAGTACTGCGGATTGCGGATACAGGGAAGATGATTTCATGAAGAATCCTGAGGAGGCAAATCTTCGGGCTCTTAAGAAGGAGATTCAGAAAGCCAAAGAGATATCTCAGGGGATTGGAATGGTTGCCATCAATGCCATGGTGGCTACACAGCAGTATGCTGAGGCTGTAAAGACAGCGGTTGAGAGCGGCATCGATGCGGTTATTTCGGGAGCAGGACTTCCTTTGGATCTTCCTGAGTTTGTTCCTGAGGGAAAGGCTCTTATCGCTCCTATCGTTTCAAGTGACAGAGCATTCAAGGTTATAGCAAAGTCCTGGGAAAGGAATTACCACAGATTCCCTGACTTTGTAGTTCTTGAGGGACCTAAAGCCGGAGGTCATCTCGGATTTAAGGAAAAGGAGCTTTTGGAGGGAACCTGCCAGTCGGTTACGGAGATTCTCAGGAATCTTGTTGAGGCAGTGAAGCCTTATGAGGAAGCTATAGGCAGAAAGATTCCGATCTTTGCTGCAGGAGGCATATGGGACAAGTCTGATATAGAGGAAGTTCAGGATCTTGGGGCAGCAGGTGTTCAGATGGCTACAAGATTTATCGCCACTGAGGAATGCGATGCTTCACAGGCATATAAGGATACTCTTATTAATGCTGACCCCAAAGAGGTTCACATTATCCACAGTCCTGTGGGAATGCCCGGAAGAGCAGTTGCGACTCCGCTTATTAAGCGCCTGGAGTCCATCGGAAGGATTGCACCCACTCACTGCTCAAGATGTATCAAGACCTGTAATCCCGCACAGGTGCCTTACTGTATCACCAAGGCACTCATTGAGGCTGTTAAGGGGAATTATGAGGAAGGCCTTTTCTTCACAGGTTCCAATGTCGGTAAGTTGACAGGTATGACCACTGTTCCGGAGCTTGTAAAGGAACTTGGTTTCTAAGTTATCCACCGGGGACAGGTCCCGCCCGCGAGAACCGTCCCCGGTTGAATTCTAAACTTTTTGTTAACAAAGGCATGATGGATTGACACCGGTTTACGCCGGTGTTATTCTTTTCTAAATCATTAGCACTCAATTTAATTGATTGCTAACAAAGGAGGGTGTTATTTATGAAAGTATTGCCACTTTATAATGTTCTGGTTTTACCGAATTCAAATATTTATTTTCAGACTCAGGCTTTCCGTGCCATTGCCGGCAACAATGTTTATCAGGGGGATGATGTCACACTCCTTATCATGAAGGAACAGCAGACCCGGGAAGAGATAACTGAGGACAGCTTTTATCCCATCGGCGTTGAGGGAAAGATCGAGGAGATCAGCGGAGAGGGATATGTAATCATTAAAACCGGAAGACGTATCAATGTAAACGAAATCGCCATCAATGAAAATCATGAGATTTTCGTAGAAACTTCGGTTCGTGAGGATATAAAGGATCTGAACATTAACGAAGCAAGACAAAAGCTTTATGAGATAAAGACGGATCTTAAGGAGCTTTTGTCCAGATTCCGCTGGGGTTCCATCATGGAGAACTATATCGATCAGTATACTTCTATAGAAGAAGCGGCTTCGGTTCTCAGTTCCTGGATCTCCATCACAAATGAGGAACGTTACGCCGTTCTCGAAATGGATTCCGAAAAAGAAAGATTTGAGGCTCTGGAGAAGATCATCTATGAGTATGCGGAGGTGACCAAGGTTACTACGGATGCCCACACTGCCCAGCAGCAGGATTATCAGAAGCTTTACAAGGAGAATGCCCTTAAGAAGCAGATCGACTATCTCCAGAAGGAGCTGGATGAAATGCATCCGGAGCAGGTGACTGAGGTTCGTAAGTTTGAACTGAAGATACAGGAATCCGAGATGAACGAGGAAGCAAGACGTGAAGCTACAAAAGTGCTCAACAGATTGAAGAATGACGGTGAACATTCCTCTGAGTCGGGTATGCTTTATGATTATCTTGATTTTGTTACCGGACTTTCATGGAAAAAGGAGCAGCCTGAGCTTATAGACCTTGATGAAGCGGAGAAGGTTCTTAGTGAAGAACACTTCGGAATGAAGAAGGTAAAGGAAAGAATCATTCAGCAGATCGCGGTAATGAACCTTAAGAGAAAGCAGTCAGGTTCCATCATCGTATTTGTGGGTGCGCCGGGTACAGGTAAGACTTCCATAGGTAAGTCCATTGCAAAGGCTCTTCACAGAAAGTATGTGAGAGTTTCTCTCGGCGGTGTTAAGGATGAGGCTGACATCAGAGGTCACAGACGTACTTATATCGGTGCCATGCCGGGACGTATCATGGACGGTATCAGCAAGGCGGGAGTTTCCAATCCTGTCATGGTACTTGACGAGATCGATAAGCTTTCAAGCTCCTACAACGGCGACCCTGCAAGTGCCCTTCTGGAGGTTCTTGATCCGGAGCAGAACAATACTTTCACGGATCACTACATGAATGTGCCTTACGATCTCAGTGACGTGCTTTTCATTTGTACAGCCAACACTCTGGACACTATTCCGGCACCGCTTCTTAACCGTATGGAGGTTATCCAGTTCCAGGGCTACACACCCCTTGAGAAGTTCCAGATTGCGGAGAAACATCTGCTTCCGAAGGCACTTAGCTCAGTGGGACTTCAGAGCGGCGATGTTAAGGTTACCGATGAAGCCATGGAGACCATCATTTCCGATTATACCCGTGAAGGTGGTGTCAGAGGCCTCAAGAAGAGACTGGATACCCTGTGCCGTATCGCTGCGGTGAAGTTCGTGAGAGAGAACGGGGTTCCGGAGGCTAATGTTTCGGACGAAGAGACGCCTGAAAAAACTGAACCAAATATCATCGTTACAAAGGACGAGCTGAGAGAATATCTCGACATGCACGCCCTGACTCACAACAAGGTGAAGGATGAGGCGAAGCCGGGAGTTGTTACCGGTCTTGCATGGACCCAGGTGGGCGGTGAAATCCTTTATATCGAGACTCTGTTTACAAAGGGTGAAGGAAAGCTCAATGTTACAGGCCAGCTTGGCGATGTAATGAAGGAGTCGGTTCAGATAGCATTGTCGGTGGTTAAGGCGAGATTCCCGGAGCTTGCTTCTAAGTTCAAGGAGAATGACCTGCACATTCACGTGCCGGACGGCTCAACTCCGAAGGACGGACCTTCTGCGGGTATCACCATGACGACAGCATTAGCATCCCTTGTTACAGGACATCCGGTTTCGCCGCACATCGGTATGACCGGCGAGATTTCTCTTGAGGGTACAGTCAATGCCATCGGCGGTCTTCCGGAGAAGCTCATGGCAGCGGAACGCGCCGGAGTCACAAAGGTGTTTATCCCTAAGGATAATGTTGAAGACCTCCGGGATGTGGCAACTGAAGTAAAGGACAAGCTGGAGATAGTGCCTGTGGAGTATGTTGAGGATGTGCTCAGGGCTGTGGGAATCATGGAATAAAGCTAACCGCGTGAAAAATTTACTTTGCCAACCTATTTACAAAAACTAAGATCTCTTTTATAAATTCATTTATTTGTAATACAGTTTCAGAATATGCAGACTTGTTTTAAGTGCATTGGTTAATTAAAATAGTGGTGAAGTTATAGATTGATAAATAGCCGGTTAGATGTGCATTTGTGTCAGATATTACGGCTGAAAAAACAGAGTTTTATAGATGAAAGGTTAAAAGAGAGATATGATTAATAATATAACTTTAGGACTCAAAAAGGCTGTAATGGTGCCGGCATTGGCACTGGCGGCAGTGATGGTGATGGGCTGTTCTGTTACGTCTTTTGCCGCAACGAAGGTGGCGTGTATGGGAGATTCTCTTACAAGGGGATATCTTCTTGAGAACTCGGGAGAATCGTATCCGGCACAGCTTCAGAAAATGTTGGGATTTGATTATGAGGTGAAGAATTTCGGATATACATCTTCTTATGTTATTGATGATGGGACCCTGGAGTATATTGACACACCTATGTATCGTGACAGTGTGGCTTATGATGGGGACATTCTTATATTTATGTTTGGTACCAATGACATCCGCGCGTATGACTGGACAGCTAAGTACTTTGAAAACCAGTATGCAAAGGTTGTAAATACTTATCTCATGAGCAACAAGAAGCATAAGATTTTCTTCATCATTCCTCCTGAGACAAGGGATTATTATTTCGGACTTCAGCGGAATTCTTTGGAACCTGTGCAGAAGGTTGCCGCAAGATTCGGGGCAACTGTCATTGACAGTTATAATCTTGCTGTCGGTCATCCTGAGTACTACATGGAAGATAAGGTCCATATGACAGGAGCTTTCTATGAAAAGCTGGCACAGCTTGTGGCGTCCGCTGTAAAGGGAGAGGTTACCGGTGAGATGAAAAACGGTGCCGAATATATCTACGCGCCGGAAGAGACCATGCCTTCCGAGGTTCAGCAGGAAAACAACGTACTTTACGCTACTGCCAAGGCAGCGAAAGAGCAAAGGGATATAGAATATAAGCCTTATATCGATGAGCTTTTGGCAAAGCATCCGAACTACGAAACCACAGGAATTTATAATTAAAGAAAGAGAGACGGGAGCGGAGAAGTCCGCTCCCGTTTTTCAATAGTGCATTACCGTTTAAAAGAAGATATCTTTGCTTTGCAGAATGGAGGCTTCTAATGACGTGTTTGTATAAATGATTTATGAGGTTATGTCAAAGTATTTGAAACACCCTAAAATTTAGGGTATATTTGATATATCAAAGCTGTGGAATGAAGCCAATTAGATCTGCATCTGTGTGTTGGAAATAAACGGCGAAAAATATGAGTTTATAGAGGAGGGTAGAATGATCGAACTTCTTTCAAAAAATCTTTATATACAAGAACGTCAATCCTCTAAGGGTAATCAGCTGAAATGGAAACAGGATGGTATCTGGTACAAGGCGGATTATACCGGTTATGAGGGGATTTCTGAATATGTAGTATCCAGGCTGATGACACTCAGTAATCTCCATACCGAGGAGTTTGTTTTGTATGAAACTGAGCAAATACACTACAAAAACAAAGATTATCTTGGGTGTAAAAGCCGGGATTTTCTGGGAGAATCCGGACAGCTGATAACCCTAGAACGATTATATAGGAAACAATATGGATCAAGTTTTTACGAAGAGGTATATCATCTTTCTTCAGTTGAAGACAGGGCGAAATTCCTGGTGGATACAGTTGAGAAACTTACGGGAATTTCAGGATTTGGTGAGTATCTCTGTAAGCTTTTAACAATTGATGGTTTTTTCCTGAATGAAGATCGGCATCTTCATAACATAGCAGTCGTTCTGGACAAAAACAGACAGTATCGGGTATGTCCATTTTTTGATCAAGGGGCTGCTTTGCTGTCAGATACAAGTCTTGATTATCCCATGGACGGAGACATTTATGAGATGATGGATTCCGTTCATTCTAAAACTATTTCTCAATGTTTTGAGGAGCAAATGGAGGCAGTATCAAACCTTTGGGGAGACAAACTAAGGTTTTCATTCAGCAAAAGTGATGTCAGAAATGTTTTGGAAGAGGAAGCTTTTTATCCGGACGTGGTAAAAAAGCGTATCGAAACTATTATTTATGAACAGATGAGAAAATATGTGTATCTGTTTGAGAAGTCCTAAAATTTAGGGACTTCAGAGGGGGGATTACTGTGGCTGCTATTCAATATGCATTTGCACCGGAAATGACCGGAGATGAGATAAAGACAGTAAGAAAAATGGTGAATATGACTCAGCAGGAATTTGCGGATTTTTGCAACGTATCCCGAAAAACGGTTGAACACTGGGAGAGCGGGAAGGTCAATGTGACCGGTCCTATAGTTGTACTGCTCAGGCTGGTAACAGAGGACACCGGTATTCCGAAGCAATACGAAGTACCACCTCAGACAACACCTTTACGTATTCTATATATGTACAAAAAGGATCTTTGTACTGTAATAGATGTGGACGACCGTGAAGAAACCGTTAAGATCAAAAATTATACGGATAATAATCAGTTCAGAGCCTTTGGAGTCATAACAGAACCCACCTATAAGGACTATCAGGATTTTTTGGAGGAAAGATGCTTTCCGAGAACCAGAGACAAGATGAAAATCCAGTTGGAGGCATTGGATCTTCCGTTTTATGATCCCATGCTGATAGTTGAAAAGACACAGGGCAGGATGGCAGAAGATTTTTTCTGGCTGGATATAAAAAGAAAGGACAGACAAGACACGAATTTATAGAAATTTCATCATTGTGGTATTATACATAAAGGAATTTTTAAATGTCATTAACATATGAAATAAAGACAGAAAAGGATTTAAAGTTTGCGTCCGTTACAGGTTATGAAGGGAATGTACGGGCGCTTTTTGTGCCTGAATATATAGATGGCGATGCTGGGATTCCTGTTGAAGAAATCAACAACAGAGCCTTTGCGTCAAGGGATGATATTGAGACCGTGACTCTCACTGATAAAGTGAAAAGGCTTCGGCCCTATGCTTTTCACAACTGCCATCATCTTCATTACGTGAAGCTTTCGGACAGCGTGGTGGATTATTATGACGGCGCCTTTCGTCAGTGCCAGGAGCTGCAGGAAATTGACGTTACCTTTAATCAGACGGGGAGCTTCAGGCTTTTGAAGGAAATCGTTGGCGACAGTGATGCCATGATTCCGGTGCTGATTCATTTTCCTGTGGATGAGGAGCATCTGAGGGCAGATGAGGTTTTGGATAAGCTGCCGGAGAGAACGCTTAGGCGGGAGGAGATTGAGAATCCGGACGGGAGCATTAGCCGGAGGACTATGGTGACGGCGGCGCTTACGTTTCCGTCCTATGCGGATAATTACGAGGAGGACACCTTCAGCCGGGCTTTTCATGAGCATATCGAGGGTTCCGGGTACAACACGAGGCAGCTGGTGACGAGAACAGAGATTGATTTTTCCGGGTATGACAGGCAGTTTCAGAGGTTTACCTATGACGAGCCTGCCAGTGCGGTTAATGCTGCCTTCGGAAGACTTATGTATCCATGGAGACTTTCCGATGATTATAGAGAGCAGTATCGTGAGTATCTGAGGAGTCACAGCCCTGAGATTTTGCCGAGGTTGATTCAGGGGCAGAAGGCGCCCCGCTTCGGACATGAAGGGGAGCTTATCTGGATACCTCAGGATAGCAGGAGAACAGATGAAAGGATCAGGTTTCTGGTGGAAGAGGAACTGATTTCAGAGGAGGCTATCGCTCCGGCACTGGAGGCGGCTTCACGGGAGGGAGCGGTGCTCATCTCGGCGCTTATCATGGATTATCAGAACCGTCATTTCAAAAGCGGTGCAGCAGGGGGACCGGCCACGGGACCTGAAACATTTGAGTTATAAAATACCGGAATCTTAAAATGATACCGTGATCAAGGTGAAGAACCAACAGCTTTAGGAAGCTTGTATTTTATAAGAATAAAAGATCAATGGACAAATAATATTCATGGTGGATTTATGGCAGATCAGAAATTAATGAAGTCCCACCGGGACCTTATGGATTTTGGAAACAGAATACTTGCGGAATCAAGGACCGAGCTGTATCTTGCCATGAGATTTATGGGGAGGGCGCTGGACAGCCTGGGATATACATTGGACCTTAATACCCAGAGGATGGGGACGGATGCAAGGACTATACATTATAATCCGAGCTTCGTGTTCCATCTTTTTATAGAGAGCCCCCAGAAGCTTTGCAGGCTGTATCTTCACATCGTGCTGCACTGCATCTTCAGGCATATGTTCACATCGGACCAGTATGAGGATAAGGAGCTTTGGGACCTGGCGTCGGATATACAGGTGGAGTCAGTGCTGGATTCCATGGATTATGACATCATTAACCGTCCGGCGTATCCGTTTCGGGAGGAGTGGTACGAGAAGCTTAAGGCTGAGTGCAAGGTGCTGACGGCGGAGAGGATTTATCATTACCTTAAGAGCATCAATCTCGATATAGATACAAAGCTGAAGCTTCAGCATGAGTTTTACAGGTGCGACCATCAGTTCTGGAAACGGCTGGAAGATGACAGCAAGGACCCTGAGGCCGGGCAGCCTCCTGAGATTCCGGAGGATATGAAGCCGCCCACAGGTGCCGCCGGTGATAATGCTGACGACGGGGACGCAGATGGCTCACATCAGTCAGATGATGGCTCCGGTTCGGAAAAACCGGAGGGTAAGGACAATTCCGGGGAAGATCAGGCTGAGGCAGGCAGTGGGATGAAGCAGGATGACAAAAGCGGTCAGTCACAGTCGGGTGATTCGGGGCCCGATGGAAATGGTGGCTCCGGGGATGGGTCTCCTCTCGGAGAGGATATTGAAGAGCGAAGCCCGGAGAATTCCGGTGGCGGTGCGCCGCTTCAGCAGATTCCGATGGAGGAGCTTGACGAGAACTGGAAGGATACGGCTGAGAGACTTAAGACAGAGCTTGAAACCTTTGGGGCTGAAGCAGGGGATGAGACGGGAAGTCTCGCCTGGGTGCTTTCAGCGCAGTACCGAAAGGAGACGGATTTCAGGGAGTTCCTCAGAAAGCTCACGGTTGTTAGGGAGGAAACCAGAGTAGATCCGGAGAGCTTTGACTACGGATATTACAATTACGGCATGGAGGTCTACGGAAACATGCCGCTTATTGAGGAAAACGAATTTTGCGAGAACAGAAGGATATCAGATCTGGTCATCGTTATCGATACTTCGGCCTCCACTAAGCAGGAACAGGTCCAGAAATTTCTTAATGAAACTGCGGCGCTCCTCAGGAACAGGACAAGTTTTTTCAAGCAGATAAGAGTCCATATAGTAGAGTGCGATGATCAGGTTCAAAAGGATGTGACTCTACAGAAGCCTGAGGAGATTGAAGAGTATGCGGAGAGCTTTCAGATCCGGGGTGGATATGGCACGGATTTCAGGCCGGCCTTTAACTACGTGGAGGAGCTTCGGAAAAAGAGAGAGCTTCCGGATATGAAAGGAATGCTCTACTTTACCGATGGTTACGGGGAGTTTCCGGAAAAGGCGCCGGATTATGACACGGCATTTGTATTTGATCCGCTGGCGGATATAAATGATAAAGATGTGCCGGACTGGGCGATGAAGCTTTATTTGAAGGAATAAAGCCATTTGTTTTTGGTATTAGTCTTCAAATGAGTTGGAATTAGTATATGACACGCAGAAGAGCGAATGAAGACCAGGTGCGTGTAAAAAATCTGACAGAGGTTGATATGAACATCAAAGAAGCGAAACAGGAAGTTGTAAATACAGTAAAAGCTTATCTTATGAAGGATGAGACCGGAGGCTACAGGATTCCGGTGGAAAAGCAGAGACCGGTGCTCCTCATGGGGCCTCCCGGAATAGGAAAAACTGCCATCATGGAGCAGATTGCGGAGGAGCTGAACATTAACCTAGTGTCCTATACCATTACGCACCATACCAGACAGTCTGCAATAGGTCTTCCTTATATAAGTAAAAAGAATTACGGCGGGGAGGAGTATTCGGTTACGGAGTACACCATGTCCGAGATCATTGCGTCGATCTATGACCAGATTGAGCGTTCCGGTGTGAAGGAGGGAATACTGTTCCTGGATGAGATTAACTGCGTGTCGGAGACATTGGCACCCACCATGCTGCAGTTCTTGCAGTACAAGACCTTTGGTTCCCACCGGGTGCCGGAGGGTTTTGTTATCGTGACTGCGGGTAATCCGCCGGAGTACAATAAGTCCGTGAGGGATTTCGACATTGTGACCCTTGACCGTGTGAAGCGGATCGACATCCTGGAGGACTTCAAGGTATGGAAGGAATATGCTTATAAGATGGAGGTGTGTGGGGCTATCCTTGCATACCTTGAGATAAAGAAGGACAAGTTCTATTCGGTGAAGGCCGGGGTAGAAGGGAAGCATTTCGTCACAGCCAGAGGATGGGAAGATCTGAGCCGTATCATCAAGGTTTATGAGGATATGGAGCTGCCGGTGACGAGAGATCTGGTGGCAGAGTACATTGGCGACCCGGAGATAGCAAGGGATTTTGCAACTTATTATGAGCTTTACAATAAGTACCGCGTTACCTATCAGGTTCCGTCGATCCTTGCGGGGGAATTTCCGAAGGATGTGCGTGCTATCGTGACGGCACCTTTTGATGAGAAGCTTTCACTCCTTGGTCTTATGATTGAGACCCTGAACCGGGAGTTCCGGAAGTATGCGGAGAACCTCGACATTCAGAGAGAGGTGTTCGCGGAGGTGAAGAAGCTGAAGGAGGCGGAAGGCGGCCTTCTTGACATCCTAAGAACCAATCATGACTTCCTGAAGCTTCAGATGGAAAGAAATATCAAGGCACATATGCTCAGCCGCTATCAGGAAAGGATTCAGAAAAAGATACTTCTGGCTCTTGAAGAGCTGGAGGAGAAGCTGACTCTTTCAGGAGGTGACGATGCAGAGCTTTTCGCAGTGGCAAAGCAGTGGTTTACTGAGAGGGAAGCAGCCAGAACCGGGGCTGTCAGGACCACAGGGGATCACCTGACTAATGCCTTTGAATTTATAAATAAGACCTTTGGGGAAGGACAGGAGCTTGTCATTTTCCTTAGTGATCTCAACGCAGGATTCTATTCCCTTAAGTTCATCTCCGAGTGTGGAAATGATGCATACTACAAGTACAATCAGTATCTGCTTTTAAAGGATCAGAGGGCGAAGCTCAGAGATGAAGTCATGAAGGTGATGGAAATCTGATGAGTATATCGTTAAAAAGAATATGAAGAGTTATAGTATTTAAAATACTATAAAATGAAAGAATCCGCGGGGCATTGTTCCCGCGGATTTTGGAGGTATTGTGATGGAACTGTCACTTATTGCTATATTTGACCTTATAGGAACCGTGGCATTTGCGATTTCCGGTGCAGTTGTGGGAATAGAAAAGAAGATGGATATTTTCGGTGTTAATGTTCTTGCAGTGACAACAGCCTGTGGAGGCGGACTGTTCCGTGATATCGTGATAGGAAATACTCCTCCCAATATGTTCAAGAATCCATTTTATGTCATAGTGTCCATTGTTACTGCCAATGTTATATTCCTGAATGCCTGCATGAATAAGTCTAAACCTGAAAAAGTTCGAAGAGCTTATAACATATCACTGGTTTGTTTTGATACTTTGGGGTTGGCGGCATTCGCTGTAGATGGTCTGAGAGTCGGTATGTATGCCGGATTCGGAGACAACAGTTTTCTTCTGGTATTTCTCGGACTTGTTACCGGAGTTGGAGGAGGTGTACTTAGAGATATAATGTGCGCCAATATGCCATATGTTTTCATAAAGCATATATATGCACTGGCGGCGATAGCAGGAGACATTATTCTGATTCTGGTATATCATGTAACAGGTGATATACGTATATCCATGGTGCTGGGATTTATCTCTATTGTAGTACTCAGATCTGCGGCTATCATTTTTAAGTGGAATCTTCCCCGGGTTAATCATTAGGATCTGTATCGAGGTATTATATTAATGCTGCGACATTGATCCTTCAGGGAAGTGGATTGGAAGAATTTTTAAGATCGAACAGACGGTAATGTGATGAATAGTAAACAGAAGCAGACAAAGGACAGGGAGAGATTCCTTACTGCGGTTCTTGCGATAGAGAAGCTTATCAGGAGTGGAGATGATTGTCTCATCATTGCCATAGATGGGCGTACCGGAGCCGGAAAAACTACAATAGCGAAGTATCTTCATGGGAAGTTTGGCGGAAATCTTTTTCACATGGATGATTTTTACCTTCAGAGTCATCAGAGGACCAGGGAGCGTTTGCAGGAGGTCGGGGGTAATGTTGACTACGAGCGTTTCAAGCGGGAGGTGCTTGATGTGATTGAGAGGCGCGATGTGGTGCACTACAGGCCTTTTAATTATCATACGATGGATTTTGACGCAAAGTACGCGAGGGATATGGTGCCGAAGAGGGTCAATATCGTTGAGGGTACGTATTGTATGAATCCATACTTTGGAGATCCATATGACTTGAAGATTTTCATGGATGTGGAGCATCAGCAGCAGATTGAGAATGTTATCGACCGGGAGGGCACTTCCGAGCTTGATGACTACATCGACAAATGGATTCCGAAGACGGATATCTACATCGAGCGCATGGGCGTAGAGGCGAGGTGCGACCTTAGGATCATGTACTCGAAGGATTAGCCGGGGCATATGCCCCGGCTTAATATTTATTGATTTCTTGAGGATAGTTCGTTCATCAGTGAAATGAGGTGTGGTGGCGCGAGGGAGGCCTTTTCAAGAATATCACCACGGGTGAAGATTTCTTCGGGGCTGCCGTCAAGGAGGACTTCGCCGTGGGCCATGGCGATGACTCGGTCGAAGGTGTCTGCTACGAAGTCCATGTCGTGGAGGATGGCGATGACGAGTTTGCCTTTTGAGGCTTCGGACCGGATGATTTCTTTTATTTTTTCTTTGCCTCTGTGGTCCTGGGCGATGGTGGGTTCATCCAGGATCAGGACGTCCGGGTTCATGGCAAGGACTGAAGCGATGGCAACCAGTTTTCTGTCGGACAGCTCAAGGTCGTAGGGGTTCTTTTGGCAAAAGTCATCAAGTCCTACGATTTTTAAAGCGTCGTGAGCATGAGCCTCGGCTTCTTCTTTTGTCATTCCTATGTTAAGCGGTCCAAACATTACCTCTTCAATTACGGTGTACTTGAAGATCTGGTCATCGGGATTCTGGAAAACATAGCCCACCTGCTTTGCAAGTTCTGCTACTGTTTTGCTGCCCAGGTTCTGTCCCCGGAAGGTGAGGGATCCGCTGTCGGGTTTCAGGAGTCCCTTCAGTATGCGCACAAGGGTTGTCTTTCCTGCGCCGTTCTGGCCGATGATGGCAGTGGATCTCATGTCAAAATCGAGATTCAGGCCTTTAAAAACTTCAGTTCCTGCGACATAAGAGAAGTGAAGGTCAGAAACGGTAAAGGTTTCCTGACTTCTTCCGGTCAGGGATTGTCCTTCTGAAACGGCTTTTTCTTTTTTAACATCCGGAGAAGTATCACATGATTCCGGATTGTTTATTGCCGGGGAATTTGAGGATGCAGGACTGTTTGGCTCCAAATTGTTTGTTGCCGGAGCCTTTGGTGACATGGTAATGTCCGGTGCTCCGTAGCTCATGTCCCTGAGTGACTTCAGAAGCTCCGCTGTGTCGAGTTGACCTTCTTTTATAAGTGCCAGTGTCTCTGCTTTTGTCACAGGATAAATTCCGTCAGCATTTCTCAGAGCGTTCTTCCTTGCAAATTCCGTAAAGGCGGGAGCGCACATTCCATAGTCCGAAAGATCCTTTCTTGAAAAAATCGTTCCCGGGGTATCAAAAGCCACAAGTTTTCCTTCATGAAGAAGGACGATCCTGTCACAGTATTCCGCAAGCTTTTCAAGCTTCTGCTCGATCATGATGATGGTAATGCCGGATTTTGTCAGTTCGTCAACGGTTCTGAATACTTCTTCGGAACCTGCGGGATCCAGCTGGGAGGTGGGCTCGTCAAGGATCAGTACCTCCGGTTCCATGGCAAGTACTGAAGCGATGGCCACGCGCTGAAGCTGGCCTCCTGAAAGGTCAAAAGGATTTCTGTCTCTGAATTCCCATATTCCAAAACGCCGGAGCACGTTTTCAATGCGTGAGCGGATCAGGTCCGGATTTATGCCCAGATTCTGAAGTCCGAAGCCCACCTCATCATAAACTGTATCTTTGGCGCCGCTTAGCTGATTGAAGGGATTTTGGAAAACAAGTCCTGCCTTCTGACAAAGTTCACTTGTGGGTGTTGTTTTTGCATTCAGCCCATCGATAAGAACCTGACCTCCGTATGCACCTTTATAGAATTGGGGTATAAGTCCGGGAAGAGCCTGGGACAGGGTGCTCTTTCCGGCACCGTTTTCACCGGCTATACCGATGAATTCTCCTTTTTCGATATTTAAACTTACATCATTAAGAGCAAGCTCTGTTGCTCCCGGATAGCGATATTTCAGATTTTTGATTTCGATATATGACATGTCAGCTTCTTTTATTTAATGATAATTCTATTTATCCACCTGTGACGGTTCTCCCCGGCGGGAACCGTCACAGGTGGATTTCTTTGAAAATGATTATTTTGTGTTTTTTGTATCGGACATACAGATGCCTGTCCGGTCGGTTCAATTAAAAATAGTAATGATCTTCCGGATGATAACTCCCACAAGACTCAGTATACTAGCCCATTTTATGATGTGATCCGGTGTTCTGTAGGGGTGCCTGTAAAGAAATGTCTTTTTTGATGCTCTGCCAAAGCCTCTTACTTCCAGTGCTATGGCACGCTCTCTTGTGGAAGTGAGGGCAGACATAACTACCGGAGAAATGAGGGGCAGAAATGCCTTTATTCTCGTAAGAAGATTTCCTTCTGTTTCCATGCCGCGGCTTCTTTGGGCATCGGATATGGTTTCCATGGTGCCCATCATTTCCGGCACAATCTGGAATACTGAATTGATGACGTATCCAAGCTTCGGGCTGAACCCTTTTTTCTCAAGCTCTTCCACAAGCTCCGAAGGCTTTGTGGTGAGGACAAGTATGGAAAAGCTAAGTAGCATATTGAGGATATTCAGTCCTATGCGGGAAGAGTACAGCAGTCCTTCCTTGTAAAACGTCAGGGGACCGAGGGTGAAAAGGACGGAAGCATTATCCTTATAGAAAAGTCCCTGAATGATGAAAATAGTCAGCAGGATACTGAAGGAAAATGTTATGAGCGGCAGTGCTTTCCGAAACACCCGGGCACTCATCAGCAGGATAATGCTTAATGCGGCGGCCATGATATATACCATAAGATGACCGGAAATGACAGGTATGAGTATGGCTGAGACAAGGTAAAACAGCTTGGTGAAAGGGTGAAGCTTTGTCATCCATGAGTTATTGTCTGTATATAAAGAAATTGATTTCATGTTTGCCTCTCAGGAAATACAGCGTCACGAGAAGGAAAAATCCTGGTTTCGTAAAAGTTTTTATGTTGAAAGAATCATTGATTCTTTTAGAGTAGTTCAATGTCACGTGTCTTCCGCTTAAAAAAATTGTGGACAGAAGCGGCATTATGCAATGAAAGGCGGTCATGAATCCCATGACCGCCTCAGTTTCCAAAGTCCTGTTTAATTTTAGCAAAAAAATATGATCAATCAAGGGACTCAAGCATTTCGTTTTCGTCAAAAAGTGCAGTGAGCTTTTTCGGAAGCCTGCTTATGATGAGGTATACGATGAGTCCGGTGATGAGTTTGTCAGGAATATCAACAACAATCTCGTCGAGGAGTGAACCGATAAATACCGGGATGCCCTGAGACTGAGTTGCTGCGAAAACCGCATCGCCCCAGACATTACCGGTGGTGCCGCCCCAGAATGCGATGTTAAGCGGAGTTGAAACTATAACTGCAGCAATACCGCCCACACAGGCTGTCATCATTGCCTTCGTAAATGTTGTCATGAAGCCAAGCCTTGCCATGATGCCCACAGCGATTCCGATGCCCACTGATGCGAGAGCATAGATAAGGGTAATGTTGTCGCCTGTTGTGAAACCATAGATCAGATTGTTGGAAGCTCCGCAGATGGCTCCGATGACAGGGCCTCCCAGGATGGCTCCGATACAGGTTCCGATGGAATCAAGCCACAGTGGAAGCTTCAGGACCTGGGCAAAAAGTCTTCCGATATAATTTATGCCAATGCAGGCAGGAATCAAAACGATCACCGGTGTTGAAAAAGATGTTTTAAATAATTTTCCCATAGTATTACGCCCCTTTTATTTTGATTATGAGAGCCAATGTTCAGCCCTCAGGGCAGATGTCTCATCCTGACAGGACAATTCTGTCAGATAAGGATGAAAATCTGAAAATTGACATCATTATACACCTTTTTTTCTGAAAAGAAGATATTTTGGAGAAAAATCAATTATCATAGAAATAAACAGTTTAATATAGGAGACAAATTATGAAAAAGGAAGATCTTGTACTGGTTATAGATATGCAGAAGGTCTACATGAAGGGGAATCCCTGGGCCTGCGAGAATGTGGGGAAGGCAGCTGAAAACATTTCGAAGCTTCTGGACAGGATCATTGATCTGAAGGAAAAATCGGAAGCCAAGGATAAAACCGGGACCGGAGATGATTCTTCCCTGAATATCGGATCCGACGATCAGAGTTCACGGAGGAGTAACGGTCCTGAAGCTCCTGAGGTTATGCTGACCCGTTTTATCGCACCCGCGGAGGGAGATGCAATCGGAGTCTGGAACGACTATAACAATGTTAATAAGGAAATAAACGATGATCATGTGATGGAGGAGTTTATTCCGGAGATTGCAAGATATGCTGAAGATTTTCCTTATTATGATAAGAGTACCTACAGTTGTTTTTCTCATCCTTATATCAGGGCGGCTGCTGACAGGGCTATGGTTCACGGGGGAGACATTGTCCTTACGGGGGTTGTGAGCGAATGCTGTGTTCTTTCGACTTTCTTCCAGGGGGCGGATCTCGGGTACCGCTTTGTGTATCTCAGGGATGCCTGTGCGGGGCTTAATGATGAGACCGAGAAGGCGACGCTGAAAATCCTGGAGGGGCTGGCGCCGCTGCATGTCAGGATTATGATGGCGGAGGAGTACCTATAATGGATGCCCTCCTGCTCCTGCATACAATATGTAGCGGTGGAGCTGTTAAAAATATGAAAAATATTACTATTTCTCCATAGCAAAATATTTAGAAAAGAGGTATGCTTGTGGTGTTGCGCTATCCTATATTACGGCGTGATTTCAGAGGGGTAGAGAAGGTTATGATTAAACAGATTTTTCGTTCTGCGATTCTGGCGCTTTCGTTGAGCGCTTTACTCAGTGTTTCTGCTTTTGCGGATAATGATAATTTCGTTACTGCGAATGTACCGGCAGGAGTGGAGGCACCCAATTCGCCAATGTATTCTGAGGCAGAGCTCAATGCCATGAAGGCGGCTCAGTCGCAGCAGGCAGTTGATGCCGTAAATGGTGTAAATTCACCTATAAATATGGCTGCAATCAATGCTTCGGCTTCATCACCTTTTGAAGCTATGGTTACAGGGCAGAAGCTTGCATCAGTAAATGGCATGTCAGTTACATATCAGATGGCAACCGGAGAAACCGTTGTGCTTGACGGACTTACCATTGCATCCTGGGTTACGGGAAATGACGGTTCATCCATTTATGTTGATCAGAATCAGGTTGCGGCTTATGTTCAGGGCCTGAAGGATACCTATGATACAAAGGGTGTACAGACCTGGCTTAGTGCGGACGGAACACAGAAGTCCCTTGCCACAAGCTACGGTTATTATATTGACCTTGCAGGAGAGACGGCAGCCCTTACTGCCAATATCCAGGCACTTCAGTCCGTGGTCAGACAGCCGGTTTATTCCTCTGTAGCAGCCCGTGGACAGATGCCTCAGTGGGGAGATACCTTTGTGGAGGTTTCTATTGCCTCCCAGCATGCTTACTACTATCAGGGCGGCAACTGTGTTTGGGAAAGTCCTATAGTTTCAGGTACTCAGACAAATCCTGATAGAGCCACACCCAAGGGTGTATTTTCGGTTTATTCCAAGGAAACGAACAGAGTTTTGAAGGGACCTATAAGCTCCAGTACAGGAAAGCCTACTTATGAGTCACATGTAGATTACTGGATGCCTTTCAATGGAGGTATCGGACTTCATGATGCAAGCTGGAGATCCTCTTTCGGCGGAAACATTTACCTTTCAAATGGAAGCCATGGCTGTATCAATCTTCCGAGGGACAGGGCGCAGTCTCTGTACGGTCTCATCGGTAAGGGAACCGTAGTGGTTGTGTGCGATTAAGAAAACCATTAATCTGAAAATGATTTTTGTAAAAACAGAAAATGTGATATCAAAAATGAAACATTTTATAAAATTTTTATGATTTAGTAACTACGTTCATAAGAATTTGCTCGAAAATGGTAAGCATTGTTTATTAGATCTTCACCTTGAGTTCATATTTGATATTTAGAATAGCCTCCGTTGTGTGAAAACGGAGGTTATTTTTGAATTTAAAAGACAGATTATTTGGTAGTAGCGAAGCAAAGACTAAAGAGATGAATATGGTTGAAAGCATCTCTGTATCCAACTTCATGGATACAAAAAAGCTCATGATCTCTACTATCGCAGTTATGACGATTTTGACAATGTTTACAGTACCGGCTTTTGCGGAAAACCGTACCAGAGACAATACCGCACTTGAGGAGACTGTAAACGCAGAGTATGAAAAGAAACTTAAGGCAACAGAGGAAGCGGCTTCATCCATCCAGGAAGCAGCAGTTTCTTCGGAAAGCACGGATTCAAGCAGCAACAGTACATTAAATGAAAAAACATCAACCATAGCAGAAGGTGTTTCATCAACAGAAGCAAACACAGGTGAAACAGATGATGCTGCTCTCAGCATTCCCGATGCTGAATCTGTAGCTGCAGAGGCATTGGCATCTGTGACAGAAAAGGATTTGCTTGGAGATAAGGTGGCACAGTATGCAAGCCAGTTTATAGGTAATCCTTACAGGTATGGTGGATGCAGTCTTACATCAGGAACTGATTGTTCGGGATTTGTAATGAGTGTTTACGCTAACTTTGGTATTTCCCTTCCTCACTCCTCATCAGCAATGAGATCTGTGGGAGTGGCGGTAGGAAGTCTTAATGAGGCTAAGCCCGGTGATATCATTTGTTATTCAGGACACGTTGGAATATATCTGGGAGAGGGCAGACTGTTATCGGCTCTCGGAAGCAGATATGGAATTACTATTAACAGCGCAACATACAAAAGAATATTGGCTATAAGAAGGCTTGTATAAAGCCGGTCAGAGCCGGAGGGGTGCCCTCCGGCTCTTTTCATACTTCGTTTTTTAAGTATTTCGCCAACTTTTTCAGCGTTTTATTATTACGGCGGAAGTAGCTGTATCTGCCTTCGTATTTGACTTCAAGGAAACCGGCCTTGACCAGAAGGTCAAGGTCATGTGATGTGGTGGACTGGGCCTTGCCGGTCTTTTTCTGAATGTCAGCGACTGAGACCCCTCCTGTAAAGTCAATGTCTTCTAAATTTTGTTCTTTGCGGTCAGGAAAATACTTATCCGGATCCGTAAGCCATTTCAGAATATCAAGCCGGGTTTCGTTGGCCAGTGCCTTAAGCATTATTAACGTGTTATCTCTTTTTTTACCCATAGTTCAATTATAAATTGACATTATAAAATGTCAAAAAAATATATTTCGCCATAAGGTTGACCCATATCATGTGTCAACAATGCGAAAGTCGGCTGAGAAAAAATTTCTACCCGATTTTGTGGAATTCAAAAAAGTTATCAACATGATTTATGCAATATTTAAAAAATTTTATACTTATACACAGACTTATCCATATTTTGTGGACAAATTTAAGTGATTTTATAATTATTTTAAGGGGAATAGTGGATATTACTGTGGATTATATTTCTCCCCTCCAGATATAAAAAATAGGAAATTGCAACTGAGGGATTAAATGTCTATATTTTTTAATTGTGTAATTTAAAGTGTTGAAGTGTGTTGTCCTGTAGTTGCGTATTGAATCAAAAGATCAGTTTCCCGGGAGTCAATGCTCCCGGGTTCTTTACGTTAAATAGGACGGGCATGGGAGGTTCAAAATGGAAAAAAAGAAAAGAGGCAGTTTTACCGGTAAGCTTGGATATGTACTTTCGGCGGCCGGTGCATCGGTCGGACTTGGAAATATCTGGAGATTTCCGTATCTGGCAGCAAAATACGGCGGAGGAATCTTTCTTCTGGTTTATATCATTCTGGCGGTGACCTTTGGCTATACCATGATCATGGCGGAAACCGCCCTTGGCAGAATGACGAAAAAATCCCCGGTGGGAGCATTTAACAAATTCGGCCATGGCTGGCAGTTCAGTCTGAGCGGCTGGATCAATGCTGTCATACCGATTCTTATCGTTCCTTATTACAGTGTTATCGGTGGCTGGGTAATCCGCTATCTGGTTGAATATTTAATGCCGGGAGGAACAGTAAAGCTTGCGGAGGATGGTTTTTTCACAGACTTTATCACAAACGGACCGCAGGTTGAGATATGTTTTATTGTCTTCTCTGTTATGACGCTCCTTGTTATCTATTTTGGAGTTGAGAACGGTATAGAGAGAGTTTCGAAGTTCATGATGCCCGTACTTGTGGTGCTTGCAGTCATCATTGCAGGTTATTCAATGACCAGACCCGGTGCCGTAAGCGGTATTCTGTATTTTCTGGTACCTAATCCGGACAACTTCTCCTGGATGACAGTGGTTTCAGCCATGGGACAGATGTTCTATTCTCTTTCAATAGCAATGGGAATTCTTGTGACCTTCGGTTCTTATATGAAGAAGGATGTTTCTATCGAAGAAGCTACCGAGCAGGTGGAGATATTCGATACAGGCATTGCGATCATGGCAGGTTTAATGATCATTCCTGCAGTATTTGCTTTCTCAGGTGACTCTGCAGCAGAGAATCTTAAAGCAGGTCCATCACTTATGTTTATCACCATGCCGAAGATTTTTGCAAGCATGGGCTTCGGTACACCGATGGGAATTCTTTTCTTCGTGCTGGTTCTTTTTGCTGCACTTACTTCTGCTATCGCACTCAGCGAGTCAGCGGTTTCAACTTTTGAGGATGAGCTTCACTGGAGCCGCAGAAGAGCAACAGTATTCACAGGTGTCATCATGGTGGTGCTGGGTACATTGTCAGCTCTTGGCTATGGACCGCTTGCTGCGGTTACGGTTATAGGTATGCAGTTCCTGGATTTCTTTGATTTCCTTACAAACTCTGTAATGATGCCGATCGCTGCTATGTGTACCTGTCTCCTTATTGTGAGGGTTGTTGGTATTGATAAGATCGCTGAAGAGGTAATGCTTAACGGGCAGAGATTCCGTCGTAAGCCGGTGTTTGACTTTATGATAAAGTATCTGTGCCCATTCTTCGTAGTGATCATTCTGTTCTCGTCAGTGGCGAGTGTATTTGGACTTATAAGCATGTAAGTTTTATCCCGGAAGGGCGGCCGGAGCCGGTGGGCATCCATCTATAAACGAGTCGCCTCGTCGGAAAAATCTAAAATTGGACATCTAAGAGGCTCTAGGCCCTCGCCAATGTCTGAGTTTACTTTTATGAAAACTCAGACTTGGCGAGGGGGCTAAGGAAAAGGGAACCAAGAGCCTCTAAGATGTCCAATTTTGATTTTTCTCGACTCGGCTCAACGTTTATAGATGGATGCCCACCGGCTCCGGCCTTACTGTATACGGTTGAACTGTTGCTTTCGATTTTCTGTCATTTATTTAAGCTTACATCACATCTATTGATATGATTGGAGTCTGTTGGTATCCTAGGTCTACGACGATAGGTGGTGGAAGCTTTACTGTTGTCATGGAAAAGTGGGACTTCATAAAAGATCGGAGAAGTTATATGAGTTTATATAGATACAGAAAAACAGTGGCGGCGGCGCTTACGGCGGCGATGGTGGCCATGGGGGCTTTCGGCGGAAGCATTAGCGCGCTTGCGGTGGAGACAATGGGCACGGCTTCTGTTACGGGGGATACAAGTACTGACTGGTGGCATGGCTTTGTTAATGAAGACGGTTCAACATTTACATATATTGAGAAGGGTACCGAGGTTTCCAAGTTCCAGAATATGGATGGAGACATTGACTGGCAGGCGGCCAAGGCCGATGGGCTGGATTTTGTTATGATTCGTATTGCTTACGGTACAACTATGGATCCGTATGCTTATGTTAATATTCAGGGCGCTCAGGCTGCCGGCATCAAGGTGGGAGTTTATCTTTGTTCAACCGCGCAGAATCTTGAGGATACAAAGGCGGAGACTGAGCTGACGCTTCAGATGCTTCAGGGAATCACCTTACAGTATCCTGTGGCTTATGACGTAGAGGTAAATAAGATGCTTGAGGGTGGCGCCACGGCAGATGACATGACAGCCATGATCAACTATTATTGTCAGGCTATGACTCAGGCGGGATACATACCTATCGTTTATGCCAACAAGACCTGGCTTACAAAGCATATGAATCTGCCACAGATTCCTTATGATGTGTGGTATGCTTCCTATCCTTCAGATAAGGTTTACAGACCTGTTTACGGTGCCGCTACCACAATCTGGCAGTCCAGCGAAAAGGGAACGGTCAATGGAATCAAGGGTTACGTTACCACAGAGTTTTCCGTAAAACCTTACGGAGGTTCCAATGGCGTGGCTCATGGTAATATCTTTGAAACTGCAGCAACAGCAGCAGGAACTCCTGAAGTTACCGAAGCTGCCGGTACGACAACGGGACCTCAGGTTCCGGTTGTAGGAGAATCCACCGGTGCAAGTGTCTCGGTTACAATACCGCCGACAGGAGGAGCGACAGCGTCGACGGGAGAAACATTGGCAGCAGGTGGAATAGCGTCTACGACAGGTGAGACAACTGCAGCAGGTGGAATGACATCTACGACAGGTGAAACAACTGCAGCAGGTGGAATAACATCGACGACAGGTGAGACAACAGCTGCATCTGCAACGGACACTACGACGGGATTCAACGGCAACGAGATAACCGCTGACGGTCCTGTAAGGGGCACAGAAGCATTTGAGAACAATGTGATGGGCTCCACCGAAACCCCTGTTGCAAATGAAAATTATGCAGTACAGATAGTTGAGGCTGTCGAAACAGCACAAGGCTAAGATTAAAAAGCTCTATGGATTAAGAAATCCGTAGGGCTTTTTGTGATTTTTGACATTATGACTACGGTTATATGGTCGATATAAATTGAAGAACAGAAAAAATATGTTAAAATATAAGATGCTTTTCGAAAGGAGCAAACATAGATGAAGCTACGTAGTATTTTATTAACCACAACGGCTTTTGTGACTGCATTTGCATTATCATCACTGGCAGGTGAGGTAAGTACTGTACGACTGAATCTGTCACCGGACAATGAAAGTACCATGAGCGCCGGTGAGATGTCCAGCGGCGAGGAGCCCGGTACATACGACAGCACATATTTTATCTATGATTACAGTATATCCGGAACCAGCAACAAACCGAAAATGGCCTATACTTATACCATGGACATCCATCCTGCAGAGGGGTTTACCTTCTCTGACAATTGTGCTGTGGAAGTGAGTGCTGCGACCTCTGTAAGCATTCTTTCAAGAAACAGCCAGAGTATACGTGTCAAGGCGACAACATTCCCCTTCTACGTACTGAAAAATCCGACTAATTTTTCGGAAAGCGGGAATGAGATAACCTGGGATAAGGTTGAATATGCAGATAAGTATTCCGTCTATATTTACTGGGAAGACAGCAATGGCGATGACCACGAAACTCACACGTCGGTTACCAATACCAAACATAAAGTGAGTATTTCGAGTTATAATTCCAATGACCGTTCCCTTAATTATATTTCGGTACAGGCACAGGCCAGCGGAGACGGTGGAAAATTTATCGCAAGTTCTCAATATGTAAGAAGTGATGGCGGAATAGATGACGACAAGAGTGAATCGGAGTATATTTTTAATATTCCTGTGGCAAGATCCAATTCACTGACTACATCATCTTCTACCGCAACGGTTAAGAACAGTGCGGAGAATGTATTCGGACCGGGATTCAATCTTCAGAATGGTCCGGGAACCACCAACTCATCAGAAGGCACCTGGATGCAGTATATGAATGACTGGTACTATTGTAAGGACGGAGTGTTCCTTACCGGATGGATATGCCCGGATGGTGTTAACAGATATCTCCTCGGACCAAACGGAGCGATGCTTACGGGGTTGCAGAGAGCAGATGGCAAATGGTATCTTCTGAATACCGAAGAGGGTTCAACAAAGGGCGCAATGCTCGTTGGCTGGTGGAAGATAAATGATAAGTGGTATTATTTCAATGATCAGTTTGGTGATGATTATGGCGCTATGCTGACAGATACTACTACACCGGATGGAAAACATGTGGGTTCTGACGGAGCCTGGCTTGGATTCTAATTTTAATAACGTAAGTGAGGATAGGTAATGAAGAAAACAGCACTTGTAATTATGGCGGCAGGACTTGGTTCACGTTTTGGCGGCGGGATCAAACAGCTTGCAAAACTCGGACCAAGCGGAGAGATCATCATGGATTATTCGATTCATGATGCCATCGAAGCAGGATTTGATAAGATAGTTTTCATTATAAGAAAAGATATCGAGAAGGATTTCAGAGAGATAATCGGAAACCGTATCGAAAAGGTGGCAAAGTGCGAGTATGCTTTCCAGGAGATAGACAAGCTTCCTGAGGGATATTCGGTTCCGGAGGGACGCACAAAGCCCTGGGGAACAGCTCATGCTCTTATCCAGGTTCGTGATCTCATCGATTGCCCCTTCGCTGTTATCAATGCCGACGATTTTTATGGCAAGGAAGGCTTTAAGCTCATCCATGATTATCTTGTAAATCAGATGGATGATAATGCTTCTGCCTTTGATATCTGTATGGCAGGCTACATCGTTGGAAATACGCTTTCAGACAACGGTACTGTTAACCGTGGTGTATGCAGAATGGGTGAGAATGATTATCTTAAGGAGATCAACGAAACCTATGATATCGAGAAGCGTGCTGACGGAAGCCTTGTAGGAAGTGATGCAAACGGAAATGAAGTAAGAGTTGACGGTGATGCCATTGTTTCCATGAACATGTTCGGTCTTCCGGAGAAGTTCCTGGATACACTCATTGAAAACTTCCCTGCATGGCTTGATAAGAATGGAAAAGAGATGAAGTCAGAGTATCTGCTTCCTCAGGAGATAAGCGGTCTTATGCAGGAAGGAAAGGCAACAGTAAGAGTTCTTAAGGATCGCGACAAGTGGTTTGGTGTTACTTATGCAGAAGATAAGGAAGCCGTTCAGAAATCCCTTAAGGATCTTGTGGACAAGGGAGTTTATCCTTCCAGTCTTTTCTGAGAAGACCCATTGATCAGTGTTTCTGTTATCAGGAAACATTGAACCAATGTTGTTGTCTTAAATATAGTGCCGGCAGAGGCACTAAAAAAAGTGAAACGGAACATAGGTTTTAATGGCTGATTCATATAGAGAAAACAGAAAGAATGAGCTCAGGAGGAGAGTCGTTGATACAGAGACTCTCCGGGAGCGTGAACATAAGAAACACGAAGAGCGACAGGGCAGAAGGCCCCGTCGTTTCTTGGTGTTTTTGCTTATTATGATAACTGTCATGGTGATAGCTGCAGGAGGATTTTACCTTGCTCACCGGCAATTCCGGGATTTCAGTGTGAACTGGACAGTTGACTTTACGGCACAGGAAGGCGCCATTGACTCGGATTATGAGGAATATTACATTTATGCAGATGGTTTACTGAAGGTAACACGAGACGGAGCTTCCTATATCAATTCTGCCGGAAAGACAATGTGGAATCAGGCTTATGAAATGAGTCATCCCTATGCCGCTGTGAACGGTGACTACTGTGCTATCGGAGATCAGGGTAAGACCACCCTCTTTATAATGAATTCTTCCGGTACTACAGGGCAGGCAGAGACGCACCTTCCCATAAGCAAGCTTTCGGTTTCAGGTACCGGAGTTGTATATGCACTTATAGAAGATTCGGCAGCAAGCCACATAACTGTATTTACCAGAGATGGTGCGGCCCTTGACATTAGCATCAAATCAATCCTGTCGGGTGATGGATATCCTGTAGACATAAGTGTTTCGCCGGATGGAACAGAGCTTATGGTCTCGTTTGTTTCACTTGAAGGAGGCACAATTCAGAACAAGATTATTTTTTATAATTTCGATGAGATAGGTCAGAATGCAGGAAATAATCGTGTTGTAGGTGGATTCACAGAAGATTTTACGGGACATCTTACAGGAAGAGTTCACTTCTCCGATGATACTTATGCACAGGCATTTTATGACGGTGGTATAGCATTTTTCAGCACAAAGGTGCTCACAAGTCCTGAGCTTGTGAATAATGTTGCAATACCCGAGACCATGCGTGCCATAGCCTACTCCGGGGACTATGTCGGCGTTGTGACATTGAACTCAGACGAAAATGTTCAGGAAGCTTACAAACTGACGGTTTACAGATCAAACGGACAGACTGTGTTCAGTACAGCTTTTTCATTCAATATGTCAGGATTTGATATAGACGGAGATAAAGTATTCTTATACAATGACAAGAGTTTGAGAATCTACGATATGAGTGGAAATATCAAGTTTGATGAGAATCTGGATATTACGGTTTCCAAGGTCAGAGGAACCGGAAAACTCACAACCCCTTTAGGAATGGATATTCTTGTGGGGAGCTCGAGTCTGGTGGAATCTGTAAAAATAAAATAAATAAGTCTTACAGTACTATACCGTCTTAGTGTATAGTACTTATACACATAAAAATGCCGGTAAGGGGGCATGGGTGTTGAAAGATTTAGCCGGTCCATTAGAAAATCAATCAAAATGGATCGGTGTTTCTAAATGGAGGAGATAGTATGAATCAGTATGTTGTTGGTGTAGATGTTGGAGGTACTACAGTTAAGTGCGGCATTTTTGCTATCAATGGTGTACTTATCGATAATTGGGAAGTACCAACAAGGAAAGAAGAGGAAGGAAAATATATTCTTCCTGATGTAGCGGATTCAATAAAGGCTCATATGGCTGAAAAGAAGCTTGAGCTTGATGATATCGAGGGAATCGGAATCGGAGTTCCGGGCCCTGTGCAGCCCGATGGTTACGTTCATGTATGCGTGAACCTTGGCTGGCATGGACATTATCCTGCAAAGGAAATGAGAGAGCTTATGGGCGGAAATATCAGATGTGCGGCAGGAAATGATGCCAATGTTGCGGCCCTTGGCGAAATGTGGCAGGGCGGCGGAAAAGGTCACAGCAATCTACTTATGGTGACTTTGGGAACCGGTGTAGGCGGCGGTCTCATCATTGACGGACACATCATTCCGGGTGTTCATGGAGCAGGAGCTGAGATAGGTCATATCCATGTAAGAGACGGAGAACCTGAGCAGTGCAACTGCGGTGGTCACGGATGCCTCGAGCAGGTTGCAAGTGCAACAGGTATCGTTCGCGAGGCAAAACGTACTCTTGCGGCTTCAGAGGAGCCTTCTTCAATGAGAGATTTTGGAGACGGACTTACAGCCAAGGATGTTTGTGACTGTGCAAAGGCAGGAGATCCTCTCGCAGTTAAGAGCCTCGGAACAAGTCTTAAGTACCTTGCTCTTGTAATGGCACAGGTTTCAATGATAACCGATCCTGAGCTTTTCGTAATAGGCGGAGGAGTTTCAAAGGCAGGTCAGTATCTTGTTGATGTGACCAGGAAGTATTATGAAGAATTAACACCGCTCTTAAACAAAAAGGCAGATATCACTTTGGCAACTCTCGGAAACGATGCGGGAATTTACGGAAGTGCAAGACTTGTACTTGGTAATGAATAATTCACTGGGTAATTCAACCGGGACGGAATGTTTATGTTCAGGGAAATGCTGATCTCATCAGTGTTTCCCTGTTATTAGTTTAAACTTTACCGAGGGAGGATTCTCACGGTTGAGAACCTTCCCAGGTGGTTCATTGTTTGCAGGAGAAGACAGAGAATATATAAGGTGAAGAAACAGTGAAGAAATCGTTATTTTTAAAATTCATAGCGGCATATATCATATTTGGTGTGCTGGGCTTCTCTGTTGTGGCCATTCTGTCCTCCAGGCTTACTTATCGGTATCTGGTTCAGGAGAGGGCCAACAGTCTCTACAGTGAGGCAACCCTCATTGCCACAACTTACTCTGAAACAAAGGATACGAGTCTCAGTGAAGCGGTGGTTACCGAACAGATGAACGCAGTCTCCACCTTCCTGGATGCAGATATCTGGATTGTGGATCGTAACGGTGTGATCCTCAGTGATGCGGGCAAGGAAGGATACAAGGGACAGCAGATAGAGGCATTTGATACTACCCGTACCGGAGCAAGGTATGAGGTTGGAACCTATCATAACATGTTTCAGTCGGAAGTTCTTACTGTTATGGCACCCGTGACCAGGGCATATATGACCAGCGGCTATGTGATCATTCATAATTCCATAGACAATATCCTTTCGTCCCAATATGAAATTTTGAATATCGTTTACATAACAGCACTCATCATATTCATTTTGTCGCTGTTCATTCTGGTGGTGTTCTATATCATTGTTTACAGACCACTGAATAAGATAACCATTGGAGCGACTAAATATGCGGCCGGAGATTACAGCTATAAGATAGAAACGAAGTCAAGAGATGAAATGGGTTATCTTGCGGAGACTCTTAATTTTATGTCGGATGAGATATCAAAAGCTGATGACTATCAGAAACAGTTTATCGCCAATGTCAGTCACGATTTCAGATCTCCTCTGACATCCATAAAGGGATATCTTGAGGCTATACTTGACGGAACCGTTCCAAAGGAGCTTGAGGAAAAGTATCTCAGGAGACTTATTTCCGAAACAGAGAGGCTGACAAAGCTTACCAGGTCAATGCTTAATCTTGGTACTCTTGATAAAAAGGGGTTCCTCAGCAGGACAAACTTTGACATTAACAGAGTTATAAGAGATGTCTGTGCCAGCTTTGAAATGACCTGTCAGCAAAAAGAAATAGTCTTTGAGCTGACTTTTGCGGAAAAGAAGGAAATGGTCTATGGGGATTACCCGAAGATCCAGCAGGTACTGTATAACCTTATAGATAATGCATTGAAGTTCAGCAATCCGAAGTCCTCTATAAAGATCACCACCGGATCGAGAGGAAGTAAAGTTTTTATCTCTGTAAAGGATACAGGAATCGGTATACCCAAAAAAGACGTACAGAAAATCTGGGACAGATTCTACAAAGCTGATCAGTCCAGAGGCAAGGACAAACATGGCACCGGCCTCGGCCTCAGCATTGTAAAATCCATTATCAGCGCCCATGGCGAAAACATCGATTGCATCTCCACCGAGGGTGTTGGTACGGAATTTGTTTTCACATTGCCTGTGGCATATTATCCCGAGCAGGAATAAATCTAAGAATCTAAGAATAAATATCCAGGAATGCAAGAATAAATCTAAGAATTGTTAAGAGCCGAAGGGAAAATCCCCTCCGGCTCTTTTGATCTATGGGTTTCTTTGCCCCATTCGGATACTATAATCCGCAAGCTTCTTTACTCACTCGGATTGTATTATCCACAGGTGAGTAGTAGCCCACTGAGAATGGTTCACACTGATACCTGCGTGACTCAAAACACATAATTTTTAAAGTGAGTCATTGGTTGAGATAAAATTCATTGACTGCAAATTTGATAATATCTGATATAGGTCAAGACGGAAGCTAGTCATTGATGACTTCAAACTCAGTAATAACCGATATGAGTCAAGACGGAAGCTAGTCATTGATGACCTCAATTCAAGAAATCTTCAGGAGAGTCAAACACTGAGTCTTATCAGGATGATTCAAGAGCTTACATTCATCAATCTGAGTCATATTTTTGTGAATCTATCAGTGGATTAAGAGAAAATGTGAAGAAAATGCAAGGGATGGGTGGCAAGGCTTGCGAGTTGAAAAGACACCTCCGTGGACATGTCAAATCAGTATGCACACACCTGTGCATACTGGGCGAACATGTCCACGGAGGTGTCTTTTCAATCTCGTGGGCCGTCACACGTCCCTTGCATTTTCTGTACCATTTCACTACTTTTCCGGTTTCACCCAACTCTGAACTTGTACCCGATGCCCCAGACAGTAGAGATCTCCCATTCCATGTTGCCGGAGATCTTTTCGCGGAGGCGCTTTATGTGAACGTCCACGGTGCGGCTGTCACCGGCGAACTCGTAGCCCCATATGTGGTCAAGCAGCTGTTCACGGGTGAAAACCTGATTCGGAGATGAAGCAAGGAAGAACAGAAGCTCCAGTTCTTTTGGCGGCATCTCTACAGCATGTCCTTTATAGAATACGGAATAATTTGTTTTATTGATGATGAGATCCGTATACTCTATGTAGTTTCCGCTGCGAAGTGCTTCTTCACCTTCGCTGACGGCATGGCTGCGTGATGAATCTGCTGCTGTCAAAGTAGTCAGCTCCTGTTCGTGCTGATATCTTCTGAGAACAGCCTTTACACGAGCTACAAGCTCTTTGGATTCAAAGGGCTTTATCATGTAATCATCAGCCCCAAGTTCAAGACCAAGTACCTTGTCAAAGGTTTCGCCCTTTGCGGAAAGCATGATCACCGGAACCTGACTTGCGGCGCGAAGTCTTCTGCACACTTCATAGCCGTCGATGCCGGGAAGCATGAGATCAAGGATCACAAGATTCGGTTTATATTCAGGAAAGAGCCTGAGAGCCTCTTCGCCGTCTTCGGCACACATGGTGTCGAACATTTCCTTTTCGAGATATAAGGAGATGAGCTCTGAAATATTAGAGTCATCATCTACAATCATAATTCTTTGTTTTTCAGCCATTTCCCCTCCCCTGAGTCAGACCTCTAACAGATTAATTTTATATTAGATATCGCGCATTCAGCCAAATGATTAATTTCATATAGATATCGCGCATTCAGCTAAACGATTAAATTCATATAGATGTCACGCATTCAGCTAACAGATTAAATTCATATAGATATCGCGCATTCGACTAAATGATTAATATCATATAGATATCGCACATTAGACTAAATGATTAATATCACATAGATATCGCGCATTCAGCCAAATGATTATTTTTCATATAGATTCATTCGGTCAAGCGGGTTTCTGCAAAGCAGATGTGAAACTACCGGCACAATAATTACAGGGTGCCGGATCACTTTTTGAATATTACTATGGTAACACCATCCTGACCTTCGCCGAACTCTCCGAGACGGAAAGACTCAACGTACTTCAGCTTTTTAAGCTGCTGGTGAACTGCCTTCCTGAGGGCGCCGGTTCCGCGTCCGTGAACCACACGGGCCTGCGGAATATGAGAAAGATAAGCATCATCCAGATATTTCTGGAGCTCGGGAATGGCTTCGGCTGTGGTCATGCCGATGAGATTGATCTCCGGAGATATGCCCATGGTCTTCTGCATGCGGATATCACCGCCGGAGGTGCTGCCTTTCTTTTTCCTGCCCATATTTTCAAGTCCGGGACCGGTTACCTTGCCGGTGTCCACAAGTTCTATATCCCTTACGGATACCTTGGTGCGAATGATTCCGGCGGTTACATAAAGCTCTCCTTTATGATCCGGAAGCGTGGATACTGTAGCATTGATATCCATGGATGCAACATGAACGGTATCGCCGATGCGAAGGCTCTTTGCGGAAACAGGCTTTGACGGCCCCTTGATCTTCTGGGATACTGACATGCTTGCCTGGGTATCCTTCAGCTTTTTGTTCAGGGCAGAACGTGTCTTCTCAGCTTCAAGGGTGGCGGCACCGTTCTGCTCCTGACGTCTCAGTTCCTTGACTATGCTGTCTGCGGTTTCCTTTGCGTCCTGAAGAATCTGGGAGGCTTCCTCACGGGCCTTCTGGAGTATCTTGTCACGTCCTTTTTCGACACCCTTGGAGTTCTCTCTTGCACGTCTCTTGTATTCTTCAATCTCAGCCTTATAGCGTTCAATCTCCTGTTTTTCACGCTCTATGGTTACGCGGCTTTCTTCAAGACTCGCGATAACATCTTCGAACTTAACGTCCTCCTTCTCGAGGCGGCTCTTTGCATCATCGATGATGTAACCCGGAAGTCCCAGCTTCTGTGATATGGCGAAGGCATTGGACTTGCCCGGGATGCCTATGAGCAGTCGATAGGTGGGGCTCAATGTTGTCACATCGAACTCGCAGGAAGCATTTTCAACACCGGGAGTTGAGAGAGCGTAAACCTTTATTTCCGCATAATGGGTGGTGGCAACAGTCCTGGTCTTCATGTTGTGAAGGAAATTAAGTATGGCCATGGCAAGGGCGGCACCTTCCGTAGGGTCGGTTCCGGCACCAAGCTCGTCGAAGAGGCAGAGGCTGTGGCTGTCTGCTTTTTCAAGTATCTTAACTGTATTCGTCATGTGCGCAGAGAAGGTGGACAGGCTCTGTTCGATAGACTGTTCGTCACCGATATCTGCGAAAATTTCTTCAAAAACTGAAAGCTCGGAGCCCTCGGAGGCCGGGATGAAAAGTCCGGACTGTCCCATGAGCTGAAAAAGACCTATGGTCTTGAGGCAAACGGTTTTACCGCCGGTGTTGGGACCCGTGATAACCAGCATGTCGAATTCCTTACCGAGATAAACGGTGGTTGGTACAACCTTCTTTGGATCGATAAGCGGGTGCCGTCCGTTAAGGATGGAAATGTAGTACTTATCGTTAAGCTTCGGCATGGTGGCATGCATGGACTCTGCAAATTTTGCCTTTGCAAAAACAAAATCCAGATGTGCCAGAATTGCGATATCATTTCTTATGGTTTCTGTATGAGGCATGAGGGATCCGGATAAGGTCTCCAGAACCTTCTCGATTTCCTTCTTTTCTTCTGCCTCCAGTTCCTTGATGTCATTGTTGAGCTTCACGATGCTCATGGGCTCTATGAATAATGTTGACCCCGTTGAGCTCTGGTCGTGAACCATGCCCTGAAAGCTTGATTTATACTCTGCCTTTACCGGAAGACAGTAACGTCCGTCACGCATGGTGATGACTGCGTCCTGAAGCATTGATCTCGAGCTGTTGAGAATGCTGTTGAGAGAAGTGTGTATGCGCTCCTCGTATACGTGCTTCTTTTTACGCACGGAAAAAAGACCGGCGCTGGCATCGTCAGCAACGGTGTCCTCGGAAAGGATACAGCGGGTGATTTCTTTATTAACCGGTGAGAGGGGTTCAATGTCTCTGAAGTAGCCTGAAAGGCTGTCATCACTGCCCACAATTTTTAATTGTGGGAGCCGCGCGGCTTTGAGCGGTTCAGAAGAATCCGTAAGGATTCTTTCTTTGCCTACAGTGTCCTTGAGCTTCTCAGGATCCGGCTGGTTTTTCGTGTAGTGAGCATTAAGCCGGACAGCTCTCGGCACAGGTTTCTTTTCCTCAGGTGCCTTCTCGGAGTCTCTTGCATAGGCCTTTGCACGGCCTGCGGCAGTGAGTACTCCGCTTATCTGAAGGAGCTCCGGTATGGAAAGAGATGCAGCGATATCAAGTCGTTTGAGACTGTCATTTACATCTCTGACTCCCGAGAAGGAGATATTGCCATGGAGCCCCAGACGAAGCAGGGCAGCATCTGTTTCCAGAAGATTCTGCTCGATTTCGTTAATGTCTACAGAGGGCAAAAGCTCTTTGACCAGATGTTTACCCATGGGAGAGTTTGCATATCCCTCGAGGCGTTCCTTTATTTTATTAAATTCCAATGTGTTTAAAGCTTTATCATTCATGCAATTCAGTATAGCAAATGAGGAAGGCTTTTGCCACTTACTAAAAGCTGTCGGTTTTCGTGCTGCCGGGTTATACACCGGGGAAGGTTCTCGCGGGCGAGAACCTTCCCCGATGGATAACCCGGTGGAATTCCGTTTGCACTTTCTTGCGTGTATCCTACAGGTTGTATATAATAAGTGCTATGGGAGAAAACGACTTTATAAAAGAGAATATTGTGGGACGAAAAGAGGGCTGGAAAAAGACGACCAGGCACTATATCAGGATCGCTTTTTCGGCACTTTTATTTGGTGTACTCAGCGCCGGAACATTTGCGGCTACAAGGCCGTTGTTTTCCGATTTTTTCCATAATGAAGAGCAGGAAACGGTTAAATTTGAGACAGGATCAATGCCGGAGGAGACTGAACCGGAAACTGAAACCGGGTCAGAAACCACAGAGGAGGTTACCGAGCCTTCTGAGGCAGAAACCACAGAGGAGGTTACTGAATCCCCTGAGCCGGAAACCACAGAGGAGGTTACTGAAGCTCCGGAAACGGATACTGCCGTTGAGACTGTACCTATAGAAGAAGTGGTAAGGGACGAAGTACGTAACTATGAGTACAATATCGAAGATTACAAACGCCTGAACAACACATTGAAAAAGGTGGCTCTCAGCGCGGATTATGCTCTCACAGAGGTCAGGAGTCGTGTTACAGATACGGACCTTTTTGGAGAGCATGTAAAATCAGGAAGCAGTGCCTCAGGTGTGATTATAGCCAGAACCTCCGGGGAGATACTTATCCTTACAACAGATTCGGTTCTTAAGGATGCAGGTGATATTGAGGTGGTATTCTATGGAGGCAGAACCTACAGCGCTTCAGTTAAGGCTGTTGATGAAACGGATGGAATAGCGGTAGTCACAGTTCCTTTATCAACCATTACATTCAGGGACAGTCAGGTTATCAAAAACATAGAGATCGGTGATTCTTCAATGCTTCAGAGGGGAGATATGATCCTTGCGGTGGGAGCCCCTGCGGGAGCCTACGGTTCATCCACCGTGGGGTCTGTAGCTTCAGTTTCCTACGATGAGATCCAGGTAGACGGCTATTTTAAGGATATGATCGCAGATGTAGACATTGACCCGAAGTATGGCAGCTTTGTTATAAATACTGCCGGAGAGCTGGTGGGATGGCTTGATTCGGATGAAAGTGATGCAGAGGGTTATCACAGAATAAAGGGTATTTCGGATTATATCGATGAGATTGAAACCATCTCCAATGGTACGAGATATCCGTATCTCGGTATCAGAGCCCAGGAGCTCACGTCCGATATTACCGATGAAATCACTGAGGCGGATTTTCCGAAGGAGGGGCTGTATATCCAGTCCTGCGTCAAAAACTCTCCTGCCTATAATGCAGGTATTCAGAATGGGGACGTTCTTGTGAAGTTAAATGATGAAGAGATCAAAAGTATCTCTGACTATGAAACTGCACTCAGGAAGCTGACCGGTGAAGAGCAGGCCGTGATCACTATCATAAGGCAAAACGGATCGGGGTACCAGGAGGCTGATTTCTCGGTGACCGTTGCGGGAAGATAAAAAACATGATAGTATGAGCAGCGTGCCACGGCTTCGGTAAGTGGCATACCCGCCCGAAAATGAATCGGTTTTCAGTGCGGTAACTACTCATAAACAAAACCCTAACTTATTAGAAAGACAGATTGTATGGAAATAAACGAGTTTTTTAAAGAAATGAACGGAGATTCCGCCGGTGCGCCGGGGATGAGATTTATCGAGAATTTTTATGACGGAGCAAGGGTTTCGGACGTATATCTCGTAAAGACAAAGAATGCAGCTCTTACAAAAAACGGTAAAGAGTACCTCAATGTGATCCTGCAGGACAGAACAGGTCAGGTAGATGCCAAGGTCTGGGAGCCCAATTCTCCCGGAATCAGTGATTTTGATGTGCTGGATTATGTTTATGTAGAGGGTAATGTTACTGTTTACAACGGCAGCAACCAGTTAAGTATTCAGAGACTGAGAGTTGCAAAGGAAGGATCATTTGATCCGAAGAACTACCTTCCGGTGTCTTCAAGACCGGCTGCAGAGATGGAAGCATCCCTTAGTCAGTTTATAAAATCCGTTAAGAATCCGTACCTCAATAAGCTTTTAAATATCATATTTATGGAGGATGCAGATTTTCATAAGAAATTTATGCTTCACAGTGCGGCAAAGTCGGTTCATCACGGTTACGTGGGAGGACTTGCGGAGCATACATTATCTGTGGCCGGTATATGCGATGATTTTGCCAAGCGCTATCCTGATCTTCACAGAGACCTTTTAGTGACTGCGGCTCTCTGCCATGATATCGGTAAGGTAAGGGAACTTACAGCATTTCCGAGAAATGATTACAGTGATGAAGGTCAGCTTATCGGACATATCGTTATCGGATACCAGAGGATAACAGAAGTCGCAGGCAGTATCGAAGGTTTCCCCCCAACTCTTGCTGCGGAGCTTGGACACTGTATCCTGGCTCATCACGGGGAGCTTGAGTTTGGTTCACCAAAGAAGCCGGCACTTATGGAGGCTATGGCACTGTCTTTTGCGGATAATGTTGATGCCAAGCTTGAGACCATGAGAGAGGCTCTTGATGCGGCGGATAAAAACGGAAAGGCTTCCGAAGGAGACGGATGGATAGGATTTAACCGTCTTATCGATTCAAATATGAGAAGAACAAGCAACGAGTCCTGAAAAAGGACTCGTTTTTTTATACCTTATGATTTGTTCTTTGATCATGTAAGAATTCTATTCTATTTTTGTAATATTTATTTTCATGTAATTTCTTAATATATATATCCTTTCGTGCCGATGTTTCCTATAGGGTTATTGAGAGCCCACGATTTGCTTTTTGATCGTGGGAGCCACGCGGCTAAGAGCGGTTCAGAAGAATCCGCAAGGATTCGTGCATAGTGGGATTTTATATAAAGAGGGATAGTATGGATTTTTCAAGATACAGTCAGGATATAATCAAAAAGGTAGATTCCCTGGAAGAGAACAAGAAAGAGGCGTTGGAGTCAACCTTACGGGTGTGCAATGAACTTCTGCAGGTTTCCAGAAGAAGAGGCGATAAGTCGCTTTCAAGTTTGTGTAATTATTATATTGCAAGATACTACTACAATAGGGGTAACTGCAGTGAGTGTGTGAGATATCTGAAAAAAACCATCAAAGATGCTACAGAGTCTGATTCCAAGCTGGAGCTGTGCCGTGCCATAACACTTTTGGCCAGTGCATTCACAAGACAGGGCAATAAGTCCAATGCAATGCAGTGTCTGTCCACTGCCATAAGGATTTCCGAAGAAAACATTGAAAAACATAAGGAGTTTGCACATATACTGATCCGTTCATATCTGGATCTTTCCGATATTTGCTATAACATAGGCAACTATAATGAGGGTATCAAGTTTCAACTTGCCACGGAGAGGTTTTTCTACCTGATAAACAGGGAGAATTTTTACCCGCTTTACTATGTGCGTCATCTTTGCTCTCTGGTGAGATGTTATGTGCTTTTGGGTGATACCACAAACGCCGGAGACATTATCACACAAATGGATAATTATGTTCAGGAGAATAAGAGTATTTCCTTTGAACCTTATATTTCCGTTGCCCATATCGTGTGGAATGAATTTACAGGGGACCATAAGTGGGATGATGCTTATATCGGTAAGATTAACAGCTATTTTTCCTCAAAGAATTTTAAGGGGGATTACGTTTCGGAGTATTTCTTTATACTGAACATTCTGGCGGAAAATGAGAGTTATGTGGATTATTTCAAGAATCTTTCCATAAAAATGGAGAATTTCCTGAATTATACGGATCTTTACGGATTCAAGCAGGAGCTTTGCAACATAAAGCTCAATTTTTATGAGAACAGCCAGAATAACAGCAGGAAGTTCGAGGAACTTGAGAAGTTCCGCGAGTATTCCAATGCGGCTTTGCATGCTCAGAATCGTGCCATGAGTTTACTGATTGAAGTTGATGTTATGGACTTTTTGGATTATGATTTCAGAGCGGCTTTAGAGAAACGTACAGTAGAAGATGACCTGACAGGGCTTCCAAACCGTAAATCTTTTAATGATATGGCAGACAGGTTCTTTGAAAGATGCTCGGCTAAGCATATGACTTTCGGAATCGCCATGCTTGATATCGACAATGTGAAACGTATAAACGATATGTATGGTTATGGAACCGGTGATCGTTGCCTGGTGGAGTTTTCCAATGTCCTTAAGAGATATGTATCAGAACATCTTTATGCTGCAAGATACGATGGCTCGGAGTTTGTATTACTTTTTGAAGACTATAGTGATGATGAAGTTATAGACCGTCTGAGAAGCATAAATGATGATATCCTGAAGGCTATACGTGTGCAGCAGCTCCCGGAGTTTACACTGTCCCAGGGAATATGCATTCACAAACCGGAAAATTACAACAGGATATGGGACTATACCTCCTGCGCAAATCTTGCTCTGGATAAGGCCAGACTGACCGGTACAGGCCAGGCGGTTCTGGTTCATGACAACATAGAACTGAACACCGCTAAAAGTGTCACCCTTAATGTTGCCGGAAAGGTATTTATCGAGCGCAGGTAACGGGATAGTTGTTCAGAGGTTGGCTTCATCCGGAGATAGACTTGGAGGCTAATGCTTCCACCGGAGATTTTCAGATGAAAAAGAATGAACAGTTTACAGTTACAATAGAAGATTTTTCAAGTGAAGGACTCGGCATCGGTAAAACCGATGCCGGGTTTGTGTGGTTTATAAAGGATACTGTCATCGGGGATATGGTGCTGGCAGCAGCCACCAAGGTAAAAAAGAATTATGGATTCGCAAGACTTATAAAGGTTTTGGAAAAAAGTGAATTCCGTGCAGAACCGCCATGCCCCATTGCCGGGAAGTGCGGAGGATGCCAGCTGCAGCAGATGAGTTATGAGGCTCAGCTGAAGTTTAAGCAGGATAAGGTTTATAATGATCTGCTTCGCATCGGTGAGGTGGAGAAGGAGGTTCTGGACGAGACATTTGAACCTGTAGTTGGTATGGCTGATCCTTTCAGATACCGTAACAAAGCCCAGTTCCCTATAGCAAGGAACAAAGAAGGGAAGATCATCGCAGGTTTTTATGCCGGCCGGACACACAGTGTTATCGAGTGTGAGGACTGTCTGCTGGGAGTGAAAGAGAATAAGGTCATACTTGACAGGATCATCGCATGGATGGAGCGCTATGACATTGACCCTTATGATGAAGTTTCAGGTAAGGGGCTGGTTCGGCATGTGCTTATCAGAAAGGGCTTTAAGTCAGGGGAACTGATGGTGTGCCTTGTGATAAACGGAAGGTCGCTGCCGTATAAGGAAGAGCTGGTGAAAGAATTGTGTGGTGCTCAGGAGGGACGCAGGAACGGAACAAAGAGTCCTGAGGGGGCTGATCAGACAGCGGAAAATCACTCCGAAAGAGAAGGCGTTCATGTTGATTCCCTGAGCTTCAGCGTCAACACTGAAAGAACCAACGTCATCATGGGCACTAAGATTGTTGACATCTACGGTCCGGGATACATCGAGGATTCCATCGGAAATATAAAGTTCCGGATATCGCCACTGAGTTTCTACCAGGTAAATCCTGTTCAGACAGAGCAGATGTACGGTGCAGCACTTGAGTTTGCAGACCTTAATGGAACAGAAAACGTCTGGGATCTTTACTGCGGAATCGGCACCATCTCGCTTTTTATGTCACAGAAGGCAAAAAAGGTTTACGGAGTTGAGATAATCCCGGAGGCTATCAGGGACGCAAAGCAGAACGCGGAGCTTAACGGTATTGCCAATGCTGAGTTCTATGTGGGAGCCGCAGAGGAGGTGCTTCCCGAGTGGTACAAACAGCACCCGGAAGAACGCATAGATGTGGTGTGCGTAGATCCACCCCGGAAGGGCTGCGATGAGAGAGCATTGGCAACCATAGTGGAGATGTCACCGGAGAAGCTTGTGTACGTGAGCTGCGACCCGGCAACATTGGCCCGGGATGTAAAGTATCTGAGGAATCATGGGTATGAGCTTAGGAGAGTAAGACCGGTGGATAATTTTTCGCAAACGGTTCATGTGGAGACTGTTGTTCTTTTGTCCCAAAAGAAACCGGACGATTATCTAGAAGTAGAGATCGATCTTGATGAGCTTGATGCAACAAGTGCTGAAACCAAGGCTACATATGCGGAGATTAGGAAATATGTGGCAGACCATAACGATGGAATGCACGTTTCAACTCTTTATATTACACAGGTAAAGAAGAAATGTGGGATTGAGATTAGAGAGAATGTTTGGTCACATAAGTCTGAGAATGCAAAGCAACCACAGTGTCCGCCTAAGAAGGAAAAGGCTATTGTGGAGGCGCTTAGGGCGTATCAGATGATTTAATTAATAACCTACAAGACGAATATAAAAGACACGCTGGAGATATGAATTACAATCCAAGACGTGTCTTTTTGTGTATTTCACTTGTGGGATTGAATCATTATACTCAAAAGTATGTGATCTCACACAGTGTTATAGGTATATTTAAGGTTTAGACAGAGTACATTTCCATTTATAAATGCTTGATTTGTGTGCTTTATGAGATCAATGAATAGTTCTGTCTAAATCTTGCACTATTATAAAAAGGAATCCTTGAACTAAAAGGTATTTTAATTTATATGTTGTCCTACGTTAATGAACCCGAGATCATTGAAGATCTGATGTCATGTTCAGATAAAATGCGGGATTTTTGTGCTATAACCTAAAAACCAGCGGTCGAAGACGGAACGAGTAACCCCGAACGTTTCGTCTAGAGTACACGCCCCTGGCACTTACTTTTAATCGGATTGCATTTTATTGTTACATTTTAAAGTATATATAGATAGGGTATCAAGATTGTACCCTTTGGTATCTGTAATGCCAATTGATTTTTGGCAGATATCACATGCATCGAATTTCGTAAAAATGTACCCACAGCCTCTAGGGCTTGCATTTTTTTCCATAAGTGGCAACATTTTTCTTTCGCAACAGGAAAAGTTCAACTTAATATCATCAATACTCCAATAATTTAAAACAGTTCCCAAAACATGTGTGACAAATCCTCCGTTGCTACGCCTGTAGGTTATCATATCTGGAGTGCAGATAGCAGGGGAAAAAGACATAAGCTCCGGAGAATTGGATATTAACTTTTTAATAAAAGTATTCATCTGCTTTTTAGTTTTTTTGCAATAATCATCGTATAAATCTGAACGATTTATTATCGTACTATCAATGGCATCAAATATTCCGCTAAAGCTATAGTATCCAACATAATTTATGGATGATGCACTGGGAGTTGCATATTCTAGAATTCCAAAGCAGCCGGAACGTTTTTTTCTAGACGAATGCTCTTTGTATCTCATGAGATTTCCAATATTTTGGTCTATACAATTTACAAGCCTACGCATGGCGCATATGCTTTTTCTGTAATCTAGGATAAATGATTTGTTCCGGCTAGAAGTTTTATTAACTATCATATGAATGTTATGGGTTTTAACAGAAGGTCCAGCCAGATATGAAGCCACATGATATCTTGTTGTTTCAATAAGATTATAAACAATATTATGAAGTCTGTAATCTTCTGAAATACCATCAATGTAATCCAATGCCATATTGATTACAAGCATATTTCTGGCATATCCGAAGGCATGTGCTATGCATTTATACAATATTATTTTAGTGGCATGGTTGAGAGAAATATTTCTAACCAGTTCTTCATATATGTTGTAGGGCTGTTGTTGCTTTACTGAAGAATTGATTCTATGTTTAAGCAAGAGTCTTCGAAGCTCATGCATCGTAGCGGCATATTTTGGATTTTCAAAAAGATCTTGATAGGCTTCCCAAAAGAATATGTCATCAAAAGGAATATCAGTTTCTTCCGAAGGAGGAATATTGAATGGATCGTCATATTTCGGAAAATCGTAATGAGTATGATGATTTCTTTTAGATTTATTGATTTGAATCCATGAATTATTATAATCTATTAAGAATTCTCTTATGGCAATCACTTCATCTATGATTTCATCCTTACTTTCATCGTGACTACTTTGGTAATTTTGAAGCGCATCTACAACTTTCATAAGCTCTGTCTGATATATGATATATTTCCATGCAATGTCATGGTCATCAGATATTTTTTGTGCTTGTCGGTTGTCATCACGTGAAAGGTGGAAAGATACTTCATGGTAGCCTGAATCCTGTCCTGAGTTAGATTCATGAAAACCGTTATGCAAAATCGGCTGAAGCCTTAAAGCGAGAGCAAGTTCTAATAATGTATCACTTCCAAAACCATAAGGACCGTCGAATTCATTATTGTTATCGGTATCAAAGTATGTTGAAGAGTCATCAGAATCTTTTTTTCCTATGATATTGATGTAATAATCAAAATCTTTGATCTTCCACTCGTCATACAAAACCTCAGGAATTTCTATTGAATTATTTTCGACATATTTAATATGGTCAGAGGATTCGCCATTGTCTATTATTGGATAAAGCCATTTTATTACGCGCATATCAATTAACACTCCTAGGTAGAATTATTATAAATTTTATCATATTTTGGTCATTATTAACATATTGTTTGTGTGCGTTAGCTGGGGTGATTTGGCGTTTTCGCCAATTAGCGAGCAATAATTATTGCTTTCCATAACAACCATGGTTTATTATATTGTTAATTTGTTTCGGAATTATCAACATGATAAAAAATAGGTTAGATAATACTTAATCACTAAAATACCAATTCAATTAAAAGGAGTATGTATGAAGAAAAAATGGTTATTAATGGCACTGGTTATGGTTTTTAGCTCAGTTGTGAGCACTTGCACTTTTGCTGACACAAATTCCTCTTATTCGCCATATTGGAATATAGACGCTGCTAATAATTGGCATTATACATTGGCAAACGGACAGGCTGTTACAGATGCATGGATACAGGACGAAGTTAGTGGAGACTGGTATCTCATAGACAGTATGGGTAACATGAAATCAGGTATTGTTACATCTAATGGGAAGTATTATCTGTTGGACAATACAAGAGGTACCGGCCATTTTGGTAAGTTACTTAAGAATGGCGATATTTATAATGGAATTACTATTATTGCCGATACATCAGCATCCTATCAAGGGGCTTTGAGTGACACAACACTGAATCAGCTCGCTCAAATGGGTTTATCCACCTACACAGCTGAGAATGTTACAGGAACCAAGCATGTCTCCAATGGAACCGTATTAAGTGGCGGGAGTTCAAGTTCCACAGCTATGACAGGAAACACAGTCTCGGACCCAAACTTAACCCAAGTAAATACAGTTCAAAATCCATCAGCGTTATACCCTGATGAAACAGGAGTAACAGTTGTAAACATATATGACCAATACGCTGGGATTTATCGTGGGGCAGTAACTTTAGCAGGAGTAAACGGTCCAAATCAGACCTACACAAAAGGATATAGCTTTAAGAATCAAGCTGGTGACTATTGTCCTCTTCCAGACAGTATAGTAAGTAAAAATGGAGTTAATCTTTTGGATTACCACACTAGAAAGCCTTTAAGTCAAAGTGAAATCGCGTTACTTGTTTCTGAATTTAATATTCCTGAATCTTCATATTTAGGTGAAACCGTATTTGAACCTTTTAGCTCAGATAGAAATGCTCTAATTAATTTTATAGATTATAATTATACGTTAACTCTTGCAGGTGACCTAGTAGATGTTATGGGTGACTACGATGTTGCCGCCTACGGTCATGTAGATATGTATGGAGTAGCATCATTAAGTCATGTAATGCAGGGTGGATATAATGATTGATGTGGCTAAGTAAAAATAGGGAAGTTTCCAAGATATATATTTCATGAATGTGGGAAAAGTGAACATGATTGCCTAAAACATTATTAATTAATATTACTTTGTGAGGGATATATGAAAAAAAGTTTAAAAGGTTGTGACGATAAAGCGTCTCAAAAAGATCTTTTTAATATACAATCCTATACTAATGGATTGGCACAGTTTATTAAAACATGTAAGACACCAATGACTATAGCGATACAGGGTGATTGGGGTAGCGGTAAAACCTCTATGATGAATCGCTTGAATGACATTATCGGAGAGTCTGCTTTTTGTACAACCATAAATACTTGGCAATATTCTCAGTTTGATCTTGGGAATCAACTTTCCATATCCTTTTTAAGGAGTATTTTAAATGCATTAGAAGCTGATCCCAAAAAAACTACTGTAAAGAAACTTAAGGGAACGCTCGGAATTATATCAAAACATCTATTAAAAAATGCAGCTTTTCAAGCGATTGATATAGTTCCATATGGAGAGGTTGCGTCAAAGGCTATGTCCTCGGCACTTGAGGAAATAAAAAAGAATAAAGAACAGGAAACTGATGATCTCGTCAAGGCAATTGATTCGATAAGAGACGATATTCAAAAGGCAATTAATGAGAAAATAGAGGTTGAGAGTGAAAAAAAGAAAAAAGTAGATAGAGTCGTTTTCTTTATTGATGATCTAGACCGGTTGAAGCCTGGAAAAGCAGTTGAATTGATGGAAGTTATGAAGGTGCTTCTTGAATGTGAGAATTGTATTTTCATACTTGCCATAGATTATAATGTTGTGGTCAGTGGCATTAAAGAAAAGTATGGTAGTGATTTCGATAAAAGTAAAGCTAAAAATTTCTTCGATAAAATAATACAGCTTCCATTTTATTTGCCCGTAGGTAGTTATGATATCGAAAACTATATCAAAGAATTGACAAGGGATACGGATGGAACATTACTGCATGATATAGAAGAGGAAGATATACCGACGATTGTTAATTTAATAAAAACATCTGTAGAATGTAATCCAAGGTCTATCAAAAGAGTAATTAATTCATATATTTTGGCTCGTGTAATATTTGAAAATGAGAACAATCTAAACAAACAAGACAAAGAGACCGGTAAAAGAATAAACATGATAATTTTTGGTGCGTCATGTCTTCATCTTGCCTATGAGGAAGTGTATGATAAGTTACTCAGCGTGTGCGATGTGGATAACATTAAAATTCTCAATGAATTTTTTGAAAAAATATCTGATGACGAAAATTATTTAAAAGGTATCAAATGTGATCTGGATTCAGAAAAAAGTAAAGAAAATCTAATTCGATTTATGGATAATTTAAAACAATGTATCAAAGGAAACAAAGATTATGAAGGCAAAGTCGATTCTGATCAAGAAAATGAAAAAATAACAGATGAGGAGATGCAGTTGTTAAGGAAAGCATTGAAGTCATCTTCAACGACAAGCAGTATAGCGGCAAAATCGCAGGAAAACGATGATGGTCTAAAATTAAAAAAGTTAAGTTATGTTTATGAGGTGCTAAATAGTCTTGATAAGGAGGCGATAAAAACTAGTGATGATAAAAGTATTCTAAGTTTAATCAGCGAAGCAAAGAAGGAAGTAGCTACAAATAATAATGTTTTAGTATCTACAGTATCTGATAAAACTACAAGACGTCTTGGAATAGAATCATCTAAAGAATTTGCAGAGTTAACAAGGGATTTTTTCAATGATGGGGATAAGCTTTTGGAAAAAATAAAAAATAGCACTAAAAATCAAAGTACAAAAGAAATAGATAGTATTTTTAATAGTCTAAGAGATTAAAGAAACATAAAACAAGAATTCGCCAATAAAGGAAAATCCCTTAGGAACTAAGGGCGCACTTCTATACCTACCTATAGGCAGGTATGAGGTGCGCCTTTTCTTTATGCGAAAAGGTATTGCGGGATAGATCCCGGACAAGTCCTGCGGTCTTGTGTTACTTCCGTTTTTTACCTCGTCCATTTCCCCTCATCTGCTTGAGAACATTTGAGTATCGATTAATGATGTCAATGAACAGATCGCGTTCGTAGTCTTCCATTTTGTTGAAATTAATCTGGAATATTTTACTATAAATCGCCCACTGCGCTTTTGTGGTATTGTCGCAGTCCTTGACATCATTCATGGTTGAAGAAGACTGCATGATTTTGTAGTTGATGTCATATGAGCTTGATGTTAAAATAAATTCATGTAAATGAAATTCATTATAATGAAATTCAGGAGAGCGATATGACAATTACAGAAAGAATCATAAAACTTATAAAGCAGAGAAATATGACACAAGTGGAATTTGCAAGGCAAATAGGCATTGCCAACTCTACCATCAGTGAGTGGAAAAAGAAGGGTTCCTGTCCTTCCGCAGATAAGGTAATGGATATCTGTAACGTTTTAAAGGTTACTCCGGAACAGCTTCTGACAGGTAAAGGAATTGATGATGAGGAGGATATTGCTACATCAAATCCGGAAAGCCGTTTTACACCATATGATATTCAAATAATCGATAATTATCATAATTTAAGGGAGGAACAGCAAAAGAGGCTTGTGGCTTATATGGAAACGCTGAAGAAGTTGGATGATTTAGAAAATATATGAATAGAGTCGTAATTCGTGATTTCAAAAGCTTGTATTAAAACTTGAAGTCGCAAAATGCGACTTCAAAAGAAATGGAGACAGATTACAATTGGCTGAAGACAATAGAAATATTTCGGTTATCAAGGATGCAGATAACAACAAAATAGTCATGATCAATGACAATATATTCAAGGGAAAACAGGTTGACTGGGAGGCGGTCGAAAAATACCTTAAGCAATACGTAGGAGACTTCTACAGTATCGCAGAAGACAAGGAAATGATTTATATAGGGACAGAGTTACCCGGGGAATATGCTGGATCTGTTTACACAAAGAAGCTAAAAGGAGCAGTTGCAAAAGCTAAGGCTAATGCCGCTCAGGTTTTGCCGGAGATGATTGAGATTGCTACAAACGGTATTTTTGAGAATAACCGAAAGGCTAAGCACGGCAGAGATGCAAAGAATGGTTGGTACCGATATGAGACTAGATTTGCTGTTCCGATATTTAATGAGGATGGGGAAGTGGTTCGATACAATATATTTAAAGGTCGTTTACTTATAAGACATGCTTCAAGTGGGAAGAAATACCTATATGATGTTTTAGAAATAAAAAAAGAAACGAGCAAGTCCTGTCAGGCATAAGCCCTACCCGGTGAAAACCCATTTCCTTATTAACGATAATAAAGGGATTTTTCTGATCAGTCAAGAAAAATTGAAAGGAATATTATGAAGAAGACTAAATGCTATATTTATACTCGCGTATCTACGGCCATGCAGGCAGCCGGGAACAACACCAGAAAAGGAGAATGCTATTACTGAGGCACTAAAGTTTTTTAAGATGATATAAGTTTGAGGACAGGGAATAAAAAACCTGTCCTTTTTCTATTATTAAAAAATGCTTGGTAAAGTGGTTCGTATAGAAATATCATTGACAAAACTAACAGTGTTAGTATAATAAGACTAACAGTATTAGACAATATGTAATGACCTCCTCTTTGTAGCAACGTGGATTTACCTGTATACTAAAGTTGATAAGACAAAGGTAACAGGGATTACCGCATA
>NZ_FNRG01000054.1 GCF_900107835.1 Oribacterium sp. KHPX15
ATTGTATAGTCTACTCTTTCACCGTCATTATTAGTAAATCTAAGTCTTATCGGTATTATTGTACCGTCGGTATTGTGCTGAAGAATCACATCTACAGGAAATCGCTTACTCATTTTAAATCCTCATTCAACAAACATAAGTTCTGACACTATTATACTCCGAAACTTCTAAATTTCAAGAACTAATGTTTTGAGAATGAAAATCCTAAAACAAGTAAGGCGGCCAACTCATGACATTTTCGTGAGTTAGCCGCTATTTATCAGGCTTATTTATCTATTGGTTATTCCTGTATTTAACACACAAAAAAACTGACAACTTCTACGCGAAAATCCACGCATAGGTTGTCAGCATCAGGTATCAATCTTTTGCTTTTAGTTTACATATCCCCTGGGTCATTGTCCCCATTAGACAGAAAGAACACCAGGTTCTCTCTTTATAAAGTACCATTACTATAAGTCCTATAAGTGTAGATGTAAGCATCAGACTATAGAATCCAAATCCAAACTGAGCAACCCAGTCAGGGAATATACTGCCATTATAAGCCCATTTCCATGGAACTCTGAAGGTCCAGAATAACTTTATTGCTTTCCTGAGTGTCCCTGCTCCGGAAAATACCAGATATGTCTGAAATACCATGGTTCCAAACATTGTAAGGAAGAATATCAGAAATCCATACCTGAACCATTTTGAAGATATCCACTTAGGGGCAGGCTTTCTTCTTGAACATTTAAGATCCCTTCCCAGTACCCAGAAGAGCTGTCCTCTTCCGCACATATGGTTACAGAACCATTTATTTCCGCCTACAATTGCAAAAATAAGCGGCAGAATAAAATCTATCATTCCAAGCCATGCAAAAAGGATATTGAAGAATCCAAGTGCGAAATAAACAATAGCCCAGATCCAAAGGTAATCATACCAGCGCTTTTTCTTACTTACTGCCATTTTCCACCTCCGAAACCTTTATGGAACCCGCCGGACATGCCTTTTCACACAAACCGCATCCTACGCATTTACCTGCGTCCACAACCGCATAGCAGCCTTTAAAAATGGATATAGCATCCCTTGGGCACTGATTGGCACAGACCCCGCAGGCAACACATATATCGATATCATTAACAGCCTTTCTCATTCTATGTATCCTCTCTAAGCATTATTCACTTCAAATTGGGGAAGATCAGCTTCACTGACATTCTAATCCTTCTGTTATCATCACCGGGATTCCTATGTTTCATATTAATCCCTTAGCCTGCTCTATCACGTCCTGCATGATATCTTTGGTCATGCCACCGGGTATGTATCCAAGCACTTTTCCACCCGGCAAGATGATAAATGTGGTGGGGAAAGAATTTATATAATACGGCACCATAAGTGATGCATTCTCATCAAGAAGCACCGGAAATGTATATCCGTTCTTTGTGAGGAAATCTTTGACCCCATCAATATCCTGTTCATTACCAAGTCCCGGAAATGTCACGCCAAGAATGACTACATCTGAATCCTCATCGGTACTGTACTCTTCATACAGCTCCTGAATATAGCGAAGCTCTGCCCTACAAGGAGGACACCATGTTGCCCAGAAATTAAGGAATATGATTTTATCATTGTAATCTGATAATGCATGTATATTCCCATACTGATCAGAAAGACTAAAATCCGGAGCATCAGTATACTCCTGCTTTGTATCATTTTCAGATCCGGAATTACCTGTACTTTCAGTGGATTCTTCAGTTTTATCGATATCATCCGGAGTTTCAGAATTATTAACATCAGCGGGAACTTCGTTATCTTCGATGGTTGCATTGCTCTCAGCCGCTATGGTAGTCATATACCCTGTTATCCTGTTCATGCTTCCTGAAAACATCATGGCTCCCATCAGTATCATCAGTACTCCGCCGATCTTTACAGTATACTTCAGTACGCTTCTATGATTCCTGAAAAACTCCAGCAACTGAGTTGTGAACAGTCCTACTGCCATAAATGGGATAACATATCCAAGGGTATATACTGCAATAAGCATAAACCCGGTCCCTGCAGTACTTGCAGTGGATGCCATGATGAGTACTGTTGACAGAGCAGGTCCCACACAAGGTGTCCATGCAAAACTAAATACAAATCCCATGATCAGGGCCGTCCATGGAGATGCAGACATCTTTTCAAATCTTACGGATAATCGGTGTTCCCTGCTGAGCATACTGTTGCTTCCCAATATGCCAAGCTGGTAAAGTCCAAACATAACCACTATTATTCCGCCTATCCTTGCAAACAGGAGTTGGTTTCCACTAAAGAATCTTCCCACACCGGTCATCACGAATCCGAGAAGGAAAAATGCAAAACTGACACCTATGACAAAAAAGAATGTATTTACCAGTACTTTTACCTTGTTGTATCTGATTTTTCCCTGTTCGTCATATTCCTTTGTTCCGCCGGACAGATATCCTATATAAACAGGGATAAGAGGCAATACACACGGAGAAAAGAAACTAAGAAGACCCTGCAGAAAAACCGTCATCACAGGAATGCTTACATCAAGCTTCATGAAATTTTAATCCCTTCAAGAACAAGTATTTTTTGTATCCTTACACCATTGCTTCCATTTTTCTAACGAGTCTCTCCTTTGGAACAGCACCCATTTCGCTGTCATAAACATTACCATTCTTGATAAATGCAAAGAAAGGAATGCTCATTACTCCGTATCTCTGAGCGAGCTCCGGCTGTTGGTCAACATTAACCTTGCCTACTTTGAACTTTCCTTCAAATTCTCCGGCAAGCTCTTCAACAACAGGTCCCATCATCTTGCATGGTCCGCACCAGTCAGCATAGAAATCAACCAGTACAGGTACATCGCTGTTTACTACTTCTTTGTCAAAATTATCCTTTGTAAATCTGTATTCCATATCATTTACCTTTACGCCGGTTCACGGCGTCCTTTCAAAACTATCTGTATTTGACCACTTGCGTTTCTCAGCTGATAACTTTATTATATGTGGTATGAAAAATATATCAAGTACGCAGTATTTATTTACCTAGTAAGGAAAAGTATACCATGAGAAAAAAAGAGAACCATGAACCATTATGCGAAGATATCGCGGGACAAAATTGTGGGTTAAAAAGAATAATTGATAAGATTGGCGGAAAGTGGAAGATAATGATCCTTTGCGTCATCGATAAAAATGATATCGTGCGATACGGAGAATTACGACGCTCCATTCACGGAATCACTAATACTATGCTTGCCAATTCACTGAAAGAACTGGAAACAGACGGGCTTGTGGAAAGAAAACAGTACGATGAAATGCCCGTAAGAGTCGAATACAATCTTACAGAAAAAACAAAAAGCCTCATCCCCATTCTTCTTAATTTGAAGAAATGGGGTGAGGATAATCTGTAAAGCACTTTAATCTTAAAGACAGGTACATATGTAAAAAAGCGTCTAACGGAATGATATGACTCCGTCAGACGCTGATACCTTTTTATCTATTGCATATTCCTGTTATATAAGACACAAAGCAGGCAAAATCGCCTATACGCTTCCTGTAATCTCCAAGCTGTGATCTCCATGAAGCATCACCGCCCTCATTCTCTACTATTCTTGCAAGAGTATTTAGAGCAGTGATCACAACATTATGGGCCTGAGTCCGGCCATCGTCAGCAGCCATCTTTTCTTCTGTATTCATGGTTTCCCACTGATTCCTTATATAAGTATATCTGGCCGCTCGATCAATAAATTCATTCCAGAACTCTTCCTTATCTTCCATCTTGCATAAAGAGATGCTTTCTACTAGTTTTGAATAGATCTGCATACACTCTTCGATTGTGATAATGTTTCCTGCTCCGTGTTTTAAATATGCTTCGTATGTATTCATGATATTGTTTGTATCTCCTTCAGCTACTCCCATACCTGCAATGGACTAATATTCTGATCCTTAACACACTTTTCCATCAGATTAAACCAGCTTTTGCAATGATCAAGGATTATGGAATCAGACGTAATGACATTTTCTTTTTCCAACAATTCTTTATCGACAGCTTTTAGAACTTGAATATCTAAAGGAATCTTATAGATGTCCGCTATTTCCGCAATAAAGGATTTAAGTCTTCCCGAATTTGAAACAGGTTCATCAAGCAATATATGGATATTTTCAGCTCCAAGATCATCAAGAGTACCCAGTAAAATCTCTATAGCCTTTTCAGTTTCAGGGATTATCCTGTATGTACCCCGAAGTGCTGCAAGATCTCTTATTGTTCCGTCCTGGCAGAGAAACAATATTGAATCGCTGATCATCACTTCCAGTGTGATAATAGTATTAAACCCATCAATCCATACTTCTTCTCCGTAAATTGATGATTTTTCCTTTCCTTTTCGAATTTCTAACTGTTCTTTAGTGGCAACGCTTCTCATAAGAGCCAAACGCTGCCGCTCTGAATACATAAAATGATTTCCAACAAAGGTTGAGGCCTGTTTAAGATCATATCCTTCGTTTATAAGGTAGCATAAATGACGAGAGGCTGAGCGCATATCTTTAATTGAAGCTTCAGAAAAGTTCATGTCATCCTCAGGTACATATCCTCGTTTTGCATTCATTAAACGTCCTCCATAGTAAGGATTTTCCTATAGTTAACCGGATCTGTAGCTCCCTCAGTGTTGATGAGTAAAATAGCTGAGTTTTCATCTATTTTCCAGAGCTTCCTTAGTTCCGAATCCTCAAGAATCTCCAGAAGTAATCCATATGTCACTGCACCGGATTCACCTGAAACGATGGCGGGATCTCCATTCTCCGGTAAGGCATAGGCCCGCATCCCTCTTTCAGTAATACAATCTTCACAAGCACAGTAGAATGAAACAGCGTCTCTGAGAACAGGCCATGTGATACTGCATGGTGTTCCACAATTAAGTCCTGCCATAATAGTCTCAGGATTGCCCTCAATAGCATGCGGTTTCCCATCTGCTTTTTCCGCTGACATATAAACACATGCTACGGTACTTGGTTCAGCAACTGTAATAATTGGTGGATCCTCCTTAAAGACATTCATAAGAAAACTTGTGACACCTCCTGCCATCGCACCTACTCCTGCCTGCAGAAACACATGAGTCGGTTTCCTCCCTCCCATCTGTCCGATGATTTCCTGAGCCATTGTAAGGTATCCTTCAATGATGCAGCGGGGAGTCTCCTCGTATCCTTCCCAAGATGTATCCTGAACCAGAATCCATCCATTTTCTTTAGCAAGCTTCTTTGCAAGGGCAACTGTCTTATCATAATTTAGATCCGTTATCAAAACAGAGCTCGCCCCTACCTCTTCAATCGCTTGTTTCCTTGCTTCAGCGGAACCCTTTGGCATCAACACGTGTGACTTACAACCAAACAGGCTTGCGGCCCATGCAACACCTTTTCCATGATTTCCGTCTGTTGCAGTTACGAATACAATATTCTCACACTGTTTACGAATATCGGAATCCAGGAAATCCTCGTAAACTGAAGTCTCATGATCCATTCCAAAATAGTCGCACAGTATTCTGAAAATGGCATAGCTTCCACCAAGTCCCTTAAAAGCATTAAGTCCGAATCTCGTGGATTCATCCTTTACAAGAATTGCCCCGACACCGTACTTCTCTGCAGCGGATGACAGGGACTTTAGTGGCGCTTCATTGTAATACGGAAGACTCCTATGAAAGCGGATGGCATTTTCAGCTTCACTCCTTGTAAAAAGAGAATCCTTGTACCCGTTGACTGTATATTTATTTTTTAAAATCCGAATATGATCATTCATTAATAAAATCCTTTATGTTGTCGCAGACAGAAACGCGCTGCCCTTAAGATGGATTTTAGCATTCCGTTTAATGTTTCAAAATAACTTTTCCTCCGGACAGCCTTTCCTTCAGCATGGTATTTCTCTTACTGACTGTCACATTCCGAACAGCATAGGACAGAGCTTTCCTCGTCCCCACCAGAACAAGTATCTTTTTTGCACGAGTTATACCTGTGTAGATAAGATTCCTCTGTAGCATGATGTAATGGTTCATAAGGACAGGCATTACGACGATAGGATATTCAGAACCCTGTGCCTTATGTATGGTGGTGGCATAGGCATGAACAAGCTCATCGAGCTCGCTGACATCGTACTCCACAATATGGCCATCAAAGTTAACTTTCAGGGTTCTGTCTGTGTCATTTACAGACTCAATGATGCCTATATCTCCATTAAAGACTTCCTTATCATAATTATTCTTTATCTGCATCACCTTATCGTTTGCCCTGTAGACATAACCGCTTCGGTGAAGGCTTGGTTTAGGCATGGTGACTTTTCCCCTGCCTTTCATAAATATCTCTTCCTCAGCAGGATTAAGTGCTTCCTGAAGTGAGAGGTTTAGGCTTGTGGCTCCAACAACTCCTCGCTGCATTGGAGTAAGTACCTGTATCTGTGAAGGCTCCACGTGGTAGTATTTCGGAAGATTGTTCTGAACAAACTTTACTATCTCACCGGAAACTGCTTCGGCATCCTCGTTCTGAATAAAAAAGAAATCCGTATCCTTTCGGTTACTTATGTCCGGCATCTTACCATCATTAATCCTATGGGCATTCATGATGATACGGCTTGTCTGCGCCTGTCTGAAGATCCGGGTTAGTCTTATGACAGGAAATGCCATGGAATCTATGATGTCACGAAGGACATTTCCGGCTCCAACCGATGGAAGCTGGTCTATATCACCAACCATTATGAGCCTCATGGTTTCCGGGATTGCTTTAAGCAATGAGTTCATAAGGATAATGTCTATCATTGAGCACTCATCGATGATAAGAACATCACCTTCAAGCGGGTTTTCCTCATTCTTCTGATATCCCTCAGGCGGTTTAAACTCAAGGAGTCTGTGGATGGTCTTTGCTTCCATCCCTGTTGCTTCTGTCATCCTTTTGGCAGCACGGCCTGTAGGCGCTGCAAGAAGGATCTTTAGTCCGTATGCCTTAAAAGCCGAGATGATCCCATGTGTTGTTGTGGTCTTCCCAGTACCGGGACCACCTGTAAGCACCATTACTTTTGCTGTAGCAGCCTTCCTTATGGCCTCTACCTGAATGTCATCATAAGACATTCCTGTTATCTTCTCTATGGCTCCAACATCAACTGATAATTCATTGTTTCCGGTCTTCTTTCTTGCTTCGGTAAGCCTTGTATAAAGCTTATCTCCTGCCGGGGAATCACTAAGCTTCTTTAATTTTGATGCAACGCCGATTTCTGCATAGTAAAAAGGCGGAAGATATATCGGGATAATACTGTTTCCATCAGCATCTGTCTTAGAGATACTCTGTTCAAATATCAGCTCTTCCTTCTTTATCATGTCATCAAGAGTAAATATGACTGTTTCTTCTGATGCCTCAAGAAGTTCCTTTGCCCGGTCTATGAGCTGCCGTCTTTCAGCGTATACATGGCCATCATTTGAAAGCTCAGATAATGTGTACATAAGTCCACTTCGGAGACGTACATAAGACTCTTTACCAAAGCCAAGCTTCATTGCGATCTGGTCCGCCGTCTTAAAGCCTATGCCCCAGATATCATCCGCAAGCCTGTATGGATTCTCCCTCATGACAGAAATGCTTTCATTGCCGTATTGCTTAAATATCTTTGCTGCATAGGAGGTGCTGACCTGATGCTCCTGAAGAAACAGCATGATGTTCTTTATCTCTTTCTGTTTCTGCCAGGATTCAGCTATCATCTGTATGCGCTTGGTTCCAATTCCCTCAACTTCTATAAGAAGCTCAATGTTGTCTTCAATCACAGTAAAGGAATCCATTCCAAATCTTCGAACGATCCTTTGTGCAAACTTTGGACCTACGCCTTTTATAAGTCCTGAGCCTAGATATTTTTCCATGCCGTAAACAGTTGCGGGAAGTGTCTCCTCCCAGGTATCCGCCATAAACTGTTTACCGTATTTTGTATCGACCTTCCAGTTTCCATGCACCAAAAGAACTGATCCCACATTGACATCAAGCATGTTGCCAATGATTGTGACCAGTTCTGTATAATCCTTTACCTTGCACTTAAGAACCGAGTACCCATTCTCAGGATTCTGATATGTAATTCTCTCTACTACGCATCTGATTTTCTGCATCAAAAATGATTCCTTTAGGGATTATCTATAAACGTGTTATTTTCCTCTTTTTCCTTTTTTATTATCTATCTTTTTTACGCTATCCTTCATAGCTTCGTTGGCTTCTTCATCCCAGACCGTCCTCTCCGGTCCTAGAGTACCGTACATTGT
>NZ_FNRG01000036.1 GCF_900107835.1 Oribacterium sp. KHPX15
TGAACATCGACGCCACAACAGGTTTGATAAACAACTTTCATAGGCAATGCTCCTTTCCTTAAAAAATAGAGAGAAGCCATTGACTATTCCACCACACATTTAACAAGAGTTAAAACAATTCTTAGTGTACGGTCTGATAGAGCCACTTATTTGTGCTTGAAAGGTGGGAACTTACACTGATTAGTATGCTGTCTAAAACGAGAAAGTTTTTACGACTCTCCTCATCGTGCTTTGTAGTGTAGCTTCTCGCTTTCATTATATATGCAGCATAGAGGGGAATCGATACTTTCATCACTATTTGTGCCGCCGCTCGCCGGCGGAATGGTAATTAGTATGAAAGAAAGGGACCGGCGCGAGCCGGTCTCTTTTCTTAACAGAATTAAAAACTTGCTAGCGTATGAGGGTTGAAATATAATTAGACGGTAGTTTGGAAGAAATTTTCTGTATAAAGATGAAATTTTTAAAGTTATTTTTAGGAGGAGATTATGAAAAAGAACAAATTTTTAAAGCTTGTAACGGCAGTAGTGCTTGCCGGATCGGTACTGGTGGGTTGCGGAAGTGCTAAAACAGAGACAACTGCAGAGACCACTCCTGCGGCTTCGGCAGAAGCAGCAACAGAGGCAGCGAAAGAAACCGGTGCATCAGAAGAAGTTAAGACAGAATCAGAAGATTCAAAAGAAGCTGCAGCAGAAAACCCTCAGGAAAGTAAGGCAGCTGAGGAATCAAAGGAAGAAGAAACCTCTGCTTCAGTTGAGACAACGGAGACGGAAGCATTCGGCGACACATCGGAAGGAGCAGTAAGAGTCGGCTCTCTCAAGGGACCTACCACTATGGGCCTTGTAAACCTTATGAACGAAGTTGAGACCAGAGATAAGAACGGCTATCTTTTTGAGATGCAGACACAGCCGGATGTGATTCTCGGAAAACTTGTAAAAGGAGACCTTGATATAGCACTTATCCCTGCTAACCTTGCAGCCATTGCTTATAACAAAACAGAGCAGGGAGTCAGCGTTATAGATATCAATACACTTGGTGTCCTTTACTGCGTTACAGCTGATGACAGCATCAAATCAGTTAAGGATCTTGCGGGAAAGACACTTCTTTCCACGGGACAGGGAGCAACACCTGAGTATGCCATCAACTTCCTTCTTGATAAAAATGAAGTAACAGACTGTAACATTGAGTTTAAGTCTGAGGCAACCGAGATTGCAGCACTTCTTCAGAATGATCCGAATCAGATCGCAGTTCTTCCTCAGCCATTTGTGACTGTAGCAATTGCTCAGAATGATCAGCTTAAGGTTGCTTTCTCCCTTACAGACGAGTGGGATGCGGTTTCACCCGAATCAAAGCTCCTCACCGGAGTTACAGTAGTACGTAATGATTTTCTTGAGGCTAATGCTGACAAAGTGGAGGCATTCATTGAAGATCACAAGGCCAGCACCGAGAAGGCCAATTCAGACATCGAAGGAACTTCTGAGCTTATTGCAAAGTATGGAATCATTGCAAAGGCACCTATAGCAGCAAAGGCTATACCGAACTGCAATATCGTTGCAATAACAGGAGATGAAATGAAAACAAATCTTTCCGGATACCTTCAGGTTCTCTTTGATCAGAATCCTAAATCAGTAGGTGGAAAGCTTCCGGGAGAGGATTTCTACAAAACAGCATAAAAAGGAACATCTATATATATGTTAAAGAAGTCTTTTATCGTGATTTTTTGGCTTTTGATATGGCATCTGACAAGCCTTCTGGTGCATAACAATATCATGCTTGCCGGCCCCGTTAACACGATTATAGCTTTAAAGAGAATGATTTTAACGGGGGAATATTGGCAATCCATACTGTTTTCGGCAGTAAGAATTATGGGTGGATTTTTTATCGGCTCGATAATCGGGATATTACTGGCATGGCTGTCTTATAGGGAGAAGTATGCGGAGGATATTCTGAAACCCTTCATAACTACATTGAAGGCAATACCTGTCGCCAGTTTTGTTATCATTTTACTTATCTGGGCCGGTAACAAAATTTTATCCCTTTACGTTAGTACACTGGTGGTTATCCCGGTTCTGTATCTGAATACGCTCAGCGGACTCAAGGCAACGGACCCAAAGCTTTTGGAGATGGCCGAGGTATTCAGAATGCCGATGCTCAGGAAGCTTTGCTACATATATTTGCCGTCCCTGTATCCTTTCTGGAATAGCAGCCTTCAGGCGGCCCTCGGTATGGCCTGGAAAAGCGGTGTTGCTGCAGAAGTTATCGGGCAGCCGCTGAAATCGGTGGGAAACAGCCTGTATCAGTCAAAAATATATCTTGAAACAGCAGACCTCTTTGCCTGGACCATAACCATCATACTGACGGCGATGATACTTGAAAAGCTGATACTGAAAGTATTAAAGGTGTGTATAAAAGCCTGATTAAATATGAACGTAGTGTGAAAAATTCTTTCAATTACCATTTGCGACACTAACTGAAAGTGGAAGAATGGCGATTTATATGTATTCATTATGAAATAGTGAGGTGAATATCAGTGCTGATTCAAATCAGGGATATTACTAAAACATATGATGGGAAGATAGTTCTGGACCGGGTGAATCTCATGATTGATACAGCCTCGGATTCCAGAGACGTTCTCTTGAGAGGACCTTCCGGTATCGGCAAGACAACCTTGTTAAGAATCATGGCTGGTTTGGAGACTGCTGACAGCGGAAGCATTGAGATAACAATGGGAGAAGCTGCCGGAGGTGGAAAAAAGCTCAGAGTAGGTATGGTCTTCCAGGAAAACCGGCTTTTGGAGCAGTTTTCTGCAGTGGAGAACGTGGCCTGTGTGGACCCCATGATCTCCCGGGTAAGAGCAAGAGAGGCTCTCGGGAAGATACTGGAGGAAGAGGCATTGGACAAACCCGTAAGGGAACTGTCCGGTGGAATGCAGAGACGTGTTGCCATAGTAAGGGCAATGCTTCCGGCTTCGGATATTCTTATTATGGATGAACCATTGACAGGACTTGACCCGGAAACCAGAGACAGAGTGATAAACTATATCATGGAAAACAAAGGCAGAAGACCAATTATCATAGCAAGTCATGAAACGGAAGGACTTCCGAAGATGCGGGAACTGGCATTGGTGTAGAATTGATGCAAGGTTTGCCTGCATAATTTCAGATAATAGGAAATGGAAGATGTTGAAATCGACATTTGCATAGAGCTGATTCTGAATGCGCATATGACAGGATTATGAGGATATGGGAGTTTTTACTGTTATGGAGAGGAGAAAAATGTACGACATTGGACCTTACACGATTGAAGACAATCAGAAAAGAGAGGACAGGACAGAGCTCATCGATGGTTACATATACAAAATGAAGTCTTATCTTCCTATCTATGGTATATACCTTAGGAACCTTTACGGCATGATCATGAAGGCTTGTAATGAAGGCGAAGAGTACGGAAGACCCTTTATGTTTGTGGGTGTAAGGCTTGATAAGGATGACAAAACCGTCATAGTTCCTGATATTTGTGTGGTTAAGGATGAGGAACAGGTTGCCGGAGGGGAGTTTGTTGAAGGTGCTCCGAGAGTTACCATAGAGTTTCTGGGAAGTGACCTGGAAGACCGGAAAAGGGATCTCTATCTTAAGCTTCTAAAATATAAGGAAGCAGGAGTTCGGGAGTACTGGATCATCGATGTGGAGCATAAAAATCTGATGGTTTATGACTTTCAGGAGATAACACTTCCTAAATTCTACAGCTTTAACGATGAAGTGCCGGCAGAAAACATTATGACAGGACTAAAGCTGGACTTTAAAGAGCTTGAGGAAAAGGTAAAGAAATTTTATGAAGCAGCAGAATTTGCCCGGAAGGTAAAAGAGAAAAAGGCTGCCGGGCAAAAATAAAAATGGAATCTTTAGGGTTTTGACAAGGAGGAGATGAAAAAAACAACTCCAAACGTCAAAACCCTTTAATTTTGACTAAGCAAATTGATATGTGGCCGCGAATAGAGGAAAAAGAGAAAAGAGTAAAACTATGATGGAAAGGTAAATTATAGAAGACGCTGATATAAAAGGATTTTTTTGTTTGGTAATAATTATGGGGGTATAAATCCACAATTCAGAAGTATTAATGCAAAAAAATGTGGATATCCGATGACAAATTTCATTTAAAGAAGAATTTTTTCAAAAATTCATCAGAAAAACCGCATGAAATAAATGGATAAACAGGGTAAAATTGTGGATAAAAAATAAACAGAAAATAAAGAAAGTATAAAATCAATAGGGGAATGTAATCTTATGCAGATAAAAAATTAAGAGGGAATAATTTGGTATATCAAATTATTCCCTCTTAAAAATTTTTAACCCTTCATGCACTGAATTGCTTCCTTGGCAAGAGGTGAACGGACACTGGAACCGGAATCGAACTGGATGATGGCACAAAGAGGTGATCCCTTCATGTGTTCCGCAGCATAAACAAGACCATTGTTACGTTTATCAAGAGTAGGCACGTCAATCTGACTCGGGTCACCGGCGATAACAAGCTTTGTACCGATGCCGGCACGGGTTATAACATCACGGATCATGGTGCGGGAAGCATTCTGCGCTTCATCGCAGATCATATAAGTGTTCATAAGTGAGCGTCCTCGGATAAAATTAAGTCCGCAAACCTCGATGACGCCGTCATCAAACATGTCCTGCATCTGAGTCTGAACCTGCTGATGATCTTCCATATCCCGGCTGTTTCCTGAAAGCAGTACTTCGATATTGTCATAAAAGCTCTGGTAAAGATTGAAAAGCTTATCATTAAGATCCCCGGGAAGATATCCGATATCCTCAAAGCTCTGGGCTGTAGGTCTTGAAATAAGAAGCTTAATGTACTCGCTGTCGCTTCTTCTTTGGGTCTGATAGGTTCCGTCAAGACCTGCGGCAAGAGAAAGGAAAGTCTTGGCACAGCCGGCAGGTCCCAGAAGAATAACAAGAGGAATCTCCTCAGCCGGAGCCGTAAGAGCCCACATTGCGTACTTCTGCATGGCATTTTTGGGCTTAATGCCTCCGAACAGAGTTTGTTCTTTAATAAGATTAAGTTTTCCGTTACGGTAAACCGAAAGTGCAGACTGCTTTCCTGCGTGAAGAGTTACGAATTCATTGGCAAGAAGAGTATCCGAAATGTCCTCGGGAAGGATCAGAGATTTGTCGGCATATAAGGAGTTAATATACTCGGTTGGAACGTCAAGATCGATATGACCGGTATAGCCGCTGGTTTTGATAATGCTGTTCTTGTAGCCTTCCACCTTTACTCCGCAGATGGTGGCATTGATACGCATGGAAATATCATTGGTAACAAGGATGACCGGAGTACGCTTGGAGTTTCGCATGATGTGAATGCAGCTGGAAATGATACGGTTATCGGGAACCTCCAGTGAAAAGCCCTCCGGAAGGTACTCGCTCTTGACTCCGTCCGGCTCGATAGACAGCTTTCCGCCGTTAGGAAGCTTGATTCCCTTCAGAAGATCACCCTGCATACGAAGTTCGTCCAGAATCCTGCAGCATTCGCGGGCATTGTAACCTACTTCGCCGCCCACGGTCTTCTTTTTGTCAAGCTCCTGAAGAGTTGTCCCGCAAAGAATCACGTGGTTGTCCGCAAATCCGTCCACCATAGAGTGAGGATTCTCGAGCAAAATGTTCGTGTCCAGTAAAAACTTCTTGATCATATGTCACCTCCGATATCTACTATATCTTGGGATTTGTATTACCTATATTATACAACTTATTGTGTCTGATTTATAGAATATTTATAAAATTCAGTTTACGATTTTAAATTGTTTCTTTAAAAGTTCATTGACCGGAAACGTCTCAGGTGTTACGTTCATGCAGTAGCTAGCAGAAGCATGAAAGCAGCCGGAATAAGCGAGGCATTATGAAAGAAAACAAGCTCTATACATTAGTAACAGCAAACACGGTAACAGTATTTTGGTATAAGCCACTGGATGCAGCAGATTTTGTCAGATATAAAGTGTATCTGGATGGAGATCTTCGCGGGGAAACGGATAAAACACATTTCACGGTAGATAAGCTTAAACCCAATCATAAATACAAGATAAAGGTTGAGTATGTTACAGATAAAAAACAGGGTAAATATCAAAAAATAGACAAGGTAAGCTTTATAACCAATAAGGAAAAGAAGATCATCAATGTAACTAAAGCTCCATTCAATGCTGTCGGTGACGGTGAGACCATGAATACCAAAGCACTTCAGATGGCCATTGATGCAGCAGATGAAAAGGCACAGATATATATACCCGAGGGTGTATATATGACAGGCGCATTACATCTTCACAGCAATATGGAGATATATCTTGAAAAAGGAGCAGTGATCAGGGGGACTGATAACCCAAGGGATTATCTTCCGAAGATCCCCAGCAGATTCGAGGGTATCGAAATGCTCTGCTACTCAAGCCTTATAAACATGGGAACCATGGATCACAGCTCAGATACAAACTGTGAAAATGTACTGATATTCGGTGAAGGCACTATAGAGAGCGGCGGAAAAGCCCTTGCGGAAAATGTTATTAATGAAGAGAAGAAAAGTCTGGATTTGGAAAATGTAAATCTGGACGAATATGAGAAAGCAGAGACATTGCCGGGAAGAGCAAGACCCAGGCTCATAAACATTTCCAATTCCAAAAATGTCAGGATTTCAGGACTTAGATTAAAAAACGGAGCCTCCTGGAATGTACATATGATCTACAGTGAGAATGTTGTAACCGATAACTGTGAATTCTACTCAAAGGATGTCTGGAACGGTGACGGCTGGGATCCGGATTCAAGTCTCAATTGTGTGATTTTTGGCTGCAGGTTTTATACCGGGGATGATGCCATAGCCATTAAATCCGGAAAGAATCCAGAAGGAAATATCATTAATATTCCAACCAGGAACATCAGCATCTTTGACTGCATAAGTGAATTTGGTCACGGCATCATAATCGGATCGGAAATGTCCGGCGGAATAGAAAATGTCGAAATCTGGGATTGTGATATCACTAACAGCTCAAATGGCTTTGAAATTAAGACAACCGGAAAAAGAGGAGGTTATGTTAAGAACATCAATGTAAGAGATTCGGGATTCTCACGTATTCTTATTCACGGTGTCGGATATAATGATGATGGTGAAGCGGCAAAGTCTGATCCGAGTATAAGTGATTGTCATTTTAATAATATAAACATTATAGGTAAGTATCTTAATGAAGATGATAAGAGGATAGACTGTAATGCCATAGAGATAGAGGGATTCAGTGATATGAAAGGAGTAGTGAGGGACATATATTTTGATAATATTAATATCTTTAATGACTCAGGCATATCACTTAAGAATATCAGCAATATCCACCTGGATAACATAAACTCTGAAATTGTTAAAAATTAGATTATTGATAGTGACATTAAAAACTAATAGTGTATAATAATACGCGGGTATATATGGCAGTATAACCCCGCAATGGATTACTGGCACTAAACTAAGAGAAAGAGGTAGAAACAGAAATGGCAAAGATTGATTTAACAAAGTATGGCATTACCGGCACAACAGAAATTGTGTATAACCCATCTTATGAGGATCTTTACACAGAAGAGAAAAAGGAAGGCCTCGAGGGATATGAGGTAGGACATGATACAGAGCTTGGCGCTGTAGATGTTTTCACAGGTATCTATACAGGACGTTCACCTAAAGATAAGTACATCGTAATGGATCAGAACTCAAAGGATACTGTATGGTGGACAACAGATGAGTATAAGAATGATAACCACCCGATGACAGAAGATACATGGGCTATCGTTAAGGACCTTGCAAAGAAGGAACTTTCAAACAAGAGACTCTTTGTAGTTGACGCTTTCTGCGGAGCTAACAAGGATTCACGTATGGCAGTTCGTTTCATCATGGAGGTTGCTTGGCAGGCACACTTCGTAAAGAACATGTTCATCGCTCCTACAGCTGAGGAAGAGGCATCATTCGAGCCTGATTTTATCGTTTACACAGCTTCAAAGGCTAAGGTTGAGAACTTCAAGGAGCTTGGTCTTAATTCAGAGACCTGCGTAGCTTTCAATGTTTCCAGCAAGGAGCAGGTAATCCTCAACACCTGGTACGGCGGAGAGATGAAGAAGGGTATGTTCTCAATGATGAACTACTTCCTTCCTCTTAAGGGAATGGCTTCAATGCACTGCTCAGCAAACACAGATATGAACGGTGAGCACACAGCTATTTTCTTCGGTCTTTCAGGAACAGGTAAGACAACACTTTCAACAGATCCTAAGAGACTTCTCATTGGTGATGATGAGCACGGCTGGGATGACAACGGTGTATTTAACCTTGAGGGCGGATGCTATGCTAAGGTTATCAACCTTGATGCAGAGGCTGAGCCTGATATCTACAATGCTATCAAGAGAAATGCTCTTCTTGAGAACGTAACAGTTTCTGAAGATGGAAAGCTTGATTTCTCAGACAAGAGCGTTACTGAGAATACCCGTGTTTCATATCCTATCGATTTCATCGAGAAGAATGTTAAGAAGGTAAATCCTGTATCTGCAGGTCCTCAGGCTGATAATGTTATCTTCCTTTCAGCAGATGCATTCGGAGTACTTCCTCCTGTATCTATCCTTACACCGGAGCAGACACAGTATTACTTCCTTTCAGGATTCACAGCTAAGCTTGCAGGAACAGAGCGTGGTATCACAGAGCCTACTCCTACATTCTCAGCTTGCTTCGGACAGGCATTCCTTGAGCTTCATCCTACAAAGTATGCTCAGGAGCTCGTTAAGAAGATGGAGAAGTCCGGTGCAAAGGCATATCTTGTAAACACAGGATGGAACGGAACAGGAAAGAGAATTTCCATCAAGGATACACGTGGAATCATTGATGCTATCCTTAATGGTGATGTTCTTAAGGCTCCTACAAAGAAGATTCCTTACTTTGATTTCGAGGTTCCTACAGAGCTTCCCGGTGTTGATACAGGTATCCTTGATCCTCGTGATACATATGCTGATGCTTCTGAGTGGGAAGCAAAGGCAAAGGATCTTGCAGAGAGATTCCAGAAGAACTTTGTAAAGTATCAGGGTAATGAGGCTGGTAAGGCACTTGTTAAGGCAGGTCCTCAGCTTTGATTCTCAGATGAGAAACAAACTAATAAATGATTTAAGAGAGGTGAGTGCAGTAGGCATTCACCTCTTTTTTGTGATAAAATAGAACAAAAGAATGTACGTGATTTATAGTTGTATGTGACAGAATCAAACCTGGAATGGAAGAAAAAATAGCTTGTGGGATTCAACTATAAATATGAGGGGGATGTATGGCAGAAAATATTGAAGAAAAGAAAAAAAGAGTCAGCATAAAGGAAAAACTGGCAAATCCCGCTACCGGATTTGAATATGCTTTATCATTGGTATCGGGCAAATTTAAAATGCCGATTCTGTACACACTGTCTGTTTATCCTACAGTCAGGTTTAATGAGCTGCAGAGGTATATACATGACATATCCTATAAAACTTTAAGCAGAAATCTGAAAGAACTTGAATCTGCCGGACTTATAAACCGAAAGGAATATGCCCAGATACCTCCTAAGGTGGAGTACTCACTTACAAAGGATGGTCAGTCAATGATCGTGATTTTGGATGAATTCTCAGCATGGGGTGAGAATCACATGATGAAGCAGAAGAATAAGAATTCAAATGAGCAGAACAGATAGAATCTGAAATACTTTGGTAATCTGACTTTATAACTAAGAATAGGATGTTAAATCAAAATAGCCTCTCAGCATGATTTTTAGTATGCTGAGAGGCTTATTGTTTTAAATCTGTAAAAGTGAGCAAGAAGAATTAATCATCAAGTCAGATTCAGTCTTTCATGGCATTTTTGATTGCATTCAAAAGATCACTGTATTCTTCAAAAGCAGGAAGCTCAGGATGATCAGCTTTGATCTTTTCTGTACTTCTGAAAAGGAATCCGGCTTTTGATGCCTGTATCATACCGAGATCATTATAACTGTCACCGGAGGCTATGGTCTCATATCCTATGGACTGAAGAGCCTTAACGGTTGTGAGCTTGGATTTTTCACATCTCATCTTAAATCCGGTAATCTCTCCGTTTGGGGCTACTTCAAGAGTATTACAGAAGAGCGTTGGGTTACCAAGCTTCTTCATAAGAGGAGAGGCAAACTGCTCAAAAGTGTCGGAGATAAGTATAACCTGTGAGAAAGAACGAAGCTCATCGAGAAATGCTTTCGCTCCCGGAAGAGGATCGATGGTTGCTATCACATCCTGAATTTCTTTTAATCCAAGACCGTGTTCCTTTAAAATCCCAAGTCTCCATTTCATAAGCTTGTCATAATCGGGTTCATCTCTGGTGGTTCTTTTCAGCTCAGGAATGCCGCTGGCTTCTGAAAAAGCAATCCAGATTTCAGGTACAAGTACTCCTTCAACATCTAAACAGGTGATATACATAATGCCTCCCTTGTGTTATTTATGATTAAATACAGCTACATTAAATGAATTTAAAGCAAAATTATTGCTCATCCGGCTTTATTCTCAAACTGACAGGAAAGTAACCGGATCAATTGATAATGGTTTTAGACTGCCGGATTTCGGGTAGTTTACTGTCGATCCATTTATAAATATTATCATGAACCTCTTCTTTATTGGTTTCCCAAATCATTTCATGGCGCTTTCCCGGATATATCCGTAAAGATACATCGTGACCGGTTGAATGAAGCCAGGCATAAACTGAAGCAGGACCTTTACCATATTCACCCACGGGATCGGCTCCACCGGAGAAAATGTAAACAGGTATCATGGGGACACTGGCAGCCCATTTGTCTTCTCTTACAGAAATAATACCTTTAACCATTTCGTAGTAGGCACCTATGGTGAAACTTACGGACAAAGGATCGGCGGCATGTTGTTTACAGATTTCGTCATCGGTACAGCACCATGCACCGGCATTAACAGGATTTACTATATCTTTATTGAAAAGATAAGTCATAAACTCTCCATATTTTGTGGCCGGAGTCATGTGATCATGGAGCTTAAGGTCAGCTGTCAACACTCCCAGGGCAGAGTACAGGGAATAAACGAATCCTCCGGTTCCGCTGAGGATAAGTGCATCTGCGTCCTTTGGGAACTTCGTAACATAGGAACGTACGGCGAAGGAGCCCATTGAATGCCCAAAAAGAATAACGGGAAGTTCAGGAAACCATTTTTTTACTTTAAGGATAAGCCGCCGTATATCGTGTAAAAGGTACTCCCAACCGTGGGAGGGGCCGAAGCTTCCTGCATGATTCTGAGATTTTCCGTGACCTTGAAGATCAAGCATTGCGACAGTGTAGCCTAAACCTGTAAGTTCCTCAGTCCAGGAAAGGTAACGACCGCTGTGGCTTTGCATTCCGTGAACTATGACGATGATTGCTTTTTGATCCTGTTTTTCATTTCTGTATAAGCAGTTATAAATCTTTCCATCACCGTTAGCGGATGGAGTGTACCATTCTCTTCTTTCCATAGTTATACCTGCATTATTCATATTGTTTTAAAGTTATAATAGCCATACATAACTATATCAAATATTTATATGTTAATCAATTTACCTGCAAAAAACAGTATTTTATGAATATAGGATATTGTAAAATGAACTGAATAGATTAGTAAAGAATTATGAATTAAATAAGTATAAAATATCACTGATTATAGCCTGTCAGGCTGCAACTGAGTGGAGATTACGGCTGATATACAGCGTTAATAGATGAGGAAAGAGTAATGATGAAGAGTATCATATATATAAATAAAAAGAGCAAAGATAAGGTGACAAAAGTCAAGTCGATAGCATTATTGAAAAAGATAAAACTCGAAAGCGTCTCAGAAGAGGAGTATTCGTCTCTTCCCGAGGATGCGGAAATATTGATAATGAGGGGAATGGACAGAGTTTCCATGACGGATTTTTTATCAGTACTTAGAAAAAAAGGATTAAGTGTCGACTATAAATGTGTTGAGACGGAATCTAATAAAGACTGGCCCATAGATAAGCTGTATAAAGAAATAAAATGTGAACATGAGGCAATGCAGAGACAAAGGACAGATTGAATTTATAAATCATGTCTGTTAAACTGTAACGCGAACTTTCAATGGGCAGATGTTGCCAGTGTATAGAGCCAAATGGATTTGCATCTGTAAGTCAGAGATAAACGGCAAATTACATGCGTTTATATATGAGGAGAACTATGGAAGATAACTTTTTTGAGATAACAGATAAAGATGATAAGAATATTTTTGATACTTCGGAAGAAGAGTTTTCTGAAAATGCGGCACCGGTAGACAATAAAAAGGATGATGACAAAAAAACGGTATCAGCAGACGGTAAAGGGGACAAAGACAAAAAAACGTCTAAAAAAGCCGGCAATTCCGTGCTTGCTGAGATAATAGACTGGATAAAGGTTTTAGTGGTAGCCGGTTTTCTGGCTTTTGGCATTAATAATTTTATCATTGCCAATTCAACCATACCTACAGGTTCAATGGAAAACACTATAATGCCGGGGGCCAGGGTGTTTGGTTCAAGGCTGGAGTATACCTTTGGAGAAGTCCACAGGGATGATATAGCGATCTTTATCTATGGATATACATGTAAAAAAGACGGACAGATGTACAGGGAAAATTCAAATCATGCCTGTCCGAAATGCGGAAGAAAAGATGCGGACAATTCAGTGGTTTATTATGTAAAAAGAGTTATCGGTATGCCCGGTGATCACATTGAGATAAAACAGACCGGTACAGCTGATGCTTCGGAGTTCCATAACATTGAAATAGGTGTTAATGCAGACGGCACCACACCGCAGGTACCCATCGGAACAGTTTATGTAAACGGTGAGGCAAAGGAAGAAGTATACCTGCCTGAGCCTATGATCGTCGACGGAAGACAGTTCCCGGAGGTGGATGTGGTTGTCCCCGAAGGTCACTACTATGTTCTCGGAGATAACAGAAATAATTCAATGGATGCCCGTTTCTGGGGTGATTACAATATGGTGGCAAGAGACAGAATGTTAGCAAAAGTTTACTTTAAGTACTGGCCATTCAATGATATGGGATTTGTAAAATAAAACCGCAGAAATGTGCTGAAATGGTCATCAGCATCTGATGATCAGCTGTAAAAATAAAATCAGGATATATAGCTAATGTGAAAGGGCGGCAAATGCTAAGCCCTTTTTCACATTTTATACACATAAAGCGATTAGAATTCTAATTCACAGTATATTGTCATATCAATACTGAAGATATAATAGTAATTTATGTAATGATCTTTTAAATAAGAGTTATTATAGATTTTAAAACAGAGAGGATGAGCAGATATGTCAAAATCAGAAGGGCAGAAACTTGAAGAAAAGCTTTGTTACAAGATCAAAAACATAGGCATGGAACGTCCGGAGGATGTGGAAAAGGCCAATGAATTCTGCGAAGGCTATAAGGTTTACCTTGATAATGCAAAAATTGAAAGAGAAGCTGTAAAGTATTCTCTGGAACTTGCGGAAAAGTATGGGTATAAGCCTTTTGAGAGAAGCAAAAAGTATAAAACCGGAGATAAGGTATATTTTAACAACAGAGGAAAGAACATTATCCTGACAACATTCGGAAAGAAACCTCTTATTGACGGAGTTCATTTTAATATTGCCCATATAGATTCTCCGAGACTGGATTTAAAACCGAATCCGCTTTATGAAAAGGATGAGCTTGCTTACTTTAAAACACATTACTATGGCGGAATCAAGAAGTATCAGTGGGGAGTGACTCCACTTGCAATTCACGGCCGTGTGATGCTGAAAGACGGTTCTGCCATTGACCTTAACATAGGAGAAAATCCCGGAGATCCGGTATTTGTGGTATCGGATCTGCTTCCTCATCTTTCACAGCAGCAGAATCAGAGAAAACTTTCTGATGGCATAAAGGGAGAGGAGTTAAACATTATCCTTGGTTCAACGCCTGTTCCGGACAAGGAAGTTAAAAAGGCATTTAAGTTAAAGATACTTTCAATCCTTAATGAAAAATACGGAATGACAGAGGAAGATTTCCTCAGAGCAGAGTTAACCATGGTTCCGGCACAGCATGCTGTGGATGTTGGTCTGGACCGTTCTCTTGTGGGAGCTTACGGACAGGATGATAAGGTATGTGCCTATACAGCACTTATGGCAGAGTTTGAATGCAAAAAGCCAAAGCACACAACTGTAACAGTACTTGTTGATAAAGAAGAGATCGGATCAACCGGCGTTACCGGCATGGAAAGCGATATGCTCCTTCATTACATGGAGGATCTTGTTGAAGCTGAGGGTGAAAGAGTACGGGATGTACTGAGAAATTCACTTTGTCTTTCAGCTGATGTCAATGCAGCATTTGATCCAACCTTCCCGGATGTATTTGAGACCAACAATGCTTCCTATCTTAACAGAGGTCCGGTGCTTACAAAGTATACAGGATCAAGAGGCAAGTCATCTTCAAATGATGCTTCAGCCGAGACTATGTATAAGGTTATCAAGCTTATGGAAGAGGATGACGTACTCTGGCAGATTGGTGAACTCGGTAAGGTAGATGCAGGCGGCGGCGGAACCATCGCCAAGTACATTGCAAATATGGATGTGGATACAGTAGACCTTGGTGTACCGGTCCTCTCAATGCATGCGCCTTTTGAGATAACTTCAAAGCTTGATGTTTACTACACCTACAGAGCATTTGTTGCATTTAATAAATAAAAACAATCTATCAAACAAAAAGAGGAGATAAATTATGAAAAAAAGTAAGTTTTTAATTACAGCAGTTGCTGCATTAACAGCTATGTCTATGGCTGCATGTAACTCAGGCAGTGTTCCTGAGGGAACAACAGGGGCTGAGACAACAGCTGCAGCTGATGGAACAACTGAATCAACAGCTGCCGATGGAACAGCTGAATCAACGGCTGCCGATGGAACAGCTGAAACAGAGGCTGTGGATCCTGCAATTGCAGAGCTTGAAAAAACCGAAGTACCTGAAATGCCTGAACTTAAGGATATGGGACATATAAAGCTTGTGGATTTAAGTACCATCACTGTGGAAACAGCACCAAAGCAGGTTGTGGATGAAGAAATGATAGATTCTCAGATAGACACTCTTTTGTCTATGCATAAGGATGAAGTTGATGAAGCTGCCAAAGAGGGTGATACTGTAAACATTGACTACGTAGGAACAGTTGATGGTGTTGAATTCGACGGAGGATCAGCAACAGGCTATAACCTTACTCTCGGATCAGGAACATTCATACCGGGTTATGAGGATCAGCTTATCGGTGCCAAGAAGGGAGAGAAGGTTACTGTTAAGGTAACATTCCCCGAGGACTATGGTAAAGAGGACCTTCAGGGCAAGGATGCAGAATTCGCTGTAACTGTTAATACAGTTTCAAGAACTCCTGAGCTTACAGACGAGTGGCTCAAGAAGCATGCTGAGGATCTGGAGACAGAAGCAAAGACAGTTGCTGAATTCAGAGATGAGCAGAAAGCACTTCTTCAGGCTCAGGTAGATTATTCATATAACGAAGAAGTACGTTCAAATGCACTTCAGCAGATAGTAGATAAATCAGAAATCGGTATGTCTGATGCTATGAAGGAGTATGCTGAGGCATATGTTATAAAGTCACAGATCGATTCAGTAGCCCAGTATGGATTCACTCTTTCCAAGATGCTTGATATGTATGGTATGTCGGTGGATGAGTTCAAGGAAGAAATGTCAAGTTATGCAGCAGATTATGCAGCTCAGAGAATGATTGTGGCAACAATTGCAGATGAGCAGGGAATCAAAGCTACTGACGAACTCATTGATAAGCTTGTATCGGAGTATAGTACTCTTTCAGGTCAGAAAATCAATAAGGTAATGCTTATTGAGCAGTTTGGTGGAGATGCTGTAAAGGAAGAAGCTGTAAATAATGCAGTTTTCCAGTATATCCAGGACAATGTAAAGGTGGTAGAAAAAGAGGAAACTGCTGAAGAGACAGAAGCCGCTGCAGAAACAGAAGAAACCGAAGAAGAAACTGAGGAAGAGACAAAGGCAGGAAACGATCTTCAGGGCGAAGGCGGATTCAAGACAAAGAAGGTTGAAGAAGTTTACACAGCACCGGCAGATGAAGAGACAACAGAAGCTGAAAGCGAGAGCGCTGCAAAGTAATACAAAGCCATCGGAAAAAATTATTTAATCCGGCTGTACTTGAAATATCAGGTAATTGGTAACAGTTCATCCAGGGGCTAAGCAGAGAACCACCGACTGAACTGTTATGGTAATTGAAATAGGATGGAAAGAGATTTCCATCCTATTCTATTGACATCAGCACTTTAGCATGGTAGAGTGTTGAAATATAAAAGGATTGATGATCTTTGGGGACTGAGCCATCAATAAAAAATTCTAACCTGGTGGTGTCACTGCCATAGATCGAGGAGGAAAAATGAAAAAGAATCTTGCATTATTAATCACAGGAATCGTAGCAATGAGCGCATTAACCGCCTGCGGCTCAAGTAAGCCTGCAGAGACAACAGCTGCTGCAACCACAGCTGCGGCAAATGAAGCAGCAACAACAGCCGCTGCATCAGAGGCAGCAGAAACTGAGGCCGCTACAGAAGCAGCAGGAGAGCAGGGAACAGCAGTTACAACAGCTACAGGAAAATTTACTGTAGGTTTTGACCAGGAGTTCCCTCCTATGGGCTTTGTTGGTGATAATGGTGAGTATACAGGCTTCGATCTCGTTCTTGCAGAGGAAGTTGCAAACCGTTTAGGACTTGAATTCGTTCCACAGCCTATCAACTGGGATGCCAAGGATATGGAGCTTGAGTCAGGAAATATCGATTGTATCTGGAACGGTTTCACAATGCAGGGAAGAGAAGACGGATATACATGGGTTGGTCCTTACATGGCCAATAATCAGGTATTTGTTGTTAATGCAGACTCAGATATCACATCACAGGCTGATCTTGCAGGCAAGGCTGTAGAAGTTCAGAAAGACAGCTCAGGACTTAACGCCATCAATGACAGTGCCGATCTTCTTGCATCATTAGGTTCACTTACAGAAGTAGCGGATTACAATACAGCTCTTATGGACCTTGAGTCAGGTGCCTGCGATGCCGTTTGTATGGATAGTATCGTAGCAGGATATCAGATCCAGTCATCAGGCAAGAATATGAAGATCCTTGATGATACACTTGCAGCTGAGGAGTATGGAATCGGATTCAAGAAGGGTGACGATGCACTGGCACAGGCAGTAAAGGATACACTCCTTGATATGGCAGCAGACGGAACCGTAGAGAAGATCTCCAATGAGTGGTTTGGTTCAAATGTATTTACATTAAAGTAATACATAATATAATTAAAATAGTACATAATCGGAAGCGTTACTGTGGAAGTAATGCTTCCGCTTTTTTCAGTAAAGGGGAAGGTAAAGACTGTGAAGATATCAAAAGCAGGCATTATATCGGTATTGGCAGCAATGGTCCTGGGCATCAGTGCATGCGTAGGCGGATCTTCAGGCGGAATGGGATCCGGCGGTTCATCTGGCGGAAATTCCGTAACCCTCATGGTCTACATGATCGGCTCCGATCTTGAGTCCATAAACGGTTGTGCATCCGAAGATATCAATGAAATGATCAAGGCGGCGCCCGGCAATAATGTTCATGTAGTTTTGGAGACCGGTGGCTCCAACGCCTGGATGACCCAGGAAATTTCCAGTGAAAAGATCCAGCGCTGGGAACTCAGCGGCAGCGGCATTACCCTGAAGGAAGAACTGGACAGTGTCCGTATGTCTGATTCTGATACCCTGGCTGGTTTCCTAAAATGGGGAAATGAGAACTATCCTGCGGACCGGACAGCGGTTATCCTGTGGAACCACGGCGGCGGAAGTGCCCTGGGATACGGATATGACGAGCTGCACCCTGAGAGTATGCTGACGCTTCCGGGAATCCGGACAGCCTTTCAGGATGCGGGCGGCCATTATGCATTTATAGGATTTGATGCCTGCCTGATGTCCACGGTGGAGACAGGCGTCATGCTTTCCGACTTTGCCGACTATATGATTGCCTCGGAGGAGACGGAGCCCGGTACCGGCTGGGATTATACCAAGTGGCTGAGTAAGCTGGAGGAGAACCCGGGTATTTCCATGGAAGAACTCGGAAAAGTGATCACACAGGACTTCTTAGCCCAAAGTGAAAAGAATAAGTATGACACCTACACCCTGGCAATGATAAAACTGGACAAAATCCAGGACTTCATGAAAAAGCTGTCTGAGTATTTCTCAGATTCCGATGTCAGGATCCAAAAAGGAGAATACAGCACATTCGCATCAGCACGAGTCCGCAGCACAGAATTAGGCTTCGGACAGTACGAGCAGATCGATGTGGGCAATTACCTGAGTCAGGTAGACCCGGAAGACACCTCAGGTCTTACACAGGCTCTCGGTGATTGTATTGTATGCTTCGAAACCAACCTGGACGGCACCAACGGACTGGCTATGTATTATCCCTACCGTAACCTCCCCCTGTACTCGAAAATGATGCAGACCATTTCCGAAATCGGATATCCCGGAAGTTATTTTGATTTTTTCAATTCGTTCTGCTCAGTGCTTTCCATTGCGGATGCGGAAAACCCGGTACCCTATCAGGACACGGCAGGAATTACCGTACATGCGCCAAACAAGGCCGCCCCGGCTGACGACATACCTATGGTCTCACAATATGCTTCATATCCCTGGTACAGGAACGACATCGTGAAACAGTACTATCCGGAAGCCAGCATTGACTCTCATGAGGCCATACTGGAGCAGTATGCCACGGATGTCTTCGACTGCTTTTACTGGGTCGACCTTCCGGAAAAGGTAGAGTGGGAAAACATCTGGTACAGCGAAGATAGGCTCCTGCTGGACGATGGCGAGAAGCTGTTATATATGGGAACAAATGCCAAGCAGGATCTCTACAAGGAAAAAGCTAATGTTCTCGTATATGATACACTTTGGTTCTGCATCGGGAACACTATAGTTCCCAGCTTTTTCCAGTATTTTGAGGAGCGTGACGACGGGTTGGTCAATGCGGTTCATTATATCCCGGCTGTTTTGAACGGAAAGGAAAATATCCAGATAGCCGTGAAAGAAGATATTGAGACAAGGACGAAGATCGTACTGGGCTATTTTATTGAGGACGTCATGGGTGAAATTAACGGCATCAGGATTCCGCCGAAAGCATATTCGCAGTTCAAGGAGGGCGACGAGCTCCGGTTCCCCGTGGATAGTTATGATTACAACTACAGGTATCTTGGCACGGTACTTTTGGATGGTGTGGAATCCATCGGAGAGAACGGATTGTTTTTAACGACAGGATATACGGGAAATCATTCTGCCAGGATCAGCCTTGTTCTAAAGGACATTTACAATAACTATATAAGCACCCCGTGGGTAGAACATAAAAAGAAAGAAACCGGAGACCTGCTTGGAATAACGTCAGAAGCGGACGCATGGGTTAAAACTGCCGCCCCGGGAAACTATCCGGACGCAGTTGGCCTGCCCTACGGTTTTGGTATCAGCTACGGATTTAAAATTCGTAACGACACCCCAAATGATATCCGATACATCTATTTTAAACATGCTGACTACCCGGAAGACTGGTACAATGATATCCTCTATGAGTCAATCCCTGCCGGAATGAGCGCAGCATACGCCGACATCGAACATCACATCAACTGGGACTGTTCTGCATGGTCCATGAAGATAGTCGATGCCGAAGGACGGACGAACAGGGAAGAATTCGTATTCAACCCCTGGGTGGCCGAGGAGATCACCATTACCTGGAATGAGGAAAAAGAAGACTTTGAACCGTCAGTGACCTACGAGGCAGAAGGCGATTATGTTAGGGATATAGCGGGGTATTGGGAGGTAATCAGCGGTGGCAGTGAAGGTGATGATTCGGATGCACGGATTTTCATTTCGAAGATGCCACTCTGGAATTTCAAAATCGAAAACCGTGGTCATGAAGTGATAACACACATGTATATGGCCCAGTCAGATACGGATATCTCGGAAAAGACGAAAGAACTGAATGATCGTCTCTACATCGGCGGCGATGATATGCTTACGAAACTGATATTGCCCGGCGAGACATTTGACTATATGGATCCCATCATCTACGACGCAAGCGTGCCTGTTTGGGCGTTTTCCATCATAGATAATGAAACCGGTCTCCGGGAAGCGGAACCGATGATCCCGTTCCCCGTTTGGCTGATGTACGTTGAAGATCTTTCCGGGAACCGGTGTGAGAAATTGGAATTCCGACCCTGGGAAACATCCAAAATCGTCATTAAGGAAAATACCGGAGAAAGAGACGTTGGAAGCGACAACTTCTACGTCTGCGAGATTACGGAGGAATAATCTATGAACGGAAGCATTACCGATATGGTAATGCTTCTTTCGTTGCAAAAAAAGAGAAGCCATAAAGGCTTCTCTGTCGATGTTCCTGATGCGATTCGAACGCACGACCTTTCGCTTAGGAGGCGAACGCTCTATCCTGCTGAGCTACAGAAACACGTCCTGGAACTATTTTCCCAGGCACTTTATATTAGCATATTTAACATTTCAGTTCAACAAAAAGGTCATTCATGATAAACTATTTCTCAGCTATTTTGTAACAGTACACCAGATGAACCACTAACTGCGCCACATGGTCTACGGGATGAATTGTTACGCTGTTTCTCTATCGGTGGCAGCTTGATCACCGGTTAAATACACCAAAATAGCGGGGGTTGGAAGATGAAAGCATTGTACCGAAATATACTCGGCATGATCTTTTCGGTCATGCTGATATTTATCATATTTGTTACCAGTTTTGAAGTTGTTTGTTACGGTTCGCCGGACTTTTACCGGAATGAGTTTATAAAATATGATGTAACGGGAAGCCTTGAAGCCTGGATGGGTGAGACCATGAGCCTTGATGATATGTGTCATGTACTGGACCAGACCATGGTATATCTGAGGGGTGACAGAGAGAACCTCATAATAGAAACCACCATAAACGGTGAACCGGCTTTCTTCTATAATGAAAATGAAGCCTCACATATGGCGGATGTAAGAGTCCTGTTTGTCAAATGCTTATTCCTAAGAGCGATTTTTATACTGACAGCCCTGGCCATTGCAGGCTTCCTCATAGTTGTGGCAAAACCGGGCGGTGCTCTGTATTATTTAAGTACAAGTTTTATAAGAGTATGTGGAGCGATACTTGCTGTAGTCTTGCTGATCGGAGTCCTTGCTGCAACGGATTTCACAAAATACTTCACCATATTTCACGAGATATTTTTCAGGCAGGGAAACTGGATGTTTGACCCCAGGGAAAGCAGGATGATCAATATGCTGCCGGAAGGTTTCTTCTCCGATTGTGCTTTAAAGATTGTGCTGACTTTTATAGCATCGGTACTGGTTGTGATGGCTCTCAGTATAGTGATTACGGTTTTTACAAGGAAACATAAAGATGATAGATAATAAAGAACTGGATAAAAAAAGAGCAATCCTTGTGGGCGCCTGCATTGGTAATGATCCTGATTTTGACACTTCAATGAGAGAACTGGAAGGGCTCGCCGAAGCTGAGAATCTGGAGGTCATCGCCGACATTACCCAGAATCTTGATTCACAGGATTCTGCTTACTACATAGGTTCCGGAAAAGTGCAGGAGCTGAAGGCCCTGGTGTGGGAGATGGAAGCAGACCTTGTGATCGTGAACAACCAGCTTTCACCCTCACAGCTTGCAAATCTCGCCCACGACCTTGAAGTGGAGGTCATAGACCGCACAAACCTCATATTAAATATATTTGCCGACAGAGCAAGGACAAGGGAAGCCAAAATGCAGGTTGACTATGCAAAGCTTCAGTACATGCTTTCGAGACTTGTGGGGCTTCGTCAAAATCTCAGCCGACAGGGAGGAACCGGAGGCTCCATGTCCAACAAGGGATCCGGTGAGACCCAGATCGAGCTTGACAGAAGACATATAGAAAAGCAGATGTCGGAGCTTCGTAAACAGCTTAAGGAGATCAGTCAGAACCGGGACACCCAGCGCCGCAAACGCATGACCTCCGGAATACCCCAGGTTGCACTGGTTGGCTATACCAACGCAGGTAAGTCCACACTTCTCAACAAAATGATAAAGACCTATTGTCCGGATGAAGAAAAGGAAGTTATGGTGAAGGACATGCTCTTTGCCACACTGGATACAACAGTAAGGAAGATAACTCCCCCTGATCACCGGGATTTTCTCCTGTCGGATACTGTAGGCTTTATCAATGATCTTCCCCATGATCTGGTAAATGCCTTCCGATCCACACTGGAGGAGGCTGTTAATGCTGACCTTATACTTGAGGTCATAGATTATTCAGACAGGAATTATCAGATGCATATGGACGTTACGGCCAAAACCCTTAAGGAACTGGAAGCCGGACATATCCCTGTGCTTTACGTAATGAATAAATCAGACCGCAAATATCCCGAGTATCAGCTCCCCATAGACCGTGGAGACAAGATATACATTTCCGCGGAAAAGGGATTAGGCCTCGAACTTCTCCTTCAGAAAATAGATGAAAAGCTTTTTTCCGATTACCTTACCATGGAGCTGATAATCCCCTATACAAAAGGCAACGTGGAGCATGATCTTCAGGAAAGAGCAAGGGTCATCTCTGTAAAGTATGAAGATGACGGCATACATATGACTGCGGATCTCAACCAGGAAATGATAAAGCGATATAAGGAGTTTATACAGTAGTTAATGGAACACGATAATTTACTTGAAGGTCGCATAGATGATCTTTCCAGGAGAGCCTATAACAATGAATATCTCACCTGTACCAATTTTTTGTCGGCCTCAGATATTGCTTCTTTTTACCGGATTCTGAAAGGCCGGGGGATATCTTCAAAGGTTAATGCTTTGAACGGGAGCACTTATGTTATTTACGGAGGTCATGAAGACGCAGACAGAAATGTTATATGTTTTCTTCCAAGCTATACAACTCCCGAAGAGTTTATCGTTTCGGAAGCTGCAGCAGGAGACATCATCAAATGTATCCATGTGAAGCCCCTGAATAATAAATTTGCCGACGAACTTAGCCACAGAGACTTTCTCGGGGCACTTATGAATCTAGGTATCGAACGGGAACAGATAGGAGACATCCTGGTAGATGGGAGTTCAGCCTATATATTTGTTTTAAGTGATATGGCAGATACCGTGGCGAGAGAACTGACCCGGGTTAAGCATACATCTGTCAACTGTCGGGTTGTATCACCAAAAGAGTGTGATGTACAACCTAAATTCACTGAACAATCCGGATCTGTTGCTTCCCAGAGAGTGGATGCGGTGCTTGCCATGGTGTGGCATCTCTCCAGAGGAAGATCACAGGAAGTTATTAAAGCTGAAAATGTCTTTATCAACGGGCAGACAGTGACTGATCCCGGATACAATTTAAAACCCGGAGACCGTGTGACGGTAAGAGGTCATGGTAAGTTTATCTTCGAAGGTACGGGAACCATGACAAAGAAGGGTCGCTTTTACGCAAACGTCAAAGTTTATTCCTAAATATATGAACTAATATATATTTGTATCTGGAATTTGTGGATTGGAAAACAATGACAAATGAAGATGGATTTGAGAATGATGACAGAATGATTCTTTTCAAACTCTAAATAAACAAGAAATAACTTTTTCAAAAAAACAATTGACAAAACGGTCATTAATTTGTAATCTATACAAGCATTAAAAATGCTTTGCACCTTTAGCTCAGTTGGTAGAGCAGCGGACTCTTAATCCGTTTGTCCAGGGTTCAAGTCCCTGAAGGTGCATTTTTTGTTGCAGAAATATTGAAGTCGTGTCCGAAGAGACATGGCTTTTTTCTTTTACTAAAGAGTTCTGTGAGATGGATGATATAGAGGCAGTATGATTTATTCAGTACAAAATCAAGTAATACAGCAACAATTATTGATATGTAATGACTATATGATATAGAATCCATTTGTTGGGCAAAAATAAGACTATTTATACGTTTGTTTATAAAGAATTCAGGAGATTAGAGGGATGGAAAAGAAAAGCACGGTCCAGGACATGACCAGCGGCAACATCATAAAGCAGATAATATTCTTTGCCATGCCCTTAATGCTTGGCAACATATTCCAGATGCTTTATAACACCGTGGATTCAATAGTGGTGGGAAATTTTGTAGGTACCGAAGCCCTGGCAGCAGTTGGCGCAACCACCATGATAGTGAATATGCTGGTGTTTTTCTTCAATGGCTTTGCAACCGGTGCCGGCGTTGTCATGGGAACCTATTTTGGAGCAAAAAATCTGGAAAAGCTTCATAGCGCAGTAGAAACAACCATGGCTGCAACATTCATACTCTCTGTGATTTTTTCCATAGTAGGTGTTCTGGGAGTAACTCCCATGCTGAATTTCATGTCAACCCCGGAAGATGTAATGGGAGAGGCTACACTTTACCTTAGAGTTTATATTGGCGGTATATCCGGACTTCTTATATATAACATAGGAAGCGGTATCCTGAGAGCGGTTGGTGACACTAAAAGACCTTTGTATTTTCTGATTCTGACAAGCGTTATAAACACAATTCTTGACCTTCTGTTTGTTATCGTATTTAAAATGGGGATATTAGGCGTTGCTCTTGCAACCATCATAGCTCAGTTCATTTCAGCATTTTTAACCCTGAGGTTACTGACAAAAACGGATGATATCTATAAACTCACCTGGCATGACATGAGGGTGGATATGCACATCTTAAAGAAAATCATGCTTGTGGGGCTTCCGGCAGGTATCCAGTCGGTTATTACGGCATTTTCCAATGTCTTCGTCCAGGCTTATATCAACTACTTCGGAGCAAGCTGCATGGCGGGATGGAGCTGCTACAACAAAATCGACCAGTTTATAATGCTTCCCATGCAGAGTATGGCCATGGCGTCCACCACCTTTGTGAGTCAGAATATGGGAGCCGGAAAACTGAAGAGAGCTGACGAAGGTACCAACACAGCTGTCAGTATGAGTTTTATGATCACCGGAGTCATAGCCACAGGGATCTTTGTTTTTGCCTCACAGGCTGTAGGGATGTTCACTTCGGATAAAAGTGTTATAGATTATGGTGTTCTGTTCCTAAGGACCAATGTTTACTTCCTGATGTTTAACTGTGTAAATCATGTGCTGGCAGGAGCCCTGAGAGGAAGAGGAGATTCAAAGGGACCGATGATTATCATGCTTGGGACATTTGTTGTCATAAGACAGATATACCTTTTCGTCATAACTCATTTTGTTGCAAACACGCCCAGGATAGTAGCCCTCGGTTACCCTGTAGGCTGGGTAGCCTGCTGTATTTTAGAGGTTACGTATTTTATCATTATAAGAAAAAGGCTGAAACACCAAATTATTAAAAAATAATACTATAAATACAAATTAAAATACAAATTTAATTGTAGAATTTTAAGAAAAAGGCTTGCAATTTAAAAAAACTATAGTATAATTAGAATTGTAAAGAGGAGATGAGAAAAGAAAGGAACCAAAAAAAAGGTTCGCTTCTCTTTAAACTAAGATCCAACCTAGATCTTAGTTGGGCAAACCCGGAGAAATCCGGCGACGCAAAACTACAGGGGCCGAAAGGCCAGCCAGTTGCAATCTTCATGGAGC
>NZ_FNRG01000046.1 GCF_900107835.1 Oribacterium sp. KHPX15
ATTTATTTCATCGGTTTGAAATCTGTCCTTTATCTGCAACCCAAACATTATCCTACCAAGTTTAAACCGCACTTTATTATCTTTTATAGAGACAGGTATTCCACGATTTATCTGCTTTGCTCTGATGCAGGGCAGTTCCCCAAATTTGGAAAAATGAAGTATCTCTCCGTTACCATAAAGACATTTTTCCATACCATGCCATATATCCTCGGCTTTAGTGAGAGCGAATACAGCATCTATGCCGTATTTCTTTCCGATAGGTATCATGGAAGTCCTGCAAAAATCCCAGGTTACATTATAGGCCTTCTGCATATCGTTAAGCTGTTTAGCCAGAGATTTACGATGTTCCTTATTCTCGGTATTTCCGTATAGATTGAGAAGTTTACGATATTTCTTTGTGCGCATGAGCTGGTCATGATTCTTTCTCATAAGGCCAACAAGTTCGTTACCGGCTTTGCGGAGCTTATCAGAAAGAGCCACAACCTTTTGTACATCAGAATAAGGCATATCAGTCTCTGCAACTAAAATATGTCTGTCAGAAAGTTTATGATATTGTTTCAGAAGCTTATTATATTCTTGATCTGTCATGATTCTTCTGTTACCTGTTGTTTAATGGTTGGATACATGCAGTTTTTTTATTATGTAAGACTCGGATCACTCCTGTATATATACTAGCACATTACGTGCCATATTCAAAGTGACACTTCAAAAATATACACTTCTAAAAGTGACGCCATTCATCCCACGACCAAAAGGTCATGGGTTTTCTGGCTGATTACTTATAACATCCCCTTATTTCTCTACCATTCGTATTTCTTCTGCTAAATTCATCAACAGATTTCTTAATAATTCGGTCCTTATGATAGGTCTGCCAAAAAAATGCTCATTTCGAAATGCAGCTACAAATTCACAATAATAGGCAAACACATTCCCATCACATTTATTTTCTATGTCCTTGAAATCCTCATTAGTCATAAGATCTTCTATTTTTTCATTTGTTTTAGTCCAATAATCAATATAAGCTTTATGCTTTTTTACTTTATACTTATAATTTTCTCGCTCTATGTCAGACCGAATTTGATCATTCATTCTATCTTCCAAAATTTTACTTCGAGTATCAGCGTTAGTTAAACTTCCTAATAAGCCATCTTCATCATCAAGATAATCTGATTGGGTACATATAACATCTATGCTGGGTAAAGAACCCAACAACAGATTATAGTATATATTTTTGTTTTTTACTTCCGTTTTCTGCCGTGTCGTTTTGATTATCGTTATAATCAAGATTGTCAAAGAGAAACTTCTGAAAAAATTCATCCACCCATCAGGTGTTATCTGTATCAAAAAATCATATAAGTAACTCACTATTTCACCCACTCCAGTCAATCAATATCCTCGAAAAAAGAATCTCTGTAGAACTTTGAGCCCACTGTTTAACCCAATTATATAGTAAGCTGCCGTATATCCGAGGCATTTTGTATAGCCTGTCTTAAAACCCTGCACCGCACTTCCGGGGGTGATGTCATAACCATACTGAAAATGGTCTTCAAGATAATCATGGATGAATACGGCTTTTTCAGAGTCCCCCATGCCCTGTGTCATGGTTTTTACATAATTTATATGCATCATCAGAAGGTCGAGGTCCTCTTCTCTCTCACTATAGTATTCTTCGTTTTAAATATTATCATTACTTAGGTACATAGTAAATTCGAAGGGCTAACCGCCTAGCTTTCGGGCTAAGCGGTTTTCTCTTTTTTGATCAACTTACCTTTTAAGCACATTTTCAAAGAAATCAGGATACGTGTCTACGGCATCTCTCAGTTCCTCAAGCGTGTTTATCGCCCTCGTACCTGTGTGCAGTGATTCTTTCCCGTCCGGATCAAAGATAAGCATACTTGATTTGCCATAAATCACACCGCTATAACCGTTCGGAGACTTGTATTCAATAGTCTATCCATTTCATAAAATAATGAACCGCCATGCCTAAATAAAAATATGGCAATCAACACCACCACAAGGCACATGATGATGCTGCAGATAAACGATGATATGCCACGTACACAGTCCACTACACTTTGATCCATATCAGCCGGTCTTATCGTGTGCTTGGTGTCTCTTTGTTGTTCTTCATAAAATAAATTCTTTAGCATTTTGATATGTTGGCTTCAGCCTGACTTTTCTCAGGATATCCGGACATAAGCCCTATGAATCTTGTGATATACACGCAGGTCTTCTTTCCGTCTTTCCTTTTCGATAATTCAAGGCTTGTGTTCTCTTTGATACATCTTTCCATTACCTTTATCCCGCTTGTTGCCTTTATCACATACGGGTCCCCATCGGGTCTAAAGTCCGGTCTGTCCATTGTTGCCACAAGCCTTTGTACCGTATAGTATTTGAAATGTGTCTCATTACCGGATTCATCTTCTATATATTTCTCCAACTCAGTTTCCGGCACCTTATAATACTTTGATGCTATAGAAACAGCTTCACTTAAATCTTTCCCGTCCTGTCTCAGCTTCTTCACGAACATGACGGCCTTATAATACTCTTTTGGGATATACATCTTTTCCTCCGTCTTTTCTCTAATATAATTATGGGCGGAGATTTTGGTGGATTAGTAAAAAGATGATAGAAAAGAAGTTTTCTTTTGGCTTTTCGTAAAAAAAACAGCCAATCGGAATGACTGGCTGTATTGAATGATTATCTGCACCTTATATCACGCTATCGCGTCATACTTGAGCGCCTTCTTTTTTGCGTATTCCGTAAGGAGATTTATCACATCCTCTTTTGCGGAACAGTTGCATTTGCCCCTTACCTGCACGATGGTATTATTACGTACTTCGACAGTGTAATAAGGCTTGTCCGGCTCTTCGGAACGACGGACGAATAGAATAACCGCCTTGCTATCGGCCATATTTTCTATATAGCCCATTCCCCTTTGACCTACACAGATGTTTTGAATCTCTCCTTCCGATACTATGTCGTAAGCAATCTTAGGAGCCGTGACAAAGAGTTCACTATTGTCCATACTGAAATCGTACTTCTTATGTATGCTTGGAAGTTTTTTATCCAGTTTGAAAAATACAGGCAATCTGTCTACCTGAGTCGCATCGAGGATCTTACTGTATGTGGACTGTTGCCATTCCTCATCAGAAAGTCCAATGCTCCTATATGTTTCCTGGATCTTCTTCGCAAGACGTTTCCTGGCCTCTTCCTTCTTTTTTATCTTATTGAGGTCCATGATTTCATCATGCGACTTTTTAAGATATTTGGGGAAAACCAATATATTACTCTTTTTATTCCATTCACCATAAGTGTCCCTCATTTTGATGTAGTCACACCACATAGTCAGAACAGAAGACGGTGTGTTAAATATAGTGTCTTCCTGAGCCCTTATGTACTTCATTGCTTTATGATAGGTTGTGTACTGAAGGATGCTCCTTATGTTCTCAAATTCATGAGGTTTAAATAATAAGCTAAGCTCTTGTTTTTCAGCATCTTTAAGCTTAGGAAATTCACGATACACCAGGATTCCTCTGTCGGTTATTGTGTCACGCCTTTCATATATTCTTCTATATGTCTGACGATCAACGCCAAATACCTCGGGAAGAGTCTTTCCGTGTATGTTGCATATGGATTCACTTAAACCGTACCCTTCATAAATATTCTCTTTAAGCATACGGAATCCGGATTTCTCTATCCATTCAAAGTAAGTTTCCATTGCATGGCTTTCAAGGTAATCACTAATGCATCGTATATCACGATCCTGCTTATTTATTTCAGGGTGCTTTAATTCAAGGAATTCCTTAAAGCCTATATGCTGCAGGAAAGGTGTGCTGTCTATCAAGGAGTTAAGCCCCTTGGTATATATTCCGCCTTTAGATGAAAACTTTCCGAAGTTACAACCGATATTAATTATACGGTTTCCGCCATACCCACGAATGGTTTTACAGTATTCCCATTTACCCCATTCCCATTTATAGGCGCGTACCTTTTTCTCCTTCACAAACTCACGCACTCTTTCCGTGAGATAATATTTAGGAGAAATGGACTCGCCATCTATGGTCATTTCAATCCGGAAAAATCTGATCAAAGTATAGCCTAGACTTGCTTTTTCAAGTTTCATTGCACAGCGTGTATCTTTTATCTCTTTATGGTTCCTCAGCCTCGAAACGAATGTTACTTCCTTTTTACAAGAAGGGCACTTGCCTTCACTGAGGTGCTTAATCTTTCCCTTCAGGGACACGTTTTGCTTGCATCTTGTGCAATAACCTTCTTCTCCTTTATAGAAAATTCGATTACCCATATTAAAGGGAAGGTTTTTACAAAATCTAATAAAGTCTTTTCCTATGGGTTTTACCGGGGTATTGAGGGTTTTACCCTCATCCTGCTTTCTGTCGTACGCCCTGTTGTAATCTTGATATGCCTGTTGCCATGCTATATTATCAACCAGCCTATCATATTCCTTTCCGGCATCCTTATCCGTCATTACGATTTTGCCAATACTGCTATAAGCATCTCCTTTTCTTATGACATTACTTGCATGGTCACAAGACGTAGTCCTCGTCTGATATTTTCCGTCGCTGTTCATAGTGACAAAAAGCTCGTTTTTTGTATCAACTGCTGTTAAACCGGAAAATACAGCGACATGGTTCTGCTTTTCGTTTGCCACCCAGACTTCCTGTATCAACACATCTCCATCTTTCTTATAGTATTTGAAGATGTATGATTGGTGTCCATTCGCTGCTTTCCTTGAAAGCTCATCAGTGTCAGTACATAGATACTGATACCCTTTCAACAATTTCTTAAGTTCCTTTGTCCGTTCTTTTCTGAACTCTTCTGTTAATTCCAACTCAGCCATAAAAGGCTCCTTTCCTGTGCACCTGCACAACTTTCGTATGCCACTTTGGGCTTTTCGTCTTCTTCTTTCTCAAGAATGACTTTTGCTTTTTACATTTAAATTATGGGAGGGGATATTTCCGATAGACTTAGTCAGAACATCTAGAATGAGCACAAAAAACAGCCTGCAACCGAAGTTGCAGACTTTTTATAAAAATGTACTTTGGGTTAGGTTAACATACTCATAAAATTCATCTGAGCATAACCGTTCCCGTTTATCTTGTAGGGATCATCCATACCCCAGATTTCAGAAGGTGTTAGGGGGATATCAGTGCTTTCCGGTTTTTCCTCCGTAACCGTAGTTTCGGTCTTAACCTCCGCCTTTTCTGTTAAAGTTGTTGCTGGTTTTACAGCGGGTTTGGATAACTTAGCCTTAGACTTCTTTACAGTCTTATTCTTCTCGGCCTTCTTTTTTCTTTCCTCCGCCTCTTTTGCTTTCTTCTCTTTCTTACTCTTTATCTTATTATAAAGAGCCTCACCTTCGTGATCATAAAAATCGAAGATCCAGCCTGCAACATCTGCATCAGGAACATGATAACCTATGCCTCTTGAGGCTCCGTAGGTATTATCCAAGAACTCACCCATATTCACGGTGAATCGTGATAAGTCTCCGGATGATGATTTTACACCCTTCTTTTTATTCTTCTCTGCTTCAGCTGCTTCCTTTGTTACGATATTTCCATCATCTGTTGGCGTAAGCTGTCCAAGTGCTCTCATCATAAGAAACTTGTTTAGTAAATCTAAATTAAGTCTCTTATCAAGAACTTTGCTTTCAAATGAAGGGTCTACTGCAACTCTCTGGTCTATGCAGCTCATATACCACATAAAGCTACCTAGAAAGTTCATTTCGCTCATAGAGGGATTATCTTCGTCCTTGCAATGGGCTTTCTTGATCTTATCAAGCTCCCACTGAAGTTTTTCTCTGTAATCAGAGAAGTCAGGAATAACCTCTGTCTCCTTCTTAACCGGAGTTTCTGTTTGGGCTTCCAGTTCCGATTCCTCGTCGCACACTTCCTCAACCTTTTTCATTGGTGCTTCTGCAATGAGACGGTTAATCTTGCCGGCAGCCTTTTCGGCATCCTCTTCTGAATCGAAACTGATATAATCATCAGAATCAACCTTTCCGTTACACAAATATATGTCCGCTAAAAGATCCACCTTTGAAAGACTCGCCTTTTCTGCAATATCCTTAATTGTTTCTCTGTCGGCGGTTGTCGTAAAAGTGTAGGACATAAAGTCAGGAGACATAATTACACTTACCTTTACATCAGGTTTTGTGGGTACTGTGTCTACAACAGTTTCGGTCACATTTGTTTCCGTCACAGGCTCCGGAATCACTTCAGTTTCTATCACGGGTTCTTTTTCCTGTTCCGTTTCTTCAGCTTCCGGTACATCATCTTCCGGATGTTCGCTGAGAACCGGATCATCAGGAGTTATTTCCTCGACTTCCTTAACTTCTACTCCGTCAAAAATCGACAGTGCAAGTTCTGCGCTTATTTCAAGGTCGAAGAAGAAATGACCTTCGGCATCAAAGTGTGCCCCCATACTATCCATATGAGATCTTATGCTTTCTTTTCTGATGCCTGTGTGCGCGCTTAATTCTGCGCTAGTCTCAGGCTCGTTTGTAGTTGTAAGAGTATATCCCTTACCTGTTTCTAGGATATGAACGTTATTTACCATAGTGGTCTCTCCTTCTGCGGTGTTACCGCTCTCGTATGCCCCGTCGGGCTTGTCAGTCATTTTTTCTCTAAATGACTTATGCTTTTTTCAAATAAATTATGGAAGGGGATGTTTCTAATAACGTTGATATGAATTAAAAATTGGCATACAAAAAGCGGTCATTTTGTGATATGACCGCTTTATAATATGCACTTATTATTTCTTTAGTTTCAATACAACCGCAACGCTTGCAATCAATATTGCTACCACAGCACCGGCAATAGCAATGATACGTCCGATGTCTACACTGGTAGTATCTTCTACAGGCTTTAGCTCTGCAATCGTCTCTGTTTCTTCTGTCTCTGCTTCTGTTGTTTCTGTAGTTTCTATAGTTTCATTCAGTGATTCCTGAATTGCCTGAGCATGGGATTCGATAAGGGCATCTCTTTCGTTCTTGATCATTGGCTGGAAAAGCATATATGAATCAAACGGGAAGACATCTCCTCTCTGAATCATCATGATTTCAAGATCGTCAAGAAGTGTTGTGTTATTTTCCACAATCTCGTAGTAATTTCCGAAAGTGCCTCTATTATATTTATGAGACCAAGTACATCTGATTTCATTGTTCCACGAAGCTTTCTCGTCTAAGTCGAACTTTGGAGATCCGAGCTCATAGTAAGAACCTACGGGAAGGAGTACGTCTGCAGCGAAATTATAGTCTCGCTTTAGGTCTATGTCATAGACCGTTTTTCCGTCTGTAATCTGATATGTTACATGAGTGATAGCTGCCTCGTAGCTTACTAGCTTTACACGGAATGTGCCGTAGGTTTTTCCGTCGGAGAGATCTATTACTTCTGGTTCAACGTCAAGGGGGCCTATGCTCTCATCTACTTCATGATTATCTTCTTCTCCAGCTTCTATATCTTTTCCTAAGGATTTAACCTTGATCTTTACATTCTGACACTTTGATGTATCTAATATCTTAGGAGATACTTCGTATGTGTATTCATCGTTTATATCTTCATTTGAAAACACCGTTACATCATAAACACCGGCTGATATAGGGTATGTTCTGGTGTAACCGTTGTTCGGTAAATCCTCACGATACTTTAGATCGAAATCTATGCCATTTATCATGACATCAATCTTCATGTTGTAATACTCTGGTACATCTGCCGTGATCACAACATCAACTGCATTTTCAGGCAGAAAGTCTGAGTTCAGATTATCTACCCTTTCAGTTTCTGCAAATGATGCGAATACAGCCATTGTCATAATGGCTGTTGCAAAGAATATTGTCTTAAATAAGTTTTTCATATATTTCTCCCATATTACTTTTATTGTTCATACGATAATTATGCGTGCAAATATTTAATATAGCACATGATATAAAGGGTATCCTAGCATGGCAATTTAATTAAATATCCTATATCCAACTACAAAGTGATTTCTCCACCAATCACTAAGATTTCTGTGAACCACTTTTCCATTAGATGATGAAGCATCCATAATGGTTCCGTCTCCTACAATAATTACGATATGTCCACTAATAAGCATGACATCACCGGCTCTAAGTTCATCGTAAGAAGTAACCTGAGGGAACGGCTTATCTGATATCCAGTTAGCTGTGGTTCTGTACGGAACGTTTACACCAGCCTGATTTAAACACCACCAGACATAGCCTGAGCAGTCAAATGAGTTAGGACCTTTTGCTCCCCATACATAAGGGCAGCCAAGCTTTGACGATGCTATTGAAAGGAATTCCTTAGCCTGTTCCGACGCTTCAACGCTTATATTGCCAATTTCCAGGTAATTATAAATCTCTTTTGCATAATCTTTTCTTTGGCCAAGATCTTGATAGTATTTACCGTCTTTGGCTTTATTTTTATTTTCAGCTTTACCACCCGTACATCCCTCAACCACAACACAGAATGCTTCGCATGCCATTTCAACATCAGTTACAGTCTGCATATTCGAGCTATTATAGCGGCTCAGATACTTATCTAAGGTAGCACCATAATTTCCTGTTGCAGGTGCAGTACCCTGAAGCTCTGCTTTCAGGAATTTTACCTGGCCTTCGACTGTATCATAATCCGGTATAGTTTCAAGGGCTGTTCTTCGTTCTTTTCCCCATTGAACAAGACCATAGTATGTTTTTGAATCTGACAGGGCTGAGGGTTTGAAGTTAGACTCTTGACGGAGATTTCCAAGTATTCCTGCAAGCATGGCATTAGAAAGGTTAAGGTCCTGTAATCCCGATACTATCTTTCTCATATTTTCCATCTCTTCTGTTGATAATCCGGGAATATCCATTACGGATAAGGTAGAGCTTGATGTTACATTCAGTTCATTCGGATCAAAATATTGCGGTGAATACTTAACTGACTCCTGATTGATTGACATATTTATCCTTGAGCCGTAAATGGCTGACGGAGCCACCTTATTATCTTTATCCGATGCGTATGCGCTAAAGGGGGACATAACGACGGTTAAAAATGCTATTATACCCGACAATATTCTTCTCATTAAGTCACAATTCCTTTCACTGTTTTCCTTGAGAGCGTATTTAGTTGTTCAAGTAAGGTAATATATCGCAGTAAAAATCGTTGCTAATACTAAGAACCGTATAACTGATTCTTTTAAATGACTTATTTTGTTTTTGGTAAACAGTGTTCCCGATGCTACATAAACTATCCCCATTAGGAAAAGTACCGGTATGTAAATAATAAGTGGCAATCTGATCATGGTAACTCCTTTCCACAAAACAATTATGCGGACAGTTCTTTCTGTATCAGTATTTTTGGAGAATTATCTTAAAAAAAAATAAGTGAGCATATTTCAGCCCACCTATTTTATTGAAATTGCAATGACGTAGCGTCGTCCGATGTCATTTGATGTATCATCGTCGCACGCTACTAATGTGATTGAATCTTCCGTATCGATCTCTGTTCCTGTCTTGTCTGACAGAAACTTCGATAAAGCTTCGGGAGTTTCAGGATGAAGATTGTAATAATCATCATCTGCCTCAGACTGATAATATGAGACGATAGTGAAGTATTTCACCGCCTCATCTGTTACAAGAACGAGGTTTTGGTGATTTTCCAGATAGTCGGGATCTTCATAAAATCTGAGTCCCCCGAACATCCAGTTTTCTTTTTGATTCCTCTGGACACTCATGTTGTGTCCCGCAATGACATGATTGCCTTTACTGTCAAAATCAAAAATATAGTTGCCCTTATCATCGATTGCACCGTCACCAAAGATACACCCCGGATAACTTTCCGGTTCACCTTTGCCATTATGGTGCAGGTAGTAATCAAGAGCCTCCTGATCATTACCCTTACGTTGATAGACAGGGTACTGAAGAACTACTCCTTCATCCCTTATCGCTGAACCGCAGAGCTCTTCCTTCTTGATATCAGAGTCAAGGATCATGATGTACCCTTGGACGTCTCCATTATCCTTCTGGAGTCTCCTAACCCCTTCCACCATAGCCCTTTCGTCATTAGAAAGAGTAATGGCTTCTGTTTCCTCTGCATCATCCACCGTTGATTCCGGTAGAGTTTCCGCTTCGGTAAACATCTCGGCTTTAAGTTCCTTATAAGACTCTGCCGCCTGTTCCTTATCTCTTGAGCGTTTCACGGACATTGTCACGAAAACCGCTGCAAGTATAACAAGGACAAAAGTCATTGTTTTTTTCATTTCTACCTCCTCTAATGACTTATCTAATAATCTACAAACAGATTATGGAAGGGGATAACTCGGATAACAAAAAAATCTGCCGGTTTTACAGCAGATTTTATAATTTATTTTTTATGAGAAGATCTCGTCCTTTACTTCGTCGGCTTCCTGCGCTGATTTCTTAGTCTGGAACTCTTCTGCTTCTTCCTCTGTTCTGCAGCCAAAACCGTACTCAGTTGAATAAGGAATTACTTCTGTCACAGTCCTTAATATGTTGTGAATGGTATGACAGTACGGGCACTCAAGCTGTTTTGCGTATTCTCTTACCTGTATTGCTCCATCGACAAAAACATGACCGTCTTTTTTTATGTAGCGGTAATCCATATCTGCGATCTTACCGTATGACTTCATAATAAGGAAATCATGACGGTTCGAATCATCATCCTCCTTTATTCTATACTTACGAGGTACATCAAGGACATAATTGGTGATCCGCTGTCCATGGTCTGTAGTATAGATCTCCGGCTCGTTGCTGGCTTTTCCGATTATGGTGACTCTGTTTGAAATCTCCGAACGCTCACGCATATTCTTGGTGCCTTCCGATGGATCAAGTCCCTTTGAAAGAACCTCTGTGAATACAGGGTTTACATATGAAAGGGTTTCATTAAAGGAAATAACAGAATGCTTTCCTTCTTCATCCTCACAGGCTTCATTCTTACATAAGCAATGCTTTGTATAGTCGTGGGAAGCAAGTGTTCCTCTAATGAGTACCATATCTCCCTTTTCCCATTTAGCCATCTGCTTCATGATTTTTGCGTTTTGTGAAAGGACGATGGGGTTATCCATTTTGATCCTGTGGTCCTTGGCACCATAATCCCTGATACCACGGATGACCGCTACGGTACAGATTACCTGTATCCTCTTTGCATCTGGCTGTCCGGGCTTATCAGTATATATTTTTGGTGCACTCGACACTTGGCCGTACATTGTGACCTCATTGTGACGTGCCATGTTAATACCTTCTTTCTCCAAATTAGTCTAATATCTCGTTTACTATCTAATTATGTACGGAGTTTTTGTCGTATTAGTTTTTTTGGGGAAAATTTTTTAGAAAAAAAGAACCGGCGAACCGGTTCTTGAATAAGAATATTGAAAAAATTCGAGGAAAAACCTATAGACTATGAAGATCCGCAGCTATATATCACAATGTTTTTATCTATTAGATATCCCCGTTATATATGAAACAAAGCAGGCAAAATCACCTATACCTTTTCTTTCGTTGCCTAATTTTGCCCTCCATGAAGCATCACGGCCTTCCTGTTCTACTATTCTTGCAAGAGTATTTAGGGAAGTTATCACTACAGTATGAGCCTGTGTACGCCCATCGTCAGCAGCCATCTTTTCTTCTTTACTCATGGTTTCCCACTGATTTCTTATATAAGTATATCTTGCTGCTCGATTGATAAAATTATTCCAGAATTCATCCTTATCTTCTAATGAACATAAAGTAATGCTTTCTACCAATTCCTTATATATTTGCATATCCTGTCAGGATATATTTTTTATCAAATTTCTATTATTTGCTGTAGACCAGCCGATATTACTAGCAGTAGTTTTTTCAGGGCATATTCATAGTTTCATGTAATCAATCATTCATAACTATAAAAGGAGACTAAAATGACAGCAAAAGAGCAGAAACTATATAGCTTTTACAGCCAATGCATTGCTAAAGGCTATACTGATATGGCTGATGATACACAGTCATTAAAAGCAAAAGTCATTGCCTCTGATCTAGATTTGAAATATGGAAAAATAGCGGTTTTATATGTAGAGGCAAAAAAAGTTTTTGAGTTAGAAGAAGCACGAAGAAAGGTCGAAGCAGAGCAAGCAGCCCAAGAAGCAATAAGAACAAGTGTCTTGGGAGAACTGGTTCTGACACTGAGAGAAGACCCGAATAACAATCGTGGCCGCATTGATGTATACAGGCGTCCAGATGGATCTGTTTATTGTACCCACAACAGAGAAGAAACAAAATTTGAAGGCACACCGGATATTCAAGTAAATAAAGGTGGAGTCCTATCATATACATATCATCCCTCAAGGACTATATTTACTGGAGCCTCTTCCGGTGGCATTTCCATGGGTGGCTTTCATCAGACAAAGGCGTATACCACTGAGAAGGTATCCGACACAGGAAAGGGAGATATTTACGCAAAATCCGGGGATATGAATATATGGGTGAAATATATAGATTTTTCTGATGCTACAGACCACGCTTTTCGAAGGGATGAAACATACAAGAGCTTAAGTCAGGGAAAAAGAATCATCTGTTTTAACTCAAGTAATGCAAGTTTTTCAAGAGATATGATAGGAATGGCAATGAAGAGCGGTGCTGGATATCAAGATGTCCTGTCGAAAGCATCCCTGGCTAATGACATGATGAAATTGTCCATGGGTGAGATACAGAGGATCGCTGCATTTTTGAATGAGGTAATTTCAGGTAATTATCCAGAGACAGATGAGGAGTATTATACAAAGGCAGTTCGACTTTCTGACAGCACAAAATCAGATGATCTGATGAAAGCAGCACAGATATTCAGAAAGATAATCGATTATAAGGATTCTTCCTCAAGAGTGGATAGTATACAAAAAAAATACGAAGAAGTACTGCAAGAGGAAAAGGAAAACCGGATTTTACAGAAAGAAAGAGTTGATAGAAAACGAAAAAAGGCACTGAGTATTATAGCGGTTCTAGCTATTATTGGTTTGGTTACAGCCCTTGTTGTTACGAAGGTTATTATACCGAATGAACATTACAAGAATGCAGTTGCTCTAAAGAATGCAGGTAATTATGAGGAAGCCATTAATGCGTTCAGTGTACTGAACCATTATAAAGACAGTGAAGAACAAATAAAAGAATGTAAGTATTATTATGCAATCTCTTTAAAGGATTCTGGATCTTTTGAGGAAGCTATTACCGCCTTTAAACAGTTGAATGGATATAATGATAGTGCAGAGCAGATCAGCTCCTGTGAGATTTGCATAAAAGACAAAAACTACAAAGCAGCCGTCGCTCTAAAGGATGCAGGAAGCTATGCTGAAGCTATTACTGCTTTTGAACAGTTGAATGGATATAGGGATAGTGTCGAGCAAATCAACTCTTGTAAGATTTGCATACAAGACGAAAACTACAAAAAAGC
>NZ_FNRG01000030.1 GCF_900107835.1 Oribacterium sp. KHPX15
TGAACCCATACCATTACGGGTTTTTTCTCTGTGGAATCATCATCACTTTTCCATACGTTCAGATACAGACAATCTTCGCCCTGGTTATCGCTGATGGATTTATCCTGAACAGCGAGTTTTGCAAAATGAAAAGCTTCATAAACGCCTTCGTCCGGAGCAAACGAAACCGGTGCTTTCCAGCGCAGGTTGCCCACTGGCTGTTCAGCTACAAAAGGAATGCCTTTGTAGGAGATGATATTCTCCGTTTTCTGACCAACGAATGTTCCGTTACTGCATTTAACAGCCAACGAATTGTCATAATTCCCATCTTTGATCTTTTGGTTTGTCATTAAAGTTCTCCTTTCTATGGTATCAGACAGGGATTTTCAACAATTATATCATCATATTCTGCACTGATGAATAAAAAGCTGGCTGCCGGTGTATTTATGAATTCCGCCGGCTGTTTTTGTATGTTTAATGAGAAGGAAAACCTGATGAACTTTACTTCATAAAGAAGGAAGTCATGCTGAAAATTTTGAAAAACACAGGGCAATTTAGTATTATAATAGCACTTAGGACTGGTCGAAAGACCCGGGTTCACATAATGGGGCTGTCGCACTAAAATGATAATCATTGATCTAAAGCGACAGCCCCTTCCTTAATGCCCTAAAGCTACCGATTTTACCTTACTACCGCCGGAAGACCCCTTTCCTTCCTTGGCCAGATACTCCTCATACAGACCATCCGAGTACTCATCCAACCAACCAGTCCAGATCTTCTTTAGCTGGACCAGTTTCCTATACGCCTTCTCATTCAAGTATTCGGCTTTCCATATGATGCTGTCACTGCCTTTGTATTCATCGGCAACACACTCTATAAGATCTTCTCCTTCAGCCGGATAGCTGCCTTTCAAGAGGGCAAAGTTTATCGCAATGAATCGTTCTATCTTCTTAGCATCCCATGATTTAAGGATATTAGCGTATGACTCTATCTGTGCTGAAGAATATCTCCTGTATGCAAGCTCTATCCTGTGTTCAGGTGTGAGCTTGTTGTAATAGATCATTGAATTTCCAATGATGTCCATATAATATGCGGAATCATCCTGTCTCAAAACATCATTTATTTGAAGGTCATCTTTAAGTGGTGATTCATCAATAGGATTACCATACTTATCGAGCTCGTAGTCCTCAGGATTATTCTTATCTCCGCCTTCCTTTAACGAAGTTAAATCCTTTCTTTCCTTTATCTTTCCAGGTGTCCCCTTTATAACTACATCTTCATTGATTTGTACAGCAGCGCTGTTTCTTGTGACTCTTCCTGTCGAATCTATATATGCTTCGTATCCATGTGCAACAGCTTCGTTAATATCATCTACATTAACAAATATCTTGCTTTCACTTACGTTTCCATGCTCATTCCCGTTGGCATCTCTTTCGAATGGATCGAATGCATCTTCATCCTCTTCATAAACCGCATGGAATCCAAGTCCATATCCGTCATTATCGAAGATCTTGTATGTTCCTCCTCCGTTATAGAGCCTTGCGGAATCATCATCTTCCGTGCCTTCATGTTCTTCCCGCCATCCCTTAAAGACGCGGTAGTCCATGGCAAGTGTACCCAGTGACTTGTAGAGTGTTATTGTGTCACCGACCTTAGCTTCAAAAGACTTATATAACGAACCGGAGTATACCGACTCATTTGTGTTAGCGTTCTGGAGAAGGTCCTCTCCGTCAGCACTTTCCGGATAATAGAAATTTACTGTGACAGGATCATCGGTTATTACCTTGACATCATAGTATCCTGGTTCAAAGGTCTTTTTATCACCCTTATTCACAAGATACTTATTGTCATCCTCGTCAGTTATTGACCAGTAGATACCTTTCCCGTTTAGCGGTCCATCGCTATCCCTGTAATCATCCGGATCTTTAAATTCATAAATGTCTGTTTTAAATATCTCTTTGCTTAAAGATTCGATCTCTTCCCCATTCTGTGTATAGAAGTTTAGGAATACGTGATCCCTACTGCTTGTGGAGATAAGGTTTTCTCCTGTGAGTGTGGGATTGTCTGATACAACCCTGAACCTCATCTCACCTTCTTTTATTTGAACAGTATCACCCGCCTTATATGTTCTGCTTGTGGGCTCCCCGTCCTTATTTATTTCCACCCATTCAATTCCATGTACTTCATCATTATGCTCATTAAACAGGATGTTTCCTTCACCGTCTTCATAACCCAGATACTTATATTTTTCCGGATCAGGAAACGTGAATGTTCTTCCTACCAACATTTTTGTTTCAAGCTTCTCTATCTCCTCGCTGTCTATGGTGTAGAAATAGAGGTATCCGTAATCTTTCTTTGCGGCGCTTACATCCCGTGTGCCTAAGATAAGGCACACGATGAGCGTAAGGCATGTGAGCATGGATATTCTTCTTATGAAGTTTTTAAATCTGATAGTTACCATTTATTATCCTTTATGTCTTGCTTTTCTTGTTTTGTTTCTCTTTTCCGGCAGCTTCCTGAGCCTTTTCCAAAATACCCGTTGTATTCTGTGTTGTCTGTTCTTCACTTTCAGCAGTCTCATTAACCTTTTCCATGATGCCGGTTGAGGTTGTAAAGTTATAAGTGAAGGTTAGATCGGTTGTTCCAAATGGATCACTATCATTGCGGGCAAAGGTCATGAACTTATATACAGAATCTTCGCCCTTTCTATGAATAATGGTCTCGCCCGGGATGTAATTGTCTCGGTTTTCTATATCTGCTCTGGATGTCAATTTACGTCCATTTACTTCAATCAGATATATATCAGAGAAGCAATCATGTTCATCCGCATGAGTTATTCTTTCTCCACCTCGTAATATTCTGCTAACAGCATCGAGCATCTCCTGGGTGATAGTTCCTCCATTTACCGAATAGCCTAAACTATAAGAGTCATGTGTTTCCGGAGCAAACCAGCCAGAATTAATTACTGCTTTCGGGTTATCGCCATATATGGATTTTTTGTCACATATATTTGCCAGCAAGGATGCTTCATATAGAACTCCTTCATATGAGCCTTGTTCACTTAAACATCCGGCTGTTATCCTTCTTATCTCGTCATCAGTAAGATCAGGCCATGCCTGTCCCTTAAATGGGTCCTGTATACCGTAGTTTGTTCCGGTACTTATTGCATTTATTCTTCCGAGTCCTCCGCTTGATCGATGGACCTTTAGAACATCCGGATCATAGTCCACATATTTTCCGACTTTATCGTAATCAATATCCGTTGCGGGCTTCATGCCTGGAAGTCTAGAAATGTTTCCTATGGTTACATAGATAACTACTCCCATGTGTCCGCCACACTCGTAAACCCATTTATATTCCTTATGGATATGATCATTCTCGTGGATATGGAAAGATCCTCCCAAACCATTTGAATCCTTTGGATATGTTTTATTATCTCCATAGCTGCCGCTTGAAAGCATACATTCCTCAAATTCGTAATCATACTCGGGATCTCCTTGATCATCATATCCAACGAGCACCTTATGCGTATGGTCACCGTGACCTTTGGAGGAATAACCATTTAGGCAGTTTACGCCCCATCTCCATTCTTCTGTTTTTCTCCATCCATCAATTCTTGGAGTCACATCAAGATCATCATCTCTGGGATGTGAGCATAGTCCTGATTTGTGACTTCCTGTTCCGTTTGTGATAGGTACATCACAACTTGAGCACTGCTGACTAAGCTCATTTCCGTCATCATCATATTCCGTAACGATATTCGGAGTGTAATCCTCCTGAAGCCACATGACTTTTCCGTCCTCGGTACAAGCTCCTGTGACAGCGTCTGTCACCATTCCGGATGTATCCTGTGCGTCATCAGTACCCGTAACCTGTGTAGCCGAATTTCCGGGTCTGTATTCCTCGATGGTTATCTGATGTGTTGCCGCCCAAAGGAACTCACAGTAGTCAATGAAGTACTGCCTTATCTCTTGTTCTGCCAATAGGTCATCACCCTTAAGGTTAACAGTGTTTCTGAAAGTGTAAGGTATATATCTTGACGCCATTGAAAGGATATCTTCGGTGTTATTAAGGTCTACATGATTAGGCTCAAGCTCATTACCGTAGGCATCTCTGAATACTACTCTCTCAGCTTCGTAGAATGTAACATTCTCATTTGCAACAGAACCTACCTGATATGCAAAATTCTGTCTGTTGTTAAGTGACTCATTTATTATGTTTGAGAAATTTTTGTTCTTTTCTTCAAGTGAATCCTTCACCATTGCTAATAAGTCTGTTTCATCAGCAATGATACCGTTTGCAAGAGTTCCGTTCTTTGAACCACTATCCGTCGGATCATCGATGTTTGTGAGCATAGATATAAGTGATGTAAGACATGCTACTACAAATACAATTAGCACCACGTACCAGAATACTGCGCTTATGGATCCCACAACGCCGGCGAGTGTAGCTGATGCTGAACTTACAGCTGCCGACACAGCCTGATATGCGGCTGTGCTTGTGATCTTTCCGACGAGAGCCTTTGCAGCTGTTCCTACTGAAGTCTTAGCAAGATATCCTGCGAGTTTAGCAGATGCTTTTGAACCGAATTTTGCGAGAGTATTGTCGAAACCGAATCTTTTGGCTACTGCTTTCGCCACGTTACCAGCCTTTGCTTTCTCCATGAACGATACCACCTGAGTCGCCTTTACCGATGCATGGATGCTTATCTTTGCAACACCTTTTGCGTAGGCATTTATAAGGTTTATTAGACTGTTGTATGCCGTTCTGAGTCCTCTTGCGGTCTGTGTAAAGCTTCTTAGTCCGTGTCCAAAGTCAGTGTCCCGGAGTGCTTCCCCGACTTTCATTGAGACAAGCATGAAATAACTTCCCATAAGCTGTGAGAACTTCGGCATACGGAATAGTCTTTCCTGATTTGCTGCTTTAAGAAGTGATATAAACTGTTGTGCTTCTTCAGAACTGCTCACTCTTTTTAGCTTTTTCATGATGTCATCAAGGAATGCCTGGTCAAAGATATTCGCTTTTTTCATACCGAGAAGGATCTTCTTAGCCTCGTCAGAACATTTCATATTGCATATTACGTTTGCAATGTTTTGGTCGGTGAAACGTCTTACCATGTTAAGGAAACCACCATTCCTTGTTCCCATAAGAGAACTCATGAGTGAGTTTGTTTCCCCAACATTCACACCTTTCATAAGTGATTTCCAGCTTTCAAGTGTTTTTTTATCTATGCCGAACTTTTTGATTATGTCGGCGTCATTTATATTTACTCCTTTCAGAATTTTTTCCTGTAATGACCTAAAGTCACCTACTTTATCTTTTCCGATGTGGAAATACTGCATTATCTCTGCATCGATATAATCCGCAAAACTCTTGTGGATGAGCTTATCAAACAATAGATTATTCTTCAGCGTGTTAAGAGAGGAGTTTTCTCCAATGACATCCATATACTCATCAAAGATGTTCTTAAATACCCCTGCCGAGATATTAGTATGTGCACCGTTTACCATTGCCCCATGCGCAAGGAGACATCCCATTGCATAATTCATCATGGGTGATGCATACATGTAGCATTCTCTTAGTACCTGTTGTCCGTCAGAACCACTCATTACAGCATTCATTGCAACTCTTCCGGCAATCTTTCCCACCTGATGAACAGATTTCATATCGCTCAGCGACTTAAAGGTGTTAATGGTCCTTTGCGTCATGATTTCCTTTGTGAAATCGATGGTGTGGGTTTTTACTATTTCGCTCGCGAATAAACTATCATTTGCATATGTGCTACTTTGAGTAAATCTATTTTCTTCGGTTTTAGTTTTAGTATTAAAGGGATTTTTACCGTTACCATTACCAAACGCCCATTCATTTACATTGACACCCTGACTAAAGATATCTTTTTCTGTAGTGCCGGCAGCATTACTGTCGAAATTATAGATTCCTGTTTTGCTAATGCGTTCTTTTTTAGTATTCAGTTCATCTATCTTTTCTGAACGTTCATCAATCTGCCTTTTTATTTCTTTAAGCTCTTCAAGCTTTACGGATGATGTGGTTCTGCCTCTGTAGTTAGGATTATTCTCCTCTGCTTTTTCTTCCTTCTTTTTAAATGGATCCTCTCTGTTACTTCTGCCACCAAATCTATCCTTACAGTAAGACTCAAATCTTTTGGTTGTGCCCTTTACCTGATCACGTATCTCGTCAAATTTTTTTACGATATCAGGTGTTATTGGTGTCGTTTTTACTGTGCCTGTCTTACCAAGATTTTCTTCAGTAACATCCTTTAAATTGGTTGCTTTTGTTGTTCCGAAGCCTGTTTTCTTTTCCGATAAGTCCTTGCTCGGTTCGTCAACTCTCTTTTCCGTTACACTTCTATATGGCTCGTAGGTTTTGTTTTCGGTTATGTCCTTTTTAGGTTCATCGGAACTTGCTCCTGTTACGTTTCTGTATGAACCGTCTGTTTTTGTTTCATAAGGACTTTTCTTTTGTGATTCCTTATATTCGTTACTCCATTCATCGGGCTTTCTTACTACTTCCTGAGTTTTCGGAGTTGTTTTAATCGTACTGTCAGTTTTTTGAGAACTATCTTCAGCTTTTATCTCATCATTAGCCAGGTTATCAAGGGTTACATCTCTGAGATTGGTGCCCTGGGATGTTTCAAAACTCGCATTATTTTCCGATGAGCCCTTATTCTGTTCATCTTTTTTATTCTCAAAAGGACTTTCATAAGAAGATATTTCTTCTGTGGTAGGTACGTAAGAGTGAGTGTCTGATCCCTTGTTTTCTCTCTCATAAGAAGTTGTTTCCTCTGTAGGAGGGACGTGAGAGGGAATGTCCGATTCCTTGTTCTCTCTCTTTTTCTTCTTTTTGTCATAAAAGTCATCATCAACCGGAGAATCTTCATCATCTTCGGGTGATTCCTCTTCTTCAACCGGTTCTTCTTCAGCTTCCTCTGGTTCTTCTTGAAGGGATTCCTCTATATCCCTTTCTAATTCTTCTGCTTCTTCCAGTGCTTTTTGTTCTTCTTCAAGCTGCTTTTCTATCTCAGCAAGATACTCAGACTTAATATCTTGTATCCCTTCATAATCTATATATCTTGCTACAAGAACATTTTCTGAATATGCTTTGAATTCCGGCCCGAAGGCACCAACACCGACAAACTCAGCTTGTATACCCTTTTCTCTAAGTTTTACAGAAAATTCACCGAGAGTTTGTGTGTCTGCTGTCACAACAACCATCCGGTCATCATGCATCAGGTCTCTTTCAAAAGAACGATTTCTCTGAATAGTGACTTCTGTAAGCTTATATGTATTTATATGATATTCCTGATATAGATCGAAAAATTCCGGGAATGCTTCTAATATCGATGCGTAAGCCTGAATAATCAGCTTTATGGAATTCTTGTCAGTAGATCTTAAATTTGTCATGTAGTCCTAATCCTCCGTATAGGAGAATTATGTGTGGACTTCTTTTCGTATTAGGTTTTTTTGAGAAATTTTGTAATATTTCTATCAGTTCAGGCATAATGCCACGTCCATAGGAGCTACGCATCGCATGGGTGTGGGTGAATGCCTTTAAGCCACTCCTTGATTTTTGATGTATTCCTGTACCATCGATAATGAATTTTCACTCACGGTACACACGAAGTAACTTTCAGACCAGAAATATGGCTCCCAGTACCATTTTTTGAGCAGTGTATCTCCGTACAGTTTTCGGATGGTTCTTGATGACTGGGTCTTGACCACATTAACAAGCTCTCCGGGAGCTGTCATCGGGTCTGCCTCGAACAGGATGTGTATATGATCTTCCTCACCGTTCATCTCAAGTATATTAAGACCTCTTTCCTCAAAGAGGTCTTTTATCTTATCATAAAGGTTTTCGCCAAGGACCCCTGTTATCACCGGATGGCGGTATTTGGTGACAAGGACCATATGGTATTGCAGTAAAAAACAGCTGTGCCTGTTTACATAATAGGATTGGTTTTGTTTGCGTTTATACATGTTACCTCCTTTACAACCATATATACAATTATTATAATTATATACGATAAATACTGAGTTTTTAAGGAGTACAACCATTTGTATATTGTAAGCCATATAAATATTACAAATACCAGACATTGGTCATATGGTTATTGCAACAATTATACTGTTTTGGCGTGGAAACTTTACAATGCTTCGCTATACAGAATCAGACAATGTTTTACAGGCTGGGATAAGTCTGTCCGTACGGTTAATGAAGCAGAGGTTTTTAAAGAGATCAAACTTCTTGAAAGCAGTTATCCTTCGATAAGGGTTAAGCGGGTTATTAGTTATTCTCATCTTGAAAAGCTCATGCGTGTAACAAAAAACCCTGATTTCTTTACATCACTTCCCATGCAGACAGCACAGGCAGTCGTAAAACAGGCAGTGCAGGACTTCAAGAACTGGCTTGCGACGATTAAGGATTATAAAAAGCATCCTGACAAATATCTTGGCAAACCTAAAATGCCGCATTACAAAAAGTCAGCCTGCACGGCTACGATCACTAATCAGGATGCAGTTGTTTATGGGAGAGAGTTAAAGCTACCTCTTGTCAAAGAGAGGCTTAAAATAGCCAACATTCCTGCAAACAGCAAGCTTAAAGAATTAAAGATTATCCCTTATTACGGAAGATTTATCATGTCGCTGACTTTTGAAAGTGACGATATCAATGTCAAAAACAATGGCCTTAACAAGGCAGGTATAGACTTTGGAGTGGATAATATTGCAGCTATAGTATCAACGGATGGTTCATCCAGGATATACAAAGGCGGTGCTATTCTTTCCAAAAACGCTTATTATGCCAAAAACAAGGCTAAAGCCGTAAGCATAATCACAAAAGGTCATTCTAAAATGCATGCTGATTCAAAGCATCTAAGGCAGTTGGGTTATAACCACGCAAATTTTGTCAGGGACCAGATCCACAAAATCAGCCGCAGTATTGCTGATTACTGTTTAAGCCACGATGTAAGCCTGCTTGTACTTGGAGAAAATAAGTATTGGAAGCAGAGACTTAATATCGGTGATTCAAACAATCAGAATTTCGTCCAGATGCCAATAGCAAAGTTAAAGCAGATGATCCAGTATAAGGCTTCCATGGCGGGTATAACCGTTGTACTACAGGAAGAAAGCTACACATCCAAAGCAAGTTTTCTTGATGGTGACTATATTCCCGTGTATGGAATTGATAATTATAATGCTGATTTTTCCGGTTCACGAATTAAACGTGGGCTTTATCGTAATGCGAACGGAACCGTTATAAATGCTGACATCAATGGAGCTGCAAACATTCTTAGAAAGGCTGACCCAAATGCGTGGCATTTAAACAAACTGGACAGCATTGAATTTCTCACAAATCCTGAAGTGTTAGGATTCCACGAACTGAATCCCCAAGGTATTCCGGTAAGACGGATAAAGGCTGCGTGAACTAGCCTGTGTTGGTACGGACAGCTACAGAAAAAGAGCCATACTTTAAGTACAGCTCTTCTTGTAGTTCGAAAGACGTAAGTGTTACGACCGCCAAAGATACCACCTCTATAAGCCCGTCAGGGTGTTAGGGGTGGAGGTTCATCAGCAACTATAATGTTAGAGTGAAATCTATACATAATTATAGTGAGAATACTGATATAATCATTATTTGCATCACAACTGGTCCGAGGTATTTTATGGGTTTTATAAGAAAAATCTTTGATGTAGATAAAAAATCAGATGCTGGTTCGCTTAATGAGTCAGGTGACAAGACTTATGACAATACTCTTCATAAGACAATAAATGATGTTCCTGTCAAAACGGAGGCTCCAACAGTCCTTCGCCCTTGTCACAATCAAGGTTCCTTAGCAAACACGTCCTCTACGGATAAACGTTTATTCACGCCTTTAGAGGAACATGAAACCCTTGTATATCATACTGATTGGGGAAAGCGAGATTATGACGTTTCAGAAATTCAGCTAAGAACCATGTACAACAACAGGGAAACTGATGAGATGAGTAAAGATTTTAAGAAAATCATTACTGAAAATCTTGCTGTGAGAAATCTCTGCGATGCTGCTCGGGAGTATGGATTCTACAGTACATTTATTGTCGGTGACCGCCATACATATTTTGTATACGGAACAGATAACGAATACATCAATACAACAGAGTTTGTCGAGCATAACGGAAGACTATTCCCCCTTGAGTTTGTCTTAGAAAACGGATATTCATATTCTGAGTTTTTCTGCTGTTTTAAATGGACTGCTGTTAATATTGATGCTTTTCTTGATCCACGTAGTCATGAAACTGACAGGACTTCAAAACTTCTTTTCATGATTATGGCTGACCTTGAATTTTTGCTTACTACATATAAGCGCTATAACCTTGAGGTCCCGGAGTATGTTTTATGGGACCAGTCAACCGTTAACTATATACATGTCTGTGATGCCGTAGTTGCAAACCCACAGCAGAACGGTACGATCAAAAACCATTATGCCGATGTGCTTGTTAAAACACTAAAGGATATAGCTGTATGGTGCTATCCTGCAAGAAACAATGAGAGCATTGGATATCTCGCGTTCATCCTGGGGACCAGATATAACGTTTTTCATGGCATTAAAGGCGGAGCACACAAAATCTATACTTCCCAAAAGAACTGGAATGATTTTGTGTGGCAGGCAGAAGCAACGAATCCAAAGGCTTTCTATGACTCTTCCTTTAGTCCAGAAGAAGCAGAATTCATACTTAAAGGAATGAGAGAACGATGGGCGCCTTGCCGTGTAGTTGAGAAAAACTCCACTATTACTAAAATGGAAATAGATACAGCACTCAGTTCCACGCTCTATAATGAAGACTCAAAAAAACATTTTGTGAGCAAAGAAGTGACATTAAGATACTGTGCTTTTGATGAAGGTTTAGTTGATTATCTTAGCGAGGAATATACAGAACAGGTACTTTCAAAAGAGTGTATGGATTATGGTGACCAGCTTATTAAGGAGCTTGATTCTGACGAGATGGCAGCTACAACATCACACACAGGTATTGGAATGATTACCGTCAAACCATATGAGCTTGAAGGGTTAATGGATTTAGCATTAGAATATCATGTTAATTTTGGGCATCCAAGATCATGGAGATTCCGTAGAACGTTCAAGGACGGAATTGTTTTTGTCTACCAGTACCATGATATCCCTGTTGTTAACAGTTTCGGATCAAATGGTTCAGGCCACAGGGCCTGCTCTATGACAAACTCCTTCTCTGAACTCCGTGTGCGTACACCTGCTTATAACGGAAAGATATGGCTGGCTGAACAATCCTATCAAAGTGGTGCCTCTCATCCTATCCCATATTCAAATTACACACAATACCTCATTGACAGAGGGTTCCTAGTATCTAATGACGGCATGGATATTCCGATACCGGACGAAGCAACATTAAAGGAACATACCTGATTCTTTAACTATATATATCGGCAATATTTTCAAATATTGCCGATATATATGACATAATCACAATTTAAAGAAGCATTGGACGCTATCCGTTCAAAATAACAGGCTGTGTAACATCATATCTCTTAGTTGGCGCTTCCAGATTCCCATAAGATTCGATAGGCATTTGATTAGATCACTTCCTTTTTCTTTTCCACGGAATGCATCTATTAACGTGTTTCTTATATTCAGTGTATTCGTTACCATAAAGGTGTGTTAACCATTTTTCCTCTGTGTTAACCAGAATAACGGTCATGACGAGCCAGTTAATCAGTGGAAGGAGAAGCATCCATGCATTATGCCACATGAGGATTATTCCTGAAAATGCTATCCACCATCCGCTATACATAGGATTCCTAACTATCGAATATATCCCTTTTGTCTGAAGCCGATTCTCTGTTATTGAGTCATCCATATCCGACTTCACTGCTCCTATATACCAGATAGATATACCGAAAATTATGAGCACCATTCCTATTAAACGAAAAACTATAATCCATTCGTCCTTCAGGGTTCCTAACTTTAACACATACCCAAACAGTATTACCCCTATGATATTAACAATAGCCATAGTTAAGACTAAATATGGACCAATTCCAAACAAAGGAAGTTTCTGGTCTTCCTTCATATAGTTTTTTAACATCTTTAAACCTTATTTCCTTGCAACAACAGTAATCCACGGCTTATTCTCATGATGATATTTACTGACGCTTGAAAAACCCACATTTATCAATGCTTTTTCAATCTCATCCAGGGTATAGCACTTCATCCCATCTATGATGTTCTCGAACTGCAGGCTTGCTTTATCGATACCATCTGCCTCATTGACAATTAAAAATGTCCCACCGGGCTTAATAGCTCTATGTACTTCTGAAAAGCATTTTTCAAGTCCCGGCCAGAAATATATAGTCTCAAAAGCTGTGGCAAGATCATACTTTTCGTCAAATCCAAGCTTTGATACATCACCCTTTTGTACCTTGCAGCGTCCCTTCTTTATCATTTCTTCATTGAATGCTGTGGCCTTCTCAACAGATACATCCGAATAATCAATGGCAGTGACAATTGATAAATAATATTTTTTCATAAGCTCATAGGCATTTCTTCCGCCACCGCACCCGATTTCCAGAATCTCTTCAGGAGTTATGTTCTCCAAATGTGATATGCCCCAGTCAGCCAATTTGGCGTGCCCACTGTTCATGGTATTTACCATCATCTTACCAAGGAATCCCTCCGGCTTTCTTGTCTGATTTAAAAACTTTTTGATAAATCCCATCTTTTATTTCCTCCCCACGAGAATTGCTGAGCCACTGAGTCCCATCCATGTTGACTCCCACTTTGACATGAACATACCGTCAGTAGTATCAACGAGCTTTACTTCTTCATATCCCATATCTTTAAGCTTCTTTACAAAGCTTTCCATGTCACCATATTTACTTTTAGACATGATATCGTGTATTGCAAAAGTACCGCCCTTCTTCAAAGTACGCAGTGTTTCCAGTAGAAGTTCCTGTCTGTCCTTTGATTGGATGTTGTGATATACGTAATTACTTGTCACAGCATCGAAAGTCTCATCAGGGAAATCGAGACTTATTGCATCTCCTTTTTGGAAAGTAGTGTTCGATACTCCTTCAGCCCGTGAATTACTTTCGCATAGTTCTTTACTGAAAGAAGCATATTCCTTTCCCCATCGATCAATCCCGATTACTTGAGCCGTCGGGTTCTTCTTTGCTACTGCTATACTTAGTGCCCCGCTTCCGCATCCTACATCAAGACATTTACCGCCATCAGGAATTCTTATGTACGAAGAAACACCATCTATTATCTGTTTTGACATTTGTCTTTTCCCGTCATAGGAAAAAGCTCTGTACAGTAAATACATCCACTGTGTCAAAAGTCCGCACATAATTGAAACAGCAAGCATTACTTTTCCGATTTTCTTTTTTACTCCAATCATCATAGTAATAATGGTTAAAACTACAGATACTGCTAGAGAACAAGCTATCATCCCTTTGGGCATCCAATTCTTATAGTCTGCTTTCATAAGACTCTCCCTTCTGCCTAACATAATTATGCCTACATAATAACACATTTAGTTAGCTATAACTAACCTTTTATTTTTTATACAGAAAAAGGACCGGACATTGTAAATATCCGATCCTTTGTATGTTAATTGTTATTAGGCAACAGGCTGTGGCTTGAACCTCCTAGCCATATCCTCTTTCCGTGCGTTTCCATACCACAGTCTCTTCACAGAATCATGGTTGAACCTCATCTGTTCGACAAACTGCGTAAATTCCTGTTCAGTCATGGTGAAGTCCTCTGTATCGATTCCCTTTGCGGGTTCTGATACCTTGCAGGCCCTAGCCATGTCCGGATTCTCTAATTCGCCAAGCATCTTCACAGGAGCATAGAAATTCTCCATGTGGAAGTTAAATGGCTGGTCTCTTGTTACGTCACAGGTAATTACTAACTTATACCACATACGGTAAATCGTATCGGTACCTGTCTTTCGGATGTCTCCTAATACCTTGACGAGTTTTTTACCACGAACGACGTACTCACCGCTAAACGGTTTCGTTGGATCATTGAACTCACCACCCTTTTTTGCAGAAGGATATATCCTTATTCCTCCGGCTGTACGCGTCTTGGCTGTCATCTGTTCTTCAGACGGACGAGCCTTGAAAAGAGCACTGTCCTTAAGTGAAAAGGTTATTGCAAAGGTGCTCGCCTTACTTTCATCGAAAGCATTCATTTTAATATCCCTTGCTATCTGCGGGTCCATTAGCTCAAGTGCAGCATCGATTGCAGCAATGTCGTGAGCGTTGTTTTTGTATTTATCCTTTCCCGGAAGAAGAAATGCTCTCTGTCCAGCCATCTGTTTTAACAACGCAGGAAGGTCGGTAGCTCCAAGTATCAGGTCGCCGGGGTTCTGCTTTGCTTTTCCCCAGTTACCTACCTTCAATATATCAAAGGCCATAGTTTCCGAAGCTTCTGTCTTAGGTGTGGAAGCTGCCGGTGTAAACAATCCCTGCTCGTACATCATAATGAACATAAGCGCATTATCGGCGCGCTTTGTAAAATCCGCCATATCCTGTTGAGGTATATTGGCATACAGAGAAATGTTTCTCATCTGCCCCTCATAATTAACAACACGCTTAGATGTATCAAGTATATTCAGCTTATTTACCGAATACGGTGATAACACCTGAAGGAATGGTTTGTCATGACCGTCTTCAACCGGCGTATACATATCCTTTACGGATATGTTTTTCTCGTTTCTCTTTACTACTGCAAGCTGTCCTGCATATTCTCTGTTGTTTCTTTTTTCGTTTGTCATTTTATGACACTCCTTTCTGACGTCTTCTTTCCAGCATGAGCTGTAAAGGCGTCTTCCGTATTGTTTCTCTTTCCGGTATTTTGGCCGGAAGTATATTTTGAACGAGGAATTGTGTTGTTAATTCCCCGTTAAAATAATTTTTCCCAAGCGTTCCTACCAATCCTATTTCTGTTGGGAATCCAAGTTCCTCATATTCTTTTAAGCCTCTGAAAGAGACTGCCTGAATTGAAGTTCCTTGGAATTTGACACCCGATTTTCCAATAGCAAGATACAGATTATTGCCTTTTATGGGGTAAAGTTTGAAATAGGGGATATATAAGACTGGAGCGGGATTTCCCACTCCATATGGTGAAAACTTGTCAATTTCTTTCGATATCTCATCGATATCCTTTGCTTCTACAACGATGTCCGCAATAATTGTTTCTTCATCGTATGGGATATCTTTGAGATCTTCATTGAGTGCAATGCGAAGCTCACTGTAATTGTCTTTTGATACTGTGAGTCCAGCAGCTCCGGAATGACCGCCGTAGCCATAGAGAAGGTCCTGATGTCTGTCAAGGAGCTCTTTAAGATTTACTCCCTGGGCGGATCTTCCTGAACCTTTCTGCAATAGCTCATCAGTTGAATGCTTAGTGAATGCAAAGGATGGACGGTTATACCGTTCCATGAGCTTTCCGGCAATTATACCGACGATTCCCTCATGTATGCTGTCATTAGATATGAGTATTACCTTATCCTTGTCGTAACCTTTTGATTCAACAAACTCAAAACATTTTCCGGCCCAGAAGTCCGTAAGACTTTTTCTTTCCTCATTTATTGCAACGAGGTTTTTTGCAATGGCATAAGCTTCATTAAATGAAGTATCCGTGTCTGCAAGAGCCAAAGCCTGTTCTGCTCCGTCATCAAGGAGCCTTCCGACCGCGTTTATACATGGGACTATCGAAAAACCGATAGTCTGCTCGTCCACGTACTCTTCACAGTTCATGGCTACCATCAGTGAATACAACCCCATGCTCCGTGATTCCTTGTCGGAATTTATGAGCCTGAGTCCTTCCTTTAAGAGCCATCTGTTACCATCGATTAGCGTTACTGAATCCCCAACTGTTGCAATCGCACCGGCAACAATCGCCTGTTTCTTAAACTGCTCTGAAACAGGGGCCTGCATAGCAAGCATTGCGGCCATCCCTCCTGCACACCAGTCAGTAAAATTACTCTTACCGTCAAAGTGCGCATCAAATATGAGGTCGGCTTTAGGAAGTATCACATTCCCTTCGCTATCTATTACCGGTTGATGATGGTCCATTATGATAACAGATGAACCACAGCTTTTTGCGTAATCTATCGCATCGAGTGCGGCCACACCATTATCAATGGTTATCACCAAATCGTCCTTATTGAGTCCAAATGGTTCAAGCTGTGAAGGCTTTGCACCGTACCCTTCGCTAAGACGATGTGGGAGTCTTGTGAGGACCTTGGAGTCAGTGATTTCTTTCATGACCCCCTTCAGTATCCAGGTCCCCCAGACACCATCATCATCGTAGTCTCCGAAGATGATGATCCTTTTCGGTTTCTTCTTTTCCAAGAGTTCGAATAACTCATGGAAATCGTATGTCCATACTCTCTTGTCATCAGTTAACTGTTCCACTGTCATTCCTGTGTTCTCTTTAACGATTTGAGATATAGACTTTTCTTTATTTCTAATCTTCATTTGTTTCCTTTCTTCATACTGCTCCATATGACTTTTTCTTTTTTCATTTAAATTATGGGAGGGGATAGGTTATATAATCTTGAAATTAAACACTTACTCCGTTATTCTTGATATAAGAATTTGAAGGGAGGAATCATTTTGAACGATATTAAAGAATTTTCTATGGTGATACCTGATTCTGTCGTTGATCTTCTGGATGATATGATCCGGAAGAGAAAAAATACACTTCCCGAGTCCGATACTTCCAGGGAAACAATGGCTATAATGTGCATACAGCAGTTTCACGACATGATGTACATGCCACATCTTGTGAGATTTGATGATTAAAATACAAAACCCTCTTGATGCAAGAAATCTGCACTCAAGAGGGTTATTTTGTATTTTTTTATGAGTTAAGATGCTTTGTTACTGTCCTTCTTCTCTGCTATCGCATAATCATAGATTGTGTAATTATGATAGAATATCACCTTTTTGTCCTTGTTGGCTTTCTTGTCCGGAGTCTGAACGATTCCGTATGTCTTTATCTCATCACCAACATGGGCCTCCTTTAAAATCTTTGATTTAATAGCCCCATAACAGAGAGCTCTCACTACATTCTTTCTGTCATTTTCAGATATATCTATCTGGATCACTGCAGGCTTATTGTTGCTGTCAATAGACGTAAGATGTATCTCTGTGATCTTCCCTGATACATAACCGGAATTTTCAGGGGTCGAGTATTCCCTGCCAGGAATAAAATAAGCTGAATCGAGTCTTGAAATATCTCTTTTAATAATAGTTGCCTCGATGTCGGTAACTGCTTCCTGATGTCTTGAATCTATATATGATCTGAACTGTCCTTCGACTTCGATAGAATCACCTACCTTTATCTTCTCTTCCAAAAGATACTTTTCGGCCTCAGAACCACTTGTAACGTAAAAGTTTGGATATGTCTCTACAGCTACTGTCTTTATCTCGCTGTCTCTTCTTCTTGTGACAAACACAGGGGATGCCACCGTAAATGAATATCCTTTTGCAATCTTCTGTAAACTTGTAACTCTTCCTTTTGCGAAAAACTTGTTTATAACTGCCATGATTTCTCCTTTTTAATTCGTACTGCATTGCTGCATTTTTTCTTACACCATAATTATGAAAGGAGATTTTTCAGATAACGTGTATTTTGGGCAAAAAAAGAGCGGATTTCCGAAAATTTCGGAATCCACTCTTTAAAAAAAGAAATAATTAAGCCGCAGACTCTATTTTTATATCTGAATCATTAATACGTATTGCATCAATGTCACTGAAAGCATCCACTATTTCCTTGTGGTCTACACCCATAACGAATACGTTGTGATACCAAAGCGCTACTTCCGGAGATGTAAGCATCGCTTTCAGCTTTTCGATAGTTTCACGATCTAACTGCTCGATGTTATCAATAACCATAACTCCGGTTGGAGCCATCTGGTTTATTAAGTCCATCATAAGAACCGCTACAACAATCTTTTCTCCAGAAGAAAGGAAACTATGCTGTGTCCACTCCTTGTTGTTTGGAGTTTTTGCATAGATTGTTATTCCATTCTCAGGTCTAAGGCATATTGAGAATCCTTCCATTACCTGTCCGGCACGATCTTCCAAAAGAGTGTTTATGTCCTGTATGCAAAGGTCTACACACTGGGCCTTAATCACACCCTTTGAATCCAATGCTTTAACAAGGATATCAAGAGTTTCGGCACTCTCGGTAAGCTTTCCTATCTTACCTTCAAGCTCTTTCTTCTGCTCTGTATCCTTGATGTCCTGGGCTTCAAGCTTTAATTTACGTATAGTTTCATCGTACTCCGATGCATCAATGACATCGGCAGGTTTCTGAGGGATTTCAATCGGATTCTTCTCGAACGCTTCTTTGGATGCAGCTATGGTCTTACGCTTGTTCTCAAGCTTATTAACCTCATCCCAGATTCGCTCATTCGCAATGCACTTTTCCAATGTTCCAGCATCTTTTTCAAGAGCAGTACGCACTTTCTTAACGCACGCTTCATTCTGCAATAAGCTTTCCTGAAGTTCCTTTTTCACTCCTGTCTTATCTGTTGTGCAGATAAGCTTTCCGGAGATAGGACATATCGGCTTGTCCAAGTTTTCAAGAGTAGTCTCTATGAGAGACACGTCCTTGCTAAGCGTAGCCAAGAGATTTGAGTGCTCTGTTTTTGATTTCTGAGCAAGCTCTTTCTTCTCCTGGATTTTCTGCTTCATCTCATCTGTAGCAGTCCTTCCATCAAGAAGCTTATCAATCTCTTTAAGCTGTTCCTCGTAAGCTGCGATTACTTTCTTCTGCTCCTCTGCCTTTTTTACCGCAGCTTCGTATTCCCGCTGTTTCTGTATCATGAGTGTTGCATCCTTGTGTGCAAGGATAAACGCTTTTTCTTCATCCTCAACTTCCTGAAGTGTCCTCTTCACAGGATTGGGACGCAGTCTGTCAGCCATTGTTTTAATGGCCTTAAGTTCCGCGTTCACCTCCCTTCTCTTTATCGAAAGCAACTTCTGTGCCTTGTCGAGTTCTGCTAAATCGAAGCTCTCCGGCATCGGAGGAAGAACAGCTCGGAGTTCTGTTTCTGCTAAATCTGAAGCCGATGGACTGAATCCCAGCACTCTGTCAGCATCGAGTGCTGAACCGATATGCGGGAGTAGATAATCCATTATACTCTCAGACTGAGCAGCGTTAAAAAGCTCAGATGTGGTAGTTACCCTCAATGCTTCTGCAGAATCTACATCTCCGCCTTCACAGGCTTCATCAAGGAGCACCTTTGTATAAGCCTCCAGTGTGACCTTTTTCCCATTTACGTAGTATGAGTACGTTGAAGGTGTCTTTTTCACGCCAAGCTTTACCCCGTCATTGACGGTTACCTGAACTGCATATTCGGGCAAAACATTCTTTGGCTTATCCCCAAAGATTATGTTCAGGGCTGTCACCAGCGTAGTTTTACCTACGCCATTTGGTGCAAGGAAAACTGTTATTGGGTTTGTGATGCTTACGTTAAATGTTCTACCATTGAGGTTCTTAACTTCTAACTTCTTTATCTTCATATTTTATCCTTTCTGTGGGACTTGTCCCATTGCGTTAACACCTTTTTCGACTACAAGGTAATCGTTTGCTTCGTAGTATGTTTTCCCACTCTTGTTTGAATAGAATGGTTTATGCGTACTTTTGAAGCATACCTTGTCGCCAAGGTGTATTTCTTCCAATGCCATCGCGATCTTATTGTCGCCCGTGATGTTAATCACCACTTCTTCAGGCATATCATTCCTAATTCCGATATAAAGGACTATGTTTAAGAATTCCCGTCCTGTCCTATCGGAATACTTTTCTTCCATTTTCATAACTTCTCCGATGATGGCGCAGTTCCTTCTGTCTTCACCAAGGGAGATTTCACCATATGATTTAATTGCATAGGCTCGACCTTCAAGATGTAGGATGTCTCCAAAACGGACGAACGCTATTACATGGGATCCGTTACTTAACTTCCCTGAATAGATTTTCTTTCTAAGAGACTGCACGTAGTTCTTTTCCTCGCAGTCTGTAATTACATCCCGGACTATGAAATTAGTCCTTACCTTTTCGGACGCTCTCCTATTTTGATGGTATTCATCGTATTCGATGACTACCTCAAAATGATCTATAAAATCATAGGCGGAGATAATTTCGCCGCAAATGACCGCCAGTTCTTCTTTTTCGAAAATCAGTCCAAACATATCAAGCCCCCTCAATATCAAGAGTTGATACATTGGCCAACGCTTTTCTTAACTTGAAATAGGTCTCATCGCAAAGCGTCTGACCCTTTTCTGCCAAATGTGCCTCAAGAAGCTCCGGCAACTGACACATAATCTCTGTCAGGTCATATGCCGTACTCTTTTCGGGATCCAATTCTTTCAGCTTCTTAAGAGCCGCTTTTTTAAGCCGTTTCTTACTGAAAGGCGAATACTCAAAACACACTTTTTCGATAGCCTTGTCGATGATCTTTTCGTCAATCACCATTGGCTTCTTCTTTAGTTCCTTAAGGTGCTTAACATAATGCTCAAACTGAGCATATGTCATTGCAACTATGTCCTTGTCTGAAGTCTTAAGGGAGTTATGCTTGAACTTTTCCCTTGAAGAATAAAAGACCTCGTGGCTAGTTTGAGTTTTCCAGGCAGCCGACACCGTATATGAGGAATTACCTGTATCCGAGTTAGTAATCTCGATATATGGGACCAAATTAATGCCGTCTAATTTCAGCAGCCCTTCATACTCCGGCAGCTTATACAGGAGCCTTGTGTACCGGTGATTGTAGGAACCGGACATGAATTCAAGTCTCCCTAGCTTTTGATCCTTTCGGAATTCTCTTATCAGCTTTTCCATATCAGACAGCTTCTTTTCACAATATCTGTCTGAAAGGAATGCATGAATCTTTCCGATTCCGTCTGCTGTCTTTATGACCGCCTTTACCGTTGCCTTGGTTGTCATGAGTCTCTTTGCGATTTCACTCGCCTTATCGAGACCACCTACGGTTTTTCCGCCATCGTAATCAATTCTCTGACAGAGAGTTGATAAGGCATTCCCTGAAAGTAGGTAGGCACTCCCGCCAATACCAAGTACCAAATCTTCATTGATCTTAAAATCACCTTGTGGAACTTGAATTCTAGCGGGCTGGAATCTTTCGTTTATTGCGACCGTTTTCACGGCGCCTTTAACATTAAGCTTCACAGTCCTTGCCAACGGTCTGTTAGGTTCTATGCTCCATACAGGAATATTAGGTGGCCCACAATCAGGATCATCACGGAGCACCATGACTGATATCTGGTCAGTGCGGGTCCTTTCTACGTAGGTATGTACATCATTTTCTTCCATGAATTCATAGATCTCTTTTTCACTATTTGTAAAAAAGGCAAATCTATCCTCAATGTACTTTTCTGTGATATTACTCATATCTTTCTTTGCCTCCTGGCATAAAAAAAAATAGAGTAATCTGAGTTTTTGACTTTTTTCTCTCGTCTTTAACTCCGGATTACTCATTTACGTTACAAGCTAATTATGGAAGGGGATTTTTTATATAGAAAAAGGGGCGCCCGGTTTGGACGCTCCTTTAAAAAAAATATGTGCGATTAAACAAACTCAGCAACTGGGTAGATCATCCCACCGGCTTCTTTTACAGCCGTGAATACATCATCCATGTTATCAGTTCCGGACATTGCCATACACTGATGTGCCATGTCATCTATATCATATCTCTCAATTCGATCAGATGTAGTGCATTGCCATTTTTCTTTTTCCATGTATTTAAAATCACCATTGTCGGTGGCGATGTAAATACAATTATCCTTCGAAGCATCCCTTGAAAGTGACTTATTTTCAAAATATTTGAGTCTCTTTACTTTGTTTTTCACAAGAAGCGGAATGATCTTTTCTACATGCCTTCTTGCAAAAGGAATGAGATAGGACAGGAGTTTCTCTGTGGCATCCACGTCCGCTGAAGCATCGTGGAAGCTGTGATCAGGCCCCACAATGTTTAACTCTGTGACATATGTCTTGAGTTTTCTATTGGAGGTCTCACCGTCCATTATTAGGACTTTGGCAAGATCGTATACGTCTATCTCATAATCAAACGTAAAGGATTCTCCGCTGCATCTTCTGAACATGGAATCGAGCATTTCATCGTCGAATCTTCTGTTACAGAAGCCAATGGGAACACAGCCTTCCATGAAATCCTTAATGGTCCGAAATACATCGGACTCATTAGGTTTTTCTTCAAGCATCTCATCTGTTATTCCGGTAAGGGTAACGATGTTTTCCGGCAATGAGAATCCGGGATTAATGAGAAGATTCAGACTATCAGTTGTGATAAATCCATCATCTCCATCAAAGATGACTTTCTTTCCGTAGAACTGTATAATCCGATCTTTATCCCTATCAAACCCCGTTGTCTCAAGATCGTAAATAACATAAACTACTGGCTTTTCAAGGGCGAGCATGAGATGTCTCGCAATGTCATAAGACAACATTCTCATACTACACCTCCCTTAGCTAGCAAGTGCCATCCTGATTGTGTCAGGTGTCACTTCAGTATTGTTCTCTTTGCAATAAGCCGCAATCTTTTCCATATTGCCTACTGTAATGCCTCGACTAGCACAATATGCCTTCGACATACGAACGTACTTTGCCAAGTCAGGATGTGTTGAACTTGCATTAGGATCTACCTGTAACACAGCCTTTGCAAAACCTGTCTGATTCACAATCAATTGAGAGTAATAGTTATTTTCAAACTTATTCGCAAGGCCAAATGCAAACTTAAAGTCCGGAGCCAGCTCACCTTCTACATCACCTGTTTCTGATGTTGCTGTATCTGCACTTTCCTCAAGAGCCTTAAGCTCTGCTTCTAATTGAGCTTTCTTGCGAGCTTTTGCCTCTGCCTCGGCTCTTGCCTTGGCCTCGGCCTCTGCCCTGACTTTTTCAGCCATTGCTCTAGCCTCCGCTTCTGCCTTTGCTTCAGCTTCTGCTTTCATTCTCTCGGCTTCTGCTCTTGCCTTTGCCTCTTCTTCTGATTTCTCAGCAGCTACAGCACGTGCCTTCTCAGCTTCTGCCTTTATTCTGGCATCTTCCTCAGCTTTAGCCTTGGCTTCTGCTTTAGCTTTTTCGGCTTCTATTCTCTGTTTCTCTTCTTCGGCTTTGGCCCTAGCTTCTTCCTCAGCCTTTGCTTTGGCTTCAGCGCGAGCCTTCTCAGCTTCTATTCTCTTTTTCTCTTCTTCAGCTTTGACTCTTGCTTCATTCTCAGCCTTTGCCTTTGCTTCAGCCTGAGCCTTAGCCTTTCCGATATCTGTCTGGGCAGTTGGTATGCTTTCATTCTCGATATGGTCTTCTGCTATGTGGAAGAAGGCTCTAAGCGCATCTATTTCTGCTTCCATCTGAGCGCTTCTAAGGTTTTCACCAGACGATAGTCTAACTACTCTGTCTGAACCTTTAGAGACTACAACAGAAACTCCGTTTGAGCCGGCAGGCTGTACGTCTACAAATAATCCTTCTTTGCGGGCTCTTTCTTCTAATAAGATAAATTCTTTCAACATTTTCTTACCTCTTTCTTCGTTTGGAATATTACTCACATATTTTTTTATGCTCATATTCCTTTTTTTATTGATTCAAATTAATTATGTGAGGGGATAATTTATATAAGTTTCATATTTGTGCTGTAAAACGTTTTATTTTCAAAAAAAGAGACCGGCTTTTTCTACCAGTCTCTTAGATATGCTATTTTTTTACTATTTCTGCATTGAAATTTTTTGAACTTACAATGCAGGGATTTATTGGATGACCATATTTCCTTTTTTCATTGAATGTTTCGTCAATGATGATACAGGGATTGCCATTTTTACTTATATATGGCTTTATGGCATCCTGTTTCTCGAAGTACCATTCTGCTATGTTGTTAATACGTATGCAGATGATATCTTTTGCCTGTGACAAAGCATTCATTGTTGTTATGACAAGTTTCTGCCTACCATTATCCGGTCTTATTTGGAGTTCCACTTCCGCCGCAGTGTTTTCTTTTATCAGAGTTTTGAATTTAGAATACTCTTTAGCATAACACCATACCTTTACGGTTCCGGTTTTGTCTGAAAGGTTGAAGCCTGCCATTTCGGCACCGTCCGACCTTCTTTTCGTCACTTTAAGATCTGATATCAAACCTGCCACTTTGACGGAATCCCAGTTTTTGACTGAGCCTATCTTAATAATGGTAGATAACCCTTTCGGCATGATATAAGCATCCAATGGGTGCCCGCTTATGTAATCACATAAGAGTTCCCTTTCAATATTGAAACGTTCTTCAATGTTTTCAAGTATGTTTTCATTAATCTCAAGCTCCATCATTTCGCCTTTTACAGATTTAAGTGACTCCATACAGCTCTCTGTCTTTATGACATTACCACTTTCTAATGCAACAACCAGATCTGTCTCAGCTTTCTTCAGTTTCTTCACCAACGATAATACTGTTGGCACAAGAGTCAGAAGGGCCTTTCTGTTATTACAGAAACTATCGAATGCGCCGCTATTTATCAGCATCTCAAGTACTGTTTTATCCGGCTTTGTACGAAATATAAAATCCTGGAATGAGGAATAATCTCCATTATCTTCTCTTTCCTTAATGATATACCGTACACCTTCTCCAATATTCTTGATACCGGACAAACCATAGCGTATGTCGGATCCTTCCATCAGAAATCCCATCCCCGACTTATTGATGTCTGGTCTTAGGATTCTTACATTACGTTCTTTAAGGTCCTTAAAGTATCTAACCCACCTTTCTGTAGGCACGCTGTTTAGGTTCGCACACATCCATTCAACAGGATAATTCCATTTTAACCATGCTGTCTGGTATGCTAAAACCCCATACGAAACTGCATGAGACTTATTGAAGGCGTACTTAGCAAATTCAAGCATCTGCTCAAATATCTTTTTTGTTGTTTCTTCTTCTATTCCGTTTGCGATGCATCCGGGGGCCTCCTCGTCTCCGTAAATAAAAGCCTGTCTCATTCCTTCGAGTTTCGCTTTTATTTTTTTACTCATGGCCTGTCTGAAACCATCAGCACGAGTCTCTGAAAAACCGGCAAGTTCTTTTGCGATCCTCATGATCTGTTCCTGATAAACTATTGCACCGTAAGTTTCCTTGAGAATCTTTTCAAGTTCAGGGCATAGATACTCAGGCTTTTTACCGTTTCTCGTTTCGATTACAGAATCGATAAACTGCATTGGACCCGGTCTGAACATGGCGTTCTCCTGAGCAATATCCTTAAGGTTTCTCGGCTTAAATCGTTTGTTAAGACTCTTCATTCCATTGGATTCCATCTGGAATACTGTATCTGTATTTCCTTTCTGGAAAATACTCGACATTACACTCTTGTCAAAAGGAATATCCGAAAGACACACTTTTAATCCATGAGTCTTTTCAATCATCCGTTCCGTACGTGTGATTATGGTTAAGGTGTTGAGTCCTAACAGGTCTATCTTTAATAGTCCGAGTTTTTCTGCCTCATTCTTATCGCACTGAATATTCATCATTCCGGAAGATTCATTCCAAACGAGCGGGACTATATCCGTCAGATTTGTTCCATCCGTTATAATGATTCCCGCAGCGTGCTGACTTTTAGCACTTATAGAGCCCTGAATAAGTCTTGCTCCATGTATAATAAAGTCTGCATCTTCCTGCCCGCTGAAAATCTCCAGAAGCTCATGTTCGAGAGTACCCTTCCCGTTATAGTCCATCGTGAAATCAAGATGGTCTTGTCCGGATAGTTCCTCCGCTTTTTCAGAGATTAAACTGCATAATGAATCGTACTCCGTTGATTTAAGTCCTTTTCTGTATGCAAGTGCTTTTCCGGCGGCATTAATAGCTGACCTTCCCTGGAACTTTCCTAGTGTCATAATGCCGGCTACGCAGTCCTCTCCATATTTGTGTTTTACATACTCGATTACAAATGGTCTTGCCTTAGTCTCTATATCAATGTCTATATCAGGCATTGATGTTCGTTCAGACGATAAGAATCTTGAAAAATATAGTCCGTTTGCCACAGGGTCTATATCCGTGATATGTAACGCATACGAAACTATGCTGCCACCGGCTGATCCTCTGCCTGGACCTACACCTTCCCCGACTCTACCTTTTACCTTTTCAGAAATCACCTTTTTGTCGAAAGTTCTTGCTATAGCCTTCTCTTCTTCATCATCAAGATTTAGCTTTGCAACCAGTCTTCCATAGTCGCAAATGTCCTGAACGATAAGGAAGTAATCATTTACGTCTAGCTTATTTATGACTGAAAGCTCGTTTTTAGCTCTTTCATCAAATAAAGCTTCATGGTCCTTTCCATATCTTTTATTGATTCCCTCTTTTACAAGATCTTCAACATAAGTCTTTTTTGTATATCCATCCGGAACCGTTACAGCTGGGTAATGTTTCTCGTTTGTAAGTGTACATTCGCACTTTATCTCGATTTCTTGTATACCACCGTAGCCTTTAATAATACTTTCCGTAGGAATTATCTCAGCAAGTCTTTTTACAAGCTGTTTGTCAGTCTTGATATAGAATTCTCTGTCTGTATCCGTCAGATCTTTCCATTTCTTATTTTTCTGAGACAGCACAATAGCTCTTGCCACTGCGTCATCAGAAGTATTGCTAGTCATGTATGGCTCGTTAGAAATTACAAGAGGGATATCCCATTCTTCAGAACACCTTGCCAGTTCAGGCATGACTTTCTTTTCAGTTTCATCTCCATGATATTGAAGCTCAATGAAAAAATTGCCGACTCCAAAGGTATCTTGATACCAATCGGATTCTCTTTTTAAAGCCATATGCTTTTCATTTGCAGATATCGATTCATCAAGTAATGTTTTTGCAAGGACTCCTTCTATTCCGGATGAAGTCACTATGACATTTCCATGTCCTAGAGAATTACTTCCAAAATGTTCTGTTAAGATGCCTTTATCCATTAGAGGATATTCTGTTTTCCCTACTGTCATTATATTTCTGTTTGAGGCTGTAATTGCTCTAAACATTGCCTTTAATCCGTCTTCATTCTTGGCCATGATAACAAGCCTTCGAATGTCTTTTTCGTATTTAACAAAAGCTTCAACCGATAGTATTGGCTTAATGCCATATTTTTTACATGTATCGTAAAACTCATACATCCCGAACATATTGCCAAAATCTGATAATGCTATAGCAGGGCATTCTAATTCCTTTGCACGCCTTACTATATTTTCTACGGATTGCGTAGATTCCTTTATTGAAAATAAGGAGTGTACATGAAGAAGCCCAAGTCTCAGCTTGTCAGGTATCGATTCAAGCATCTGTATATAATCTCTTTCCATATCTTTGCGTCTCCTTTTTATTACTTATATTTGCTTTCTATGTAATTATGAAAAGAGAAAACTCAGATAAGAAAATAGAGGCTGAGAATGGATTGTTAATCCCTCTCAACCTCTTCGTATGATTATATTTATTATTTCTAAGAATCGCTTTTAAAAATAAATCACTTGCCAAGAGCTATTCTACCCATAGCATCTGCCTGCATGATTGCATCGTAAAGCTCACAAGGCTGAACATCTCCTGCAAGATTATGGATAGTTTCGCCAGGAACACAGGCATTTTCAGCAATAATCCTAACCTGATCTTCAGATGTAATTCCAATCTGCTCAAGTGTTACAGGAAGACCGACTTCAAGGCAGAAGCTTTGAACATCATCAAACTCTTCCTTAGTAGCACCTTCAAGTACAAGCTGTACCAGTGTGCCGAGAGCTACGCAATCACCATGATCTGCATGCTTACAGCCTACAGCGGTAACACCGTTATAGAAGGAATGTGCAGCTGCACAGTTAACATTATCAGCACCAACACCTGAAAGATAAACGTTAGCCTCAATAATATTCTCAAGAGCAGGCGTTACTACATGAAGCTTACAAGCCTCAATAGCCTGCTTTCCATACTGACGGAGTGTCTCGTAACAGAGCTTTGCAAGTGCCTGACCGGCTCTTGTGATTCCGGTTCCTTCAAGACTTGCTGATTCTGTACGAATTGAAGCCCTTCCCTCGAAATATGTTCCGAGAGCATCACCCATTCCGGAAATAAGGAAATGTACCGGAGCGTTTGCAATTACATTACAATCAACAATTACCGCATCAGGGTTTGTTGGATAGAAAAGATACTTGTCAAAGCTGTGGTCATCGTTGTAGATAACTGAAAGACCTGTACAAGGTGCATCTGTTGCAGCAACTGTAGGAACTATGACAATGTGCTTGCCCTCATAGTAAGCAGTAGCCTTTGCCGTATCAACAGCACTTCCGCCACCGATAGCAACAACAACGTCAATGTTGTCGTTCTTTACTATCTCCTGCATCTTCTTGATCTCACCATTGCTTGAGATACCGCCGAAGATCTCATAACGTCTATAATCGTCATGGCCTTCAAAACTCTTCTCAATCTTGTCGTGACAAGCCTTATAACCGCTATTTGAACATACAAACAGCCAACGCTTGCCCATGTAACCCATCTCATCGTAAAACTTGTTTAATGCGTCTCGCCCCTGAACGTACTTGAGTGGTTCGCGCATTGCTCTTAACCTGCCCATCATAATAAATGTGCCTCCTTAGTGTTAATTATTTAACAATGCATATATAATTTTAGACCTTTGTGTTCAGGGTTACAATATGTTATATGTACAAATTGATAAACAATTAACAATGAGTTGTTACATATTGGTCTTCTTTGCAGAACTGAAAACATGTCCAGGTCATATATAAAAAAATGGCTGCGAGAAACCGCAACCATTTTTGCTTCACAGAAGGTCATATGCAAGCTCCTTTAGCTCTCTTTCGCCCTTACAATGGATCACAAAATCCATTGTTACATGCCCATATCTTCTTTCGATGATTTTCTGGGCTTTTGGATCCTTTCTTAGTTTAAAAAGAAAGTTCCCGACCTCCGCAACAGATGCGGTCTCTATATCCTTTTCAAAAGCGATCTTTACTTCTTCCTTTTCTTTTCTTTCTACTTTTATTCGTTCAGGTGCCGACAAAGACTTCACAGCTCCTATTTGTGTTGTTTCAGAGACTATACTTTCAAGCTCTTTACATGGCTTTTCAATGGCCAGAGCTTTCCTGCCCTTGTACTCAAAACTTCTGTATGTCTCGTCACCAAGAACCATTATGAGCCTGTCGTTATCTTTAAATGCTTCCATATTCTGTGTCTCTCTCCTTCCAACTTATATTACTGTTTTTATTAAATATGGAAGGGGATTTCTCAGATAATAGCTTTCTGCAGCTTAAAACGTCAAATTTAAATTCGTCATTTTAGGTAAACGTGAAACATGAGCTGTTTTAAAGCTCCTCAAGAAGAATATTTAAACATTTTGGATAGTATTCGTAATGATTTTTCGTTCAGAATTGACAGGATTCTATATCTACTCCTCAACTACTCTTTCACCTAAAGAAATCATATATACTATATTTGCATGTAATTTTATAAATAATGTGAGAATTTATATTATTAGAAATACTATTACTTAACAGTCTTAAGAGTAAGATTATTTGATTATATTATAAATATATGTATATATTCTTATATATTTACATATATTCCATAAAAATATATATTTGTATAATCACTTCTTCTCATAATCAAAAGAATTAAACGCGTACTATAAAACCAGTCCTCTGATGAATGCTTAAGTTACATAAGATTCTAGACATATAAATGATATAGAGTTATTTCTTAATCACCGATATATTTGATGGTCTCTTGTTTAATTATATACTGGCCAATGATTCATAATCTTTTCCATAATATATAGCTTTCATTACCGGATCCGACTTTGACATTATATCTTCTAATAATCAACTGTTTTTTATACCTGTTTACTATAGATATATATTAATATATTCAGATATATTCTCATATATTCCCATATATTCCAATATATTTCAAAATACTCAATCTGACGAATGATTAAATGGATATATTCATATATATTTGCATATATATCTATATATTTATTAGCATATACGTATATTCTATTTTTATAGATATATTTTTATATATTTGAGTATTTTTATAAATATCTATTAATATATTTATATACATTAATTTAATACATATATTTCTATATATTTGTATTAAAAATATTCTGATATTTTAATATCTATTGAAATATTTATATATATTTGTATATATTTCATTATATGCATTATATAACTAGCCAATGGAACACTGCATTTTAATATATTTACATATATTTATATATATTTGATTTTATTTAAGTCCAAATAATCCAGCATTTATTTGATATATATGTATATATTTATAATATATCAACGGTGTTGATCCTGAAATAATTGCAAGTATTATAGCTCACAATGTGCTTAAACTAATTATATGAAATATTCGCGCTTTTTCAAGCATTATTAAATTCATATATTTATATATATTTGTATTTATTCAGTTATCAACAAGGAAACTATTTCTATATTATATACATCTCAAAGCAAAACAATAAAAATATATTAGTATATTCCTATTTATTTACCTTATAGACAAAATTATCCATTTTACGTATATATGTATATATTTCTATATTCCCATCATTTAACAAATTTTCTAATTTGTATATTTTAATATATCTCTTTACATAATATATATATACGTATATTTACATATGTTCTTTTTTTAAATTCTAATATATATTCATGTATTTATAAAGATATCATTACATTTCAATATATGCCTAAATATATTTTAATATATGTGTATATTTACATATATTCGTATATATGCATTAATATTTCTAAATATTCTCAAATATATTGAACTCAGTTTCTTGTTGTGGTATATTGTAAGTATTCGGAAGATATTTGCATATATTTACATATATTTGTATATATACAGTTTTAACATCAATGGGAGGACACAGATAATGAATTCAAAAGTTATCGTAGTACATAATTTAAAGGGTGGAGTCGCAAAAACCACAACTGTAATCCAGATGGCAACAGCACTTGTAAAGTTCCATAACAAGAAAGTTCTTGTCATTGACTGCGACCCACAGTTCAACACGACTTTCACCTGTGGAGTAGACACAAACGAAATACGAACACTTTGGGATATCTTTGAATATTATACCGGCCAGGAAGATGCTGAAGAAGTCACTATGGACGACATAATAGTGCCTACAAAGGACGGATTTGATCTTGTTCCTGGTGATCTTGAGCTTGTTGGTGCCGATGATGATTATATGGGTGTTTCCGATAACATCAAAACACTTAACAAGGCACTTCGTGACATGAAGAAAGAGTATGATTACATTATCATCGATACACCTCCTTCACTTAGCCTTATGGTTAAGAATGCTTACTTTGCTTCACCAAATTCCCAGATAATATGTCCTACAACTCTTGATGTATATGGATATCAGGGACTTGATTCTTTACAGAAGCGTCTTGATCATTTCGCAAAGAAGTACAGAATGACGGAAAATCATCCTGATTTCAAGATAACCGGAATTCTTAGAACTATTGTGGAATCTAACACCAAGAACGATCAGACCTATTCAGAAGGTATTGAATACTTCGCAAATGAGAACAATATTTATTGCTTCAAGGAAATCATCCATAAGACCACACAAGTTAAAAGAGCACAGAACGAGATGCAGAACCTTTTTGACTACAAGGCCGATTCTACCGCAGCCATGGATTACAAATACTTTGTAAAAGAACTCCTGGATCTTGAAAAGAAACTTGATAAGGATGTGAGGTAAACCTATGAGTATTAACGCAGAGAAGAAAAAGAAAAAAGAGTTCCAGGTTCCCGCAGCCATGCAGACAATGATGGCAAGAAATAAAAAAGCTGCATTGGAAGAAGAGAATGAAGCAGTACCAGAGCCTATTGAGGAAGCACCTAAGCCCGTTAAGAAAGCAGTGCCAGCTCAAGACAAAACTCCAGTAAAAGATACAAAACCGGCTCAGGAACAAGCTGTAAAGAATGATGTTAACCCGCCTGTAGAGCCGGTCATTAATACTCCACTTGTTCCCAAGAGAGTAGATGAGCCAATTTCCCAACCAGTACAGAGTGTTGTGGAAACTACACCATTATCAACATCAAGGATTATTCAACAAACTACATCCAAGACTAAAAAACGTGGTCCCAAAGTTGAGCCATATTTCATAGGCTCAGAGAAGAGACCGATGCCTCTTGTTCTTAACGAGAGAGATAAGCGTTTTATGGACTTCATGTCAGAAACTTATGGTCGTAATACAAACTTTTTTGTTAGGGCAATGATAGCTCATGAGCTCCAGGCTCGTAAGAAGGAATTTGAACAGTATCTTGCAGAAAACGGAGAAGCCATTTCCGGAAACACCATTGTGAATATATAAATATATTTACATATATTCGTATATATTTACAAATATACATATTTCTATTCAAAGAATCGCCGTATTAATTACGACGATTCTTTTTAATAATTCGCGTCTATATTAAATTTGACGTTTTTCAAAATTTCACTTATAATTTTTCTAGAAAAATTCTTTTGGGTGATTTTTTTATGAAGGCTGAAATTGACATCAGACGACTGAAAAAATTCATATCGATTTTTGGAACGCCTCCGGTTTTTTTAGATCACGAAGTAATAAAATCATCTAACGTCATAATTAAATATGACGTTTCAGCGTCTAATTATTCATTATTCTTTAAACCAGTAATTGTCAGAATGGAAACGGTCAATGTCGGAAAAAACAAGATTCCGACCGGCCTGTATATTCTCATAGAAGGGCAGGAGCGATTACCTTTGGCAAAGGTTTTCGATTCTATACCGGCTATTGTAATAGACAGTCGTTTGTCAGAAACCGAAATAGCTTCTCTCGAATTTTTGCTGAACACTGACATTGAAGACTTAGACGAGTCTTCAATCATACAGGTAGTAAAGTTTGGGTATGATCTTATCTTAAGGACTATTGCTCCTGACAAAGGTAAAGATCCGAACCTAATTGATGGCAATATCAACCGGCGTGTCATTGAGGTCCTTTCTGAACTGATACCTATGTCAACACAGAATCTATACAGATACGTAGGTATCATCCGGCACCTTGAGCCACCTCTAATTAATTTATTTAAAAGTGGAGTGTTGAGCCTGAGAGCAGCATATCTAATTTCATGTGTTAAGCCGGATGTCCAGCTTTGTGTATATGACTTTATTTTGAGATACCAGATGATAACTGTTACAGAACAGGATGCCTATACCTTATGCCGATTGATGAAAGAGGAGATTAATTATATGGATGAGCAGAAGTTAAAGGAAATGGAAGAGCAGAACAAGCTGCTCGAAAAAGAGCTCGCTAACGTTAAGAACCAGCTTGCCCAGGCAAGGAGCAAATCAAAGTTATACCGAAAAGAGATACTTGATGCCGTAGACGAAGATATGAGGAGCGGAGCCGGCAGTTATAGTAATATCCCAAATCTAAGCACCCTGCTTGCTATAGAAGACAAGTTCAAGAGTATTAACAGCCTTACCTCAAGTCTTGTTAAGACAATCTACAAAGCTACATCAGTCCAATATGACTTCCATAACAGGGAGCTTGAGAATCTTGAACTTCTCATCAATAAGTTTGTCTCAGTATATAATGACATTTCCGAGGATGAAAAGCTTGCTGTAGTGAATGAGTCAGATGTAAAGGATGGGGTTCTTAACGCTAAGAAGAAGAGAGGACGGAAAGCATGATTACAAAAACCAATGATCCATCAGCCGGGGTTATATACAGCCTGAAAATTGTTCTTCAAGAAATGAATCAGAAAAACACAACCGAGCTAGCAAAGGATATCGAAGAATTAAACGTTCTTCTAGTAAAAAGTGGAGTACATCTAACTTTAAATTCTGCCGGTGAATCGGCAAATGTGGTTCTGTCATATGTAAACAATATTGCCAAGAGAAATGCCGGAAGAAAAAAGATGATAGGGCAGGCTAAGACCGTTTCGGATGTCTTTAATTATAGAAAATCCCATACATCCGAAGAAGCTGCAGCTTACGCAGGAATCGGCATACGTTCTTATCAGAGAAGAGTTAAGAAGTACAAAGAACTTAACCGTTGGCATGAAGATAATCCGCTTTACTTCTAAATCATCTGAAGATGTTAAATAAATGAGCGAGGGAACCACAAATTATTTGTGGTTCCTCGCTCATACGTTTTTTAAATCCCATTTTTGAACGCGACACATTTAATTTTGTCGTTTTTGGCGTTGTTTGCAATGAAAAATACTTTATTTTCTTCTTATATTACTTTCTATCATGCAGATTCAGAAACTGTCGCTGCCTTAGTCTTCAATTCCTTTTTATATTTATAGAATGTGTTTCTCGCCAGTTTTGTCAGCTTCATCATATCTATCTTAAATATGTCGAAACAAGATGGCTCTTGAAATCGTTAGTTAGATTGTCAAAATCCTCATTGGTCTCTGATATCTTGAGTCGCTGAGTCAAAGAAGATTCAACTTCAGGCGGTATATCAGGTTTGGTACTCATCTGACTGCTCCCACGGGCAAGCCCGTGGGGTTCTGATTACCAAGCGTAGCCTGTAATCGTACATCATTTTCAGACTTTGGAGTTACAGGTGTAAATCTTTTTGAATCAGGACTTTCATTACCAGGCAGTCCAACGACCACATTAGCGGTAAATTTCTGTCTTGTGACAAGGACGTACAGTCAATCGCCCATATTTAATTGTTTTAAGCTACCTTAATTCCGCTGTTTAGTATTTTAATCTTATTAGCCTTGATCCATGCGATCAGGACTTTTTCTTTTGTGTGACACTTGTCAAAAGTCGCAATACATTTCTCTTTGTCTACAGCTTTGGTTTTGTGATCGTAACAATAT
>NZ_FNRG01000012.1 GCF_900107835.1 Oribacterium sp. KHPX15
ATAATCAGTCACTTATGAGTGAACTGACCGAGGAGGAAAATGACGATGGCGAGGAGTAAATCCATGGCATCAATCGATGCAGAACTTGCAAAAGTAACAGAGGAACATGCCAAGGCACAGGCGCGATGTGATAAGATCGCTGCAAGAATACTTGAACTCCGAAAACAAAAACAGGAAATCGAAGCAAGACAGATCATGGATGCATTCATCAACAGTAACAAGAGCCTGCAGGAGGTTCTGACGTTCCTTGAAGTATAGGGGAGAAATCCCCTATTTAATGGTTTAGTGTAACTTTTTTGCAAAGTCTACATAAAACCTACAATGACGAAGCGGCACTCAGCTACGCTATTCTTTATGCATATTATGCGGCAGAAAAGTATTACACCATGCTTCCTGAACTGGATGCGGGGAAAGGATATGCTGACAGGGTATATATTCCACGCCCGCAGTATGCTGACAAGCCGGTTCTTATCATTGAGTTGAAATACGAAAAGGATGTGGATGGTGCCATCGCTCAGATCAAACGGCAGGAGTATCCGGACAGACTGGAAGCATATAGGGGAAATATCCTTCTTGTGGGGATAAACTACAACAGGGATGCTAAGAATACAAGTGGTGAATTTAAGCATCACACATGTGATATTGAAAGAGTGTAATCAAAAAGGTCATTTACCGGTCAACTCCGGGTTAAGTGACCTTTTTCTTTTTTTATGCTAGACTAAAACCAGAATTATTGAATTAAACAACAGATTCATGTTGCTGGGGAGATGGATTATGGGAATTTATTTGAATCCGGGAAATGAAATGTTCAGGCGGGCGTCATCGGCAGAGATTTATGTAGATAAGTCCATGCTTCTTAAGGTGACTAATCGTCTGATCGATGCAGATAACAATCTCATATGTATGGCCAGGCCCAGGAGGTTCGGGAAAACTATAGCTCAGAACATGATAGCAGCCTACTATTCGAGAGGGTGTGACTCAAAAAAGTTGTTTGATGGCTTAAAGGTTTCAAAAGATCCTGATTTCGAGAAGTTTCTCAATAAATATAATGTTATCCAGCTTGATTTAAATAGTGAATATCAGAACACTAAGGATAAAGTGAATCTGATAGGAGGCATTCAGGAAAAGGTAAAAGACGAGATTAAGACCACATATCCTGAGATTTCAATTGAAGAAACGGATTCCTTGGCGGAAGCAATACTAAAGATTTATTCTAAAACGGGAGACACTTTCATCATCCTCATCGATGAATATGATGTTTTGGTTCGTGAACAGGTACCACAGAAGCTTTTTGATGAGTACCTGAGCTTCCTGAATGGTCTTTTCAAGAGTAATACCCTGCGTCCGGCCATATCCATGGCATATCTCACAGGTATCCTTCCGGTTGTGAGAGACAAGATACAGAGTAAACTCAATAACTTTGATGAGTATACTATACTTGGTGCCGGCAGGTTTTCGGAGTTCATGGGATTTACTGGGGAAGAGGTGAAAAATCTCTGCGCAGAGTACAACATGGATTTTGACGAGTGCCGCAACTGGTATGACGGTTATGTTGTGGATGGATGGGATATTTACAGTCCTGAATCAGTCATAAAGTCTATGAAGATGCATAAATTTGGAGGATATTGGGGGAAGACATCATCTTACAAGGTTATCGCAGATCGTATAGAACAAAATTTTGCAGGAACCAAAGACGATATCATAAGGATGCTTGCCGGCGAAGAAGTTGATGTCAATGTAACAAGCTATCTCAATACCATGAACGACTTTGCCACAAAGGACGATATGTTCACATATCTGATCCACTTAGGGTATCTTGCATATGATGATGAAGAACAAACCTGCCGCATCCCAAATCGTGAAGTGCGTCAGGAGTGGTTCAATGCTATCGCCGTAAGTCATGATTATAAAGTGACGGATGAGATCATCAAGAACTCGAAAGAACTTTTGAAGAAAACTCTTCAGGGGGATGGAGAGGCCGTGGCAAAGGCATTGGACATCTCCCACATTCATGTGGCATCAAACAGAAGCTACAATAACGAGGACGTGTTCCAGAGTGCAATTTATCTTGCCTTCATTTATGCACTTAATGAATATGATGTCAGGAAAGAAATGACAACCGGCAAGGGCTTTGCTGATGTAGTTTATATTCCGCTTAACAAGAAGCTTCCGGCCATGGTGATAGAGCTGAAACACAACAAATCCTCGGAGAGCGCCCTTCAGCAGGTAAAGGATAAGAAGTATTTTGACTCCATGGAAAGATATACCGGAAAGGTTCTTCTGGTGGGAATCAATTATGATGAGCATACTAAGGAGCATACCTGTAAGATAGAACAGTTGGTGAAAGATTAATTTCTTTTCCATACAAGGATTATACAATTATTTTTAAAGTCGAAGATATCTATGTACGCATGGATATTTTCGGCTTTTTTATTTATGTGGATATATGGTAAAAAGAACCACCCCGATCCATGACACCCATCGACAAAAAAAGATCCATTAAGAAAATACAAGGAGTATAGACAATGAAGGTAATAGGTAATAAGCTTCGTAAACTATTGGCCCCGGCCATCGCTTTGTCGCTGATTGCTTTTCCGGTGTCATTGAATTTTGTCGTAGCTGAAGAGACGGATCAAAGCGCTTTGGCCTCCGGATCGGAGGTCGAGAAAGTTTTCATCAAGGATTACTGGACCAAAGACTCTCAGGCTGCGAAAAAGATCAATGATTACATAGGTGCAGTGACGGATGAAGCTTCATCAGATTACATCCCCGTTAAGGATCGTATAGCGGTTTTCGATCTGGACGGAACACTGATGTGTGAAACCGATCCTTTCTGCTTTGAGTATATGGTTTTCGCAGATTATGCACTGAGCCATTCGGATGACATGTCTGAAGAGGTTCTGAGTGTTGCCCATGAGATCATGGAAGCCACAGGCAGGAAAAAACCGGATGGCATGAGTACCAGACAGGCAGAAGCAGCAGCCAAAGCTTACAAGGGAATGACTATGGAGGAACTTGCTGAGGTTGTTGAAAACTTCAAGTCAAGTGAAGCCTGGGGCTTCACGGGCATGACAAGAGGCGAGGCCTGGTACAAGCCCATGCTGGAGCTTTTTAAGGAGCTTCAGGATAATGATTTCAAAGTCTATGTAGTCACTGCCACGGAGCGGAACATCGTGCGTCAGATCGTCGCCGATACTCTGGACATCCCACCGGCACAGGTCATAGGCACAGAGTATGGTTACACCGCAACCAATCAGGGAGATGCTGAGGATACTGACTATACTTTCACATCTGAAGACAAGATAGTGTTTGACGGTAACTACTATGGTGAAAATGCCAAGACCAGTAAGGTGGACGCCATCGTGAGAGAGATCGGGCAGCAGCCGGTGCTTGCATTCGGCAATTCCTCCGGAGATCTCGCCATGGCTGTTTACACCATCTCTAACAATCCATACAGAAGCGAGGCTTATATGGTACTCGCTGATGATCCTGTAAGAGAATATGGAGAACCTGACAGTGCTAAGGAAAAGAAAGAGTCCTATGAGAAGGTGGGTGTCGATACTATCTCCATGAAGGATGATTTCCTTACCATCTATGGCGATGGCGTAATGAAGAATACCATGGCGCGCTATAAGCTTGAACAGGTGGTGGCTCTCAGCAGACATAACCTTCGTGCTCCTTTATCAAGTAATGGTTCTGTCCCACAGGAGCTCACACCCCACGAGTGGATCAGGTGGACAGCTAAATCCAGTGAACTGACCACAAAGGGCGGGATCCAGGAAACAAACATGGGACAATACTTCAGAAAGTGGCTTGATCAGGAGGGACTGATCCCGGAAAACAGTATCCCTGAAGAAGGTGAGATCCGTTTTAATGCAAGAGAGAAGCAGCGCTGCAGAGCAACAGCCAGATACTTTGCCTCAGGAATGCTTCCCCTTGCGGACGTTAAGGTGGAGTATCCCACAGCCACAAATGGTCTCGAAGATTTTATGAAACCGAATCTTAAGTTTTATTCGGAGGAGTACGCTTCCGATGCTGAGGAACAGGTCAGATCCATGGGCGGTGATGCAGGCTTTGACGGACTTACGGACGAGTTGAGGGATGCCATAAAGCTTATCATGGATACCGTTGATATGGAGGACAGCGAAGCCTATAAGGATGGGAAGTACGGCGATCTTTTAAAAGACAGTTCAGGCTACAAGATGGCTGAGGGTCAGGAACCTGATATAACAGGTGCCATAAAGACAGCAAGTCAGGTGGCAGATGCGCTGGTTCTTCAGTACTATGAGGAACCGGATCTCAAAAAGGCAGCCTTCGGACACGAGCTCAGTGAATCAGACTGGGCAGAGATAGCAAATGTACTTACAAAATATGAAGAAATAAAATTCGGTGCACCGCTTGTATCGGTAAACATTAGCAACCCACTTGTCCGGGAACTGGAAAGTGAACTTAAGAATGAAAAGAGGAAATTCAGCTTCCTCTGTGCTCACGACTGTACAGTGTTTACGACTTTGACTGCTCTCGGAGTGAAGCCATATACTCTTCCGGACAGCATTGAAACAAAAACACCGATAGGTGTGAAGGTGCTTTTTGAGCGTTGGCGTGATCCGGAGGGTGAGGCATGGTACAGGGTCAATCTGGTTTACAGAAGCACTGAACAGATCAGAGATTCAGCAGTTCTGTCACCGGAGAATCCTCCTATGAGATATAACCTTAGCTTTGAGGGTGTGCCGACCAATGAAGACGGCCTGATCTCAGAAGCCGATCTTTTCGGTATGTTTGACCGTACCCTGGCTCAGTATGATGAGCTTCAGGAGAAATACACGAAGGAAACATGGGATGCAGCGGCTTAAGTGAAACAGATATCCACAAGATATATTCTTATGAGTGAGGAAGAATGGAATACATATGATACCTATCGACAGTTTTCCCACCAAAAAACTTAAAGGCATAGAATACAAGGCGGGCCGCGTTTTCCCCTTCGGCGCGTCCATAGTTCATGATGCAGTAAATTTCAGCATATACTCAACAGAGGCCACAGGCTGCACCCTGCTCCTGTATCACAAGGGAGCGGAGAAGCCTTTCGTGAAGATCCCATTCCCCGATGAATTCCGGATAGGCGACGTTTTCACCATGATGGTTTTCGGCCTTGACATTGACGACCTCGAGTATGCCTATCTCATGGACGGTCCCTATGATGAAAAAAAGGGCCAATGCTTCGATAAGGAAAATCCTCTCCTGGACCCTTACGCTAAGGCTGTGTCAGGAAGAGCTGTCTGGGGCGGAGAAATGCATAAGTACCTGGACGAATCCGACTACACCGGACTTGAGAATATCCTTGAGGAGGAACCTGAGGCAGAATACGTAAAGCGCCGGCAAAAACGGAAAAAAACCGGCAGAAACATTGGCTTCAGAGGTCGTGTAATAATGGAGGACTTCGACTGGGAGGGCGACAGACTCCTTAATATCCCCAAGAAGGATCTGGTCATCTACGAGATGCATGTCAGAGGTTTCACCCGTCATGAATCCAGCGGCGTAAAATACAAGGGCACCTATGCCGGAATCTGTGAAAAGATTCCTTATTTAAAGGAACTTGGAGTTAACTGTGTTGAGCTTCTTCCCATCTTTGAATTTGATGAGCTTCAGAACGACTTCTCGGTGAGGGGTCAGCAACTCTACAATTACTGGGGCTACTCCACTGTAAACTTTTTCTCCCCCAAGGCCGGCTACGCTGCTTCCGGCAGCCTCGGCATGGAGGTGGATGAGCTGAAGTATACCATCAAGACGCTTCATAAAAACGGAATCGAAGTGATCCTTGACGTGGTGTTCAATCACACCGCCGAGGGAGACGAAAAAGGGCCGGTTATTTCCTATAAAGGAATAGACAACCGAACCTATTATCTTCTGACCCCCGACGGCCACTACTATAACTTCAGCGGCTGCGGCAATACCATGAATTGTAACAATGCTGTAGTCCGGAGCTTCATCAAGGACTGCCTCAGATACTGGGTTGCTTCCTATCATATAGACGGATTCCGTTTCGATCTTGCCTCCATCCTCACCAGGAATCAGGAAGGGGCGCCAATGATCTCGCCCCCTATTCTTGAGAGCCTCGCTCATGATGCGGTTCTCGGAAGGGCAAAGCTTATTGCGGAGGCCTGGGATGCCGGCGGACTTTATCAGGTGGGATCATTCCCCTCCTGGAACAGGTTCTCTGAGTGGAACGGAAAGTACAGAGACTGCGTAAGAAAATTCATAAAAGGAGAGGCAGAATGCGCTCCCGAGCTTTACAACAGGATAGCCGGATCCGAAGATATGTATCCGGGCAAAACTCCGGCTGTATCCATTAACTTTATAACCTGTCATGATGGCTTCACCCTCCGGGATCTGGTTTCCTACAACGAAAAGCACAACGAACAAAACGGCGAGGGAAACCTTGACGGTGCCAATGACAACAACAGCTGGAATAGTGGGGCAGAGGGAGATACTGACGACGAAGAGATCCTCAACCGCAGAAGAAGGCAGATGGAAAACCTGCTGACAATTCTGTTCCTTAGCCGCGGTGTGCCTATGCTTCTCTCCGGAGATGAGATGGGCAACACCCAGTCCGGCAACAACAATGCATATTGTCAGGACAATGAGACCACCTGGCTCGACTGGACCGGACTTGAAAAGTATGATGATTTCCATAACTTCGTGAAAAACATCATTTCCTTCAGAAAGGCCCATCCGGTTTTGAGAAGCGAAGACTTTTTCAGAGGCCACAACGGCACCGGCTACCCTGAGCTTTCCTTCCATTCGGAAACTCCCTGGCAGCTGGACATGAACGCCCCAACCCTGACTTTCGCTTTCATGTACGCAGAAGATCGTAAGAAATTTAACGTAAAGGAAGACAGCTATATCTACGTAATGGTCAATGCCCATTGGGAGCCTCACACATTCACCCTCCCCATACTCCCCGCCGGCTTCACCTGGCACCTTGCCACAGAAAGCGCCGGCCGTTCCTACCCCGTCGGCAAGGAAAAAGACATGGGCCTCCCCGCCCAGTGGACCCTCGGCTGCCGCATGACCGTCGTAATGATAGCCAAAAAGCGAGGATAATTGTATCTATTCATTCGTAAAAGTAAATTAGGCCGGAGCAGGATGCCCTCCTGCTCCGGCCCTCGTTTTATTAAATAAATAATATATCTCACAAATACTTATCAGAAAAATATTCTTGCCGATAAGGAAATTGTAGAAACTAAAAAACTGTTGAATCTCAGGCAAGGATTGCCGGAAGTAAGAACAGTACGGAACGTTACAAGGCCGAAAAGCAAGTACGCTCCATATATTCGGGTACAACATAGCTTAGGACAGCGCAGGAGGAAACAAGATGCAAAAGTTCAGGAACATGAAGGTCAAAGACAAATTCATCACAACCATAGTGATCATAGCGGTTGCCATCATCGTACTGGTTGGAATTTCATTCGGCTCTTTCTCAAAGATGAGTGGAATGATGAAGCAATTTTCAGGTGTACAGTACAATAACACCAAAGCACAGATGGGAATGCGTAAGGATATACAGACAATCAACAAACGTCTGCTCCTTACCATGCTTGATCCCGAAAACAATTCTGTGGCCGACCAGAGAGCGGATTTTGATGAGCGATTTGCAGATATGCAGGACAGCATCGATTCCATCGCAAAGACCCTGGGAGATGCTCAGCTGACCTCAACTCTGCAGACGAGATTTAATGAACTTAAGACCGACTCCTACAAGATCCTTGATATGATGGATGCGGGAGATAGGGAAGGTGCGGCAGCCTACTATAAGGATGGATTTAATGTCATCACCTCCGAGAACTTCTCAGGAGCCCTTGGAGATGTGGGAAGCCTTTCAGATAAACAGGCGGCTGACCTCATCGAGAAGTCTGAAACATTTGAAAAATTTGTAACAGTACTGCTTGCAATCCTCGGAATTGTGGTAATCGTTTTGGTGATTGTGGTATTCATGAGTCTTGCAAACATGATTATCCAGAATGTCAAGCTTGCCAATTCCACTATGGAAAATATCGCACAGGCAAAGTTCGATACCGAAATCGACAGAGACAAGCTTTCAAAGGATGAGCTCGGTGTGATGGTAGGCAATATGGCCGATGTCAATATGAAGCTCCAGTTCCTTATCGATGATCTCAGCACCATGCTTACAGCCATGAGCACGGGAGATTTCTCCGCAAAGCTTAAGAATCCTCAGATTTATGTTAATGATACAGCAGCTATCAGAACCGGTTTCGAAAAGATCTCCGAAAACCTTTCAGAAATCTTCTCCAACATGAATGAAGTTGCCGCAAGAGTACAGAATGGTTCAGAACAGATCGCAGCAGGATCCATGGCTCTCAGCCAGGGTGCTACAGAGCAGGCAGCTACTCTTCAGGAGCTTTCCGCAACTGTAGGATCACTTAATACCAAGGTTAAGGATAGTGCAAGATCTGCACATGAGGTTGAAGACTTCTCCGCAGGCGTTGCCGATAAGCTTACCGAGCAGAATGAACAGATGGCAAAAGTTCAGGATGCAATGAAGGAGATCGAAGACAAGTCCAATCAGATCGAGAATATCATCAAGGCTATCGATGACATTGCCTTCCAGACCAATATCCTTGCACTTAATGCCGCTGTTGAGGCAGCCCGTGCGGGAGCAGCCGGCAAGGGCTTTGCGGTTGTAGCTGACGAAGTAAGAAATCTTGCAGGTAAGTCCGCAGATGCCGCAACAGAAACTTCAACTCTTATCCAGTCTGCAATTGAGGCTATCCATAAGGGTTCCAAGATGGTTGGATCCGCAGCCCATGAGCTGGATGCTGTTAAGGATAATGCTATCAAGTCCAAAGAACTGGTTGCTTCCATTGCCGGCGAGATGCAGAAGGAAGCCGAATCCATTTCCGAGATCACCACAGGTCTTGAGCAGATCTCCCAGGTGGTACAGCAGAACAGCGCCACAGCCGAAGAAAGCTCCGCTTCCAGCAACGAGCTTAACGATCACGCAACACTTCTCAAAGATATGGTTGCAAAGATCACTTACTAAAAAATATTATAGAGAACTTATATATAATAAGTAAAAACACAAGAGCTGCCACCCGGCAGCTCTTTCCTGTTTTAAGCATTTACCGGTGGTTTTCTCATCCGGCATCTATTGCTTGTTTTAATGGCACAATTTAAAACAACACAAATACTTTGTGCAAATTATCTTAAATTTCAGCATTAATTCACCGAAATTTAACTACTTTTATATTTTCCTTGTTGCATGCTGTTTTGAATCATGTTATAGTGATACTAATAGAAAACTCATAATTTTTAATAGAAATTATAAGTATTTTTTTACGTAAGTTATTTAATAGTCTGATGCAGGGAAGCAGCAGAGATCATCTTTTAGAGAGGGACGGATCCAAGTCTAGGGCATTCAGCCTCAGGAACCGTGTATTGACTCCATGAAAAGTTAGTTTCCAAGGACGGGCGAAACACACTAAACGCTATTTATAAAATTTAGCGTACTATTTGCTTAGTTAAAAATTAGGTAAAATTTACAATTTTTAAGATTTAAGAGGGCCTTGAGTATGGAAATTAATGATCAATTTATCACACCAATGAAGCCGTGGGATCTCACTGAAAAGGGAACCATTCGTAATCAAAGACCTGAGGAGACTGAGGGCGCAAAACTGTTCAAGGAAGTTCTGGATCAGACTGTGAACAATGTTAAGACCACTCAGGCAGACGTTGAGAACAAGCAGTATCTCCTTGCAACAGGACAGCTTGAGGATGCACATTCGCTTCCTATAGCTGAGTCTAAGGCTGCCATAAGTCTGAGCCTTATGGTTACATTACGAAATAAGGCATTAACCTCATATAACGAACTTTTGAGGATGAACAGCTAACATCGGGGATGGGGATCAGAGTGGAGTGAACTTTGGAAAACTTTAAAGAGCAATGGGGGAAGTTGTCTAAACGGAGCAAGATAGCCGTTATAGGCATCATTGCAGCAACGGTGATAGCCGCTGCTGTGGCAATTATTTATTTAAGTTTAAATAACAAACCAAAATACAGTGTTCTGTTTACGGGGCTGAGTACCGAAGAAGCATCACAGGTGGCAGGTCTTCTGCAGGACGAGCAGATCCAGTATACCTACAATGCTTCCGACGGATCCATCAGGGTTCTTTCGGATAAGGTAGAGGCAACGAGAGTTTCCCTTTTAAGTAAGGGTTACCCGAAGAGCGGCTTTGCTTATGACATGTATATAAGCAACGCCGGTCTCATGACAACAGAATCAGATAAAGAGCTTTACACCCTGTACGATCTTCAGGATCGTCTGGGAGCAACCATCCGTCTCTTTGACGGAGTACAGGATGCCAAGGTAACCATAGCTCAGGGGTCGGATGACAAGTTTGCATTGAGTACCACCGAGACTATAGATGCCTCCGCATCTGTAGTTGTTACCATGAAGGAGGGGAAGACTTTATCGAAGGCAAACGCCAACGCCATCCGGAATCTTATTTCAAGATCCGTTAAGGGCATGAACTTCACAAACGTTTCGGTCTTTGATGCCGAAACCATGGAAGAAGTTGGCATAGATAAAGAGGAAGAAGATACCAGTAAGCTGGTTCAGGATCTCACCCGTAAAGTTGAGCGCGAAATAGCAAACAACATCAAACACGTTCTCGGAAAGCTTTACGGAGATGACAATGTAGCTGTATCCGTAAAGGGTACTCTCGATATGACAAAGCTCATATCGGAAAATACTGAGTATACTGTTCCGGATCAGCCGGAAACAGCTGAGAACAGAGAAGGTCTTCTCAACACAGAGAAGTACAATCGTGAAGATTCCGGTACGGCAGCAGACGGAGCCGCCGGCGTTGTAGGCACTGATGCCAATGCTGATACTCCGAGATATGTGAACCAGAATGGAGAAAACACAACCATCAACGGATATTCGTACAATGCTTACGAAAGAGAATGGCTGTTCAATGTTCTTAAGGAGCAGAGAGAGATCCCGCCTGGAGCTCTCAAGGATGCTTCGGTGGCTGTAGTTATCATGACAAGCGACACCGCGGTTCAGCAAAAGGACCTCATCAATCTGGTTGCGGATGCGGGAGGTATTCCGAGGCTTGAGGCCGCGAATAAGATAACTGTCATTCGTTCAACTCCTGCACCTGAACCTACGGAAGAAACTGGAGAAGGAGCGGAAGGCGAAACAGAAGAAGAGGCTAAGGTTCCTCTGGTTGCATTTATTGCAGCTATAGCCGGAATCGTACTGCTGCTTCTTATCATTATCCTCCTCGTTCTTCGTAAGAAGAAAAAGAAGAGACTTAAACTTGAGGCAGAAGCTAAAGCTCAGGCAGAGGCAGAGGCACAGGCAGCAGCGGAGGCAGAGGCAGCAGCTGCAGCAGAGGCGGCAGCAGCGGCAGAAGCAGAAGAAAACAGCCGCGAGAAGCAGGAGGAGAGAGAAATCGGAGCAGAGGAAGAAACCAGTGCGGCAATGCAGCATGGCATGCGCCTGAAGCAGAATATCGGAGAATTTGTTGATAACAACCCTCAGGTAGTCGCAAAGCTTATCCAGAGCTGGATGCTTGAAGACGATGATGATGAGGGAGAGGAGATAAACAGTGGCAGAAGAAAAGACCGTTCCGGTAGAAAGTAAAGCGGAAGAAACTATCTCGATCGATCCTGTGAAATATATTGCAAACAGAAAGCTGACTCGTAAACAGAAGGCAGCACTTGTCATTGTATCTCTGGGAGCAGATCGTGCATCACAATTATATAAGTACCTTAGTGAAGCGGATATCGAGGAGCTGACATATGAAGTAGCAAGACTGGGAAAGACTACGAACAAAGAGGTAGAGGATACCCTGGACGAGTTTTACAAGCTTTGTCTCACTCACAAGATGATGACTGACGGTGGAATCGACTACGCAAAGGTAGTCCTTGAAAAGGCCTTTGGCGAATCCACCGCCAAGAACCTTCTCGAAAAGGTTTCAAAGACCCTGGCTTCCAAGCCCTTCAACTTCTTTGCGAAGGGTGATCCGAAGGCACTTCTGTCACTGCTTGGAAACGAACGACCACAGGTTATCGCCCTCATCATGTCTTATATGGAGGCAGAGCAGTCTGCCAAGGTTCTTGAGAACCTTCCCGAGGAAAAGCGCATTCCAACAGTTACAGCCATGGCAAACATGGACCGAGTTTCACCGGATGCCATTGCCATAGTTGAAAGCGAAATGAAGCGTAAGTTCAGTTCTATCATCACCAGTGATGAGAATATGAACCTCGGTGGTATCGATTATGTGGCTGATGTCATGAACCATATCGACAGAAGCTCTGAAAAGAAGATCTTTGATGAACTCGATGTATCGGATCCCGATCTTTCAAAGGACATCAGAGACAAGATGTTCGTATTCGAGGATATCCTCTTTATGGATGTTCGTTCCGTTCAGAGATTTATCCGCGATTGCGATACAAAGGATATTGTATTTGCCATGAAGACTGCAAGCGAAGATATGAAGACCATATTCTTCAACAACATGTCCAAGCGTCAGGCAGAAACGGTTAGAAGTGATATCGAGACTACAAGTAATGTTCGTCTCAAGGATGTTGAGGAAGCTCAGCAGCGTATCGTTAACCTTATCCGTAAGCTCGAGGAACAGGGCGAGCTTGTAATCAATAAGGGAGGAGGAGATGATGAAATCATTGTATAAGGTGAAATCGTCTCGATCCATAATCAAGGGTGGCCGTAATGTAAGTGTTCAGACCTTTGTTCCTCCCATAGAAAACTTCAATAAAGATGAAGTGGAGGAGGAACCTGAGGTTATCGTAAATCAGGTGGAACCGGAACCCGAACAAAAAACAGAAGTTGCCTATCAAACCTACAAGGATGTGCCAGTAACTAGTCCGGAGCCTGAAAAGCAGAGCGAACAGGTGAAATCGGACGAAGAAATAGCCATCTTGCAGCGTAAGATGCTGAGGGATGCGGCTGACAGAGCGGAAAAGATCATTAACAGGGCCAATCTGGAAGCTGAACAGATCAAAAAAGAAGCCTATGACGAAGGTTACAATGCCGGACATCAGGAAGGCATGGCGGATGGTCACAGGGCAGCACAGCAGCAGGCGGAGGCGGATTTCAAACTGACTATAGAAAAGTACCAGACCGCTGTAGCTCATTCAATCATTCAGATAGGTGAGGAAAGAGAGGAAAGCTTTCACAGATACCTGGATGAGCTGAAGGATGTAGCAATAGCCGTTGCCGAAAAAGTCATTCATATAAGCCTCGAAACCTCCGGAGAGATCATTAAGCGTATGATCATAGCCGAGGTTGAAAAGATGAAGAAAACGGAGTGGATCAAGATCTACATAGATAAGTTTGATTATGAAAAGCTTCTTTCGGTAGACGAGGACGTGGCTGCAGACCTTGCAAGAATTTCGGACAATGTCAAGTTTGTTGTCCAGGATAAGGAAAGCATGGGTTATGCGGTTATAGAAACACCAAGTGAGATGATCGATATAGGAGTTTCCTCACAGATTGACAATATCAGAGAGAATCTCAACAGTATCGATATCATGGAACAAAACGAAGAGGGTAATGAGTAATGTTTGAGAAGCTCCCGGAGATAATCCGGAAGTCGGAAACAGTGGGTCGTGTAGGAAAGATCGAGAACATCGTTGGAATGGCTATCGAAGCTTCCGGCGACAGGGCAAGTGTCGGTGACATCTGCATGATCCACAATGAGGAATTGAATAAAAGTATTCCTGCTGAGGTGGTTGGCTTTAAGGGGGACAGAGTTCAGCTTATGACTTATGAGGCTACATCGGGTATCACATCAGGAAGCTTCGTAAGAAACACAAAGCACAGACTCAGAGTTCCGGTTGGGAATTTCCTTAAGGGACGTATCATTAACGCTCTCGGGCAGCCCATGGACGGAGGCCCCGCATTTCCCGGAAATGCTTCTACCTATACGGTTAACAGCGGATATACAAATCCTCTCGACAGACCACCTATACGCTCAAGACTGGACTTCGGTATAAAGGCCATCGATGGTCTCAATACCATCGGAAAGGGTCAGCGTATCGGAATCTTCGCAGGATCCGGAGTAGGTAAGTCGACTCTCATGGGCATGATAGCCAAGAATGTCAAGACAGACATCAACGTCATAGCCCTTGTAGGCGAGAGAGGACGAGAGGTTCTGGAATTCGCACAGAGAGACCTTGGGGAGGAAGGTATGAAGCGTTCGGTGCTGGTGGTGGCTACCTCAGACCAGCCGGCGATGCTGAGACTTAAGTGCCCTCTCGTTGCCACAACTATTGCAGAGTACTTCCGTGACAGGGGGATGGATGTACTTCTCATGATGGATTCATTAACCAGATACGCTATGGCACAGCGAGAGATAGGTCTCGCCACAGGGGAACCGCCTATAGCGAGAGGTTATACACCATCCATCTACGCAGAGTTTCCGAGGCTTCTTGAAAGAGCGGGGCAGTTTAACAAAGGCTCCATTACAGGCGTTTATACGGTTCTTGTGGAAGGAGATGATACCAATGAACCTATCGCCGATACAGTACGTGGTATTCTTGACGGACATATAGTTCTGTCGAGAGCACTGGCGGCGGAGAACCATTATCCCGCCATAAACATTGGCGCCAGCGTAAGCCGTCTTATGGCTGAGATCGTATCACCGGAGCATTACAAATATGCTTCCAATATGAGAAACCTTTTGGGACTCTATCAGAAAAATGCAGATCTCATTTCCATAGGAGCTTACAAAAAAGGTACCAATGCTGCACTGGATGAGGCGGTGAGCAAGTACGTAGACATCAATAAGTTTTTGTGTCAGGGGACAAAAGAATCTTTCAGCTATGATGATGTGCTTAAACAGATGAAAAGAATTGTTGGTTAAAAGATAAAGGGAGAAAGGAAAAAAGGCAGTAACAATGAAAAAGTTTCAATACAATCTTCAGTCAGTGCTTGAGTATAAGCAGAGGATACTTGATGATCTCAAGGAACAATATGCTGTAAGAATGAAGTTTGTGGAAGAGAAGAAACTTGAGATCCGGAACTTAAGAGCCAAGGCAGACGCCCTTACGGTTGAATTTGATGAGGTTAAAAAGACCGGGGCAGCCATAGAAAAGTTCCTTATGTATTCATCAATGATCGACAATCTTGATAAACAGGTTGAGATGGAAAAAGAAGCACTTAAGATTTTGCAGGCTAATGCCGATAAGAAAAAGGATGAGGTTGTGGCAGCAAACATCGATGTCAATAAGTTTGTAAAGCTTAAGGAAAAGAAGCAGATGATCTATAAGGCTCAGGAGCAGAAGGATCAGGAAGCTTTCATCGATGAGTTTGTATCCAACCAGGCGAATTCCATCGGGAGATCGGCCTGACAACGCAGAGTAAAAGGTGATCCTCATGCAATGCATGGATTACATATATTTAAACCATATTATTCTATTATAAGAAAGGAGGCAAAATTTGGAACTTGTTAGTAACTATTTTTCGGGTTCTGCGGGAACAGTGACCTTTGGTCCGGGCGGATCCGGCTATAGTTCTGATAACAGCTCATCCGGAACAGGCGGAATTGATTTTTCAGCCCTGATCTCTGAAAAGAGCGGAGCAGACTACCGGAACACCAAAACCAATGAGGGAAACAAGACACAGAACGGTCCCTCAAAAGGAAAGGACGATACGGTCAAGGCTACAGCCAAACAAACAACAAAACAGACAACTAAGGAAACAACAAAACAGACAGCTAAGGAGACTCGGGAAACAGATAATTCCGATGAGATGAAGGCAAGGACAGAGGAGGATATAGCAGCTCTTCAGGCTCTTGTAAGTGCCATGGAGGCAGACAGGATCGTATCTGACGAAAATACCGGAGTCGAGCTTGCAGAAGAGGATGACACAGCTGCTCTTAGTGCACTGGTAAGTTCCCTGGAAGCCGACAGGATCACTCCTAACGGTAATGCCGGAGTAGAACTTGTTACCGAGAGACTTGTGACAGAGGCTAAAGCACCTTCGGTAACAGCTCAGACAAAGGTTTCAGACGATACTTCAGGACCTGTGCCGGTACTTCAGAATTCCGTTCCGGTAGAGGATGGAAATTCAGTTACAGTGACTGAAAGAAACGGAGAAGATACGGAAGCCGCAAACAAGGCAGTACTTGAGACTGAAAGAAACGGTTCGGCTGTCACAGATGCCAAAACCGAGAACGTTGGTGATGACACTAGGATAAATAATTCTATAGCAGATAACAGAAAAGGGAACGTTGATGACACAGGTAAGAGTCCTGAGGAGATACTTAAGAGCCTTGAAGGTCAGGGACGTATCGTATCAGAAAGCGGAAGTTCTCCAAGCGGACAACCTTCTACGGACACCAACGGACCTACAGGAAGACCCGGTGACAGCACTATGGCAAAAACAGAAAAAACCGAGGTTGGCTCCAATACTTCAAAGACTAAAGCAAATACAGAGACAGAAGATGATTCTGATCCGACAGCAGCAGTCCCGGTAGGATTTGCAACCCAGACTCAGAAAGTAACTACACAGCAGGAATTACCGGTGGGCACAAACGAGACCATGATGATGCGTACATCGGAGTCAACACTTACAGATGACCTTACAAATCTTGTTTCATCAAGATTCCCCTCAAAGAACGGTCAGCTTACTATCGAGCTTGATCCTGAAAATCTTGGTAAGATCACCATCAATGTAAACTATGACAGCGGACATGCAGCGGTATCCATCAGTGCTACAAACAGTAAGACCCTTGAAATGCTTACCCAGAGTGCTCCTCAGATGGCGAATATCATTCAGCAGAAGACCGGACAGGAAACCAGCGTATTTGTACCAAATACACAGCAGAGCAACACAAAGCATGACATGGCTGAAGGAAGAGAGTCAAACGAGAACAGAGAACAGCAGAAGTCACGTCAGAATGAGCAGCAGTCAAGAGCTGATGAGACAAACAGCACAGCATTTCTTCATCAGATGAGGCTTGGACTTGTGTAATGGTGACTTAACAACACTCATTAAAGCCGATTCATGAAGTTATGAATCAGAAAGGAGAAATATATGGCAGATGTATCGGGAGTATCCGGAAGTACCAGTCCGTACAACACCGGAAGCTATTCCGTAGAATCCAATGATAAGAACACACTGTCCATAACCAGTTACTTTAAGCTTCTGGCAGCGCAGCTTTCAAGCCAGGATATGACCAATCCCATGGACAACAGTGAGCTTCTGGCGCAGATGTCCCAGATGGCCATGGTGCAGTCACTTTCCTCCATGACAAAATCCGTTGACAGCCAGATAGCATTTGCTCAGCAGAGCTACTCGGTTGGGATGATCGGTAAAGAGGTAACGGTTCTTGTGGAAGGTGAAGCCGGATCCGGGCAGTCCACCACAACCAAAACAGGAATCGTGGAATCTGTGCATCTTACGGATGACGAACCTATCATAAGGCTTAAGGGTGATACGACAGATTACAAGATCTCGGATATCGCAAGCATCAGTAACGGTAGTTCTTCAGGAAGCTCTGCTTTAGAGCCGGGATCAACCGGATAGGTTTAAACAATATTTTCAAGAAAGCCGGGACCGACCGGATAGATAAAACAGAATATTGAAGAAAGGAAAGTTATGGATTTTGATCTTACTTCAAGGAGACTGCAGTCAGTAGAATACAGTAATCTCACAAAAAGCAGAACTGAAGCAGTCAACACAAATGATACCGGTACTTCCTTTCAGGAACAATTGACGAAACTACAGAACGAGGCAAAGGAAGATTTAAGCTTCAGCAAGCACGCAGTGAGGCGCCTCGAGGAGAGAAACATCGAGATGAATGACGGTCTTATGGATGATCTCAGGAATGCGGTTTCGGAGGCGAAGAAGAAAGGCGCAAAGGATGTAGCGGTTATCGGTCGTCAGGGGATTTTCATAGTAAATGTTCCCAACAATGTTGTGGTGACCACCATGGCGGAGGACGATATGAGAAACAAAACACTTACAAATATAGACAGTGCAGTATTTATGTAGGCAGGACCTTTTCAGGATGCCGGGAGTCCGTCCCGAAGTGACGGCTCCGGGGCTGCACTTATCTATCTAAAACTTATCAGGATGAATAAGGTGAACAGTGACTACGCGGTTTGGATGCCGCAAAACCTGTTCCGGGTATAGAAAGGATTTAGAATTATGTTAAGAGCAATGGATGCAGCAGTTGCTGGATTAAGAGCACATCAGGGAAAGCTTGATGTATTATCTAACAATATAGCCAATGTAAACACCTTTGGCTTCAAGGCTCAGAGCTATTCATTTAAGGATACTCTGTATCATACAACCAATGCTTCCGCACAGGGAACTACAACAACTGATAAAACTGCAGCTTTGACCGGTGGTACTAATGCCGCCCAGTATGGTTACGGATCACTTACAGGAAGTATAGCAACAGATTTCACATCTTCAACACCTTCCTATATCGGTGGTTTTAATGCTTCCATAAACGGCTCCGGTTTTTTCATTACCAGCTCGCAGAATATCGTAGCCGGAATAAAAATAAATCAGGAGAATACTACGGATGCTGTTAAAGAGACAACAAATATAATGAAAACAACCGGTTTTAATTATACAAGAGTCGGTCAGTTCAATGTGGACAGTAACGGTATGATCGTGGATTCTAACGGAAATTTCGTATATGGATACAGACCGGATTCTTTTACGGATGCGAAGACTTATGGAATGCCAGAAACCGGTTATAATAAACAGCTAGTTCCGCTGAGAGCTCCTGTGGCAGGTACCAATGTTGTTGATCCGGCAACCGGTGACCCTGTTACCACAACAGCTGCGATGTTTGAAGGGCTTCCTTCGATTCCGATAAAGAGCATTGAGATAGGAAATGACGGAATTGTCAAGGCGATAGTTGAACAGGAGGTTCAGACAAGCGGCACTGCCGGTAAGATCACCAAAGAAATTTCCATAGTTATCGGTAAGGTTGCCATCGCTTCCTTCCAGAACCAGGAGGGTCTCATGAAGGCCGGAAACAATACCTTCACAACAGCATCAAGCGACAATACCGGTAATGTTACAGCAACCGAGCCGGGCGTTGGTGCCACACCTACTCTTATGGCAGGCTACCTTGAGAACTCCAATGTTGATCTCGCAAAGGAATTTACCGATATGATCACCTCTCAGAGAGGTTTCCAGGCTAATTCCAAAGTTATTACGGTTTCTGACGAAATTCTGCAGGAACTTGTAAATATGAAGAGATAAACTTATAATATCTCTTAAAATGCATAAAAATCTTGATAGCGGCGTTATATATAACGCCGCTATAGCCGATAAATTGAGAAGGAATACTATTTTATGATCGAACTCATCCGATTAAACGGTGAACCACTGTACGTAAATTACCTCCAGATACTGTCGATCGAAAAGATACCTGAAACCAAGGTGAAGCTGACAACGGGCGATTATTATCTGGTTAAGAATACATTGGAGGACATCGAAGCTCAGATTATAAGATTTCTGCATGAGGTAGTGATCTTCAGGGGTGTGGATGTTCCGGGTGAGAAATTATAAGATAAGAGGGGTTACAGGAGGCTTAGCTAGATGGATTTAACTCTTATAATCGGTTGGATTATAGCGGCAGCGCTTATCGTCAACGGTATCACTTTCGAAAAACTTGGAAACTTCGTTGATATACCGTCTCTGGTCATCGTTGTTGGTGGTACCATAGCCTGTCTGATAGCTTGTTATCCTTTCAGAATGCTGAAGGATATTCCGAAGCATATCGGAACCTGTCTCAGAGGCCCGAAGAAGTATGATGTTCCGAAAACTGTAGAGCAGCTTGTGGACCTCGCCATGATAGCAAGACAGAGCGGACTTCTGGCACTGGAAGAAAAGGCAGGAGAGATAAAGGAACCGTTTTTCAAATCGGCGGTACTTATGATCGTGGATGCAAACGATCCCGATAAAGTCAGATTTGTGCTTGAGAGACAGGTTGAAGATATGATGACCCGTCATGATGAGGCAAGAGGTATGTATGTTAAGGGATCAGCCCTGGCACCGGCTTTTGGAATGATCGGTACACTGGTTGGACTTGTAAACATGCTTAGAGGTATGGATCTTTCCGGATCCGGAGGTGCAAGTACCCTCGGACAGGACATGGGTGTTGCCATGATCACAACATTCTACGGTTCTGCCCTTGCAAACGTTATATTCCATCCTATCGCACAGAAGCTTGCGGTAAGAGAAGGAGAAGAGGTTCTTTACTGTTCTACGGTTATTGAAGGCGTTATATCCATTCAGTCAGGTGAGAACCCCAAGTATATCAGAGAACATCTTCTTGCATCATTGCAGAGAGGACAGCAGACCAAGCTGCTTAAGAAGGCAGACGGAGGAGGTAAATAACAGATGAAAAAGAAAGGCGGAGGAGGTGACGAAGGCGGAAGCTGGATGGACACGTATGGTGACCTCGTAACCTTGCTTCTGTGCTTTTTCGTTCTTTTGTACTCCATGTCAAGTGTTGACAGCCAGAAATGGGATCTCTTCGTAAGAAGTATCTATCCGGATGGCAAAACCCCCAGTGAGAGAGCTGCTCAGGAAAAAGAGGATACTGCTCTCATTAACGCCCAGGTTGTGGAAGAAGGAGTGCCGCCGGAGGGTATAGTGGGAAACCCCGAGATTGAGGAGAACCTTCTGGAGAAGTCGGATCTGTCCGAGATTTATCTTCAGATAGCCCAGAAACTCAATGAGGCCGGTATCGAAGGGGTAACCGTAACCCGGGGTGAGGACTACACCTTCGTGGTTTTTAAGGATAAAGCCTTTTTTGCCGGTGATAGTTCTGTATTATCTGAGCAGGGGCAGAAGACACTGGACATATTATGTGATACAATAAGCAAAGATAATGAATTGATATCACAGCTTAATGTAATGGGTCATACCGCACAGGCTGATCCGAGTAAGATAAACAATGCAAGAAACGACCGTATGCTTAGCGCCATGAGAGCAGCAGAGGTCTGTATCTACATACAAAATAAAGAATTCCTGGATCCGGATAAGCTGGTAAGCATCGGATACGGGCAGTTCAGACCTCTTGAGGACAATTCCACACCTGAAGGAAGAGCTGCCAATCGAAGGGTTGAGATACTGATCATAGATAAGGACGGTGATGTCAAGGATCTGGATGAGTATTATAAGGAACTGAATGAAGGCATTAACGCTGACACCACTATCATTACAACCGGTGAAAGCGTAGCAACGGCAGATGATGGATTGTCTGCCGGTATAAGTGAAAATACGGTGATGCTGACTCCTGCCGGAGGAAGTGATACATCGTCTGTTACCTCATCCGCCGAGGGAGTGTCGGGTCAGGCTGATTTAGAAAGTTATGCAGCAAACGCAGTGAAGGATTTAACTTCACTGGATGCCGCTTTACAGGCCGGACCGTAGTTTTATTTATTATACGCCTGCCGTGTAAAGAGGTGTGTTAACCTGGTATGATAAACAATGAGGGGTGTTTAACATATGGCAGACGTATTATCCCAAAGTCAGATTGATGAACTTCTGAAATCAATGTCCGGTGGCGGCGGATCTTCATCCAAAGAAGAAAAAGTTGAGGAAACCAAAGCTTCAGCGGAATCGGAAAAGAAAGAAGAAGAAAACTTTAATAAGTATGATTTCTATAGTCCTCGTAAGTTCACAAAGGATAAGATCAAGCTCCTTAGAAGTATTTATGAGAACTATGCAAGAATCCTTACATCTCAGGTAAACGGTGTATTCCGTGTTCTTACGGATATAACTGTTATAGAGCTTAGAGAAAGCCGTTACTATGAGTATGTAAACATGTTCCATGAGAATGACTGCATGACCATAGTTGATGCTTATATCAGCGAAAAGGGCAAGAGTAACGTGCCTCTCATGATATATTGCACACCGGGTCTTATCATCACACTTATAAATCACATGCTGGGTGGAGGTGATTCGGTTGTTCGTGTAGAGGATAACTATCGTTATTCCGACGTGGAGATGGCACTTTACAAGAAGGTGCTTGACTATGTTATCCATTCCATGGACGATGGATTCTCCAATTACATAAACATTGACTTCAAGATGCAGAGAGTGGAGGAAAACCCCTCCATGACTCAGGAGATAGGTCTTGATGAGACAGTTGTTATCCTGGTTCTCAATGTAGACGTTTCCGGAATTGCTGCAGAGAAGATAAGGATCTGTATACCGGGTACATTGCTTGAGCATATCTTTAAGATTATTGATAACCGTAAGCATATCGCAAGAGGCTTCTCTTACGAGAACAATTCGGATGTTATCATGAATCATATAAAGGATACCAAGTTCCCTATCACAGGTCAGCTTGGAGTTATAAAGCTTGATATAAGTGATATTTATCATTTGCAGGTGGGTGATGTTATAGATTTGAACAAATCCGCCAAAAGTAAGGTCAAGCTCTATGTGGGCAGACAGCCCTGGTTCATGGGAACCATGGGTGTCCACAAGAAAAATATCGCGGTACGTATTGAAGACAGAATAAGGCCCACCGGGAAGGATAAACCCACGGAGGAGATTATCGCGGATCTTTTGAGTGAGTCTGTTGAGCAGAAGACAGGTTGATGCTTCTCTCACAGTTCATGATATATAACGTATATTTTATTAAAAGCTAGGAGAAAAAAGTATGGCTAAGATTATGCTTGTTGATGATGCTGCATTCATGCGTATGATGGTTAAGAATTCCCTTACAAAGGGCGGCTTTGCTGATTGTGAATATGTTGAGGCACAGGATGGTGCCGAAGCAGTAAAGAAGTATGATGAGGAGAATCCTGACCTTGTTATCATGGACATCACCATGCCCAATATGGATGGTCTTCAGGCTCTTAAGAAGATCAGAGAAGCTCATCCTGATGCAAAGATCGTTATGTGTACCGCAATGGGTCAGGAATCAATGGTTGTTGATGCGATAAAGTCCGGTGCAAAGGATTTCGTTGTAAAGCCATTTAATGCAGAAAGAATCACTTCTACAGTAAAGAATATTCTTGGTGCATAAATGAACCGGAGCGACATGTTCCTTTGTGCTTTTAAGGAAGAGAGGGAATGATATGTCATTTTTGAGTTCGTTCGATATAGCAGCCTCCGGAATGAGCGCCCAGCGCCTCAGGATGGATATAGCTGCTGAGAATATAGCCAATGTTGATACGACCCGCACTGAATCAGGCGGCGCATATCAGCGTAAGGATGTTGTGTTTGAAAGCTACGGAGAGGGATCTTTCGCTGAAGCATTCAGAAATGCCCAGCGAGGCAGAGGCTTTCGCGCACAACAAAGATCGGGAGTCAGAGTCTCGGAGATCATTACTGACACCCGTGAGATGAAACGAGTATACAATCCTTCCCATCCCGATGCGGATGCGGATGGATATGTGGAAATGCCCAATGTTGATGTACTGAAGGAAACAGTAGACAGTATGTCCGCTACCAGATCTTATGAAGCGAACGTTACTGCTCTTAATGCTATGAAGGCGATGGCACAGAAGGCACTTGAAATAAAGACTTAACTACTATTTTTGAGGGGTAAAGGAGAGTAGGAATGGGTGCTGGTCGCTTTAATGAAATGGAAATGGACGCCATAGGCGAGATAATGAATATCAGCCTTGGCTCTTCGGCAACAGCATTATCAACGATGCTCGGTACGAAGGTCAATATTACAACGCCTATAGTTAAGGTACAGAGTAGAACGGAGTTCGAGTTCAGGGAGCTTGAACCCGCTATTGGCGTTGAGATTTCCTACGTAAAAGGTCTTGACGGAAAAAATGTCATGATGTTCAGCCGGAACGATGTGCGTGTCATCGTCAGCATGATGATGGGCATGGACATTCCGGAGGAAGAGTTTGTGATGGATGAGATGAATGCATCTGCCATCCGTGAAGTCATGAACCAGATGATGGGATCTTCCGCAACAGCGCTTTCAGAGTTCCTGGGAACAACTGTGGACATTTCTACGCCCGTATCTTTTGAAATTCCAAACGAAAAAGAATTTAAAGAAAAATATTTCCCCGGTGATAATGAAGAAGTTGTAGTTCGCTTTACTCTCGAAATAGAAGATAAACAGCTGGAAAGTGAATTCCTTAATATCATGTCCGTATCGCTTATGAGACGACTGCTTCAGCCCTTTGCTGAGCAGTTTGGTCTGGAGCTTAGCGATGGAGGTGATGACGAGGAGGATAATGCTGCAGCAGAAGCGGAAGTTCAGGAGCAGGCACCAGAGCCTGCACCGGCAGCAGCTGCTTCTTCAGGACCTTTGGATCAGGCAGCGGTAGATGCGCTTCTTAACGGAGGAGCGTCAGAACCTGCTCCGGCCCCGGCAGCATCCTCAGGACCTTTAGACCAGGCGGCAGTAGATGCACTTCTTCATGGTGGAGCTTCGACAGAACCTGCACCTGCGCCTGCAGCGGCAGCTCCGGCGCCCGCACCTGCCCCGGCCCCTGCACCTGCCCCGGCAGCACCTGCAGCACCTGCACCTGCAGCACCTGCACCACAGCCGATACCTGCCCCGGCAGCAGCGGCACCTCAGTATGTTCAGAGTGTAGCAGCGGCCCCGGATCCTTTGACCTTGCAGCTTCTTAACCAGATGCAACAGTCACAGACCCAGATGATGCAGCTTATAAAGGATATAGAGGAAGACAGAAAGAATGCAAGAAAAGAACCGAGACCCGGTGTTAAGGTTCAGTCTCTCAGTTCACCTGAATATGCTGATTCCGTTGAGGGTGAAGAGCAGGAAGAAAACAGAGAGATGCTTATGAAGGTTCCTCTGGATATCTCTGTTGAGATAGGAAGGACCAAGAAGCTTGTCAAGGATATCCTTGAATTCACACAGGGTTCCCTGGTGGTTCTGGATAAGATGGCCGGTGAACAGGCAGACCTCTATGTAAACGGTGAGTGTATAGCCCGTGGAGATATAGTTGTCGTTGAAGATAACTTTGGTATCCGTATCACCGAGATCATCAATAAAGAAATAAGTACGGAAGGTTTGTGATAGCTATGCACAGTACTATTTCACTCTTATCCGGATTTTTGGTATTTGTAATCATTCTGCTGCTGGCTTATGTCTGCAGCAGATATTTAGGTAAGACCTGGCAGTTCCACGGAACCGCAAAATATATGGAAGTCATAGATCAGCTTGCAGTTGGACAGGATCGCCTGCTGCTGATCGTTAAGATTAATGAAAAGCATTATCTTATGAGCTCCTCTTCTCAAGGGGTTTCTATCCTCACGGAGCTCGATGGCGATTTCTCGTCGGAAGAGAGTACGGGTCCTCATATGACCGGCGATTTTTCTCAGTATCTGAACAGATATTGGAAGCAGTTCAGAGACGGAAAGGATAGCAGTAAATAATGGGGGATTTACTGACCGGATTAAATGGCGGAAACGTTCCGACCTTGGATTTGATATTTATGCTGACGATGGTGGCCCTGGTGCCATCTATTGTTGTCATGATGACTTCGTTCACTCGAACAATCATTATCCTGTCTTTTACAAGAACAGCAATGGGTGTTCAGCAGACACCGCCCAACATGGTCATAGCAGGTATGGCCCTGTTTCTTACGCTCTTTATCATGAGTCCCACAATTGCCCAGATAAACGAACAGGCATATCAGCCTTACAGAGCTGGAAGGATCAACCAGGAAGAGTGCATCAGACGTATGGTGGTTCCCGCCAAGGAATTCATGCTCAGAAATACGGAAAAGGAAACCCTCGACAGATTTGTGGAGATGGCTGAAGTAGCGGTTCAGGACGATGTAAGAGATTATCCCATTACCATCATAACCCCCGCTTTTATGACATCGGAGCTTAAAAGAGGCTTCACCGCAGGTTTCCTCATCTATCTTCCCTTTCTTCTTATAGATATAGTTGTTTCCACAACTCTTATGGCCATGGGTATGGTAATGCTGCCACCCGCCATGGTTTCCATGCCTTTCAAACTTTTGCTTTTTATATCTGTGAATGGTTGGGAACTGATGTTTTCTACCATCATCAGGAGTTTCAGATAGACGACAGGCTCACAGTGACACGTCGGACACCTTCTGACAGGATCGCAGCGGACAAAAAACAAATACAGGAGCCAATCAGATTAGCATCTGAATGTCAGAAATAAAGGCGAATAACATTCGCCTATAGAGGAGATATATAATGACCACCGGAGTTGCACTTGACACATTGAGAGAGACATTTATGCTGGCTCTGGAAATAGCTTTGCCGCTCTTACTTATAAGTATGATAGTCGGTGTAGTGCTGGCTATATTCAGTGCTGCCACTTCCATAAATGAGCAGACCCTTACATTTGTGCCTAAGCTTTTATCCATTCTTATTGTGCTGGCACTTCTTGGAAGTACCATACTTGTAAAGATCCAGGAATTTTTTGTGAAGATTCTAGATATGATAGCTTCCGGAGGCTGACATGATCATTCTTTTCAGCTACATAGTAATGCGTGTTACGGGAGTCATCACCTTCAATAATGTGATTGCAAGAAATGAGTTTTCACCATCCATAAAGGGCATGTTTGTATTTATGCTTTCCGCCATGATGTTCATCTGGAATGAGGGCCTTCTTTATACGGAGCCGGAGACTCTTCTTGAATACGGAATGCTGCTGGTTAAGGAGCTTGCCATAGGCGCCTGTATAGGATTCGGAATGGATCTCACCTTTGCCATTGTTCGTTTCGGAGGTACGGTTATTGACTTTGTTATGGGTCTCAACATGGCACAGGTATTTGACCCTGCGTCAAATCAGCAGTCAACACCTACATCAAATCTTCTTGCTATTTTCATGAGTATGGTGTTCTTCACTTCCGGAGGACATATAAGATATATCGGTATTTTGTTTAATTCTGTGAAATACATCCCATTTGGACAGGTGCAGCTGAATTTCGGCATAGCAAGATACATGTTTGAACTGTTTTTTGACTGCATGGTGCTTGGACTACAGATTGCATTTCCGATACTTGCAATCGAGCTTTTGGCTGAGATATCCCTTGGAATTCTTATGAGGATCAATCCTCAGCTTAATATTTTCGCAGTAAACTTTCAGTTAAAGATCATTGCCGGCATGGTAATGCTTCTGGTGCTTTTTACCCCGATGTCGGAAATGATCATCCGGATAATGGAGGGTATGTTTACACATCTTGATGAAATAGTGAGAGTCCTGGCCGGGTAGCAGGTTTGGATCACGAATATCAGAAACTGCAGGTTCCTGTCCCGGACGTTGAACCTGTGAGCGGAAGAAACAGTAACAGGAGGACGATACATGGGTGACGAAGGCGCTGACAAAACCGAAGAGCCTACCGCGCATAAGTTAAGCGAGGCGAGAAAAGAAGGTAATGTCTGTCAAAGCAAAGATGTAGCAACAGTGGTCATGCTGTTGGGAGTCTTTGTCATGATCCGTATAATGCTGCCAACTATCTACAAGTTCATAAGAAGTATGTTCACTTTTGTGATTGAGTGTATAGGGTACACTAAGTATGATCCATTGGGACCTCCACTTTTTTACAGATTCATACTATATGCTCTCGTATGTAGTATGCCCATACTTCTGGTTTCTGTGATACTGGCTATACTGGCACACGGCGTACAGACAAGATTTAATTATTCAAAAAAGGCAACCAAGATTAAATTCAGTAAATTAAATCCTATATCCGGGATGAAAAAGCTGTTTTCCATGAGTAAGGTTGTAGAGACCATAAAAAGCATTCTGAAGATCTCGATCCTGCTGGTCCTTTTGTATGTGATCATAAAGGATAAGCTTCTTCCCATAGCCAGGATGCTTGATATGAATCCATTTAATTCCACACTGATACTTTTGAGTTTTATCTGGGATCTCATACTCCGGGTTGTTATTGCATTTTCTGTCATAGCATTTCTCGATTATCTGTACCAGAGATATAAATATCATAAAGATCTCATGATGACTAAACAGGAAGTCAAGGATGAGATGAAGATGATCGAAGGTAACCCTGAAGTAAAGAATAAGATGAAACAGAAGCACAGGGAAATGTCGAATCGTCGTATGATGCAGGAAGTACCTACAGCGGATGTTATCGTCCGTAACCCGACTCATGTGGCAGTAGCGTTAAAATATGATCCGGAAAAGCACGGCGCACCCTATGTTATTGCAAAGGGACTTGACCTTATGGCTCTCCGTATTGTGGATATAGGTGAGCATAATGATGTACCCTGGATAGAGAACAGACCTTTGGCAAGAGCACTTTACGCAAGCTGTGAAATAGGGCAGGAGATTCCCATTGACTATTACAGTGCCGTGGCGGAGCTCCTGGTTTACATCTATAAACAGAAGAATAACGGAGAAGTTCCGGCCTGATAATGCTGAGGTACCCGGGGTTTGAAGGAAAAATCTTTCAATTTGTGCAAGATGTAAAAGTAAATCAGAGCTAAAATTATTAATTTTGAGCAGATTTTGATTCAAATTAAACATTTTTTCAAAAAAATTAAGGGATTTTATAACTTTTTCGAGACAAGTTATTAAAAAACTATTATAATGAATGTATATCTTAATTTTGTTCGTAAGATATAGAGAATAGAATAACGAGAAGAAAAGAAACAGATCACAGACTATGAAATGGACTAAATTTGTAGCGGATAATTCCATAGTTGTTATGGCTCTGGTAATCATCCTGTTGCTGATCATCCCTCTTCCGCCTTTTATGGCAGATCTGGCTATAGTCCTTAATATGGCCATCTCAATGATGATCCTTGTAATCACGATGACGATCCACAGTCCGCTGGAATTTTCGATTTATCCTTCATTGCTTCTGTTGACTACACTGTTCCGTCTTGGCATCAATGTTTCAACAACCAGAAACATCCTGTCTAACGGCGGTTCCTCCGGACAGGTCATCGCTGCTTTTGGTGACTTCGTTCTGCAAGGAAATGTTGTTGTCGGTCTTGTAATCTATATCGTCATTGTTCTCATGAACTTCACGGTCATCACAAAGGGTGCTGAGCGTGTAGCAGAGGTTTCAGCCAGATTCAACCTCGACGCTATGCCCGGTAAACAGATGGCCATCGACTCAGACCTTAACGCAGGTCTCATCGATGAGCAGGAAGCTGCCCGTCGTAGAATGAATGTTCAAAGAGAATCCGATTTTTACGGCTCCATGGACGGTGCTACGAAAATTGTTAAAGGTGACGGCGTCATGTCGCTGATAACCACTGCGATAAACCTGGTGGGAGGCAGTATCATTGGTATCGTTCAGTCCGGACAGGACATAGGTACCGTATTAAACACATACACAATTGCAACCGTTGGTGATGGTCTTGTGGGACAAATCCCATCACTTCTTATTTCTACCGCAACCGGCATGATCGTAACCCGTGCCGTGGCAGAGGGATCACTTAACGAGGACATATCAAAGGAGTTTTTGGCACAGCCAAGATCATTTATGGTCGCAGGCGGTGTTATTTGTGTTCTCTGCATTATTCCCGGTATGCCCCTGATCCAGATCCTTATAGTAGGTCTTGGATTCATAGCAGCGGGATATGCAATGCAGCGGAGAATACTCGAGGCACCTGAAGCAGTAAGGGCAGAGGCCTACAGGGCAGCTAGTCAGGGAGCGAGACAGAGGATCGGAAATGTCGGCGTCGAGGAGCCTGAAGCTGCGGGAGAAGAGCAGGCGCAGAAAGCACCTGAACAGACACAGGAAGAATTTTTTAAAGATGTTAATAATGTATACCATTTGCTTCAGGTCGAACCTATCGAGCTGAATTTCGGATACAGTCTCATACCTCTTGCGGATGAGTCGGTTGGAGGAAGACTTATAAGCCGTATTGTAGTATTCAGAAGACAATACGCACAGGAGATGGGTTTTGTCATTCCTTCTGTAAGACTCAGAGACAGTGCCAAGCTTGGAACAAATGAGTATATGATAAAAATTAAGGGCGAGTCAGTTGCAGTGGGAGAAGTTCTTACGGATTTCTATCTGGCACTGGAGCCTGAGCATCTTGAAAGGGAGATCGATGGTATCGATACCATTGAACCGGCCTACGGTATCCCGAGTAAATGGATTAAGCCTGAACAGAGAGAAAGAGCGGAAATGTACGGATATACCGTTATCGACCCGTTATCGGTTCTCGTTTCACACATGAGTGAGGTTATCAGGCAGCACAGCTACGAACTTATCACAAGGCAGGAAGTTTTCCGACTTGTGGAAAACCTGAAGAAAACAGCGCCGGAGCTTGTTAATGAAGCATTTCCGACACTGGTATCCTACAATCTCTTACAAAAGGTTCTTACGATGCTTCTTAAGGAAGGAGTATCTATAAAGGATCTTGAGACCATAGTTGAGACTATGGTAGACGTGATCACAGAGACAGGACTGCCGGTAAAGGATATCGACTCGCTGGTTGAACAGGTAAGAATATCATTAAAACGTACTATCACAAGAATGTATTGTGAAGACGGAAGCATGAAGGTAGTGACTCTTGATGCGGATCTGGAAAGATCCATGGTCAGTTCACTGTCTAAAGGTGAAAGCGGATATTATCTTGCATTAAGTCCTGATGTTTTACAGAGTCTTGTAAGACAGGTATCCGAGGAAATCAAGAAATTCAAAGAACTCTCGCAGACTCCGGTTATTCTGACCTCAGAGGTTATGAGAGCACATTTCTATCACCTTATAGAACAGTTCTATCCTCAGGTAAGAGTTCTTTCCTTCAACGAAGTTGCAAACAATGTCCAGATTCAGGCGATAGGGAGTCTGAAGCTGGAGGAGAAGTAAAAGGAAACAGAAGTAGATGTAGAAAGTTAGAGGGGATGAGATATGATCGACACTATTTACAGGGGAGCAGTTGATGATCTCGAAGCGATGACCAATGAAGAGCTTTTCGAGCTGTATCAGAAAAGGCATGATAACCATATCAAACAGGAGCTCACCATGCGCTACGTTTATATAGTAAAAAGCGTAGCGTATCAGATGAGGGATGTTTACAGTGATTCCATGCAGCCTGAGGATATCATTAACGAAGGCGTGATTGAGATCATGAAGGCCATCGACAGATATGATATCGAGAAGGACAATAAGTTCGAAACCTTCATATCCAGACGTATCAGGGGTATGGTTATCGACCTGATACGTAAAAATGACTGGATGCCCAGAAACTATCACAGAGACCGGAAGAACATCGAGGATGCCAGAGATGAGCTTCAGCGGAAGCTGGGACATGCACCCAGTGATGAAGAGATATCCAAGTATTACAAGATGGATGTCAAGAAGATCAAAAAGGTGGACAGAATGCGCACTATGGTGAATGTTCTGTCCCTGGACATGACCTATGATGACAATGATGAGACTCTGTTCCAGGTGGCTTCAGAGGACATCAACACACAACCGGAGGGTAGTTTCTTGCAGAACGAGACAGTAGCAACATTGGCAAAAGCCATTGATTCATTAAAAGATAGTGAGAAAAAGGTTATTTCTCTTTACTATGTTGACGAATTAAATATGAATCAGATTGCTGAGGTTATGAATATCAGCCAGCCGAGAGTTTCCCAGCTTCATTCCATTGCTATAGAGAAGCTCAAGGGCTACATGTCAAAGATGTCATAACAAAGCTTTGCAGTATTTTTTTCGATCCGCTATTTAAAAAATTAAGTGGGTCATTTAAAGGGTGGGACCCTAAAAGGAGTAAAAATGTATCAGGGATTTTACAATCTGACATCCGGAATGCTTACACAGCAGCGCAGACTTAATGTTGTCAGCAACAATATGGTCAATATAGAGACGGCAGGTTATAAAAAGGATACTATGACTTCCACTACTTTTCAGGAAGAAATGCTGGTTCGTACCGGAAGGTATAACAAGGACAATCCTACTGACCTTGCCACAACATCCAAGATTGTCACTGCACAGCAGACCTATACCAATTTTGAACAGGGCGCATTCAATCCGACAGACGGTATTTATGACTTTGCCATAGGCGGAAATGGATGGTTTTCCATACAGACAGATCAGGGAGTGCGTTATACAAGAGACGGTGCTTTTTCCGTAGATGAGGAAGGCTATCTTCAGCTTCACGGTCTTGGACGGGTACTTGGCTCCGATAATCAGCCTGTAAGGATTCCTACAGAGAATTTCACGGTTTCAGAAGATGGAACTATATGGGTGGACAAAACTCAGGCTGCATTAACTACCGGAAAACCCGAAGATCCCACTAATGAAGCTCCTGAAGCTCAGGAACCTGAACAGCGTGAATCCTATGGACAGATCAGGCTTGTGGATTTTCAGGATTACGGACAGCTTCATAAAGAGGATAACGGTTTGTATTCCACCAATCAGGCAGCCGCTGTTGTCAACGGACAGGATGGCACTGCTCTTCAGTGGGGAATGCTTGAAAGGGCCAATGTTGACATGGTGGATGAGATGACTACCATGATTTCATCCCAAAGGGCGCTGCAGAGTGCTGCACAGATGCTCAAGATGTACGATTCAGTTATGGCAAAATCTTCTTCAGATGTCGGAAGACTCTGATAAATACTGATCAGTTCAGTGTTTCTCTGTATTACTGATCAACAAGGAAGCAATCAGATCAGCATTTGCATGTCGTAAATGAAATGAAGAACATGCAGTAATAGAGGAGTATAGAATATGAATATGTCATTTTGGACCGGCGCGGTTGGGGCGGATCATTTCAAAAACAGTCTTGATGTGGTTTCCAATAACCTTGCCAATATCAATACAGTAGGATATAAACCAAAAAACTCTCATTTCAGAGAGCTTATTAACTATAACCTGAACGACTCAAGAGAAGCGGTTACAGAGCTTCAGGCAGGAGCGGGAGCCATCGTTAATGAGACCCCTTCCAACTATAAATTCAGCAGTATGAATGTGACCAATATGGAAACAGACTTCTGTCTCATGGATGACAATACTTTCTTCATGCTTCAGGATCCAAACGACAATTCTATAACTTATACAAGAAACGGACATTTCCACAGGGGACTTATGGAGGATGGTGAGTTTTATCTCATGACTGAATCCGGTAAGTATGTTCTCGATCAGAATGGTCAAAGGCTGAAGGCAGATGTCATCGATTTCGAAAAACTTCATGCAAAAAGTGAGGACGAGAACGGGGAAACAACCGAAGAAACCGAAGAAACTCAAGAAAATGAAGAAAAACCAAGAATTGGCGTTTATACTTTTCCTCATCCGAGCCGATTAATAAGTCAAGGGGACAACGAACTGGCAGTCCGTGAAGGTGATAATCAGAATACTGCAGCACTTGTGAGCTATCCTCATTTGGAAAGCGGAGTTCTGGAAAGCTCCGGTACGGACATGGCATTGGAGATGACAAAGATAATAGAGAGTCAGAGAGCATTTACCTATGCCTTAAAGATGGTGACTACTTCCGACGAGATAGAAGGTACCATCAATCAGTTGAGAGGATAATTAATTTAGTGGGGAACGAGTAATGAGGATACGCGATTATGGGGAAATGAACCTTCAGGACCTGGATGTCATGAGGGAGATTGGAAGTATAGGTACAGGACATGCAGCAACGTCACTGTCAAATATGCTTCAGAAGGAAGTTCGCATTACTTTTCCTCAGATAAAGATACTTGGTTATGATGAAGCTGTTGACTCCATCGGCGGCGATGTTGAGGAAGTTGTCGGAGCAACACTTGTAAAGATGGACGGAGAGATCAATGGTCTCATGTTGTTCCTTTTCAATCTGGAGTTTGCCAATACCATCTTTGAAAAGATGATGGGCGTGTCATATCCCAGTTTTGAAGCCTTTGATGACATGGCACACTCGGCAATAACAGAGATAGGGAACATTATCATCTGCTCCTATGTTAATGCTTTTACAGAACTTGTAGATCTTAATATCAGTCTTTCAGTTCCCAGCTCGGCAGTAAGTATGCTGGGAGCCATACTTACCGTACCTATCGCAGAGTATGGATATGAGACTGACAAGCTTATGTATTGTACCGCTGACTTTGTGATTGAGGGTAAGACCTACAACGACTGGCTCCTTATGCTGCCTGATATCGCATCCCTGAATAATATATTGAAAAAACTTGGGGTTGAATAATTTATGGACAGACAACTTAAGGTCGGGATCGGCGATATGAAACTGACCCGTGGACAGGGAGAGATAATCACCTATGCCCTTGGTTCATGTATCGGAATCGTATTTTATGATCCTGTTCTGAAGTTAGGGGCACTGCTTCATATCATGCTACCTGTGAGGCAGAACAAGGATGATCCCAATTTGCTGAAATATGCAGATACAGGTCTTGCTGAGACTATACGCAAAATGACGGCTTTTGGTATGCTTAAATCAAGGGCGATCGTAAAGATCGCCGGTGGAGCAAAGATGTTCTCCATCAGCGGCAATGCCAGTTTCGGTAATATCGGTGAAAGGAATGCAGAAACAGTCCGGGAGATACTGAAAAGGGAAGGTTTTCGTATCGCTGCAGAGGATTGCGGATCGAATTATGCAAGAACAATGAGTCTGGATGTGGCTACGGGGGATGTGGTTATAAAGACCTCAGGGCGTCCGGAAAAACATTTATAAATTTATCCGTTAGGAGGAAACCTGAATTGAAGAAGAACAAAAAAGACGGAATCTTGCTTGAGTCCGGTACGAACGAAATTGAGATCATGAAGTTCAAGGTCATGAACGAGTACTATGGCATCAATGTTGCCAAGGTTGTTGAGATCATGATGACGGAGAAGGTTAAGCCTATGCCTCATTCACATCCGTCAGTTGAAGGTTTCTTTAAACCGAGAGATGTTCTCATCACAGTTATCAATCTGGGACAATATCTCACAGGCGAGCGTAAAGAATACGGCGACAGAGACCTGTTTATCATTACAGGTTTTAATAAGATGATGGTAGCTTTCCGTGTTGACAGCATCGAAGGTATAAGCCGTATATCATGGAAGAGTATCCAGAAGCCTGATAAGACTCTGGGTTCTGGTGATGAGTCTGTAGCTACAGGTATCGCACAGTGTGACGACCAGCTTGTAACAGTTCTCGACTTTGAGAAGATCGTAGCTGAAATCTCTCCTGAAACAACTATCCAGGTTTCAGAGATTGATGAGATGGGAGACCGTCCTATCAATCAGGCACCTGTTGTTATCGCAGAGGACTCTGTTCTTCTGCAGAAGATGATTCTCGATTCTCTCCAGAGAGCAGGCTTTACAGATATCCATATGTTCAATAATGGCCAGGAATGCTGGAATTATCTTGATGGACTTAAGGATGATCCACATGTTTATGAACAGGTCAGCATGGTTATCACAGACCTTGAGATGCCTATGATGGATGGTCACAGACTTACTAAGCTCATTAAGTCAGATCCACATCTTCGTCATCTTCCGGTTGTTATCTTCTCATCACTTATCGATGAGCAGATGAGAGCAAAGGGTAAAGAGCTTGGCGCCGATGAGCAGCTTTCAAAGCCTGAGATCGGACATCTGGTTCATATCATGGATACGCTTATCAGCAGATATGAAGAGCAGAGAAAGAATGATTTTAAGGGCGTATAATCGTCTATATTGTTGGGGCAGGCCAGGTCAGGAGCCTGTCCCTCTTTTTTTCGCGATAAGGCCGTCACGCGTGCGTTGTGCTTGTACATACCACCGGGGACGGTGGTATTGTGATGTCGAATAGTGGGGGAGGACTATGAAACAGAAACGGATTGCTCTGGAAAACAGGATCATTATCCTTATATTGGGTCTTTTGATGGTGCTTTTGTACTCTGAAGCAGCATCAGCTGAAAGCTGGGTATTTGAAAAAGGAAAATGGTACTATTACTATACCTATGATGAACCTGTTGAAAACCAGTGGATAACCTATGGAGGAAACGAGTACTATATCGGTTCAAAAGGTCTCATGTCTACGGATAAATGGGAAACGGATAAGGATACCGGCAGAACGTATTATGTCGGAACCAACGGTATCAAACAAAGAAATGTCTACACTGCAAAGGGAGACAAATTTGTGGGTGATGACGGAACCGAGCTTGTTACATTCGACGACTGGAGAAAGGATGCAAAAAAGAAGCTTAAAGAGGTGATAAAAACCTTAAACAAGAAACATACCGTAACCTCTGATCAAAAGGCCCTTCTGGCTCAGTTTAATGCTTCTAACGCGGCATTTGCACTGTATGACCTAAATGGAGACGGATTCAGAGATATCATCGTCATAAATAAAGCCTCTTCTGATAATCAGGTACTGGACATACTTCTGTGGAACCCTGAGGAAAGAGAATTTTATGCCATCATGGAGCTGGATTTCATCTCAGATGAAAGTGCGGTGCTTAAAAGAGAACCTTACAATGGGAATGTATGGGCTGTTGTGACAAGAGGAATAAACGATATTTCTTTTTGGCAGTTAAGACTCCAGGAATATAATTTTATTGATGTAGAACACTACCATTTCGGTTATAATGAATACGGAGATGTAATATATTATATTGATGATGGTGAAGTGGAGGCCGGTTTTTGGAATTCCTCGCTTATAGAGAGGACACAACAAGTAGGATCAGGCATATTGACAGACTATTATGACCTGGATGAAGCTTCCATCAACGCGCAGGTAGATGCATACCCTCTTGATGCAGAGCTTTTTCTGTTCCAGGAGGCAGATACAGATTAGTATACAGATTCCGGGATGCAGCTCCTGCGACAAGGAGGAAATTGTGAGTACAGAATCATTAAAGGATGAAAGACCTGAGAAGGGAACCTTTGAATCAACTGACGAAGCTCAGGAATTTGCGGCAAATATAGCAGATTCCATCAAAAACGGACTTAAGCAGGCTCCCAAACAGTTTATTTCTGGTGCTGCAGAGAATTTTGATGCCATTGAGGCTGAAAGCATAAATGTGAAAGAAATTAAGGATGTCGGAAAAGATGGGAATACAGCTGCCAAGGGAACTGCCATCGATTACCGGCCATACGGACTTGATGATATCAATCTCAGAAATGAGATCGTACAGGAAAAGGAAAAAGAAAAGAAAAGAGCCATAAGGGTAGAATCCTCAGAGGACAGAGATGTTCTTTCGGAAGCGATCCAGAGAAGACTTGAGGCCAAGATTTTCGGTGAGGCAAAGGTTCATGAGGGCTTCCATATCGTAAACATCATGCAGGAGTGCTTAAAGAGCGAGGATATACTTGCATACATGAAGAAGAATAACTGCTGTACCTGCGAGAGATGTCAGGCAGACGTGCTGGCTGCAACATTATCCCACCTTCCTTCCATGTACGTAGTTATGTATAAGAAGTCCACTTCAGCAAGAATAAGCTTCTATCATGAGAACTATAAGATGGATATCCTTTCTGCCATCATGAGGGCTATCAGGGACGTTAATGAACATCCTCACCACGGACATGACCGTATACAGTAATTTTATTATTATTCGGTATATCGTACGCGAAGGTGTGTGCTGCAAACCATATATTTAATAAATGTCAAAGCTTTGGAATATTCTTGTATATTCCGGAGCTTTTTTGCATTTGGCTTATAATATTAAAGAATATGTCGATAAATGTAGTGAGGAATATTGTCTATAGGCCAGGGAAGGTCTTTGTTTTAATTATGAAGGAGCATTTTTATGAACGTATCATCAAGCAGCAGCTCAAGTACGAGCTCATTGGGAAATACCTCCTTAAAAGGTTTTGGAGGACTTGCATCCGGCCTTGACCGTGATGCGTTGATTGAACAGTTAACATTAAATACAAGCAATAAGATCACCAAGACAAAGCAGAATATAACCAAGCAGGAATGGCGTCAGGAAGCGTACAGAAGTATCACTGATCAGATGATCGATATGGAAGATGACTACCTGAGCTACTCCGGTAAGACCAGTATCGTTAATAACGATCTGTATGCAAAGTCAGTTATCACCACAACAGGAAACAGCTCCTCGGCTGCGCTTCTTTCGGCGACGGGAAGCTCCAATCTCCTTGATTATGTTTCCGTAAAGGGTGTAAGCCAGCTTGCTTCGTCAGCTGTTATGACCTCTGGTAAAATGAATGAAATCTCCACAGGAAAGACTGCATCGGCGTCATCTAAGTTAAGTGATCTTGGATTCTCTCAGGATGATATTTCCGGCATGACAATTAACGGAAAATCCTTTGAGCTTACAGGGGAGTCGTCTGTTAATGACCTTGTAAATGCTATTAACAAGAGTGATGCAGGTGTTAAGGCAACTTTTGTTGCAAGTACGGGACAGTTGATGCTCTTTGATAAGACTACCGGATCAGAGAGTAAGATAGAACTTAACGATAAGGCTAATGCTATTTTCGGTGGAGAGGGATCCAATTATACAGCCGGAAAAGATGCTGAAATGTATGTAAGTTACGGCGGTTCCGATCCTGTAAAGATCACAAGCCACAATAACACCTTCAACGTTGATGGTCTCAAGATTACAGCCAGCGGCACATTTGGCGATATTGAGGTGGACAAAAACGGAAAGGTCACAAGCTTCGATGACAATGCAAGTGTAAGCTTTACGGCTTCAGCCAATGTTGATAAGGCCACAGAACGTGTTAAGAGCTTTATAGAAGCTTATAACAAGCTTGTTGAAGAAGTTAATACCCACGTTACCACAAGACCTGCCAGCGGTTATGATCCTCTTACTGACGAGCAGGAAGATGAGATGACCGAAAAGGAGATCGAGAAGTGGAATGAAAAGGCTAAACAGGGAATACTTTATAATGATGGAGAGGTTCGTAATCTCGCCTATGAATTTCATGGGATGATGAATGATGTTCTGAACGGTGGCATTAAATACAGTGATCTTGAGAGTATAGGTATCACCCTGAGTTCAGATCACGCCGATGGCGGACAGCTCAGCTTTGATGAAGATAAATTCCGTAAAGCTATGGAAACAGATGCCGATAAGGTTGCAAACATAATGTGCGGAACCGAAAACAGTACCGGATTCGGATCAACTATCAACAAGCAGATGACACCTTACGCAACAAGATATTCATCCAGAAACGGTAATTCCTATGGTCGTCTTGTAGAAGTTGCAGGTTCTGACAAGCTTGTGGCTACAAAGAACAAAAACGAAATCTACAGCAAGATAAAGGGATTTAACGAAGATCTGGATAAGTGGAAGGATAAACTTCAGTTGGAAAGGGACAGATACATCAAGCAGTTCTCCAATCTTGAAACACTTATTAATAGCATGAATACTCAGTCAAGTTATCTATCCAGCTTATCTTATTGAGATTTTTGCCGATATACAATATGTAGTAAAGAAATTTAGTTGATACATATTTTTAAAGAAGGTGTAGCTCATGTCTTATGAAAAGTATAAAGAAAATACCTTATTCTCCATGTCTCCTGTAGAACTTCTGGTTCTTTTATATGATGAGTGTATGAAGGACTTAAGGAAGGCACATATAGCACTTGAGGATGGAGATATGACTATGTTCGAGGAGTATGTTGGAAAAGCTCTTAAGATCATAAGATATCTTATAAATACTCTTGATATGTCTGTTCCTGTCAGCAGTGATCTGAGAAGGCTGTATGATTATATCATATATGACATTTCAAAGGTAAGGGCATCCGGCAAGCGTATGGCGGGAGAAATTCCCAGGATTATCGAGATCATACAGGATCTTCGTGACGGATTTGACGGTGCCAGCAAAGTAGTACAGGATACACATGAAGTGAGACAGGCAAGCGTTGTAGGTTGATGCGTTATCGGTGGTAAGTATGGAAGATGTTTTGGATGTTGAGAATCTCGCTGTTCTTTGTCAGAGAAAATATACATTCATGAAAGATGTTAAGGATCTTACTGATGAAATAAGCGATGTTCTGTCAGGTAATGACGGTTATACGGCAGAGCTTCTTCTTGAAGAAAGAATGGACAAACTCAGAAAGGTTCAGGATACAACAGAACGGATACAGCTGTTGGGAGAAGCAGGACCGAAGGCAGCATATGCGGCGCACAGACTTATATATTCCGAGCCCGAGAATATAGAACCTGAGAATCCCGATGAAAAGCTTGTGAAAGAGATAAGGATCAAAACAAGGTCTCTGATAAAAGAGTTACAGGATCAGGACAGGCGTTTGAACATGCAGCTTGCAAGGGATCAGTCTTTTTACAAGGAATAAGCCGTAGGCTATATGAGAAAAATGCTAAAAAGCATAGTTTTTAAAGACATTTATGGAATCACGGAGATTTTCTCCGTGATTCTTTTATGTTAAAATGATAGAAAAGAAATCCCATCAGAATCTGAACAAGTAACAGGATTTTGAGGAAGGAAAGAAGCATGAATCGTACAGTTTTTGAAGGACGGTATCTTGTAGATCTTGTGGGATCGGTGATAAAACAAAAAGACTTTACCAAAAAATACATGAAGATGGATTGGGAGAGACTTTTTCATCTTGCCGACTATCATAAGATTGCCAATATCATATATATCGGCATGCTTGGTGCTTCTGAGCATGTTCCCAAGAAGTGGGGAGAGAGGTTTTTTGAACGTTATCAGGAAAGCCTCATGTATTCTTCAAGCTATGAAAATTCCGAGCTTGAGATTCTTACCATGCTTAATATGCATAAGATTTCCGCAACCGTCCTTGAGTCTTCAGCCACAAGACGACTTTACAGGATTCCGGAGAGTGCCAGCAACAGTCCTCTGAGAATCCTTATGAGTGAAAAGGATTACAGTCTTGCCAAGGGCTTTCTCATAGATCTCGGTTATCTCACAGATCACTTTTATCCAAAGTTTGGTGAACATATGAGAGCCGGCAACGGATTTACGGTGGAAATCTACTATAAGCTTCCTTTCATTACAAAGAACTATCAGAAGTGCATGACCTCATTGATGGAGAAAGCTTATATAGATAAAACCTTCAATTCCATGCACACCTTTTCCCTGGAATCAAGCTTTGTGTTCCGTATGGCAGAAATCTGTTACAACTATTGTGAGGATGCTCTTACCATTCGTAAACTCCTTGATGTTTTCCTTTTCTATCATCAGTTCAGGTCCAAGATGAATCAGGATCTGATATGGACAAGATTTAAAGAGTTCAAAATAGATGTCATAGCCGAATGTCTGATACATATTTCATCAATATGGTTTGGAAATAGGGCAGATGACATGCCGGAGCTCACCATCGAGGATGCAGATGTTTATGACAATATGGAAAGCAGGATCCTGAGTAACGGTGTCATCGGAACCGATATGGTAAATCAGGCAAGTATTCTTAGAAATGAAATACAGAGAGAGCTTGATAAAGAAAAAAAAATAGAAGAAAAGGCGCTTCGCAAACAGGAAAGAGGTGAATTCTGGCATAGATTTAAACAGGAGCTCCTGTGGATATTCCCTGAGTATAAGTATATGAGTTCCCTGTATCCAACCCTGGAAAAATTGCCGGTGCTGCTCCCGTTTTTCTGGATCATCAGAGGCTTAAGGATGATGAAGGAGATGATGGGGTTCGGATCACGTAAGAAAAGGGATGCTTCAAAGGAAGTTTCCTACGGATCTACCAAAAAAGCTGAATCCTCAGGCGGTATATCTTACCTTCCCAGGGAGACCAAAACTATCAAGGCTATCAAGGAAGAGAGCATGAGCGGTGTGGCAGTTTCTTTAGATGATGGCGGCAGATCAGGAAAGATTTATGATTCGGTACAGGCTGACAAAGAACAGAAATCAAGGCTTGACGAAGAAATCAAATCAAGTGTCGGAGAGAATGTCACTGAGGCTGACTTCAGGATGGATGAAAATGCCGAAACCTCTATAGGTCTATGGGAGTTCCCTAAACTTAAGAATGTTCAGGAAGCAACATCTCAGGTACAGAATAAGGCTGCTGCAGAAAAATCCCGCATTGAGAAACCTGAAGAATATGAGGGAAATGATCTCCTGGGTATGGATGTGTCACTCTTCAACAATATCCTTTCCAATGATAAAAACAGAACCTCAGATAAGGTTACTATAGTACCTGAATACACTGATTCGGGAAAACTCGAGTACAGTTTTAAAAAAGAGGGAGAATCATCAAAAACAGAGAGATCACAGGAACCTGAGATAGTTGTTGCGCAGGATGAGAATCACAATTCCATAGGTGTTCAGAAGTGGCACTTCCCTACACTGGAAGAAGTGGAAGAGAAAGAAAAAAATTCATAGTCTTTTAAAATTTAAACCCCTTCGCCATATGTAAGGCGAAGGGGTTTTCTTTATGATTTACTGTTTTCTTTATTTGAGTTGGCATCAGCTTTGATTTCAGCCTTTGCCTCTGTTTCAGCCGGTTTATCTTTTGCGTCTTCAGCCGCTTTATCAGCCGCTTCATCAGGTTTGTCTGCTGCAGCTTCAGTCGGTTTATTCTTTTTGAAAGTAATATGTTTAAGAGAATCCTGAAGTCCTGTAATGGCAGTGAGATGAGGTGAAGAAGCATTTTTGTTTTCCTGCTCAGCTATGGAAAGTTCCTCGCGGAGAATAGAAATCTGTTTTGGTGCATCGATAGCAAGTCTTACACCATCAGAAGCACTTTCCACCACAGTTATTCTGATATTATCACCTATCAGTATACTTTCATTCTTTTTACGTCTTAATATCAGCATTAGACCACCTGCCCTAAACTATATTTATCGGTATGCCGATCGTCATGCTTCAGGATCCGAATTCTTAAGACCTTCCTGAACTGTGGAGAAGGAACTTAATTTATGTCTGAAATCATATTCAGACTGATTAAGTATAACCTGCATGGCTACACGTTTATCCGGATTGATAACGATCGGGGCTTTCATATTAACGGTATTATCCAGGTAATTACTGTGTAATACACAAACTACATAATATGAAAGGTCATTCTCGGATTTGACATTGAGATAAGACAACTCCTCCGGACTTAACACAGGGTTGTAATCCGGATCCAATGAAAACGGATTAACGACTGCAAAAGCAATGTCTGTGTTTTCAAGGGACTGTAAAAGAAGGATAGTATTGTCCTCGTTTTCATCAAGCACAAGAGGAATATAATCCTTTAACTCATTGAATCCAAAAAGCCCGTCCGGGAAATGGATGATATCTGACTCCTCGTACTCGATTGTTCCATAGTCTCTGGTTTCTAATGTCAACATGAATGACAACCTCCATTAAGTATATCTTATAAAATTAAATATTGCTATGTTTTTGATGGAATTATTGTTCTTACTGAACAAAATCAAAAAGGGAATTCTGCATTATCTTTGAACCCACCTGCATCGCTGCATTGTAAGAGTACATATTCTGGTACATCTGTACTATGGCTTCATAAGTATCAATGTACATATGATCGTTATATTCTTCAATGTAAGTGTCCTGGGCAGTCTGCAGCTGGTTATCTACTTCATTAAGAGTCTGAGTAGCTACACCGATACGACGGAAGGTATTGCTGACGCTGATCATGGCATGATCCCAGCCTCCCAAAACATAGGCAAGGTCTTCGCCCAGCCTGTCGTAGGCAGCCTGCTGCTCTGCTTCTGTTCCGTAGAAAGAATCATAATAGGTTTTTGTTGCATCCACAGCCTGTGCATTCAGACCGAAAGCAGAGGTGTTCATGGCACTCTTGATGGCTTCCTTTGCAGAAGCGTCATCCATGGCACGAAGCTTCTCAGAGGTGAGACCGGTTACCATGTTTAAACCACCGTAGTATGTATCCGGAAGAGTTTCCACGGTGTTGATATCGCCGTAGCCCAGGGACATTCTTCCCTGTTCACGCATCGCAGTAAGAACCTTGCTGAGAGCCTGATCTTCTGACAATGTACTGCCGTCTGCAGCAGTTCCTCCGAATGTAAAAGATTTTGTTGTCGGGTCATATGTCATGTCTATAACCGTGGCCTTGCTGTCTCCGGGGAACTTGTGATGATAGCTCAGTTTCATACCGGTTTCATCCATGGTGAAAGGAACCGTGGTCTGGTCATTTCCGCCCATGACATAGTAGTTCTCATATGTAGCGTTGAGATCCTGAGTCATGGTCTGCTGCTTGTTAAGCATGTAGGTATGCATGGTATCTACAGTACTTTCGAGACCCTGATAGGATGAGGAAGCCATCTGTTCATATTTGATATTCAGGTCACTCATCTCCGAGTAGAAGGTTCTGGAGGTGGATTCCTGCTGCTCCAGACGGTTGATGACGTCCTTTATCATGGTATCCTTTGTAACTACATCGTTATAGAGATTGTCTATCTTTTTTCCCGCATAGTAGTCAAGAGGACTTTCGTAAGCATTATCATACTTTTTTCCGCTGGAAACCTGCTGCATGCTTTTATTGTATTTGGATTTCAGATCCTGAACAGATTTCGCGTAGTCTTTGTAAAAGGTTGAAGCTGTGACGCGCATAGGAGTATCTCCTTTCTATAAGATCAGACGATTCCAAGAAGAGTCTCCAGGGTTTCGTCAAAAGCAGTCATTATTTTTGCGGCAGCGTTGTATGAGGAAACATAGATCATCATGTTGGCTGCTTCTTCATCCAGGCTGACACCGGACAACTGATCCTTGGAGCTTGTAATGCTGTCAAGTACGACTTTGTTGGTGTCGAGAGCATCCTTATTGTTATACTGGTCATTGGCAAGCCTTGTGGAAAGACTGTTCATGTAGTTTGCAAAGGTTTTATCCGCAAGTTCTGAATGAGGCTGGGTAAAGGATCTCAGCATATTGAGGACAGTCTGGTTGGAGTCGGCACCCTTAAGACCTATTTTTGTATCGCCGTTTATCCACTTCTTACTGAGGGAAATATTTTCGGCGGTGATCTCATCGAACTTACCGGTCTGTGTGCTTCTGTTAACAAGCATAATGTAATCAGTTGCGCCGCCATCTATGGCAGATTCTGCGTCAGCCCTTGCCTGAGCTTCAGTCTGAGTGGGGTAATCCCAGGTATTACCCATATAATTATATGTATTCATCTCATCAGCAAGAGTCTGTGCCAGATTGTCCAGCTTATCCATATAGTAGTCATAGCCATAATAGGTTCCCTGCTTTAAGCCGCTGGTGGCAGTGCCGTTTGGATCTGATTTGGCAAGCATATCTAGGCCTGCCTGAACAGAACCTCCCGAGAAGGTGACTTCACCGTTTCCGGGTGTTGTAGCACTGTTGGCGGTTCTTATGGTTTGGGCTGATACCTGAGTTCCTTTTTTATTTGTTGCTGCTGAAATAAAATCAAGCTGTACATCCAAAGGACCGGTTCCCGATGTAGCAGGGTTTGTGCTGTTCCATTTGGTATAGGTAGGAGGGTCATTATCTGCTCCTGTCAGCTTTACTTTACCGTAGTTAAATCCATTGGCATCATCATAAGTGCCGTTTACCAGGATTATACTTTCATTATTTACAGTACCGTCTGCATTGGTTGTGGTGTAATCAAGAGATATACGTAAATCCGACGGCCAGTCAGATCTGCCGGCAATCTCACCGGTCTGGTTGTATATGTAGATTTTCTGACGTTCTGTTACTTTTGTTTCCGTTTCATAAACAGGATTGCCATCGCCATCGACTAATGGATTACCATCTCCGTCAGTAGCCTGAATAGGATTACCATTGGAATCAGTAGCGGTCACGGTCTCATATACATTATAGGTCTCTGAAAAGCTTTCAACAGTTATGGGTATATAAGATGAGAGTTCATCAATCTTCAGGTTTCTCTCGTCCAGAAGCTCCAGAGCTTTACTTCCCATAAGCTGGTTATGTTTGATCTGTTTATTGAGATCACCTATTTCCCGAAGAAGGTCATTGATTTTCTCAACGGCACCACCCTCAGAGGTTCCTTCACCATAGAGCTTCTCAAATTCGTTATCTTCGGCTGTTTTTATCTTGTCTGCTGCAGAATTAAGGAGCACGCAGGTAGCGTTCAGGGTAGATTGCAGCTGGCCTTCATATATGGGATCCTGAACCTTGGAAGTATCCTGCATGATAGTGAGAGCTTCCTGAACTTCGTCAAGAGATGCTCTGATTCCGTCCATATTGGACTCGTCCATAAAACTACCCAGAGTATTCAGTGAGTATTCGGTTGTGTCGTTGTAGGCATATTTTGTATTCTGATCCCGGTACTGAATATCCAGGAACTGGTCACGAAGCTGAACTACTTCGTCCATGGAAACACCGAAGCCAACGTTCACATCGTTTTCGTTCATGTAATAGGATGTGGGATTATTGTAGTTAAGGCTGGAGGTCTTTAATTGCTGCCTGGTATAGCCTTCTACGTTCATATTGGCGAGGTTCTGCGACGTTACATCAAGCTTTTTTGAGTTTGACTGCAGGGATGTGAGAGCAGTCTGGAAACCTCCGAATGTTGGGCGAACCATAAATTTACCTCCTGTCTATAGGCATGCTTTCGCATAATCATCTTATTTCTCTTATATATATCGTCGGTTTTTCAAAAAACATTAGATATCAGGGGTAAAATTAGTATAAAGAAAGAATTTGAATGTTGTGGGCAGTAAAGAAAGAATCCGGACATAGAAGAAAGGCAGCTGCACACTTCCATGTACAGCTGCCTTATGTCTCATTTATGATTTTAAAGGGTAAAATCAAGCTAAAGTATCCTGAAATGCTTTTGGAATTTTATTGGTGGATATCGCAACATTAACATCATTTAGTCTGATACGCATGATCCTTTCAGCAGACACCTGACTCTCTTTCAAGATTTCAAGAGCTTCCTTCAGATCATCAAATAAGGGACTTAATACCGACTTTTCCTCTTCGGACACCCGGGACAGTATCTGGCTGGACCGAAGACCCTTCCAACCAAGCTTTTCGGCAAGCTGGACACGTTTTTTTTCGAGACTTCGAAAACTGTAAAGATCGGGCTGGGCCTCTTTGACAAGGACATCAAGTTTTTTGGGGTCATCATGTGAGGCGGAAACGGTCATTTCCCGCTCCAGCCTGATGAGCTTTTTCACAACGGATACCTGTCCTGTAAGTACCTTTGTGAAATCGTTAAATGTTGCAGAGTCTGTCATACTCACTCCTTAAAGGGTATATCATCCTCTGTATCCAAGCATACGTTCCGCAATTCTTGTTGAATCCACATTATATGTGCCGGACTGAACCTGTGCTTTGAGCTCCGCAACTCTGCTGGCGCTCACGCCTGATTTCATAGAAGCGGCGGTTTTTGAAGCAAGCATCGATGCGAAGCTGTCATCGCTGACAGAATTTGTTGAGAAAGATGCCTTATCAAAACTGCTCACATAAGATGCGGATGATGCGGAAGAGGATTTTGTTTTTTTGTTTACATTCTTGTCTGTATTGGTATATCCAACCTTACCAAACAGAGTAGTACGTAAATTGACGTCCATAAATTGCCTCCTTGCATAAACGCACAATTAAATCAATGAGTTCCTTCTGCTTATAATATCGACAGTAGTTTCAAAATAATAACTTATATTTAAAATTTTTTCATTAAAAAATTGTGCTTCTTGTTTTTATTTAAACATATTATCGTCCTTTGCTCAGACAATATAACATCAAGAATTGGATAACGCTATAAAAATTTTAAATTGCACATGTTAAACGGCAAATTTTCCAAAAAATATAAGTGTATTTTTACATTTTTTTCTAATAGTTCATAATCAAGAAGTCGATATAATACTATTAGGAAATTAACTATGCGATTTATGCGATCAAGATCGCTTAAAGGAGATAAATAATATGGCCAATATATTACAGGTACAGAATCCTACCATGGGTGGTCAGGGTATAGGCTCCCCCGGAGTGTATCCCCATACGCCGCAAACCCCTCAGATACAGTCGCCGGACAGGGTGATCCCTTCTCCCCCGGGGGAAAACGGTGAACAGATAGGTCCTGAAGTAGGGGAAGGTACCATAAACTTTGAATCGAATTATACGAATTTTATTCAAAGGATGTATGAAGGCATGCAGCTCACCATGGAAATGGAACAGCTTCTGTTTACGGACGGGGTTGCATTGCAGACCATGGGAGACACAGAGATTCAGGAAGTTCTGACCCAGCTTTTCACAGAGATGGAGACTACGGAGCCGGAAGAACTGATGACTCTTATAGAATCCCAGCAGCAGGCGCAGGTGAAATTTTCAGGAGAGCTCTTCGATGGATTACGGGATATCCTGAATGAAAAGATTTCACCCTCCTTCAGAGAAACGATTCTCGATTTTGTAAAAACCTATAACAATTATGCGTCGAGTGAGCATCTGCTCAATCAAATGGAGTCTCTCGGTAAAGACATTGAGAGTTTGCTCCTTCCTTCTTCAAGAGAGAGTTTTTCCAAACTGATGGAACAGTTGGACAAAAACGCAGCTCCCGGAGATATTGAAAAAAATACAGAGGTCATTAACAAAGAGATCATACCTTTTCTGTCAAAGTATGTCTCAAAAACCCATAACTATGGTGCTGTCAGGACCGCCAGTGTCCTGTTCTCACTTTATGCCGTAAAGTATGAGGCAGGAGACAAGAATGTGCTTCAGCAGCTGTTTACCAAGATGATCAAAAACGGTGACTTCCGAATGTTCTTTAAAGGAGATCCGGAGGAGGCCCTGCAAAAGGCTATGGAGAATCTGAGACCACAATCGGAGAAGGCCAAAAATTTGCCGGAGATGCTTACAAAGCTTATACAGAAGGGGACAGAAGGAAGCGCGGGATCAGAAAGTGTGGAAAAATATTATAAGGTACTGAATCATCTTTTGATGAATGAGAGTGTCTATATGCCCCTTCTTCATTTGCTGGTTCCTTTCAGATATCAGGATAAAAATGTTATGTCGGAAATGTGGATAGATCCGGATGCTGAGAGAGACAGACCTGATGCTGCAAAAAAACAGAAGCTGTTTATTAAATTCAGTATTCAGAATGTCGGCAATTTTGAACTGATATCCATGGTGAATAACGGTAATGTCAATATGCAGATATTTGTCCCGCCGACACTTACGGAACCTCAGGAAAACATTTCCAGGAGTATCCAGGACATTATCACAAAAAACGGTCTCAGGGTAAGCACCATGGAACTTGGGGTACTCACAAGAAGTCACAGGGTGGATGAAGTATTTCCTGAGATAAAGGAAAAGGAGAAAGGTATAAATGTCGCCGTCTGAACCTATCAGAAAGAAAAAGGCAGCAGCCTTAAAATATGATCCCGATAAAAACGGAGCACCGGTGATAGTTGCTTCCGGAATGGGATATACAGCAGAAAAGATCACTGAAACGGCCATGAAGGCGGGAGTGCCTGTGTATGAGGATGATTCTCTTGCTTCACTCCTTACGCAATTAAAGCTTGGAGCCGAGATTCCTCCGGAGCTTTTCAGTGCAGTTGTAGAAATATATGTTTATTTCCTGAGATTCGCTGAAAGAGAAAACAACAAGGTAGCTGAGCCGGAACCGCCTAAGGAAGTAATGGGAGATGAAGATATCATTCAGTCGTAAAAAAATGAATAAGGAAACAGGAGAAAAGGCAAAAGCAAACAGGAGCTTCTTACGGAAACTTTTGCCGGTGCTTCTGATACTCATTTGCCTTACCGGAATAGCTTCCTTTGCCGCCACACAGCCCATCAATACTGTGTCTGTCAAGGTTAAGTCAAAGCTTGAAGCAGGCAGGATGATCCCTGAAGAAATCAAAGTTGAGAAAACCTCTGTGGATGATAATGAGATCGCCGTATCAACCGGCGGCAATAAGTATTCTATTACAGAAGCGGAGTGGACAAGTGGGGCAGATACGAGAGCCAAGAGCGGAGAGACCCCTACCATGAGAATCACCCTTCAGGTTTCGGATATATCGAAAAACTATTTTCTTAGCAGCTACAGAAGTTCCAACGTATCCATAACCGGCGGTACCTTCGTGAACGCCACAAAAAGTAAGGATGATCTCATTATCACTCTTAAGATTGATCCCATAAAGGGAGATTATGATTCTCCGACGGATGTATTCTGGAATGATAATAAGCTGGGTGAGATAAGATGGACAAGGCCGGATAACACTTCCGGGACTTACGAACTTAAGCTTTTGAGAGATAAAAAGAATGTTACCACCGTCACAAGTTCGGGGCTTCTCTATAATTTTTATCCTTATATGACTCAGGAAGGTAAATATCAGGTAGAGATGAGAACCATAGTTACCGACAGCAAGGAAAAGAAGTATACCGGTAACAGTGAATGGGTGAGTTCTACAGAACTGGTAATCACAGACAGAGATGTGTCTGACGGAACAGGCCGGGGAGGAAGCGGCGGACAGGCAAAACCTTTATATCAGTTTGGATGGTATAAAGATAACGGATTCTGGTACTACAGATATGTTTCGGATAACACACTTCAGGGAGCCGGCTGGGCATACATAGATAATGACTGGTATCTCTTTAATCAGTATGGACAGATGCAGACCGGCTGGCAGGAAGTTAACGGAAGAACCTATTTCCTGTTGAAAAACGGTGCCATGTATACAGGCTGGATGAAAAACGGTTCGGACTGGTATTATCTGATCCCCAGAGATGAGCTGAAAACCGGTGAGGTTTACGGTCAGACAGCCAATAACGGCTGGCGTATCATCAACGGCCAATACTATTATTTCAAGAGTAATGGTGCCATGTATACAGGCTGGCTTTATGAAAACGGAAAATACTATTTCCTGAACGATATTGATAATTCACTTCTGGGAGTTATGTTCACAGGATGGATTCACAGAAACGGCAAGACCTACTATTGTGACTCTGACGGAACTATGGTTGAGGGATGGCACAGTGTGAACGGAAACTATTATTACTTCTACCCCGGAAGCGGACAGATGGCTACCAATGCTTACATTGGTGAGTATTATGTTAACAATGACGGAATCATGCAGTAAGAGAGGCACGACATGAAGGATCCATACAACAGAAACAGACCTTCATACAGAGACCGTATAAGGGAACAAAGGCAGGAGGAGCTGGAAAGGCTTGAAAAGGATGCGAAAAGATCCAATAAAGCTGCAAAGCTTTTCATGCTTCTGCTTATTGTGGCATGGTTTTTGCTTACTCATACAAAAACAGCCAAAGCAGATGGCAGTATCATCGATAAGATCAAAGTGGATATAGAACAAAATTATGGAGATCCCGGTGAGATTCTGGCTCCTACCATTACCACAAGCACAAGTAATATTGATATAGGAGAGATTGATTACTCAAAGGATATCGAAAAGTGGAAACCGGGAAACAAGGTTGTTATCACTATAGATTTTCATGCGGATGAGGGTTACTACTTCGCGAAAAACTGGAACAGATCGACGGTGACTTTAAAGGGAGCCGAGTTTAACCATTGCGGAAGAGTAGATGACGGAGATACTCTGAGATTAAAGGTATACTATATGCCTTGTACCGTTCTCGACTGTACCACATCCGCAGGATGGGACTACAATTTCAAGAAGGCTGTGTGGAAAGAAGTTGATTACGCACCGGGGTACGAGGTTACCCTTTATGAAAATGACACCTCTGTTCTGACAAAAAAGGTAAGGGGCACAACACTGGATCTCTCTGAAAAGATACCTGAGTATACAAAGGATACTTACTATTATGAAGTAAAAGCCATACCCATGACATCGGATGAGAAAAAGTATCTTAAGGAGGGAGAGGCGGTTACTTCGGAAGAGGATGTTGTAAATTCCCGCACAGGAACAAAGGGTGTTACGCCTATAGGGTACAATACAACAACGAATGAAGGAACTGCGAATATATATAATGGTGCCCAGGGAAGCACCACCGGCTGGTACTATCCGGGAGGGGCCTGGTTTTACTATGATGACTATGGAAGAGCAGCCACCGGATGGAAGTATATAGGAGACAGCTGGTATTACTTTGACAATAAGGGCCAGATGATGACTGGATTCCTGGTGGACGGTGACGGAAGTACTTATTTTCTGGATCCTACCTACGGAAGGATGCACACCGGCTGGGTGTTTATAAACGGCTTCTGGTACTATTTCAACAGCAGCGGAAGGATGCAGACCGGATATCTTTATGACGGAGGCAAGGTTTACTATCTTGATGATTTTGGCCGGATGATGGCACAGCAATGATTAAATTTACAGTGTACTTAATAAAGGGGGATGTGTTATATGCCACTTATGGAGTCTATCTCAGAGATCAATAAAACCGGAAAGGGAAGACCTGAGGGAACCACCATTCTTTCGAAGGATACAAAAACCTTCAAGAATGTTCTGAATGGTGTAAAGGCTGCGGGAACAGCTGAGAAAACAGCCGAGAAAACAACCGCTAAAACGGTTTCCGGAACGGCCGGTAATCTTGACTCGATTTTCAAGAAAGCCGCCAGTACTTACGGGGTTTCTGAGAAGCTGTTAAAATCGGTTGCAAAAACCGAATCGGATTTTCAGGTAACTGCAGTATCCAAAGCAGGCGCAATGGGGATAATGCAGCTTATGCCGGCAACTGCTAAGGAACTGGGAGTCAGCGATCCCTTTGATCCGGAGCAGAATATCATGGGTGGTGCCAAACTTCTGGCAGCCAACATTAAGGAATTCGGCGGTGATCTGAAACTTGCTTTAGCAGCCTATAATGCAGGTTCCGGAGCTGTGAGAAAATATGACGGGGTTCCTCCATATGAAGAAACCCAGAATTATGTTAAAAAGATAATGGCAGATCTGCAAAGTGATGCTGCCATAGACATCAATTCTGTACTTGGAACTGTCTCGGAGGCAGGATCTGGTTTCATAGGTGAAGGCAGCAGCGTTGATGAACTGAAATCCCTGATATCAACTCTTGGATTCGGTTCTTCACAAAACAGCGGAATGATGGGAATAAACACCATATTCTCCGGCCTTCTTAACAAAGAAATTGATGAAACGGGCACGGTAGATAAAGAGATGTTTGCGAATTTCATTGAGATACTGAGGCTTCAGATGCTCATGAATACTACGAACAGTATCGGCGACATGGATTTTGATGATGACTGATACTATAGAATAATTAGAACCGTAATGATAAGAGGTAACAGATGATACTTAAGGATTGTCACAGCGGCACCGTTAGATATGAGGATAAGGATTATAAGGTCAGAGTGGTAAGCGGAATTGACAATAAGCCTGCCCTGTATTTTAAAGACCCTAACCTTCAGGATATTCGAATGAGCAGGACAGAAGTCATTTTCAATGACAATATAAAGGGCTGTATAAAGACAAAGTGCGATGTGGTGGTTCATAAAAATCCCGGATATCCCAGGATGAGTGAGTTCTGGATGGGCGAATGTGAGATTCTGGAGGTTATCGAGATCATACAGAGGCAGCAGGATATACGGGCTTCTGTTGATATAACTGTCCAGTTCACTTCGGAAAACGAGGGTGCGAAAAGCTTTTTCGGAGTTATCACCAATATAAGTGCCGGCGGCATCTATATGGTTACACCTGAGCCATTGACCATCGGAGAGATCCTTAACTTCCATTATACCTTTAAAAATGTTGAAAGACCCTTCAGGTGTATGGTGCTCTGGGGACAGATGGATGAGTCAGGGAGTAATGGCTATGGCTTAAGATTTGTGGAACTTAGCGAAGGCGGGGAAACAGCTATCCGTGGCTATGTCTTTAATGTACTTAGAGAGCAGCGCAAAAATGAGGTTGAGGAGATAGGCGGGTTATGATCGTAAACTTGGTAATGATCGTAAAAAATGAAGAACGGTGTCTCGAAAAGTGCTTAAGCGCGGCTGCGCCCTTTGTGGACAATATCGTTATAGCGGACAGCGGCTCCACAGATGGCACCATCGAAATAGCTAAAAAATTCGGTGCCCATGTTTATGATTTTCCCTGGGTTAATGATTTCTCCGAAGCAAGAAACTTCGCCCTTGGTCATTCTGAAAGGGATCATGGCGGGGAGATACACCTGATTCTGGATGCAGATGAGTATCTAAAGAATGATGAAGAAAGTAATCCTAAAGCATTAAGGGATTTTATAGACATGATGTATGACCGTCAGGGTATGAGATGGCTGGGCCTTATTAAAAGAGAGGATTCGTATCCTAACGGTGACGAGATAGACAGAAGCATTACTCAGATACAAAGGATCCTTCCTGCCGGAATGAGATATAAGGGAAGCATTCATGAACAGATCAATGCCAAGGTAGTGAACAAGATGTCTCCCCTTTATGCAGAGCATGACGGTTATCTTCAGGAGGGTAAGGGACAGAGGAACCTTGAATATCTCATCGAGGCTTTAAAGAAGGAACCAAATTATCCTTACTATAATTACCAGATGGCTATAACCCTCCGTAATTTAAAAAGAGAAGAGGAAAGTCTTCCCTACTTCAGAACCTTTTTCAGGTTTTCCGGCAAGAAAGAGATACGCCAGGCACCGTATTGGACTGACGGTATCATGAGGTATCTCTACACGCTTTATGATATGGGTACAGAGGAGAGTCTGGAGGAAGCCGGAGACATCATGGGAAAGGTCCAGTATGATTTCACAAGAAATCCGGACTTTTTCTTTTACTCAGGACTTTTCTATATGAAACTCGTTCTTAAGAATACAGAGAAGTATCAGCATTTGCTTCCATATATAGAGAAAAGCTATCTTAAGTGTTTAAGTCTCGGGGAGGTTGAGAGACCGGAAGGTGTTATAGGAACCGGTTCTTTTAAGGCAGCTTATAACCTGGGAACCTGGTACGAGGTGTCCGGACAGAAGGAAAAGGCGCTTCACTATTATAAGCAGGCAGCAGAACAAGGGTATAAAAAGGCAGAGGAGCGCATAAAAGTTTTGTGACAAAAAAGGGGATGCTTAGATGGGTAAGATCAATGATTTTTTTGACAGGTTCAATCAAGACCATCCATTAAGTACATTTACCAGGATCCTTAATGGCAATGACAAAAGTCGTGAAGAACCTGTAGAATATCAATACAGCAATAAGCCGGTATCGCTTTACAATATTTCCGGAGAGGAGATAGTGGAGCTTACCCCGGAAGCCAGAGTGAACATAAGGAAAAATGAAGGCAGTAATCAGCTTATAGTTGAATCTGTAAATGGCCAGGGCACGAGGACCGTCATTACGACCTGCGAAGCATCTGATGATCAGGGGGATCAGAATGAAATCAATCATATGCTTAGTATTCTGGTTCAAAATATACAAAGAGCCAGAAGAAATGGTGTAGAGGGTCTCACAGTTCCCATAAATGAATATGAACTGGTAGCTTATATTCAAAATCGTCCTTCCATAGAGATCGATCTTGACCGCCTGGAGGAGGCCATAAATTTCCGTCAGCGGGATGAGGTACTTTCGGATTTCATCGGTGATCTTCACCAGAATAAAAGGGTGGATGTATATACAGCATGCAATAATATATACAATGTTGAGGCTGCCAATATTTTAAAAAACGAGTATCAGAAGTATTCCAACATCCATTTTTACGAGTTGAAGGAAAACTATAATCATATGGTTTTCTGGAATGACGAAGTTATCCTTAACAACATCAAGAGATCACCTGAGGCGGTGATCATCGGCATAGGACTTGCGGGTGAAAAGCCCATGCATGCGATATCCATACGAAATGACAGGGAGTCAAGTGTTATAAGGAAAGTATCCTTTCTTACAAATCATACAATGAATGTAAGAGAGGAGATGTTAAATGCCCAGTTTCTGAGACATGCCTCAGGTGTTGAAGAAGTGGCGAGAGCCAGGAATATGTCAGAGGAAATAAAGAATAAGATTATCCTGGAGCTTGCGGTGGCGGAAGCAAGATACAGATATGATGAGGTGAGGATCCATGATTTTCTCAGAGCCATTCTGAATATTTATTACACAGAAACAAAAATGAAGCTTATAAGGGTGCCATTCAATGATCCGAATCTCATCATGAATCTGATCCCGGAAGCTTCATCCGGACTTCTTGCGGAGATCAGAGAGGAGCAGATCATCTACTACGGTTTTGATTCCGCAGCCAGAATACTGGTGGATGAATACGGATGGATAGATATGGGTTACGGAAGAGCCGGTCACGATGCCTCAAGAGTTAGTATGAGGACATATGAAAAGCAGGCTTCGGAAACTACCATAAGGGCAAGATATATATCTGAGATGAATCAGGTTCTGGTGGCAAACGAAAGACGTTCTGCCACGGTTTCTTATAAGTATGTAAAAGACGTGGTGCTTAAATACAATGATATAGGGCTGGATGCCGATGCACAGATCGGTCTGCTTTTGGAGATTCCGTCAATTAACGATCCGGGTTACAGGGTATCCATAACTAACATCATAAAGGAAACCTTAACGAAGGAATCACCTTTCAGGCTGTTCGGTGAGATAAGAAGGCGCGCAAAGCCAAAGAAGAGCGATCCGCAGCCCGAAAACAGACTTTCCGAAAGCCCCATTGGTTATGAATGAGATTAAATTTTCATCCCGGGATAATTATAAAAATATAAATTTTTTGAAAAAACGTTTATAATTTTGAGAAAGCGTGCGATAATAAAAGTGTAAAAAAATCATAATAAAAGGCTTGGTGCTCAGGAAACTGAGTTCCGGTTTGGACAAGGATGTTCTTACACGGGCCGACAATAGGAGGAATTTATGGTTATACAGCACAACATTTCAGCAATCGACTCTTACAGAAACATGTCTAAGAACACAAACGCTCTGAGTAAGAACTTAGAGAAGCTGTCATCCGGTTACAGAATCAATAAGGCCGGCGACGACGCTGCAGGTCTTGCAATTTCCGAGTCAATGAGAAATAAGATCAATGCACTTGATCAGGCAGAGGCCAACGCAAACGACGCCATCGGACTTATCCAGACAGCTGAAGGTGCTCTTACAGAGACACATGCGATGCTTGAAAGAATGACAACCCTTGCAACACAGGCTGCTAACGGAACTTATGGTACAGGTGCAGATAACACTGTTGGTGACAGTACCACAGCAAGACAGAATATCCAGCTTGAGCTTAACGAGCTTAAGAGTGAGATAGACCGTATTGCAACAGCAACCGAGTATAACGGAATCAACGTCCTTACAAATACTAAGGAAAGAAAGTTCCAGATCGGTGCTTCTTCAGGAGAAGTTTTATCACTGAAGGGAGCCAATATGAAGTCATCAGCACTTGGCGGCACCAATAAGGTAAGTGGTATAAGTGCTTCAACTGTAACTTCAGCAAATACGGCTATTGAAACACTTAAGAATGCAGTAAATGAAGTATCAAAGTTCAGAGCTGAGCTCGGAGCAAAGCAGAACAGACTTGAGCATACCATTAATAACCTTAAGGTTAATAATGAAAACACAACGTCTGCAGAGTCCAGAATCCGCGATACTGACATGGCTAAGGAGATTTCAGCTTACACCAAGAACAATATCCTTAACCAGGCTGCACAGTCAATGCTTGCACAGGCAAATCAGTCACCTCAGGGTGTTCTTTCACTTCTCGGATAATATATTCAGATCTACAAATATTGATTATTGGAGGAAGAGCTTTTGCTCTTCCTCTTTTTATCGTGGTATCACTTAAAAGATTATGTCTTCTCTGAAGATAAGTGACCCGTGGGCGAAAAAGAAAAAACCTGCCCTACTCTATTTGCCTGGCTTATTAAGTATAAATCCTGGGCGATATAATAGTATGAAGGCAGATAGTATTTATATGATCGGAGTGTCTTAATGAAGATTTCGCAGGCAATGATAGTTAAAAATGAGGAAAAGAATATAGGAAAGGCACTGGGATGCGTCAAAGGGGTGGCATTTGAGCAGATTGTTGTTGATACAGGATCAACTGATGATACAGTCCGGATAGCTGAAGAAGCCGGAGCAACTGTTTATCGTTTTAAATGGATAGATGATTTTGCAGCAGCAAAAAATTTTGCCATAGATAAGTGCAAAGGTGACTGGATTGTATTCCTTGATGCTGATGAATATTTTGAGGATGCCTCCAATCTTTGCGAAGTAATATCAAAGGCTGAAGAAAAAAAAGAATACGTCATAGCTTCCAAGTTATTGAACCTTAATGATGAAGGAAAGGTGATCGGAACCATAACTCAGCCCAGAGTTTTTAAAAATCATGTCGGTATAAAATATGAAGGAAAGATACATGAACATCTGAAAAATGATCAGCCAACAGATATATATGATGCAACAGATGAGTTGATAATTTATCATACAGGATACAGCGAGACGGTGTATAACGAAAAAAATAAAGATAAGTTATACAAAACCATGTTGGAAAAAGCTATAGCAGAGAATCCCGGTGATTCGGATCTGTATGGATATCTCGGAGATATATATGCCAAGAACAAAAAATACGCAAAAGCTGAGGAACTGTATTTTAAATCAATAAAATATATGGACGATAAAGTCACCGAAGAGTCAGAGAGAAGAGGCGATACCCTCAGACATCTTCTTATGATCCTGGGTGAAGATAAAAAAAGAACCGGGGATATACTTAAGATTTATAACTATGCAAGAGCAATACTTCCTCATGATGCTGATTTTTCCTGTGTGGTGGCAGATCATTATTACAGGTTTAAGAAGTATATAAAGGCTGCGGATTATTATAAAGAAGCAATCGATATATATGATAAATACGGATCGTTTCAAAGATCAGACCATGTTGAAGCATATTTTCCAAAGATATGCTCAAAAATGTTAGATTCCTACTATCAGGAAAAAGAATATACAAAGGTAGTGGAAGAGTCCGGATATTGTATCGGAAAACAAAAATATAATGCAGAGTATCTTGGTTATTTGATGTCAGCTTTTAAGGCACTAAGGCAAAACGGAAATGTTGAATTGAAAACCCAGGATGAGATTAAGATTATAAATGATTTATATGATCTTGGTACTATCAAGGATAAGGCATTTGTTTTTGTGAATTCTTATAAAACAGATGATAAAGAAGTATTTGAGCATGTCATAAGTTTATGTTCAGCGGCAGAGCTGGAGGCATTTAAACAACAGTTATTATGAAAAGTATACTCATATGTAATCTTTATAAACATTATACAATAAAGCATATAGCCGATTCATTCAAGGAAATGGGATTAAAGGTGATTGAAAAGAGCTACTTTACTCCTAAGGATATGTATCATGATGAAAAGCTTGAAGAGATGCTTAGGAAAGATTTTGGGTCTCAGAACTATGATCTTATCTTTACTGTAAATTACAGTCCCATTGTTTCCGGGGTTTGCTATAGACTGAATATTAAATATGTTTCGTGGACTTATGACACGCCTATGGATCTTTCATCAATGGAAACTATGGACAATCCGAATAATTATATTTTCATTTTTGACAGAGGAGAATACCTTAAGTATAAAAACATGGGGCTTGATAATGTCTATTATCTTCCTTTAGCGACTGGATTTACTCCTATGTCGGAAATTTTAGATAATTATGATTATGAGGTTTCTTTCCTGGGGAGTCTTTATAAGTCGACATATCCATATATCATGGAGAAGCTGGATAATTATCATAAAGGGTATCTGGAAGGGATCATGACTTCGCAACGACTGATATATGGAAGTTACTTTGTCCTTGAGCTTCTGGAGGATCAGGAATCGGAGTTAAGAGCCATAAATGAAATGACAGGGTTTGATCTGTCTCCCGGACAGTTATCATATTCCATGGCATCTTATATGACATATATTGACAGAGTATCTCTTCTTTCTTTAATGAGCAATCGATTTAAAACGGCCCTTGTAACAGGGGCTATAGAGGATGAGAAAAAAATGATGCCGGATCTTACAGTGCTTCCTAAAATTGATTATTACACTGAGATGCCTGACTTTTTCAGAAAATCCAAGGTTAATCTGAATCCGCCTTTCAGAGCAGTGTGGTCGGCAATTCCGCAGAGGGCCCTTGATATCATGGGTTCGGGAGGCTTTTTGCTTTCAGGGTATACAGATGAGCTATCATATTACTTTGAGAATGGCAAAGATCTGGTTCTTTATGACTCTATAGAGGATGCTGTGGAAAAGGCATCGTTTTATACTAAAAATGATGTGGTAAGAGAAAATATACGTAAATCCGGTATGATAAAAACACACGAAGAATTCACGTATAAAGACAGAATATACAGTATAATAAATATTGTAGAATCGTAACCTGAAAAATATTGGTAAACCTCACTAAGCTATGGAGATCAATGAACTATCCTGAATTGAATTCAGGATAGTTCATTTTTGTATTCTTCAAGAAATACTTTTCTGTAATGATTAAAATTAAGCAGGGATAAAATGTATCCGTCATCATGAAGACACCATGGAGTTGTCTGTTCAGGTACAACTATAAGATAACCGTGTCTTTTAAATTCAATACTTTGGGACATGTCATAAAAGTCCCAGCCATCAAACAAATCTTCTCTCCATGGAATGTCAACACCGGTTACCATCAAAAAACCATCTATAGCGGAAACGATATGCGGGGGAGATGCAGGATTATATTGTTCTGATATATAGGGTTTATCACCTTCGGAACGAATCATAGTACATCCTACACGATCTGAACCCCACATTATAGCTGCTTTATTTAGTTTGACGGCACCCACAAGCCCTAACATGCCTATCTTTTCGTTGGACTTAAATATATTCAGAATATTAATGAGGAAGTATTTGTTTAATATAAAAACGTCCTGGTGCATGTAAATTTTATACTTTGCATCGGAGGCTTTCATGGCTTCATTATATCCGGATGCCATGGATTTTGCGTCCTTTATGGTCAGAACATCGATAGAATAACCATCCGGAATGATAAGGTTACTGATATATAAAAGACATTCTTTGGTATAATCTTCATTATTTGTGCAAATTATAAAGCAAAACTGATGCTCATTCATTTTCGTCTCCGGAAGATGATGTCAATGATTGTAACTGAGAGATAAGTTTGTTGATCTCATCATTTTTATGATAAACCAGCCTAAGGTAATTAATTGAAAATCTATAGCTCTTTAACTTAAGATGTTCCATAGCTAAACTTATGAAGACATAGTCCTTCATAAATACTGGAGATGAAATATCTTCATAAATGGTCTGTAATATAAAAGGAGTCACCTTTATCAAATGGTCAAAACTTTCACGTTTATAAACCTCCGGTAAGTCAAAAGTTAAGCGCCTTAACATAAAAATAGTTTTGTTGTAATTGCTGATGAGATCATTTACGTTGTCAACGTCTTCCCAAAATAAACGGAAACCATTGCTGCATTCCTTTAACAAGGCATCTTTTATAAAATCCAGTCTCAGCAATTCGGTAGTTATAAGTGAATGATCATATTGCTTATCAAGATCGAAGAATTCATTCAATATTTTTTCGAAGGAATTCAGGTCATGACATCTGATACATTCATTTATGGAAGTTTCATAATCGCTTCTGTATTTTAAAATGACATCTTTATTCTTTTCCAGTTTTTCGTATGTTTGAACTAAGTTTTCCAGTGTATCCATACCAGATTCCTTATAGTTTATTAATCATATTCTTTTAAAATCATAACCGGTTTTTTATGATAACTGAGAATATGTGCATATGGGCTGGGATTACCCGCATAGGCATCAATGTCTTCCAGTTGATCAGCAGAAATGTGCTCTGTAAAAGTTCCCCATCCTTCATCATTGAATTCACGGCATATGCAAAGATAGTCTTCATACAGTTTTTTTCCGTCAGGGCAATCCTTTGAATTAAGGACTGATTTCATATTTTCAGAAACGCACCATATAACATTCAGTCTTCCGGAAGATTCTTTTAAAAGTGATAAAGAGGATCGTATCTTATCAAGAGATTTAGTGCCGTTTAATGCAATAGGTGCCACATCAGTGTAATATAAGATCGTCTTTTTCGTCTTACTGTGATCATTTTTATCCGAAGCATCATGTCTGTAATCTTCAACATGGATTTTTTCGTTCCAGAAAGATTCGTCCGTGTCTCCATTTGAAAATTCTACCAGGGCTCTTACATATTCTTCCTTAAGACGTTCGGTAGGTACGTATATGGTATCCGCATGAAGTAAAACGGGCATTTTGGCAATGAAATTGAGTCCAAATGCTGATTTTTGATCAGTGGGTTCAAAATCCTCCATATCGTACATAGGTACATAAATCAGTTCATCGGTGTATTTTAAAAGTTCACTGCTGTAAAATAACGGATGAACTGTCATGCCCGGATTCATATCATCATAGGGGCATTGAATATAAATACGTTTTGGCTGACGCTGACCGATATTGTATTCTTCATAGGTGGTCACAGGGATTTCATATCCCTCCGTCACATAATGGGAACGTGTGGCATCACCGTTAAGGGCTGTATCAAAATAGGAGATAGGGATAACATATACATCAGTATCCGGCTTGCTGTTTTCCATATCCCAAAAGTGAGAAAAGTTTTTCCAATACTCCGGACCCAGAGTCAAGAAGACAACTTCGGTTCTGGAATTTGGCTTTTCAATTTCGAGTTTTAATTTATCGATCTCAGGTCGGATGTCTCCATATATATCAGGTGCAGAAGATATCAAAGCTTCGAATTTATGTATTTTTTCAGTGATCAGTTTTTTTCTCAGATTTTTTTCTTCACGTATCCGTGAAGCAAGTGTCAATTCATCTATGTCCCACTGATAATCCCAGGATTTCCATCCATACTCTTCGGTGAGTACAACTTCCTGCTTTTTATAATAGGGATATTCATGCAATCCTCCGCTGCGATTTACCTTCATGTAATCCCCATAATGGGCTTTCAAAATAGCATCATAGCATACCGGAACCTGCAGGGTAGTGCACTCATACGGAACACGCATAACCCGGTCACAATATTTTTTCTCCCAAAAACAGGAATGATGTTCCAGCCAAACGGCGGTAAGGCATACTTTTGAAGCATCAGCCCGATCTACTTCGGTCATGGCTTTATCTACAAGCCGGTATAATTGTTTACGTATAGAGCGGGAACGATCAAATTTGACATTACAGGCAGTCTCGATTGACTTGATCAATGATTTGACAGAAGCACAGGAGCTCACATCGTCTGTTATTGAATTTGCAACGTTCATATACATTTTAGCCCGTGCCTGACGTTCGTTTTCTTTGACGGTGTCTTCGTACATATAGTCAAGAACAAATATATCTATTCCGACAGAATAGGGAAATCCATGATAATAACTTAAAAAATCCTCATCAAAGCGAACACAGGTTGTATTTACCACACGTGTAAATGCATCGATCCAGTCCTCGTCCTCCCACCAGTTTAATATAGAATAATTCCCCGGAAGTTCACCCGCATGCTTAAGAAACAGTTCGTAGTCTTCCCTTAACATACATATATCCAGATCATCATCCCATGGAATATATCCGCCGTGACGAATTGCGCCTAACAGTGTGCCGCAATCTCCAAAATATTTAATGTTGTATTTAGCACACAGTGTATCAACGTCCTCAAGAATTTGAAGCTGTGCTGCCCAGCAACGTTTCATCATACTTGTGATAAAAAAGCCTTCACGTACTTCGTCTTCGAAAAAATCATCAGGAAATGTCATAAATAAAAGAGCTCCTATTCCAAAACCATTTATTTCTCTTTAGTTGGATTCAGTTAATATTTTTTCTAGATGTTGCTTAAAAACATCGTATGTAAAAAATGTTTGATAGACCTTTCTTCCAGATAATCTTAATTGGCTGAGATTATCATTATTGTCAATAATATATTTAAGAGTTTCACATAACTTTTGAGAATTACGTACTGGGACAACAAAACCGTTTTGCATATTTTTAATATACTTTGCTATCCCACATCCTTCAGTACAAACAACTATTTTGTTTTTCATGAGCCCTTCTACAGCAACTGCACTCATTGTCTCTTCCATAGAAGTTACGACAATTGAATCTACAGTATTCATCAACTTTAAAAATTCATTGTGATCCATTGTATCCATGAAGCGAGTATTGGGGAGCTTTGAAGCAATTTCTTTAACTAATATGGCATATTCATTTTCATGATCATGATGGGTCTGACCAACAATGATAAATTCGGATTCACAAATATAGTTTTCGGGAAGATTGAAAATTGCATTTAACAGTATCTCCGGTGCTTTGTTCGGGTCCAGAATGCCAGCCCATAAGAACACAGTCTTATTGGATGTGAGTTCATGAGAAGTTCCCTGATCCTCTATGCATATATTGAATAGAGTAGAATCTAAACCCATGTATTTTTTTATATGATCAGAACATATTTCGCTTACAGCAAGAATTCGCAATCCGGAAGTATTTGGAATATCAGTACAATATTTATCTTTGAACAAGTAGGAACTTTCATGTATCCACCAAAAAATTTGCCTGTTAGCACCAGACAAATACCTCACAAAGGAAACCATGGGCAGAGTATTTACAAAAATATATTTAAAGCCCCTGACCAATTCATTTACCCATTCTGCGGATTTAGCCGGTCCTATTCCGCAAATGATTGGGACATTCATTTTTATATAATCATCTATAAGATCACCCTCGGATAAAGAATAAACAATAGGCTGGTATCCGAGATCAATCAAAGCTTTAGCAAGCATATACAATTGAATAGGAGCACCGCTAAGTGTTAATTCGTGCGAGATGAGAAGAACACCCTTTACAACTTCAGTGTTTTCTGTTAAGAGTGCAGGAGGCAAATGTATCGATATATCATCTCTGTCAATTCTTTCGATATAATCTGAAATATTCATCATAATATATTCTTATTGGTTGATATTAATGGAATTGCTTTCTTTACCGGTGTATAACATTATAAGGTATATATATCTCGAAATTTACAATTTATATTCATTAACGATGTCTATTATTTCTTTAACCCGTACATCAAAGGTATGTTGTTCTTGAATCTTTTTATGTGCATTTTTGGCAATATCAACACGTTCATTTTCATTGACAAGGTAGTAATCTATCTTATCGAGTAGATCCTTTCTGTTCTCATAATAAACAAAATCTTCTCCCGGGACAAAATGGTACGCAAGATCATGCTGGAAGTTGGACATAAGGAACCCGCCGGAACCCAGAATATCATAAACTCTGAGAGGTATCGCATGCTGAATACTTCGGAGGGTGATGTTCAGATTTATCTTGCTTAATTTAAACACAAGAGGCATTTCCGTAAAATAGTCGGTAGGCCCCATATTTTCTACGCCTTTCGGAGAAAATGAGTTATTCTGTTTATAGGTATATAATTTCAAAGGATGATGAGCTCCTATAAGGGTGAGAAGTTCTTTTCGCTCAATTATTGTAATTTGTCTGTTTATTATGTAATTGGCATAAAGATATTCCAGTGTTTCTATGCTGTCAGAATAAGGGTAGATATTGCTTACTTCCTGTATTTTTTTTGTGATTTCCGGAGTGAGACATTCTTCTACAAAATTCACTCCGTCAACCTGTAACTGACTTTTTATAATTCCCTCTAAATAGCCATGAGTGTAGGGATCAAGTTTTGGAACAATTTCTTCGTAATACTGTTTTCGTTCTGTATATAGAGAACCCACAAAGGATATGTCAGCGGAATATTTCTTTTTAGCAGCCTTAGTAGGGATAATGGAATCCAATCGTTTGGTGGAGGCGGCTAGCGGAAGATATCTGACGTTTTTAATTCCTCCATCCATGAACTCCATATACTGTTTCGAGTCGAACATCAGCACTATATTACAGGGGTTCTTCATATTGTAATTGTACAGAAAGATTTCAGGGTTATCATAAATCCATGAAACGTAGATGACACCTTCTTTATTACATACCTTAGAAATGACTGGAAGAAAGTTCAAAGAAAAAACAAAGTCAGGACAATGAGTTTTCAGATCTTTTTGAAACTTCTCTTCAAAATCAGGATCATTTCGTGCTGTATCCTGGGTATATTTATAGTTATACTTAATAAGCTCCAATGGATTTCCATCGGAATCTCTGTATGCTTCAAATGCTTCAAGCATGTCTCTGTTAGCAAAGAATGTAGTTATATTAAGATGCAAAACTTTCATAATGGTCTCCCAAGAATAAAGTTTTTGGCGTTGTGCTGATTAGATAAGATTGTTTTTTGATAAGTAACTTCCCCATTTATTAATAAATTTTTCGCGGTTGATGTTATAGATATCTTCAAAATGTTTTGGGTTTTTTCCAAAACTTTTCGAACCAAAATGATAGATGTAGCTGTTATGGCAGAGTGTACATTTATAGCCTTTTTCCATAATTCTAAGGCCATAATCATTGTCCTCGAAATTTCCCGGGGTAAACAATTCATCAAGCAATCCGACGGAATTTAGACATTTCCTCTTAATAAGCATGGCAAACATGATCAAAAAGATTTTTTCCTCATAAGGATTTGTATCAGGGATATTTATACCTGTCCCAAAGCGAATATACTCTTCAATAGAATTAAATTGACTACCTACAATCTGGTTATTAGAAGCATAATTTGTAACTGCTCCTGTTGCGCCTACATTCTCATCATTATATAACCCAATCCTTAACCAAAAGAGTGAATTGGGAAGCATAATTGTGTCATTGTTAAGTAAGAAGATATCATTATCCGGTTTGGCTGCATTTATACCCTGATTGCATCCGGCGGGGAATCCTTTATTCTCATTGTTTTTAATGAGAAATATATCGTCTTGTTTAGATAACCACTCAACACTTCCATCATTGGATGCATTATCAACAACGATGATTTCATAACACTGGGAAAAGCAGGTTGTCCGTATACTTTCGATACAAGCCTTTGTGTAATCCAGGGTATTATATGAAATGATCACAAATGATACTTGTCTTGCAAACTGTATCGTTGAAACATCAGTATTCTTTATAAGTTGTTCTATAAAGTTGCGATCATCATCATTACCTGTATTTATACAATGATACAAAGCATTTTCATAGGAAATGTGAGCTTGTATCATATTTTTCGTACTGTAATAATTTCCCAAAAGTAAATATAATTCATAATTGAAAGGATTGATTTTCAATCCGCCTCTGATGAACTCAAACATGGAATCATATTTACCAAAGTGTTCCATTATGGTTGCGCCAATGATACAAGTTTGCTCATCAAATTCATGATGATTTGTATATTCAATAAATTCTTTTAGCGCTTCATCCCAATGATTATCATTTAACAATTTTAAAATAGTGTTCATATGCTATCCGCCTTGATTCCATAATATTTAATATCGTTAATAATCAGAGGATTTATAAGGGAATAGTTCAACGAAAAACATAGTTTATTATGTTAATACAGGCGCACTGTCTAAGTACAATTATAAACCTTAATTACTTATAAACTAAACAAATCCAGGCGATATTAATTATTATAATGTATGGTTGTCGTTTGTATCCTGGAATGGATTCTATCATTACGGGGAATAGGACATATTAATGAGATACAGATTACTTGTTTAAAGGAGCTTCCTGTATGGCAAATATGAGTCTTGATGAATTTGTAGGTCTTTGTGAATCTTTGGAAAGCAACAAAGATAAGTATCTTGCTTATATTGAACATTACAAATCAAGGATGAATGAAAGCATTAAGAATCATAACCTTGAAGACTTAGATAATATTATGGATGAATATTATGATTTGAATGAAAAGCATAGTAATAATTTGTTGACTGCGGATTTCATAAAAATAAAATGAAAAATATTATAGTAATAACAAGGTCGAAAGAGAACAACGATTTAATCAATTTCTTCACAGAACAATGGATAATTGCCTTAAGGAAATGCAGTGATATTTATGTAAATGTCGTTAATGTAGATAGCCTTGAGGGTCTGGATGATGAGCTTGATGCTATTATAGAGAGCAGAAACAGTGGCGTGTTATGTTACAACTGCTGCGGAATAAATTTTACTGACGCGGATAATAAGAATGTATGGGAAATGAATGGGATTCCTGTATATACTTTTCTTCTGGATCATCCCAGAAATTATTATGATAGTTTAGAGAATCCAATAAATAATATGCATGTGATATGTCTGGATGAAAACCATGTCGATTTTGTTCATGATTATTATCCGAAGGTTAGTGAAGTGATATTTCTTCCTGATAGCGGGGTAAAGGTATGCAATGATATTAAGACATTTTCAGACAGAGCTATAGATGTTCTTTACTGTGGAAATTGTCAAATCAAGTATGAAACGGTGTCGAAGATAGAGGGTTTTCCTGACGGAGGAATAGTAGTGTATAGAAATGCTATAAATTATATTTTTAATGATCCGACTCTGTCAGCAGAAGATGCAGTAAAAAAATATCTGGATGAGACAGGAATAAAAAGCGGCAGGGATGAGTTATATAAACTATTTATAGTTGATAAGGTGTCAAGGCAGATAGAAGACATAGTGAGAAGACACTATAAGCTTTTGATCATGCATGCACTTGATGATGCCGACATTAAGGTGGATGTTTACGGAGAAGGATGGGAGGATGATGAAAACCCTTTTTCTGAAAATATACGTATACATGACAGGGTTTCCCCGATGGAGTGCCATAAGCTTATCGGAGATGCCAAGATCGACCTGAGTATCATGCCATGGTTTAAAAAGGGAAGCAGTGAGAAACCTTTCGCCGGCATGATGAATGGGGCTGTATGTGTATCTGATTCTTCGACTTATCTTGAAAAGAATTATATTGATGGAACCGATATTATGCTATTTGATCTAGATCAAGTTGAAAAGGCAGTAAAGGATATTAAGTGGTTGCTTAGTAATCCCGATCAGGCAGAAATCATTGCCAGGAATGGTTATTATCATGCTGTGGATTCAGACGGTACTGATGCTAGAATCAGACAGATGTTGGAACTTATGATGAGATGATAAAGATATAGTCAATGGGTATGAATATGATAAGACTCGATGAAGGATTTTATAAAGAAGAAATCTTATGTGGTTTTAGGGTTACTGAAAAGAGAAAAAAGTGTTGGTCAGTTCTTTTGAATATGTTGCAGGAATTTGATACTTTTGCTAAAGAGTTTTCCTTGCAATATTTTGTTGGTTTCGGAACACTTCTTGGTGCTGTCAGACACAATGGGTTTATACCATGGGATGATGATATTGATATTGTAATGAAACGTGACGAGTATATGCGTATGGAGGGATACGCTCGCGATTATTTTAATGGAAGGGAATTAAGAGGAAGAAGATTGCTATATGAGGATGCATATAACGATGAAGCAGTTATTAAATCATATTTTTCAAAGATTAGAGATCTTGGAACAACAATTGCGGAACCGTCCATGAGAAAAAATGGAGTATTTTCGGGTATTTCTATTGATATTTTTCCATTAGATGCTGTGAGTGATGGTACAAATGAATTGGCTATAAAATCGAGAATGAGAGCCGAACTGTGGTTGTGTTTTATACATGGCGTTAATTATAAAAAGATATTTAATGAATTATTTAATGGTCAAAGTATTTTGAAAGATGAGCTGTTATTTAGAATAAGTAATCTACCGATGAAAGAACGCTTCAGAATGTTTGAGGATTTTTCACTTTCAATGTGGGGAAAAAGTAATATTGTTGGTGATCTTATCGAAAATTTGAATCTAAATGGGAAACGTGATAATGATTTATCCTGGTGGCAGGAAGAAAAATATCTACCTTTTGAAAATCTGATGGTGCCAGTACCTTCCGGATGGAATAATGTGTTGTCTGCAGAATATGGAGACTATAAGGAATATGTAAAGGGAGGATCGGCACATGAAAATAGCTTTTATGATCCTGATACACCTTTTAGTGAATACCAGAATGGAAATATTAAAATACCTGATGACTGGAGGGGAGAATTATAAGGTGTTTAAGTATAATCTTGATTTTTGAATTACTAGAACTGATAATATAAACAGAACTATAAATTATAGTAGACAAAATGTGTGCCAGTGAGTGAGTCTCTGGCACACTTTCTTTTTTAAAAATAGTGATTATTAGGTTTATGTAGATTTCTTAATTGTTTATACCTAGTTCTTTTAATAACGTGTCTGTTTTTATGGAATACTCATGCCATAAATAATAGTACTCTGCCTGTCCAAGCTTCAGGATATTCAGATTATTTAATGTGACTTCAAACTTATTGTTTAAAAGATTTGTATGTATGGGATATTTCAAATTCCACGGTTTCTCGCTGCCGGCAAAGTGAATTATTGTGGGCTCATAAGCGGGTTTGACCGATTTAGTGTCAAAATACCACATGCAAAAGTTATGTGGCATATAATAAAGGTCTTTATATTTGGGGAAACCAAATACGTTCATTTGACCTGCGAATGCAGCAGACAGGAGACCCTGGTCACCCCAGTAAACATTTTCTTCCTTGCCCAATACTCTTGATAAGGTTATCGCAAGACTGGTGTAGTCAGCTATTCCAAAGTCTAAAGTTCTCATCATTTTAAGATTAATAACATAGGAGTCGGAATTCATAAGTCCTCTTACAATTCCCGGAAGTAAAGCCATGTTTGATAGATCACTTTCTAAATAAAGTGCAAGATTACGTTCCGGCGTAACTTTAAATCTTATAGGAGTTACCGTAAGAGCGTTGCCTTGAAAATCTGCATCATAATATGTAGAAGGATCTGAAGCTATAAATGTGTCACCTACATCTATGTACATAATCCGATCAATGTCGTTCGGCAGATAACGATGAACATAACTGAACTGCGATATACCTAAGCAGATTAACGTCCGATGATGTCATTATGTTTATAGATTTTGTCATATGGTAACACCCCTTGGAATGAGCCTATCATGGAGTCTTTTAGAAACTGAATGATTTTTTCAAAATATTATTCTGTTTATTCCTTAAATGCATTAACAGCGTTTAATATACTTGCAACTGTCTGTTTCCACGTGTATTTATCAAGCACTATAGACTTACTATTTTTTACAATAGCTTTTGTTTTTTCGGGATTATTTAATATTTCTTCAATGATATCGGGAATATGGTTTAGTTCCGTTAGTTCATAATAGTATATGGATTCCTGATCCTTAAAGTTTTCTTTCAGGTAAGTACTTGGATTGGTCAGAGAAACGGATTCACGAAGTAAAGTGTTGAACACTCTTTCATGAGTGCCGTCCTTAAACCATGGCATAACATTAAGATTTATTCTTGCGTCTGCCATAATATCAAGGGAATCTGCAAATGGAATACGTTCCGAGATATGATGAAAATGAGGATGATTGCACTTGGGGTAATTATTCCATCCACGACCTACTATCCAAAGATCCCTGCCGGAATTAAGAACAGAATCAATAACCTTTTCCCTATAGTACATTCTGATAAACCAGTCAGCTTCCTCGCCTGATTCCATGACAGACAATCTGGTTAGATCGTCAGCATTGTAGTCTGCATAGGACAAGATTCTGTCAACTGCTGCTGGAAGAGAAAATGAGGGATTAACTTTCATAAAATCCATTGCATCAAACAGAATCTTCTGTACTGCACCTGAATATTTCTCTCTGATGGTTCTTATATATCCTTCTGGTTTATAGTATGTGCCCGAAAACAAAATGTCATATTTTTTGTTTTCCCAAGAGGGTGGCTCATTTTCAGGAACGGAAGCCCCATGGGGAAGGAAGTAGACATTGGGGATTGTATCTGAGCAAAAACGCTTGCACCAGGTTACATGCTCCATATCACAACAGAATCGGAGGTAAGCCTTTGGCAGAGCCCGGTTATACTTTCCGAATCTGAAAGGTGGGTCGACAAATATTGAGATTATCGGGATGTTGAGCTCATTCCACAGTTCAACATAAGCAGGTCCGATTGCAGGCATCTGATCATAACCTATAGCTGCGTCAACCGGCGTCTTTGTATATTCATAGAGATTTCTGAGAGAATGTCCCGGTGTGTTATTGGCATCCCGTAAATCAAGAATGAATGTTTCATGACCTAAATTATGCAGTTCTTTATTTATTTCATCCGTAAAATAATTAAAGGATTCTATTCCTGAGTAAAACAATATGATTCTCATATAAACTCCCATAGCAAAAATGCCTTGGACTTAATAATAGTTAGAATTCCTATAATAGTTAATATCGTTTAAAGTCGGAGTATTTATAAGAGATGACTTCACAAAAAGCCAACATTGATACACGATAAGGTAAACCTGTGACATTTCGCTTTAACGTAAATATAGTCCGAATTTAGACTATATGAAAATGCTTCATGGTGTGTTAAGGTTTTTGGGATCAAAGATGCGCGTATGTTTTAAAATACTTAAATTGTGTATATAGGTATAAAATGATAATATGAAAGCAAAGGAATCTTACATTAAAGGATTTTTTTTTCAAAGGGAAAGATATCAGTGTTGATTGTGAAGTGAAAATGCTTTATGACGGAGTCCGGGGAGATATCATTAGTCAGTACGTAAGATTTTGTCATATTTTTAATGAGCAGGTGAAGATTTACGGACGGACAAGGAAAGCTGTGGATGAGACTATCAGAATCTGCCAGAGGGAAGCGGTTCTTGAGGAGTTTCGAAGTGTTAAAAGATCGACTAAGGAAACAGATGCATAAGAAACAGTGTGACAGTCTCAACATAGCGGAGACTGCCACACCATTTTATCTTACGTTATTCCGGCTTCCGTCAGGATTTGTTCAACCCGGACATTGAAGTTATGATCCTTCTTTATTTTCTCATAAGCTCTTTCAGCTATGGCTTTTCGCTCATCCTCATGCTGGAGATAGAAGTCGACCTTATTTAAAAGATCACTTTGTGATTCATAGAATACAAAATCCACATCGGGTTCAAAATATCTAAAGAAATCCTCTTGGAAATTACTGAGAAGGAAGCCTCCGCATCCCATGATGTCAAAGCATCTTAAGGGGATGCCTTTTTTTATGCTCCTGAGGGAGATGTTCAGGTTTATATCTGATCCCTTAAATACGTAGGGCATGTAATCATAGTAGGTTACTATGCCGTGATTGTTGATTCCGGGGGCTGAGAAAGATTCATCTTTTGTATAGAGATCCACAGGATATTTTCTGGCTATTTTCGTTAGCAGTTCAGCTCTTTCAATTCCTGTTATCCTTCTGTTTATCACATAGTCGGAATACAGATAGTTCTTTGTATCAACACCGTCTTTATGAGGTTCAAGGGGGAGAGCATCATACATTTTGCTGATGATATCATCACTGAGGCAATTCTCGATAAAATTGTAACCCTGTATATGAATCTGTGACCTCATAAGTCCTTCAAGGTATCCGTGTACATAAGGATCCAGCTTTGGAAGCATGCGCTCATAAAAATTATGCTCCTCTGTATACATTGAACCCACAAATGAAACCTTTTTTGACCTGTATGAAGCTGCTTTAGCATCACTCATAGTAAACTTATCAAGTCTCTCTGTAGATGCAGCGAGGGGCATGTAATGAACGGTTTTTATGCCCTGAGATGCATAGGTTTCATACATTTCTGAATCAAAGAGAAATACCTCATTACAGCTGTTCACCAGAGTATAGTGATACAGAGCCACCTGCGGGTTATCATAAACCCATGAAATATACTTAAGTCCTGCTTTCTGACATACCTTAGAAACCAGAGGATAGTAGTTGAAGGAAAATGCAAAATCCGGAGATTCCTTTTTGATACTTTGAAGCATATCGTTTTCTCTTTCAGGATCATGCCATATTCCTACATTGGAGTAAGCATATTTTAAAATTTCTGTTGTCTTTCCGTGAAGTCTGTACTTCAGCAATGAATCAATGAAATCATTGGCACAAAAACTTTCAACGTCTATGTAGAATACTTTCATCAGTCCCCCGTCGATACTGCCCACAGCGGTCCGCCGCCGTCATAAGCTGCCTTCAACTCTTTCAGAATAAGGTCCAGAGGCCATGCTTTCTGACAGTTGGCAAACTTGGCAGGGTCTGCGATCATGACATCTCCCTCGGGAGTCAGCTGAGTGATGACCACAAAGTGCCCGACATCGGTAAGAGACCCCTTCCCCATAAGAGCCACCAGAACATGTCCTGTCTTTAAAAGCTCTGTTACATTTTCGGGAGTCCGGTCTGTAACGGAAGTACAGTTCAATCCATAATGCTCCAGAGCTTCCGGAATGAGACTATGATAACTTCCGCCATGGATGGCATAAAGTTTATTCTCAACTGCCCAGTCAGCAACCTCTACCGGAGTAATGGGAGTATCTGTTTTCGCAAAGCTGTTTACCAGCATGGAAATGGTTACAGGTCCGCAGCCATAAGCGCCCATACGGTCAACCCCCGCGATCCTGTAGTCTTTCCAATGGCTGTCACTCTGACAGAAGTAGAGCATTGAACCCAGGACCGTGTCAAGAACGGAGTTATAGTCATTATACACATAATGAAGAGTCTCCGGCAGGAGCATCGCTGTTATGTTCCCATTGGCATCCGCCGCGTAAATCATGGGGTTTCCTTCCGCGCCGGAAGCGGAGAGATGGGACTCGATCTGTTCCTGAGCCGCAATTTCTGCCCTTTGCTGCGCAGCAAGAGCCTTCTTTGCAGCTTCATCGGCAGACTTCATTTCGGAATACTCCCTGTAGACATCGAAAGGCATATGAACGGTCTTATCGACAGAATGAACCGAGGATTTTCCTACATCCATAACATCCTGCGCAGTATAGGGATGAACCAGATATGCAGCGCTCATGGACAAAGTCAGGGCGGATAATGCTATCCCCGCCCGCAGTGCATGCCCAAGAAAGATCTCCTCCTCTGTGAGATTTGCCTTCAGGTTTTGGTTTTCCGCCTTCCGGGCATCTATATAGTCCCGGGAGGATCTGCGGAAGTCCTTAAAACGCTCTAAGAGGGTTTTATGCGCACCTAAACCACCGGCAGCCGCGCTGCCGGCCACATATGTCTCCTTACGGTCATAATTCAGACCGTCCCATGACTTTGTGCTATTGTTAGCGGTCTGTGTGCTCATTTCTCCCTGCTTAAGTTTCTCACTTGGTTATACCAAGCTGTTTATAAATAAGTGAAGGAATGTTCAAAAGTGATGCCTGCTGACATACAGCGCCAATTTTATAAGCTTCCATAGGCATACCGTAAACTACGCAGGATTCCTTATCCTGTCCTATGGTGAAAGCTCCGTTCTTTCTCATTCTGAGAAGTCCCACAGCACCATCGGCACCCATGCCTGTAAGTATGACACCAAGAGCATTTTCGCGAACATTCTGGGCTACAGAATTGAAAAGGACATCTACTGAAGGAGCATGTCCGTTGACTCTGTCTTCTTCTGTGACACTGACTGTATAACCGCTGCCCATTTTCTGGACTCTCATCTGATAGCCGCCGGGAGCCAGAAGCATACGACCCTGTTTAACCTGATCGCCGTTCTTGGCTTCCAGAACCTCCATCTTGCAGATACGGTTCAAACGTTCAGCGTACATTGTGGTAAACCCTGCAGGCATATGCTGGGTAATGACTACACCCGGCATATCGGCAGGAAAGTTACGTACAACACTGAGTATCGCCTCGGTACCACCTGTAGAAGCACCTATGGCAACAATCTTCTGTGCGGAACCTGTCGGTACCTTGAGATTGCCTGAAGTTTCCTTCAGAAGAGTACTTTGTGAAACCGTCATTGGCTTTCCGGAATCCGGCTGAGCCTGCTGAGGCATACGTACTTTCGAGAAGGATGCGATGTATAGCTTGCTTCTCAGTCTGTCCACAAAAGATATTGAAGCATTCTGGTCATTGAAATCCGGTTTATGCACATAATCAACCGCACCTGCAGCAAGGGCGTCGAATACACGGATATTAAGGGTCGAAACAAGTATTACGGGTACCGGATACTTAGGAAGAAGTTCTTTCAGAAAATCTATTCCGGACATCCCGGGCATCTCTATATCCAGCGTAACAACGTCGGGTTTGGCTTCCGGTATCTTCTTTGCTGCATCAAAAGCATCAACCGCATGACCAACAATGGCGAAACGATCGTCCACAGCTATGTTGTTCATGAGGAAATTACGATATAGAGCGGAATCATCTACAACAAATACCTTTATCTTTTCCTTTAAAGCCATAAGATACAACCCCTTTATGTTGATATGTTAATGATGTGCATGGGTTGATGATAGTTTCAGCTCATGTAAAACATTAATTTAACTTAAGTATATCACAAAAAAATTTCTTTAGTTAAACCTTTTGGTAAATCGCCGGCATTAAATATTTATAAGGGCAATTCGCCTTATTGAGACCCTCTGAATGGCCTATAAAAAGGTAACCGTTAGGATCAGTATAATCGTAAAAACGCTTGACCAGAGCATCTTTAGTAGGCTGGTCGAAATAGATCATAACGTTACGACAGAAAATGAGATCAAAATGGTGTTTCCATTTTATGGGATTCATCAGGTTAAAGGTCCTGAAGACAACATTATTCTTTATGACAGGAGCGATTGTGTAGTTCCCGTCCGGTTGTTTTACAAAATACTTTTTCTGCCATGCGGGAGGGAGCTTTGATAAACTGTCCTCGCCATAAGTCGGATTCATGGCTGAGTTAAGTATATTCTGGGAAATGTCACTGGCCAGGATGCGGAGATCCCATTTCGAAGCTTCCGGACCAAAGAACTCCAGAAGATACATCATGATAGTATAAGGTTCTTCCCCGGAGGAACAGCCGGCGCTCCATATATACACAGCCTTGTCCATTGCATGCTTTTTCTTCATCTCAGGCAGAATGGTATTCCACAGAAAATCAAAATGCTCCTTTTCACGCAAAAAATAAGTGTAGTTTGTGGTTAGCTTGTTAAGCATGGAAACAGTTGATTCCTGATCCCTGCCGCTTAATATAAGTTCCACGAAATCATGGAAGCTTTCATAACCGTCAGCGGTGAGAGAGTTGGAAAGACGGCTCACTATGAGCTGCTTTTTCTTACTGAGATCTATGCCGTAGTTTGTTTGTATGTATTTATATAAACGGTTAAAATCTTCATCTGTTAATGTGACCATTATGGGTTCCCCTTTATATGGCAAAAAGCTATCCGGTTTTGCCCGGATAGCTGCCGATTGTTACTATAAGACATTAGCATTGATAAGTGCATCGCAGTCAAATGACATTGCGACGGTGCCGTCATCCATATTGAGCATTCCGTTAAGAAGCTTCTTCTGACGCTTCATAGGAATAGGCTTAACGGTGTCAAGGTCGATATCAACTACCTGACGCACATTGTCAACAACAATTCCGATAGGTACATTTTCAATATTTAAAATAATGATACATGTCTTACTTGTATATTCTGTAGCGCCAAGTCCCATAAGAAGACGAATGTCTACAACTGCAAGTACGGAACCTCTCAGATTGATGATTCCCTTTACATAGTCAGGAACAAGCGGGAGAGTGGTTATGTACTGGTCTGTGATGATCTCGGTAACATAATCCGTGCTCATATACATGATCAAGTCGCCTGATTCAAAAGTTAGGCAACGTTGTAAATTCTTAGGCTCCTCTTTGATAGCATCTTCGGAAGTGGTTGCCTGTGTATTAATTTCTTCTGCCATGTATACTCCTCCTCTCAGGCATTTTCGATGGCTGCATTGTATACGCCAAGTACGTCAAGAATGATACTGATGGTGCCATCACCGAGAATCGTACATCCGCTGATGCCTCGTGACTTCAGATCAAAGATCGAAACAAACTGAGGAAGCGGCTTAACAACTACCTGCTGTTCACCTATAAGCTCATCTGCATACAGGCAGCAGCTCTTGTCTCCATACTCAACCCATACCATGATACCTTCGGTCATATCGTCGTCATGCTTTCCGCGGATATTATAGAATTCATTGAGCTTAACGATAGGATAAAACTCTCCGTCACGGTCAATCATTTCATTTCCGTTTTCATCACGTATGACCTCAACATTATCGATCTTGAAGGAAGATCTGATGTTGGCGATAGGGATGGTAAATGTAGTATCACCTACAGCAACCTTCATACCATCAACAATTGAAAGTGTGAGAGGAATCTTCATGGTCATGGTGGTTCCCTTGCCAAGGTCTGAGTCAATGCTCAGTGTACCACCTACGGACTCAAGATTCTTCTTAACTACGTCCATACCAACGCCTCGGCCTGAATATTCGGTAACCTGCTTGTTGGTTGAGAAGCCCGGCAGCATGATGAGACCGAGAGCTTCCTTCTTGGAGTACTGATCCTTCGGCTTTGTAAGGATACCGCGCTCTTCACCCTTCTGAAGAAGCTTGTCGGGATCCATACCATAACCGTCATCCTTAACTTCTATAACGACCTCGCTGGAAGTGTGTGTTGCTGAAAGGATAAGCTCACCCTGAGGATCCTTTCCTGCAGCTATACGCTCCTGAGCGGTTTCTTCTATACCATGATCCATGGAGTTACGCACGATGTGCATGATAGGATCCTGGATTGCATCAACGATGGTCTTGTCAACTTCTGTATCTTCACCGATAACAGTAAGACGTACATCCTTATTGAGCTTGGTCTTCATATCTCTTACGATACGGCTCATCTTCTGGAAAACACCGGAGATGGATACCATTCGGAGAGACATTGAGATGTCCTGAAGATCGTCTGTTAACTTACGAAGCTGTCTTGCAGACTTCAGGAAGCTGTCCATTTCTTCCTGAGGAAGCTGATTGAGAACAGGAGATGAGGTTACCATTGATTCTGTGATAACGATCTCACCCACAAGGTCGTTAAGTGCATCCAGCTTCTGGAGGTTAACGCTGATAAGACTGGACTTAACAGGTGCGTTGCTCTTTGCTGCAGGCTTCTTATCGGCTGCAGGAGCAGGAGCAGGAGCTGCAGGCTTAGGAGCCGCTGCTGCTGCAGGAGCTTCTGCTGCGGGAGCCGGTGCAGGTTCGGGCGCCGCTGCGGGAGCAGGCTCCGGTTTGTCCTCCGGCTTAGGAGCATCAAGAGTCTCAGTGCTCTTGATATAGGCCTGAGTCTTCAGACCTTCCTCTGCCATATTTGCTGTATCCAATGAATCAAACGCGAGATAGAAGCCGTCCTCTATTATAACCTTTGCACTGTCAGGATTCTGATCCATATCTGCAGGATAGAAACGGAAATCAATTCCGTTTTCCTTCAATGCATTTACTATCATAAATGCACGGAGATTCTCCATTCCGATTCCGTCTTCAAGGAATATATGGATAAATACCTGTGCACTTGGATCGTCCGGAAGATTGGATGATCCTGCAGCTGCAGGAGCCGCTGTATCACCGCCTGAAGCGGCAGCAGCACCTTCGGCACCGGCTTCTCCGTCCTTCAGTTTCTGAAGGTAGGCCTCGATAGCAGACTGGAATTCGGTTATATCCGGATCGACTTCCTCACCAGCTTCAACCTTACCGACCTCACCACGGAGATAATCTTCTGATTTGAACATCAGATCAAAGAGGCCCTTTTTCTGATCTTCATTAAGGAACTCAATGCCCTTATCTCGGATGAAGAAGAAAAGGTCTTCGATACGATGGGCGATTACGGAGATAGGAGTTAACTCCATCATCGCACTTGAACCCTTGATCGTGTGCATGATACGGAAAATCTCGTTTACATTGTCTGTGGAGAATTCGCCAACTTTCTCGGCTTCCATTAGGATCTCGTCCAGACGGTCAAGAAGACCATTAGTCTCAAAGAGATAAGTATCAAGCATTCCTTCCATTTCTGCATTCATATGATTCTGTACCACCTTTAATTAAACAATTTCAACACTAGTAGCTATTTCGTCAAAACATTTTTAAAAAATAAGAGTAATCTTACGAAAAAATGATAATACAAAAATATTTTTCTAAAATTACGGTTATTTTTATTTTCTGTGTAATGCGGACCCTCCGGTAAACTGCATCAGAATGTGGCCACTGATTCCTTTAAACGGCTGAAGTCGTTATTCAGAGACTGGACCATAAGCTGATACTCATAAGTTGTCCTTACAAGTTCTACCTGTTCCTGGTCCATATCTACGTTGTTGCCGTCAAGCCTTGTGGACTCATTTGTTGTTGTATGAACAGTAGCTCTTGAACTGTCGATGGCCCTCTCGACTTCTTTTGCTGTTGCCGACTGAAACTGGGCAGCTCTGATTTTTCTTCCCATAACATTCTCGAAAGTAACAAACTTGGATTTATATCCCGGAGTATCAACGTTCGCGATATTGTTCAGGGTGATGTTCTGTCTGCCCCACAGAAAATCCAGCGTGCGTTCCGTCAGATTGATTCCGTTTCCATATAGATTAAGCATAATGACTCCTTATCGACGATCCTTCGTTCGATTGGATTCAGATCCTTCTGAATAATTGATCGATCGGTTATTTGTCCAAAATGCTCTGATGGCTATCATCAGACATCCTTAATAGTCTTTCGACGAAGAAATGAGCATTTATAAGGGAAATAATGTTATTTTTTCCAAGTTTGCGCATATTTCTTTGACTATATTAAGGAAGAAATTTTCCAAACTCTTTGAAAAATAAATAAATCGCTTATAAATCCTTATAATGATCGGCCAAACAGCCGATAACAAGGTTATGTAACAGGTACGCAGTTTTAACATGGAGTGAGGCGTAGTAGATATGAAATTTAATAAAAGATCTGGAAATGCAGGGATGAAGGATTTACAGCTCAGCCAGAGATTGTCTTTGGTTGTAGGTGTGGCTATTTTTGTATGTCTTGTGGTACTTACGATTTTTGTAACTGTTATTTCCAATAAGACTATTGATAAATTTGCATCGGATTCCCTTATAGAGCATTCCGTATCAAGTGCCGATAAGGTAGACGCCATATTGGTAAGAACCAATGAAATCTATCATAGCCTGAAGAGCGCAATTGATATCATTAACCAAAAGGAAGATGACATTAACGGAACCTTCACTACAGGCTGGACTTCAGAGGTTAAATCCGGTATTGAAACAGCCAGCGGAAAAGGACTTAATCTTATAAGCCGTGTTACGGGAACTCCCATTTCACCAAGCCGTTTTGAAGCTGAAACCATCATAGTTCATGAGCTGTTTGAAGCAGTCAGGGACAACGACCAGGTATATGGAGTAGGTTTCCTGCTTGAGCCGGGAGCATTTTCCAAGGATATTCCGCAGTATGCACCATATGTTAATAAGGATGATGCAGAGCAGAATCTTGTAGAAAACCTGGAATATGATGAGTATTCGGAAGAAGATTATTATACAAGAGCTTTCTCGGAAGGACATAACGGATTCTCAGATGCTTACGTAGAAGACGGCACCAATATGATCACCGGCTTTTATCCTATAAAGGATAGTACGGATACTATTGTGGGTGCTGTTATCATTGATATCTATTCAGACATATTCAGTGTTGTGGATGTTGATAATGATTCATTCCCTTCACTTTACAGCAACATAATTAATGAAAACGAGAATATTCTCTATTCTTCACATACAGATGTTATCGGAAAGAATTTTAAGGATACTGTGTCTGAAGATGCCTACAACAAGATCAAGGCAAATTTTGAAAATAAAACCACTTTCGAAGTTGTGACTTCATCTTCCTCAGGGAAGGTTAATCGTTTTTATGCACCTCTCAACATGGGAAAGAGGACCTGGTGGGTGCAGACAGCGGTTCCTACAAGAGAGTTTAATGCTGCGGCTAACGGAATCAGAAATACTATCATTGTTGCAACTATAATCATAGTTTTGATCCTTTTGGGCCTTGTTTATTCCATGGTCAAGAAGAATCTGGCACCTCTTTCAAAGATTTCATCTGCAGCAGCGGAAGTATCTCAGGGTAATTTTGATATCGATCTTAAATATGACAAAAACGATGAAATCGGAGTTGCTTTCAATGGCCTCCGGGGAATCATTAACAGAATACAGAATATCATTACAGATCTTTCAAAGAAACTGGGAGAGATAAGCAGCGGTAATTTCCAGGTAGATCTTATAGATGCTGATAATAATTATGTTGGAGCATATGCACCGCTTCTTGGCTCCATGCAGTCCATAACTGAAAACCTTAATCAGACTTTACTTGATATCAGAGAGTCTTCAGATCAGGTATCAAGCGGAGCAGAGCAGGTTTCTGACGGTGCTCAGGCATTGGCACAGGGTTCCACTGAGCAGGCATCATCTGTTCAGGAGCTTTCCGCAACCATGAATGAGATTTCAAACAAAGTTAAGGTTACAGCATCAAAGGCAAAGGAGGCTTCCGAGCTTGGTGCCGCTGCCGGAGAGGCTATGAAGCTTTCAAACGATAAGATGACAGAAATGTCATCGGCCATGGACGATATCATTGATAAGTCAAATGAAATCAGTAAGATCATCAAGACAATCGATGACATCGCTTTCCAGACCAATATCCTTTCTCTTAATGCAGCAATTGAGGCCGCAAGAGCGGGTGCCGCAGGAAAAGGTTTCGCTGTGGTTGCAGATGAAGTAGGAAATCTTGCAAAGAAATCACAGGAAGCAGCACAGAATACAGCTACACTTATTGAACAGACAATTGAAGCTGTACAGCGAGGCGGACAGATTTCTGAAGAAACGGTTTCTGCAATCGGAACTGTTACTGAGAAATCAATTCTTATCACAAATCTTGTTGATGAGATTTCCAATGCTTCCGATGAGCAGGCAAAGGGCGTTGCCCAGATCACTGAGGGCATCGATCAGATAGCTTCGGTAGTTCAGACCAACTCTGCTACGGCTGAGCAGTCGGCAGCAGCGGCAGAAGAGCTTTCCGGTCAGGCAAATGTTATGAACGGACTGGTTGGCAGATTCAGTCTGAAGGGTGGTTCATCAAGCTATAGAAGTAACAACAGGAAAACAGACTATATACCTCCTGTAATGACGGATGATAACACGGGCAGTACAGCAGCTAAAGCAACTCCGAAGAAGGCTGAGAGTAAGCCTGTAGTTAAGCCACAGACAACGGCACAGGCTAAACCTAAGCCGGCAGCTGCTCCGAAACCGACAGCATCTGCTCCCAAACCTGCAGCAGCGGCTGCGACCGCAACTGTTAAGAAGGCAGAGCCCAAACCTGCAGCATCTGCTCCTGTGAAGTCTCCGACTCCGGCCCCTGTAAAGACGGAGGAGCCTAAGAAGACTGAGACCGCACCGGTAACTGCGAAACCTGCAGCTGCGCCTGTTAAAAAGGCAGAGCCTAAACCTTCAGCAGCACCTGCAAAGAAACCGGATGCGCCAAAACCTAAGGCACCGGCTCCTAAGCCAAAGAAGGAGATTCCATATATTCCGCCAAGTCAAAGTGATGGATTCATCCCTTCCGAGTTTGATGGAATGGATCTCACCAATGTTGATCCTGCGTCAGTATCATTTAAGTCTTATGCTTCACCTAATGGGGCAGACAAGTATTGATTTGGGACAAAAACAAAGTGTATGAAGTAGGACTCTACTTTATATAAACATCCCCAATGTAAGGGCAGTCGCCAGAACGTTCCCCTAAAGCGTGGCGGCTGTCCTTTTTGTATCATTGTGAAATGGTACAGAAAATCATGTCTTTCATCTCCTGCATTTTCTTTACGTTATTAAAAGCGGTACGAACATGATACATGGGGGACATCCTAAAATGGGGGAAGGTTATGGCAAGGGGGAAGTAAAAAAGACCGTCCAACCGGAAATGGTTGGACAGTCTTTGAACTATTATTCTTCGGCTTCAGCTTTTTTCTTTTTCTTTCCGAAGGGGAGTTTGATTTTTGGAAGTTTGATTTTCGGGAGTTTGAGGCCTTTCTTTTTCTTCTTCCCGTCTCCTTCGCCTTCGGCTGCGGGGGCTTCGCCGGCAGCGGCAGCGGCTTCGGCTTTTGCTTTCTTCTTTTTCTTGAGGGTTTTGAGTAGGATAAGGATTCCTGCTGTGAGACCTTCAAGGAATATGACTGTGAAGAAACCTATAAAGAAAGATAGTATGTTGAAGCCTCCTGATTTCTTCTCTTCTGTTGCTTCTTCGGTGCTTTCCGATTCGGATTCATCTATAATGATGTTTCCGGCCTCGTCGGTGTTCATGGTGACGTCTATAACGGGACTGCCGTCTTCGTTTGTTTCACCTACAACAGCGGAAACCTCACCGGTATCTTCATTATATTTATTGCCTCCGGAATCGTTTGCATTGCTTTCTTCGGCCTCTTTAAGTTCTTCCGGTGTAATGGCATTGAAGGTTACAGGTGAACCTTTACCGTCGACCTTTACGAAGCCTTCTCCCCAGTTGCCGTTAAATTTATCCCGGACCATTTCTGCTGCAGTTTTTGCCTGTATATGAGAGAGGTCCTCGAGTTTTACATAGCCCTCCTTAAGATCTGCATAGACGGTATAACCCCATAGTACCCCGTCAGGATCTCTTGCATTCTCAATGATGTGAAGAACTGTATTCTGGGGGATAGGGATGTTAATGCTGTAAGCACTGTCAACTGATGGTTCCTGATAGAATTTTGCGCCCTCAGGGTTAGTTACTATAGCAAAGTAACTTAGATCAGGTGCCGTTGTTTCAGGCTCTGTGGTGGTCTCTATTGGGTCACCATTTTCATCGGTTTCTACTTCTTCAGTAACCTCTTCTCCCTCTGCGCCCTCTTCGGAGACAGCAGCTTCTTCGGTTGACTCTTCAGCTCCGTAACTATATATAGGATATGAGACAATAGTCGTCGCTATGCTGAGAAGCAATAGCGACGTTAGAAGTTTTTTCTTCATGTTTTTTTATGCTTTATCATCTTTATCAAGAGAAAGAGTAGAAACAACGTCTTTTATCTGAGTAACAACGCGTTCGATCTTGTCATTTGCTTCAGAACTTGCATCAGAGAGCTTTTTTACTTCCTCAGCTACAACGGCGAAACCACGACCTGCCTGTCCTACCCGGGCTGCTTCGATACTTGCATTGATGGCAACTATCTTCTGGCGTTTCTGGATGCCCTTAAGGGTATTGGTACTGGAAATAACTTTCTTAACCAGACCGTTAGTTTCTTTGATGCCATCGGAAAGACGTGACAGAACCTTATCATTGGCATAAACGTAATACTGGTTTGAAACATAGCTGTTTAAAAGGCTGTCGATCAAAGGTACAACCACAGAAAAATCAGCTTTTGTCTCATCCGGGTCTGTTACGGTTACTGTACCCACAACTTCGTCACGGATCTTAAGCTCAACAGATGCGGTACGTGCATAGGTTGAATCGGGATTTTCAGTTTCGCTCTCTGAAAGTCCAGGATCCGGAGCATCCTGTGAAGAATCCATGGAAGTTGCGATAACATTTCCGTCGGTATCGGTGATATCTACTTTAAGGCCTGTAAGTTTGGACCAGTTTCGTGTTATGGATGAAAGCTCCTGCATGTTGCAAAAATCATTTATTTTCATGTTCACGTCTCCTTGATTGATTATCAAAATCTTTGCTATATGATTAGTCGACGATTTGGTTTTATTTAATAAGGCAATATGCGAGGAATTTCAATATATTTTGAGGTTTTATCCACAGGAAATCAGATGCATTTAAGTTTTGGAATATGGGTGGACCATGGGGACGGGGTTAGTGGCTCATTTTATTATAAAATGAACCATTAACCCCGTCCACATGGTCCACCGGCTGAACTGTTATTTTTTTTCGGATAAGTTTTTCTATTCCGGGGTTTTACAATATTCAAAAGGTTGGAATTATGATAAAATATAGTATTATTGGAATATTTAATAGTGTAACGGTAGTTTTTTTTTCAGACATTTTCCGCAATTGAGGAAGACATGACAAGCAATTTAGAAATTTCCATTGATAAACTTAAGTCCGGGATGGTTATAGGTAAGTCCATAGAGGACAGACTGGGACGTATTCTCATTGAGCCCGGAACAGTTGTTACTCCATATGCAATTGATGAGCTCAAGAAGAGCGGGGTTCAGTATGTCACCATAAAATCAGGGCAGGCCAATAAGAGTCCGAATAAATTATCAACGGCTGCCGAGTATATGGTGAAAGAACTGAGAAAATCCGATCCTCCGACAGTGGTACTTGAATCTTCAGTCAGGAAACGTATTTCCAAGGGAATTGAACTTATATACCAGAATCCTGATCCCAAAGAAACTGCTGCGGCTGCAACAAGTATCACCAATGATCTTATGAGTGCCATAGAAAAGAATAATGCTGTGGCCCTCAATATTAACGCCCTAAAATGCAGTGACGAGTATACCTTTAAGCACAGTGTGGATGTGGCATCCATAAGTATGGTTTTAGCCAAAGAACAGGGAAAGAGTAAAACAGAGATTTTTCAGATAGGCATGGCAGGACTTTTGCATGATATAGGAAAGACTCTGGTGCCTCCGGAAATTCTGAACAAGCCCGCAAAGCTTACCTCTGAAGAATTTGAAGTCATGAAAAAGCACAGCACCTACAGCTATCAGCTGGTGGCTGAAAATGATGAGATTCCCATGGATGTTAAGATCGCCATGCTCCAGCACCACGAGAAGATCGATGGAAGCGGCTATCCATACGGGGCAACAGCCGATCATATACATGAATATGCCAAGCTTCTGACAGTGGCCGATATCTTTGATGCCCTTGTGACTGAGAGACCCTATAAAAAAGGAAAGTCTCCCAGAGAGGCGGTAGAGATGCTCATGGCCATGACAAACGAACTGGATATGGATGCATTGAACAGCTTCATGCAGATGATGATCCTTTATCCGGTGGATTCCAACGTTCAGCTCAGTAACGGTGAAACCGCAAGGGTTGTACAGCGAAATCCGCAATTCCTTCTGAGACCGGTAGTGGTCGGGGTTGAGAGTGGTAATGTCTATGACCTTAAGTCTTTGAAATGTGCCGGAATTGTAATCGTATAGGATTGTACCGGCCTATATCTGTGATAGTTTGATATGACGACATACCGATCCTGTAATCTTATCAGGTTGTGATAGAAAGTGTGCCTTTCCGGACATACCGGTTTTGACAATAGAATTGATATTTTCTTACAAACTCCTGCAGTTTCGAATGTGGGAGTTTTTTTGTGGTAAAATTTGGGAAATAAAGGAATAAAATTTACAGTAAATACATAAGAGGATATGAAAATACTTCACATCACTATTTGTACAGCCGGCTGAAAGCGGCGGAATGGAGATCATAATGAAAGGAAATATCAGTAAGGTATTAACATCTATACTTATAGCTATGTCTCTGACAGTGTCAGGAACAGGAGCTGTTGCCGTTGCCGAAACAGGTCCTGCAAGAGGAGCGGAAGCATTGAATATCGGGCTTGATACTTCGGGACCGGGTGTGCCGGGGGCATCATCAGCTTCAGGTGAATCTTCCGGAAGTTCATCTTCAACGGCAGCATTCACGACTACACCTGCATCATCTGCCCCGGGTTCAACGGCATCTGTACTCAGCCCTTTTAACACAAACATATACGGAACCCCTGTTAATGGCTACTACTGTGATGCTGTCACAACTTATACCTATGAGAATTTTGAATCGGATATATCAAGACTTGTTTCGGAGTACGGTAGTGTGGTAAAGTCTTCTGTACTTGGAGTCAGTGCTGACAACAGAAATATATATGAATTGATTGTGGGGGAACCCTCTGCGGAAAACCAGATACTGCTGACAGGAACCACACATGGAAGAGAGTACATTACTTCTCAGCTTGTAATGCGACAGATTCATGATCTTTTGTCCATGGCAAAAAATGGCGGAGGATTTAAAGGTCAGGGCGTGGCCTCCCTTCTTCAGACCACCTGCATTCATGTGATTCCGATGGTCAATCCGGATGGTGCTGCCCTTAGCCAGTTTGGAGCTTCAAAGGTGAAGAACCAGACGATCCTCGGCAATCTCAAGGCCATGATCCAGCACGATCAGCAAAGAGAAAACTATACAGGAGACACAGACTGGTACTATCGCAGATGGAAGAACAATGCTAACGGCGTAGACATTAACAGAAACTTCTCCATAGGCTGGAAAGAGCTTGATGATTCAAGATATTACCCTTCATATGAGTACTATAAAGGAGCGGCAGCGGAGTCTGAAGCTGAGACTCAGGCACTTATCAAGGTGTTGAATGAGGCTTCTTTCGACGAGGTTATTAACTATCATGCGCAGGGAAGCGTAGTCTACTGGTCTTTCGGCGGAGCTCCCGAGGAAGTTGAGGCAAGAAGCAAACAGATTGCGGAGCTTGTGAAGCAGGATACAGGATATATTCTGGGAGCGGCCTCAACAAATAAAAACAGCGTAGGCTCCGGCTCATATAAAGAGTATCTTGCCTTAAAGGGTATTCCTTCAGTTACCATAGAAGTGGGAATCGGTTCATGCCCGCTGCCGGACACAGACATTGACGGCATCTGGCAGAGAAATTCTGAGGTTTTAAAGGATTTGGTTTACGAGATAAATCACAGGTAAAATAATTTAGGAATGCCTTTCATTACTATTTGTGCTGCTGATTCAAAATGGCGGAATGAAGGTTAGTGTGAGAAATAGTTTTCAACATGATTTATGACGCTGACCCAAAGCGGTGGAATGGGGATTAAGATGAAATTTGATGTCAAGAAGGATCTAAAAAGACTTATCGTTGTATTGATAGCATCAATGCTGATGGCGATAAACATTAAAACCTTTGTACGTACAGGGGGCCTGTATCCGGGAGGAGTAACCGGACTCACAGTGCTTATTCAGAGAGTTTGCCAGTTGTATTTCCATTTTGAAATTCCGTATTCTGTTGTGAATATCGCACTGAATTTTATTCCGGTGTATATAGGCTTCAAATTTATAGGAAAAAAGTTCACTATTTATTCCCTGATCATGATCCTGTGTACAGGCTTTCTGACAGATATGCTGCCGGGGCATGTCATAACCTATGATACCCTTCTTATTGCGATTTTCGGTGGTATCATTAATGGTATCGTTGTGAGCCTGTGTCTCAGTGTTGACGCCACTTCAGGAGGAACGGATTTTATCGCTATCTATTTAAGCCAGAAGAGGGGCATGGAAACCTGGAATCTGGTCCTTGGGTTTAATGTTATCATCCTGGCAGCTGCCGGCATCCTTTTCGGATGGGATAAGGCGCTGTACTCCATTGTTTTCCAGTACGTTTCCACCCAGACTTTACAGACCTTCTACCGGGCATATCAGAGACAGACACTATTCATAATCACGGATAAGCCTGAAGAAATATCAGAAATGATTTTTGAAATCAGTCATCACGGCGCAACTTTGATGACGGCCCAGGGAGCCCATGAACATAAGCAGCTCCATATCGTTTATTCGGTTATAGGAGCGGATGACGCAAAGAGAGTCATCCTAAAGGCAAAAGAGATTGACGAGAACGCTTTTGTGAATTCCTTCAGAACCACGGAGCTTGCCGGTAATTTCTACATGAGGCCTAAGGACTGATTTATGATCCGTATAAGAAAATATCTAATTGCGGTCAAACAAAAGATCCTAAGACAGTGACTCAAATGGAAAAATTATAGAATTGCAATCAAGTAAAACTAACAAATTAAGAAAACCACCGGGAACGACTCTCACCTGTAAGAATCGTTCCCGGTGGTTTTTCTTTGCTTTAATGGTTTTTGTCAATTACTATATCTTCGAGTCTGCGCTTTGGAACAAAGTGTGTGCCGCTTTCATCGCGGTAGTAGTTAATGTTTCCGTCCTTTGGGATATCAACAAGTTTTACTTTTTCGGCGGGTTCTCCGAGGGCTATCACCATAATAGGAACAAGATTTTCCGGTAGATTCAGGAGCTCTGTCAAAGGCTGAAGTCCGAAGTTTCTTATCATGAGACCGCCGAGGCCCTTTTCTGTAGCTGAAAGCAGAAGGGTCTGGGCAGCTATACCAACATCAATGAGCACAGCCTGAGTGTTTGGCTGAATGTCTGTGTCCTGCAGCATGATGACAAAGGCTGTGGGATGTGTTCCGAATTTCGGAAGATGAAGTTCCGGAAGGGCTCCTCCCCACTTTGTCAACTTGAGAATTTCATCAACCTCTGTTTTGTCATTGGAAATATAATATTTTACCGGCTGTCTGTTTGCCGCAGAACCAACAAGTCGTGCGTCATCCAGGATTTCAAAAAGTTCTTTTTCCGATATTTTTCTTTCTTCATTATATCCTCTGTAGCTTCTGTTTTTTGCAACAAGTTCACTGAACATAGTAACCTCCATAAGTTTTTTCCTAAGAGCATTATAAACTTGATTACACAAATTTAATATTCAGAAGTTATAAATATTGAATAAATTTACGACATTCATGATAGAATATTGTTAATGACTATGATGCTTTGATTTTTAGAAGGTATTTCCTATGACAACCAGAGAACTATTATATGTAAAAACAGTTGCCGACACCCATAATATTTCCAAGGCTGCAAAGAAACTTTTTGTTGCACAGCCTTCCCTGTCTCAGTCTCTTCAAAGAATTGAGGATACCATAGGAACGCGTCTATTTATCCGAGGTTCCGACGGACTCAGGCTCACTTATGCAGGAGAGAAATATTATCAGATGGCCTGCACGATACTGAAAATCTACGATGATTTTGAAGCTGAGATCAGTGATATGAATGATCTCAAAACCGGTCATATCAGTTTCGGTATCACAAATCATCTTGGGGCGATAATGCTCCCAATGGTGATGCCGCAATTTAAAGAGGAGTGCCCCGGAATTGACCTTGATATCTTTGAGGGTTCTACAGAACTTCAGGAAGAAAAGCTTATTTCCGGAGACCTGGATTTTTCCATAATGCATGCTCCGGTTGAGGGAACCGAGCCAAACCCTTCTCTGAATTACGAAATACTTGCAAGACATCCTTTCGTCATTGCGATTTCAAAAAAAGATCCCCTGGTCAAGCTTGCTGTACCAAGAGAAGGCTACACTTATCCTGTTCTTGATGTAAAGCTTCTGGAGGATCATCCCCTTCTGACGCTTCATAAAGAACAGCGAATCCGTCATGTCACGGATTCCGTCATAAAAAAAGCCGGCATACATCCGGAGATAAAATTCGTATCCAGAAACTACATGACCCTTGAGAAGCTTGCCGCCGAAGGCATCGGCTTCACACTTCTCCCTTCGGATTATATAAACGTCAACCTGTACGACAACCCACCGGCCTACCTTTCAATCGATGACAAATACTCCGCCTACTGGAGCCTTTGCATCACAACAGTAAAAGGAGCCTTCCTCTCCCGAGCCGACCAACGCTTCCTCGATATCATAAGAACAAACGCAGTCAAGTAATTTGAACATAGTCCGTGTACTTCTATTTATTGCCGTTAGAGAAAAAGTGAGAGCCGGAGGGCATACATTTAAAGGCGTTGAGCCGAGTTGAGAAAAATCAAAATCGGGCCTCTTAGAACCACTTGGTTTCCTTTTTCCTTAGCTCCCTCGCCAAGTCAGATGTTGTCATAAAGAGAACTCTGACATTGGCGAGGGCCTAGTGGTTCTTAGAGGCCCGATTTTTGATTTTTCCAACGAGGCGACCCGCCTTTAAATGTATGTCCTCCGGCTCGTACCATTTATATATCTCACGGTACAAACCGATACCCCAGCCCCCTCACAGTCACGATGTGCGCGGGCTTTTTTGGATCCTTCTCCACCTTGCTGCGGAGCCTGTTGATGTAAACCATGATAGCATTGTCATCAACGGCGATGGCATTACCCCAGACATGCTCGTAGATTGCGTCCTTGTTGAAAACCTGCTGGGGATTCTTCAGGAATAAAAGGAACAAAGCCGCCTCCTTTGAGGACAAAAACAACTCTTCTCCATCTTTATAAAAACGCATGGAAGAAGTGTCATAGGAAAAATCCCCAACAGTTATGGAATTACTGTTCACAGAGGTGCTATCGGATAAAGCCTGCCGGTTACGTCGAATGAGAGCCTTAACCTTGGCCCCCAGAATCATGGGGCGGAAAGGCTTGGTAATATAATCATCCGCACCGATGGAAAGCCCATAGACCGAATCGTAATCCTCATTTCGCCCGGAGATGATGATAACCGGAGTGGATACATGGTCCGCCCTGATCTTCTTTATAACATCAAATCCTTCCATATCACCGAGATTGACATCCATCAGAATTATGTCATAATGCTCCTTCGCGATCTTCTGCAGCGCCTCCTCACCTGAGTTTGCGGTTTCGGACTCAAGCTCATTGCTGTGCATCACCTTTTCCAGAAGCTTGCAAATATTTACATCATCATCAACTATCAAAACTTTATCAGACATTATTCACCTATATCGTATCTGTGCGATTAATTAAGCACAGCCTGTTTCTCATATTTTTTAAGGCCGCATAAACTGTCATGAAAATCCAATCCGGAGCGGTCAACTAAATAGTGCAGTCAATTCATATTACACGACTCCTATCTTAATACAATATTCAAATCTTAACAATTATTAATGTTTATCAGAGGCTTAAATGATATAAGCTATGTTTAAAGGGAAATTTGATTTTCTTATCTCCTGGGATATCGATACGAGTTAAGGACATTCTTATGGATCAATTCCAAAGGGTTAAAGACATATGATAAACGAAAGAGAAAAGCCGGATTCAGGCATAATCAGAAAAAATGAAAAGATAAACTGGAAATACATGATACTTGCTTTGACGGGTATCCTTATCACCGGATTTTTGCTTATAGCCGGGATTAAGATTTTCCGTGACTACAGAAATACTCTTATGAAAAACCAGCAGGACCAGCTGCTGCTTATGGCTAAAACCTTAAGCCGCAACATGAGTTCCGATATGGAAAACTATATAAAGGAGCTTGAGTTCTTCTCGGATATAAGAGATGGTGCGGATAAAGATACCATCATAAAAAAGTATGTGGAAAATAATCTTGATTTTGCAGTTAATGTCTACCTCGAGGACAAGGATGGCAATATCCTGAGGTCGGCTGTTCCCATGAGCATATTTGAGGAAGATTTTGACGACAAAGGCGGAGTTACGGATTTTTCCCGGAAAAAAACTCCTGATAATGCTTATACAGGAAGTGAAGCTTCTTCCGAAGAACTTGTGATTACGGAGCTTCAGCTTGTGACCGATGCCGGGGATGGCATCACTCTCTGGCAGGGAAAAAGAGGAGAAGACCGTAATACCCTTATATTTAAGAAAAGGCTTAGTGATACTGTAGAGGGCTACAGCATTGGCCTGGTAATAGATGAAGACAAGTACTACGAAAATGTAATTTCGGACATCCACATAGGTACAAACGGATACATTGTCATCAAGAATTCCAACAATCTCATGCTGATGCACCCATCAAAGGATCAATGGGGTATAAGTGTCATTTCCGGACGAATGGAGATGTATCCGGGGCTTGATTACGGAAGTCTGGAGAAACTTCTTGATGATCAGAACCGAGGGGAAGAGGGAGTTGCGGATTACTATTCCTACTGGTGGATGGAAGAGGGTGTCCCAAGAGTACGAAAGATAAGCGCCTACAGTCCCGCAAAGGTGGGGAATGATTTCTGGGTGGTCAGCGCCGTGGTTGACTATGATGATTTTTACCGCCCCATTCTTAATGGATTCAGCGGCATCCTGCTGGTGGCCACCGGCATTCTCATGGTATTTTTGATTGCTTTCGTGGGCATGCTGAAACTTATTTCGGAGAACACAAGAGCAGCTAGGGAGATCAATTATCTGAAAAATCTTAATCAGGTGCTGGAGGAGATGCACAGGAGTGAAAATGCCATCGCCCACCAGCAGAGGCTGCAGATCATGGGTACCATGACCGGAGGCATTGCTCACGAGTTCAATAATTTCCTTACCCCCATCATGGGACATGCCGAGCTTCTCATGATGTCCCTGCCCGAGGATTCCGATGAATATGACAGTGCGAAAGAGATACTTCAGGCCTCGGAAAAAGCAAAGGATGTGGTTCATCAGATGTCTGCCATGAGCAGGAAAAATGCCGAGACCATATTCAGAAACATTGAAGCCTTTAAGCTGGTTAGCAGATTCTTCCGGATGACGGATTCCATATGTCCCGAAAATGTTTCGGTGGAAAAAGAGAACCGCGTTAAGGATGAATTCATCCTCGGAAACAGCACCCAGATAAACCAGGTGCTTCTGAATATTGCAGTTAACGGCATACAGGCAATAGGGGATAAAAATGATGGATGCCTCAGTCTGTCCGCATACATTAAGGACCATTCGGATATTAAGTTTAAAGAGCTTCCTAAAGGAACTCTTTTCAAAAGATATCTTGTATTTGAAATAAAAGATAATGGCTCGGGAATGAGCGACAAGGTCAAAAAGAAGATATTTGAACCCTTCTTCACCACAAAGAAATCCGGAGAGGGAACAGGTCTCGGCCTTGCTCTGGCAGAGCAGATAGTTGATGCCCATAAAGGCTTCATACATATCGATTCTCAAGTGGGAAAAGGAACTACATTCTATGTGCATTTCCCTGTGGTGGAGACTGAAGCTAACAAAGATGATCTGAAGTCAAAGAGTAAAACGTTAAATGTTACCAGTGGAGCGAATGATGCGAAGGATATAATTGTGGATGGCATCGTGGAAGAGGCTTATGTGACGGAGGGCACAGCCTCAGGGAAAGCTGATAATGTTACGGCCGGAAACATTGTCAGAAAAATCCAGATACTGGTGGCGGATGACAACCACAGGATCCTTTCCATCCTTAAAGATACCCTTAATGAAAAGGACTTTATCCATGCGGTAATGTGCGATTCCGTGGAAACTCTGCGGGAATCCTTAAAGGAGATGAAGCCGGATATAATTCTCATAGATGAGTCAGTGGGGCACTATTCCGGTATCGAAATCTTCATGTCGGAGTTCACCGAGGAAAAGGAAGCATTGAAGATAATCATGGCTGACACCATAGACAGGGAGATAGTGGAATCCAGAAAGCGCGGAATCATCAACGGATATATGGAAAAACCGGTTTCAGCGACGGAGATCATAAGCCTTGCGGAACGTATCTCCGGAAACATGGAGAACCTTAACAAACTGTAAGGTTCAGATTAAGGAATATTAATGTATACACGATATGCAGTTAAGGTTAATTTATTAACATACCTCATGTAAAAATCAATAAGCGACAGCGTTTCGGAAAAAGAATGCTTCGTTTCAGTTAAAATTCAAAGGGGGAAAATCAATGAGTACAACCGTAGTTGGTATTCTTGGATTTCTGACGATCATTGCCATCGTCGTAACGCTCTTTAAGAGCAAAACTATTCCTAGTATCGCGTTCATCGTATTCCCGTCTATCCTTGCACTGATCCTGGTGCTTGGCGGATACTATAATATCGAGCAGATCGGAAAGCTCATCAAGGGTGGTTTCGGAAGTACCGGAGCAACCGCCGCACTGTTTGTATTCTCAGTGCTTTACTTTGGTATCATGACTGATGCCGGAATGTTTGACGTAATCATCGATAAGCTTATGAAGCTTGTAGGTGACAATGTTATCGGCGTAACTGTTATGACAGCCGTTATCGCTCTTATCGGACACCTTGACGGTGGCGGAGCTTCAACATTCCTTATCGTAGTTCCTGCAATGCTTCCTGTTTACAAGAAGATGCATATGAGAAAGACAACCCTTCTCAGATGTGCCGTTCTTTCAATGGGTGTTCTTAACCTTATGCCATGGGCAGGTCCTACAATGAGAGCTGCATCAGTTCTTGGTGTTGAGGCAGGACAGCTTTGGAGAACCATTATTCCTATCCAGATCTTCGGTATCGTTCTTTGTCTCGGACATGCTGTTCTTGCAGGTTTCCAGGAGAAAGCAAGAGGTGCCGGACTTAACGGTAAGCTTGCCAAGGAAGCTGTAGTTGAGGAGTCTGAGGAAGGTGCAGAGATCAAGCAGGACAATGAGCTTGCAAGACCTAAGCTTTTCGTATTCAACATCTGCCTTACAATCGCAGTTATCGCACTTCTTGTTTGGGATCAGTTCCCAAGCTATGTACCTTTCATGCTTGGTGTTGCAGCAGCAATCCTTGTTAACTACACACCTGTTAAGATGCAGAAGAAGATCATCAACCGTCATGCAGGTCCTGCTCTTATGATGTGTTCAACACTTATGGGCGCAGCTGTACTTATGGGTATCCTTGTTTATGGTTTCAATGCTGACGGCGCAGCAGCTATCGCTAAGCCGGGTGTTGAGATGCAGATCACATCTGTTGTTTCAAACATGGCTGAGATCATCACTATGATCCTTCCTGCATCACTCGGAACTCATCTTCCACTTGTTATCGGTATCCTTTCTGTTCCTCTTGCTCTTGCATTTGATACAGATTCTTACTTCTACGGAATGCTTCCTGTTATGATCGCCATCGGCGCATCCTTCGGACTTGATGCACTTCCAATCGCAATCGCAATGGTTGTTTGCCGTAACTGTGCTACCTTCATCAGCCCTATGGTACCTGCTACACTTCTTGGTGTCGGTGTTGCCGAGGTTGATATCAAGGATCACATCAAGGCATCCTTCGGATATGTTTGGGCTTTCTCAATCATCTGCATGCTCTTCGCTGTAGCAATCGGCCTTATGCCTATCTGATGAATTTATATCATTGACCATTTCTGACAGTTTGCCGGACTGTCGAAAACCTCAATTAAGAATTTTGTAAGTGTGGGGGGCTGCCCCCCCTTACAAAAAAGCGTCTCCGAGAAATCGGAGGCGCTTTTTTGCTTTATGGGAAAGTACATCAACCGGACATTCGGCATGACATATGTTCTATAGTCCTCGGGAACGGTTTCTAACCATGAGAACCATACCTGAGGACTCTTTTATTTTGGAGGGGCATCACTTTTTGGAATGGCATCATGAGCTTATTATATTTCTTCTGCCAAAGGGTTAGAAGTTAAAATCAGAATATCGGAAGAAATGATTAACTTTCAGGAGGAAAAGAATGGGAGAGTCACTTACCAGAAAAATAATAAAGTCACATTTTGCATCAGGGTCCATGACGCCGGGAGAGGATGTATTTGTAAAAGTTGATCAGACACTTACACATGATATAAATGCGGTTATGACTTATCTTGCATTTGAGCAGATAGGACTCAAGAGAGCACGTACAGAGATCTCGGTTTCAAATCTTGATCATAACCTTCTTTATATAGATTTTAAAACGCCGGATGATCACATCTATCTTCGCACTGCGGCTGAGAAGTATGGAGTTTATGTATCAAGACCAGGTAACGGAATCTGTCATATGGTCCACACCTGCAGATTTGCGGCTCCTGGAAAGCTCCTTATGGGTGGAGATTCACATACGCCTTCAAGCGGTGCTGTAGGATCTCTTGCAATCGGTGTTGGTGGTATGGATGTTGCTACTGCTATGACCGGTCTTCCCATGAGACTAACGATGCCCAAGGTAGTTAAAGTTAATCTTACTGGCCGTCTCCGTCCGGGTGTAAATGCCAAGGAAGTTGTTCTTGAAATGCTTCGCCGCGTAACCATCAAGGGCGGTCTCGGAAAGGTATTCGAATATGTGGGACCGGGAGTTGAAACCCTCGAGGTTCCGGAGAGATTAACCATTGCAAACATGGGTGCAGAGATGGGAGCAACCACTTCCATATTCCCTGCTGATAATGTGGTTAAGAAATTCATGGAAGCTCAGGACAGAGGTGATGAATTTATTGAGATGGGACCGGATCCTGATGCTGAATATGATGAGGTAATGGAGCTTGATCTTTCATCTCTTGAGCCGCTTATAGCTCTTCCTCATCAGCCGGACAATGTTATTCCCATCAGTTCTCTCAAGGAGCATCCGGTGGTTCATCAGGTATTTATGGGCTCATGCACAAACGGATCCTATTCTGACTTTGCAAAGGCAGCTCTTGTAATGCAGGGCCATCATGTAGATGAGAATGTCCAGTGCACCGCAGGTATTGCCAGCAAGCAGATTCTGAAACAGCTTATGAGGGACGGATACCTTGATATGTTGGTTGACGCCGGCGTACGTATCATGGAGCTTAGTTGCGGCCCATGCTGTGCCATCGGACAGGTTCCTCCTACAAACGGTATCGCAGTTCGTACTTCAAACCGTAATTTCCGTGGTCGCGCAGGTTCACCAAATGCCAATATTTATTTAGTTTCACCTGAGTCTGCAGCAGCTACTGCCATTAAGGGAACATTTGCATCAGCCTGGGATGTTATGGGAGACGATGTGAAGAAACTGGCAGAGGTCCATGAACCGGATCACTATTTCGTAGACGATTCCATGCTCATAAAGCCGCTTCCTGAGGAAGAGGCTGAAAAGATAGAAGTAGTTAAGGGACCGAACATCGCAAGCCTGCCTGTACCTGAGAAGCCGGAAAAGAATCTTCAGTGCAGAATCTCTCTTAAGGGTCGTGACAATATCTCTACCGATGACATTACCCCTGCCGGAGCTGAGTTCTCTTCCATGAGATCCAACATCCCTCTCATGTCAAAGTACTGCTACAACCGTTATGATCCTGAGTTTTCCGAGAGAGCGAGAAACCTCGGAAAGTCCATCATCATCGGTGGTGAGAACTATGGTCAGGGTTCATCCCGTGAGCATGCAGCCATCAATCCTATGTACCTTGGCGTTAAGTGTGTTATTGCCAAGAGCATTGCCCGCATCCATAAAGGTAATCTCATAAACCATGGCATCGTGCCCATGCTTTTTATGAACAATGAGGATTACGACAAGCTTGAGCTTCTGGATGAACTTGAAATAGACAACTTCCCTGAGCAGATCAAGACAAGAAAGGTCACCGTCCGTGACAAGACAAAGGGTATAAGTTTTGATTGTAAGCTTGAGATTTCAGACGCCGAAATGGAAACCATTCTTGATGGAGGACAGCTCAGACATCTGAAGCAGCATCTGGTGGATCAGGGAATAATAGAGGAATAAGTAAATATTGCAGTGGCATTGTGAGCGTGAAAGATATGCAATGTCGTGTAAAAAGAGAAGTTGTGGCATGAGGATGACAAGTGAGCCCAAGTACTGTTTATGTAAAATGCCACATCATCATATGAAATTAGTGAAGGAGATTTTTATGAGTTACGCGTATGTTGGCTGCAGATCCACGGAATTACGAAATGCACGTGGAAAAGGATTAAGAGTATTTGAAATCAATGATCGTACGGGTGAATGGAAGGAGATCCAAACCCTGAAAACTCTGGACAACCCGTCCTATCAATGCATGGACCTGGAGGAAAAATACCTCTATTCAGTTCATGGGGATTTCACTCAGGTTTCAAGCTACAGAATCAAAGAAGACCATACTCTGGAGCATATCAACACCATCGATACTGTGGATGGTAGGAATCCTGTATTTATCACGCCGGATAAGACCAATCAGTATCTTCTGGTTGCGACTCTTCAGGGTGGAAGAGTGTATGTTATCAAAAGAAACGATGATGGCTCACTTGGAGATATAGTGTTTGTTCATTTTGCGCCAGGTATCAAAGAAGGCAGCCACTCCTTCGCTCACCAGTGCATATGGGATCAGACACAGACTTACCTTTTTGTTGTTTATCAGGGAAGAGATCAGGGCTATGGTCAGGTCAAGGTTCTTAAGTTCAATGCTGAGGACGGAAGCCTTACACAGACAGATGAGTTCAAGGCAAGAAAGGGCGCAGAGCCTCGTCATATAGCTATACATCCCAACAACAAGTGGGCATACCTCATTAATGAATGGGGAAATACAATGGAGTATTTTGCCTTTGATCCTGAAACAGGAAAGCTTACTCCGAGACAGTATCTTCCTACACTTCCGGAGACGTATACAGGTGACGGACAGGCAAGTGCATCACTTCTCAATCAGGATGGTTCAATCCTTATCGGATCCAACCGAATGCATGAGTCCATAGTGCTTTACAGAGTAAACCAGGATACCGGATATATATCGACTCTCGGATGGTATCCGACTCTTGGGCTTACGCCCAGATTCATGACCTTCAATAAAGATTATTCAAAGTTTTACGTTGCCAATGAAGACTCCGATACTATCGTGGAATTCACTCTTGATGCAGCAAGGGGGCAGATGTATTACACAGGGAATATCATTCACACTGAGAGTCCTGTTTGCATAGTGTTTAAGGATTGATATACGAAAGAATTTTCATATTAAAAAAAGGCAATAGTTAAAAATCAACTATCACACTTATTTGAAGAGTTAGGTACAAGCCTGGATGAATATGGCTTTCACTAATCTATGGAGGAAAATTATGAATTTGGCGGTTATTTCACTTTTGGCACTTCTTGTTGCCATAGCGCTTGGATACTTTAAAAATATGAATGTTGGTATCGTGAGCATTGCACTATCAATGATACTTGGACTTTTATTTAATGTTAGTTCAAAGGACCTTCTTAAAGGTTTCAGTACGTCACTGTTTTTTCAAATGGCAGGTATCACATTCCTTTTCGGAATTGTAAAGGCCAACGGAACTTTGGAACTGACTGCCAAAAAGATCATTCATCTGGTGGGCACCAATCCTGTAGTCATATGCATTGCCACCTTTTTTATCGGCGCAGTACTCAGCGCAGTTGGTCCGGGAGCTATTCCCTGCCTTGCAATCATGCCTGTTATAGCAATTCCCATAGCGCTCTCTGTAGGCATTAACCCTATCATGCTTTCCTGTATCGGAGATCTCGGCGTTCAGGCTACAAGAATGTCTCCTCTTACACCTGAGGCTGCAGTTGTACGTGATCTTATGGAGCAGCAGGGAATCGATGGCAATACAGTTCCGCTCATGATAGCACTCGCCATTACCTGCATTATCCTTTCGGTTATTCTGTTTATTTATTACAAAGGATATAAGCCTGACACAAGTGTTGTATCATCCGTAAAAGAGGAACTTCCAAAGCTTAATATGCATCAGATAGCATCGCTTATTGGACTTTTTGTACTGGCTGTCGGTGTCCTGTTCTTCAGTTTTAATGTTGGCTTCGCGGGCTTTACCATTGGCGTTGTTCTTGTTCTCCTCGGAGCAGGAAAGGATAAGGAAGCCCTTAAGGCAGTACCCTGGAATGTAATCTTCATGGTAATAGGTGTTGGTATTCTTATGAATATTATCTCAATTTCCGGTGGAATAGACCTGATGGTGGAAGGCCTTGAAAAGGTTCTTTCTGCAAAGACAGCCTCCTGCGGTATGGGAATACTTGCCGGCGTAATGTCCTTCTTCAGTTCCGGGCTGGGAGTGGTTTTCCCGACACTTATCCCTACCGCCGGTGAGCTTGGAACAGCCCTTGGCGCAAATCCGGTTGAAATCTGTGCCGCTATAGTTATCGGTGGAACAGTTACCGGTTATTCACCTATATCTACTGCCGGAGCCCTCATGATGGCAGGTGTTGCCCAGCAGGAAAATGCAGAAGAACGCTTCCCTTCAAAGAAGATTTTTGTAGAACTTTTTGCGGTTGCATTTATAGCTATGGCACTTCTTGCGGTGCTTGCAATCATCGGAGTTTACGCAGTGGCAGTAGGCTGATTTTAATAATGTGGGATTTTAAGTTCTGCCTTACGTCCTGTAAGGAAGATAATATAAAAAGGTGATATAAAACCCTAAGGGAAAGAGGATAAAAGAGCTTCTTTCCTTTGGGGACTTTGTGCTATATTGCGAGCATACATGTTAAGATAATGAATAAATAATCTGTAAGGAAATCAGTTATAAACTGAAGGTAATATGGATTAAATACATTAACATTAATTGGAATCGGTTTCTTTTATTTTGAATAGAACGGGAGTTATTTATGAAAGACAGCGACTGGAGAATAATCAACGCATTACATGAGACACAGAGTATAACGAAAATTGCTGCAATGATGTATAAGTCTCAATCTGCCATCACAAAGAGACTTCAGATCATGGAGCAGGAACTGGATTGCAAGATAGTGGAACGTACACCATTGGGAGTTGTCTTTACAAAAGAGGGGGAGTTCCTCTACAAAGAATCCGTCAAGCATATTGCATTTGAGAATGAGGTGCTTGAAGGGCTAAGACTCATAAAGGAACAGACTAAAGAGAATATCATAATAGGCTCTGCATATACCTATACAAAGTACTCTTTATATGATGATCTTGATGGTTTTATAAAGGCACATCCCAATGTAAGCATTCGCGTTGTAAACAGGCAAAGTAACCTGCTTTATCATATGCTTATGGAGGGAAAACTGGATGTTGCATTTATCCGATCCGATTATATTGATAATGTCTACCACGAATTGATAGATCACACTGCGGGATATATCGTTTCCAAGGATCCGGTTCGGATTGAAGATTTACCTCGCATGGAGCGTATTGCTTATCAGACTAACAGTAAAACCGTGCAGAAGATTGCAGACTGGTGGCAGGAGCAGTTCGGCACAATGATTCCTGAAGCGACTGAGGATGTAGGTTATATAGAATTTGCTTTTAGGAATATTTCTTCAGGAAATAAATACCTTCTTTGCTTCCTGCCGGATAATTTTGTTAATGAATATAATCTGACACTTCAGCCAATGCTGAAGCCTGACGGCAGCAGTGTATCAAGAAAAACCTGGTTCATATACAAAAAGGAAAAGAACAGAAGAGCCATAGTGGATGAACTGATAGATTATGTGGATAAAAATGTAAAGATAAAGTGATGCGTCACTTTCTGAAATAAAGACCTCTTCATATTCATGAAATGTGGATAAGGAGGGGCTTTAATAGTAGCTATAACATAGATAAAATCATATGTTATACATAACCATATATATATTTTACTATATATCAGTCATCACATATAATTTAAATACAGACAAAAAAGGAACGACGTGAATGATTGTTAAATTTTATACAAATTAAGTACCGGCCATAAGCATAAGCTGAGGGTTGGTATTACACGATTAGTTGAGTTTAGAGCAAAAAAGGAGATGGAATCTATGGGTACAGAAGAACAGATCAAGGCAGCTGAAGCTAAGTTTGGAGATCTCATCAGAGCAGAGCTTGCTCGTATAGAGACCATGAAAGAGGACAGTGAGATTAAGGATTTTTCAAAGCTTGATCATATCAGGATCGGTATCCTTCCTGGAGACGGAATCGGACCTATCATAATGGAGCAGGCATTAAGAGTAGTTAATGAGCTCCTTAAGGATGAGATTGCTTCAGGAAAAGTTGAAATCCACATAATCGAAGGCATGACAATCGAGAGAAGATCAGAGCTTAATGAATCTCTCCCCGCTGATGTTATGGAAGAGTGCAAAAAGTGTGATGTTCTTGTAAAGGGTCCGTTTGTAACTCCGAGACCGGGCGATCCATGGCCAAACCTTCTTTCTGCAAACTCACTTCTCAGAAGAGGCCTTAATCTTTTTGCAGCTGTTCGTCCTATCAAGATGCCGGACAGAAACATTGACTGGACTTTCTTCCGTGAGAACATTGAGGGTGAGTACATCCTTGGAAATAAGGGTATAGAGGTTAATGAAGACCTTGCCATCGATTTCAAGGTTCTTACAAAGCCCGGTGCAGAGAGAATCGCTCGTGCTGCTTTTGAGTTTGCCCGCAAGAATGGTAAGAAGCATGTAACAGTTGTTACAAAGGCCAATATCGTAAAACTTGTTGACGGTAACTTTGTAAAGACTGTTCATAGAATAGGTGAGGAAGAATATCCGGACATCATCGTAGATGACAAGCTGGTTGATGCAACCGCTGCCAAGATGCTGGATCCTGAGTTCAACAAGGACATGGAAGTAGTTGTTCTTCCTAACCTTTATGGTGACATCGTAACTGACGTTGCAGCAGAGCATCAGGGTGGACTTGGTACAGCTTCAAGCTCCAATATCGGAAACAAGTATGCTCTCTTCGAGGCTATCCACGGAACAGCGCCATATCTTATGAGTCACGGACGCGGACATTATGCTAACCCATGCTCACTTATCCGTGCAATGGGCGAGATGATGGCACACATCGGTTACGCTGATCGAAAGGCTATCCTTGATAAGGCTCTTGACATCACAACCGTTACTGAGAAGAAGATCGTTCTGACAACAGAGACAAAGGATGCTTCAACAGAAGAGTTTACAGATTACCTTATTGATACAATAAAGGGTCTTGAGGGTTGATGGTAATTGGCATTTTATTTAGTGTCAGCCGGATCTGTAATCTGTATGTCGGATATAAACGGCTATATACATTCATTTATAGATGAGGATGTACTATCGTAGTGATAGTTTAAAAGTGTAAATATTCAAGCAAATAATGTGGTTCTGTATGAACGCTCTTTTCGGATTAATATTTCGGACGGTTCATACAGAACCTTTTTTAGTAAGTTGAGGATTAAAGGATATGGAATATAAAGAATACAAATACGTGCTGAAAATCGCAGAGCTTGGGAATCTCACAAAGGCAGCAGAAGAACTTTATATTTCTCAGCCGTCTTTGAGCCATTATATCGCAAGGGTTGAAGAGGAGTTGGGTGCAAAGATTTTCAACAGGAGTACTAATCCCATATCACTTACTCCTGCAGGTGAAAAATATTATGAAACCGCCAGGATGATTCTGAACCTGGATAAAAAAATGAAAAAAGAGGTTTCAGAGATCACAGAGAATAAGTCAGGGGTTATCACTTTAGGTCTTTCCCACGCCAGAGCTTCTTATATATTGCCCTATATCATGCCTGAATTTCACAAAAAGTATCCGGGTATAGATATACGGACCAATGAACAGAAATCAAGTCTTGTAGTGCTTTCTATATAGGAAAATGCGTAGTCCCCGGAGTTCCTGTCATGACACCTTTGGACAATAAAGATCTCCGCATAGTGTTAAAGTCCGGTGGATTTGGTCAGGCGGATTTCTTTGAAAGAGCGGTGAAAATCACATCAGAATCCTGAATTAAAATATGTGGGCAGTCTTTGCAGGACTTGCTTGTTCTTATAGATTTAGGGATTGATGGGAAGAATATAAAACAGCGTTTAAATAGTTGAATAGAGTTGCATCTGCGAGTTAGATACTAAAATCCGATAGGATAGAGGGAATATAAATGTCTAATAAGAGAATAGCTTTAGTGAGCATAACTGAAAATGCTGTTAAGCCAATGACTCAGTATATAAAAGAAAATGAACCGGATTATGAGGTGGTGAATTACCTTGACGGAAACCTCATGGGGAAGATAAGAAAGGAAAATGGAATGCCGGAAGAAGTCGATATGTATACGGTGCCTGAAGCTTTTAAAGCAGCGCAGGAAGGAAATATGAGTGAGTGTGATCGTATAGTTGCCGAAAAGGTTATGGAACTTGATGTCATGTATGATCAGATTGTTCTGGCGCAGATATCAATGTCAGGAGCAACCAAGCTCTGCAACCCGACTCATGCCCGTCTTATCACAAGTCTTTCCGAAGCGGTTAATCAGTTAAAAAGCGAACTGACAGAAAGTGATTCTCATCAATGATACGATCATAACTGTATCTGGGTTTTGTCTATATTATGCTCAAAACAAGCGTAAACAGATGAGCGCCACATATAAGGATATTTTGATTTTTAGTTCATGTATTTAGATGTAAATAATCATTATGGGTTCGACTTAAAGAACATATCAGTAAGGTTACAAATAGATAATTCGGGTTATTACATTTATAATGATTCGATATGGCATGAAACTGATACTAAGTCACAATTTATGTTATGATTTCATTTGTAGTCAATACTAAGGAGTTCTAAACATTATGAACATAAAATCTTTGATCGATCTTCAGGCAGTAATGTTTCTGGAGATGGCGACAGGATACATTATAAGAAGGTTCGGTATTGTAAAAGGTGAATCAAAGAAGGTGTTAACGTCGTTGATTGTATATGTAGCTTTACCATGCAATATTGTGAAAGCATTTATGATATCCATGACGCCTGAGATTATTAAGCAGGGGGCGATGATGCTTGTTGCCTCTGTTGTTATACAGATTCTGCTTGCCGTTGCAGCAGCTTATTGTTATAACTGGCTGCCTGCAAAAAAGAAGATGGTATTCCAGTATGCAACGGTTGCGTCCAATTCGGGAATTCTGGGTAATACCATTGCCGGGGAAGTATATGGTGCTTTAGGATTACTATATTCAGCATTGTATGTCATACCACAAAGAATAGTAATGTGGTCGGCAGGACTTTCATACTTCACTGAAGCTCCCGATACCAAAACAGTTATTAAAAAGATCATGAAGCATCCCTGCATAATTGCGGTGTGGCTGGGAATCATTATAATGTTTCTGCAGATTCAGTTCCCTTTATGCATTACAACCACGATACAGAATCTTGGCAATATGACATCGCCACTTACCATGATGTTCCTAGGGATAAACTTAGCGGAAAGCGGTTTTAAAAGCCTTGTGACTAAATATAGCTGTTTATATTCGGCGATACGACTCGTGATAATACCGGCAGCGGTTATGGCATGCTGCTATGCTGTACAAATGGAAAAAACGGCAGCAGGTGTAGCAATCGTCCTTGCAGCAATGCCGGCGGCTTCCATGACAGCGGTAGTAGCCAGCCAGTATGACGGTGATGTGGATTTTGCAGCAGATATTGTGGTATTTTCAACCATACTCAGTTTGGTAGTCCTGCCTGTATGGGTTATGATAGTGGCAGCAGTTTTTACATGAATGATCACGACAAATATTTAAAGAAGGTATGCTGATATTCATCGGCAAGCCTTCTTTTTCTATGTTATAAAATGTGAAAAAAGTGAAATGAAAAAAGACAAAAAATATTTCAAAAAGTGTTTGACATCTCATTCTCAAATTGCTATATTAACTGAGCGCTCAAGAGAGCGAACTAACAGAACCTTGAAAATCAAAGATCGATTAATACACAGACCCTGAAGATTCTATAAAGAAGATTCAGAAGCAGAAGATCTAAGAGATCTGAAGCGAGACCAAAAAGGTCTAAAGCGAAAATACAATCGCAGTAAAGAAAACGGACAAAACAGAAGCCAAGCTTAGTTTTGAACGGGAAGAACTTAAAGAGAGAAATCTCTTTCGTATTTAATATGAGAGTTCGATCCTGGCTCAGGATGAACGCTGGCGGCGTGCCTAACACATGCAAGTCGAACGAG
>NZ_FNRG01000022.1 GCF_900107835.1 Oribacterium sp. KHPX15
TTACATTGACTTAATTTCAGGTAATCTGGATTTGGGTCATCCTGAATGGCAGGAGTCAAAGAGTACTGGATCGTAGACCCCAAACATAGATTAGTTTATGTTCATCAATTTTCGGATGAAGATTATGCCCCTAAACAGTATGCATTTGATGCTGAAATTCCTGTAGGAATATCAGGCGGAAAATGTAGCATAGATTTTTCAAAAGTGAGAGCGTGATGGAAATTTTATTCAAATTTTACTGACATTTATGTTTCCCTTATTTATAATTGATTAGAAACAAAGTCAAAAATTTGGAGGTTATGATCATATGAAAAAATTAATCTCACTGATGCTTGCACTAGCATTGCCTTTGAGTATCACTGCATGTAACTCTACATCCATTCCTGCTTCTACTACGGCGGCTGCCGTTGAAGAGACCACCGAGACGGCTGCTGAAACAGAAGAAGCTTCTAAGGACGAGGAAACAACAGAAGCAGCTACAACAGCCGAGGAAACCACCAAAGCTGAAACAACCAAGGCTGAGGAAACAACTAAGGCCGAAACGAGCAAAGCTGAAGAAACAACAGCGGCTGAAACAACCAAAGCTGAAGAAACAACTACAGCTGAAACAACCAAAGCCGAAGAAACAACTACCGAAGCTAAAACAACTGCAAAAGAAGCAACAGTGACCGAATCCGATTCAACTGAAAATAAGGTTATCAATTTTGATGAAATCAGGTCAGAGAAAACAGTCACAATCCCCGAATGGGATCCTTCATCCAAGGCTATGCAGTCTCTTGTAGAATTTGTATCCGCATCCGTAGATGAAAACAGCAAGAGTTATATCCCAGTTAAGGATCGTATCGCAGTATTCGATATGGACGGAACACTTACCTGCGAAACCTTCTTCACCTACTATGATACCTGTATGTTCATAAGCTATTGTCTCGAGGATCATCCTGATAAGGTTAGTGATGACCTGAAGCAGGCAGCATTGGAACTGAAGCCGGGTTATACAGCAGGAGAGGCACTTGCCAGAAAATTCGCCAAGGCCTACGCCGGTATGACTGTCAAGGAGCTCTATGACTATGCAGTCGAGTTCGGACAGAAGAAGACTCCAAGCTTTAACAATATGAGATATCTGGATGGTTTCTATCTTCCTATGGTGGAAGTTGTAAAATATCTATATGATAATGACTACACCATTTATGTTGTCAGCGGAACAGAACGTACAACCACAAGAGCAATCGTTGCCAACTCACCTATAAGTGAGTATGTATCTCCAAGCCATGTCATCGGAACAGAATTTGAAGTTAAGGTTAAGGGCAATGAGGAAGTACCTTCCAACATGGATTTCAAGTACAAGAACGGTGATGAACTTGTATTGACAGGCGGCTTCATCCAGAAGAACCTCAATGCCAACAAAACCATCTGGATCGAGAGAGAAATCGGACAGTATCCGGTACTTGCTTTCGGAAACAGCGGAAGTGATACCAGTATGATGAATTACGCTCTGGATGAGAGAAATCCTTATCCGGCACAGGCTTATATTGTTGTTGCTGATGATGACGTAAGAGAATGGGGAACCCAGAAATGGGACGAGAAGTCAGCTGATTATGAGAAGCAGGGCTATATCCCTATTTCCATGAAGAATGATTTCGTTAATATCTATCCTGAAGGCATCACAAGAGCCGATGTGCAGTATCATGAGCCTGAAGTCAATGCCGCAGTAACAGAGACTGCAGAGACTTCAGCCGAGACTACCGCTGAAACTCAGAAGGCAGCATAACAGCAAAATAGTCCACAAAAATTTACGGGAGAAATTCACACTGAATTTCTCCCGTTTTTTCTAATTTACCAAGTACCGGTGGACATCCATTTAATACGGATGCCCACCGGCCTTTGTTTTACATTAGTTATGCTAAGTTTAATTGTTATTCATCTTATAAGTACCGGCTGGAATCTTTTGTTGCATTTAGTGATACCAGTGGGGACGGTTCTCGCCGAAGAGAACCGTCCCCACTGGTATGTGTTGCTTTTAGTGATTTATACAGAATCCCAAAGCCAGGCATATCAGCAATGCGGCAATGTGAACCTTCCTGTACATATAGAGTATTGCGATGGTCTCACGGAAGAAAGCACCGGGCCAGAAATACCATTTTGATTCACTTCCTATAACCTGAACTTCCATGCCTTCTTTTTTGGCAAGCATACCGGATCTTAATACATGGAAATCGGAGGTTACAACTGCGATTTTGGCATAAGGTTTTAAATCGTTGATGATCTTCTTCGAAAACTTCAGGTTTTCTTCGGTGTTTCTCGATTTCTTTTCCGGAAAAACCTCAAAATCCTCAGCACCGTGGCTAAGAAGATACAGTTCCATGGCAGAGCCTTCACTCAAAGGCTCATCATCACCTTTTCCGCCGGAAGGAACATAATAGGCGGTTTTCTCATTTTCGATTTCCTGCTCCCATACAAAATGTATGGCACGATTGACTCTTTTCTTTATAAGTGGTCGCAGCAGTCCGTTCTTACTGATGGAGCATCCAAGTATGATGATATAGTCTTTGTCATAGACCGGTTTTATCCTTAGCACAGCGTAACCCATTATCCATATGGCTATCACTGTACATTCCATATATTTGACGAAGGGTCTTATTAGCCGATAAAACGGTAATACAGTGGCAGGAAGTATTTCTGTTCCAAACCATAAAAAATATGAATCCAGAATGTACATTGCTGTGATCACATATATCAGAGATGGTATAGGACGGAAACCTTCTTTTGACATGAGTACGCCGTTATTCACACATACATATAATAACAAAAGTAAAAATACTATGGTGAGTGTACTTACCGGAAGGTTAAGAACCATGTCTGCCAGTAAAGTTATCAGAAAAACAGCTGCACCTATAATAAGGATATTGATATAGGAGTATGGGTTTGTTTTTAGTGACATAGGTTATTTTTTCCTTGATGAAATCTATACAAACATCATAAGCTTAATGACTGACAATCAGTTATCGGACCCCGGAACAGAGTATTCTAAAAATCCCTTATGACGTTCTAAACAATTATATCAAACTATCAATCATCATAAAGGTGCATGTCATTTCTTGTACATAATGAAATAAAGTGCTAAGCTTTTATTAATGACGATTGTGCATCTTCACTACAAATAAAACACCATCAATCATAAAGCTTAGTGCGAAAATATTTTTCATTACTATTTGTGCCGCCGGTCAAAAGTGGCGTAATGGGGATTATTATGAAAAGAGGAAGACTTTACATCATGAGGGGAAACAAAAAATCGAAAACCGCAGCAGCGATACTTCTGACAGGAGCATTGGCCTTTGGCAGTGTGAGCACTGCCTTTGCAGGAGTTATAGGTCATGGAATATCTGCAGGAAAATGGCAACAGGATTCCATCGGCTGGTGGTACCAGTATTACAATTCATATTATCCTGTGAATAAGTGGGAATTTATCAATGGTTACTGGTATCATTTCGGACCTGCGGGCTACATGGATACCGGCTGGTACACAGAAAACGGAGTTATGTATTATCTTGACCCTACAAATGGCAACATGTATAGGAACTGTCAGTCAGTCATAGATGGCTTTACTTATGATTTCGATGATTCCGGTGCAGCAAAAGTTGAAAATCACTACAAGAATCCTGTAGTGATACCTCCTGAAGGCCAGAAGAGCGACCTTGAAAAACTTGTAGATGCAATGTGTGATGACGTTCTTTCCGGGCTTGTCTATGACGGTATGACTGATCGTCAGAAGCTCACCAATATCTACTACTGGGTACGCAGTAATCTTTCTTACAGCGGACACTCTGCAACCAGAGACTGGGTGACTGAGGCCTATGAAGGTCTGAGAAGGCATCGCGGTGACTGCTACACTTATTTTGCGGTAACCCAGGCACTGCTCACGAGAGCAGGATTCCCAAGCATTGAAGTTATCCGATGCACCGACAATGATCACTTCTGGAATCTGACTCAATGCGACGGTCAATGGTACCACTTTGATACTACTCCAAGAGCCGCAGGCGGAACCTTCTGCCTTCTGACAGACGCACAGATGCTGGCATATTCAGCAGCCCACAGAGGATGCTTTGCATTTGACCAGAGTCTCTATCCGCCTACACCTTTATATTGATCACAAAACGGAGAACAACCATGGAAGAACTTATCGAAATCCTTAAAGACATTGACCCAGACGTAGACTATGAAACCTGTGACACCCTTGTAGAGGATGGCGTTCTTACCTCCTTTGAGATGGTAATGCTGGTGACGGACATCAACCAGCGAATGGGTGTAAGCATTGCCCCGGAAGACATCCTGCCTGAGAATTTCAGCTCAGCCAAAAAGATTTATGAACTGATTCAAAAATCACGGGGAGAGTAATCTGACATGCTTCTTGTTTCCTATCAGTTTCTGCTGTTTCTGGCAGTGCTGGTCATCCTTTATTATCTTATTCCGAAAAAATTTCAGTGGATTTTAATGTTTACGGCGGGACTTCTTTTCTATGCCTGCGGAGGTCCCGGCGGACTTGTTTTTGTCTTAGTCACAGTTCTGTCCACCTGGGGACTGGCGCTGTCCATAAGCAGGATTCCAAAGGGAGAGAAGAAACGAAAGTCTTTATTCATCCTTGGTCTTTTGCTTAATGCAGGTATTCTCGCAGTACTGAAATACACAAACTTTTTCCTTCAAAACATCAATACACTTCTGGAACCACAAGGCGTAAGTTTTTCCTACGTAAACTGGCTCCTGCCACTTGGAATTTCCTACTATACTTTTCAGTCAGTCGGATACTTTACGGATGTTTATCTAGGAAAGACAGAACCCGAAAAGAATCTCGGGCACTATGCGCTGTTTGTGACATTCTTCCCCCAAATGGTTCAGGGTCCCATCAGCCGATATGACGAACTCAAAGATCAGCTATTCAAAGGCTATACCTATGACAGCAGAAGAATCCGAAGCGGACTTCTCAGGATGCTATGGGGATATTTCAAAAAACTTGTGGTGGCTGACCGTATCGCGCCTCTTGCCATCACCATAGCACAGGCGCCTGAAGGCTTCGGAGGAATCTGGGTGTGGATAGGCATGGTTTCCTACACCATCTGGATGTACTCGGATTTCACAGGCGGTATAGATATCGTGCTTGGTGTGGCCGAGCTTTTCGGAATCGCTCTTCCGGAAAACTTTGATCATCCGTTTTTCTCAAAAAGCCTCGCTGAGTTCTGGCGAAGATGGCATATGTCACTCATGCGCTGGTTACGCGAATACATTTTCTTCCCCATTTCCATGAGTAAATCTGTGGGGAAGCTTTCCCAAAAAGCAAGGAAGGTTTTCGGGAAAAACATGGGCAGAAGAGTACCTCTCTATATAGCAAGCATTGTCACCTGGTTTGTAACCGGCATCTGGCACGGAGCTTCCTGGAATTTTGTATGCTGGGGCATGGCAAACTGTATCGCCCTTTTGATCTCTCAGGAGCTTTCCTCCTGGTCAAAAAAATTCCGTAAAACCCACACCTGGACAGAGTCCAATGCTTACGGCTGTTTTGAAGTGGTGAGAACTTTTCTCATTTTCTGCATGCTGGAAATGTTTGAATACTATCCGTTTTCTTCAGTATTCAGGCTTTTTGTCAGCATGTTTACAGAGTTTGATCCGAGGCAGTTGATAGGTGGAGCCCTATTTAACATGGGAATCACTATACAGGATTTCACCATACTTATCCTGTCTGTAGCTTTAATGGTCTGGACCGGTTTTGTAAGCCTGAAAACTCCCATGAGAGAATGGCTGTCAAAGCGTCCTGCATGGATACGTTTCATTTTGGTTTATGGACTGTTCCTTTGTGTTTTGATATTCGGAATCTACGGACAGGGATATGACGCAAGTCAGTTTATATACAATCAGTTTTAATTCAAACAGAAACCGGATAAACATAGTTTCAGTCCCAATGATTATGACAAACATCAGATTTCAAAAAGACTACTAAACCGTATGTTGAATTTAAATCCTTATTTCAGAATCAAAAATCAATACATGATTTTTTAAGGAGGAACAGTAATTTGGACTCCAAAAAATATACCCGTTTTTTTATAGCGGCTCTTATCATTGCAGGTAGCCTCACAGCACTAACACGACTTCTTGTACCCAAGTATATGGGGCAGGTCACGGAAGGTGCCTTCATAGGAGAGTACTATGAAGACAAATCTTCCCACGACCTCCTGATCCTGGGTGACTGCGAAGCCTACGAAAACATTTCCCCGGTTGCACTTTGGAAGGAATACGGTATCACCTCCTGGATTCGCGGAAGTGCCCAGCAGCTGATTCCTCAATCCTATTATCTTCTGGAGGATACACTCAGGTACGAGACTCCTAAAGCAGTTCTTCTCAGCATTTCCGCAATGCAGCAAATTGAACAGGTGAGTGAAACCTACAACAGAATGACCCTGGACGGCATGCAATGGTCCGACGCAAAGCTTATGGCGATAAAAAACACCATGATGCCGGAGGAACACTTTATAGAATATGTTTTCCCGCTTCTCAGATTCCATTCCAGGTGGAGTGACCTTTCAGAGGATGACCTCAAGTACTACTTTCACGGTGAGCCCACTACACACAACGGCTACTATCTGAGAGCCGATGTGAGACCGGCAGGAGAATTCCCGGAAGAGCGTCGTGTACGTAATCCGGAATTTGAGGCAAAGGGCTATGAATACCTCGATAAGATCCGTGAGCTCTGTGATAAAAACGGCATAAAGCTAATGTTTTTCAAGGCACCTTCTCTTTATCCAGTATGGCATGAGGAGTGGAACATGCAGATTGAGGACTATGCCGGAACCTACGGTATCCCCTACATCAATGCTTTGAAAGATATCGAAAAGACAGGCATTGATTTCGATACCGACACCTACGACGGCGGTCTCCATATGAATGTTTACGGTGCCGAAAAGGTTTCCTCTTATCTTGGGCCAATGCTTTTGGAGGCAGGTCTTCAGGATCACAGAAACGAGCCAGAACTCGCAGTCCTCTGGAAAGAAAAAGAGAATCGTTACGAAGCTGATAAAGCTGCCCAGACAAAAGAATTCGCCGAGAAAGGATACCTTGCGAAATATGCAGGAGAGTACACTCATTAATATTTCTGCTGATCCATCAATAAGTGTCAGATCTGTAATATATGACATGCTTATTACGTTATAACCGGCTAAAAAATTTACGTTAAGGCTTTTACATGTTTAGTTTTCTGACGATATAATTATGGTAATAATGTTTTAGTATTTCATTAAAGTTTTGCAATGCTCACAAATCATAAAAAATATAAACCCGAAAGGAAAGGACTATGAAGAAAGCAAAGTTATTAACAGCTTCACTTTTAACTGCATTAACCATGACCATGGCGCCGGTGACAGCATTGGCCTTCGGTTTACCTTTTGCAAATCAGGCTCAGACGGAGGAATCCTATACCTTTAAAAGCGGCCTGACAGAGATAAAAATGGGAGACGAAGCAGCAACTGTTATTGCGGCTCTCGGACAAACCACAAAAGCGGTTTTCGAAACGGACAGCTGTGCATATCAGGGAAAGGACAAGGTTTATACCTACAAAGATTTTGAAGTTTCCACTTTCCCAAAAGACGGAAAGGAATGCATATCAGCCCTTGTCATCACCGGGGCAAATGTGACAACCCCGGAGGGTATAAGCATCGGCTCCAAAGCCTCTGACGTAACAAAAATCTACGGAGCAAGCGACGGGAAGTACGGAATTTACCGATATGATAAAGGCCATTCCGAGCTTACCTTCTATACAGATGCGGCAGGTTCCGTAGAAGAAATCGAATACATTTACAAACAGTGATCCGGAGGAAAAAATGGTCAAAAATGTACTGGAGTATCTGGAAGCCTCTGAAGCGGGATTTCCGGATAAAAATGCTTACATGGATAAAAACGGCAAAATAACCTTTGGAGATTTAGGTGACAGGGCGAGGAGGCTTGGAAGCTTTCTCGCCCGTAAATCTGTTAAAGGAAAACCTGTAGCCGTATTCATGGAAAAATCGGTGGATATGATTCTCGGATTTATGGGAACAGTCTATGCCGGCGGCTTTTACTGTCCCATAGACGTGACCATGCCGGAGGAAAGGATACGTACTATTTTTTCGGTGCTGAAGCCCGCGGTTGTTCTGACCCGGGAGTCAGATCGTGAGAAAGTAGCTAAACTCTTCAGCGTAGGAGACAGCAATACAGATACCGATGTTATCATCTATGAGGAGGCTATACAGTATCAGGTTAATGTTTCCGTCCTGAACTCAATCAGGAAAAGAAGTGTTGACTCTGACCCGCTTTACGTACTTTTCACCAGCGGATCCACAGGCGTTCCCAAGGGTGTTGTAGTACCTCACAGAGTCATGATCAACAACATGGAGTGGCTGGAAAAGGAATATCACTTCACATCGGAAGAGGTGCTTGGCAACCAGGTGCCTTTCTATTTTGATGTGTCAGATCATGATATCTACAGTGTATTGAAATTCGGCTGCAGCATGGTTATCGTGCCGCCTGAATATTTCGCTTTCCCGGTGAAGCTTGTACAGTTCCTGAATGAATATAAGGTGACAGCCATTTTCTGGGTGCCTTTTGCACTCTGTATGGCAGCAAATCTTGACGCCTTTAAGGCAGAGGTACCGAAGTATCTGAAGTACATCTTCTTTGCCGGTGAAGTTATGCCGGTGAAGCAGCTGAACTACTGGCGGAAACATTTGCCTGATTCACTTTATGCCAACATGTACGGACCCACGGAAACTTATGTGTGCACTTACTATAATCTGGACCGTGAGTTTAGGGACGATGAATCACTCCCCATAGGTTTTCCTGTCAGATATGCGGACATACTGGTACTTGACGAGAAGGGAGAATTAGTGGAACCGACTGAAGACGGATCCGAAAGCCGACAGGGCGAGCTTTGTGCCAGGGGATGTACATTAGCACTTGGCTATATGAACAGCCCTGAGAAAACAGCGGAAAGGTTTGTTCAGAATCCCCTTCAGAAAGGCTGGCCGGAGATCATCTACAGAACCGGCGACATAGTCCGCTACAACTCCCGCGGAGAGCTTGAATATCTTAGCCGGAAGGATTTTCAGATCAAGCATCTCGGCTACAGGATCGAGCTTGGTGAAATAGAAACTGCAGCCGGAGCAGTGCAGGGAGTCGAAACCTGTGCCTGCGTCTATGACATGGGACGAAAGATGATAGTTCTGGTGTATTCCGGAGAAGAGATTTCGAAACGTGATATGCTCCGCGCCCTGGAATCGAAAATCCCGAAATACATGCTGCCGAACAGGGTGCTTCACCTGGAGGAACTCCCTCACAATGCAAACGGAAAAATCGACAGGAAGAAGCTTGAGGGGATGGTGGTTTAATATCCCATCATTTCAAGCATCAGGACATATTTATCATTTAATAATAATTTTATAGCAATCGACAAAGGATAGTTCTATACCTCCCCGGTTTAGTTGTGCATTATTTATAAATATTATCTTGTTATTATCTTTTTGTAGTTAATATTTTCTATTTTTGTACATGACAAAAAATTATCAATAGTGTATAATGAACATAATTTAGCTCGATAATTTTTTAACAATTTAAGGAGGTATTATATGAAGGGTTTTGCAATGCTTAAGATTGGCGAGGTAGGCTGGATTGAGAAGGATCGTCCGGCTTGCGGACCTATGGACGCTATCTGCCGTCCTCTGGCAATCGCTATCTGTACATCTGATGTACATACTGTTTGGGAGGGTGCAGTAGGTGACCGTCACAATATGATCCTTGGTCATGAGGGATGCGCCGAAGTCGTTGAAGTAGGAAGCATGGTTAAGGACTTTAAGCCGGGTGACAAGGTTCTGGTTCCCGCCATCACACCTGACTGGAATTCACTTGAGGCACAGGCTGGCTATTCAATGCATTCAAACGGAATGCTTGCAGGCTGGAAGTTCTCAAACTTCAAGGATGGTCTTGATTCAGAGTTTTTCCATGTTAATGACGCCGACGGTAACCTTGCTCACATGCCAGAGGGTATGACTCTCGAGGATGCCTGCATGCTTTCAGACATGGTTCCTACAGGTTTCCATGGTGTAGAGCTTGCTGACGTACAGTTTGGTGATACAGTTCTCGTTATAGGTATCGGCCCTGTAGGTCTCATGAGTGTTGCGGGTGCACGTCTCCGCGGTGCTTCACGTATCATCGCAGTAGGCACACGTCCTAAATGCGTAGAAGCAGCTAAGTTCTACGGTGCAGACGAGTTCATCAGCTACAAGGACGGAACCATCGAGGAGCAGGTTCTCGCCAAGACAAACGGCAAGGGTGTTGACAGAGTCATCGTTGCAGGCGGCGGAGTTAAGACATTTGAATCAGCTGTTAAGGCTCTTAAGGCAGGCGGAAAGATCGGTAATGTAAACTACCTTGGAAGCGGTGATTTCGTTACAATTCCTCGTGTTGAATGGGGTGTTGGTATGGGTCACAAGCAGATCGCAGGCGGACTTATGCCGGGCGGAAGACTTCGTATGGAGAAGCTCGGAGCACTTGTTTCTTCAGGAAAGCTTGATGTAAGCAAACTTTCAACACATGTATTCCACGGTTGGGAGCACATTCCTGAGGCACTTCAGCTTATGAAGGATAAGCCTGCAGAGCTCATCAAGCCTGTTGTTATCCTTGATAACCAGCCGTAATCATTTTAATTTCTATTCCTCTTAGATTTATTATGATATCCCGGGCGGTCTCAGGACCGCCCTGATTTAGTATTTATTCAAATTGATATATTGTATCAGGATGCGTCAGTGGATTATAAGCAAGATATAGTTCATGCAGCGGTTTTTGTTTTACAGGAGTTTGTTGATGAAGATTTTATTGGTATCAGGGTTTCTCGGGGCCGGAAAAACCACATTTATAAAGGAACTTATAAAGAGAACCGGGACTCACCCTGTGATCATGGAAAATGAATATGGCGATAACAATCTGGATTCCCTGGAGCTCCGGAACGATACCGCCAAAGAAGATGACATTCAGGTCATGGAATTTATGGAGGGATGTGTCTGCTGTACCATGAAGGACAGCTTTGCAAATTCCGTATTTACCATCTTTTCATCTCTTGACCCTGAGTATCTCATCATTGAACCCACCGGTGTCGGAAGACTCAGCAATATAATCAATAATTTACAGCCTTTTCTCCACGGCAGCATCAGTCTTTTGAAACCTGCAGTGGTTCTTTCTCCGGAAAATTTCCAACAGAATATGAAGGAGTGGCCTGAGCTTTACAGGGATCAGGTTGCCAATGCTGAGACCGTTGTTTTTTCCAAGTGTGAACATGCTTCCACGGAAGTCCTTGAGCAAGTATCTGCTATGATAAGAGATATAAATCCACACGCTGAGATCATAGGGTCACATTATTCAAACATGAGTGATGAATGGTGGATGTCTCTTATGGGTTTGGGAGATACTTCTGATAATACTTCCGAAATTACTGCCATACCGGGTTCAGGGTCTGATTCATTATCAGGAGATTCTGCCGGTGAGGCAGTTGCAAAGGATGAATTCACACAGGTAAGCATTAGCCGGACAGAGCTTCATAATCCTGCTGAACTTGTAATGTTCCTTGAAGACTGCCTTCACAATGAATTCGGGCATATGGCAAGAGCCAAGGGGACAGTGATGATCGATGGAGAAATGCTCAGATTCGATCTTGCGGACCGTATGTATGCCATAACATCTTCACCTGACACAAAGTGTCAGTGTGTATTCATCGGACAGTACCTGGACGAAAAGAAGATAAGGCAGCGTCTGTGCGGTGGAACAAAGGTTGTCCGGAAGATACAACAGATTCCGCAGAGAAGATTAAAAGCTGCAGTAAATGATATATGGTGAAAGATTGATTCAGGCTCATTTGTGGTAAATACATACCGCAAATGAGCTTGTTTTTTTATATTTTTCCTTTTGGACAATACTGAAATCAGAACAGTATAATTTAAATAAAACCTATACAAACGACTGTATCTAAACTATGATTCCAGTATAATTGTTTAGACAGCCGATCAGATCTGCATCTGTATGTCGGATAAAAACCGCGAAAAGCAGGTGTTTACAAATGAGCCAATTAGATTAGCATCTGTATGTCAGAAATAAGCGGCGCATAACATGCGCCTATAGAGGGAAGAATAGTTATGAAAATATATGTGGATTTTGATGATTGTCTCTGCGAAACCGCCAGAGCATTCACAGTAATTGCAGAAAGACTTTTCGGGAAGAAAGTTCCCTATGAAGATGTACGGTTTTTTAATCTTAAAAGTTCCTTTGATCTTACGGATGAAGAATATGAAAAAATGATGATAGAAGGGCATCTTCCCGAGATCCTTTTATCCTATGAGGAAACACCCGGAGCATCGGAAGTCCTTAATGCGTGGATCGATCAGGGGCATGAAGTTTCTATCATTACCGGTCGCCCTGCAAGTTCCTATGAGCACTCCAGAAAATGGCTTGACCAACATGGTCTTGATCGTGCCCGTCTTTTTACCCTCAACAAATATGGAAGAGACTCCTTTATCAAGAACAGTGAATTCAATCTGGAGCTTGAGGACTACTACAAAATGAAATTTGATTTTGCAGTAGAGGATTCACCCATGGCTTTCAGATTTTTTGATCATATGCCGGACCTGAAGATCATGGTTTTTGATCGCCCCTGGAACCGGGAATGTGAGTTTCCAAACAAAAACTATACCCGATGTCCGGATTGGGAGTATATTAAAGAAAAAGTGAATGAAAAATAAATAATTGAATAAAAAAGTGAATAAATAATAAAAAAAGAAACGGAGTACTATTATGAAAAAAAGAACTATTACCGCGATATTGCTGATCACAGCATTATCATTAACACCTGTATTTTCTACATATGCAGATACGCAGGGGATTTCTGAAACTACATCGGAAACATTTCCGACAGTCCCTGCGACTGAAAGCACGGATACCTATACAACCGGTGTGACACAAACAGAAAATGTACCGAAAGCAGAAGAAACATTGTCAGAGGAAGAAATCCTTCGGGAGCAGCAAAACAGAGCATGGCTTGCGGAACAGGAAAGGCTTCAGGAAGAGGCTCTTCGTGCTCAAAGAATAGGAGATTTTTATAAGGATTCTGTTGTTATAGGAGATTCTGTAGCAGAGGACTTTTCCCGTTATGCTGTAAGAAATTCTGCATTACCCATATTCCAGAATCTTAAGTTCCTCACCAGAGTAAGTTACTCGGTTCATAACGCCTTTATGGCGATTTCCGGCAAATCCAAACATCCCATATATCAGGGACAGCAGATGTACGCCTGGGATTCCTTAAAGCTTATGGGAGCAAAACACATTTATACTTTCTTTGGACTGAACGACCTTTGGGGTGGTGTGGACGGCACTGTGGCTAAGTATCTTCAGTATCTTGCAAAGATACAGCAGGAAATTCCCGGTATAAAGATTACTATTGTAAGTACAACACCTATTTATGTTTATGCCAAAGAGGAATTTAACAATGACACCATCCGTGCATTTAATGCAAAGATGGCAGCATTGGCCGCAGAAAACGGTTGGGGATATCTTGATGTAGCGTCACGGCTCTATGACAGTGAGGGAAATCTCGCAAAACAATATTGCAGCGATAAAGGTATTCACCAGACAAACGCAGCTTACAAGCATTGGCATGCCGCCTTTGAGGAGTATGCCGAGGCACACCTCAATGATGATCAGAATGCTAAGCATGAAGATAAGCATGATAATAAGCAAGATGAAAATCTTGATAATAATCGGGATACATCCTTGGATAATGGGAATGGGGATTTGTCATGAGAGTTAACGCAGGAACCCGAAGTATTGGCGGTCCTTTTGGTGGTCTTTTAGGCTCCATACTCATGGTGATAATCGGAATAGCCTTTATCTTTTCATCATCATTTATAGCCAAACAAAATGCCTCATTAAAAGAACGCTGCACAGCAGAGGTTCAGGCAACAGTGATCGGTTTTGCAAGATCTGAAAGCTCAGATAATGGAAGCTCGAGTTCATCCGCAGTAACACCTGTTTTTGAATATGACTACAAAGGTACTACCTACTCATCTAATGCAAATTCCTATAGCAGTACCTTTAAAAACACTTTCAAAGTAGGGAACAGCTACACGATCTGCGTAGATCCTGACGATCCTATGGAGTTTTATTCTGAGGATATTTCCAAATCAGACGGAACCTTCCTCAAGATATTCAGGTGGTTAGGAATTGGTCTTATAGTATTTGGAATCATGTCATTCATTATTTCCATAGTCATCGTGGTCGTGATCGGAGGAGCTGTGGGTCTCGCGATCATGGAACTCTTTAAGAAGAAAGAGTAGACGATAAACCAATGAATTACTTGATGAATTCCAAAGAATTAGATATTTAAATTAAGATTGGTTAATGGAATCAAAACAGAAAAAAATTTACTCATAGTAATAAAGTTTAATGGTCCCCGGAACATATGTTCCGGGGACCATTTTCGTGAAGAGATAGAAGATGAATAAAACGTAACAGTTCAGCCGGGATGCCATATTTTCGCAGTGAACAAGGCATTACATTGACCCATATTCCGGTAATCAGCATTTGGGTCATCCTGAATGGCTGGTTACATTGACTTAATTTCAGGTAATCAGCATTTGGGTCATCCTGAATGGCTGGTTACATTGACTTAATTTCAGGTAATCAGCATTTGGGTCATCCTGAATGGCTGGTTACATTGACTTAGATTCTGAATACTGAGTTTTAAGGTCAATCAGTGGTTCCAATAACTCCGGATGGTGGGGAAAAGAGCCGACCACGGTCTTCGCGAACCATTGCCGGCTGAACTGTTACAATAAAACACCCTACATTCTATAAATTCATTAAATTAATCTTGTCAATCCTCAATCAGGCTATTCTACCCATTCAATTTGAAAACCAAGAATTAAATCTTTATGTTTATCATTTAAGGTATCATTACAAATTGAAGTTCGTTACAATCCATCAGCTAATAATGCTTTACGTCAGATTTTAATCAAATTTATCGTTGCAATTGATAGTATGCCAATATACATTTGAATTGCACATACTATAAAGAATGATCCGGAGTACTTATGGAAAAGAAATCAAATTTAGTTTTAATCATTTCTATAGTGACAGTTTTACTTCTGGCAGCTCTTGTCGGGATACTGATATATTTCAATCTTCCGGCACAGCGCATCAGGCGAATGCTTAAGTCAGCCAATAAATATATAGCGGAAGAGAATTATGACGAAGCGATCCTGACATTGCAGAAGATGATCGAAATAGATCCTAAAAATGAGAATCTATATATCCTTCTCGCCAGTACATATGAAAAAAATGGCGAAAAAGATAAAGAGATAAGTATCTTGCAGGAAGCCGTTGAAGTACTTCCGGAGGCAGTAAACTTGTCGGATGCACTTGAACAGGCATATACGAATGTCATCATATCCGATAGCGAGGAAAGTCATTTCTACGATGCCGATGATAAATCTGTCACCGGATGGCAGTCTGTTAACGGTTCATGGAAGTATTTAAATAATGATGGTTCTTTTGTAACCTCTAGTTGGTATTGTATTGATGATGATAATGACGGCTATGGAAAATGGTATCGTTTTGATGAAAATGGAAATATGCTTACAGATACAACCATCGATAACAGAAAAATCAACTCGAATGGTGCATGGTATATGGGTGAAGAAACCAATGAAATGTCAGGCTCAGTAACCCAATATACACCTATAGATGCGTCTATTTCAGGTATATATACATACCAATATAACATAAATGATTCCGGTAAATGGACACGCCCTTTCAATTTTGAATATAATTCAGTAATAATTGAATATATAGATAATAACCATATTAAGGTAACTAAAATTAGTGATATTCGTGACGATAGTACCGGCGGTTTCGTAAGTAGACCTACGTCAGAGATATATTCCAGAGTTAGTGGTTCTGAATTTGGATATGTTACAAATACTATTATGGATGGTTATATGTCAATATTTACAATTAACCCATCTACAAACACAATTGTTTTCAGTGGTGAAGAAGATGGAGATAGCTACTATGCTAAAACCGATTCATTTAAACCACATGATGGTATTGTAGGAACATATTATGATCATTATATCGAAGATGCCGAACATGATGTTGAATTTGAAGTTACTTTAAATAATGACAATACCTATGGTGCCATGTTCTTTGGTGGAAAAAGAGGATTTACTAGTGCCGGTACATATGAATTAAATGGAAATAAACTCGTATTTGTAACCGATCCAGAGTATGGTGGTATTAAATATTTTGATAATGAAGACATTTATATAGAGAATGGACTTATTTACTTCGCTGGCCACGAATTTTCAGCAATTTATCGAGGAGACCCGTATTATTCAGAATCCTCGACGTATTAAGATTTAAAACCTTTAATAATCAGATTTACTTCACAATGAAGATAATCGTGCAAAAGGCGCTTGGTACATGTACCAAGCGCCTTTTGCTGAGCTAATGATTAGAATTTAAGAGTAAAAATATCTGAATCATATATGGTTTCGTAAGTGTTATTGTTAATTATAGTAAAATATAATTCAACTTCTTCGATGTCCTTTATTCCATTCTTTTCTAAATCAGAGCTGAGGAAAGTAACCGCACTGAAAGACTTCCTTCCTATGAGAACTTCTTCAGACATCATCGCATCAACCATAAAACCATTAACAGAAACATCTCTAACCTGAACGACGATATCAGAATCAAAGTCGTTTTCAATGTATAAAAGTATTTCCGGGCCCAAAAATGAGCTGTCTTTTGACAGGCCTTTATTGATTATCTTAATGCCATTTTCATCTACAAGTATATCTCCGGAGTCATCAACCGGCTGTTCAAAACCTTCTGCTACAGATGTATCTATAGTTATAACGTCAGAAGTGTCTATTTCAGCCCAGGTATCAGCCTCTATAATATAAAGCTTTGTTTCAATATGAGCGATCTGATCAATGCCGCATTTTTTCAATGAATTTGATTCGAATGTAAGACTGGAATTTGATTTTTTCCCGGCCGCAACATCAGTCGACATCAGAGTTTCTACCATAAAACCGTTTATATTAGTATCACGAGACTGAATTGTGATATCTTTATCGGAATTATTTTCAATATAAAGCGTTAAATCAGTTCCAAATGTAGAATCTTCGATTCCCGTAGCTTTAACTAAAATTCCATTATCATCATATATTACCTGTTCTTCAATGCTTACATCTTCAGATTTTGCAGTTGTTTCTTCTTCAGTTGATTCTTCTACAGTTGTTTCCTCTGCAGTCGTTTCAGCAGCTTCTGTTGTTGAAACCTCGGATTCTTTTTCTTTAACAGCTTCGACTTTGGATGGTGCGCTTGATTCAGCTTTATCTGCGGTACCGGAAGATCCACAGCCGATAACAGATCCTGACAGTAATAAGAAACAAATGGTTAAAGACATCAATCTCTTTTTAATCATAATATCTTTCTTCCTCCTGCTAAAAAATGCAGCCTGATAGTGATATATAAGGCTATTTATATTACAATCTTATTTTCGGCTCAAAATGAGGCAACTATAAGTAATTAACAATTGTAATACGCTTGACAAATCTATACTCTTTGCAATTCATCAGCAAATACTGCATTTTTATCAGTTTTAAATCTAATTTATTAATGCCAATGATAATATACTTACATACAAAAGAAACAAGCGAAATCCTAACAGGAGATAATCTTAAAAAGATGAGCGATCTGAGTATTCTTAAGTAACAGGATGTTGATTCGGATGAAGAATTCAAAAAACCAAAGCCGGATATCCTGTAAAAAAAAAACTATATATATCAGAATCTGTCCAAAGTATAGTAATTTATCTGCATTAAGTGTAGAATAGCCTTAAATTGTCAGCTGGGCCTCCAAAAAAAGTCGGGACTTATAATAAAAATTTTTATATTAACAAAAGGAGAATTAAGTAATGAAGATTAAGAAAGCAGGTTTAGTTTTAGTAACATCAGCACTTGTAAGCATTGGTGCTATGGTTAGTTACGCCGGTGCAACCGGTATTCAGGGTGTTGATGCTTACAATACTCAGAGCCAGACAGCCGGAACAACAACAGATCAGACAGCCGGAACAGCAGTTGATAACTCTCAGGCAGCAGCACTTATCAACGGTTTCGCTGCAAAGCTTAATGCAACTCAGAATTTTGGTGTTAAAGAGACTGTTAATATGAATATGAGTACCGGTACTGATTCTATGAATTCCGTAACCGAGAGTTATTCTATAGTTAATGGTGAAAATGTTCACAGTACAATGAATACCATCGAGTATGAAAATGGTGCTGTCACTGAAACAAAAGCCAGCGAGTTTTACACCATTTATGATGGAGTGAACTATAAGCGTTATGAAATTGCATCAGGTACTGTTGCTAATTCTGAGGTAATGCAGACATCAAACATAAGAGAAAACTACTTCCCTATTAAGTATCACGGTAATGAGACAGTTACTATTGAGAATGGTGAGTTTGTTGTAAGAGGTTATACAACTAAAGAGGACTTTGCCGGTTCAAGTGCACTTAATAGCGTTGAAAATACTGGTGATACAACCTATGATTATCTTTATAACATGCCTTATGAGTTACATTTTAATGCTAATGGTGATCTGACATTCATGCAGGTGGATATGTCTAGTCTTATGGATACTTTAGTGTCAATGATCTCTGCACTTTATGGTGCTGATGCAGCAGGCTTAAATATATCCAGTCAGCTGACTTATATGGTTGCATTCAATCTTGATCCTTCACAGACATTCGCAGTTCCTTATTATCTTAATTAATAACTAACTGAACTGAGATAGCATACTACCATATATTTTGAAGACCTTCGGATTTTCCGGAGGTCTTTTTGTCTAGTGTTTTATTCGACATTTTTTTGTACTGTATCTGATTGCCGGATTATCGGATATGGCCGATGGAGCCATCGCCCGGAAAATAAATTTAGTCAGTGAATTTAGATCGAGATTTGATTAAATCGTCTTGTAAAAGGACTCTTGGCAAACTATCAATTGATGTGTATACTATCAATTGATAGTGTATATATTGAGGGAGGTGATTGACATTTTTCTTAGCACGCAATCGAAAAAAAGAGAAGTCATCGCTTTCTTGGAAGAATTGAAAGAGCTTCTGGGAAAAAAGGATTTTAATATAGATTCTGATCTTACGCTGATAAAAAAGAAAAAGCCCAATGATGAAGAACACTCTACACCATATACACTATTGGATCTTGACTATGATACATGGGATGTGGTTGAGAGACTTAAAGAGCTAACAGTTTCCGAGTATTCCGAGACAAAGATTGACAAAGATGATTTAGATCCACCATTATTGTTTGTTTTCGGAAAAGACATTAACAGAAAGCTTGTTTATGTGAAATTAAAGATTAATGGAGATCAGAAGCGACGCATATTATGCGTGTCATTCCATTACGCAAGGGAACCTATGAAATTCCCATATGCGTAAACGGAAAGGAAAGGAGGCAAACTATGGAGGCCAGCACATTAATTAGAAAGGTTCATATGGATTGTCCTTTGTGCGACAAAACACATGAAGTGGAAGAAAGAAAACGCTTTGCAACGATTACTCTGAAAGGGGATAAGGTAACCTATGAAGAGAGGTTTTATTTTTGTGCAAATGCAGATGATGAGGAAAATGAATTTGAAACTGGCTCTATGACAAATGAAAATCTTCTCAACGCTAGGAATGCATATCGTGTTAAACATGGATTACTTACTTCTGATGAAATCGTGGCAATAAGAGAAAGCTATGGATTGTCTCAAGTAGACTTAGCAAGATTACTTGGATGGGGAGAAGCTACAATTTCTCGTTATGAGAGTAAGGCGATTCAAGATGAGGCATATGATACTATGCTGCGTTTGATAAAAGATAATCCGCTGCAAGCTTTAGAATTTTTGAAGAAAAATGCGGATAAATTTCCTGGTCTTAAAAGACTTGAAGTAAGATCAAAAATCGTGGAGAAGTTAGATTCATATGGAAAAGAATACCTGACACGACAAGCATTTGAAGGTGAGTATGCAAGTTTTGAAGAGCCCTCTGATTCAAATGGATTTGTTTTGTTGGATATAGATAAGCTTGAAGCCGCTATTTCCTATATAGCTGAGAAGGTATCAAATCTTTTCAAGGTTAAGTTGATGAAAATGCTTTGGTACGCTGATGCCTTATCTTATAAAGAGAATGGAGTTGCAATTACCGGATTGGTTTATCGCCATAATGAAATGGGTGCACTTCCGATTGGGCATTATAGCCTCATGAATCTTGAAAACCTGAATGTTCGTGAGGAAGTAAGCATCAACTATGATTCCATGCTTCATATTTATCCGAGTAAGGGCATGGATTATAGTGTATTAAGCGATAAGGATAAATCTATTTTGGATGCTGTGATAAGGAAGTTTAAGAATTTTAAGGCACAAGAAATCGTAGATTACATGCATGAGGAAAAGGCATATCAAGGAACAAATCCTGGAGAAATAATACCATTTTCGATAGCTAGGGAGATAAGAACTTTTTAATGCTTGAACACTTATTGCAATAATGAGGCACTTGCAGTGATGCGAGTGCCTTTTTTGATAGTGTAAAGTCTGCTATGAAAAACTGAGCCAAAGAAAAAGTTTATTGAACCTGGTACTCTAAATCTTTAGAAGTATGTGTTATAATGCCTAAGGAACATAAAAAGTACAATTTTATGTGAAAGTTTTTTATAGAGATAGAATAGGTGAGGAAAAGAGCAATATGAGAAAACTAACAACTTTAATCGGATGCGCTTGTGCAATGACATTTGCATTTTCAACATTTGCTTATTCAGAGCATTATAATGCCGCAGAAGCAGAGGCAGCTCAGCTTGTAGCAGGTTACAATGACCTGATAAATGACATCGAGAATTGGTATCCAGAGCAGATAGCAGAGCATGAGGAAAAAATCGCTGCAGCAGAGGCAGAACTCAAAGAAATCGAGGACTACATCAAAGAGCAGGAAGACAATGGTTGGAGTTATGATAAGGACTTTTATCAGACTCTGCTCAAGCAGGCAAAGGGAAAAATCAGAAGTCTGAATGTTGACCTTGATAGACTTAAGAAAGACCTTGAGTCAAAGAAGGCATCTCTTAGCGAATACGAAATCGGTCTTAAGCAGAAGCAGGACGAGTCCTTTTCTACAGCAGTCCTTACAGGAAACAGTGTAAACTCTGATCACGAGGGTCTTGATGAATATGATGAAACAGTAATCGAATACACAGACCGTTTTTGGATTGAGGATAACGATGTTGTTGCATGTTACAGATATTGGGACAGCAACCTCCTCTCTAACGAATGGGTTTACGTACCTTTCGTAACACCAGATGCAGTTCTACAGCTTTATACCCTCGATGGCGATTACATCGCAATGCCTATGAGAGATGTTTCAGGAGACACCGACTATGACACATACAGTACCTGTAAGTGGATCACAGGTCAGGAACTCGACGAGAGCCAGTACATTCTGAGAGTAAATGGAGTAGACTACTACATCGATAACCACAGCTAATTTATGCATCAAAAGACCGCATTATATGAAAGATTCCGGAGGATAGGCTATAAAACCTGTCCTCCTTTTTATTTACCCGGGACTAATATTTACACTCATAACAATAACGAGATAACAACCAGCACTTGACCTTTATTTCCTTAATTTTATACTGTTGACGGATTATTATGGCCGAGGGGCCAATCTCCCCATCTTCCTCCTATTTTTTTATTCTGATTTTTTCATTTTAAAAAACCAAAATTTCACGAGATTTTCTTTAGAAATTTATAAATACTCAGAGTTAAAAACAAATCTTTCAAAATTCTCAAGTTTTGTAATTGAAAAGCTTCTAAAATAGCCATTTTTGATTTTGCAAATATTTGAAAAATCACAGCCCCTTAAACCGCTTGGTTGGTTCTTTACCGTCATTTTGCTATAAATTAGCATATTTTATAGTGAAGAGCAGAAATAGTAAAAAGAGACCGGACTCTACCAGTTACGGGTTATTTTGATTATATTGAAGATCTGATCGAACGTGAAAATGTTTTTACGATGGAGGAGTTCGAGAAGAGCGTAAATGCATTTTTGGAATTCCGCCAGTATAAGATTTTGAAAGACAACGGCAGGATTTCTCATAAGGAAGCGTTGGACAAGGCATATGGTGAGTATGGAATTTTCGATAAGACTCAGCCGATAGAATCCGATTTTGATAAAGAAGTAAAAAAAATGCTTGGTGTTAAATCTCGCAAATAGCATTAGCAAATATTATGAAGATAATTATTATATTCGGTTGCACAACAAAATGACCGTCGAAACCGTCGTCTTACTCACTAAGACAACCGCTTAACCATGCGGGTTTGAGTGCTGTTTAAAAGGAAACTGGTCGACTAAAATTGAAGCAAAAAATATGTACTTTTGGCGGACGGAAAATATGAGCTTAAGGAAGGCTGTGTATGCAGTCTTTCTTTTTTTTATAGTTAGATAATATGATTAATTAGGTATTTAAGAATTATAAGAAATGAGGCTTAGCGGTGACTCGACAACTAACTTCATCGACTGGGTAAATGAGTGCGTCAAAGCAGAAGCGCAGTAGAAGAGCTTCTGCAGCTTATTAAGCCTTGCATATTGAAAACTTCATCAATATGATTTTATAAGTGATGGTATTTGGGTTAAATTTCGCCAAATGGAATCTGTGCACTCTGTCATCTGGTTTTGATTGAGAGTTGGCTGGTGCAGGATTATAATGATAATAAAGTTTAATTTTTGAAATGTTATTGTGAATTCATATTAATAAAAGCAGGGATGAAGAAATGGAGAGTCGGAACAGTTACCTGATCAACAGAAGTCTGAGAAAATTTCTTACCGCATCCATAGCTACAATGGCTGTCATGAATATTAATGGTGTGGTTGACAGTATCCTTATGGGACAACTGATTGGCCCGCAGGCTGTAGCTGCGATACAGAATGTAGTGCCGGTTTTGGGACTCATTTCCGCCATAACGTTTCTACTTTCTGCCGGGGCTGCAATCATAACGGCGAAAGCACTGGGTAGCAGGAACTTCGATGAGGCGAGTAGCTCCATGACCGTTTCTATTTCCTCCTGCCTGGCTTTCGGTCTTATAATATCCCTTCTTTCCGTAGTGCTATCGCCGGGGATCAGTTCCCTGCTCTGCCAGGACATGACATTATACGATAATACTTACAAATATCTGTTTGTCATTATGGCAGGTTCTTTTTTGCTGTTTCTGTTTAACGGCATGTCAATACTAATTGAGACCATAGGTTATCCAAGACTTGTTTCTTTTGCCACTATTTCCACCGTAATCGTAAATTTAATCTGTGACATATTGTACGTAAAGGTTTTCTCACTGGATATTTCCGGAGCGGCTTTCGCAACTCTGACAGGTTCACTGATCGGAGTGGCAGTGCTGTTTGTTTTCCTTTTCCGGGAAAGAAAGGCTCTTGGAATAAGAGCGCATTTTGCGGGCTTTGCCGGCATGATAGGAAGAAATGTAGTGATGGGGATTCCATCCTTTTTCGGAAATACTGCCCTCACATTGATAATATTTATTTGTAATTATTTTGTTCAGTCTGTTCATGGGGCGGCTGGAGTTTTTGTCATGTCCATTGGCTATGCCATGATATCATTCGGACAGATGATATCAGGAGGAGTACAGGGAGCTTTTCTGGGGATAGGAGGTATGCTTGCAGCTCAAAGTGATTACGATGGTCTCCGGCGGCTGCTGAAAAGAGGTCTTGTCATATCCTGTGGATTTGCGACGCTGAGTGTCCTTGTCGTGTTATTCGTTTCAGGTGCTCTTGCTGCTCTTTTTGGGGCTACGGATCCCTCGGTGATCAGCCTGACTCGTCAGGGACTTCCTCTTATCGCCAGCCTTAATTTTTCATTGAGTGTAGTACTTCCCCTGATGATCATGTACCAGATAAATGACCATTCTGTTATCTCCACCCTGTCTGCATTATCCATGCTTTTTAGTCTTGGCATTGGCTTTCTTCTGGCAAAATACCTGATTGGTAATATCTGGGTGGCATTTCCAATCGGAAGCGGCCTTTCTATCGGATTTGTACTACTATGCTCCATACCCGCGAGGATAATGGCAGGAGGAAATGTGGGGTGGATTCATCTGATACCGAAGCCGCTTGATGACACCATGAGATTTGATGTTTCAGTACCCTGTGACAGGAAGTGGGTTGGGGATGCAGTGAATAAGGCAGGTGATTTTCTTTCCGGTAAGACCACATATGAAAAGGAAATGGACATTTCCCACTGTATAGAAGAACTTTTGCTCAATTATGTTGAGCATAGCGGAAGACCGGAAAACGCATATATGGATATCAGCCTGATCAGTGACAGTGATGGGATTACCCTCTTTGTTAAAGACGATGGCATACCATTTGATCCGGTCCATGTGGCCAATGAGGACGCAAAGGCGGGCTTAAAGATCATGAAAGAGTTTATGAGTGATGCTTCTTACAGCTATTCATTCGGGCAGAATATGGTAATAATGAAATGGAAGGAGACGCAAAATAGCGCTTCTACGACTTCCGATGAGCCTGGCATCAGAAAGGTGCTTTCAAGGAGGAACAGTAAATGAACGAGTTTTTCAAAAGGATTCAAAGTCAAGTCTTGAACACTCCTGAGAAGATAATTCTTTCATCAATGGGAGATGGAAAGAATATCACCTACCGTGAACTGGATCTGCTCTCAGGAAAAGTTTACCGTTATCTGAAGGACCATGGAATAGGACGGGAAGATTTCGTGAATATCATACTTCCCAGAGGAGTGGAGCCTTTTATTGCCATGCTTGGCGTGTGGAAGGCAGGGGCCGCTTTTGTTCTGCTGGAGCAGGAATATCCGACGGAGCGTATTGCATTTATCCGTAAGGACAGCGGGTGCAAACTGGTACTTGATAGCAGGGTCTGGGAGGAAATCCTTCAGTGTGAATCACTTCCGGGCTTTGCCGATGTGGATGATCATGATGCCGCCTTTGCCGTTTATACCTCCGGAACCACAGGTAATCCAAAAGGCGTACTCCATGAGTACGGGAACCTTGACATGATTGCACAGAGCATGTATGAAAACGGCGAGAGCCTGATGAAAATTGTTGAAAACTTTGCGCTGATCGCACCTCTTTATTTCGTTGCTGTGGTCATTTGCTATATATGCCTAATGGATGTTGGCGGCAGACTCAGTGTCGTTCCCTTCAGCATTACCAAGAATCCGCCGGCTTTATTAAAGGTTTTCGTGGAAAATAAGGTTAATGCTCTTTTCTGTGCCCCGTCTATCTTGCATCTCATGCGAAAAATACCAAATTTAAAAAGGATTTTTGTGGGGTCTGAACCGGCAAATGGTATTTGGTCCGAGGATCCCGGATTAAGCATAATAAACGCTTATGCTATGAGTGAGACTGCGTTTTGTATCACTATGGGACATCTGGACAAGCCTAACGAGATCGCACCGGTAGGAAAACCTTTGACAAACCTGAAGATTACGTTGCGGGATGAGGAAGGAAATCCAGTGCCGGAAGGTAAAGAGGGAGAGCTCTGTGTCGAGAATCCGTTTGTTCGCGGATACATAAACCGGCCGGAGGATACTGCCGTGGCCTTCGTGAATGGAGAATTCCATACCAGGGATATGGCCCGTATGCTGCCGGATGGCCAGTATGAGATCATCGGGCGCATAGATGACATGATTAAGATAAACGGCAACCGTGTGGAGCCTGCGGAGGTCGAGGCAGCGGTAAAACGTGTGTCAGGCTTAGAGCGAGTGGTTGCAGCAGGCTTCGGAGAAGGCATTGATACCTTTATCTGCTGCTATTATGCGGATCCGGTGGAGCTCGATACTGAAGAACTCAGGGAGAAGCTTGAAAGTGTCCTGCCCTACTACATGATACCGTCACGCTTTGTACACCTGGATGATCTGCCTCGTACGGCTACCGGAAAGGTCAGCCGTCGTCTTCTGCCTAAGCCTTTAGCTGAATCGGCGGAGTATGTCGCACCGGCAAATGACATGGAGCGTGCCGTGTGTGATGCCATGGCCCGTGCGCTTGGAAGAGAGCGCTTTGGAGCTGAGGATGATTTCTATGCTTTGGGAGGTAATTCCATTACTTCCATTGAGGTCGTGGGTACATGCGACCTTCCCGGGCTTAGCATCAATCAGATTTTCCGTGGGAGAACTCCGAAGAAAACAGTGAAATACTATCTGGATGAGCTGTCTTTGGAAAAAGAGGCGGAAGGGGATAGTAAGAATCTGGCAGGTCCTTGTCCACTGACCCAGTCCCAGCTCGGAATTTTCCTTGAATGCGAAAGGAGGGAAGGGGAAGCTGTCTATAATAATCCATTGCTTTTCAGCCTGCCATGTGATACGGATCCGGAGCTTATGACAGCTGCGGTCGAAAAGATGGTGCGGGCTCATCCGGGGCTCTTTGCCGGGATCGTATCAGATGAGCATGGCATGCCAGCCATGCAGTATCAGAGCGCTTTCTCGGAGCAGGAGATATGCATCCGTGAACAGATGACCGGAGAGGAATTCGAGAAGATAAAGAAATCTCTGGTGCAGCCCTTTGATATAAAGAACGAGCGCCTGTTCCGCATCAGGCTGATCGGGACGGAAGAGGTGCAGTATCTCTTTATGGATTTTCATCACCTTGTCTTTGACGGAACCTCCATGCAGATTCTGGCCGCAGATCTGGAAAAAGCTCTGAACGGGGAAGACATCTCTCCGGAGAGCTGGACTGCCTATGATGCGGCCATGGCCGAACAGAGCGCCAGACAGAACATGGAAGCATGGAATAATGCAAAGGAGTGGAACTTAAAGCAGTTTGGTGATGCTGATCCCATATCGCTTCCTGAGGGCGATCGGAAGGGAAGCGGGATGACATATGGGGACCAGTCATTTACATTGGATATTTCCTACGGAGAATTAAAGGATTTCTGCGAGAAGCATATGACGACTGAAAATGTGCTCACTACGGCTGCTTTCGGTTATCTCCTGTCAGCATACACTCTTAAGAAGGATGTACTGTTTACTACAGTATATAACGGCCGACGTGATCCTCGCTGCCACAGAACAGTATCGATGTTTGTTACGACCCTGCCAGTGCTTTGCCACAGGGGCGGGGATCTGTCTGTTGCGGAGTACCTCTCTGCTCTTAAGGAGCAGATGCTTGGCTCTATGGCCAACGACCTCTATTCCTTCGCGGAACTCTCTGCAGATACAGGCATCACCAGCGATGTGCAGTTTGTCTGGCAGGCGGATATGCTTTCTCTTCCAAAGGGGAGCACTTTAGGGCTAAAGCGTGAAAAACTGCCCTTCATCGCAACGGGAGATGCGCTTTCCGTGCAGCTCTTCCCGGAGGAGGATAAGCTTGTCTTTCAGGTACAGTATCATGCGGACCGATACAGCGAAGAGTATATAGCACGGTTTGCCGGATGCATGAACCAGGTACTGAAGGACATGATGGTAAAGAATAAGCTTTTGGATATCAGCCTTATTTCTGATGAGGAGCGCAAAGAGATTCTCACACTTTCAAAGGGAGAAGAACTTCGCTATGATGCCGGGCAGACCTGGCTTGATCTCTTCTTTGCAAGTGTCAATAAAATACCGGAAAAGACGGCGGTATCGGACAGTAAGGGAAGTTATACCTACGATGAACTGAACAGAGCATCTGACCGGATTGCGGCTTTTCTCCATGAAAATGGAGTAGAGGAAAACAGCTTCGTAGCCGTAAGGATGGACCGTGTGAAGGAGTTTGCCGCAGCGGTGATAGGAATCCACAAAGCAGGGGCAGCCTATATGCCCATAGATCTGGATTATCCGCAGGAGAGAGTAGACTATATGCTTTCAGATTCCGGGGCAAAGCTTTTACTTACAGAAGATACAGTTGCGGACATACTATCCCCTGAACAGGATAAGATGGCTGCGGCTGAAGGAGATGGACAGGAGCTGACATACAGGGTGGACATTAGCCCGGAGCATCTGGCCTATATAATCTATACCTCCGGATCTACCGGGAAACCAAAGGGCGTCATGATACAGCATAAGGCGCTTCATAATTTTGTGCAGTTTATCCGTAACAGGTGGGGACTTAGTGAAAAGAGCCGCATCGCCCTTCACTCGAATTTTGCTTTCGATGCGGCAGTGGAGGACCTTTTCCCTCCGCTTAGTGTGGGAGGAACAGTATGCATCGTACCGGAGAGCGCAAGGCGGGATCCTGTGGAAATGCGGGCATTCATGAAAAAATTCAGCGTAAATGGAGGTTCCTGTTCCACCCAGTTCGGCCAGCTGCTTGCAGCAGATGAGCCTCTCGATATGGATTACTTCTGTGTTGGCGGAGAGGCGATGACCACTGTGCCGAAGGCGAGAGGACCGGTCTACAATGCTTATGGCCCTACGGAGTTTACGGTAGATGCCACCTATTACGAAATCGATAAGACAAGGGATTACAGGACGATACCCATTGGACGTCCTGTTCATAACTGTTTTGCATATATTATGGATCCAAACGGAGAGCTGCTTCCGAGGGGATTTACGGGTGAGCTGTGCCTTGCCGGCCCCCAGATGGCTCTTGGATACCGGAATCAGCCAAAGCTTACGCAGGAGAAGTTTACCCTGGCGGACTTTGGGGGAGATAAAGTCAGGATCTATCATACGGGAGACTTGGCCAGATACAACGAGGAAGGAGACCTGGAATACCTGGGACGCATGGATACCCAGGTGAAACTCAGGGGCTTCAGGATTGAGCTCGGAGAGATTGAAAGTACTGCGGCCGGATTCGAAGGAATTGCGCTTGCGGCTGCAGAGGTGAAGAAGGACCAGCTGATACTTTATTATTCCTGTAAAGAGAGTGCCGGCAGTCAGGGTGTGGATGAGGATGCCTTGAGGGATTACCTTGCAGGCAGTCTCGCGGATTACATGTTGCCTTCTGTTTTCATGCAGCTTGATGAGATGCCGCTGACACCAAACGGTAAGATAGACAGAAAAGCCCTTCCCGAACCATCGGTTTTCCGGACGGGTGAGTATGTGGAACCTCAGGGAGAAACGGAGTGCTCTATTGCTGAGGCAATGAAGCAGGTGCTTGGAATGGACCAGGCTCCGGGGGCATTTGACAGTTTCTTTGATCTGGGAGGAGATTCCATCAGGGCGATACGCCTGGTAAGTCTTCTCCGGGAAATGGGGTGCCAGGTTTCTGTGGCGGATATCATGAAGCAGAAAACGGTCAGAGGAATCGCCTGCTGCGCTGAGAGCGACGGAACCGCCGCAATCAGCCAGGAACCTTATGAAGGAACCGTTCCTGACAGTGCCATCGTGGCCTTTTTCAAGGATATGAAGCTGCCCTGTCCCGGTCATTACAACCAGACAAGGCTCCTTGAGATGTCCGATCGCGCCGGGAGAGACAATCTTCAGAAGGCGTGGGATGCGCTGGTTTACCAACATGACATGCTGAGGGCGGTGTTTAAGGATGAGACACTGTTCGTCCGAAGCGCAGATGCGACTATAGAGATAGAAGAATATACTGTCCGGTCTGATAACAGCAAGAGTGTCGAGGAAAATACAGAGGCTGTGACCGAAATCTGCAAAATGATACAGACGCAGATCAATATGGACAAGGCCCTTACGAGGATAGCCCTTATCCATGGAATTTCTCATGACTATCTGTATATCGCGATCCATCACCTCGTGATCGACGGCGTATCCTGGAGGATCATCCTTTCAGATTTGGAAACTGCTTACGGACAGGTACTGCAGGGGGAGGAGATACGCCTTCCTCACAAAACCAATACCTACAATGATTATGCAAAGGCACTTTTGCGCTTCCGTGACAGCTACATCCTGAGCCTGGAGATACCTTACTGGAAGGACGTGCAGAAGAAACTCATTTATCTTGGAACGGCTGACGGAAAGGATTATAAACGGAGCTTTGGACGGTTAGCCTTGACCTTAGACGCACAGAACACTTACAGCTTCCTTCATGCGGACTTTGGGAAGCTGAATACAGATATCAATGATGCCCTGCTCACGGCTGTCTGCAGGAGTTTTCATGATGTGACGGGAAATAACAGAATCTCCGTGCAGCTTGAAGGACACGGAAGAGAGGAAATTGGTGAAAGACTCTCTACAGACAGGACGGTAGGCTGGTTTACATCAGAATATCCGGTTATAGTGGAAGGCTTTAATAAAGACCTTCGCCATGACTGTTTAATATCCAAAGAAGCTCTTCACAGAGTTCCGAACAAGGGCTTTGGTTATAATGTGCTGCGCTTCATAGATAGTGGAAAGTCTGACAATATCGGTTCATCCACCGATCAGAATGAGGGGCTGGATAAAAACCTTACTGCCCAGATCGGCTTTAACTATCTTGGAGATATGGGCCTGGAAGAAACTGACGGAGCACGTTTCTTTACGGATACGGATATTCCTGTGGGAGATGATATCAGCCCGCTGAACGCATATGGCCCGGATATCGCCATAAACTGCTATGTTCAGGGCGGGTGCTTTAACCTGTTTATGGACTTCAATAAGGCATTTTATGGAGAAGATGAGGCACGCATGTTCGCAGAGAGAATATTGTCTCAGATCAAAGAAATCACGAAATACTTGTCTTCTGACATAGCTACGGTGGTGACGGCAACAGATCTTGGTGAAACACAATGGAGCGAAGATGAATTTGAAGCCGTGATGGTAGACTTTGCTTCCCGTGGAGAAACATTGGAGAGAATCTATCCTCTGCTTCCCATGCAGGAGGGCATGCTGCTCAAGCATGTGTCCGAGCCTGAATCACATGCGTACCGGCTGGTAGATATTTTTGAAGTGAATGGGAACCTTTCGGAAGAGATGCTTAGAAGGGCTCTTGACAGGCTTGGCAGGAAGCATGAAGTCCTGCGTACAGCCATTATTCACGATGGGGTCACAATACCCAGACAGGCCATTGTTGACAGAAAACTAGGACTACGGATGATCAATCTTTCCACAGATGCCTATGCGGGAGAAGCCGGCTCAAAAGAAGCTGATGAAATAGATGCTGTCATGAAGATAAGGGAAGACATATTGCAGAATGGCTTTGATCTCCAGAGAAAGCCTTTATTCAGCGTGACCTGCGTGAAAGCGTATGAAGGTCGCTCCTATCTGATCACAGCGGTTCATCACATTATAGTTGACGGTTGGTGTACAGGCCTTTATATGGGCAGCTTTGTACGGTATCTCAGGGAAGAACTGAAGAGTACCGAAAGCATTGAAGCCGAAACGCAGGAAGCCGGAAGATACGAAGCCGCGGTACGCGAGATTCTGAAAAAGGATATGCATGCCGGTCTGGATTACTGGAGAGAGCTTCTGGACGGTTATGAAACCAGGGCCGCTGTTCCGTCTTACGGCAAAGTGCCGGAAGACAAGAGAAGCAAAGAGGATGATGCTTTTATCGCAATAAGCCAGAAGGTGACGTCCGACTTTGAACAGGCCTGCCGCGAGGCGGGGGCAACCATCAATACCGGCGTGGAGCTGGCCTGGGGCATGGTACTAGCCACCTGCAGCCGGCAGAATGACGTCGTATTTGCCAGAGTTGTTTCGGGACGTGACAACACCAGGGTAAAGACTGAGGATGTGGTCGGACTCTTTATCAATTCCGTACCCGTCAGAATCAGAATTGATCAGAATACCACCGCTGCAGCAGCCCTCAAGGAGCTGCAGGAGCAGGCCGCAAAGAGCAATGCTTATGATTACTGCGCGCTTTCGGAAATACAGAAGCAGTCATATCTGGGAAATGACCTGCTCCAGACGGTTTTTGCTTTTGAGAATTACAATAGTGGCGCAAAGGAAACAGTTTCGGATAATCTTCTGAAGCCAGTATACCTCCGGGAAGAGAACTTTTCCGAGATATCTCCTTTCGCATATCTGGAAGACGGAAAGCTGGTTCTGCACATAAAATTTGATACCGGCCTTTACAGGAAAAAGGAGATTGACAGGGTACTTGCTTTATTCAAAACCTATGTGGAGGAGATATCCACAAAGGCGGAGGAAGAGATCCGCACATTCCGGCATTTGGACACAGAAGAGCAGGAAAAGGTGATAGAGCTTTCCCGGGGTGAGACTTTGCCCTATGATGCAGGGAAGACCTGGCTTGACCATTTCCGTCTGCATGTCATGGAAAAACCGGATAAGAAAGCTGTCATAGACAACAGAGGAAGCTATACTTATTCAGAACTGGATAAAGTCTCTGATGCTGTCGCTTCGTACCTGATTGCGATGGGAATGGATGAGAACCATTTTGTTGCCGTGAAGATGGGTCATGTGAAGGAATTTGTCCCGGCCATCATCGGTATACAGAAAGCCGGAGCAGCTTATGTACCTGTGGATCCGGAATATCCAAAGGACAGGATTGACTATATGCTGGAGGATTCTGAAGCAAAGGTTGTCCTGACAGAAGAATTGCTAGCAGACATCATTGCAAAATATAAGGATGTGGAATCGATAAACCGTGCGACGCCTGCGCACAGGGCGTACATGATCTATACATCGGGATCTACGGGAAGACCAAAGGGCGTGGTGCAGAGTCACCGCTCACTTTGCGCATTTGCCACATGGAGGCAGCATGTGCTTCATATCGGACAAGACAGCATCCATGCCCTGCATCCAAGCTTTTCCTTTGATGCCTCGCTGGATGATCTGATCTGTCCGCTCTTTGCCGGAGGAGAGGTGCATATTTTCTCCGATGAGCTGCGTAAGGACATGACAGGGATGGCGGAGTACATCCGTGAGCATCATATCAATGGCCTTACCATGTCTACCCAGATCGGGATGGCCATGGTGAACCAGTATCCTGACCTGGCGCTTCGGTACATAATGATGGGCGGGGAGAAGATGCTGCCCTGCGCAAAGACGGGAATCAGACTTGTTAACGGTTATGGACCGACGGAATTTACCGTATGCTCCTCACTTCATGTGGTGGATCAAAATAAGGATACGGATATTCCCATTGGCCGGCCAGTACCCAACACCTGGTCCTTCATCTGCGATGCATACGGAAAGCTGATGCCGCAGGGAATGGAGGGAGAGCTGTGCCTTGCCGGACCTCAGGTGGCAGAGGGCTACTGGAAGAAAAAAGAGCTTACTGAAGAAAAATTCGTACCATGTACATTTGTTGATGGAGTGGAAATGAAAATGTACCGTACCGGTGATCTGGTAAGGTATAACGAGGAGGGTGATCTGGAATTCCTCGGACGAATCGATACCCAGGTGAAGCTGCGTGGCTTCCGCATCGAACCGGGTGAGATCGAAGCAGCAGCCAGTCATTATAAAGGAATCGCTCAGGTGGCAGCCCTGGTATGTGATGACCATCTGGTACTCTACTATACCGGTGACGGACAGATCGATCAGGAGGCTCTGCGCGGCTTCCTTGCCGAAAGCCTGGCCGAATATATGGTTCCGGGTGCATATAAGCAGCTGGATGAGATGCCGATGACGCCAAATGGTAAAATAGATCGAAAGGCGCTGCAGAAAATCCCGGCCACTTCCGATGAACTTATAGTTCCTCCGGAAAATGAGACAGAGCAGATGGTCAGTGATCTGGTGAAGGAGGTTCTTGCAGGCAGAGAGATTGGGGTTACCGCAGATTTTCGTAAAGAAGGTCTGACTTCCCTTGCGGCTATGCGACTCAGCGCTATGATAGCAACGAAATTTGAGAAAGACTTTAAGATTTCCTATATAAAAGAGTTTGGAACCATAAGAAAGATCGCGGAGTATCTAAACACTGACACAGAAGAGGAGCGCTTTGAGCAGCAGCAAAGCTATCCCATTACTACTGTTCAGCAGGGAATCTATGTGGAGTGCATGGCAAACTTCAATACGACGATATACAATACGCCTGTCTTACTAAAACTGGATGAGGAGGTAGATATATTCAGGTTAAAACAGGCCATTTCTGAAACTGTGGATGCCCATCCATACCTGAAGATGAGACTTTCCTTAGGTGATGAAGGCCGTATCGCTGCATGGCGTAGAGATGATGATAAACAGCAGGTATCCGAGGTGAATCTTGATACTGTGGAGCATGGATTTGAAGGACTGGTAAGACCCTTTAATCTGACAGGTGACTGTCTGTTCCGGACTATGATCATACATGACGGGGAGGATCATTATCTTTTCCTCGATGGACAGCATATTGTGATAGATGGTGAATCCATGGATATCTTTATGAGGGACTTAAACCGTGCATATGCCGGGGAGACCCTTACGAAAGAGAGATTCACTGGCTTTGAAGCTGCCCTTGTGGAGGATGAGCTTCGCCACAGCTCTCATTATGATCATGCAAAGGAATATTATGAAGGGCTGCTGGAAGGAATCGATACGGACTGCCTGCCTATATATGACAGGGATCTGGGAAAGACTAAGACAGGGCAGCTTACCATCGTTGCCCCCTTTGATTGGGACAGGCTGTCTGCCGTCGTAAAAGATGGAAGCGTGACGCTGAACGGATTGTGGAATGCTGCCTTCGGCCTTGCGCTTGCAAGGTTTTTATACAGGGAAGACTGTGTGTACACTACCGTATATAACGGAAGAAACGATACCCGCCTGAGTGACAGTGTTGGTATGTTTGTCCATACGCTTCCTGTGGTCTGTCATGCGCAGAAAAATGAGAACGGCATGGAATTTGCCAGACGAATGAGTCTGCAGCTGTCAGATAGTATGTCAAATGACATTTTCTCCTTTGCCGAGATTTCAAAAGCTTTTCAGCTGAAGGCCGGTATCATCTTTGTCTATCAGGGAAGAATCGGTTCCGAACCGATGATTGGAGGGAAGAAGGCTGAAAGTATCATGCTTGACTTGAATGCCCTGAAAGCACCTCTGACGATCAATGTCCTGGAAAAAGAGGATGGTTTTGAGATCTTTTGCGAGTATGATTCACGGTATTACGAGGAGTGGAGCGTAAGGGCGCTTCTTGGATTAACTGTAAGGATATTGGAACAGCTTCTGGCGGACAGAAAAATAAGCGAAATATCCCTTGTCACCCCGGAAGAAAAGCAAGAACTGGATGCCTTTAACAGCACAGAAAAAGCTGTGGAGACTACGGATATTGTGACCCTATTCAGGAGAGCAGCCAACAGGTATCCGCACAGGCGAGCCGCGATTTTTAAGGAAAAGACCCTTAGTTACCGGGAGCTTGACGAATTGACCGACCGCGTGGCAGCGCATCTCATGGAAAGGGGTATAGGAGCAGGAGATATAGTCGCCATTCTTATTCCAAGAAGTGAATACATGGCCATTACTGCGCTTGGTGTATTGAAGACAGGAGCGGCGTATCAGCCTCTGGATCCTGCTTATCCCACAGAGCGACTGAAAATCATGGTAGAGGACTCCAAAGCAAAGGCCCTGATAGAGGATGAGATGTTAAAGGACAGGCTCCCGGATTATAAAGGTGAAGTTCTGATGATCCACGAGATTGGGGGACTTCCTGACAGAAAACCCGTGGAGATCCAGCCAGGGCCGGATGCTTTATTCATTCTTCTTTATACCTCCGGCACCACGGGCGTCCCGAAGGGTGTGATGCTGACACATGGAAATCTGGTGAACTTCTGCCAGTGGTACAGGGACTATTTCGAGCTTACCGAGGATTCTGCTGTTTCCGCATATGCGAGCTTTGGATTTGACGCGTGCATGATGGATATGTATCCCGCGCTGACAACGGGAGCTTCCGTCTGTATCGTCCCAGAGGATATGAGGCTGAATCTGCCAGAACTGGACTCCTATTTTGATAAGAACCAGGTGACACACGCCTTTTTGACAACTCAGATGGCGAGGATGTTCGCGACAACCATGACGGAGACAAAAGTGAAGTACCTTATGGGTGGCGGCGAAAAGCTTGTTCCTTTTGCCCCGGAAGGAAGTTACAGATTCTACAACGGTTACGGTCCTACCGAATGCACCATATTTACTTCGATCTTTCCTGTGGAAGAAAATACTTTCCGTGTACCGATTGGGAAGCCTCTGTACAATTACAAGATCTATGTGGTTGGGAAGGACGGATACGAGCTTCCGGTCGGCGTTCCCGGTGAACTGTGGATAGCGGGATACGGGGTAGGAAAAGGTTACTTCAATAAAACTGAACTGACGGAAAAAGCGTTTATATCCAATCCCTTCTGTGATGCGCCGGGCTATGACCGTGTTTACCGCACAGGAGACATTGTGCGCAGGCTCCCGGATGGTTCGATAGATTTCATCGGGCGCAATGACGGGCAGGTGAAAATACGCGGATTCAGAATTGAGCTCAGTGAAGTGGAAAGCGTGATCCGGCTGTACGAGGGGATAAAGGATGCCACTGTACAGGCCTTTGACAGCCCTTCCGGCGGAAAATACATAGCTGCCTATTATGTGGCCGATCAGGAGATAGATGAGGACGATCTCTCGGAATTCATAAAAAACAGAAAACCGGAGTATATGGTTCCTTCAGCTTTTGTACAGATTGATGCGATACCTTTAACACAGAACCAGAAGGTAAATAAAAAGATGCTCCCTGTTCCTGAGATCCGGAATGAAGGAAAGGAGTATACGTTACCGGCAACTCCGCTTGAAAGAGAACTCTGTGAGGAGTTCGCAAAGATACTGGGCATCAGCAGAGTCGGAGCTGAGGATGATTTCTTTGAGTCAGGCGGAAGCTCCATATTGGCGGCCAATTTGCTCACCTACGCAATGGGAAAAGGTTATGATATCGTATACGATGATATCTTCAATCATCCGACCCCGAGAAAGCTGGCAGCCGTGATTGAGGGCACGAACATAAATAAAAAGACGGATGAAGTATCCGGATATGACTACAGCAGGATTAACAGTTTAATAGCTGCTAATGCTATGGGCTGTATCGATGATATTTCAAGAGAACCTTTAGGTGATGTAGTTCTTACGGGTGCCACGGGATTCCTCGGCATACATATACTGCAACAGTTTTTGGAGAAATCTGAAGGAAGGATTACCTGCCTGATGCGAAAAGTCAGCTGGGATACGTTGGAGAACCATCTGAAATCCCTGCTAATGTATTATTTCGGCAACACTTATGAAGAACTGTTTGGTAACCGGATCTTTTGTCTGGAAGGAGATATTACCGACACGAAATCTCTTTTGGCGATTGATTCGGTAAAGGCTGACGTGATCATAAACTGTGCCGCCAATGTTAAGCACTTTGTAACTGACGATGTACTGGATAGGATTAATTTCCATGGAGTTGAAAACCTGATAGAGGTTTGTCTGAAGAATCACATGAGGCTTGTCCAGGTATCTACCCTGTCAGTCGGTGGCAGCACAAGGGCCGGGCAGAAAAACAGGCTGTACGAGAGTGATCTCTATTTAGGGCAGCGTGTTGACAATGATTACATCCGTACCAAATTCCTGGCGGAGCGCGCCATCCTTGAGGCCAGGGTGGAGAGGGGGCTTGATGCTGTCATTTTAAGAGCAGGAAACCTTATGGGAAGATACTCTGACGGTGAATTCCAGATCAACCTCTTAACAAATGCCTTTATGAGATCGCTTGCGGCTTTTAACCGCCTTGGCGCGTGCCCGGTTACTGCTCTTGCAGATACTGCTGAGTTTTCACCTATAGATGCAACGGCTTCTGCGATGCTGGCCCTTGCCGGTGTAAACAGTAAATTCAGCATTTTCAATGTCAACAACAATCATACGGTGACAAGAGGAGATATCATCTTCGCTTTGAACAGGCATGGTTTTAAAATTGACATCGTTACGGAGAAGGAGTTTGCAGAGATCGTACAGAAGGCTTTGGAAGATGATTCCTACAGCGAGTCGATAATGACACTGATGGCTTATGAAGAAAAGGAGGACAACATAGTCCCGGTAGAAAGCGACAATTATTTTACAATCAACGCGCTCTACCGTCTTGGCTTCAAGTGGCCGATAGTCGATGATACCTACCTGGAAAAAGTGATATCTGCTGTGGAATCGCTTGAATTCTTTAAAAACCTGTGATCCTATCAGCACTTGAATATTCCGCTGTTATAGACAGAAAACAAAGTGAAATCATAGAGACGTGAGGAGAATTATATGGTCATTACAAAAAGCTTGAACGGAACTGAAGAGACCTTTAAGGTGGAAGGAAGGCTAGACACTCTGGCTGCCCCGGCTCTGCTTGATGAGCTGGAACAGATGGATGATCATGTCGACAGTGTGGTATTTGATTTCTCCGAGCTTGAATATATCTCATCCATGGGTCTTCGTGCACTGGTCATTGCATCTAAAAAGGTGAATGGGGCGCTCGTCATAAAGAATGTATCCCCTAGAATCATGAGCATATTAAGCACAACCGGTCTTGACAACACAATCAGAATCGAATGAAACTTCAGAACTGCCGAGACAAGGACATTCGTATCAATAACCACATAAAACTTCATAAACGATCACTTCCGTATTTGTGTCTTCACAACCGCTTAACCCGGTATTTATGTTATAATCAAGAAAACAGCGCATTTCCGGGCTTTTCCCGGCATAAGTGTGCGTGAAAGGATAAGAAAAAATGGCTATCAGAGTGCTTTTTATTTGTCATGGAAACATCTGCAGATCGGTTTCTGCGCATTACATAATGAATTATTTACTTGAAAATACACATATCTCCGAAGAGGTCGTGGTGGATTCTGCTGCGACTTCCATGGAAGAGATCGGAAATCCGATATATCCTCCCATGCGGAAGACTCTGGAGTATCACCATATCCCTATAGGTAACCATCGGGCAAGGAGGGTCAACAAGTCCGAGTACGAGGAATATGACCTGATCATCGCAATGGATGAGGAAAACAAATATAACCTAAACAGACTGTTCGATAATGATCCGGAGCATAAAGTCCATTACCTCATGGAGTACACGGATACTCCTGATGCCATAATTGATGACCCCTGGTATACGAGAGATTTCGAGACGGCATATCGAGAGATATCTAAGGGCTGTAGTGGCTTGCTGGAAGCCATAAATCGCAAAAATATTTAAATAAAAACCATATGCCGGGATGAAGTATACTGTTTAATAGCAAACACTATTCGATGAGGTTGGAGTACACCATCAAAACATCCTTATACGAAATTATTCTTTATCGTTTTTGACACACTTATCACATTAAAGGAGGACCCAAATATGAACGAAACATTAAAAGTACTTGAAACCAGAAGAAGCTGCAGAAAATTCAAGCCTGATATGGTTGAAAAGGAAAAGCTTGATGCCATCTTAAAGGCGGGAACCTATTCCGCAACCGGAATGGGAAAGCAGAGTCCTATAATAATTGCTGTTACCAACAAGGAACTGAGGGATGCCATCTCAGAGGAAAACAGAAAGATCGGCGGATGGAAGGAAGACTTTGATCCATTTTACGGAGCGCCGGTTATCCTTATCGTTCTGGCTGACAAGTCTGTTCCTACCTATATCTATGATGGTTCTCTTGTAATGGGAAATCTTATGAATGCGGCTGAAAGTCTCGGAGTGGCAAACATCTGGATTCACAGGGCAAAGCAGGAATTCGAGTCTGATTTCGGAAAGCAGATTCTCGCAAAGCTCGGAATCGAGGGCGACTACGAAGGCATCGGACATTGTGCCCTTGGCTATGCCGCAGGTCCGGCAAATGAAGCAGCACCGAGAAAAGCGAACTACGTTTACCATGTAGATTAAGGGGAGGTTTCACACATGTTGGAAGTTGGCACAAAAGCACCGGCATTTGAACTCCCTGATCAGAACGGAGTTATGCATTCCCTTGACCAGTACAAGGGGCAAAAAGTCATCCTTTACTTTTATCCAAAGGACAATACTGCCGGCTGTACAAAACAGGCCTGCGGATTTTCGGAGCGATACCCTCAGATAAGAGAAAAGGGGGCTGTAGTTCTGGGAGTGAGCAAAGACACTGTTGCCTCCCACAAAAAGTTCGAAGAGAAATATGGTCTTGCCTTCACACTTCTTGCCGATCCGGAGCGCAAGGTTATCGAAGCATACGACGTATGGAAAGAGAAGAAGAACTACGGAAAGGTATCAATGGGTGTAGTCCGTACAACCTACCTTATTGACGAGGAAGGTATCATCATTAAAGCGAATGACAAGGTCAAAGCCGCAGATGACCCGGAAAAGATGCTGAATGAGCTGTGACATCACAGAAAAGATGTTGAATGAGCTGTAACATATCAAAGAATACTTTGAAAAATTTCCGAAATCTGGCATGAATCACTGACACTTCATGATTTATGTCAGATTCTTTAATTAACGATACAAATGAGCTGTTTTTAAATTGAAGGAGTAATACCATGCCAATTCTTGCTTCATTTATGGTGCCGCACCCTCCGCTTATCATTCCGGCTGTAGGACAGGGCGGAGAGAAAAGTGTTCAAGAAACTATAGATTCCTATGAGAAAGTGGCGGATGAAATAGCTGAACTAAAACCCGAAACTATCATCATCACAAGTCCTCACAGCATCATGTACTCGGATTACTTCCATATTTCTCCGGGACATGGTGCCAAAGGAAATTTCTCGCAATTCAGAGCTCCGGAGGTTTCCTTTGAGGAATCCTATGATGAGGAGCTTCGTGACTTAATCTGTGAAATAGCAAGAAGCGAGGATTTCCCGGCAGGAACATTAGGCGAAAAAAAACCTTTACTCGATCACGGGACCATGGTTCCTCTATGGTTTATAAGGAACAAATATAAATCCGGAAAGATCCTGCGTATCGGTCTCTCCGGACTCGGCCTGCCTGAACATTATCACCTTGGAGAGATCATACAGAAAGCTGTTAATGCCTGTGACCGGCGAGTAGTGTTTGTGGCCAGCGGTGACCTTTCCCATAAATTACAGGCTCACGGTCCCTACGGTTTTGCCTCCGAAGGTCCTGTTTATGATGAAAGGATCATGGACGTTGCAAAAAGAGCAGCTTTTCAGGAGATGTTCGACTTCAATGAGGACTTTTGCGAGAGGGCGGCAGAGTGCGGACACCGTTCCTTTGTGATCATGGCCGGAGCATGGGACGGCATGAATGTGAAATCCAGGGTTTTCTCCCACCAGGACGTTACAGGTGTAGGCTATGGCATAGCTTCTTTTTATCCGGAAGGCCCGGATGATTCCAGACATTTTTTAAAAAAGCATATGGATCATATAAAAGATGAATTAAAAATTAAAGCAGAGCAATCCGATGAGTATGTACGGCTGGCAAGAGCATCTCTTGAGAGTTATATATTGAACCGAAAGAAACTGGAGGTTACCCATGATCTTCCGGCTGAAATGCTGGAAAGAAGGGCAGGAGCATTTGTTTCCATACATAAGGACGGGAGACTCAGAGGATGTATCGGAACCATCCTTCCAACCGCACCATCCGTTGCTGAGGAAATCATCCGGAACGCCATCAGTGCTTCCACAAGGGATCCGCGTTTTAATCCCATTACTCCCGATGAGCTTCCTTACCTTGATATCAATGTAGACATTCTGGGCGATCCCGAAGACATTTCCGGTCCCGAAGATCTCGACGTAAAAAGGTACGGCGTTATCGTCAGCTGCGGAAACAGAAGAGGACTGCTTCTTCCGGATCTTGACGGAGTAGATACCGTGGAACAGCAGATTTCCATTGCGAGACAGAAGGGCGGGATAGACATTGACGAACCTGTGAAGCTTCAAAGGTTCGAGGTGGTAAGACATATCTGAACAGTTTTTCAGTCGCGAAACAGCATGAAAAATTTTCAATATGCGCCTTAGCCTGAGCTATTAATTAACCGCTAAAACCTTCTAAGGAGGTTCAATCCTTTGTGAATAATCCGAACATTTATATTAATAAAAAAGCTGTCGACTAAAATTTAAGATTAGAAATATCAATATTAAGGAGATAATCCCTATGCTTGCACAGGTAGCTACAGTTACTACACAGAATTTCTCAATGGACTATTGTAAATTCGGACAGGGCGCAGAGACTCTTGTGGTGATTCCGGGTCTTAGTGCCCAGAGTGTCATGCCTATGGCTGACCTTATGGCAGATGCATACAAGCTGCTCACTGATGATTTTACGATTTATGTATTTGACAGAAAAAAGGGCGAACTGACTATGCCCTATACCATTAAGGATATGGCAGATGACACTGCGGAAGCAATAACTGAACTTGGGCTTTCCAATGTCAACATCTTTGGCGCATCCCAGGGAGGGATGATTGCCATGGAGATAGCCATTGAACACCCGGAACTGGTTGACAAGCTGGTTCTCGGATCCACCTCCTCCCATGTTCGGGATGATGAGTTCCAGGTCTTCGATACCTGGATTAAACTTGCGAAGGAGAGAAGGGCTGAGGAACTGTATCTTAATTTCGGTGAAAAGGTATATCCCGAAGACGTTTTTGTAGGCTCAAAGGAAGGATTGATCCAGGCTTCGAAAACGTTAACCGATGAAGATTTTTCACGTTTTATCGTACTCACCGAAAGCCTAAGGCACTTTGATATCACAGCCGATCTCAATAAAATCACCTGTCCGGCTTTGGTTATCGGTTCAAAGACAGACAAGGTTTTGGGTGGAAATGCCTCTGAGCTGATAGCATTAAGCCTCAGCAACAGCTCTGATTGTGAGCTTTACATGTACGATGGATACGGTCATTCAGTATATGACTGTGCTCCGGACTATCCGGAACGGATATTAAAGTTCTTAAAGAAATAACACATCATAACAGCACGCATTACCGTCTTTTCCAAGAAAGAAATGTAAACAATACATTTCACCGTGCAAATAACAGGAGAGTTTAATGTTTAACTGGATCAGCGACTTTAACTACGATTTTGCCATAGCAGCGATTCCTATCCAGATAATACTTCTTGTATTCTATGGAGTCCGCAGGAATCTCCCTATAGGCCAGAGCTTTTGCTTCTGGCTTGTTATGGTTGCCAATCTGGTGATGACCTCTGCCGATATCATTTCCTGTGAAATGAATGAGATATGGACAGAATTCCCGCTGTGGGTTATGTATGCTATCAATCACGCATATTTCCTCGGGTTTATCGTCAGAGGCTGGGCGCTCTTTGCCTATACTGCAGAAACGTCGCACTTCCTGAAAAACAATATTCTATACAAGCTGCTTGCTTCAATACCGGCATTGGTGGCTGTATTCCTGATTTTTTCCACACCCTGGACTTCAGCTATCTATACCATTGCAGAAGATGGTTATCACAACTGTTCTTTATACGGCATTATTTATTTCGATACCTATTTCTACATTATTTTTTCAATATTCATTGTTTTGTTTCAATGGAAAAAGCTGTCGCCAAGGATCAGAGGAGGTCTTCTTTCCTTTAATCTCTTGTTACTGTTCGGTATCATCATTAGAAAACAGTTCTATCATATGCTGGTAACCAGTTATTTCAGCATCCTTTCCATCATTATCATTTTCCTGACCGCGGAAAATCCGGATCTCTACAGAGACAGCAGAACGAAGCTTCTAAACAAGGAAGCCCTGGACATGATCGGCCTGGATTACTGGGAAAGAAATATTTCCTTCAGTCTTATAGTCATGACTGTTCACAATTATGAGACCTCAAAGTCAGTTTATGGCATCAATCAGGTAAATGAGAGCCTTAAAATGATGGCAGCATGGATAATTAAGACATATCCTGGTTTGAATTGTTTTTATACCAGAAACGGAACCTTTATCGTTCTTATGAGAGGACAGATGCCCGGTGATCCCGAAACCATCATGAAGGACTGGAAGGAGAAATACACGGCCTTTCAGAAATCCTGTGAGACTCCGGTTACCATGAAGGTATCTGCGATATTCCTGCCGGGATATTTAGTTGACAGGAATAAAATCACCATGGGAGATATGGCAAGATATGCAAGGTTTAATGCCTATGCCGAAAACCACCGTGGAAACTATGTTTTTTCAGAAAGTATGCTTGATGAAGTTAAAAAGCAGAAATCACTGGAAAAAGCAGTAAAGGATGCCATAGCCAACAACAGATTTGAGGTTTACTTCCAGCCCATATACTCTGTAAAAGCCGGAAAGGTGCAAGGTGCGGAGGCATTAGCCAGATTAAAGGATCCTACCATCGGTTTTATATCACCCCTTGATTTTATTTCAATAGCAGAAAAGAACGGAGACATCATTGAGATAGGAAGACAGATATTTGAAAAGGTTTGTATATTCCTTGAAAACACTGATACAAAAGGTTTGGGCATCGAATATATCAATGTTAACCTTTCACCAATCCAGTGTATGAGCAACAGTCTTTCACAGGAGCTCTCAGATATAGCAAAAAAACACGGCATATCTATGGATATGTTTGATTTTGAAATAACCGAGTCTCTGATAGAAGATTACGAAATGATCCAGATGCAGATTGCAGGACTTCGTACCATGGGAGCCGAACTGTCTCTTGACGATTTCGGAACCGGTTCTTCAAACCTTACAAGCCTTATGAATCTGCCAATCCACGTTGTTAAGATAGACATGACATTTACCAGATCTTTCTTCTCAGGAAAGGCCGAATTCCTGCCGGATCTCATTAAACTTTTCCAGCGCTCCAATATGGCAATAGTTGTTGAGGGCATCGAAACAGTAGAGATGAAGAACAAGATGGCCGAGCTTGGCTGCGACTATGAGCAGGGATACTACTTCTCAAGGCCACTGCCTCCGGAAGAGTTCATTGAATACATGAAGAATTAGACTGCATAAGAATTCCTATTTTGCCTTTTTGATTCAGCGGCACAAATAGTAATGAAACATATTTTCACACCGGGGTCAGCACAAATAATAACCAATAAATTAGGAGTTCAGGAAAATCCTGAACTCCTTTTTCTTACTTCAGTTCAATGAGCTTGATCATATCATCGGTATCATCTGTCACGAAGCTTGTAAATGCTATACAGATATAATAATCATCCTGGATACCCATATACTCCTTTTGATAAATATCATATTCATCATCTAACAATCCATGTGCGGAAAGAAGATATGTATCTTTTCCCGAAACCTTTTTCTTTACTACAGATACATCCTTGGTTTTAATACCTGCTTCTTTAAGGGAATCCTTTATATCAGGAATACTGTCTTCAAACATTTTCTTGATGTCTGTTTCACCATCGGAAAGAGATATTGTGACACAAATGTTATCTAAAGTGTCTTCATTTTCAGCATAGGCAATGGTAACAGGATTACCCTCTTTAATACTCTTGATAACAGCATCCTTATCTTTTATAAATTTTTCTGTAGATCCATCTATTTCAGCAACTGCCGCTGCATCTCCGAAGATGAATCCATCAGGGACAGCAAGCTTGAGACCGAAATAGTCATTCTCATAAACATTCTTCTTGACTGATCCCAAAGACAACTCTTTCTTTTCGGATTTAGTTGACTTAGAGTTTGTTTTCTTTGTGCTTGCAGCCGCAAAAGAAATAAGTGACTGATTAACCGGTGCCACACTGAAGAGCATAGCAGCAGTAAGAGCTGCAGCAATCTTTCTTCTTAAAAAATGTCTCATTATTAACTCCTTTCCTGAACATCATTTCCCGGGTTTACGCCCGGACTATCATGGCCCATGAAGAGATGGGCATAACCACAATACCGTTTCGCGTATATCATTTAAGATTTTATCGACAAAAAATGAGTAAAAAATAAGTATTCTTATTTGGGCTAAAATAAGGGATTTACGTTTTTTTCCATATCACATAGCAGGATGAGGATGTTGAAAAGTTAATACCTTCAACGGCGACGAATTTGATGTGAAAAGTGGCTTTTTGGGATATAATGAATAAGTCCGACTAATATCAGGAAAGTTAAGAGTTTATTGCTGTAAATTGAGGGGATGTATATGTTTTGTCCAAATTGTGGAAATGAAATAAGCGATGAAGCAAGGTTCTGCGCAAAGTGCGGGGCGAAGATACCGGATACGGAGCCGGTACCGAACTATGCTCAGGTTCCTCAGGAGGATAATCCGTCACAGGAATTTGCCGCCGAACCGGGTTCAGCAAATGACATGCCTCATGCGGATTTAGGTCCGGCAAATATCAGGCCGGTCCACGGAAAAAACCGCCTGCCGCTGATAATAGGCCTGGCTGCGGTCTTCCTGGCCGTTGCGGTCTTTGGTGGTGCGATGCTGATATGGCAGAGCAGTCCCGGAGAATCCATCAAGAAACAGTTAGTACTGGGAGAAAAGTATCTTCTGGAAGAAAATTATGAACAGGCAATTCTGGCCTTTGAGAAGGCCATAGAGATTGACCCGAAGAATCCGGAGCCATACCTCAAACTGGCTGAAATCTATACCCGTCAGGACGACTATGAAAAGGCAGTGAAGATTCTGGAAAAGGCCCGGAAGGCCGGGGCGGAAGAAGCAGATGAGGACGGAAAGATAGAAAAGCGCCTTGAGGAAGGGAAAATCATCCTTAAAGAGATGAAAGAGTCTGAAGCCGCAGAGAATGAGAGTTCACAGAATACTGCAATAACCACCAAGGATGAGAGTTCGCAGAATATTACAGAAACCACCGAGGCAACACAGGCAGCACAGACAGAACCACTAAAGCCAGAGTATGCTGCGGGTGAATGGCTGCAGGAGAATGGAAGATGGCGCTTCAGGACAACCGATGGAAATTACCTGAACGACGGTTGGTACTGGCTGGATGCCAATATGGACCTGGTGGCAGAAGCCTATGCCTTTGATAAAAACGGGTATCTGGAAACTGATAAATATGTGGATGCCTCTATTAGTAATGATTTTGGCGAAATCTATGTGGATGCGGATGGGGTTGCCAGGACATTCTATTCATCATATAGCGGAACCTCTCCTGTCTGGACTATCGACATGCCGGATTGTGCATATACCATAAAAAGGGCAACCGATGAGCCCTGGGTCTATCGCGGAGATTTTGAATATAAATTCGAAACCCAAAATGGTTATAATGATTTGCGTATGTTCGACGTTAACTATGGAGCATTAGATGAATACGGATATCCGGAGTCTTTGGGATGTATCAGTCCATTCATGAGATATTATATGGATTTTGAATATGAAGGATATACGGCTAAGAGGGAAGAAATACCGTTACTTGATAAGGGAAGCTATTACGAGATCCCTGTAGAAGTGATCTTTGATTATTCCGAAGATTCCCTGAATTTCTTTATAACTGCAACGGTTCGTTTTACAAAAGACTGTATCATATATTATGGGTATTACGATGGACAGAGCTATTATGAGGATACTTTAGAGCATTTTCTCTCGCAGGATGATCCTGAATGGCTCGGGAACTTTATGACAATCGAGCAGGTTGACAATCGCGGGTATGCGACGCGAATCAGAACATTTTCCGCTGATTGATAACAGAATTCATAATATAAGGTCATTTTTCAGCAAAATCCGTCATTTGTCTTGGAATGGCGGATTTTGCTATATATCATGATAGGCAAATAATACACACGAAATACTTTCATTAAGATAGGCTGGAAACCAAATAATATCATTTTTAAGAGGCGTCGTTCGTGATACGACAGCCTCTATTTTTTTGCGTTTTCAACACAAATTAGGATAAAAATTCCTTATATCAGCTTATTTTTGTGACGAAATTCATGTGTAATGGTATGTAATACCCTGGGAATGATAATTTTAACCGAAGTTTTTCTTTCAAACCTCAGTTACAAGTTCCATACAAAGGAGATGCAGCATGAGAACAGACACAGATAACAAGAAAACCACTGTTTACCTTGAGGGAAGGATCAATACGGATAATGCCGCAAACGTTGAGGCAGAAATATTATCCATAGTCAATGATCTAAAGCCCGGACAGGAAATCCTTTTTGATGCAGAGAAGCTCGAATACATTTCCAGTGCAGGTCTGCGTGTTCTCATGAAGGTGAGAAAACAGCTGGGAAAACCGATCACCATAACGGAAGTTAACCGTGATTTATATGATATTTTCGAAACAACAGGTTTTACAGATCTGTTTAATGTGAAAAAAGTCCTCAGGAAAGTTTCCATAGAGGACTGCGAAAAAATCGGAGGTGCTCCAAACTGTGAAGTTTACCGTCTTGATTCGGAAACCATAGTTAAAGTTTATAAGGGGGATATATATACCCGGGAGAAGATAGAAAAGGACAGGGAACTTGCCAAAAAGATTTTCACAGGAGGAATTCCTACGGCAATACCTTTCGACATGGTTAAAGTGGGGTCCCATTACGGTCTCGTTTTCGAAATGATGTCAGGAGGTTCTCTGGCAAACATTCTTTCATCACATCCCGAGGACACAGCAAAGTATGGAAAACTTGTTGCCGGGTTTATAAAGAAACTACATTCAACCGAGTTTGAATCGGGAAGTCTTCCTGATGCAAGGGCGCCATATCTCAGGAACCTGAAATATCTTGAGGAAATAGGCGTTTACACAACTGAGGAAGCAGAGAGAGTACATGAACTCCTCCGCACCATTCCTCAGAGAAACACCTTTATCCATCAGAATCTTAATCCGGTTAACATAATGCTGATGGATGATGAGTTCATTCTAATAGATGTTGATGATTCGGGAGTAGGACATCCGGTCTGGGATCTTATGGGAATGTATCAGGTTTATGTCACAGGAGCAAAAGCAGGCTGGACAAAACCGATGATGGGCCTCGGAGAAGATGTATTAAAGCCTCTGTGGCACACGATTCTTCATTCATACCTTGGGGAGGTGCACAGTGATGATATCCCGGAGGTAAACAGGGTGCTTGGCGGTTACACAAAAATGAATCAGATTTTCAATCTGGTTACGGATCCGACCATTCCGGGAGATATAAGAAAGCCGACGATAGAAAAAGAAAAGGCAGCTTTCTTCGATATGATGGATTCGCTTTACCCGGTACCGAGATGGATATGATATCGATTACGATATTTAGGAGGGGTTTCAATTGGAAAAGTACAGATACTGTGACGAAGAACTTAAACTGATGGAGAACAGTACGGTTCCCTTCGCAGTTTATCAGTTTTTAAACAAAAGAGTGATCACCATAATTCTTTCCCAAGGCTTCATTGACCTGTTCGGATTTGAGGGCATGAAAAAAGAAGATGTTTATGCTCTCATGGATAACAACATGTACCGTGACACACATCCTGATGACATGGCTTCTTTAGGGGATGCTGCCTATCGCTTCGCAACTGAAGGCGGTGCCTATGATGTGGTCTACAGATCCAAAAAGCATGGGGAATACCGGATCATCCATTCCTACGGAAGACATATTTACAAGGAAGACGGGACTCGTCTGGCTTTTGTCTGGTATACGGATCAGGGTGCCTATGTTGAAGACGGTAAAAAAGAAAAAGACAGCCTGATGAATCTTCTCAAGAATGAGCTGGCAGAAAGAAGCATTAACGTCCAGACCAGTCATGACTATCTGACGGGTCTTCCTGCCATGACCTATTTCTTTGAACTTGCGGATGAAGGCTGCAAAAGGATACGTGAAAGCGGAAAAACTCCTGTCATTCTCTTTACTGATTTCAATGGAATGAAGGTATATAACCAAAATTATGGAATGGAAGAGGGAGACAAAGTTCTTAAGTCATATGCCGATAAACTGATCGGTATTTTTACCCATGAAAACTGCAGCAGATTCAGTTCAGACCACTTCTGTATCTTCACAGATCTGGAAAAAGGTCTTTCTGCAGCAAAACAGCTTTCCTCAAACAATGCCGGATTAGATATCGAAAAAAAACTCCATCTCCGTATAGGTATGTATGTTTATGAGGATGAGAATATAAGCATAAGCGGTGCCTGCGACAGGGCAAAGGTGGCGTGCGATTCAGGCAAAAATATCTTCACTTCAAAGCTGTATGTTTTTGACCGGAAAATGATGACGACTATTGAGAATCGTCAATACGTGGTAGAGAATATTGATAAAGCCATAAAAGAAGGCTGGATCAAGGTCTACTATCAGCCCATTATCAGAACCGCCAATGGCAGGGTATGTCATGAAGAAGCCCTGTCCAGATGGATAGATCCTGTAAAGGGCTTCCTTAATCCTGCAGAATTTATACCTGCTCTTGAAGAATCAAACACCATATTTAAGCTTGATCTGTATGTTGTAGATTCTGTTTTGAAAAAAATGAAAGATCAGGCAAGCCATGGTCTTTATGTAGTTCCTCAATCCGTTAACCTGTCCAGATCCGATTTTTATACCTGTGATATCGTTGAAGAGGTAAGAAAACGTGTAGATGAGGCCGGAATTCCAAGAGACAGACTTGTTATAGAGATTACAGAAAGTATCGTAGGCGATGACATTGAATACATGATTGATAAAATCAAGCGTTTTAAGGAACTGGGTTTTAAGGTCTGGATGGATGATTACGGCAGCGGATATTCATCTCCTATGATTCTTCAGAAGGTCCCCTTTGACCTGATAAAGATCGATATGCAATTTGTAAGACAGCTTGAAGAAGGTGAAAGGGCAAAAATTATACTGACCGAACTCGTCAGAATGGCAATGTCACTTGGAATGGACACAGTCGCCGAAGGAGTTGAAACTAAGGAACAGGCTGAATTCCTTAAGGACATCGGTTGCGATATGCTTCAGGGATACTATTTCTGTAAACCGGTATCTCTGGAAGAAATCATTGAAAGAAACAGAAAAGGAATCCAGATAGGCTTTGAAAATCCCAGGGAAGAGGATTATTATACCCAGCTTGGTAAAGTAAATCTTTATAATCTTTCCATTTCAGCAAGTGACATTCACGGAGGTACCAGTTATTTTGATACCTGGCCCATGGTCATGACTGAATGCAAGGATGGTCACATAAAGATCATAAAATATAATATTACTTTTAAAACCTATACTGACGAGCTATTCCCGGATTTCGCAAATACATATGAGTTTGATTTATCTGATTTTAAGGGTAAAAACGGAGAGCTTTCCCTTAATGCGGTTCTTCAATGTGCAAAGGATGGAAAGAGAATCATTCTTGATGACATGACAAAGGATGGAAAGATCATTCAGATCATGGCCTGGCGAGTGGCGGTAAATCCCGTGACAAAGGTTTCAGCTGTAATGGTTGCCGTATTATCTTCAACAGACCAGCGTGGAGGATTCCTTGACGAAAAACACAACAAAGAACTTCAAAGATTATCCGGAGAATATGAAAAGCTCCGGAAAGAAAATGTACGTCTTAAAGAAGAGGCAGATGTAACCCAAAAGATTTCTGAACTCAAAAAATCAGTATCGGATCTTCTGACCAATATGCCTGCTATGACCTTCTCTAAGGACGTGGATACAGGAAAATACCTTGCCTGCAATCAGGCATTCGCCGACTATGCTCATAAGGAAACTCCTGAGGGTGTCGTAGGATTAACGGATTATGAGATTTTTGATGAAATCACCGCACGTCATTTTGTTGAGGATGACAAAAAAGCTCTTTCCATGAGTAAACCACACATTTTCTTCGAAGATGTGCCTGATGCAGCCGGAAATCCCCGTCAGTTCCAGACCACCAAGCTCAAATTCACTGATAATACGGGAAGAGAGTGTCTGCTGGGACTTTGTCAGGATGTTACGGATGCCATGAAGATCAAGCGTGAGTATACCGAAAAGCTGGCTCTTGTCCAGAATATGGCCGAAATAGATGCATTAACAGGCATCAAAAACAGAAATGCCTATGAGACAAGAGAAGACCTCATGAACCTGAGAATCCGGGAGCATCGGCAGCCGGAGTTTGCCATCGTTGTGCTTGATGTTAATGACTTAAAGGTCATCAATGACACCGAAGGTCATGAAGCGGGAGATAAGTGCATCTGTGATGCCTGTGAGATAATATGCAGAACCTTTAAACGAAGTCCTGTTTACAGAATAGGAGGTGACGAATTTGTTGTTATATCCCAGGACGAGGACTACGAAAGAAGTGATGATCTCACCGGTATCATTGCAAAATACAATGAAGAAGCTCTCAAAACCGGAGGACTTACCATAGCCTGTGGAATGGCAAAGTATCATAACGAAGCAACCGTTGAAGAAGTCTTTGAAAGAGCTGATAAACGGATGTATGAAAACAAGCACTTTTTAAAGAAAATAAAAAGACAGCAACAATAATATATAGTTAACAAAAAGGAACGGTTCAGTGTCGATTTTTTATAAATTCATGACGCTGAACCGTTTTACTTGTCGTTATGGATTTATCAACCAAAAAATTAACCAAATTAAAAATTATTTTTTTAACACATTTCACAGATATTATTAAGTCTCCTGAAATCTATTGAAACCGCTTTCAATTAATTCTAAAATAAATATGAAAATTTAATAAACAATCTACACAGGAGGTAATGTATGATCAGTTTTTTGTTTTGTCTCTGTTTACTGGTTGCGGGCTATTTTACTTATGGTAAATTAGTCGACAACACCTTTGGTCCCGACGACCGTGAAACACCGGCTGTCGCCATTAATGATGGAGTTGACTATGTTGTTTTACCACAGTGGAAGTTGTTCCTGGTTCAGCTTTTGAACATCGCAGGTCTTGGTCCTATTTTCGGTGCACTTCAGGGCGCTCTTTGGGGACCGATAGTATTTCTCTGGATCACCTTCGGTACAATTTTTGCCGGCGGCGTACATGATTACTTCTCAGGTATGCTGAGTGAGAGAAATAACGGTTATTCAATCGCAGAGGTAACAGGTAAGTATCTCGGAAATACCATGAAGTCCATCATGAGAGTTTTCTCTGTTGTTCTTCTTATTATGGTAGGTACAGTATTTGCTGTTGGTCCTGCAGGTCTTATTGTTCAGCTTCTTGCAAATAAGGGCGTGACCGGTGCATTTGCAAACACAGCTGTATGGCTTGCCATCATCCTTACTTATTACTTCATCGCAACATTTATTTCCATCGACAAGATCATCGGTAAGATTTATCCTGTATTCGGTATCTGCCTTATCATCATGGCGATCGGTGTTGTTATCGGACTTCCGTTAAATGGTTTCCATACACCTGAGCTTTGGGATCACTTCTATAACATGCATCCAAAGACAACTCCTGTATGGTCCTTCATGTTCATCACAGTTGCCTGCGGTGCTATCTCAGGTTTCCATTCAACCCAGTCACCTCTTATGGCAAGATGTCTTAAGTCCGAGAGACAGGGACACTTCGTATTCTACGGTGCGATGGTAGCCGAAGGCTGTATCGCTCTCGTATGGGCAGCGGCAGGTTGTTCACTCTATGCTGCTGAGGGCGGTCTCAATACAGGTCTTGCAGAGGCTCTTGCAGCAGGACAGTCAGCAGCTATCTATGATGTTTGTGTAAAGACCATGGGCAACGTCGGTGTTGTACTTGCAATGCTTGGTGTAGTTGCATGTCCTATCACTTCAGGTGATACAGCATTCCGTTCAGCAAGATATACAGTTGCAGACTGGATCAAGATGGATCAGGAGTCTTACATGAACAGACTTAAGCTCTGCGTACCATTACTTGGATGCGGTGCATTCCTTGGTTTCGGAAACTCCTTTGGACTTTTCAGTTACGCAGTGATCTGGAGATATTTCTCATGGACAAACCAGACTCTTGCTATGCTGGTTCTCTGGACAGGTGCAATGTATCTCGTAAGAGAGAAGAAGAACTACTGGGTATGTGCAGCTCCTGCAACTTTCATGTCAGCAGTATCAGCTACCTACTTCTCAATGGCTCCTGAATGCTTAGGTCTCATTCCTGTATTCACAAATAACAAGACATTTGCATATCCGTTTGGAATCATCGTTGCAGTATGCTTCCTTGGTCTTTTCCTTAAGGCAGCAAAGAAGTATAATCCCAATGTAAATGTTCATCATGCAGCACATGCATAAATAACAGAGGTTAAAATGTTTTTTACTCCTAAATGTCTCGGAACGACAACATTAACAAAAGAAGAACTGAAAGAAGATAAAGAAAAATGCCTGAAAGTAGGTCCCTGCGGACTTGGTGCTAAGGCACTTTATCTTAACAGTTTCTTTCTGGACAGAGTCTACTATATAAGCTACAAGGATATAAACAGATGCTTCAAACGAGTTGCCATGAGTAAGGGCGGCTTTACCGGAAAAGGTGTTTTCGGAAGTATGCCTTACCTGGTTGTGCAGTATGGCACCGGGCTTGAGAAACAGTGTAATTTCAAGTTTGAAGAAGAAGTTGATATGTTCCTTGAGGAGCTTTCAAAGATCAGACCTGAGATGCCTCTTCACAGCGTGGAAGCTGAATACAAGCTGAGAATGGCTGAAGAAGAGGAGCGGAAGAGATACTTAAAGGAGCTTTCTCCGGAACAGGAAAATTCCGTTAAGGTTTTAAGAGATGCTGAGGAGGTTGTCAAAGCTTATCCTAAGCAGTATACAAAACTGTCTGTAACTGCTAAACAGAAGCGCGTCATCGAACGCATAAGTCCAACCTATCAGAAAGTTGCACTGGTTATCCTGATGCTTTCCATAGCTTCGGCACTGTTTGGTCTTTTTGCCCTTATCAAAGGGCAGGGCCTGGCCATTTACTTTGTGCTTTTTGGTTTCTCCTTCATCTTTATCGTTATTTCCTCAAGGATACTTCCCACAGGAAGAAATAATAAAGCTTATGCGGAGAAAGAATGGGCAGACGCTCTTAAGGATATGTCTGAAACCATGAAGGATACTAAAGACTTCCCGGTTCCGCCTCAGTATGCACATCCTGTAGTTCTGGAGAGAATGATAAGAGTCATAAGAGAGGGCAGGGCTGACAGCGTTAGTGATGCCTTTACCATAATGAAGGAAGACCTTAAGAAGCTGAACAGCGATGTTACTGTTTCTCAAAAAGAATATGACGAAGTGGTCCAGGTTAAACCGATGTTTCTGGTGATGGACTACCAATAAAAGATTTTGTTCAGGGAGAATGCTGATGATGTCAGCATTCTCCCTGTTTTTTACATTTTGAAAAGGAAAGCTGAACTTCCCACATTCAGCAGAAAGCCAAACAGAAAGTTCTTCTTTTATTCCTTTTGTGAAGAATAATTTCTAAATAGAAAATCAAATATTATTATTATAAATATAAAGTCGATAAAATATGTAGCGAGTTAGGCTACATTTCGGCTTTATATTTTTTTTATATATTTTTGATCACAACGAGGTGACGATACATGCTTAAATCCAATTTTAAACGTTCTTTACGTACCTTACTTTCCATAACAACAGCCATGATGCTGATGACCGGCTGTATGGATCAGATACCGGAAATACAGGTCACTCCGGAGGAGACTTCAACAGGAGAAACCAAAACCACAGAAACCACTGCTGCCGGTGTAGAGTCCGGCGGAACTATGGCAGAAGGCAAAGAAGGGGCCGCTGATACCAAAGAACCGGAAAAGAACGGAGAAGTAGTGCTTCTCTTTACAAGTGATGTTCATTGCGGAATGGATAAAGGCTTCGGCTATGCGGGGCTTCAGGATGTGAGAGATAAATTTGATGCTGAAGGCTATACTACCATGCTTATTGATGACGGAGATTTTATTCAGGGAGAAGCAGTGGGAACTCTCACAAAGGGCGAAGATCTCGTAAAGCTTATGAATTCCCTCAATTATGACTTTGCTGTGGTTGGAAATCATGAATTTGATTACGGTATGGATCAGTTCATGAAGATCTCTGAAATGGCAAATTTCCCCCTCATAAGCTGTAACTTCAGAAAAAACGGTGAGCTTGTTTTTGAACCATATGTCGTTAAGGAAATTTGCGGAATAAAAATCGGCTTTGTGGGTGTAACAACCCCCACAACCATCACTACATCAACTCCAAAATTCTTCCAGGATGATAAGGGTGAATATATCTACGATTTCATGCAGGATGACACCGGAGATATGCTCTACGAAGCAGTACAGAAGTCAGTGGATGATGTAAGAGCACAGGGGGCTTCCTATGTATATCTTGTGGGACATCTCGGCATGTATGATGATGTACGTCCATGGACTTATGCAGATGTAATTTCACACACAAGTGGTATAGATGTTTGTTTTGATGGTCATAGTCATGACACTGAACATGTGGTCATGAAGGATAAGGATGGTAAAGACGTACCAAGATTTGGTCTGGGTACAAAGCTCAATGTCATCGGCTACAGCCACCTCAATAAAGATAAGGGCATAGTCGATACCAACGTTTGGAGCTGGGCAAATGATGTTTCTCTGCCTGATCTTCTGGGAATAAAAAATAAGATTTCAAAGGAAATTGATAATGATGATTCAGATGTGAACAAACTTATGGGAAAGGTGGTAGCCCACTCATCCGTAGAACTGACTGTAAACGATCCAAGGGAAAAGGATTCAAAGGGACAGCCTGTAAGAATGGTGCGACGTGCCGAAACAAATCTCGGCGATCTCTGTGCCGATGCTTACAGAGATCAGACAGGAGCTGATATCGGAATCATAAACGGCGGAGGCATCAGAGCCGGGATACAAAAAGGTGATGTTACTTACGGCGACATAATCAATGTAAATCCTTTCGGAGATACCATCGTTGTTATAGAAGCTAAAGGACAGCAGATCATTGATGTTCTTGAATGGGGCGCAAAAAACATTCCTGATGAAGACGGAGGTTTTATACAGGTTTCCGGATTAAGTTACGAAATAGATGCCTCTGTCAAAAGCGGAGCTAAAAAAGATGACAAAGGTATGTGCACGGGATTTGAGGGTAAGCGCCGTGTTAAAAATGTAAAAGTCGGAGATAATCCTATAGATCCTTCCAAGACCTACACCGTGGCCGGCATTAACTACCTTCTTCAGGAAAACGGAAACGGAATAACATCTTTCGACGGCTGCAAGGTAGTACAAAACAACCAGAAACTGGATAATCAAATATTGATAGATTACATTACAGAGACATTAAACGGAGAGATCGGAGACGAGTACAAAGATCCCTATGGGCAGGGAAGGATCGTGATACATGATGAAGGAGAGAATTCATAAGCACATTCAACTGATTCATCTGTAAATCTATCGTCCGTCGAAACAGGTTACTCTAAAAGGTGAGTACATGAAATATATCAAAACAAAAGAAGACTCAACTTCCTGTATCTTGATCGCAGGAAATACCAATTGTCTTGAAACGGAAACACTTAACCATATTGCGGATTATTACAGAGTTGTCATCATTTCTGACGACTCTGATAATGTTGCCCCGATTAAGCTTTCCGCTAAATATTCAAAAAGAATAAAGACCTATAAAGAGGATCTCTCCTCTGATAACTGTAAAAAAATATTTCACGCTTTTTCACCGGACACAGTATGGTATTTTTCAGGTTATACAGATGGGTGTGATGGTCTCAGAGACGAAAACAAGAAATTGTCGGCTCTGATCCATAACTGTTCTGCAATCGGAGTTCAGAAGCTGATTTTTATATCCTCCGTCAGCAGCCTTAACTACTACTACAAGGATACCGTCAACGGCAAAGTGAAGATTTATCTGTCTGAAACCGGATTCGAATGCAGTCAGCTTGAAAATCTTTGCAGATACAGCTCCACAAAAAACTATTTGAAATACATAATCCTGAGAGCTCCTTACCTGTACAGCAAATATAATAATACTAAAAACTATCTGGGCAGTCTCTTCAGCAGGATGGAAGAGATCGAACCTATAGTTTTTCCTTATGATGCCTCCGGAAAGGTTGATTTTCTTTCTGTTCGCGACATTACAGAGCTTTTAATGTTTATAACCGAGGAAACCCTGGATGATGCAGGAACCTACACATTAACCTCGGATTCAGGACTTACTTATCAATCATTTGCAGAATTACTTAAAAAATGTGAACCTTCAACACAGGCAAGCTTTTCCGAAGGAAAGCCCTGCGTTTTGGAGCTTGATGAGAAAAACGAAAACAGAAATATAAGAAAAGAGTATGGTTTCATCCCTTTGGATAACATTGTAGAAAACCTGAATGACTTCTATAAGATATACATTCAAGGACTGAATAAAGAAGTAAATATTCTTGAAAAACTTTTGGAGAGGATGCCTAAGCTTCCGCACATAGCATTGGCAGTTACCGAAACACTGGTTCTGTTTGTCATCATCCAGCTGCTTTTACCTTATACTTCAGATAATACGCTTTTTAAATATGTGGATCTGAGACTTTTCTTCGTAGTCATACTGGGTGTTACCTACGGAATGATACCGGGAATGCTTGCGGGACTTCTGATGTGTTTTTCATTGATATACTCTTATTCTCAGATAGGGATCACGATCAAGATGCTTTTTTACAATATGGACTACTGGCTTCCCTTCGCCATTTATCTGATGACCGGAGCCATTACGGGCTATCTTGTAAGTACAAAGGATCAGAAACTGAAATTTGCTGAGGATGAGGCAATTTCCCTTCACAACAAATACTCCTTCCTGAATGATGTTTATATGTCAGTCATAAACAACAAGGAAGAGTACAAACGTCAGATACTTGGTTATCAGGACAGTTTCGGAAAGATATTCGAAGCAGTTCACAGTCTGGACAGTTCAGTACCTGAGAAGATCTTTATGAACAGCATTGAAACTCTGGAAAATATCCTGGACAACCACACTATAGCAATTTATACCCTGGATAAATTCCAGAGATACGGAAGACTGGTGGCATGTTCAAGAGAGCTTCTGACGGATCAGCCTAAATCTCTGAATATTGAACAGATAAGTGATGTTTATGAGGTGATCAAAAACCGTGGGACCTGGAAAAACATTGATTTCAAAGAGGAGCTTCCCACCTATGCCTACGGAATCCTGGATGAGGGAAAAGTCCGTATCATGATTTGTATTTATAAAGCTTCACAAATGCAGATGGGGCTTTACTACATGAATCTTTTCACCATCATCTGCCATCTTATAAGATTCTCCTTTATAAGAGCACTGAGATACCAGACTCTTATGGAAGAAAACAAATACTTTGAGAATACCGGAATCCTTAAGCCTGAGTTTTTCATATCCGAGCTTAAAGCCCAAAGGAATATGGCGGATAAGGGCATCGCAAGTCATGTGCTATTGAAGCTGCATTCCTTCAACATTGTTGAAACCGATAAAAAGCTGGGACATCTCATACGTCATACCGATTCCCTGGGAATAGGAGAGGATGGAAAATATTATCTTCTGATGAGACAGATCAATCCCAATGTATTCAAGATCATAGATCAGCGTCTCAGGGAAAATGGTATCGAGTTTACAGTTGTGGAAGGAGTGTGAGCATGATCCTTTTAATGATTTTATTTACACTTCATTACCTCATCTGTTTAGCTTTGTTTATCCTTATGAAGCTCAGAAGACTCCATCACAGCTACGTTAACCTTTTTATAGCTGTTTTTATCCCTATATTCGGTCTTATCTTTATGCTGGCGAAAAAATCTTCTGATATACGAAGTGACAGAACCGCCTTTGATATTGATCTGGAAGTAAAGCCTGATGACGATGAAAAAATCCTGAACGCTTCATCAGATTTGAAATTTGAAGATGCTGACGACGAAGAAGATTCTTCAAAACCGGAAGCTGCAGAAGATGCTACACGTTCATCCGGCGGCGACACAATGATGGATGTAATAAGTGATATAAAAAAGAGTATCGTTATAAGTGATGACAGCGCAGCAGGAAATGTTGTTCCGCTTTCGGAAGCCCTTGCCATAAATGATACAAAAACCAAGAGAGCTCTTATCATCGATCTCCTTTACTCGAATCCGACTGATTTTGTCCAGCAGCTTTTCTATGCAAAATCAAACGGTGACACTGAGGTTGTACACTATGCAGCAACGGCACTTACCGAAATACAAAAAGATTTTGACCTTAAGTTAAACGATCTTTTAAACAAAAAAGCCTTGTATCCCGATGATCATAAACTTGATCTGGATTACATGAACCTGCTTGAAAAATACATTGCAAGCGGACTTCTCAGCGGTGAGAGACTGAAGAGTAATCTGAGAAAATTCTCCGATCTCATAGCTGGTGAGCTGATGAAGGATAATGTCAAGGGACGATGGTCACTCATAAACAAAAAAGCCAATGCAGATCTTCAGTTACAGGACCTTAAGGCTTTATATGAAGACATCGATTACATGACCAAACGATGGCCTGAAAGAGAAGGAATCTACATCTATTTACTTCACTGGGCCATATTGAAAAAGAACAGAACTCTTATCAATGACATAATAAGTCAGATAAAAAAGAAAGTTGAATACATTCCGGAAGAACTCAGAGATCTGATGGATTTCTGGGATGAGAAGGCCTGTTAGAAAATGGATAATGAGAATATCAACCACAAACATAAAAGAAGGAATACTATACTGGCCAAAGCCGGCTTCGACGGTCTCTACATTATAGGGGCCGTGTTTTGCCTTGCCATGGCTGCACTTGTACTTCTCCAGATGAATATCCAATACAGTATAAGACCTGACAGACTCAGCATAATGTCAAAGGAGGAGCTGTCACGTATCAAGACCACAGAGAATGCCACAGGTGTTGTTAAAGCTTCCGGTGACGGAAGGGTGCTTGTGGTTTTTGAAGATGTAGATGATCAAAGTAATGTATCTAAAACTCTCTGGATTCCACTGCTAAATCAGATGAAAATACCATATGACGCATTAGATATCACTGATTTCAGAGCAGATTCTCTGAAAACTTACGATAAACTTGTTTTAGCCATTACAAATTACCAGAAATTAATGGGTGACCTTGAAATAATTAAAAAGTGGGTAGCTAATGGTGGCAATATGATGATTGCATACCCACCTTCTTTCTCCGGAGAATACTCTAATTTATTTAGCATACTTGGAGTTAAGGACTGTGGTGGGTCTAATGCATTAGTAGAATGCCTCCATTTCCCAATTGATTTTATGATAGGAGGAACGAAACATGATTTTCCCATAACAGATCCATATGATGCTTCTATGAGCTATTCTCTTGAAGATGATTGTACTGTCTACCTGGAAACCAGTGAAAAATATCCAACCCCACTTATCTGGCGAAGAAATTATGGAAAAGGGTCTGTGGTTGTCGACAATTTCGGGTACCTGGAGAAAGCTTACAGAGGAATACACAGTTCAGCATTCAGTCTTCTTGGAGATTACTGTGCATATCCTGTTATTAACGGAGCTGTTTTTTATATTGACGATTTTCCTTCTCCTGTCCCTGAAGGAGACAACACCTATATTAAAAGAGATTACAATATCCCCGTTGGTGATTTTTATATGCAGATATGGTGGAATGACTTATACAAGATGGCTAAGCAATACGGCATCGACTATACAGGACTTGTAATAGAGGATTATTCAGATGTTGTAAGTGGTGCCTTTCCGAGAAATTATGAAACCTCACAATTTTTATATTATGGAAACATGCTTTTGGACGAAGGCGGAGAGATTGGAATTCACGGTTATAACCATATGCCTCTGGTTCTCGAAAACTTTGATTACCAAGATAAGTATGACAGTTATGTACCTTGGCCAACAACGAATGATATTAAAAAATCACTTCGAGAAGTATTTGACTTTACACATAAACTGTTTCCTAATGAGGAACTGAATGTCTATGTACCTCCTTCTAACATTCTATCCAAAGAAGGTCGCCAAATATTGAGTGAAGAAACCACTACACGATGCATTGCATCTATTTATTTTCCAGGAGAAATGTGTTTTGAACAGGAATTTGATATATCTGAAGACGGAATGATAAATGCTCCGCGTGTAACCTCAGGATGTATCATTGATGATTACATGAAAATAGCGGCTCTTTCTGAACTTAATTTTCATCTTGTCAATTCGCATTTTCATCATCCGGATGATGTACTTGATGAAGACAGAGGTGCAAAACTCGGATGGAAAACGCTTCATAACAATCTCCTTGAGTATTTTGGATGGTTATACACAAGCTGTCCAGCCATAAGAAATCTTACAGGCACAGAGCTGTCTGGAGCCATAGAGCGTTATGATCTTATAAAGGTCAATCGCGAATATACAGGCACTGACATTAACCTTAACTTCAGCAGCTTCTACGATGAAGCATGGATGCTTGTAAGGATCAATAATGGAAAGAGTATACATTCAATAGTTCATGGAAACTATACGAAAGTAGCTGAAAATCTGTATCTTGTGGAATGCACAGGAGACAATGTTGATATAAAACTGACTTCATAAATCATAAGCCCCACAGGGTGTGCCGAAAAATAGGACTTATATTTTAAAACAGAGGTGGAACGTGAGAATCTGTGTAATCCTGGAAGGATGTTATCCATATGTTACAGGAGGTGTATCTACCTGGATACATCAGTATATGTCTGCCATGCCTCAGCATGAATTTGTCATATGGGCCATAGGTGCCGACGCCTCCATGAAAGGTAAATATAAATATACTTTGCCGGAAAACGTGGTGGAAATACATGAAGTATTTTTAAATGATGCCCTTACCCAAAAGGGTATTCCGAAAAGATATAAGTTTTCAAAGCAGGAGATAGCAACACTCCGCGCTTTCGTAAACTGTGCTTCACCGGACTGGGATCTTTTATTTAAGATGTACTCCCAGGACAGGATAGACCCCATTTCTTTCCTTATGAGCGAAGAGTTTCTGGATATACTTATAAATCTTTGCGAAGATGAGTATCCATATACGGCATTTTCTGATTTTTTCCACACAGTAAGGTCAATGTTCCTGCCGGTACTGTATCTTCTCAGCATGGAAGCGCCGAAAGCAGATCTTTTTCATTCCATAGCCACAGGCTACGGCGGTCTTCTGGCGAGACTCGGAAGCTATAAATATACCGTTCCTTATATGATAACCGAGCATGGGATTTACACAAGAGAGAGAGAAGAGGAGATAATCCGTGCCAAGTGGGTTATACCGGCCTTTAAAAAGCTCTGGGTAAAGTTTTTTTACATGCTTTCGGAATGTGCCTACAGTAAGGCTTCCATGGTCACAAGTCTTTACTCGGACGCAAGAAAAATACAGATAGAAATGGGCTGCGACCCGGATAAATGTGTATTCATAGGAAACGGAATTCATTATGAAAGATTCAAAGACATCCCCATGAAGGAACCTTCAGAGCATATCGATATGGGTGCCGTTCTACGTATTGCCCCCATAAAGGATGTCAAAACCATGATATATGCTTTTGCCGGAGCCAAAGAAAGGGTTCCCAACGCAAGACTGTTTATTGCGGGTCCCGAAGATGATAAGCAGTATGCAAAGGAATGCTATGATCTGGTAGATCTTCTGGAGGTTGATGATGTTTATTTCATGGGACCTATCAATGTTGTAAAGCATCTGGGAGATTTTGATTTCACAATTCTATCCAGTGTTTCGGAAGGTATGCCTCTTTCAGTGCTTGAATCCTTCGCTGCAGGAAGACCCTGTGTCACAACAGATGTGGGCAGCTGCAAGGAGCTTCTGGCAGGATCTCCCGAAGACGATTTCGGCATGGCGGGAATCTGTGTTCCTCCCATGGATATTCCGGAACTCACAAATGCACTTATACAAATGTGTTTAAAACCCGAAGCCCGATATCAAATGGGTATAGCAGGAAGAAACAGAGTTGCAAAGTTTTTTCTCCACGACGATATGATAAGAAAATATCAGAATGTTTACGATGAGGTATTTAAAAGATGGCAGGGATAGGCTTTAGTTTAAAAAAGCTTTTCAGTAAAAAAGGAATATTCAATCTTTGCAAGGCTTATGGTTACTCAGGTATAGTAACCATTGGTCCCATGCTGCTGGGCATTATTTTTCTTTCAGGAATATCCATGTTATCACAGAGTATAGGACTCAGCGATTACAAAAGACATATTTTAAACTGTGCCCTGACCTATAGTCTGATGTTTGCATTCTTTATAACCTCAATCTTTGATATGGTTGTAACAAGATATGTTTCCGACAGGCTTTATGAAGGCAAAAATGAAATGGTTATGCCTTCCTTTTACGGAGCCGTATCCATAGAACTGGTTATCTGTCTTATCACATATACACCTATATTGATAGTTTCTGTGGAAAATTTCCTGCAACTGATTTTATGCCTTTGGTTTGCCATGATACTCATGGTGGTCTGGACAGAAATGATCTTCATAACAGCCCTAAAGGATTTCAGTTCCATCGTTATTTCCTTTACCATCTCACTTATGTCAGGCTTTTTACTAGCGCTGATACTGATTGTTCTCGGAATGGCAAGTATGGAAGGGTTTTTACTTTCTGTGACTGTTGCCTACGGAATACTTGCAACAAGAATGTATATGCTAATGCTTGATTATTTTCCGAAAAGTTCAAGAAGCTATTACTCATTTCTTAGATACATTGATAAATACCCTGAACTCCTTGCATCAGGATTTCTTATGAAGGTGGGGCTTCTAGGTCATGTTTTAGTAATGTATTTCGGTCCTCTTAATGTTCAATACAGAGGCCTGTTTTACGGAGCTCCCGAATATGAGGTGCCGGCTCTTATAGCCTTTGCTTCGATCCTTATATCCACCATTAACTTTGTGGTTTCCGTGGAGGTGAATTTCTATCCAAAGTACAGCAACTACTATGGACTTTTTGCTTATAAAGGTGCCATCAAAGATATAAAACTGGCAGAAAAGGACATGCTGAGAGTACTCTCCAGAGAGCTTGCCTATCTTGCCAGTAAACAAGTATTTACCACGATTATATTTATAGTCGCAGGCACTCCCCTTGTTGAGTATTTATTCCCGGGAGTAAGCTCTCTATCCCTTGCCATTTATAAGATACTGTGCGTGGGTTACGGAGTTTATGCCGTAGCAAATGCCGTTCATCTTATCGAACTGTATTTTGATGATTACACCGGAGCATTTATAGGCTCATTACTTTTTGCAGGTATAAGCGTTGCCGTAACCACATGGCAAATCCTCTATGGTAATGAACAGTTTTATGGTATGGGATTTTTTTCAGGTGTTATCGTATTCTATTTTTATATAATTACAAGACTAAACTGGTACTCCAGAAAACTTCCTTATTTTCTTCTTTCAAAACAGAATCTTATTCAGGCAGAGGAAAAAGGGTTTTTCGTTAAACTGAGCAAAATACTGGAGGCTATACAATCAAGAGAGACTTTTAAAGATAAACCTAACGACTATATCAATAATACTATAAGAGGAGGTACAAAACAGTGATAAAAAAAATCACACACAATTTCTTTGTCTTCCTCATTTGTATATTTATACTATCTGCATGTTCGATACAGAATAAATCCTCGGTTAAAGAAACGACCACTGCCATAACAGAGCCATTTTTTTATACTGAAAAGACAACTGATAAATCCACAGAAGAATTTGAACCCATAAAAAAGGCTGACAATTCCGATGAACACCTCTATGACAACAAAGAACTGTACAAAAACCAGGATGATTATTCCGTCATCACAATGTATCTTACCGTCAGCAAAGGTAATACCGGTGACAGTAGTTATCATACCTGGGCTGAAGTAAACGCATTTTCAGCATATGACTATGTTAAAGCCTGCAATATAGATCGTTATAAAGTTGAAGGTTTACTACAAATTGATGAAACCGGAAATGGTATAGCAGAGAACTCTTTCGGTTACGGAGAAACAACCCCCAATGTTTCTGTTCAGGTAAGAGGACAATCTTCATCATTAGGGAAACAAAAAAACTATAAGATCCGAATTAAAGATGGTAAAGGTAAATTCAGAGAGCAGAGAACTCTAAATCTTAATAAACACATGTCTGATGGTTATCGCTTTACAAATAAACTCTGCTATGATCTTGCAAACAGCATACCGGAAGTAATAGCAGGCAGAACTCAGTTCGTCCATTTATATGTGAAAGATACTACAGGTACAAATAATTCCAAATTAGATATTGCATCAAATTCAAACCTTGTTAACGAAAGCTTAATTACATCTGATCACCCATCTGATTTTATAGACTATGGTTTATATACAATGGTAGAGCAAGTAAATCGGACTTATCTGAAAAATCACGGTTTTGATGAAAATGGACAGTTATACAAAGTATCATTTTTTGAATGGAGTATTCAGGAAGAACTTATGTTGGATCAGGATGACCCATTATTTGACCAGGCAAAATTTGATTCATTTCTGGAATCCAAAATCAACAATAACCACAAGAACCTCCAACAGACATTGACTGAAATTAATAATTATTCCATACCAATAGATCAGATTATAAAAGAACATTTTGATATCGAAAACCTTATATATTATTTAGCATTTAATATTATTAATGGTAATGCTGATGTAAGTGTTCGTAACCATTTCTTATACAGTCCATTGAATTCAGAAAAGATATACTTTCTATGTTGGGATATGGACAGTTCAATGCAAAATAATTTCTGGGAGTATTTAAAATATACCGAAGGTAAATCCTGGGAACAGGGCATGACGAAATTCCTGGATAATATACTAATTAACAGGATGATGAAAGAAAAAAAATACAGAGATATGCTCGATGATGCTGTTGATGATCTGTATCTACACTACTGTACTCCTGACATTGTCAAATCACGTGCACTAAAATATGCAGAAATTGTTAAGCCATTTCTATTTTCAATACCAGATATACGTCATTCTGAAATAAAAACCACAGAAGAATATGATGAACTGGTTTCACGGTTTGATAAAGAAGTAGAAGCTAATTACAATACATACAAGCAATCATTATTGTGGCCCTGGCCTTTTTTTATAGATCTCCCTGTTATAGGCAAGGACTCGACAACATTATCATGGTCAAGATCTTATAATTACGGAGAAGATGTAACTTACGATTATATTCTTTCAACCGATATTAACTTTGAGAATGTAGTGGATAAAGGACATAACCTTTCATCAACTGCCGCAACAACAAAAATTCTGGCACCCGGCACCTATTACCTTAGAGTTACTGCTACGGGTAAATCCGGATATACAACAGATTCTTTTGACTATTGTGTCAAAAATAATGGAGGAAAACAATATGGTTGCTATTGTTTTTCAGTCAACGAAGATGGCTCCGTAAGTCGAATTGAAGAGGAACAACTATGATGAAAAAAAACGACCTGATTAATAATGTATTTTTTATCATATGTTTAATAATGTCAGTACTGCCATTATCAGCATGCAACAAATATAACCAATCCTATGATAAAGCCCCTGTGGATAAATTAATGACACCCACAGATAAGCAAGATCTTTATGTGACACCCATGACAGAACCGGTACTTTATTTAACCGTGGGTTTTAATTCTAAATCAAATTATACAAGTTATTATTCTTGGAAAGATATACATAGCCATGATCTTTCATGGTATGAGACTAATGAAATAAATATTCCATATTGCGAAGCACTTGTTCAGTTTGGAAATGACGAAGGACCTGTACCCACAGGCTTTGGATATGGATACTTCTCCCCAAATGCCACTGTCAGGCTTATAGGGCAAAAAGCCTCAAAAAGACCTCAAAAGAGTTATAAAGTAAAAATAAACTCCGGAAGAGGAAATATCTCCGGTATAAAGAATTTCAACCTTAATAAAAGTTTCGGGGATCCATTTCGTTTCCTGAATAAGCTTTCTTACGACCTTATGACCGAGATAGACCCTCTGTTATCCACCAGAAGCAGTTTTGTGCATCTGTACGTAAAAGACAAGTCCCTGGGTGATGACCAGCTTTTCGTTGACTATGGTCTTTATACAATGACTGAATCAATAAACAAACGCTATCTTTCCAACAGAGAACTTGACAGCACAGGTGAGCTTTACGAGATTGAAAATTTTGATTTCAGAAGACACGAGGATGTAATTATGCAGCCTACGGATTCCAGATTTAATCAAAAAGAATTCGAGAAGCTTCTGGAAGCTGAGGGCAGCAATGATTATTCAAAGCTCATCAAAATGCTTGACGATTTAAATGATGATTCAAAAGACATCGAAAATATTGTGAAAACCTATTTCGATGAAGATAATCTTTACAGTTTTATGGCCTTCAATATCCTCATGGATAATAAAGATACGGATACCGAAAATTTTTATCTCTACAGTCCAATGGGATTTGATAAATTCTATATAATTCCGGTAGATATGGATGGCTCCTTAAGAGAAAAATATGAAATTCTTCGAAATTCAGATTACTCCGCCGGTTGGAAGAAGGGTATTTATCTTTATACAGACTCTTTGCTGTTTTCAAAAATATTAAGGAATCAAAACTGTGTAAGTAAGCTTAATGGATACATAAACAATCTACATGAAACTGTACTTAGTCCGAATAATGTTTCCGAAAAAGCATCTCAACTTGCAAAGGAAGTCAAACCCTACCTTTATTCCCTTCCGGATATAAGATTCGCAAGAGTAACAGAAGAGGATTATGACAAACTTGTATCAGAAATATCTGCCCAAATGGAAGAGAATTATTATTCCCACTATGATTCAATCCTAACTCCTTGGCCCTTTCACATAAATGAGCCCACAGTTAAAGACGGTAATATAGTTCTAAACTGGGAAGACTCTTTTATACTCAATGGTCAGGTAAGCTATGATGTGATATTATCCGACACCTGGAGTTTTAAAAAGGTTCTTATGGACAAGAAAAATCTAACACAGACAACCCTTGATATAGGTTCACTTGTCCCCGGACAGTATTTCCTTAAAGTCGTTGCAAAGTCTGATAATGGTTACGATCTTCAGCAGGAAGCATATGAGTACTACAATACAGAAACCAAAAAGACCATTCATGGTGTTATGTGTTTTTATGTCAAAGACGATGGAACTGTTACAAAGCTAACTTATAAGTAATACAGTACCAGGAGGATACAAATGGCCGAACAAAAACGAGTATTCAGAAATGAATGGAAATATGTAATATCCCGAAGCCAAAGTCTGATGTTAAAAAACAGACTGGAACCATTTCTGAAACTGGATTCCCATGCAGGTCCTAATGGCTATGAAATACGGAGTCTTTACTTCGATGATCATTATAACTCAGCCTATCAGGAAAAACTAATGGGCGTTTTCTACAGAAAAAAATGGCGTATCAGGATATACAATTACAGTGATTCAAAGATCTCATTGGAAAGAAAACTGAAAAACGGAAATTACATCTTTAAGGAAGCAGCCGACCTTACCCGTCAGGAAGTCGAGATGATCCTGAACGGAGATTATGGATTTCTTCTAAATAAAGAATCCAATCTTTGTAAAGAATTCTACCTGGAACTCATGACAAAACTTCTGAGACCAAAGGTCATCGTCGACTATAACCGTATTCCTTTGATACAGGAAGAGGGAACTGTACGTATAACCTTTGACAGCGAGATTGCTGCCGCAGTGGGAGGTTTCGATATATTTGATGAAAGTCTTCCCAAAATTCCGGCTATTGAGCCTGAAACAGAAGTATTGGAAGTTAAATACACTGAATTTTTACCCATGTTAATAAAAGAGCTGATACCCACTGACGGGCTGGAGTTTGTCGCTTTTTCAAAGTATGTCGGCTGTTATGAAGCAGCTCATCATATCACTGATGTAACGGCGGGAATAAGTAAAACAAATATCGGTTGGAGGAACCAAATATGAATGCAGGTGATTATTTTAAAAAATCCGTTATAGAAACCTTTACGGCAAGGAACGGGCTTAATCTTGATTTTATCATCAGTACGGTAATAGCTCTCACCATAGCCATACTCTTAGGCTTTTTAATACAGTTTCTGTATAAAAAATACTACGGAGGAGTGGTTTATTCCTCATCCTTCGCCATGACACTTGTAGGTATGACTATTCTGACCTGTTCCCTGACACTGGCCATAAGCAGTAACATTGTTATATCACTTGGTATGGTGGGTGCCCTTTCCATTGTAAGATACAGAACAGCTATAAAGGATCCCATGGATCTTCTTTATCTTTTCTGGTCCATTTCAATCGGCATTATAGTGGCCGCCCAGATCTATCCCCTTGCCGCCATCACTATGATAGTAATGTACATACTTGTAAAAAGATTCTATGCTCTAAAGAAAAATGGTATGATTTACATTCTGGTTATACATTATGAAGGAGATGTTACAGGGGCAAAAATAATGAAACTTCTAGGTAGCCAGCATTACCAGATAAAGTCAAAAACCATGAGGAAGGAAAATGTTGAACTGACTGTTGAATTCAGAAACAAACATGACAATCTTGTTGTTGCTGACATGATAAATGAGATTTCAGGTGTAAAAGATGTGAATCTAATTCAGTATAATGGTGAATATAATGGCTAAACATAAACGTTTGATTCAATACATCAAGATTCTGGTTCTTGCAACAGCTATTTGTCTTTTGATGTTTTATATCAAGTCCAAATCAAACTATAACATAAATGCGACTTTTTCATCCGACAATACCCTGTACGATAATCCTCTTATAGGCTTTGCTCCAATGGCAGATGAGCCGGATTTATGTGAAAACTCAAAATTTGTATATATTAAATTAACTTGGGCTGATTGGGAACCAGAAGAAGGGCATTACAATATTGAGGGATTGGAGGAGATGTACAACATACAAAAATGGAAGTCCGAACATAAGCATGCCGTTCTAAGATTAATATGTGACATACCAGGATTAGAATCCCACATGGATATACCTGAATGGCTTTATTCCAAAACACCAACAGGTACTTTTTATGACACCAAAATGGGAAAAGGTTATTCTCCCGACTATTCAGACGCTGTTTTCAGAGAATATCATCGGAAAGCCCTGGAAGCTCTGGCAGAATACTGTAACCGGGATCATTTCGTATCCTTTGTTCAACTTGGCAGCCTTGGGCACTGGGGGGAGTGGCATGCAAAGGGAAATGACGGTGAACACCTTATGCCGGGACAAGATGTCTGTTCTGAGTATGCCGGCCTCTACTCAGAACTTTTCACCAATTCAATTTGCATGACAAGACGCAACTATGATTTTGCCATTGACTTGGATATGGGAGTTTTTAATGACATGGTTGGTCATAGCGAAGATACTGCAGAATGGCTTGATTGGTTAAACAATGGTGGTACCCAGAATACATCCGGTCAGGAGCTAAATTTTAAACCGTTTTCTACAATAGGACTGACACGTCCTGTGGGCGGAGAGTTTACCAGCAGTGTCCCCATGGAAGAAATATTAGGCAATGGACTCGGAGATGTTCTTCAATATGTAACAACTTCAAGAATGACATTCATTGGTCCTAAGGTTCCTGATTTTACAGATAAAGTAAATTTTGCAGCATGTGATTCAATACTGAGAAGAATGGGATATCGCATTTATCTTTCAAGGCTTAAAATGCTTTACAACTATTCCTCCAACACACTTAATATGTCTCTCTCATTCAGGAACTCAGGGAATGCCGGTTTCTATTTTGACTGGCCTGTAACCATGGTAATCTTTGACAAAGACAAGAACAGAGTTTTCTGGCAGGGACTTGACCTTGATCTGAGAACACTTAGTAAGGATGATGACGTGACCACCACAGTATCTGTTCCTTTCTCTGATAAGATAAGTGACGAGTTTTATGTAGGAATCCATGTGACGGATTACGATGGTACGGATAATGTAACGCTTGCCCAATTCCCTGCAGAAGATATCACTTATATTGATGACGTTCAGATAGTTTATCATTACCCTGATGATAATGATAAAGCGAAAGAATAAGAGCAGCATCCCTAACTCCAACCGTGCTGTTCATATAAAAAGGCGAATGTATCAGTTCAAGCTGATGCATCCGCCTTTTCTCATTATCTGTTGTCGATCAGCAGTTTCGTGAACCTCTGATTCTTTTATAAACTATGTATTGCCTTTACTTCTTCTGGATTTTTATCATAGTACTGTTTATGCCCATGGCGCGATTGTAGGTTATCTCATCGGCGATCTTGTTCAGGACGTAGGCATTATCAAAGGCATAATCGAAGTTTTCGTCAACGATTGTGGGGTTAAATTCTCTTCCGGTGTCATGTATGGTAATGATAATGTCATCGCCTTCCTCGCGGAGCACCACGTCAATCATATCGCTGCTTCCGGTGTTTCCCGCCGTGATACCGGTAAGCATTTCCTCAATGGCGAGGCAGGTCTTCATGGCTGTGACATCATCAGTCCTTTCACTCACCCAGTCGCTGGCTTCTTTTGAAAGACTTACAACCTCATCCAGATTCATGGCTACAGTAAACTCAAACCGTCTGTCATCGGTTTTCTTGGGAAGCATGAAAGAGTATTTCTTATGATTTACCAATGAATCTTCCCTCATCACCATAAACAGTATCTGAAGCGGCACCAGTATCTCTATGAAGAGAAATCCCATATACAAACCATCAACACCCCAAAAAGGAGCAAATATGCCCATCATCACTATAGGCAGTACAAGTCCCTCCATGATAGTGATGATATGAGAGTAGGTAAAATGTTTAACCGCCTGGAAATAATGTACCATGATGATACAAAATGCCATTCCCATAAACGACAATGCTGAAATGCGGATAGCCTTTATGCACTCAGCTGCCGTCTGAGGATCCGAAACATTGAAAAGCATAAGTATGATCTGAGGTGCAAGCTCCAGAATGAAGCAGAGAGCAAGAGCTCCTGCCAATGCTGCCTTTATGGATTTAAACAGCATTTTCCTCACTCTGTCATAATCACCGTTCTGTACCTGAATGGTAACTAAAGGCACCAGTGTCTGAGCGATACCGAGAGCCAGTGTAAAGAACACATAGATACAGTTATTGAAAATACTGAATACCTGAAGACCTCTGCTTCCTCCGTAGGCTGCAACTATCATATTGAGAATATGGACTCTCAAAGTGATCATGAGAAGATAAGAGGACTCCGGAAATCCCTTCAGAGTGATGTCGTGAAGATGTGAAAGCATGGCCTTCTTGGACATTTTCACAAGCACCAGCTGACGGTCCTTGCTAAAAAAGTATCTCATCATATACATGAGTCCGGAAAAGTACCCGATAATGGTAGCAAATGCTGCACCGGAAAGTCCCATTCCCATAACCTTTATAAGCACCACATTCATGACCATGTTGATGACATTGGAAATAACTACTGCATGAAATGCCATTTTATGTTTTCCGTCAGCTGTTGCAAAATATGCAAGTGACATCATCAAACATACAAGGGGCATTCCCAACACCAGGACACTGAGATAATCCAGAACATCTTTAACATAGGATGATTCCGGACTCAAAAGCTCGGCGAACTGTTCACAAAAGATGCGTCCGAAGAATGCCAGAAAAATTCCCAGCAGCGTTATGAACACTATGGAAACAGTAAAAGTCTCATCGGCTTTTTTCTTTTCATGGTCTGCCATATGGTTCAGGGCCAGCGTACTGCCGCCAAGTCCCAGCATCAGATAAACCATACTCACAAATGTCATAACCGGGAAACACAACTCCACCGCAGGCAGCTTTTCAATCCCCAAAAAGTGGCTGATAAAAACCGAGTCCACAAAAAAAGCTATGTTGTTGGCAACTGTCATCACAAGCAACGAAAACAAAAACGACTTGTATCCGGCAGACAGCAACTGATACTTCTGATTATTCAAATGTATAACCTCCCGCAGTATGTTATTTTTCATACCGCCACAATTTAAATAAGATATATCTTAAACCTATATATCATATTCCAATCATTATAACTCACTTAGGGTCATTACGTAAAATTAAGATTACAATGCAAGCAATATTTGCCGTTTTGAAACGAAAATCTGTACTTTTAATCAGTTTGTCATAACAGTTCAGTCGGTGGACCAGGGGGACGGGGTTGGTGGTCCACCGACTGAACTGTTACCGCTTGTCGAGAATTATTTCAGAAAAAAATAATCAGAACTTGACACATCTCCATTGCTTTGCTAAGATCCTGTCTTTGACAGTACAAGTGTCTATTAAGTCTTGGGATTGGCTCTATGAGCCAGTTCCAAGACTTTTCTTGATTTTCGCGAAGTGCGTAAT
>NZ_FNRG01000014.1 GCF_900107835.1 Oribacterium sp. KHPX15
TATTAGACAATATGTAATGACCTCCTCTTTGTAGCAACGTGGATTTACCTGTATACTAAAGTTGATAAGACAAAGGTAACAGGGATTACCGCATACAAAGGGAGGTCACATAATGAATAATACCACAGTTTACGTAGGAATGGATGTACACAAGGAAAGTTTTACTCTCTGCGCTTACTTGATTGAAACAGAGAAAGCATCTTACATAAGGCGCACACCGGCTGATTACAAGGAAGTTCTCAAGTATCTGGAATTTCTTAGAACCATCTACGGAAACGATACTATCTTTATATGCGGTTATGAAGCCGGATGTCTCGGCTATACTTTATATCATCAGCTAACAGACCGTAACGTTAACTGTGTGATACTTGCACCAACCACTATGCTTGAAACACGTAGTGGTAAAAGAATAAAAACTGATAAGCGTGACGCAGCACTGATCGGTAAATGTCTTGCTCAGCACAACTACAGTCCTGTTCATGTTCCCACTGCTACAGATGAAGAAACAAAAGAGTTTCTTCGAATGAGGGATGATCATAAGCTTGCGCTTAAAAAAGTGAAACAGCAGATTCTTTCATTTTGCCTTCGTCATAACTATCGCTATGATGGAAAAACTCATTGGACAATAGCCCATTTAAATTGGCTTAAATCACTTAAACCTGAGGCTCTATATAAGGAGATCCTCGATGAATACCTGCTGACCTATAAAACCTTAAGTGACAAGCTTGAACGTTTGGATAAGCGAATAGAAGAACTCGCTTCCAAAGACGAGTACAAGGAGTCTGTGAAAAAACTTTGCTGTTTCATCGGAGTTCAAACTCATACAGCATTATCTGTATTGGTTGAAGTAGGTGATTTCAAACGTTTTGCAACGGCTGACAAGTTTGCTTCATATCTTGGTCTTGTACCAGGCGAAGATTCCAGTGGTGATGAAAAAACAAGGCTTGGGATCACAAAAGCCGGAAATCGTCATGTGAGGCAATTACTCACGGAATCATCACAGACATACAGCAGAGGGCAAATTGGTCATAAATCAAAAGCACTTAAAGCACGTCAGGCTGGCAATCTGCCTCAAGTCATTGCATATGCTGATAAAGCTAATGAAAGACTGAGACGTAAGTACTACAAAATGGTTCTTGGGAAAAGCAAGAAACACAACGTCGCTAAAACTGCAATAGCAAGAGAACTTGCCTGCTTCATGTGGGGCATGATGACTGATAAAATAGCATGATCTGGTATAACATCATGTCTCCGATATCAAGGCCAAGCCGCCGAGGGCGGTGCTTCGCAGCCTTGACATCTTCACCCTGCTGTTATAGTGGGTGGTTAAGCAGATGTAAGATGGCTTGTGCCATTTACATCTGCCCATTAACAAGCAACAACTGAAGACATCTTGAAAGGGCTTCGGCCATTTCAAGGTTCGAGCTATCTACGAGTAAACTATGTCGGCACAGAGCAATCTGTGATCCACGCTATTAGACGGTAGAGCTCACGGCGGACCATTGACCTGTCGGTAACCAATCCACGTATATCAGAGTGGCCAATGCCGGGAACTGATACCCCGAGGCTCTTTCAAGATGCCTTCAGATACAATTAAATAAGTTTGTGGTGATTCCTGTCATTTTTCGCTTGACAAGAGGTCATTACATATCAGTTTACCTCATACTGAACTGTTACTACTGAGGATAAAAAAACTAGAAATTATTGAGGAAAACACTTGATTAAACGGAGCCAATTAGATTGACATCTGTGTGTCATCTATAAACAACTGAAAACACTCGTTTGTAGATGAGTAGAGTGAATTCAAAGAGCCAGATAGATGTGCATCTATGTGTCAGATATTAAGGCTCAAAAACAGCGTTAATAGAAGAGAGGAGAAATATTATGAGAAAGAAAGCAGCATTGGCAATGGCATTTTGTGTTTTTGCCTTTGGAATGGTCGGATGTCAGAAGCCGGCAACAAATGTTAATACAACTGAGGCTACAACGGCAGCAGTGGAAGAATCTACTACGGCAGCTCCCCAGGAAACTGAAGAGACTTCTCAAGAAACCACAGAAGCTGCGAAGGAAGAGGAAACAACTGCTTCGGAGCCTGATTATCCGACATTGCCCCTTCCGGAATATCATTACAACGGTCCTGAGGACTGGGCAGAGTATGCAGACGGAGTAAGCCATTTTCTTGTTGAAAACAGTTTTGGAGACGTAGCACCGGATTTAACCATATGCGTTCCTATCGTTCTAAAAGCTGATGACAGCGATCCTAAAGACGTGAAGTTATGGGGTGAATTCTATGTAGAAGGTTTCAACCTTGTAAAGACTTCCCTTCTGAATGTAAATGGAGGGTCCTTCGGAGGCGTTGTGCATCTTGATACAACAAAAGGAGATCCCATAGTTACAGATTTCGATTTTCTTCAGGATGGTGCCGGATTTGAGGCTTCTTTGGATGAACTTTTCGGTAAAGAAGGTCTGAAGGATGCATATCTTGAAGCCTCAAATGAACGTGACAAGTATCTGGCAGAAGCATTGGCAAACTATATCAACACTAACGGGCTGTATATCACCCAGTATCAGGAGTACGGATGGGCACCGGTTCCGGTTCTTAACGCACCTCCGACAAAGGATGAAGATCAGATCGTTGATTACGAAGGAAGCTACGATTATACAGCAAAGTACGATATGCGTGAAATCTGCTCCTATGAAACCGGTGAGTCGGATATGTTCTGTAATGTTGACAGCAAGGAATGGAATGAATTCCTGATCGTAGTTTATAAAGCGGAGAGTAAAGACATTGACAGTGCCATAACAGAGCTTCGAGCCGGCCTTGCAGACGAGAATGCAGAGCTTAAGAGAACAGATGGAGTAACATTTTTGGATATTGAAGGCTGTACCACACTTATAAGCGAGGGACCTTATAAAGAAGGTGATGCGGTTTATGTGAACTATTTTGTTCCGAGAGGAGATGATCTCCTTGTATTAAAGATCTCATCTACATACAGTGAAGATGAAAAAATCCAGATGTCTACAGATGCTATCATCGAGGACTTCCTTGGAAATATGGAGCTAAAGTGATATAAAACTGTACTGCAAATCAAGATATACCCCCTTCCGGATAGACAGGCTAAACTACAAAAAGCTTGCTGCCCGGAAGGGGCATTTTTCTTGAAGACCGTCACTTCCGGTTTTGATAAAGCTGCCGCAATGGTGTGTAGGGGTTTTTTTGCGGGCCGGATTAGGATAAAATTATAAAATATGAATGATTTGGTTCACGGAGGGTGAAATGGGAACAGTATATGCTGTGGGCTTCGGACCCGGAGATGTAAAGTATGAGACATTGGAAGCAAGGGAAGTGCTTTCCGGTGTGGATGTGATAGTCGGGTATAAAACTTATGCGGATATAGTGAGTAAACAGTATCCTGAAAAGGAATTCGTGGTTTCCGGGATGCATGAGGAAGAGGAACGCTGTAAAAAGGCTCTGGAGCTTGCAGTGTCCGGGAAGAATGTTGCCGTTATCTCATCAGGTGACGCCGAGGTTTACGGAATGGCGGGGCTTTTGTATGAACTTTCTGAAAAAGAATGTTATTGCGGCGTTCAGGTGAAGACTGTACCGGGTCTTTCTGCGGTTCTTAGCGGCGGGGCGATTCTTGGGGCTCCGGTTGGGCATGATTTCTGTGTCATCAGTCTTTCAGATCTTCTGACGCCCCGGGATACTATAGAAAAAAGGCTCAGAGCAGCAGCGGAAGGGGATTTTGTCATAGTGCTTTATAACCCGGTGAGCCACAAGAGGCTGGAGACTTTTAAGAAAGCCTGCGGGATACTCTGCGAAGGGATTCCTTCTGACAGAGTCTGCGGATATGTCAGAAACATAGGAAGGGATGGAATGAAAAGCCGGATCTTTTTGCTGTGCGAACTGGAGAAGCTTGGCGAGGAATCCGAGATTGATATGCTGACTACGGTTTTTATAGGTAATTCGGAAACAAAGATCGTGGAAACACCGGATGGATCCAGGATGGTTACTCCCAGGGGATATAAAGGATAAGAAATGCATATATTTTTATTTGGCGGAACTACCGAGGGACGGAAGATAGCGGAGCATATCGCAGAAGAGAACAGAAAGAGAGAGATTGAGGGGAGAAAAGATTTTCTTGAGACGGAGGTTTTTGTTACTACGGACTACGGAGCAGGTCTTCTTCCAAAGGAAAAACATATCACTGTTAATGTAGGAAGATTGAATGCAGAGGAAATGGCTGAGCGTTTTGGAACTGCGAAAAGAGCCTGCAGGTACCCGATCAGGCCAAAAGTCGGAACAGATAATAATGAACAGATTGTAATTAATGAATATTCAATAGAAGGGGTTATGAGAGAGGTACCGGAAGATAAAGCCGATGGTATTTTAGTGATAGATGCGACTCACCCCTATGCTGCCGTAGCGACAGAAAATATTAACAAAGCCTGCAAGGCCTCCGGAGTCAGATGTATCAGGATAAATAGGCCGAATGCAGACTCAGGTACGGAAAGTTCTGACTTTCTATATTTCGAAAATATAAAAAATGCCGTACGATGGCTCAACTCAACTTTCAAAAATTTTCCGGAGAAACGAAAGCATATATTCATAACAACAGGTTCAAAAGAAATTCAGGAATACACTTCAATACCGGATTATGAGGAGTACTGTTATGTAAGAGCATTACCTACATTTGAGGTTATTGATAAATGCATGAAACTCGGGTTCAGAAGAGACCGGCTGATATTGATGCAGGGTCCCTTCGACGTTGATATGAATCTTGCCCAGCTGAGATATGCCTCTGCCGGATACATTGTTACAAAGGATTCGGGGAAAATAGGAGGATTTTCCGAGAAGTGCGATGCAGCTATAGAATTGGGAGTAAAGGTTCTTGTTATAGGACGACCAAAAGATTTTGATTGAGTCGAGTTATTGACTTGATGACAGTGCATGATTAATAATTTTTGTACAGTTATGTTTTATTCAAATGTAACTGTATAAAATTCAATTTAAAAAGAAAGATTAAGTATCGTTTGCGAGGTTAAAAATATGAGAATTGTAAACTTAATCGGTGTTGGTCCGGGAAGTCCGGAGATGATGACAACTCAGGCAATTAAGGCAATAAAAGAGTCTGAGGTTCTGATGGGTGCGGCGAGAGCCCTTAAGACAGCAAAAGACGCGGTTCCTGAGCTGGATATAGAAATCTGTGAGGCTGTAAAAACAGATGATATGGTGGCTTACATAAAGGGCCATCCTGAGAAGAAGGTGATCTCCTGCGTATTTACGGGAGATACCAGCGTTTACAGCGGTGCCATACCACTGAAGAAAGCATTGGAACAAAATATGGGACCGGACGGTGGTGATGACTCAGAGGATGAGGACAGAGCCGAGAACTTTGAGATCCGAAACTATGCCGGAGTTTCCAGCATCCAGTATTTCCTTAGTAAACGCTCTGTAAGTATGGCCAATGTTAAGCTGGTAAGTCTTCACGGACGCTATAAGGACATGATTCCGCTGATCCGTGAAAACAAGTACGTGTGTGCTCTTCTGGGCAGCGAAGATACAGTTTCAAAGATTTCTGAGGAGCTTGCACAATTTGGTTTTGGTTCAGTGAAAATCATTGTCGGAGAGAGGCTGAGCTATCCTGATGAGTGCTTTACCGTTGGAAAGCCCAGAGACATGAAGGGTAAGATGTTTGATCGTCTTGCCATCGCACTTTTCGAAAATGACAATGCAGAGACCCCGGTACGTTCCTACGGCATCGGAGACGAGCATTTTGAAAGAGCTGAAGCTGTGCCTATCACTAAACGTGATGTAAGGGCTCTGAGCCTTTGCCGACTGGCCATAAAAGAGGACAGCATCATTTACGATATCGGTGCGGGTTCCGGTTCAATGTCTATCGAGGCGGGTCTTGCCTGTCCCGAAGGAAAGGTCATCGCGGTGGAGATGAATCAGGAAGCCATCGATACCATCGAAAGAAACAGATATCAGTTCAAGGTGGATAACATCCGCATAATTCGTGGAAAAGCACCCGAATGCTTTGAAGAGTTTGAGATGCAGAAGCCCGGAGAGAGAAAAAATGTTGCGGATGAGGGAGTGCTGCCTATTCCGGACCGAGTATTCATTGGCGGAAGCAAGGGAAATCTTCAGAAGATCATAGACTGGGCTGTCAGGGTTAATCCGGATGTAGTCATTGTCATAAATACGGTTACCCTTGAATCGGTTGCAGAGGTTCTGGAGGTTGAGAGAAGACTTACGGATTATAACTTTGAGATGGTGGAGATTCAGTCAACCGGTCTTGAAAGACGCGGAAGCTATCACATGCACAGGGCGGAAAATCCCATAACTATTACAAGAATTTCCAGGAGATGAAAATTTTGAAATATCCGATACGTTTTTTGATGACAATTGTTTTACTGATGACATGTGTGTTTACAGTAAGCTCATTTGCAGCGGATTGGCACGATTATAACGGAAAAAAGATCGGGGTACTCACCGGAACCCTGATGGAGGACGTGGCAAAAGAGTTTTTTCCTGACAGTGAGTATGTTTATATCGACAGTTATCCGGACTGCGCTGTAGCACTTCTTTCAGGTAAGATAGATGCATTTCTTGCGGATGAGCCGAATGTAAAGACCATGCATTTTGAAGATCCGGATATTGACTATATTCATGAAAGTATTAAGGAACAGGATGTAAGTTTTGCCTTCAGAAAAGACGATCCGGAAAGCGAAAAGCTTTGTGAGGAGTTCAATGAGTACCTTAGGAAGATAAGAAGTAACGGCATCCTCCAGCTTATGGATGATATCTGGATGGGTGTTGATGAGTACAGGAAAACTGTTGACATGTCAGTCCTTACCGGAAAAAACGGAACTGTCAAGGTGGTAACCACCGCTACAGACATGCCCTGGTCCTATATAAAAGACGGGAAAAATGTGGGTTATGATATAGACCTTCTTGCGCATTTCTGTATGGACAGAGGCTATGCTCTTGAAATCCAGGATGTGAGCTTTGCCGCGCGTATTCCCGATCTTCAATCCGGAAGAGGCGATATTACAACAGGAATGAATGTAACCCCTGAGCGAAAGGAAGAGGTACTTTTCTGTGATGCTACATATGAAAACGGGATTGTACTTGCGGTTCCGGCTGCAGATCTAAAAGGCATCGATCAGGAGAAAAAGATCACTTCCGGAGATAAGGAGCCGGAGTTCAAAACCTTTGATGAACTTAAGGGCAGAACTATCTCTATGATCACAGGAGCTCCCTTTGAAAATATGATCCTTTCAAAGGTATCAGATGTCAAGGAGTTCACCTATTTCACCACCATGCCGGATATGATGCTTGCCATCAGAACCGGAAAGACTGATGCCGGACTTATGAACAATGCTGTTGCGGAGCTTGCTGCCAATAAGGATCCGGACCTCTGTGTTTTCCCTCAGTCTCTTGGTGATACTGCTTTCGGACTGGGTTTTAAAAAGGGAGACGAGAGGCGTGATGTATGGCAGGAGGCATTTGACCGGATCCCCGCAGAAACCAAGGAAGCTCTTTGGAAAAAGTGGACCGGAGCGGATGACAGCATCAAAACTATTCCGGAGCAGGACTGGCCCGGCAGTAACGGCACGGTTAATGCAGCCTGCTGTGATGCCCTGGAGCCTATGAGCTACATGGGAGAGGGAGGCAAATGTCTCGGTTTTGACATTGAAACCATACTCCTTATTGCGAAGGAACTGGATGTTCATGTGAATTTTATCCCCATGGATTTTGCAGCCGTGCTTTCATCCCTCGAAGCCGAAAAGGCGGATGTCATCTGCGGTTCGATAGTTACTACGGCTGAGCGCAAGGAAAAAATGGATTTCCTGGAGTATGCTCCTGCATCATTTGTTTTTATTGTGCGCACCGCAACCCATGAAGCAGCCGGTACATCTTTCGTTGACAGAATTAAAGCAAGCTTCGAAAAGACCTTTATAAGAGAGAATCGTTATGAGCTTTTCCTTTCCGGAATCATGACAACCATCGTGATAACGGTTCTTTCAATCATCTTCGGAACAGCTTTCGGATTTTTTATATTCATGGGGACCAGAAATGGAAACAAGGCGGCTAATGCCTTTGCAAGGGTATTTGTGTGGCTCATACAGGGAATGCCTGTAGTAGTTCTTTTGATGATCCTTTACTATATTATTTTCGCAAAAATGAAGATAACCGGTACTGTTGTGGCGGTAATAGCCTTTACATTTGTGTTTGGCTCCGGGGTTTTCGGAATGCTGAAAATGGGCGTCGGGGCTGTGGACAAGGGCCAGACAGAGGCTGCCCTTTCCTTAGGCTACAGCGATATCAAATCCTTTTTCAGGATCATATTCCCTCAGGCGGTACCGCACTTCCTGCCTACCTATAAGGGCGAGGTGGTGGCTCTTGTAAAGTCAACTGCCATTGTCGGATACATCGCGGTTCAGGATCTGACAAAGATGGGAGACATAATAAGAGGCCGCACTTATGAAGCATTTTTCCCGCTTATTGCGGTGGCCGTTATATATTTCATTCTTGGGGCTATGCTTACATTCCTGGTGGATAAGATAGAGATAAACATTAACCCGAAACGCCGTAACAGAGAAGACATACTTAAGGGGGTGCGTACTGATGATTGAGGTAAAGAGCTTAACTAAAAAATATGATTCGGTGACACCGCTGAGAGACGTGAGTTTCAATGTAAATGAAGGTGACGTTATCGCGGTGATCGGGCCTTCCGGTACCGGAAAGTCAACCCTGATACGATGCCTCAATATGCTGGAGAAACCCACCGGTGGTCAGATAATATTTGACGGTGAAGAAATTACCGCACGGGGCTATGACATCAGAAAAGCCAGAATGAAAATGGGCATGGTGTTCCAGTCCTTCAATCTGTTTGGGCACCTTACTGTTATTGAGAATCTGATGCTTGCTCCCATGGATCTTCTTGGGAAGAGCAAGCAGGAGGCCTATGATAAGGGCATGGAATATCTCCGTCGTGTGGGAATGGCGGATAAGGCCCTGAGTTACCCCGATGAGCTTTCAGGTGGACAGAAGCAGAGAGTTGCCATCGCCAGAACTCTGTGCATGGATCCCGAGGTGATTTTGCTGGATGAGCCAACAAGTGCTCTGGATCCCACCATGGTTTCCGAGGTGCAGGCGGTTATCAGGGATCTCTCCAAGAGCGGAAAGACCATGATGATAGTTACCCATGAAATGAATTTCGCACGGGCAATTTCAAACAGGGTATTCTATATGGACGGGGAGGGCATTTACGAAGAAGGCACTCCCGAGGAGATTTTCGAGCATCCGAAGAAGGAGAATACCAGAAGATTTATCAGAAGACTGAAGGTTTTCGAGGCTGTGATCGACAGCAGGGATTATGATTTTATTAACTTTGGAGCGGAGCTTGACAGATATCTCCTTCAGAATGATGTGAAGTCCTCAGAGAAGAACCGCATTCGTCTCACTATAGAGGAGACAGTGCAGCAGATACTCCTTCCAAGGTATCCTGATCCTGACATCCACGTGGCAGTGGAGTACTCCATGCAGGATGATAGCACAGAAATCACTTTTACCTATGGTGGAGAAAAATTCGACATCAGAGATACGGACAATGAGCTGTCACTTTCCATGGTCGAGAATTCGTCAGAAAAAATAGAATACAGCTTTGACGAAGGGGAAGAGCGGGCAAACGAGGTGAAGGTTTGGGTTAAGAAGACAGAATGATTAAAGCTTGAAAATACAATGATAAACGAAAAAAAGGATTGCGGAAAAAAATATAGGAAACATGTTTTTTGCATAGGCAGTAAAGGAATTCCGGCTCAATACGGGGGATTTGAGACCTTCATGGAAAATCTGACCTTGCATAAAAAAAGTGATGAGATTACATATCATGTAGCACATATTTCAGATAATAATGAGGTATTTGACTATAACGGTGCAAGATGCTTTAATGTGAGAGTACCTGATATAGGAGCCGGAAAAGCTGTCATTTATGATGTAAAGGCACTTTTCAGAAGTATCAGTTATTGTGAAAAAAGAAAGCATATAGAAAGCCCTGTATTCTTTATCATGGCCTGCAGGATAGGACCTTTCATGAAATTTCTGAAAAAAAGGATCGAAAAACTTGGAGGCACGGTAGTACTTAATCCGGACGGACATGATTGGGCAAGAGCCAAGTGGTCAAGACCTGTAAGAGCGTACTGGAAACTATCTGAAAAGCTCATGGTGAAACATGCTGATATGATAGTATGTGACAGCAGGGAGATAGAGAAGTATATCGTAGAGAAGTACAAAAAGTATAAGCCTGCAACATGCTTTGTCCCATATGGTGCGGATACAGGTAAATCTATACTGAAGGATGATGACCGGAGATATATAAGTTGGCTTGACAGTACCGGTACTCGTCCCGGAGAGTATTATCTGGTTGTTGCAAGACTTGTTGAGGAAAACAACTTTGACATCATAATCAAGGAGTTTATAGAGTCAACATCAGCCAAGAAGCTTATCATAATATCAACGATGAACAGAAAACTCTATAAGAAACTTGACGAGAGATTTCATATCAAAGCTGTTCATAATGTCAGGATAATCCCGCCTGTCTATGATAAGGAGCTTGTGAAGAAAATAAGAGAGAATGCCTTTGCCAATATTCACGGTCATGAAGTCGGAGGCACAAATCCATCTCTTTTGGAGGCACTCTCATACACGGAACTGAATCTTGTATATGATGTTAAGTACAATAGGGAAGTAGCACAGGATGCAGCGGTTTACTGGAATAAAGATGTTGGAAATCTTGCTGATGTAATAAATAGGGTAGAAAACATGGACATTGCTACACGAGAGAACTATGCAAAAAAGAGCAATGACAGAATCAGTTCAGAGTATACATGGGAGATGGTTGTAAACAAATATGAGAAACTATTCATGCCCTGAGGTTTTACCAAAAATGGATGAAACAAATATGTAAAAATATAATGAGGAAAATACAATTGTGAGAATAGGGATAGATGCACATATGCTCGGCGATGAGTCAGGCGGAAACGAAAGCTTTTATGACGGCATAATAAAAGCAATGAAGCCTGATCCTGAGGATACATATATACTATTTATAAAAAAAGAATTATCAAATATACCTTATGAGCATAATTATATTACGATTCGATATAAAAGCAACAGCGCATTTGTCAGAACATATATAGAGCTTCCTCTGTTGTGTATAAAATATCGTCTCGATCTGCTGCATACTCAGTATTATGTGCCTTTTTTGAGACCATGCAAGGTGCTGGTCACGATCCATGATATCAGTTTTGAGCATTTCAGGAAATTCTTTTCGAGAACAGAATGGCTAAAGGACAAGATACTTGTTCGTCATGCGGCTAAAAAGGCTTCAAGGATAGTGACAGTTTCGGAATTTTCTGCAGATGATATTTCTGAAGTCTATGGTATTAGCAGAGATAAAATCAGCGTGGTATATAACGCTGCGGGCAGCGAATTCAGAAAACTTTCTAAAGAACGGCTGCAGCAGCTTAATGTAAGGAACAAATATTCAATAGGTGATGAACCTTATGTTATGTTTGTGGGCAACAGACACCCAAGGAAAAATCTGAAAAGGCTATTTAAAGCATTTCTTGAATATAAGAAAACGGCAGGAACAGGATTAAAGCTTGTAATAGTAGGGAAAAAAGCCTGGAAGGATGATGAGGCTGCATATATATCCGAGGAGGACATGAAAAGCATCATCCTGACGGGGTACGTCAAAAGAGAGAATCTTGTTGGGCTTTTAAATGAAGCGGAGGGACTTATCTACCCTTCGCTTTTTGAAGGCTTTGGTATACCTCCGTTGGAGGCGCTCAGATGTGGTACCAGGGTGGCTGTATCAGATATCGAAGTGATGCATGAGGTACTGGGTGACAGCGCTATTTATTTTGACCCTAAGGATATAGGTTCAATAGTAAAGGGGATAGAGGAACTTCTCAAAAAAGAAGGTATTTCTTTAATGAGGGGGGGTGCGGAAGAAACTCCGCACTACAGTTGGGAAACAGAGGCTGAAAAGCTTAAGGATATATATAAGAAAATGTGTATTAAAAGATGAATGGTGATATAGCTAGAAACGTTACAGTTGTGATACCGGTGTATGATGATTGGGATACATTGAAACGATGCATAGAATCGTTAAAAAAACATTTGGATACAAGACATAAAGTAATTCTCATCAATGACAAAGGGCCTGATTGGGAGTATCTGGAAAACAAAATCATAGAAGAAATAAGCAATTCTGCAAATTTTGTATATGAAGCAAATGCCGATAATATGGGATTTGTTAAGACTTGCAACAGAGCAGTCTACGAACTTGACAAAACAGATAATGATATCCTGCTACTTAATTCTGATACGGAGGTCACAGAAGGTTTTTTGGAGGAAATGCTTCAGGTACTTTATATTACAGAGAAGCATGGAGTGGTCTGCCCTCGCAGCAATTGTGCTACCATTTACACAATTCCTTCCAATAAAAAAGCCTCTCATGAACTGAAACCCGAAGAATCCTTTAGGGTCTATGAACTTGTAAAGGGTATGTTGCCACGTTACAGTGTGATGCCAACCGGAGTAGGATTTGCATTTTTGATCAAGCGAAAACTGATTAAAACCTATGGACTTTTTGATGAGATATATAGTCCCGGATACAATGAAGAAAATGATTTTTGTATGCGGATCAATCAGTATGGTTACAGTGTGCTTGCTGCAAACAGGGCATTTGTATATCATTATGAATCCAGGAGCTTTGGATCCAGAAGAAATGAATTGGATTTTAAGCATAACGAATATCTGGTAAAAAGGTACCCTTATTATCCAACGATTATTTCGATGTACCAAAAACATCAGATTGATCCGATAGATTATTTTGCTGACTTAATTGGTGAACTCTATCCTAAAAAACGTGTTTTGATAGATCTGTACGAAGTTCCAAACGCATATAACGGAACAGCACAGTATGGATTAAGTTTCCTTCAAAGTTTTTACAGGTTATACAGTGAAAAATATGAGATTGCAATACTGACCAATGAAGCAGCAGATAAGTTTCATGGGATAAGCAGGAAATACTCTGATGTATATCATCCGGACAATATAGTGGGTACATTTGATATAGCATATACTCCGTCTCAGATCATAAATAGTACACACTGGCATTTGCTGAATCGTGGTTGTCTTAAATACGTATTCTGCATGCAGGATATCATCAGTATACGTAGTAACTATCTTCTAGTGGATGATTGGGAAAGGGAGTCTATATTTGAACAGTCTATCCAATACGCTGATGGTATTGTATTTATAAGCGATTTTTCGGAAGAAGAAACACGTACGTATTTTAACCGTATATTTGATTCCGGAAACATTAAGACACAGGTTGTTTATCATGGAAGATTTTTTGACAACGAAAAGGAAATTGATACTCAATCGAAGCTCCCATTCGATGACTATGTGGTGGTTATAGGCAATCACTATAAACACAAAAACCTGATTAATGTGCTTCCTGAATTAAAAAACATAAAACGTAACTTTATCGTGATTGGTAATGCATACACCGGTATGGTTACTGATAACATATATGGATATCAGACCGGAAATCTCAGTAATGAATTCCTGAGACTGCTTTACAGGAATTGCAGGGCAATATTGTTTCCAAGTGTATATGAAGGATTTGGTTTGCCAATTCTTACGGCTATTGATTTTGGGAAGCCTATAGTTGTTAAAGATAATGAACTGAATCGGGAGCTTATTGAATACTTTGATCATGATGGAAAATTTGTAGTCACATTCAACAGTATAGATGAAATAGACAGCTGTATAGAGAAAGCATTGACCATCAATATTACAGATTCTCCAAATGATATATGTAACAGAAGTTGGGATGATGTAGCTGAGGATGTAGATAAGATGCTTCAGTCTGTGTTATCAGAAAAGATTGACGTAAACAGACTCTATGAAAGATGGAGGAGAGTCATGTACGATTCCAACATTCATAGATGCTATGTGAACTATACAGATTCTACAGATAGTCTGGAAAGAATCAAGAGCAGATTGAGGAAACATCCACGGTTGTATAATTTTTTGAAGAGAATAAAAAATGTCTAAATATAATTTTGAAATGGATCTGTCTCAGCAGACATCCACAGGAATGATTGTCCAAAAGTTAAAACACGGGATGAACGTGCTTGAGTTTGGTTGTGCACATGGCAGGATGACCCGCTATATGAAAGAAGTGTTGGATTGTGCTGTATATATTGTGGAATATGATATTGAAGCTTACGAAAGCGCGATCAAATACGCTAAAGATGGTGTCTGCGGGGATATTCAGAAATATGAATGGGTAACGAAATTCAAAGATATAAGATTTGATGCAATATTATTCGCTGATGTACTGGAACACCTTACTGAACCGGTCAAAGTACTTAAGATTGCCGGAAATATGCTTGCAGAGGATGGAAAGGTATTTATCTCTATACCAAATATTACTCACAATGACATAATTCTTAAATCATATATGGACCGATTTGACTATACAGATATTGGTCTTTTGGACAATACCCATGTGCATTTTTGGGGGCTTGAAAACCTTGAAGATTTCGCCAGAGACTCGGATCTCTATTTAAAAACAGTTGAGGCTACATATACAGAGACAGGATTAACAGAGCAGTTTAGAGGAAAGGAACTTAAATCATCGCTGTTGCTTTTGAATATTCTTAATGAGCGTAAAGCCGGACAGGTATATCAGTTCATCATCACTATGCAGAAAAGTCCTGTGGACGTTTCAGATGATAAGTATCATTTGAAGAAGCCTTACGTATATAGCCATATTTATCTAGACAGGGGAGAAGGGTTTAATGAAAGGGATATTATACCTGTTAAAGCGTTGTTTTCAAAAAATGGTGCTTATTATGTGAATTATAGAATTGATGATACTATTAATCTCCGATGTATCAGATTTGATCCTGTTGAGTTACAGGGCTGTTACTTGAAGTACCTTCATGTCAGACAGGGAACAAAAGAGCTTTCACCACAATTTTCCGATTCCGTTGATATTGGGGAAGAAGTCCTGATTAAAGGAAATGATCCTCAGGTTACAATTACATTAGATGGAAGCGGAGAACCGGTTTCGATTGATTCTGAATTTATTTTATTGGGGGAAGAGTACATTAATTCTACTGAACGTGGGATATCAGAGTTAGCGAAACAAGTGAATGAATATGTAAGCCAATTGAACGAGCGTGAAAAGATAATCAATGACTTAGAAACCCGGTTCAATAAAAGTGAAGAAGAATATAGGAATTGTATCAATAATCTGGAAAGACAGATATCTGATAATTTGTCCAAATATAATAAAGAAATGAATGACATTAGTCATGCCTATGAGCAAGAGAAAAAAATCATACAAGATGCGGCAGAAGAAGAGTCTATGAAGCTGAGAAAACAACTTGATGAAAAGATTATTCTTTTAGGTTCATATCAGGCACTTGCAGATAGTAAGGATACTTATATTGTTGAATTGGATAGAATCATTGATCAAAGAAATGCAAGAATTAAGGAACTTGATCAGGCGGTAGAGCATTACAGAAAGTATCCGGGAATACGGCTTGTCAGATTTATCGGAAGGATACTTAGGGGAATCAAAAGAAGGATAGTGGGACGGTAATATGAAAAAAAAGAAGATAATCGCAGCACTAATTATAGTAACGGCTGCAGTTATTGCCAATGTATTTCTGGCTTTCAGGATATATGACAAATTAAGTATGTATGTAAACATATTTTTATGCCTGGTGACAGATACTCTCGGGGTATATTGCTTAAGTAATATCGAAACATTGTTCAGAGTGCCACTGGATATTTACAGAAGCAGAGATATGTTTTGGGATCTTGTCAAAAATGATTTTCAGGCGAGATTTGTAGGCAGTATTTTTGGAGTGGTTTGGGCTTTTATAAATCCTGTTATTACACTTCTTCTTTACTGGTTTGTGTTCCAGATAGGACTGCGTGCGGGTGATGTAGGGGATTATCCCTTTATATTATTCTTAATGTCAGGACTGATTCCCTGGTTTTATGTTCAGGAGGCTCTAAATGGTGGCGCCTCCTCACTTCTTGAATACTCTTACCTTGTAAAAAAAATGGTGTTTAATGTGGGGATACTTCCGGTACTCAAGGTTGCCTCAGCTCTTTTTGTACATGCATTTTTTCTTGGAGCACTGATAGTAATCGCATGTATGTATGGAATAGGTATCGACTTATATATATTTCAGATATTCTATTATATTTTTTGCTCTGCCTTCTTTATCCTGGGGTTATCATATTTTACCGCTGCCTGTACAGCATTTTTTAAAGATATGACGCAGGTTATAAATATCGTGCTTATGATTGGAACATGGATTACACCTATTATGTGGAATGCAGAAAACACATTGCCTCCAATGATGCATAAAATTTTCAGACTTAATCCTTTCTACTATATCGTTGATGGATTCAGAGATGTGATTCTTTTCAAGAAATGGTTTTGGGATAAACCGGTTTGGACTACTTACTTCTGGATAGTAGCAATTGTTGTATATATTGGTGGAGTAAAATTCTTTAACAGATTAAAAGTGCATTTTCCAGATGTATTGTAGGAGATATTAATGAAAAACGCTGTAGTCAAGGTGAATCATGTAACAAAAATCTATAAGATGTATGATGATCCCAAGGATAGATTTAAGGAAGCACTTGGGATTGGTGGTAAAGAGCGGACTTATTCCAGAAATTACTATGCACTTAATGATGTATCATTTGAAGTCGGAAAGGGTGAGATCGTAGGAATAGTAGGGAGAAACGGATCCGGTAAGTCAACTATTTTGAAAATTCTCACAGGTGTCTTAAATCAGACAGAAGGCAATGTAGGAGTAATCGGCAAGGTCGCAGCTCTTTTGGAGCTGGGGGCAGGTTTTAATATGGAATATACCGGTCGGAAGAACATATACCTCAATGCGACCATGATGCATATAAGTAAGAAAGAAATAGAAAAGAAGATTCCTGATATTTTAGAGTTTGCAGATATAGGAGAGTTTATAGATCAGCCGGTAAAAACGTATTCAAGTGGTATGTTTGTAAGATTGGCATTTGCTGTGGCAATTAATGTAGATCCTGACATATTGATAGTTGATGAAGCCCTGGCAGTAGGAGATGTAAGATTCCAGCTTAAGTGTATGGACAAATTCAGGGAGTTTATTGAGGCAGGCAAGACTATCCTTTTTGTAACTCATGATATCAATTCTGTGAAGAGATTTTGCAACAGAGCTATCTGGTTAAATCAGGGAAAGCTCATCCTTGATGGGAATACAGATGAGGTCACTGACCGTTATCTTGATTTCTTAAAGAGTGAGATGCCGATAGACCAGTATATGGCTCAGAAGAATGACAATATAGCCCCTGAAAAGTCGAGGCAGCAGGTTGTTGATTTGTCGGGGATTGATATAGTCAAGATCTATGAGTTTCACATGATGGATTCGGCATATAAGGATATACAGGAAATACAACATGGTCAAAAGGTGATACTGAAGGTAAGCTACCTTGTTGCGGATGATAGTATTGAGAATCCGCTTCTTGGGGTGGCTATACGCAGGATTGATAATGAGTATATCTGTGGAATAAATACTAAACTTGATAACATCAGAATTCCGTGGAAGAAAGGATATAATGAGATTGAACTTACTTATGATTGTTTCAATCTTATAGGCGGTGAATATTATTTTGATGTCGGAATATTTGATCAGGCGGGAATAGTAAACATAGATTACAGGACTAAGATTATGACGTTTTTTGTGAAGATGGATTACATCGGTGAGGGAGTTGTCATACTGAATCACAGGTGGAAGGTTGGAGTATAATTGTATGAAGCTTGATAGGAAAAAAGAACTGGTTGATATAACGCTTGATTTTATAGGGGAGGGTCTTGAAGAATCAGAAGAAAAGAAGCTTGTTGCAGCTATAAACGAGCTATGTGATGGACCTGCTGATTTTTGGTTAAACATTGGCGTAATAATTGGCGGCCCTTTTTATTATGTTTTAAAATCATGGATTTTGGATAGCCTTCGTGATGACAGAAGGATTTTTTTTGTTTCTGAATCGGGCTACTATATGTTTCAGGTGTTCAAAAGAGCGGGAATTGATAACATTGAATACTTGGATATGACCGAAATAGAAGAGGATAATCAAGGCTTGTTTGATTCGGATGCATATGTGTTTTGCTGTGATTGGAATGGGAGTTTAATAAATCATATTGATAGATTAAAAAAAGATGCTTTATGTGATCATGAAACTTATTATCTATGTCCCGGAATACTGAATTCTGAAGACAGTATCAAAAATGTTCATGGACAACGATATAAAACATACTTCTTTGATTTCTATAAAGATTATGGGTTTCAAAGAGATGTAAAAAACAATATTGATTTATTTGAGATCTTATTTTCTGCACCAAATGTCGGACACTTGTGCGGTGAGGACAGGATAATATTTGGGAAATTATATGACAATGAGTCGAAGCGCAAATTTCTGGAAGGTATTTTTACTTATTTTGATGCTGTTGAGAGGGTAGCGGAGAATGGCAAGACAAGAGTTACTCACGATATGTTAATCGGATATTTGGGGAGAATGGGCCTTGATCTCAATGAAGAAGCAGTAGATAAAAATACGGAAAAAACTATACCTGAGGAAGGAGAGTATCATCTGGAGAATGAATATGACCTGATTAAATATCGTAGATGGCTTAGGAAACATCAAAAACCAGAACGTGAAATTGAATTAGAGTATCAGCCAAAGTTTTCCATAGTTGTTCCGGTTTATAATACTGCTGATGATCAACTTAGAGGCGCAATAGATTCTATTTTGAATCAGACATACAAGAATTATGAAGCGATATTGGTTGATGATTGTTCTACGTGGGAAAATGTAGTTCCAACGCTAAAAAAATATGAAATAAATGAACATGTAAAGGTCATCTATAGGCAGAGCAATGGTCATATTTCAATGGCCACCAACGATGGAATTGCTTTAGCAAAAGGGGATTTCCTGGTTTTCATGGATTGTGATGACCTGATTGCCCCAAATGCATTTTATGAGATGGCAAAAAAATTAAATGAAAATCCCGATTTGGATTTCATATATACCGATGAAGATAAGATAACAGAAGATGGAAAAATCAGACATATGCCTTTTTTTAAACCCGATTGGTCGCCGGATCTGTTCTGGAGTATGAATTATACCAATCATCTGTCAGCATATAGAATGGATGTTGTCAGGAAAATAGGAGGTCTACGCTCTGAATACAATGGATCTCAGGATTATGACTTTGTGCTTCGGTTTATGGAACACTCTGATAATTCCCGAGTAGGTCATATCAGTAAGATACTGTATCATTGGAGGGAAAGAAAAGAGTCGGTTGCCTTTACAATGGGCTCTAAGAACTATGCTGTCAATGCTGCAAAACGCGCAAAGGAAGATGCTCTGAAAAGGAGAAATATTGCTGGCCATGTGGAGTTTATTAGTGATGTATCTCAGTATCGTGTGGTATATGATCCAGTTGATAATCCTGGGGTCAGTATTATTATTCCATCGAAAGATAATTATACTATATTGAAGCAATGTATTGACTCTATTAAGGCGGTTACTACATATAAGAACTATGAGATATTGGTTGTGGATAACGGTAGTTCTGAAAATAATAGAAAATTGATACATCGATACCTGACCGAAAATGATTGCAAATATGTATATGAAGAGTTCCAGTTTAATTTTTCTAAGATGTGCAATATAGGTGCAGAAATAGCTCAAAAAGAATATTACTTATTTTTAAATGACGATATTGAGATTTTTCAGGAGGACTGGTTGGATCGGTTGGTTGGACAGGCAATACAGGAAAATGTAGGAGTAGTTGGTGCCAAGCTTTTCTATCCAATGTCAACCATCATTCAACATGCAGGAGTTGCTAAACTTAAAGAAGGACCGGGACATAGCTTTGCGGGAAAAAATGATAAATACGTATATTATAACCAATTTAATAGATCTGATTACAATGTAAGTTGTGTTACAGGTGCGTGTCTTATGATCGATAAGGAAGTATTTAATCAGGTCGGAGGATTTGATGAAGGTTTCGCCGTGGCATATAACGACGTAGACCTTTGCTTCAAGGTTCATGAACTTGGATACTATCTTGTTATAAGACAGGATGTATATGCCTATCATTATGAGTCCTTGAGCAGAGGTTATGATTTTGATGATGATGATAAGTTTTTCAGACTATCGAGAGAACTACAAAGATTGTATAGACTACATCCTTTGTTAGTAAACAGAGATCCATTTCTTAACCACAACCTTCATTGCTATTACGGAGAAGAGATTGATTTAAGTAATAATATTGATGAAGTATCTGTTTTAGATGATTTTGGCTCTGTGCCACATACTAATGCTCTAATTGATAAGGTGGTGATGGAGAATGAGATAAGGATTTATGGATGGGCATTTCTTAATGACAGGACAGATAATGCTGATCTTGAGAGAAATCTTATTTTTGAGGATATATATGGATATAAGTATAAGGCTCCGGTGGTGAATGTAAGAAGGAAAGATCTGGTTGAGGCTTTTGGAGGTCGTAAAGATCTATTGATGTGTGGATTTGAGTGCATCGTTGACACAAATAGTATAAGGATGGACGTGATTCCGTATAGACTTGGGATTCAGATAATTGACACAGAGGGAATATCTCACATTTATTGGGAAGAAAACTACAGGCCAGTGATGAGAAAATCAAGTTTTAGAAGGAAATACTGTTCACTTAGAGAATTGACTGATTTTGATTTTCATGAGCATACGTATGATATAAGGTATTATTTTGATACTTTGGGAAAAAGTGATGAGGGAGTACGATTCAACGGTTGGGCGTTCTGCAATGGGGATAAGCATTACCAGTATAAAATGTCGCTTATTCTTCAAACTGATGGTGGACCTGTTTATGAGTGTGAGCTTCTTTCAAAAGAACGATCGGATGTAGCGATTGCTATACCTGAAGTGAAATTTTTATGTAATAGTGGATTTGATGCGACTTTTTCAGATGTGTCGTTTAAAAAAAATAAGACTTATAATATGATTTTGAGATTTATTAATGTAGTAAGAAACGATGATATTCAAGATATAAGAGTTGGTGAATTGGATTTGTAATGCTAACTATGAATTGGCGGAGAATCTTCAAATAGAAAGTAGAATACAATGAGAAAAGTTGCAATGTTATTAAATAATAAAATATATGTGGTTCTGACAACAATTCTGTTTTTTATTGACATAGCTATTTTTAGTATGACTGTTAGAAATCCGAATTACGAAAAATTCAGATTTGAAACAGTATTAACCACGGAAGATAGTTTTCCTTTTCAGTTGTATTATGAAGATAATTTAGATTTCAATGAAGAAAAATCTACCGCGATAAATGTAAAGGAGGGAAAGAGTACAGTATATTTTGAAATTCCGATGGAGATGGATATTAATCATCTTCGTTTGGATTTAGGATATGGCAGACATACTATTATTATCCATAATATGTCCGTAATAATAGGGGCGAAGACATTCGAATTAGAGATAAATAAAGTATTAGATTCAAGAATTCAGAATGATGCACGTGTGAAGCTTGAGTCGTCCGATAGGTTAGTTGTTTATACAAGTGGTGATGATCCATACATTTGTATTGATATTACCAATTATGAATCGATTAAAAGATACATAGATATTCTTAAGATAAGAACTGTAGTATGCGCTATTATTTACTGTATAATAATGGATTTATTTGGATTATTGGTGCTGATATGTTTATCCTATAAGCCAAAACATAATGAAATAAAAAGACATGGGCTATATCCTGAGCAAAAGATTTTGGTACTTATTGTATTTTTGATTTGTCTGTGTGGTGGGATAATGATATCCACCAAATACTGTCCTGATGAGTATGCACGTTTTATTTTAACAGATTACATTTTTCGCACAGGAAGGCTTCCGAAAGGGTATGAAAAAGATGTTATTATTCCCGGTTGGGGATTTTCATATGCATTAAGACCATATTTGACATCTTTAATAGGTGCCTTCTTTATGAGAGTGGTTTCTGTTGTCACAGACAATCCTAATGTAATTGTTACGATGTCACGCATGCCAAGTATAATTGCAACGTTATTCACGTGCTACTATTGCTTGAAAATCGGTAATGAAATTTTTGAAAAGAGAATAGCATCTTTTGCCTTTGCAGTAATCACTTGCTTTGTTCCACAGGTTATGTTTTGCGGAATGTATTTAAATAACGATTCCTTATCATTAGCCGCAGTAGCAATGGGAGCATATTATTTAGTAAAAGGGCATAAAACGCATTGGGATAAAGTAAGCAGTGTTGGGCTGGCAGCATCATTTGCTTTATGTTTATTATCATATTATACGGTATGCGTATGGATAGCTTTTGCATGTTGGTACTGTATAGTTTCGTGCTTATCAGATAAAACAATTGATAAGAAAGCTTCTTTTATGATTAAGCGAGCTATTTTTATAGCTGTTATTACTTTCTGTCTTTCAGGTTTGTTTTTTATTAGAAACGGATTATTACATAATGGAGATTTTCTTGGAATTGCATCTGAGGAACTGTCACGACAGGAATGGATTAAACAAGGGAAAGATTTAATTCGCTACAATCCGGGTGTAGAGAGTAGCAATTCGATATCAGACATGGTATTTAATAACGATGCCGGATGGATTGTTGACACTACAAGAAGTTTTATAGCGTGTTTTGGATACTTAAATGTACCTATTCCAACTATACAGTACGGAGAGTATTATGCTTTGATTATTTTTGCAACCATGATGTTTGTTTTGATAATGATTAGTAAAAAACACAACATGTTATCGTATATGATTTTTGCCAATTTTGCTTTATCAAGTTTCTCTGTAATTATATTGTCAGTTATGCAATCCTACTATCGTGATTATCAGCCACAAGGAAGATATATTATTATAGTTGCATTGCTTATCGGCTTTGTATTTGGCATTGTAGCAGAAAACATATCTATTACCCTGGACAGCAACAGTAGTATTGGAGACTCAAAAAATCTCTTGATAAAGAATATGGTGACAATAATTATTATTGTCCTATGGATTTTCCAGTTTGTACGCATATGGTTCGAATCTATGACGAAAATGATTATCTGAAGAAATAGTAGGAGACCAACTATGAAAAATTGTACTATACAAGGATACCCAATATTATGGATAGTGATTCCGTGTTACAACGAAGAATCTGTGCTGCCACTTACGGCAAAGCTGTTTAAAGATGAGCTTGAGCTGCTGATAGATACTCGGAAAATCAGTGATAAAAGTAAAGTATTGTTTGTAGATGATGGTTCAACTGATAAGACATGGAATATCATCAATGAACTTGCTGGTTTTGATGAACATTATATAGGGATCAGAGAGAGCCGGAACAGAGGACACCAGAATGCTATTCTTGCCGGTATGATGGAAGCAAAAGACAAATGTGATATGATCATCTCCATCGATTGTGACGGGCAGGATGATATTTCGGCCATGGGTGAAATGGTTGATAAGTATCTGGATGGCGCAGAAGTAGTATATGGGGTTCGTAACAGCAGGAAGAAGGATTCGTTTTTTAAACGATTTACAGCAGAAATGTTTTATAAGTTTCTGCGTATCATGGGTGCAGAAGTTGTTTTTAATCATGCAGATTATCGCCTGGTAAGCAGTCTGGTTCTTGATGGTTTTTCGGATTTTAAAGAAGTAAATCTCTTTCTCAGAGGAATGTTTCCGTTGGTGGGTTATAAGAGTGATATTGTGTGCTATGAAAGGCAAGAGAGGATGGCTGGAGAGAGTCATTATCCTTTAAGAAAGATGCTTCATTTTGCATTGGAAGGAATAACAAGCTTCTCTGTAAAACCTATTTCCCTGATTGCAGGTTTGGGTGTTATGGTGAGCATTTTGGGATTTATCGGTGTGATATGGGCGATAGTATGTGTGATCATGCATAAAACAGTTGCGGGCTGGGCATCTATCGTATGTATCTTGTGTTTTTTAAGTGGGATACAGCTTTTCTCTATTGGAATTCTGGGAGAGTACATCGGAAAGATATACCTTGAGACAAAACATAGACCCAGATATTTAATATCCGAAAAGACATGGGAGAAATCCGAGAGGAAATATAAGGGATGAAGAAAGAACGGTGTGACACTGTCAGTCATATCCGTGAACTCAGGTGCGGACATAAAGAGTAACGGACCTATGAAGAATCATAGCTGTTTACTTGTATTATATATATTATGATATTATAATGAAACAAAAGTTATTAACTTACGAGTTATTAACTTTTGTTTCATTTTTTGATGGGAGTATTTGTGATGATTGGTCGCCAAAATGAATTACAACGTCTTGAAGAAATGTATAACAGTTCTAAGTTTGAATTTCTTGTGATGTACGGGCGCAGGCGTGTAGGAAAGACAACGATTCTGCAGGAATTTTCCCGTAGTCATAAGACGGTGTTTTTCTCTGCACAGGAAAAAAATGATACATTGAATCTCAATGATTTTTCAAAAATCATACAGTTTCATTTTGATAAACATTATATCGCAGCTTTTCCGGGATGGGAGGAAGCATTTAAGTATATAACGGTGCGAAGTGCTTCACAGCCGGAGTCTAAAGAAAAAACGGTCATAATCATTGATGAATTTCCATTTATAGCAAAGCAGAATGCTTCAGTAAAGAGCACTTTACAGCATATCATAGATCACGAATGGAAAGATACCAATCTTATGCTGGTCTTATGTGGTTCAAGTGTAAGCTTTATGCTAAATGATGTAATGGGATATGAGAGTCCGCTTTACGGAAGAGCTACATCAACTATGGAAGTTTTACCGTTTGACTATAGAGAAAGTGCTGACTTTTTCCGGAAATATACAAATGTTGAGAAAACGATAGCATATGGAATACTGGGAGGTATTCCCAGATATCTCATGGAATTTTCTGATGACCGAAGTATCCGGGAAAACATACGTGACCATGTACTTGCATCAGGTGCATTCCTATCGGATGAGCCATCGGCAATGCTGCGTATGGAGCTTCGCGAGCCGGGGGTTTATGCAAGCATTCTTGAAGCAATTGCAAACGGACATAATAAGATACGGGAAATCGCCAATAAGATTCATGAAGACAGTGCAAAGGTAAGCAAATATATAGCAATATTAACAACACTTCGGTTAGCAGAGAAACAATCTCCATGTGGTGAACCGGAAAACAGTAAGAAGGTTATATATAGTCTGACAGACAATTATTTTCGTTTTTGGTATCGTTATGTGTTTCCAAATAAGAGCTATTACGAAATGCTGGGTCCTGAGGAAGCTGCGGCGGAAATTGAAGAAAATCTCAATGATTTTATGGGACCGGCATTTGAAAATATATGTGTACAGTATCTGAAAAGGATGGCCGGGCTTCGAAAATTACCATTCGTTCCGTATCATATAGGAAAGTGGTGGGGAAATAATCCTTCTTTACGGGCACAGGATGATGTAGATATTCTTGCCATAAACAAAAAAGGCGATGAAGCACTGTTTTGTGAATGTAAATTCACAAACAAGCCAATGCCGATGGAAGAATACGACGATCTGATAGATGCGGCAAAAGCCTTTCCCGGAATCGCGAAAAAGCATTTTATGTTTATAAGCAAGAATGGATTTTCAGCTCCAGTTTCCGAAAGAGCAAAAACAGAGGACGTTAAACTGCTGAGTATTGATGATCTGTATGAATGACATCACCTTGACTAAATTGGTCAATAATAATGCAGTATTAGTGTCTGCTTAAATAAGTGTAAATTTAGTACGTAGAATACCTGAAATACAGCATGTTAATTATGTTAGTATAGGAGTTGATAGTGAAGAAATGAGGTGAACTTACCATATGTTAAAGACAGTCGGACTTGGATTACAGGATTATGAAAAGGTCATAACAGAAAAAGCCTTTTACGTTGATAAAACAAATTTTATAACTGAATGGTGGAATAGTAAGGATGATGTAACATTGATCACCCGTCCGCGTCGTTTCGGAAAAACACTGATGCTGAGCACGGTAGAGAAGTTCTTCTCGGTGAGACAGGGAAATAATGTCGAGCTGTTTAAAGGACTAAATGTTTCCGAAGACACAGAGATGATGAAGGAGTGCGGCAAGTGGCCGGTACTTTTTGTCTAAGAAGGAAAATACGAGAAGATTTATCAGAAGACTGAAGGTATTTGAGGCTGAGATCGACAGCAGGGATTATGATTTTATTAACTTTGGAGCGGAGCTTGACAGATATCTCCTTCAGAATGATGTGAAGTCCTCAGAGAAGAACCGCATTCGTCTCACTATAGAGGAGACAGTGCAGCAGATACTCCTTCCGAAGTATCCTAAGCCGGACATCCATGTGGCAGTGGAGTACTCCATGCAGGATGATAGCACAGAAATCACTTTTACCTATGGTGGAGAAAAATTCGACATCAGAGATACGGACAATGAGCTGTCACTTTCCATGGTCGAGAATTCGGCCGAGAAGATAGAATACAGCTGCCGTGAAGGGGAATCGCCGGCGAATGAGGTGAAGATCCTGGTGAAGAAGACGGAGTAAGAAATTAATATAATGAATCACGAGTTAATAACTCGTGATTCATTAATCATATTCAAACATGCCTTGGATGGCATCAGAAATGTTCATAATGTCAGAGTAAGGAATATTGTCTATTTTTGAGCAACCTCGAACTGTTGGGTCTATGAGTTTTATTTGTTCACAGATAACGGTTCCGGTTATTCCTTTATTTCCGGAAATCTCTATATGAAGAGGACCGGTTGTAATATTCATAATAGGGCATATATGAAATACACCGGTTGCTTTTATAAAGGCATTTTTACTGACTATTAAGAATGCTTTTTTGCCGTAGCCACTGATTGAAATGATGTCACCCTGACTAAAGCTTATCATAGAATCTCCTTTCCAACAGGTTCACCCCAATCAAAATCGCATACGGTTATTTCTCCATTATACTCTGCAAGCCTTTCTTCAAAAGTTTTGTGCTTGAAAGATTTGCGAAGTACTATAGAGTCTTTGGATATATCTATATCCAGCACATCAGATATAGCGAGCCCCATTTTATCCAGAATATCTTTGGGAATGCGTATTCCCTGGCTATTTCCCCAAGACCTGATAGTTACTTGTGACATAGTGAAATGACCTCCTTTGGTATAATGTGTATATACGTGTTATACCAAAGGATGGGGAAATCTACAATTAAATTAATGTAAATTTTTCTTTAAACGGAGAATATATGAAACACAGCTTTGTAATTGCAGCAGATAAAAGCAGTTCCGGGAAGACCACATTGACGTGTGGTCTTATTAGTGTGCTGAAAAAAAGAGGGTTTAAGGTACAGAGCTTTAAATGTGGTCCGGATTATATAGATCCGATGTTTCACAGAGAGGTGCTTGGTGTTCCTTCTGCTAATCTTGATAGCTTTTTTGTGTCAAGGGAAATGTTGAGAAGAATTTATGCGGAAAGAACTGAGAAGGCGGATATTTCTGTGATTGAAGGAGTCATGGGCTTTTATGACGGGCTGGGTGGAGTTTCATCAGAAGGGTCCACTTGGGAGATTGCAAATATCATTGACTGCCCGACGGTGCTTGTAATGGATTGCAAAGGGGCAAGTGTTTCAATAGCTGCACTTATCAAGGGGATGTTGGATTTTACTAATGGTGATTCTGGAATAAGGGGATTAATTCTCAACAGAGTATCACCTATGTTTTATGATAGGCTGAAGGGAGTAATCGAAGATAATTGTCCTGAAATTAGAGTTCTGGGCTATATGCCTGAAATGAAGAATCAGAGAGTTCCGTCACGACATTTGGGACTTATCGAGCCGGGGGATATGGAGGATTTCAATTCCTGGATAGAGGCTGTCAGTGAACAGCTTGAAAAAACAGTTGATGTTGACGGTCTTTTGGAGATTGCCGGGACAACGAAATCCGGAAAGCTGACGGAAGAAAAGATTTCTGAGTTTAAGGCTTCTTACTATACCAGCCAAACCTCAAGAGAAGATGATTCAAAGTACAAACTGAATACTAAGATAAAGCTTGGAATAGCCGAGGATGAAGCTTTCAATTTTTACTATCAGGAAAACCGTGAGCTTTTGGAGAATATGGGGGCAGATATAGTGACCTTCAGTCCGTTACATGACGAGAAGCTGCCTGAAGATTTGGATGGAATCATCATCGGAGGCGGATATCCTGAGCTTTATGCGGATGAACTTTCTGCCAATGCTTCCATGAGAGAAGCATTGGCCGCAGTCATAAAAAGCGGGTTACCGGTTATTGCAGAGTGCGGCGGGTATATGTATCTGAATAACTCGATAAAAGTATCTAAAGAGGAAGCTTTTGATAAAAAGGCGGCTGATAATGAAGATGCCGGCAGGAACAGTACAGAAACAGAAAAAAAACACCATATGTGCGAAGTATTCACCGGAGATGCAGAAAAGAAGGAAAGGCTTGTCCGTTTCGGTTATATTTCCGCAGAGACTAAGGCTGCCGGTCTGTTTGGCGAAGCGGGTACAGTTCTTAAGGGTCATGAGTTCCACAGATATGATTGTGAATATAACGGGGATGGATTCGTGCTGACAAAGCCAAAAGCCGGAAAGCAGAGAAACATCTTAGATTTTGAAAAGAAGGATTATAGTGTTGGAACCGGAAGTTCCGCTTCATATGAAGGAATATTCTATGGAAAAACCATGTCCTGCGGCTGGCCGCATTTTTACTACTACAGTAATCCGAAAGCGATTTTTAGTTTTATGAAATGTTGTGAGAGATATCATTTTGAACGGGAGGCTCAGAAAAAATGGGATGGGATAGCTAAGCCTATCGATAGTCTCGGCGTTCTTGAAAAGCAGGTTATAAAGCTTTGTGGGATACAAAGAACTCTAACTCCGTCTATAGATAAAAAAGCGTTGGTGGTGCTCTGCGGAGATCATGGCTGCGTAAAAGAGGGCGTGTCTCAGACCGACAGTTCTGTAACAAGAAAGGTGGCAGACAGCTTTGCAAAGGGGAAGGCTACAACTGCCATCTTTGCCGAAAAAAATGGAGTTGATGTATATACTATCGATGTGGGGATGATAGGACCGAGATATAGCGAAGGAGTAACTGAGGATACTGAAGGTGAGAATAAAGATGAATCTGTAAAAAATTCCGAATATAGATCGGATTCAGAATTAAATCATTATTCAGAAAGACTTTCCCAGGGTAAAGTAAACGACAGACGCCTTCAGAACGGCAGTGGAAATATTGCCACAGAACCTGCCATGAGCCATGAAACCGGTGAAAAAGCATTGCAGCTCGGTATGGTCATCGTTCGCGAGCTTAAGGAAACCGGTTATAAGATCATTTGCACAGGAGAAATGGGAATCGGAAATACCACTCCGACTGCAGCATTACTTGCTTATTTTATGGGAAGTAATGAAGAAGAGGCTGTAGGTTACGGAGCCGGACTCAGTGAAGAAGGGCTTAAAAGAAAACAGGATGTGGTTAGAAGAGCACTGGAGAGGCTCGGGAAAGAGCGCGAAGGTCAGGCAGGACTTCAAGACATCGCACAAGATGATTTTAATCGGTTAAATGATGAAGCGGTAAATAAAACCATAGATGTTGTTTCCGGGGAAAAAGTCAAAGTTATTTCGGCAGCAACGGCTAAGGAAGGCCTCTTTCAGATCGGGGGCATGGAAATAGCCGTTATGGCCGGAATGTTCCTTGGTGGAGTTAAATATGAGGTTCCAATTGTGATTGACGGTATCATCTCAACCGCAGCAGCCCTCGGCGCCTATATGATTGATGAGAGAGTCGCGGACTATGTATTGGCATCCCATGTATCGAAGGAAAAGCTTCCACGAAAAGCTCTCGAAAAAATGGGACTTCGTGCCATAATCGATGCAGAAATGTCCTTGGGAGAAGGTTCCGGAGCAGTCCTTTTGATGCCGATACTTTCTTCAGCGGTGGAAGCCTTCAACCGTATGGGGACTTTTTCTGATATAAAGGTAGAAGCGTACCGGAGATTCCAATGATTCAGGAATGTCGAATCAGGTATGATAATATGATTTTATATCCGTAACATAGAAAATGTTATCGTGCAGAAATAATGTTATTTAGTGGTCATGACAGAGAGGCTGAAATAATGTACTATTTGATAACCGGTGGAGCCGGTTCGGGAAAATCTGAATATGCAGAAGATCTGGCGTTTTCACTGACAGAGAATGGTGATAGTCTTTTTTACATTGCCACCATGTTTCCTTATGATGATGAAGAAACGAGAAAGAGGATAGAGAGACACCGGAACCTTAGAGCGGGAAAGGGATTTGTTACCATTGAGCGATCTGTTGAGATATCGAAGGTTTTGGATGAGATAAAAATGTCCGGAAGTGAGAATACAAATGATAATTCAGTTCAGGATTCAATCAGCTTATCTGACTCATGCCGGTATTTGAAATCTTCAATAGTTCTTCTTGAGGATCTCACCAACCTTTATGCCAATGAATGCTACCAAACCAATGGTCACCCGCATAAAATCACTGAGCCTCTCAGAGAACTTGCTGCTAATGTCAAAGCTCTTATAGTTGTCACCAATGAGCTATACTGTGACGGCAATCAGTATCCGGAAGAGACTATGGGATTTCTGAGAGAGCTGGCATTAATAAACCGGAGCATAGCAAAAGACGCGGATAAAGTTTTTGAAGTTGTGGCAGGTATTCCTGTTGGTGTAAAATAAATGCCTTAAAACAATATGTCAGCATCTGATATATAGGAGAGATTGGGCTTGAAAATGATTTTTAAGTTGATTTCCGGGTCAACTATAGTCTTGTATCAAACCTATGCTTGCCTGACTCATGGAGGTGAAAATGAAGGAGATTGTTCCTGAGAGAATATCGCTATACAACATTATCGCAGAACTATGCGCTTATCTGGAGTCTGTCGGTAAAAGTCATTTTATCTTCTACAAAAGTCTCTCTGATAAAGAGTTAAGGCGTATTGATGATCGTATCGTTAAAGATACTTTTCTCAGTTTAAGCGATAAAGGAAAGTATCTTCCGATTTTTGAGCCGGATCTCAGTCCTGAGTACGTTGATAAACTCTATAGCTTTAAAGATAAAATATTCGCAGAAAATGACAAAAACGCCGTCATCAGATTTTTACAGGCTCTGGATGAAACTGTTTCCGTGCTTCTATATGATGAACGTGAAATCCTTGAAGGAAACAGGGTTTCCTCAGAAATCAATACAAACAGAGCATCCACGGGGATATCCCTGTTTCCCAAGATGAATTGTGTATGGTCAAGAAAAAACAGGCAGACATTTTCGTACAAACGTATAGACAGTTATCTCAGGTATCTGCTGGTAGTTCAGGATATTCCCGGAATAGAAGCAGAGCATGTATTTATAAAAAAAGGATCATTTCCCATATTCGATAAAACCAAAAAGCTTAATGTTGCAGCTTCTCCTATCAGCGCAAAAACCAATTTTGATCTGAATTATCATGGTTTAGATGATTATCTGGTTTTTGACATTAAATATAATGAATCCAGAATTAAGAGTGATAATGACCTGGTCTGGAAAAAGATCACGGAAGCAGGGAAACACGGGAGTGAACTGATCGTTTTCCCCGAGATGCTTGGAAATCCCATGATGGAGACTTTTATCCGGGATAAACTGAGTACATTGAATGATGAGCAGTTGGAACAGATTCCTGTACTCATGGTTTTGCCATCCTGCAGCGTGGATGGACTGAATTATTCTCCGGTTTTGGACAGATATGGTCATGAGCTCACAAGACAGTGTAAACATAACCCGTTTTTTCATAAGTTAAAACAGGGAGAGTACAGGGAATATCTGAGACCCAATAATAAGATAACCATCTTTCATTATGAAGGCATAGGTCGCTTTGCTGTAATGATATGCAAGGATTTCCTGACCAATGAGTATATGGAACGTATAATGAGAGGATTTATGCTTACAATGATCATATCTCCGGCATATTCAACCGGATCCCATGATTTTAAGCTGTCCCTGGATTTATGTGCACATGATGATTGTAATGTCATCTGGGTCAATACCTGTGCGGCACTGATACCAGGAAAAGAAGATAATTTTGAAAATATCGGATATATCAGAAAGAGAATAAACAGATATCAAAGTGAAGAGGAGGCTACCTATCGGATGAAATCCTGCAGGAAACTGCTGATGGGTGGATGTGATCATAACTGTATCTATTATGACAGCTTTGGGGCAATATAAAAAAGAATCTCCAAAGTCCTGAGGGTTATAAAAATGTCGGTCAGAAGAGTTGAGGCTCTTCTGACCGACGTTTTGATTAATTTGATAACGGTATTGTGTCCATTATAAATTACGCTCACCCGGTGCGATCTGATTTTTATAAAGCTTATTGCAGGCGACCTGTTCCAGGTCCGAAGTCATCCTGATACTCATAGAATTTGTTTAGAGAAAGATCTCCGTAAACCCAAAGGAAACAGAAGAGCTGTACTCTGGCGGACATCTTTGCGGTCTTAAGGAGCTCTTTTACTTCCTCCTTGTTAAACCATGCTGCATGGATTTCCTCGGTGTCCGAATCAATTCCCTGTATTTCACCGTCAACGATGGCTATAACGCAGGAAGTGGATTCGTTGGAAATGCCGATGGCATTGAAGCTGCTTGCCAAACGGACTATACGCTTAACGAAGTGAAGACCTGTTTCTTCCAACAGTTCGCGCTTTGCGGCTTGAGTGGGAGTCTCGCCTTCATCAATGAGGCCTGAAGGGAAATTATATACCCAGTCACCAACAGCCGGGCGGAACTCCCTGTTAAGCAGGATACGATTATGATCACGGGAAATACCGATTATACTTACGGTTTTACTTCCCCAGCTGGAAAGCTCTTCCAGTGATGTGATATGTGGATTGCGGCTTGCCATTTCATAAGTTATTTCTTTATGATCATCGGTTTCATACAGGACATCATACCTGTGAAGAAACTGTCCGCCTTCAATGTGCTTAATACCTTTGAACTCCATATAAACCTCCCCATTGCTTAAAAATGTCACATTGTTTAGTAGTCGGCTGCTTCACCCAGAAAAACGTACATTGAAGGGCTGATACAACCGGGATATAAATAATTTTTGGATCACGAATCCTAAGTGCATCACTTGGACTTATATTTCATAATATATATAATAAACTCATATGGCCTAAAAATATACCTAAAAATAAACGGTTTGTTAATTTTTTATCACCGACATATTTATTATGTGTTGAGCTTATAGAGGAGAATCGGCTAAATGACAGATTCATTTATTATCGCTTTTTCAACCTATTCAAGGATCCCCATGCCGAAGGCAGACTGGAATGATAAGAGCATGAAGTATGCCATGTGTTTTTTTCCTATGGTCGGGGTAATCATTGCATTTCTTGAGCTTCTAACATGGAGGGCAACCATATCTCTCCATACTTATAACATGATTACGGCATTTTTTTTACTTTTGGTTCCTGTGGCAGTGACAGGAGGCATACATCTTGACGGGCTTTTCGATACAGAGGATGCACTTCACAGCTACGGTGACAGAGAGAAGAAGCTCTCTATTTTGAAGGATCCCCATATAGGAGCCTTTGCCGTGATCTTTGGGGTAATGTATATGCTTGGAGCCTTTGCACTTGCAACAGAGATAGACATAGAAGCGCTGATTGCCGTGTGTTTCGGTTTTGTGATTTCAAGAGAGCTGAGCGGGCTCAGTGTTGTCAGCTTCCCGAAGGCAAAAAAGGACGGAATGGTCAGCGAGTTTTCAGAGAATGCGGATAAGAATGTGAAGACTGTGCTTCTGGCAGAGCTTTTTGTGACGGTTCTTTGTATGTTTTTGTTTTACATATTTGGGAATATTGAGCTTGCGTATCCGGCAGTGACATTGGCAGCAGCAGTGATTTCATTTCTTAGATATCGATACAGGATAGTGCCTCAGTTTGGAGGAACCACAGGGGACTTGTGCGGATATTTTCTGTGTAATTGCGAGTTTTTGATTTTACTTGCCAACATACTTGCTTCGAAAATCATAGAGTTTTTTTAGAGCTTAAAGCAGATATTTCTGGACTTACGTAAAGCTTTTAGATGTGTATCATCATTTTGCAGAACGAAATTCAGAAATCAGAACGATTCAGGTGCATGGAGGAAATATGGTTCTTATAATAGGCGGTATGTGTCAGGGAAAGCATGACTTTTGTAAAAGCGAATTTCCGGATGCTGAAGTGATAGAGCATTATGAAGAAAGGATTCGTGAGGAACTTGGGGAAGGAAAGGGTCCGGTTTCGGAGGCGGAGAAGTGGCTTGATGAAATATCAGCCACTATGGAAATTGATGGTACTGATACAGCCGTTCATTTATCCATGGATTCTGAGAACCGGTTTAAGGAACAAAATCCACGGGAACTTGTCATCATCATGAACGAAGTAGGATCCGGGGTTGTACCCATGGACAAGGATGAACGGGAATGGCGTGAGGCAGCTGGACGAGTCAGTTGCTTGTTTGCTAAGAGAGCCGACAGAGTTTACAGGTTACTTGCAGGGATTCCTCAGAGATTGAAATAACCTTATCAAAACACATCAGGATGACTTGAAATATAAAACATTATTTAGACGGGAAATAAAATGTACGAACGTATAATAATTCTTATCATGGCACTGATACTTGACCTTGTTTTCGGAGATCCCCATAACTGGTTTCATCCGGTTATGGCTATGGGACGAGCCATCGAGTGTCTGGAAATAATTCTGAGAAAAATGTTTAAGCTTTCCGAAGAAGCGGAAGAGGATAAAGAAAAAAAGCGCATTGCCGGCGGGATACTTGTAGTGATAATGTTGGTGGTATTTACAGCGATACCCCTTATCATAATCCACATAAGCCGCATGTTCGGGGAAAACATTTCCTGTGCCATAAGTGCGTTTCTCGCGTACCAGATGCTGGCCATGAAGCAGCTAAAGATAGAATCAATGAAGGTGTTCAAGGCGCTTCAAAGAAAAGATCTAAAGGGTGCCAGGGAAGCAGTTTCCATGATCGTCGGAAGAGATACAAAACAGCTTAACGAATCCGGAATCACAAAAGCGGCAGTAGAAACCGTGGCTGAAAATGCCTCCGACGGAGTTGTGGCACCGCTCCTTTTCATGATGGTTTTCGGAGTTGCCGGCGGCTGGTTCTATAAGACAGTGAATACCATGGACTCCATGATCGGCTACAAAAACGAAAAATATCGATATTTCGGAACCGCCGCTGCAAAACTTGATGATGTGATGAATTTCATTCCTGCGAGAGTGACCGCACTTTTCATGGTCATAGCCTCAGCTTTTCTTAACCTCAACTGGAAAAATGCCTTTAAAATCTGGATGCGTGATGCAAAAAAATCAACAAGCCCGAACTCCGGACAGACTGAAGCCGTCATGGCAGGAGCCCTGGGTGTAACTCTCCTTGGTGATGCCCGGTACTTCGGAAAGCTCGTGAAAAAGCCGGAAATCGGAGATAAGCTCAGAGATATAAAACCGGAGGATATCGAAACTGCCAACAGGGTGATGTATCTTTCAGTATTCATGATTTATGTTATAGGGATTTTGATTATTAAAGAGGTAATGGTGAGATTTGGACTGATATGATTTTCTTTTAGGTAAAATGAAAGTAAAATAATCGGATTAAAAGTAATATGTGTAATGCTTGTGCATACTATATCAATGGTATACATTAAAGGAAATACTTCATAATTCCGATTCTAACCGATTGGAATTCCAATCGGTTAGAACCAAACGTGGAAGACTTATATTAATTCCAAAGCTTTTGAAGGATGGTGATTCAAATGCTGATTAAAGAATTGAGAAAAATCACTGGATTGTCTCTTGATTACTGGCACCTTGATACGGGATATATGTTAAGCTTTAATTTCAATAAAAATAAAGAACAAGGTGTGAAGCTCGTTGAGATAGGCAACAAGGTGCTGTTTGAAGGGACGGTATAACAATGCAAACACAACAAAAACTTTCGTTTACATCAGATTATATGGAGGGAGCGCATCCTGAGATATTGGAAAGACTGACAGAGACTAATCTTTTGAAAACCACAGGATATGGTTTGGACGAGATTTCGGAAGCTGCAAGAGATAAAATAAGAGAGGCCTGCGAGGCTCCGGAGGCGGATGTATATTTTCTTGTTGGGGGAACTCAGGCTAATGCTACAATGATTGATGCAATGCTTCGTCCATATCAGGGTGTAATGGCGGCAAAAACCGGTCATATAAGCGGACATGAAGCAGGCGCTATAGAGGCAGGAGGCCATAAGGTACTGGAGCTTCCTCATCATAACGGAAAGCTTGCAGCGGAAGATATAAAAGAATGCATCAAACGATATCAGGAAGATGATAACAGAGACCATACCGTTATGCCGGGAATGGTTTATATTTCACACCCAACGGAGTATGGGACATTATATTCACTCAGCGAACTTAAGGATATCAGCGAGATATGCAGGGCTTATGATATTCCGCTTTATCTGGATGGCGCAAGACTTGCTTATGCTTTGGCGTGTCCTGAGAACGATGTGACTCTTCCTGATCTGGCAAAGCTCTGTGACGCTTTTTATATTGGTGGCACGAAGTGCGGAGCCTTGTTTGGGGAGGCAGTAGTCATCCCTCAGCATGATCGTATACCGCATCTTTTTACAATCATAAAGCAGCACGGTGCACTTCTTGCCAAGGGACGTATTGCGGCGATACAGTTTGAAACACTGTTCACTTCTGATCTTTACAACAGGATCGGGGTAACAGCGATTAAGGCTGCTGACAGGATAAGGAAGGCCCTTAGGGAAAAGGGTTATGTTTCTCCGATTTCTTCCCCCACAAATCAGATTTTTGTTACTTTGGAAGACAAAAAAGCTTCAGAGTTAAAAGAAAAAGCTCAGCTCGGTTTCTGGGAAAAGCCGGATGATAAGCACACGGTTTTACGTATTGTTACCAGCTGGGCTACAGAGGATGAAGATGTAGACAGACTTATCGATATTCTTTGATGGAGTATTGTCAGGCATATCTTATTAATGAAAATGGTGTTAGTCGTCAAATGTGGTGGGCTTGTAACACCATGAAAATATACAGAAAGATGGGTTTATCCATCGGAAGATTCGATTTCAAGTTTGTATAATAAACTACATTTGGGAGATTTAAATTGAATTACAATCATGGAGGAGACATATACGGAAATAAGGTTACGCTGGATTTCTCTGTGAATATAAACCCTCTTGGGATGCCGGAATGCGCAAAGGAAGCTGCCGTAATAGGTGTAGAACTAAGCACCGGCTATCCTGATTGGGAGCAGAGGGAGCTTAGACATGCGTTATCGAAATATCTCGATGTACCCGGAGAAGATATACTTTTTGGCAACGGAGCTTCGGATCTGATCTATCGACTTATGATGGTGCTGAAGCCAAAAGAGGTTCTGGTTCCGGACCCATCATTTTCTGAATACAGATCAGCGGCGGAAAAAGCCGGTGCAAAGGTTCTGGACTTTATTCTAAAGGAAGAGGATTCCTTTCGCTTTACGGATGATGCAGTGGCTGCCTTTATTGACAGAATAGAGCACCTGGCAGCAGGGTCTGCCGTTTTTTTATGTAATCCGAATAATCCCGATGGAAGCATGATTCCAAAGCGGATGCTCCTTCGCATTTATGAAGTCTGCGAGAAGAAATCTATATGGCTCATAGTGGATGAATGTTTTCTGCCATTCAGTTCCCGTGAAGAAGAGTATTCGTTGATTCCTAACATCAGGAAAAGAGCAAATGAATTAACAGACAGCAGTTTTGATGATCATGAGAACGAGAATAGGGATGATGATCATCTCATCGTCCTCCGGGCATTTACGAAGATATATGGTATGCCGGGGCTAAGACTTGGATATCTGGTCACTGAGAATCCGGATCTGATCAGAAAAATAAGAGAAGCTATGTCACCATGGGAGATTAATACACCGGCGCAGATGGCGGGTGTGGCAGCTCTTTCGGATGGCGATTATCTCAAGGAAACGAGACGAATGATAAAAGAAGAACGGAAATATCTGATAGATGAAATCCTGAGAAACGGACTTGCTGAAAGGATATATAATCCCGATTCAGAAGCTAACTTCATTCTTTTCAAAGTTTCGTGCAATTCAAAAGACCTTAAGTACAAACTGAAGGAAAAAGGGATACTGATAAGAGACTGCAGCGATTTTTCAGGGCTTGATGGAAGATTCTTCAGGATCTGTGTCCGCAGGCATGAGGAAAATGCTGAGTTGATAGAGACATGGAAGAACATAAAAAATGTAGCTTGTAAAGGTTTTAATAATATAAATAATATGCTTTAGATTCCTCAGAAATCAGGAATACATTGGCATTGCTTTGAATTTTTATCGACGTTTTACGGACAAAGAAATTAACGAAAAAAGGGAGGGAGTTTGTTTCATATGACAGGGATTAAAAAAATTATAACCGGTTTTCTTACATTGACAGTCTCCGGCCTGATGCTTACAGGCTGCAACACGGACATGACAAAGGGGCTGAGGGAGCATTATACAAAAGAAGAAGCTTCGGATGAACTTAAGACCGGAGCGGAAAAGATGGAAGAATGGATAGGCAAAAACTGTCCCGATGGAAAGGCTGTATCTATGGAAAACAGTTTCTGTCAGCTTACCGGCGGTCCCATATTCCTGACCGGTTTTGTTGAAGGAGAGTTTTCAGACGGCAGGGAAACCTACGATTACCTCATGAATGTAGAGAATGGGGAACTGTATCTTGACCCGGGAGGGGAAAAGAGACAGGAGTTTTATGATGAATGCCGGGCTCTTGTGGAAGAGGGTCTCGGAGTAGATGAATTAATCATGGATAAGTCTGAATACAGCAATATGTCATTCGTGCTCTCAATGGGAATGGAAAACCGGATCATGGTTGATGAGGCCCATAAGCCGGGAGCCGAAACAGACGATAAACTGAAAAAAGGTGCACTGGGATTCTGGCTTACTAATATAGAGACTCATGGGTATCTTCCGGCCTCTCTTGTACTTTCCGACGGAGAAGTACGTGATTTTGTCAGAGACAGAGATCGAAAAGATCTGATCGTTGTCGGGATGAATGTTTATGTACCGGAAGAGACAGATCTGTCGATTTATACAGTTGATAATATAGAAAGTATCGAAAAAGAATACGGTTTATATTTTGAAAGACTGATTTTAAATACAGATAAGGAGCAGTTGGATTTCAATCAAAACGGAGATGAAAGAAATGTTTCTATATCAAAGAATGAGAAATAAAAGACGACTGTTTTTTGCAGGTCTCATAGTTGTGATCTTCCTTGTGTCCTGCGGTTTTTCCAGCTGCCGCGGTCCTCAGTATGAGGAAGGTGACAAGACAAACCTGGAAGAAACAGGCAAAAAACAGATGCAGGAATGGCTGGATCAGCATATGAAGGGATCTCAGGTTCTGTCTTCCGAAGGATATGTAATTATGATCCCCAGCGGTCCCCACTATCTTACAGACCTTGTTACGGGAACATTCTCCGATAAGGGTGAAACCCGGGACTATCTCGTAGATACAAGATCAGACGGGGTATATATCGCATATGACAACACCCTGTTTAACGAAGTGTGTCAGGATTACGTTTTTGAAATATTGAATCTTGAAGATTTTCGTGAAGACTGTAATGTAGACAGACTGAGCACCGGATTTCGTATCCCGGCAGGGGGCAAAAAAAATGTTTACAGAGAAACATTTGTAAACGAAGTCTGGCTTCCGGGAGAACTTGTCCTGAAGCTGGAGGAGGCCGCCAATGATGATGTTCTGAAAATCCTTGAGGAATTTGTACGAAATAAGGACAACAGACAGTTGATCGAGATAGGAGGTTCCATCAGAGTTCCTGATGAAGCTGTCCTTGAGAAATACAATCTGGATTTTTGGGTGAAATCGCGGGAAGAAGACGGATTATTCTTTGAAAATTTTGACCTTTCGGATTCTTTTGAAGATATAGCTACTTACAGCGGTCGGGCAGTTTACCACAGATACGGTTTCCACAAGGTGGATGAACCGGATATTCGTATCCGTATGAAGGAAACCTATTGGGTTGAGAAGGAAGAAAAGGGAGAAATAAAGGTGATAGAAGGCAGGGACAGTGATTTTAATGACCTGTCATTCCAAAAAACAAATGACGGGTACCTCATTACTTTCCCTGACCGGGAACATACCTTTGATTTTTCAATATATGCAGACAAAGATTCTGAGTTCCTGAAACACGAATACCACAGCCATGAGGACCGTGAAGCATATAAGAGCCCGGGATCAGTGATCAGCGGTGACAGATATTTTGAAAATGATCTTTACTGGAAAGAAGCAGGAGAGGAAGGCTTCCTTTTAACAGGCAGTGATGGAATCAGAAAGCTGTTTTTCGGAGGAGAAGAGCTGATCCCAAGAAGTGATTTCCAGGGAAACACTGATTAAATCAGCGCTTTACTAAGTGGATTTTCAGGAGCTTTACGAATTAATAAAAGGGACAATAAAGGTTGAAAAACATGCGCTTACATAGGAGACTAAAATGAATTTGGATTTTTTTATACCGAGGTCAGCTGATGCTGAAAGAATAGCCCCTTTTTATTATATGAGACCCAATAAGGCATGTGACAGCGGTGTAATTGATACTTTTATATGGAGAGAAAGTTACGATATCCGGGTATCTATAGCAGATGATAAAGCGTTGCTGATTCTGATGAAAAGTAATGGAGAGTGCTTTTCGGCCATGCCTTTTTGTAAAGAGGAAGATCTTCAATACTATTTTTCTGTCATTGAAAAGTATTTTAACGAGGTTTTGAAGAAGCCGTTAAAAATGTATCTTGCTGACGAAGAAGCTGTAGAGACATTGGCCTTAAAATATGATCCGCGTTACTATGTGAAAGAGGAAGCTGATCTTAAGGATTATCTCTATAAAGGAGATGATCTCAGAAATCTTTCGGGTAAAAAATATCATAAAAAGAAAAATCTTGTGAACAAGTTTTTAAAAGAATATGAGGGAAGATGGGAATACAGGACACTCCGCTGCAGTGACAGGGAAGATTTGCTTGATTTTCTTGATAAATGGTATGAAAAACGCACAGAAGATGAAAAAGAAACCGGAGATGCTCTGGAATATGAAGTTATAGGTATCCATGAGATGATGAAGGAATGCTTTTCTCTAAAAGAATTCAGAGCAGGCGGCATCTTTATAGACGGTCACCTTCAGGCCTTTTCACTGGGAGCTTTAAATCCGAGGGAAAATATGGCCTGCATAGCTATAGAGAAGGGTAATTCCGAAATACCCGGGATTTATCAGGTCATAAACCAGCAGTTTCTGATACATGAGTTTCCGGATGCAGAGCTTATAAACCGGGAGGATGATATGGGGCTTCCGGGACTCAGAAAAGCAAAAGAAAGTTATAATCCTATCGGCTATGAAAGAAAATACATGGTACTGCAGAAGGACTTTAAAGGCTGATATGAAGTATTAACACCATGAACTCACCGTACAGCAGTGAGAGGATGTGGGGAAGCTCCCTGTGTTAATGCTGATTTTTATCAAAGTATCGGAGTGTTGACAGACCTCAAAGAGCAATGTGCAGAATTGATATATCCGGAGGTGCCATAGGGACATGGGAAATATCTGTATGAACGGAATTTGTGTATTAACAGAAAAAGATCATAAATATGAAACAAAGGCTCTTTATGAGGAAGTCTTTCCGGATGACAAGGGACCGTTTTCTGACTGGTACTATGAGGACAGGTGTAGTGATAACATCATAGTATGCAGGAAGGAGAATGGCGAAGCTGTTGCCATGTCGCATCTGAATCCATTCACTGTTGGCGGTAAAAACGGACAAACGGCTGAAATATATTACATATATGCTGTGGCTACAAAAAAAGAATACCGCCACAAGGGGTATATGACGGATGTATTAACAAAGAGCTTTGAGATACTTCGGGATAAGGGAGTGCCCTTTTGTTTTCTCATTCCTGTTTCGGAATCTCTTTACCGGTCTTTTGGATTTTATACTGTTTCAAAATTTACATTTGAGCGTATACAGGATTTTTCCCGGGTCGTTGCAAACTATGATTTATATATCATGGAAGATGAGAATTATGTCAGAAGAGCCCGTAAAGAGGATGAGTTATGTGAAAACCGCGAGGATGGTCTCCCAAAGGATCCAAATATTATGGTGAAGATCATTTCCGAAAAATCTTTTGTAAAATTCAGTGGTCTTTCGGAGGATGTTAATGAAACAGAAATGATTGACTGGCTCAGAAATCAAAGGATATATATAGCTGAAGCTGTGTGATGAGATACAGGTATCCCGATGCAACAAGAAAAAACGGGCAGTCTCAAGTTAAAGATTTGAAAGGGCAAAGGATTTTGGAACAGAAGATAAAAGCTAAAGCGATCATGATACAGGGAACAATGTCCAATGCCGGGAAAAGTCTCATTGCGGCAGGACTGTGCCGTATCTTCAGGCAGGATGGGTACAGAGTTGCACCCTTTAAATCTCAGAATATGGCTCTTAACAGCTTCATAACCGATGAAGGCCTCGAGATGGGAAGAGCTCAGGTGGTTCAGGCGGAGGCAGCAGGTGTTAAGCCATCGGTTTTAATGAATCCGATTCTTTTGAAGCCTACAACAGATGTCGGTTCTCAGGTCATTATTAATGGAAAAGTCAGCAGCAACATGACCGCAAGGGAATATTACAGGCATAAAAAAGTTCTCATACCTGTTGTGAAAGAAGCCTATGAAAAGCTGGCTTCGGAGTATGACATAATCGTTATAGAGGGAGCCGGAAGTCCCGCGGAAGTAAACCTTCGAGACGATGATATCGTAAATATGGGCATGGCGGAGCTTGCGAATGCGCCGGTGCTTTTGGTTGGTGATATCGACAGGGGAGGAGTGTTTGCGCAGCTTTACGGAACCATAGCACTGCTGGAAGAACATGAACAGGCGCGGATAAAAGGACTGATAATCAACAAATTTCGGGGAGATAAGACAATTCTTGATCCGGGTTTAGATATCCTGAAGGAAAAAACCGACAAGGACATCCTGGGAGTTGTGCCTTATATGGATGTGGTGATAGATGATGAAGACTCGCTGTCGGATCAGTTGAGGTCCGGAAAATACATAAGAAAGATGTCAGGCCTCCAAATATATAAAGAAACGGAAGGCGGTAATGGAAATAGTTTGGAGGATGTTTTGGGAGATGACAACGAAACTATGGTTTCGTTTCCTGACATAGCTGTTATCCGCCTGCCCCGCATCAGTAATTTCACGGACTTCACGGCGCTTTCTATGGAACCGGGAGTTTCTCTCAGATATGTTTCAAATGTGAGCGAACTCGGAGAGCCTGATGTGATCATTATCCCCGGAACGAAAAGTACCATCAGAGATATGGAGTGGCTGAGAGCCACGGGGCTTGAGGCAAAGCTGATGCAGAAGCACCATGCAGGCACACTTATCATAGGAATCTGCGGTGGCTATCAGATGCTTGGGGAGCGGATCATTGATGAAAAGGGTGCGGAGACCGGCATCGGAACTGAGACGAAAGGTCTCGGATTACTGCCGGTAGTCACAGAGTTTGCCGAAGAAAAGACCAGAACCAGAGTGACATTTGAACTTCAGGGCTTAGGTGGATCGTTCGAGACATTAAACGGAAAAACAGTCAGTGGCTATGAAATCCATATGGGAAAAACCGGATATCTTGCGATATCAAATGGTTTACGTGCCGATGCACCAAAGTATGAGAGGAAAGAGAACATAAATATCGACGAAAAAAGGAATTTAGGGAATTGCCTTTTTACATGTCGTGACAATGTTTTAGGCACATATGTTCATGGCTTCTTTGATTCTGATGAACTCCGAAAGGCATTTCTGGATATATTTTACAGAAAGAAGGGAATCAATCCCGACAAAATCGAAATATCAGAGCGAAGCTATAGGGAGTTCAAGGAGGAACAGTACGACAAACTTGCTGCAATTTTGAGAGATTCATTGGATATGGAGAAGATATATAGTATGATTCTAGAAAGTTAAAGTTTTAAAACAAATATGATTTGAGACTTGAAGAGTCATTTTAGTATATGAAGATGACTGAATGGCATCATAGCGGTGATCAATAGAAATTGACTGAAGGTTTACAGATGGTTCACATTTATCATGGAAATGGAAAGGGGAAAACCAGTGCGGCGGTAGGGGCAGCCATCAGGGCGGCAGGACACAACATTCCTGTGGTGTTTTGTCAGTTCCTTAAGGACGGCATGTCCGGAGAAATCAGTGTACTTGAGAAGATACCGGGTATACTGGTTCTTTTTCCTGAGCATTTTTACGGGTGGACTTCAAAGATGACCCCGGAAGAGCTTGCTGCCACAAGAAAAGACTGTGACGAGATGTTCGGCAAGGCCATCAGAACCATGACCATGATCCTGCAGAATCAGCCAAAGGCATTGAAAGCTTTTGAGGAAAGACGAAAAAAATCCGGAATCATAACCAGAGATGTGAAAAGGCCGGATATAGTTGCACTTTTTGTGTTTGATGAGATTCTTGATGCTGTAAATAAAGAGCTTCTGGATCAGGATATGCTGGCAAGGTTTCTTCTTCAGCTGCCGGAATATGTGGAAGTGATCCTGACAGGGAGAAACCCTGACATTACCATTCTTTCCATGGCGGATTATGTGACGAATATGGTGAAAGACAGGCATCCCTATGATGACGGGATTAAAGCAAGGGTCGGAGTGGAGAAATAGAAGGCAGGAGATTTTGGAGTACAAATATCCTTATCATAAAGATATGGATAAAAGGGATTCCGAAAAAATGACTTTAAGATGATTAAGTTTGAACACGTTGAACCAAGGGACATAGAACGACGGAGCATGGAAATCATCCGGGAGGAGCTTTCCCGCAGGGGAGTCAGGCTCCCTGAGACGGAGGCACCGGTGATTGAGAGGTGTATCCATACCTCCGCGGATTTTGATTATTATGAAAATCTGGTTTTCTCCGCTAATGCAGTAGACCGGATGAGAACTGCACTTTCGGCGGGAGCTGTCATAGTTACCGATACTGAGATGGTGAAAGCTGGCATCAGTAAGGTGACTACGGCAAAATACGGTTGTGAGATTCGTTGTTTTATGTCGGACCCTGAGGTGGCTTCGGAAGCAAAAGCAAAAGGTGTAACAAGGGCTACGGTCAGCATGGAACACGCCGCGATACTCGCAAAGCAACTTCCGATAACAGAGATATCTGTTCAGAAAAAATCAAAGGAATTTATTCCTTCATCGAACACATCAAAAAATAAGAGTGGATCAACAGGCTCATTTTCCAATATCATTTTTGCCATCGGCAATGCCCCCACTGCCTTGATAGAACTGGAAAGACTTATACGTGAGGAAAATCTGAGACCTGCGGGTATCATCGCCGTTCCCGTTGGCTTCGTAAATGTGGTGGAAGCAAAGGAACTGATCCGGGAGCTTGGAAATTCCGAAGAATATAAAGATATTCCTTTGATAGTTGCAAGAGGTCGAAAAGGCGGCTCAAACATTGCAGCAGCAATAGTAAATGCTTTGCTGTATGGAATCGCTGATTGATATAAACATCAGTTATGCAAGAATTGCTAAAGAGGAAAGACAAAACGACATCGCATAAATGGTACAATGATTTGAGGGTTTTTATAGTAGTATCAAGAGGTATTCCATGGCAGACAGAATATTTGATTTCAACAAAATAGATGACAATAAAGATCAAATCACAGGATCAGACGTAGACAGCTCTTTGGTCACATGGCAGATTGTGGAGAGAGATGACAAGGAACTGAGTGCTGACTGCCCCATAATGATTCTTTCCGAGGAGAAGGAAAAGCTTCCGAAGCATGTGGCAGGAGTTTTCGTGAACCCTGTCAGGGGGACATCATTTGCCTATACGGAAGGAAAAGTTGAAGCGGATGTAAGCGGCAAGGATAAGGATGGCAGGGATCTTAACCACCATATCCTTAAGATTGATAAAAGGTTCATTGACCTTGAGAAGTGGCTTGGAGAGAATCATGTTTCAGTAAGGCTTAGCGGTGAGAGCAGGGAGGAAGGCTATTGTGTATACAAGATCCGGGCTGTGACTCCCGACGGGAAAAATATTCAATCCGACAGAGACAGCTTCCTCCAGCTTATCATTGAGAGGCTTAAAGAAAGCAAGGCTCCTGACGATGAGGAACCAAATGATGAAATGACTGAGGTCGGACATCAGGATCTCAGAGATATAAATTCCATGCTGAATTTCCTTGCCTGCGCTAAGAAAACACTTCCGAAGAACATGCAATCCTGGGCGGACAGAAACATTGACCTTATCAGGTCCAAGACCATCACCCCTGAGGAGCGACGCCACGCGGAGAGAGCTCTCCAGATGGTTCTCAACATTCAGTGGAAGGGAGAATATTTCGCTGCCATCGATCCTGTCAGGGCACGTCAGATTCTGGATGAAGAGCTTTACGGACTGGAGCGGGTGAAGCAGCGCATCATGGAGACCATCATTCAGATAAACAGAACCCACACGCTGCCGTCTTACGGACTGCTTCTTGCGGGACCTGCGGGTATAGGAAAGTCCCAGCTTGCCTATGCGGTTGCGAGAATTCTGAGACTTCCATGGACCAGCCTCGATATGAGTGCCATACATGACTCGGAGGCGCTGACCGGTAGTCCCCGGGTTTATGCCAATGCCAAAGCCGGGCGCATTATGGAGGCATTCTCACAGAGCGGCTCCAGCAATATAGTTTTTATCATTAATGAGCTTGATAAGGCGGATCAGAACAGCATTAACGGAAATCCGGCGGATGCCCTTCTGACCCTTCTCGATAATATCGGCTACACGGACAATTACATCGAATGCCGTATACCCACAAACGGAGTTTATCCGGTGGCTACGGCCAATGACAAGTCCCGTATATCAGACCCACTCATGAGCAGATTCGCGGTTATCGATATTCCGGATTACACCCCGGATGAGAAAAAAATCATATTCCAAAAGTTTTCGCTTCCCAAGGTGCTTAAACGCATGGGTATGAGACCGGAGGAGTGCGTGGTGGATGACAGAGCCATAAGCGTGATTCTCGAAAAATACAGAGATACCACCGGATGCCGTGACCTTGAGCAGGCGGCGGAGCATCTTGCGGCCAATGCGCTGTACCAGATTGAAACCACGGGAGTGGATGCGGTGACATTTGACGCACATACTACGAGGAGGCTGTTGTTCTGATGGTTAGCCTGAGTTATATGTGACTTCCATTCGGCAGAAAACAGCTTGATGATATCACAACCATTTTTGTATAATGATTTTATCCGGGGAGAAACTGACCATATCAGTTCTTCCATAGCATCGGGTTTTTTGAGAGCATGAGGTTCTAAATGAAATTCACGATTAAAAATGAGTTGGAGAACAGAATACGTATACGCCTGAAGGACGGAAAGCTGGATTACGTCAAGGATCAGAGACTTTCCTATGCCATTCGGAAAATCAAGGGCGTAAAAGAGGTTCGCGTATACAGAAGGACCGGTGGTGTTGCCATTAGTTTTGATTCCAAAGTTCTGTCAAAAGACAAACTGATAACGGCAATGGAGAAGATCAAGCTTAAGAAAATATGGGTTCCTGAAGACGAATTCGTTGATGAGTCAAAGATAAGCCTCGAAGAGATTAAAGAGAGACGTCTTACTCCGGATGCCAAGAGGAGAATAAGAGAAAAGATTGCGCTTGAGACTGTGGCAGATATGGTTCTGCCCCTGCCGCTTCAGGTGGGATACCACTTCTTCCAGCTGGTAACACTGAAATCTCTGTAATTACAAGCAATGAGATGGTAAATGCCTGTAATGTTTCCGTTTGAGGATCAGAGGCGTGGTATTTACAATAAAAAGAATATAAAATGAAGGGAAAGGGCCCGACGGTGGATGCCGGCGGGCTTTGATTGTTTAAATGAAGAATTCGAAACTCAGAACTGCGTTGTTCCTGCATATCATCATAGTATTGATGGAAATCATCATAACTAACTACGTATATGCAACCCGCAACGGACTTGAAATGTTTTATCACTATACGGAAGTATCAAATTTCCTGTGTTTACTGAGCAGTGGGGCGTTTGTACTTTTTATGCTGCCGGCGCTTTCCAAAGGGAGGACCAGCGGGTTTGTTTCTACCTATATGATGCAGCATTATAAGGGATCCGACGAGCTTCCCGCCTGGCTCATTACCGTGAGATATGTGGTGGTCTGCAGCCTTATGCTCACATTTTTTATCGTATTTGCGGTACTTGGACCCAAGAAGGGATTTGATGAGGAGCTGTTCAGCGGAGTTCATCCATTGGATCACTTTCTTGTTCCACTGATGTCTTTGTTTTCATTTATATTTTTAGAAAACAAGGCAGAAGTTCCCAAGGCTGCACCTCTTTGGGCCTTGGTACCGACAGTGATATATGCAGTAATAATGCTTATATTAAACGCTGCCCACATCACTGTGGGACCATACTTTTTCCTTAGGGTTTATGAACAGCCGGTTTACAAGACTATCCTATGGGTAGTGGTTGTAATGGGAATAAATTATTTGCTGTCATGGCTTGTTATGAAGGCTTATAATGGCAGGGTGAAATCAAGTGAAAAGAGAGCCTGATTTGGAGCTTACTGTTCCTTTTACAGCTTGAACAGGATTTTATATTAGTAACAGCAGGAGAAATAAATGATTTTATATATGACTTCAACCCCGGGTGGGTTTGACCGCCGTACAGGGTTATCGGAAAAGCTTGATAACAGAAATCAGTTTGTGGACAGGCTTAAGAATGACTGGAAGGATCACAGCAAAGGGCTTCTCATTTCTTCGGATCCTAAAAATTCCGAGATGAATACAGCCATGGCACAGACATATCTTGATGCTTTCAATAAATCAGGGCTCAGTATGGATTCCATTGATGTTCTTGATGCCAGAGATGAAAAAATCGTTGAGATCCTTGCGATCTATGATGTGGTTATCCTTGCGGGAGGACACGTTCCCACGGAGAACGCCTGGTTCCATAAGATAAAGCTTAAGGAGTGGATCAAAGGCTTCAGGGGCATAGTCATAGGAGTAAGCGCCGGTACCATGAACTGCGCAGACATCGTATACGCACAGCCGGAGTTTGAAGGCGAATCAAAGGATGCCGGTTATAAGCGTTTTCTGGAAGGCCTTGGGCTTACGGATACCAATGTTATCCCTCATTACGATCAAACCATCGATGCCATGCTGGATGGAAAAAAGCTGTTTGAGGAGATAACCTATCCGGATAGTACAAACAGAGCTTTTTATTGCCTGACTGACGGAGCCTACATTAGAAAAGATACAGTTACAAACAAGGAAATGCTATATGGTGAGTCATACCTTATTGCAGACGGAGAAATCGGACTCATCTGTAAAAACGGAGGGGAGTTTGAGATTCCGACACGTGTGGATGTGAGAAAGCCGGTATTTCTTGCGGCAGTGACATTGACACTGGGAGGACTTATAGGAGCGGCAATCACCAGGTATTTTATTAAGCATGAGGATTGAGCATTCGGGAGGAAATTATGGACGTTGAGACAGTAATGTCAGCCCTTCGCCAAAAGGCGCTGAAGGATGAAGGATTTCAAAAAGAGCTTTTGGCGACGAAAAAGGAGAAGAATCCACTTGCTGCTTTCTGCGAGATAGCAAGGCGGGAAGGTTACGAGTTGTACGAAATGGATATCCTGACCTACGGAGAAGAGTTTTACGCAGCCATAAAGAGATCCACAAACGGTGGTGGTGAAAATTCTCCTAAGCTGGAGGGACAGGACGATTACTATGATATGTTCATGGCAGAGCTTGAGAATCTTAAGTAAGAAGAATGGAGATATTATGAGCGTTAAAATGGAATTTCCCGATGAATATGTAGAGATACTTAAATCCTATGCGGAGCAGAATAATGTGACTGTTCAGACTGCAATTGCCGACACTTTGGAGTTTCTGGAGCTTAAGAATGAGGCCTTTGATCATTACCGCATAGCGGTGGAAGATCCGGAATCATACCTGAATGATGCTTCGGAGCTTAATGCAAAAGCCATCAGGCAGATCTATATGGATCTTTTCGGTGAAGATACAGTGGGAGATATGATCCACTGTTACTACAATCCTGATAAACTTAACGTCCTTCTTATGGATATAGTTTATGATGATTCTGTTACTTTATGGAATATAATTGAAATGTTCCATAACAAGATTCCGGGACTGGAATTCAGTGAGAATATCCTTTCTCTTTTCTATGTTCATGATCGTTTTGACGGTAAGCATGATCAGATAGTTGAGCTTATGGAGTGGATGCTGTCAGATCATGAGGATGATGGTTTCTCGACCGCCGGATACTATGAATCGATTTACGACGAACCTGATGATGAAGAGTTCTTTGATGACGATGAGTACTATGAGGATTTCGATTCAGAAGAAGACGATGATGACGAAGATGATGTCGAAGACGAAGGCATAAACGTAAACGAAGAGTAAGCATTTATTACGTGACAATTAGAGATGATCAGGATAAAAGATATCGCTGAGATGTGTGGTGTGAGCACAGCTACAGTATCATATGTGATACACGGAAAGCAGGGAAAGGTATCGAAAGAAGTCAGAGAGAAGATAGAAGCCGTCATAGCCGAGTCCGGTTACATTTCCAATCAGTCGGCACTTTCACTTGTCAGTAAGAGTTCCGGACTTATCGGTGTTGCGGTTCTTAACCTTGGTGAAAGCAAAAACATTATGGCTGATCCTTACTTTGGTGTTTTGTTTTCATACCTCGAGAAAGAATTCAGAAAAAATGATAAATACATACTGATGCTGCTTGATCAGTCGGTGGATGTCATCTTAAGGGATGCAAGACGATGGAATCTGGATGGACTCATACTTTGTAACCAGCTTAAGGATATGATGATAGAGGTCAGCAGTCAGTTTTCGAAGCCGGTGGTTACCATAGATGCTTCATTTGAATATGAGTATGACAAGCTTGTTCAGATTTTTATAGACGATTTCAACGGTGGATACATCATGGGGCAGTATTTCCTGAGCCTTGGCCATAAGAATGCTGCCATGATAGACGACAGTGATCTCGAAATAAACCGCCACAGATGGAGAGGATTCCGGCAGGCTTATATGGAGAGTGGTATCGTGCTTACAGAAGACTGTCATTACATCATTGATATCAACAAAGAGAAGATCCGGGACGGACTTAACAGGATACTGCCTGAGATAAAAAAGCACAGTGCTGTTTTTTGTGTTTCCGACAATTATGCTCTTCAGCTTATTAATCATCTTTATCAGAACGGTATGCGGGTACCGGATGATATATCTGTTGCAGGATATGACGATATTCCTTATTCAAGTTACTCCAATCCGGAACTCACTACAATAAGACAAAATGTAGAGGAAAAGGCGGTGACTGCTGTCAACAGTATGATGAGGATGCTTTCGGGAAAAACTGTAAAGCACAATGTAAAGCTTCCTGTAGAGCTTGTGGTGAGAAAATCATGCCGTGAGGTATGGAGGTTACGCGAATAACCTTTGACGTGGAACTTGATATGGATTAATTTAGTTTCACAAAGGTTATTCGAATAACTTACATTTACTGACGGCAGATCGTAAGGAAGCGGAGGAAATATGGAGAAAAAGTGGTGGAAAGAAAGTGTTGTATATCAGATCTACCCGAGATCGTTTTGTGACTCCAACGGAGACGGAATAGGTGATCTCAAGGGAATCACAGGTAAGCTTGATTACCTTCATGAGCTTGGGATCAATGTTATCTGGCTGAGTCCTGTTTATAAGTCGCCTAACGATGACAACGGCTACGATATCTCGGATTATCAGGATATCATGGATGAGTTCGGAACACTTGAGGATTTTGACATTCTTCTGAAAAGTGCCCATGATCGTGGGATAAAGATAGTCATGGATCTGGTGGTGAATCATACTTCTGATGAGCATAAGTGGTTCGTGGAAAGCAGATCCTCGAAGGACAATGATAAAAGAGACTTTTATATCTGGCGTGAGGGCAGGGATGGTCAGGCTCCGAACAATTGGGGAAGCAGTTTCTCCGGTTCGGCGTGGGAGTACGATGAAAAAACAGATATGTACTATCTTCACTGTTTCTCAAAAAAGCAGCCGGATCTCAACTGGGATAACCCGAGAGTGAGAGATGAAGTTTTCAGGATGATGACCTGGTGGTGTGACAGGGGTATAGATGGCTTCAGGATGGATGTTATCTCTATGATCTCAAAGGTTGAGGGGCTTCCTGATGGACAGGTAGATGCCAACACCGGTTACGGCGGACTTGAAAACACCACAAACGGACCTCATGTACATGAGTATCTGAAGGAGATGAACAAAAGGGTACTTTCAAAGTATGACATCATGACAGTTGGTGAGTGCGCAGGAGTCACTATAGAAGAGGCTGAGAAGTACGCTTCTCTCGATGGCTCGGAGCTCAATATGGTGTTCCAGTTTGAACACGTTGGTCTCGACTATGATGAGCATGGAAAGTGGACTGCCAGAAGATACGATCTTCGTGAGTTAAAAAAGAATCTCAGTAAGTGGCAGACAGAGCTTGAAGGCAAGTCATGGAACTCACTCTTCCTTGATAATCATGACCAGCCGAGAATCGTTTCAAGGCTTGGAGATGATTCACCGCTTTCAGCCAAGGCTATCGCCACTATGCTTCACTTCATGAAGGGAACACCTTACATATATCAGGGCGAGGAACTCGGCATGACAAACTGTAAGTTCGGCTGCCTTGAAAATCTGAGAGATATCGAGGAGATCAATGCATATCATGAGCTTGTAGACAGCGGAAAGATGACTCGTGAAGCCATGATCGCCGGCATCGAAGCAAAAGGAAGAGACAATGCCAGAACTCCGATGCAGTGGGATGCAAGTGAAAATGCAGGTTTCACCACCGGATCCCCGTGGATCATGGTGAATCCAAACTATAAAGAGATCAATGCTGAAGCTGAGCTTAAGGATGCTGATTCAGTTTTTAACTACTATAAAAAGCTTGTTTCCCTGAGAAGAAAAAGCGAGTGGTCGGATCTTATCGTATACGGCACTTACAGGCTTCTGGATGATGAAAGCAGCGAGATCTTTGCCTACGAAAGAGAACTTAATGGCAGAAATCTGTTTGTGCTCTGTAATCTCAGTGACCGGGAGATACATTATCACAACGATGCATTCAGTAAAGCAAATGCTCTTTTGATCTCAAATTGTGGAGAGGCAGAACTAAGTGAGGAGATGAAACTTTCACCTTGGTTTGCTGCGGTATGGGAGGTTTTAAGTTTCGTTTAAGGAAAATGTTGTAACATGTGCATCACGGAAAACGAAAACTGCTGCGTGTTCAGCAGAATACAATATAAGATATGAGGAGAAATGAAATGTTCAAAAAACCTTTAGCACTGTTACTTGCATCATCCATGCTCTGCACTTTGGCAGCTTGTGGAAACCAGACCACTGTTGACAAAGCGCCTTCCACCCAGGCAGCAGAAGAAAAGAATACAGAGGATCAGGAAACAGATAAGAAAGAAGAAACATCAGTTGCAGCGAAGGAATCACAGGCTGATGCTGAAAAGAGTGATATCACAGCAGCAGGACTTGGCGCAGTAGCGAACACCCTCGCTGAAGATGAGGAGAGTCTGGTATCGACTTATGCCGGAAAGTTCGAGCAGAAGACATTTACAGATGAGGAAACCGGGCTTTCCATAACATATAATCTGTATCTTCCTGAAGGATATGATGAAGCTGCTTCATATCCCATGGTGGTTTTCATAGGTGACTCAACCTGCGCAGGTGACGATCCCACTTATTCATTAACACAGGGACGAGGTGCTCTTGTCTGGGCTACCGATGAATGGCAGAGTGTAAATCCTACCATCGTAGCAGTTCCTACGTATCCTGAGACTATCCTTGATGATCACAGCGGGTATACTACAACAGAGTATGTAGAACTTACAAAACGTTACATTGACTATATGTGCGAGGAGTATGCAGTTGATGCTGAGAGGATCTACGGTACCGGTCAGTCAATGGGATGCATGACTACATTGATCCTGGCATCAGAGTATCCCGATCTTTATGCTGCATGTATGTTTGTAGATGGTCAGTGGGATGTAAATGCTCTTTCAGGACTTGAGAATCAGTCATTTGTATATTTTGCGGCAGAGGACGATACAAGTGCCTGGAGCGGGGCTCAGGAAGTGATGGAAATGTTTGATACTGACGGTGTTTCTTATGAATATGTACAGTGGGATGGCACATGGTCTGTGGATGAGCTCAGTTCTGCGGCAAATGATCTGTTTAATGCAGACGAAAACCAGTATTTTATCTCATGGAAGACAGGTACCATCGATGCCGGCAGCTTTACGATGGGTGGAGCAGGTAACGGCCAGAAACCTGAAGGTAACCAGCCTCCAATGAATGGCCAGAAACCTGAAGGTAACCAGCCTCCAATGAATGGCCAGAAACCTGAGGGCAACCAGGCACCAAAGGATGGCCAGGCACCGGACAGCAATCAAACTTCAGTGAGTGAACAGGCAGCAGCTGATGGTCAGGAGACATCCGAAACAGCCGGGCAGCAGAGCGGAAACAGCCCTATGGGTGGCGCCGGATATCATATGGCATCCTTCGACTACGCTTACAATTGTGTAGCTGTTATGGAGTGGTTGTTTACACAGAAGTGAGGAATATACTTACCTTACTGTGACAGAAGGTGAAACAGTGTAAAAATGTAAAATAAAAAAGCATGCTAGAGAATATCCATCATATGGGTAAACTCCGGCATGCTAAATCCTTTATTGAGGGTTCTGTTGACTACTTTACAAAAGCAGTCAATAGAACCGTCTGCAGATTTGTTATTTCATAACCGGTTGCTTTTTCTGTATTCGGTAGGTGTCATACCGGTTTCTTTCCGGAACAGTTTCACAAAGTAATTGCTGTCCGGGATACCAACATCTTCACTTATCTCCATGATATTTTTGCCTGTACCCGAAAGAAGGGTGCAGGCTTTTTTGATCCTTATAGATCTGAGATAGTTCATGGGACTTGTTCCGGTTTCTTTTTTGAATTCAGACATAAAGTGACTTTTGGATATTGCGAGTTCACTTGTGATATCTTCGATGGTTATGTCATTTTTGAAATTGCTGTTCAGAAAGAAAATGGCATTTGTGACTACAGTACTGTGAATCTCAGATTTGTGCTCATTTATGGCATTGCAAAAATTTACGACCATTTTTTCTTTGCTTGCAAGTATTTTATCCAGGTGTCTCTCCCGGAAAACTTCTCTTGTGTTTTGTCCTGATATTTTATCAATGATATAAGCCGGAAGGCCGGCATTCATGGCGGTTAATCTGAGAGTGGTTCTCGTGATGGCACAGCCGATACGTTCATTTTCTATGGTTGAACCGAGCTCCTTCATGTATCTTACGTCACTCTGCATCCTATCGAGATATCTGAGAGCGGAACTGCTGTCACCATTTTCAACACTTCTGATAAACTCTTTTTCATTGGCATAACGCAGCTGCAGAAGATCAATTCCGGTCTTTTGTTCTTTTGCATGATCTTCATATACATTTTCCATGGCAAATGTCTCCGGATCCCTCAGAGTGTAGTTTTCTTCGTGTCCATATACGGTGTTGAGAAAACATCTTACTATGTGTTCAGCCCGTTCCTTATTTATATTGGGAAAGTGCTCGCGATATCTGAGATAATCTTCGATCTGAAGATTTTTGATCCCATGCGCATTTATGATATGTGACGCATGCATTTTGGTATGGATGAGAGAGGTAAAGGGACCAAAAAGCATAAAGCTGTCGTCCAACATAAAGACTATGATCGAAATATGAAAAATATCTGTCAGGAGATAGAGAGTATGTTTTTCAGCACCGGATCTCATGGTCATAAGCGCGTCAGGTGATAAAATAAGTTGTAGATCACTAAGCATATTTTCGCGGCTGAATGCTTCTGCCTCAGAGAAATCATTAATAGTATAGAATCTGACCTGAAATAGTTTTTGTATGAGCTTCATACAGGTTTCCATAGAAGCAGTTTGGGGTGAAGTCATCTCAGTTGAAGATGCCTCAGATGAAGCTATTGCTGATGAAGTTGTTTTTATTGCATGTGAATTATTTATCATATTTGTAGTAAAAAGTAATATCGTTCTAAAGCAAAGACTATAGTTCTATATTCATTATACGACTGATGGTATGATGATGCCAACATTAAAAAATGTTGGCATCATCATTCAGTAAATTCAGGAGGGGCTATGGAAGCGGCAATGCGGAAAGAATCGAAGATTGGTATGAAAGAAGGAACTGTAGAGACTATGTCACAGGACAAGTACAAAAAGTATATAAAAGAGAATGGCATACACAACGTTCCTGTATGGAGGATAGTTGGTTTTTCCGGGGCCAACATGGCAGTCAATCTGTACATGGGTCTCACTATGATCATGTCATTTTATCTCAATGGATATGTGGGCATGGCAGTTATACTTGCATCAAGTTTTTCAACTATAACAAGACTTTGGGACGGCGTGACAGATCCTATCGTAGGATTTTTTGTTGACAGATTTAAAGAAAAGGAAAACTTCGGTAAAACCAGACTGTGTCTTGTTATGGGCGGTCTGCTTCTTTTCATAAACAGTTTTCTCATGTTCAATGTGACTGACAGACTTCCGGAAGGAGCATTGAGGCCGGTTTTCTTTATATTCTTTACAGCCATTTACTACATAGGATATACATTCTTAAATATCTCAAACCATGTGGGTAATGTCTGCCTCACCAATGATCCGGCCCAGAGACCTATACTTTCCATCGTTGGTACAGTACTGGTTCGTGTTATGAGAGCTGTGATGCAGATGGCAGTTGCGGGACTTGCCGTTAAATACGGCTCCATGAAGAGCGCGGAGCTTTTCCATGAGTACTGGTTGATCGTAGCAGTCATCGCTACCATCGGAATAGTTGTTGCTTACATTTCCATCGCACCAAAGGATGTACCTGCATTTTCAGAGACCAATTCCTCAGGAAAGAAAAATATCAGGTTTTCAGATTATCTTGATGTGTTAAAAAACAACAAACCCCTTCAGATGCTTATCGTTGCAAGAGCTACAGACCAGTTCTCAAATACCTGCAAGACAAGTGCAATCCTGCTTGTACTTTACGGCATTGTAGTTGGTAACTATGAGCTGTCAGGAGGCTGGACCCTCTACACAACCATCGTAGGGCTTTTGATGATGGCCCTTGGAATCGGTGCGATCGGCGCCAAACTCGGTCTCAAGAAAGCTATGCAGATAGGTTCCTGGGGTGTGATCTTTTTCGACACCATCGCCATACTTATTTGGATGGTCATGGATCCGAAGACACTGAGTCTTCCGGGATTTGTTAATGGCTATGGCGAGGCATTCAGTGGCTTTACCGCATTTACAGTGGCACTTTTCCTTGTGACTGTTATAGGCGGTGGTTTCCAGATGATCACAAGCTCCATCATTCCTCCGATGATCGCGGACGTTAATGACTATGAAGCCTCAAGAACAGGAAAGTATATTCCGGGTATGGTCGGAACAGTTTTCTCATTTATGGATAAGCTGATCTCATCCTTTGGACCGACTTTTGTAGGTATCGGATTTGCGCTCATTGGTTTCAAGGAAGCATTTCCAGATCTCAATACTCCATACAGCCGGAGCCTCCTGCTGATCGCCATAGTTTTCTACTACGGCCTTGAGCTTTTGGGAGCAGTGTTTAATGTCATCGCCATGAAATATTACGACCTTACACCGGAGAAGATGAAGGCGGTAGAAGCCAGAATTGATGAAATGAGGAAAGAGAATGCATAAGATACAGATAAACGAAGGTTGGCAGTTTAATAAGATCCCTGATGGAAACATCAGGGATTTAAGTGGTTTGACAGTGGATACAAAAGTAGTTGATAGCGATGTCATTTCGTCAGAGAGTTTTGTAACTGTCACACTTCCTCACACATGGTACAGGGATGAAGACCCTTACAGGGGACTTGTGCTGTATCAAAAGACCATACAGATCGATCCTGATTGGAAACATGTTTTTGTGGACATTCCGGGTGCCGACCAGCATGCGGTTGTTCTGGCAGATGACCGTAAGATAGGAGAGCACAGAGGTGCTTATGGAGCATTTCACTGCGAGATACCTGAGGAGCTGCTCTGCAATAAAGAAGTAAAGTTAAGGATATTTCTGACAAATGTTCATGACGAGGGTATCTCACCTCTTACAGGAGACTTCACTGTGTTCGGAGGACTATACAGGGGTGTTAATCTTCTGGTGACAGAACATGAAAGCTTTTTTGATCCGACCTATTACGGCACAAGTGGTGTGATATTAAGGACTGGCATCGATGGAAATACCGGCATTTTGAATGCGGAAATTCATGCCCGCACGGATAAAGAAGCTGAGATAGTTGCGGAAATCACAGATCCTTTCGGTACACTGCTCACTGATGTGAGATCGGAAGAAGTTGATTCAGAAAGTGCCAACACTCACGCATCAGGCTCCATTAATTGCAGTATGGCCTTGACCTTCCGCATCCCTGATGTAATCCTGTGGAACGGAAAAACTGCCCCCAATCTATATAAGGTAAAGATGAAACTTGTACGTGCGGGAGAAACTTTAGATGAGGTGGAGCTTGAGACCGGATTCAGAGATATTACCATAACTGCGGACAAGGGACTGTTCCTTAATGGTGAGCATATAAAGATAAACGGTGTTGCAAAGCATCAGGATTTCAAGGGCTGTTTCAATGCAGTGAGCCGGGAGAATATCGACAGGGATTTTGAACTCATCGACGAAATAGGTGCCAATTCCGTAAGGCTGTCACATTATCAGCATCCTCAGTATACCTATGAGACCGCAGACAAAAAGGGTTATCTCGTATGGGCTGAGATCCCTATGCTCAAAATGACGGACAGTGAAGAGCTGAAAGCTGATGCAGAGGAGCAGCTCAGGGAACTGATACTTCAGAATATCCATCATCCGTCCATCTACTGCTGGGGAATCCAGAATGAAATCGGCATGTTCCGGGATGCGGAGTTTATGCATGAAGAGCTGAAAAAAATGCAGCAGCTTTCCCATGAACTGGATCCGTCAAGACTTGTTACGGCTGCCAATCTTTATACAGTTAAGTTTAAGAGTAAGCTTAATTCTGTTACGGATATGATCGGCTACAATATTTACTTCGGATGGTACTATGGAGAGATGGAGGATTACCGTGACTACCTTAACAGATTTCACGAGGAGCGGCCGGAAATGCCTCTCGGTGTAAGTGAGTACGGTGTGGACGCAAACATTAGCCTGCATGCAGAGAACCCCATGGTCAGAGATTACTCAGAGGAGTATCAGGCTCTCTATCATGAGACCGTTTATCATATTTTCGAGAGTCTTGATCATCTTTATGGAAGCTATGTCTGGAATATGTTTGACTTTCACAGCGGACTTCGAAATGAAGGCGGGCAGAAAAATATCAATGCCAAGGGCCTCGTGACCTATGACAGAAATACCAGAAAGGATGCATTCTACTACTACAAAGCAAAGTGGTCTGAGGAAAAGTTTTTGCATATCTGTTCCAAGAGATTCGTGAACAGGGCAAAAGAGAGTATCGAGATCAAGGTTTATACCAATCTCAGCGATGCGGTGCTTTATGTTGATGAAAAGGAATTCGGCAGTGGTACGAATGATGGTAACGGCAGGATCATATTTTCTGATGTACCTCTTCACGAAGGAGAAAACCGGATAAAGGTAGCTGCGGAGGGGCTTACGGATGAGTGTGTTTTCGTCCGTGTAGATTCAGAGGATGAAAACTATCGTTTACCGGGCAATAATGCAGGACAGGCGGTAAAAAACTGGTTTCTTTCAGATGATGATGTCGTAAGGGAAGGATATTTTTCCTTAAAGGATACCGCCAATGATCTTCTCGATGATCCTGATGCGAGGGCAGTGCTTGAGAAATATCTGCCGGAACTTGTAAAGTTTATGACTGAAAAGGATGTGATCCCGCTTGGGCTTTCCATGCAGAGCATACTTAGCAGAGATATCCCTGAGGGTCTTGATCTAAAGGAACTTAACAGAGAGTTAAATCAGATAAAAAATGAGTTTTAATCGAGAATCTTAGATATCAGGTTTTATCAGTGCCTTACATATTCTGGGTTATATGTAGGAATAATGCCTTTACTCACTTGGAGCGTCAGCCCATCAAAATTCGCTTAGCGAAGGGCTGACGCTCACATCATTTTATTTCGCGGATTTCAAAATGTCTTCAAATAAGCTCAATATAAACAGTGTCATCTTTTATGTACCAGGGACAGGCCAGTTCTCAGCTATTGAGCATCCAGCTTTCAAAAGAGCATATGCTTTCGTCTTCTTCAATAAATTCCTGAAGTTCTTTTTCAAGAAGTTCAATTGGTTCCAAAAGTGTAACATTTGGAAAACGATTCTTAATTTCATAGCAGATCCTTGGAGCAGGTGGCTCCTTTAGGCTGTGGAAAGTCAGTTCCGGATTGGATCGCATGGCACCTTGAATTACAGACATTGGTGCAATCGCCCAATTATCCGGATAATCCAGATATCGTTGTAGCATAGAGCCGGTGTTAACTGATATCAAAGGATATACACCGGGACTCCAATGTCTGTCATGCCACTGCTGGTAGTCTGATCCCCATCGAAGATATATCTCTTTTTCTATGGGGAGATCCTTACAGGTAATATTATCTCCGTAATTACTCTTTTTATTACAGATCAAATACATTAATTCCCTATATACAGGAATTGCAATGACATCGGGATAAGAAATCGAAGAAAATGCGAAGCCGATGTCAGCTGTACGGTTTTGAACCAGGGAATATATTTCACTGGAATGGTAGGTCATTATCGAAAGTTTGACTCTTGGATGATCCTCAAGGTGCTTTTGGAACATTGGGACTAAAGTGTAGTTATTAACAGCATCAACGCTCGCAATATTCAATGATTTTATATCAGGAAGAGCTTTTAGATGCTGGGTATCTTTCCATAGGGATGCCCATTGACTTGCTATAGGGATAAATGCCGAGCCGTAATTTGTCAGCTCTGCATTTCTCTGTCCTTTGTGACGGATAAGGAGAGGAGTACCCAGCTCGTCTTCCAGTTGCTGAAGTCTGGATGAAACAGTGGATTGAGATACAAAAAGGTATTTCGATGCAGCGGTTATATTCTTGTAAGTTGCTACAACAAGAAATGTTTCTATCTGTTCGTAAGTCATTAGAATCTCCAAACAAATTTAAAATATAAAAGTGGGTATGAAATAGTATTGGATTAAATATCTGTTTTACCGATATATTAAATCAAATATATCTGTTTTACAACTTATTTTCCGAATGGTAGATTAGTCATAGAAAATAAAGAACCGGTTCAAATCATTCAAAAAGTAGAAAATGTTACGTGTAAAAAGGGAGATAGATATGACAATTCAATTTGATCTGATTCAAACGACGGGACTTGCAGTTTTGGTCTATATGCTTGGACGTTATATAAAGAGTAAAGTTGCTGTTTTTCAGAAATATTTTATTCCGGCACCGGTAATTGGTGGTTTGATATGCAGTATTTTGATCTTTATAGGTAAGAGTACAGGTTTATTTACTATTGAGATGACAAATACTCTGCAGGATTTCTTTATGAACCTGTTTTTTACAGGAACAGGTTTTACATGCAGTCTTGCTGTGCTGAAAAAATCAGGAAAACTTGGAGCAAAGCTTGCAGTAGGAGCAGTGATATTTTTATTTGTTCAGAACCTGGTGGGAGTCGGACTTTGTCAGGTTTTCGGGATCAATAAACTTCTGGGTATCGCAATGGGATCCATCTCAATGTCCGGTGGCGTAGGATCCGGAGCATCTTTTGGACCGACACTTGAAGAGTTGGGAGCTGTTGGTGGCACAACAATAGGTGTTGCGGCAGCAACCTTTGGACTGCTTCTTGGAAGTATTACCGGAGGCCCTGTGGCGGAACGTCTTATCAAAAAATATGATCTTAAGAGCTCAGGACAGTCGATGGCTGAAGAAAAGAAGAAGGTTTTTGAACTGAATCAAAAGAGTCTGTTTGACAGTGTTTTACTGCTTCTTCTTGCTGCATTTATAGGGTCTTATATTTCAGCGGCACTTAAGCTGACCGGACTCTCATTCCCTTATTACGTTGGCTGCCTTTTCGGAGGAGCGTTGGTGAGAAATATTGCGGATGCAAGAGGAATCGACCTCAGGATGCATGAAATTGATACCATATCAAACATTGCCCTTAATCTTTTCCTTTCCATGGCTCTTATGTCACTTGATATAGCAAAACTTGTTGACCTTGCACTTCCGATGATTGTGATACTTATATCTCAGGCAGTAGTAATGGCATTGTGGGCTACTTTTGTGACCTTTAATACTACAGGAAGGGATTATGATGCAGCTGTCATGGCTGCCGGACACTGTGGAGTAGGATTAGGACAGACACCCAACGCTGTTGCCAATATGTCGGCGATCATAGAGAAAAATGGACCTGCACCAACCGCATGGTTTGTACTTCCGGTTGTAACAGTTATTTTCATAAATATTACAAACCCGTTGATCATCACATTTTTCATAAATTGTTTCAAGTGATCGAATATACGAATGGAGAATAAACATGGAACTCACAGAAAGAATAAGAAATGACCTTTTAAAACTTCCTACAGGGAATATAGCTGATAATAACAATACAGTATCAAATCAGGGTGTTATGGATACCGGCATCAAACCCGTAAGTCCTAAAATGAAAATGATAGGAAGGGCTTATACTGCAAAGTGCTATCCGGGAGACAATCTGGCACTTCATCAGGCAATATACGGAGCGCAGCCGGGGGATGTGCTTGTGTTGGATCTTAACGGCTATTCTGAGGCAGGACACTTTGGCGACATAATGGCAACCGCATGTAAGTTACGGGGACTTGCCGGAGTTGTGATAGATGGAAGCTGCCGTGATTCAGAGGATATACGTGAGCTTGGTTTCCCGGTTTTTTCCAGGGGATTTAATCCTTCAGGGACGGTAAAGGAGAGCCTTGCAAAGCTTAACATACCTGTAAGTTGTGGAGGAGTGCAGGTAAATCCGGGGGACATCATATTTGGAGACTGTGATGGTGTAGTTGTTATTCCTCAAAACGTAGAAGATGAGGTATTTGAAAAAGCGTGTAAAAAATACGAGCACGAGAAGGAGATTATTCGTGAACTGGAATCAGGGAAAACCACCCTTGAAATATATAAATTTGATGAGTTGATTAAAAGCAAAACATAAACTGATGATAAATTATGATGGGGCTGTCTTAATCTTAGTGCGACAGCCCCTTTTACATTGAACAAAATATCATTATACTCGAACAATAATTATATAATTGAACCTTTAACAAGAAGAAATGCAAAAAACACAATATAAGTCCCGTAAAGAAGCACAGATACTATACAATTATCATTTCACTTGAAATGTATATTTCACCTTGCAGATTTTAATATATCTTCAAACAACTCTGTATCGTCCAGAGCCCGATTTGAGGTCTGGCTCATCATTATATAGTTGTTGTTCCCAGTGGATTCATTATAGAAGATTATAATAGACCCATCCATTTCATAACCTTCCCAAGTGTTAAACCCCTTGTTAAGATATCCTGTCGCCTTAAATCTATATCCCTGGTGACCGCAGATCTCCAGTTTAGTGCTATTTGAAATAGTTATGTTTTCATAAAATCTAGATCCAAAGATTTGCGCCAACTTTTCTGCAAGAGGAAGTGTTAACTCTCTTCCTTCAGAACAGTGAAATACGACTGATGCTATGTAATTGCTTTGAGTATCCTGGTCTATAAAACATGAAGAATCCTCCTTACTGTCAAATTCGTCTTTAAAATCCATAAACATCTTTGGAAGGATATAGGTAGTACCATCATTGGTATAGGAAATGGTTCCATCCCTATTAAGTGTAGCCTTGGGATCATTAGTCGCTGGTATTTTGGTAAGATACTGTTCCGGTTCTAAGTTTATCCTTGTAAACAGCTCGGGATTCCAGTTTGAACTGTCTGATTTGAATATCAGCTCCTTTTCATCATCAATCTTAGCGAAAATAATACAATGTAATCTTGAGAGCTCAATGTATACAGTGTCATCTTTGATATGCCAGGGACATGCTAATTCGGTATATTGAATGTCAATGCAATAATAATAGGCAAGTCCATCAGAATTTAATACAAGTATCTCATTATCATCACCGCTATAAACACCACTGACATCAATGTTCTTATTTGAAACTAACCCAACCGTGGATTCTTTATAAATTGTATCCATTTTAGGTTTTGAAGAATTACGTACCAAAATAAATATTGATGTAAAAAAAACAAATACTATTACACATAAAATGCAAACAGCCCCAAAATGAGGCTTCTTTTTTCTTTTCTCAGGAACATTATTGCTTTCAAAATACTGCCTAATCTCAAAACCACATTCAGGACATTTTTCAGTATCCGCAGAACATCTTTTTCCGCAAATAGGGCAGTTGACTAATCTCATATGTTTTACCCTTTTTTAATAATATTCCCACCGCTACGGTGGGAGCAATAATAAATCTTGTTGCTATAATGAATCTATAGGTAATGGTTCAAAGCTTTTCCAATGCAGCTTTTAAATGAGCAGCCGATGGATATCTATCTTTAGGATTCATTTCAAGGCACTTGCTAATAATAGCTGAAAGCTTTGCGGATATTCTTAAGGCAGGATCTGTATCGATGCCTATAAGCACTTTAATTAGATTACCAACAGCATATATATCTGTCTGACAGGAAGAATTGCCAAACCCAAACTGTTCCGGAGCAGCATAACCTTCGGTGCCGATCAGTCTTGTGTCACGTTCCTTCTCGTTTATACACTGACGAGCAGCATTTAGGTCTATAAGTATGATTCTTTCATCTTCTGTGAGGATTACATTAGAAGGCTTAATGTCACGGTGAATTATTGTCGGCTGTTGTGAGTGTAAGTCAACAAGAATATCACATAGCTTTATCGCATAGGATATTGCATCGGCTTCGGAAACGAACCCACATAAATCGATCACTTCCTGAAGTGTATCACCGGGAATATATTCTTCAATAACTGTAAGAAGCCCATCATGTTGATACATTGCATAAAGCCGGGGAATATTTTTTATATGATGCTTGAAAAGCTGTTCGTAGACATCAAGATTGTATACAGAAAGAGTTTTCTTTAGATAAACCTTCCTTGTCTCGATGTGCTGAACAAAATATATCCGATGTTCTTCACTGAGCGGAGCAATTTCTTTGTAGAAGGAAATCGGCAATGAACTATCAAACATAATAATACCTCACATATTAATTATCTAAAGTATAACACAGTAAAGAGGATAGCAATGTATAAAAAGACTACAAAAGAACTGGAAGAAATCCTTGAACACACACATCCAAAGGATATAGAAAATTTTGTCAAGGCTAATGAAGATGACTTGCTGGATGGTGACAGGAACTTCATGAAATATATGAACGAAAGGCTCAAGGAGAAAGGACTACAGAAGCAAGATGTCCTCCTAAGAGCTGATATATCTCAAGGATATGGATATAAACTGCTGACGGAGGAAAAGGTAACAAAGCAGAGAGACATTATACTGAGAATCTGTTATGCTGCAAATTTTACTCTTAAAGAGACTCAGAATGCTCTTAAAATCTATCAGATGGATATTTTGTATGCGAGAAATCCAAGAGATGCGCTACTTATGACATTTTTTAACGAACATCCCGGAAGCATTATCGATATCAACGAGATGCTTTCTGCCAATAAGATGATGCCGCTCAGATCTAGTGGGATGCATGAATAGATGTTGATCTACGAGTATGATTTGTCATTTCAAACCAGTCATTCAAGAAATAGCAGGATTCACTGAAACAGTTTGGATAATTTATTGAATACAAGGAGTAACTATTGTTAATAGTACTACTAAACCTTCATCTATCCTTTTACGCATTTCATAACTCTTTAAATGAAACATAGTTAACAAAAGTTTTTTGAAAAGGAGAAACTGTGTTTGAAAATTTGAAGGAAAAATTTGGTAAGACTCTATTTGTTGCAATAATTGTTTTAATCGTATTTACTTCATTTGGAGCTGGTTTCATCAACGGAAAATTTTTAAGCAAAAATGAGATTTCTCAAAGTTCTTCGTTCTTTGATAGGAATCAAAAAGAAATTGCAGAAGGGTTTATGCACAATATAGCGGAAAACGATGACATGATGGAAGTAAAGAGTATCAATTATAAGAAAGGAGAGATCCATATATTAGTTGATACTAAACGTTATGAATTTGACGAAATAGAATATGTATTAACTGAAGATAATATTCAGGTGATATATAAATCTAATATCGAAGTAGATGAGGATGATTATAAACAATTAATTAATGGAGAAATCTATTTTGATGCAAACGATTGATCTTATTGAGGGTAATTCAAGACTGTAAATTATATCGTGTGAACTAGATATATAGGATTATTAATATGGAGGCGTAATAAAGTATTATGAAGTACAAAAGTTTAATCGTTATTCTGTTTTCATCAGTGTTGTCTATGTTATTTGTAACTGCTTGTGGAAAACCTTCAGAAACCCTCTCTAAATCAGACGATACAATCGAGAGTGTGTTTGGCAGACCAACAAAAACAAAAGATAATGCTAAGGAAGAAATAACAAAGAAAAAGGTAAATGTTGATAGCACTCAATTTAACATTAACCTTGATGGAGTTAATACAACAGATGAATTAGAAGATCGTATAGGAGAACATCTGGCGAAGTGTATTGAATCATTACAATCTCGTGCTACTGATTTGATGAATGAGATTGATTCATATGACAAATACTGCGACCAGGTAGAAAAGGTTTCTAATTTTTACAGAACTGTAGAAGAAGAAACTAATCTTATGAGTATCATGCTTCGTGAATATGCAGCTGCATACGGCAGAATGATTTTAGATTCAGATATGTCTGACAAAGAAAAATACAGAGCTGTAGATGGAATCAATGATTACGTTTATGAAGATGCTTGTGATGAGATCAAAGAAGAGATTTATGATGAACTAATGGATGATATGAAAGATCATTTCTATGACGGTATCGTAGAAGATGGGAAAGACTCTACGGAATACAGTGAATGGTATGACATATCTACAAATGAGTATAGCCAATGGTATGATACTTCTACAAAGGTATATGGTTTATACTATGATGCAGCAACTGATATATATTCATTCTATTATGGTTTATCACTTAAATTGTATAATGGAGATTTAAAGCGTGCTGAGAAAGTATATAATAGGTTCCTCCAAAAGATAGAAAAGAAGAATAAGGGAAATAATACATACAATATTTCAGATGCTAAATTTGACACTACATTAAGAAGTGCATCAACTCCAAAAGAATTAGAAGAAGTAGTAGATTCACATGTTTTGGAGTGTGTTCAAGCTTTAAATAAGGAGTGGTCAGATCTTTCATCAAGAATTGACACATATGAAAAGTATCGCGACAATGTTGATGACGTGGAGGACTTTCATAAACATATAGAAGAGTCGAGTGAACAGATACTTAAAATGATTTCACAATATGCCGTTGTATATGCAAATTTAGTTATGGAGTCAGATTCGTCAAGTAAAGATAAATACAATGAAATGGATGACTTAAAAGATTGTATTTATGATGACGCATGTGCTTATGTTAAGGATGATATTTATGATGGGTTGCTTGTCGATATTAAGGACTACTACTATGAAGGTATTCTCAAAGAAGCCAAGAAAAATATAGCCTATGGTGAATGGTCAGATGCTAGAGGTGATGCTTATTCCTTGTGGTCTGATACACGTGGTGATGTGTATAGTGAATGGTCTGATACACGTGGTGATATTTATAGTTTTTGGACAGATATGAGATCAGAATTGTTTAGTGGAGATATTGATAAGGCAAATAAGAAGATCCAAAAGTTTGCAGATAAAGTGTGTACCTGATCAGAATAAGTGATGATAGTAAAGAAATATCTACTGATTCTAATGCAAAATTGAAGGTCGTAACGAATCGTTTAATATGGTATGGTGACAGGAAAAACTTTGATGTGGAAATATATTACAATGACAATAATACCCTGTGAGATCATATATTAATTGAGTAATGGAGATCAACTATGAAATGTCCAAAATGCGGAGAAGAACTAACAGAAAATGTACGGTTTTGTCCCTCTTGTGGCACAGCAGTGAATCAAAGCTTGGATAAAAATACTGGCATCAATCCGTTGATACCATACATTGTTTTTAATTGCCTCGAATTAGAGGCAATTGAAAATTAAGCAGGAGAGAATACCTTTGTAAAGATTCTCTATTTTGGACATTATGTGAGATAAGGCGTAAAAAAATGATATAAACGAATAATGCCGACGAGTTCATATATCGTCGGCATCTTTAATGTTGGGATACGTAAATGTTTGGAGATTATAAAAGATGATTAATTGTCGATGTAAAAAGAGAGTGTTACGTAAAATTAATCATCAAAATTATAAGTGGTGTATCAGCAATTATGAATCACATATAATTATCCGTTTTGATGATAATTTTTTTGCATGTATATTTAGGAGAAATGATGAAAGAGAAAAAATCATTAGTAAAGGTTGTAGTATTAGTACTTAGTTCGCTGTATTTTTTGTTAAGTGTTAATGTGGCTTATTCAAAAGAAATATCATCTAATATTACTGGTGATATTTATGTTTTTGATGACAAACATGATTATCCAATATCTGAAACCACTTCTACAGATACAACAGAAACAGATAAACCTATGGGTCAGTTGGTTCTGTCTGGTGATTTTAGAGACGATGGTATAGTTGATAAAACACATTCGTTATCAGTATCTTCAGGAAATATCGCATTTTCTTACATGTTCGATTCAACTATCTTGAACGCTCAAAATACAGAGTGGCATATAATAGAAGATAAAATAAAAAAAATCGATTCGATTAACTTAAAAGAAAATATATTAAAAGGCGCCATAGTAGTTCAGACATCTAATGATGGGGAAAAATGGGTTACTGATAAACAATTATTCAATGTTTTTAAGGATGAAAGTACCCTTAATGATCCTATTTATCAAACTCAAAATATTCAACTGGAAAATGGATGTTTCTACAGAATTATTGTGGCTTATAAAATGCAAATTAAAACAGGTGAGAACACAATTGCATTTGTCACAACAGATACGACAGAACAAAAACGTATTGCAGAAGTATATGAATTTTACGCTGTGAATCCAAAATCAAAAGATTCTGCAGCTAGTTCTGATGATATACCAAGAAAGGAACTAGCTAGCAAACCTATAAGTACAGGCGTAGATAATGGTTTTTCGGGAAATGAAAAGATAGATAAGAATGACCCACATTTTGGATGGGAATTAGGAACATTTATTATAAATGGTTATACAAGAGAAACTATGTATAATAATAAGCCGATATATCTTAAAAATGTAGGTGACAAAGTTACTCTTTGGTTCAAATTAAATCAGGATATAAATAAGCTTAATGATAATGATGCATTAAGCATTAGTGAAGATTCGAACGGTTATGATCAAGTTTTTGGAGTAAAACAAACGAATTTTGGCCATGGAACAGTGATTATTGAGTTCACAGATCATGAAGGTAAAACTCATGATCCTGTGATTTATACTAATTTTCTTGAGGCAAATGCTCACACCGGTGCAGACACTCGCGTTCAATTATTTGAGGAAGGAGATTATGAGGTTACTTTAGATTATGAAATAAAGAATGATCCCCGCAAGCTTGGACCTGTATCTGTCGTTCCAACATATACTAATTATAAGATTAGTTTTGGTTTTTCAATTAGAAATGGTAATTGTATGTTCTATCCATTTGACATTACTTCAGGTAACGAACTGTCAGATAATGCCATTACCACCGAAGGATTCAAGCTTGATATGGCAAAATCAAGATACCTAAATATAGATGTTACCAGAACCACTTTAAAATCAAACTCTGATGGATTATTAAATGAAGACATACGATTTAATCGTCCCGCAAAAGATAATGATTCATATAGTGATGAAGGAATATATAAATTTACGGTAACTAATTTATATACTGGAGCTACAACTACTAAAACATTGTATGTTGGTACTGACAAGTATCTTAAGGCTTTGTCAAAAAACAATATCAAACTAGAAGATTTGAATTCCAGAATATCCGAGGGATTTACAGTTGAAGAAGATGGAAGTTTAACTGCACCTATAATTGAAACAGAAGCAGATAACAGCTCACAACCAGATGAAAGTGAGTCTGCTCTTGAAATAACTGACTCAGCAGAAGAATCAACTCCTAATACTGGGAACAGTATGGATACGGAACCATCTGAGTCAAATATAGTTGAATCAATCGATGAAGATCCTGCAAAAACTCCATCTACAGAAAAACCAGAAAATAATTCAAATCCGGTTATTTATATAATCCCAATATTATGTGTAGGAGTAGCCATTGCAATATACGTTAAAAAGAAAAAATCTGTCAAAAACGAGGACGATAAAAAATGAAAAAATTACTAGCGATAGTGCTCGTTGATTCGTTTCTTTTGATAAGAGGATAAAATTGGAGGTAAAGCAACTCATGAGAAGTGTAATCTCATTATTGTTGGTATTTACGTTGATTTTTTCTGGGTGCAGTACTTCTCAAAAAGAGAGAAATACTTTTGAATCAGAGACCATCAATACTACTAAAGCCTTTTCTAGCACAGAGAAAAATAATGAGGAAAAAAATCTAGAAGAAGATTCCGGGTATGAAAAAGGAAATGTAATAGTTTCCGAGACAGTACATGATGAAGTTAAAATTGAACCTGTAGACAGTAAGATTCCGGCACCAGAACCTGTATTTTCCGAATTGAGCGATCCTAATCTTCTCGAATATGTCGAGAATACGGTGTATAAAGATGTGTCAAGACAGCTTGGAGATGGTTATCATGTCGAAAATGTCAGCACAGCCTATATTTCAAAGGAATATCTCGATGAGCTCGCATACAATTCGCGGTCCAATATCTTTTTCGGGTATTCACTTGAGGATTTAGATACGCAGTTCCAAGGCACACGATATGTTTTTACCCTTGATGAAAATGGGGCAACAACGGTTGTTCCTTTTGAAGATTATGATGATACATATGAACAGGTGTTAAAAAATGTCGCAATTGGAACAGGCGTCATCCTGGTATGTGTAACTGTTTCTGTGGTTTCTGGTGGAGTCGGTGCTCCGGCAGTCAGTATGATTTTTGCGGCATCAGCAAAATCAGGTGCTATTTTTGCAACATCTTCAGGTGCTTTAAGTGCAGTAATAAGCGGAACTGTTACCGGTATACAAACTGGAGATTTTGACCAGGCGCTCAAGGCTGGAGCTCTGGCTGGAAGCGAAAGCTTCAAATGGGGAGCCATTTCTGGTTCGATACTTGGTGGTAGCAGCGAGCTTATAATGTTGAAGACTGCTTCAGGAGGAGGACTTTCTTTGGATGATGCTGCTACCATCATTAAAGAAACGAATCTTCCGGCAAATTTTGTTAAGCAGATACATTCGATGGAAGAGTATCAAGAACTGTTGAAAATATCAGAAGCAACTGGTTTAGCAGTTCAGGATATGTCGGCAATCTGTATGAATACTGGTTATCCTTTGGAGGTTGTTAAGCTTTTTAGAAGTACAGAGGAAAGTGTGATATATTTTGAGCAAGCAGGTTTGTATTCCGAAACTATTAATGGACAAGCTGTTTTGATTCGTTCCATTGATCTTTCTTATGAAAGTGAACTTGCCGGCCGAACAGTCACAAATCTCGAGAGAATGCAACAAGGGTATGCGGCGATTGATCCTGCAAGTGGGCAGGCCTTCCAGCTTCACCATATCGGACAGAACGTAGATTCTCCTCTTGCGATACTTTCACAGTATGAACATACCGGTGGTGGAAATAATGCGATCCTTCACGATGTTAATATTGCTGACGGTGCCGGAGTACACAGTCTGATTACTGATAGTGAATGGGCTATTCAGCGTGAGGAGTTTTGGGAAGCATTAGCTGCATTTCTTGCAGGCTGACAGAAAGGGAAAAATATGCAAAGTATTGTCGAAGCTTTTGAGTCAAAAAAACATCTTCTTGTAGGTGAAGGTGTATCGGATGAAATGGTAAAGAAGGCAGAATCTGAGCTTGGAATTATATTTCCAGTCGACTATAGGAAATATCTTATAACGTATGGAGTAGCGGCATATAATGGTCATGAGCTGACAGGAATAACAAAATCAGATAGGACGAATGTTGTTGCCGTCACAAAAGCATCTTGGGCAAAGAATCCAACTATTCCTAAAAGCATGTATGTTATTGAGGAAACAAATGTAGAAGAAATGATAATCTGGCAATCAGAAACAGGGAAAGTGTTTTATTCATCTCCAAATCAACCGTTAACGGAACTTTGTGATTCGTTTACTCAGTATATACTGAGATAATACTTCAACAATAGAAGATGAAACTAGTATATAATCTTGTCTAATTATCTTTGATAGCCACTGTAGTGAAACTAGTAAAAAACAAGTCGTGAAAGGAGAAAACCATGACAGGATTTGGAATGACAATTATGTTTTTTGGTATGGGTTGTATTTGTATTGGATGGAGTAACAGTCCTAAAAATGCCAAATTATTAGGTATGGGCGGCATAATGATGCTTGGTGGTATGTTTATAGGAATTGGTGCAAATCCAGCTAAAGATATGCCAAATGGTAGCCCTGAAATGGTTGTACTTGGTTTTTTATTATCGGCTATTGGTGTAGTAATGATGGTTTTACAACTTGGGGCTGCAAAAAAAAGCAATCAGGCTCGTGCAGATAAAATGGCGGAAGATAAAAAAATAGCCTTCTATAACGAGTGCGTAAACAATGGAATCAAAGAATGTAAATCTGAAAAGGAGATTCAGAAGTGTACTTTGATTGCACAAAAGCACAAAATACAATATTCAAACGTATCCATTTTATTTTATGAAGCAAAAGCTTCGGTAGACAAGGATATTGAAAACAGAAAAGAAGCTGCACTTAATGCAAAGAAGGATGAAGAGAGAATCGAATATAATGAACTGAATAAATATTCCGGCTTTAAGGGAAGAGATAAGAGAATTGCTATATTATCAGCTGAAAGAACAGCTGCATTAGAAAGCGCGAAAACTTTAAGAAATGGTGCTCAAGCAATTATGGGTGCTTCTCAACAGAAGGAACATGATTGGGCAATCCATGGTGGTATTGCAAGTGGTATTGCGGGTCCGGCAGCAGGTTTAGCAGCGGCGGCTGATATTCAAGCTAAGAATGCACAGATAAGGGCTCAGAACGAAGCTAATGCAAAAGCTTTTGCACCTTTAATGATGACTTCACTTAGCGGAGCAGCTGATTACGATAGACATGCACGTGCCTTGCAGGAAGAAATAGAGGCAGCAAAGATAAAATTAGTATCTAATGATGATGCAAAGACTTGTTTATCAAAGATTACATTTTCAGACACAAAAGTTGAAGTGTCAGAAACCGGTACATGCACAGTAACCACCTCGGCAAAGCTTGCGACACCAATGATTATATTTGATGATGTTGATGCAATTATTGATGGTACAATTATTGCCAATATTTATGAAGGAAAAACACTGGTAGGAGTTGCATCATTAGTTCTTCCAAAATACGGTATAAAGGGAGAAACCAAATTAAAGGGCATGTGCTTATTCTGTGGTACTAAAGGTAAGACATATACTGTTGAATACGCGGCAACAAACTTATGGGCGATGGAGAGGTAATTTTTTTGCAAGCCCTTTTTATAAAAAGCATGTTTATAATGAAATACACAAGTTTTTGGTGTGATATAGTTGTTTCAAAATAAAACTGTGTCGAAAGACCATAGATATTATAGATATTAATAATAATATTCGAGGAAATATCATGGAAAAAATAATTTGTTCATGCTGTGGAAGCACACAGTTTACATTCAAAAATGGATACAGAATATGTAATTATTGTGAGACAAGATATAGCATTTCATCGGATGAACAACGAAATGAAATTAAGGCAAGTCTTGAAAATAATCTCAAAAACAAAGAACTATCAAGTGGCATAAATATTAAAAATGATGTAGAAAGACTGCTTAATATGTGTGAAAAAGATAAAACGCATGCGTCTAAATATGCAAATCTTATTTTGGATATTGATCCATCCAACCAAGAAGCATTGAAATATATTAAGAGGTAATCATTATGAATATCATGGAGTTAGTTGCAAAATATAACTTACAAATAAACACATTGGAACAATATATTAAAGATACTGGTTTTCCACATAGTACTGGTATCTTGGGGATTGACATTAATGAAGATTTATTTCTTACCAAATTAGAGGATTACAAGGATTACAGTATTTACCAAAACTATTTAAATACACCCAAATCTGAAAGAGCCGGTTTGTTGGATAATATGTCAGAAAACGGCAAAATGAAGTACTTAGATGATGAAGATTTAGCATTTCTTACTAATGAAGAAAAATACATTAGAGACGCAAAAGATAATGAACAGCGTAAAAAATCTGATATAGCAAATATATTGATTTCCTCTGGATTTAATTTCGATGGGTATCGAATTGTAAAGTATTCTGGATATATTTCTGGAGATGACTGCATAACTATACCACGAGATGATTTTTTCTCGTCAAACAAGGTGGAAGATCATCTTTGTGATGCTCTTGTCAAGATAAGACGGCAGGCACTGAAAGAATTGAAAGAAGCAGCCTATGAGTTAGGGTGTAATGCTGTAATCGGTGTTGACTTTGATTATATAACCATGGATCCTCATCATACATCGGCACTTAGAAGAGATATTACTGTTTATGAGGATTACGTTATTTGTGTTACCGCAAATGGAAATGCCGTTGTAATAGAAAAAGATGAAACTAGATGATATATAGGTTTATAGCGTAGAGCCTATGATATATTGATAATTCCAGAAGTGATTTGAAGTATTGCTGCTTGAATAAAGCTTGAATGAAATAGTTAACGAGATCTTTTTGATGGTATATTAACGAAACCCCCTTAAACAGGTCTTATTACCCCAATTACCCCAATGTATTTACGAAAAAGTGCTACTATTATAAAATCCTCTTAAATGAACGATATTATTACATGAATGGACTTTTGTAGGGATTTTTGAGAGGAGTAGTGGCATGAAAAAAGTTAAAAATAATATATTACTTGGAGTTCTGGCGCTTTCTACAGCAGTGACAACCTTAACCGCTTATGCAGACACCAGCAAACAGGATTTTCTCAAACAAAAATTCGGTATAGATAATGGGAGTGGGAAGAGCTATTCTTCATCCTCGATTGACAGAGCTGCCCAGGAAAACATCGCCAATTCGATGTCTACCACAGACATGGCTCTTGCCATGGATTTCGACTGGATGATCGATAAAGTCTACAACTCTTCATTGGGACAGTGGCCCAATGCTCTCGACGAACAGTTTGTGGATCGCGTTACCGGAGATGAACCCTATCTTCTGAAGGGTGGCTGGAAGTGCTACATGTTCAGTGCAGACTCAGGTTACTTCAACGGATACGAAAGGTATCTCAATGCAGTGATAGATACTGATGGCGATAACTTCTCTGTGAAGCTTAACTGGTGGTTATTTAATCCGGGAGATGCCAGTCAGTCTATCGTTGAAAGTGGATATGACATAGGAAAAGGAAAATGGAATTCCAAGACTGCAACAGTACATACTGTAGCGGACATAGGAAACATCGATTTCACCGATTTTTATATTTCAAAAAACCGGGATGAAGAGTACGCGATGGGAACCGTGACCTGGAGTTCGGGAGAGGTTGATCATATCGGGCTTATGCGTATGACTCCCGAGAAAGCGAATGAGTTTTATGACATGGGCGAAGGAGATGAAACAGCAGAAAAGGTTCTGACCATTGTGAACCGGGCTAAGAAGCTCAGCGGCGCCCCGGAAGCTGAAATACAATGGGATGATGATAACACCATCACCATAAGGATGTATGAGTACGTTAATGATGGCAGCACTTTCCATGAAACTACCTGGACATGGTATACCGTAAATGTTAAGACCATGAAGGGAACGGATTTCTTTGGAAATGCGGTGGATTTTAGTAAGTAAGATAGAAGCGGGAGGGGCACAGCCCCTCCCGCTCGATTTACAGCAATCCTTTTTCGCACAGCTCATCCGCATATCTTACGGTCGCCATGGCATCACTGCCGTAGCAGTCGGCGCCGATTTTGTCGGCGTAATCCTGGGTCATGACGGCACCGCCCACTGCGATTTTGCAGTCGGGCTTTTTTTTGTGGAGCTGTTTGATGGTTTCCTCCATATTCACGACGGTGGTGGTCATAAGGGCGGAGAGACCAACGAGTTTTACGTCCTGCTGAATTGCGGTTTCAACAATGGTTTCAGGCGGAACGTCCTTTCCGAGATCAATAACATCGTAACCGTAGTTCTCCAAAAGAACCTTCACTATGTTCTTTCCGATATCATGGATGTCACCCTTTACGGTAGCAAGGATAACCTTTCCCTTTGATTCCTGCTGTGTGTCGGACATTGATTCTTTTACTACAGTGAAGGCAGCCTTTGCGGCATCAGCCGCCATCAAAAGCTGTGGCAGGAAGAGAGTTCCCTTTTCAAAGCCTTTTCCGACTATATCAAGGGCAGGTACTAAATCCTGATTGATGATATCGAGAGCAGACCTTGTTAAAAGAGCATCTTTTGTTGCAGCGGCAGCAGGTTTTGCCATTCCACGTTCGATGGCTTCCATGAGTTTTGAGTGATAGCCTTGACCGTTGCCGGAGCCGCCCTGGGATGAAGCACCGGACGCACCTCCGGTAACTGTACCTGAGCTTCCGAATGCTCCGTTTTGGCCTGCACCTGAACCACCTGAATTTCCCGAAATACCTCCGTTTGATGTCACGAAGGAAGCATTACCCCCTAGGGGACTGCCGGAAGACTTAAGGTCTCCGGCTGAAATTCCAAGTGCATTGAGAACCCTGGAGCGACAGGCATCCACTGCCTCTGAAACCCGCTTGTCAGGTGTTTTGTAATTCTGATAAGCCCCGATGAAATTCTGAAAGTTTTCATCCTGAGCGGTAAGAGCGCAGAAACTTCTGTAGGCCTGCATCATTGCCTGGTTGTTCGGGTTAATGATGGCGCAGGACAGTCCGTTCTGAAGTGCCATGGCGAAGAAATAGGAATTCACCAGCTCCCTCGCAGGAAGTCCGAAGCTTATGTTGGAAACTCCCAGGATGGAACTTCCACCCAACTCATCACGGATCCGTCTTATAGTCTCAAGGGTCACAAGGGCACTCCGTGGATCACTGGATATGGTCATACAGAGACCGTCGATAACCACATCTTCTTTAGGAATTCCGTAGGATGCTGCGGTATCGTAAATCTTTTTCGCAATGGCGATACGACCGTCAGCAGTATCGGGAATTCCGCCTTCATCCAGGGCAAGTCCCACGATAACTCCGCCGTACTTCTTTACAAGAGGAAATACGCTGTGCATTACCTCCTCTTTACCGTTGACGGAATTGATAAGTGCCTTTCCGTTATAATGTCTCAGTGCCCGCTCCATGGCTACAGGATCTGAAGTGTCGATCTGAAGGGGCAGTGCCAGCACGCTTTGAAGTCTGGTGAGGACTTCATCCAAAAGTTCCGCTTCGTCGATTTCCGGAGTACCAACATTAACATCCAGAACATGGGCTCCGGCATCCTCCTGCTGTAAGCCCTGATCCACGATGTAATCGATGTCATGCTCCACAAGAGCCTGCTTGAAGCGTTTCTTTCCTGTTGGATTGATGCGCTCTCCGATGATTACGGGCCTTGCGCCTCCGCCGATTTCCACTACCTGAGAGAAGGAGGAGATAACGGTGTGAGCCTCAGCCTTCGGAGCCCGGAATGGAAGAGAAGTCACGGCTTCAATTTCCTTTTTGATGTGGGCGGGGGTGGTGCCGCAACAGCCGCCGAGCCCAACAGCGCCCAGGCCTGCGATGGTCTTCATAAATCCTGCAAATGCCTCCGGATCCACATCGTAGACAGTCCGGCCATCCACGGATTTCGGGAGACCTGCATTGGGATTCACCAGCACCGGAACGTGGGCGGCCTTCACCAGACGTTCCACGATAGGAATCATTTGTTCAGGTCCGAGAGAGCAGTTTGTTCCCAAGGCATCAACACCCAGGCCCTCCAGCATGGCAACGGCTGACTCGGGAGTGCCACCAGTAAGCATTTTTCCTGACGCATCGAAAACACAGGTTATGAAAACAGGAAGATCACAGTTTTCCTTTGCCGCAAGTACGGCAGCCTTGGCCTCATAGGAATCGTTCATGGTTTCGATGAGCACCAGATCCGCGTCTTCCCGGGCTCCTATCCGTACAACCTCGGCGAATATATCCACCGCATCATCAAAGGAAAGGTCCCCCATTGGCTTGAGAAGTTTTCCTGTTGGGCCGATGTCCAGGGCGATATAAGCATCATCCTCCCGACCGGATCTTTTTCTTGCTTCCTTCGCAAGTTTCACGGCAGCAGTAACTATCTCATCCAGATTGTCCTGAAATTTCAGCCGGTTGGCCCCGAAGGTGTTGGTATTGAAGATGTGTGAACCGGCATTGAGATATCCGAGATGAAGGTCAATGATCTCCTCAGGATGCAGAAGATTCCAGGTTTCAGGAAGCTCTCCCGGCTGAAGTCCCTTTTCCTGAAGGATGGAACCGGTGCCTCCGTCAAAAAATATCCATTCTTTTCCCAGGCGGTCTAATATGTTTTTTCGCATTTCGTTTGTTCTCCTTTGGAGCTGTTTTTGTATAAACAATCCTTCGCCTTACTGCAAAGAGTGCAGGAAGAGAGTTCCAAAGGATTGATGGTTTTTGCAAGATATTCGGATTCCGGCAGGTCGGAGGACTTCGCGCATCCAATAAAAGCTGTGATGGACTTACTAGGCACCATAAGAAGGGTTTCCGTGAGTGTTATCCCGCACCATTTCTGCATATCCAGTATCTTTGCAAAATCGCTTTGCAGGGCAAGAGGCAGGTCGCCGTAACCGGGAGAAAATCGTGGCCTCAATGTATAGCCGGAGGCATTCTCCGTTTCTCTTATTTTTTTTACTTCCGAATCGGCGAAGGACTCTACCATTTCCGCACCGGCCGCCTGATAGATGGAGGCCTCCATGAGGCTTGTCAGTTCGCTCCGTTTTATGAGCATGTCGATGCCTATGCCTACAGTTGCCGCAAACATATAGGCGTGATCGCAGCCTTCCAGGTTTTTGTACAGATTCTTTGATTTAATGCTGAGTCCCGCGATTTCTGTGATATCAGGGGCAGTCTGCTTAACCTGAAAGCTTCTGTAGAAGCATCGGGGAGCCGCAGCATTCTGCATTTTTTCAACGCATTCCTTTATCCGCTCATCAACCTCCGGTGACGGGGTGATCTTTTGGTAGCCCAGGAAACGGTATATTTCTTTTTGTCTTAGTTCTATCATAAAATACTAAAAGTGCCGTACCCCGCGGGGCGACGGCACGGTAAATTTGAATCGCAGTGTGTAAATCAATGTTTGTTCCGATATGCACTTACCGGAGGGCAGAAGAGAGATTCACATTCTGCAAAGTCATGGAGAAAAACCGATGTAGTCGATATAACTTCAGATCTTCAGTATCTCCGAAAGATTCTTCTGTATCGCTTCAGCGATATCCGGCTTGTTCATGGAATAAACATGTATGTGCTTTACATCATTTGCTATGAGGTCAATGATCTGCTCTGTTGCGTAAATGATTCCCGCCTGCTTCATGGCCTCCGGATGGTCTCCGAACTTGTCGACTATCTCTCTGAACCTTGTTGGAACAGAAGTTCCTGAGAGAGCAACAGACCTGCCCAGCTGCTTGGCATTTGTTATAGGCATTATACCCGCAAGCACCGGCACGCGGATGTCATTCTCCCTAAGTCTGTAGAGGAAGTTGAAGAACTCAGCATTATCAAAAAACATCTGGGTCGTAAGGAAATCAACGCCGGCATCCACCTTTTTCTTCAGGTTTTTAATGTCTTCGTCCTTGTGGATGCACTCCACATGACCTTCCGGATAGCAGGCACCTCCGATGCAGAAATCTCCGTGAGCCTTGATGTCGGCAATAAGCTCCGAAGCATAATGGTAATCATGATGAGGTGTGCCGTCCTTTGGGATATCACCTCGCAGAGCCATGATATTTTCAAAGCCATATTCCTTGAATTTGGAAAGCATGTTGTGAACATGTTCTTTGGTGGAGGAAACACAGGTAAGATGAGGGAGAACCTCAACTCCGTGCTTATCCCGGATGGTTTTTGCGATGTTCAAGGTGAATTCCGAGGTTCCGCCTCCGGCGCCGTAGGTCACGGACATGAAGCTTGGCTTAAGTGCTGCGACTTCTTCGGTAGCCTGCTGAACAGTGTCAAAGTTCTCTATTTTTTTGGGCGGAAAAACCTCAAAAGATAAAGTAGTCTCGCCATTATTAAGTATGTCAATTATCCTCATGGATTCCTCCTGAAATTTGTAATGACAGCAGTTTTCCGGAAGCACTGTTAAATACTTCGTAAAAACAAGCTTTTCTTATATTTAATCATAAAAGAAGACTGTTTCATAATAAATAATATTTAGGAGGTGATATAAGCAGAGACTATAAGTCGTTGGGTTATGATTATTCACGTTTGTACATAAAGCTTATAAATGGATGTCCGGTGCTTCCGGTTTATTTCATCCCGGACAGAACTGTTTCAATGCAGAAAGTATTTTCTGACTTCTCCCGCCTGGTAGAGTGAACCGAAGCAAACTATCGGGAGATTCAGTTCTTTTCCACGTTTTACAGCCATGGCAACAGCATCTTTAATGGAAGGGGCTGTGAAAGAAGGACCGTCGAAGATTGAAGAAATCTCAGCTTTAAGCTCTTCAGGATTGAGTCCTCGACCATCGTATGGAAGTTCTGCTATGAAGCTGTCTGCAAATGGAGTAATGATTTTCAGCATTTCCAGATGATCCTTGTCCTTCATAACTCCCATGACGAAGATTATCTTCTGATCCGGCAGAAACACTTTTATGGATTCCGCGAGGGCCTCTGCACCGTTTGGATTGTGGGCTCCGTCCAGTATGAATACCGGATCTCCGGACAGAAGTTCAAACCTTCCCGGCCACCGGGCATTAAGGAGTCCCTGTTTTATGGCTTCATCGTCAATGTCTGCGCCTCGGCTTTTCAGGCTCAAAATGATATCAATGGCGGCCATGGCATTGGCAATCTGGTAAGAACCAAGCAGAGGTAATTCTATATTTTTTATTGATCTGTAGCTGAAAACTTCTCCTTTCAGAGAATAGGAGTGAACAATCAGTTTCTCCGGATCTGTGACGGTAAGATAAACCCGTCCTGAAAAACGGTTTACGATCTGGTCAGGGTATGACTTGACCATCTTTTCAGTTTTATCTGTTAAGTCACAGTGTAAGAGTGGCTTTTCCAGGCTGTATTCAGAATCTTTCCGGAAAGGAATGAGAGCAGAAACTTCGGCATTAGCTCCGTTAACCTCGATATATTTGTCAGCGATGACCTGAAGGACAGAAACCTTTTGGTTCAGGACAACAAGTGGAGCCCCGGCTTTGATTATTCCGGCTTTCTCTGCGGCGATCAGTTCTTCCGTATCACCCAGAACCTCTGTGTGGTCGAGCCCTATGCTCATGATAGCAGCCACTTCCGGAGCATCGATGATATTGGTGGCATCCAGACGACCGCCCATGCCAACCTCCAAAACTACATAGTCACAGCCTTCTTCATAAAAGTAGCAGAGTGCCATGGCGGTTATCAGTTCAAAATCAGTAGGCTCTTCATTGAGATCTTTCACGGCTGCTTTAACCTTCCCGGAAATCCGACGGAGGTCATCATCTGAAATGTCTGTGCCGTCTACGGAGATACGTTCATTGAAACTGAAGAGGTGAGGGGAAATATATAATCCGGTCTTAAAGCCGGCTTCCGTAAGAATGGATCTCACCATGGAGCATGTGGATCCTTTTCCATTGGTTCCTGCTATATGTATGAATCTTAGTTTTTTCTGAGGATTTCCCAGGGCGCTCATGAGGGCCTTCATACGATCAAGACCAATCTTCGCATGTTTCCAGTCTGCGCCATGTAAAAGAGCTATTGCTTCATTCCAATCCATACAAGTTGCCTTTCATTCTTTAATTATTTCTCTGAAAAGCCCGTCATGCAGGATGCTGTGAATTGTGATCATCCTCCATGACGGGCAAGTTATTTTAGTGATACATGAGGTTTACAGAAACATATCCCCGGACAGATTGTTCTTCGAGAGTGTTTTGCAAGACAGGATTGGGAGAGTATCAGACAGCCAGAACATTTCTGATATCCGCACGCTTCAGTACGCTGCCCAGAACATAAATTATTATCATCTGTATCGGAGCTGTTACAGCTGCCTGCATTGCTCTTGTAGCCAGAAGTCCGGTGAAGCTTGAGCCGTATACAAAGGAAATCCAGAAGGTGTTCAGCAGGAGACTAAGTATACATTGGTTAATGAGAACGGCCACTGCAATACGAAGGATCATCGAAGCTGAACCTGTTTTAAAAGAAAAGGACGTAGCATCGGAATCAGAAGCTTTTGAAAATAAGGGTTCCGAGGAGTGCTTCTGATAGAGCATCAGCCCAAATACAGCTCCCATAAGAACCTGGGTCAGGGTGAAGCCGGGAAAGTATGGACCTGTAGGAAATGCCACCGCACCGATGAAATCACCTAAACCGCCCACAAGAGCCGCAGCAACGGGTCCGTAGAAAATTCCGGCGATAACAAGTGCTGTGAATCCAAGGCCTATTCTGACGTTCCAGGCATTAAAGGAACAAAATCTTGTCAGGATCACCTGAAGAGCCACAAGAACTGAAAGGGTTACCAGATTTCTCGTTGAGAATCTTTTCATAATAATACCTCCTTTGCAGCCCCTGACTACAAAGGAGGTTATACTCCACTGCAGCGGGATGCGACCATCGAACCGCGCCGATGCATTATCCTTTTAGGATATTTTCCGGTCAGAATTTTGTTCCTGTTCAAACGAATTCCCTGACCGCTCTCTGCATTGGCTTCGTCCCTCCGACAAACTCCCCGTTCGGAAGGCACTGTACGCTCGATTGCCTACTCTGCTAAAAAAATTTGTTTAGTTTCACCTACAATGTATATCAAAACCTGAGATTGGTAAAGTGGATATTTTTCCGGCATTCTGATAGTATAGCTGGTAAAGTCCTATCGCTGAGAAAACGAAATTACCCTGATGATGCTGATAAGTATGTAAAAAAAGTGATTCATCACAGTGAGAGGAGACCTTTGAATACAGAATGATAGAAGAAAAATCAAAGACAGGCTTACAGATATGAACGAAAAATTAAAGAATGAAATCAAAAATGAAAAGAAGAAGCTTAGCAGGATGACTTTCGGGCAGAAGGCTGAGTACATATTTGAATATTACAAGTTTCCGATAATTGTTACCTTGGTAGTGATCATACTGGTGGTTTCTGTACTGAAGACTCTGATAAACAACAAACCTCTGGGATTTTACGCTATGTTTCTCAATGGTTCCGGTCAGGAGATGTCCATAGGTGCCGATGAGCTGGAGAAGAGATTTGCGGAATATGCCGAAATAGATGGCGGAAAGGAGAAGGTTGTCATCGATACAACAGCCTCTTTCAATCCCAATGTTAACAGCCAGTACACCATGGCCCAGAATGCCAAGATCACAGCTCTTTTTGCATCTCATGACCTTGACGCCATGGTTATCGATCCTGGAGTTTTTACTTATTATGCCCTGAGTGGTGCCTTCTCGGATCTGAGAGAAGTGCTCAGTGAAGAAGAGTTCCGAAGATATGAGGAAGCAAACAAAATCTACTATATAGATGGCTATATCAAAGAAAAAATGAAGAGTATCGAGGCAGGAGAAATTGATGCCTATAGCTCAGAATCCGGAAGAACAGAAGAGAAAGATAAGGTTGACAGTGATCAGGCTTCCGGTGAAAACATTGACTCAGGCAAGAATGACGGAGATTCAGAGGAAACCCTCGATGAGATGGAGCAGTTTGCGGCTGATCTTATGGGGAAGCCGGATGTGGTTGACAGAGAAGAATTTGAAGTTCCCGATCCCGAAAAGATGAAGGATCCCATTCCCGTCGGAATAATCGTAACAGACACAAAAATAATATCTGACGGTGGCTTCTTTGCGGCCACGATTCCGGTTTTCGGAGTGCCGGTGGTTTCCGACAGGAAAGATATTGCTCTCAAATTCCTGGATTTTCTGGAAGGATGATCTGAAAGCTCTAAATAATCGTGATTTGAACATTAAGGTTATTTCAGACTTCTGTTTTCCGAAAAGTATGTCAGCATTAGATCTACCACGTGACCGTAGCTCTTAACGCCTTGCGTTTGGCCGTTGTACTTAAGATATGCATCATTAATCTCTTCATGCACTTCGGCCATTTTCGTATCGTATCGGTCCCAAAATTCGTTATTGTACATCATGTCCTGACGGGTGTAAGGATTTATCTTCATGTAAAGCTCTGAAAACTTTTCACGATCGGTTTTGGCAAGGGCATTTCCGGCGTAGACCCAGGCAGAAACGAAACCCGAGTAATTGAAGTAAAGATCCTCGGAACCGACGGTGGCGAGAACCGCGATGAAGTTGGCTTCCTCCTCCTGCATGTAACCTCTGAGATGTGATAATTCATGACAGATGGTGAAGGGAATGTCATAGTAGGGGATATCCCGGTTGTAATTTGCTTCTATAGTGAAAGGTGAGTAAACTCCCGTAACCTGTTGGATACTTAGAATCCAGGAATTTATGAGGGGCTTCGGAAAAGGATAATGTCCCGAAAGTCGTGAAAAACGTGTTCCGAGACTTTCCATTGCTTTCTGACCAAGTTTGCCTGTTTCCCAAAGGCAGGTTACAGAAGCTCTTTCAGAAGCATAAGTTTCTCCGAGATAAGCTCCGTTATACAGTTTTATAGGAGACAGAGGCAGATCATAGCCGTAATCACCCCGGTTTTGGGATTCTGAACCAGATATTACAGGATGTTCGTTCCCATTGTATAAACCTGAGGCTAATGTGGTGTCATTCGACATTTGTGAACTTTCCAGAAGCTTTTCTTCCGTAAGATTAATGTTTTCTACAAGATAAGTACAAAGCTCCACGAGGCCGTAATCTGCATCATTTTTAGAAGATGAAGTATCCCCTGTATTCATAGTTTCAGAGGAAATGTTTTTCTGGCTGTCATAGCCGGTAATCCCTGCTTCAGATGAGAAACTGGTGCGTCTGTAATTTATTCCGCAGTTAAACACATAAAGAATAAAAAGAATAGAAGCAGTAAAAAAGATGTGCCGGGCGAAAAGAACCATAGGTTTTAATGATTTTCTCAAGACAGAAGCATTGTTCTCTGAAACCGACCCTGAAGCTTTATCTTTACTATTTATGAAAATCTTAACAGAATTACTCAGCTGTTTCACAAAATCCCATATAACGAAAATGATCAATGCATACAGCAAAAGCTCAGTCAGAGAAAAAGGCAGCAGTCCCGTAATGCTGCTTACTGCAAGGCTCACATAGCGATAAATATTATGAGAATAAAAATCAGTAAATCCACGGAAGGTTGCCGCTAAATGACTTATCAAAAACGATATTACATCAAGAAAAAGTATAAATAGTGATATTTTATTCGTCATGTCAGGATAAAATCTTAAAAAAATCGTAGGTACACACTCAAATTCAGGTAGGCTATACTGTAGCATGATTATAATACTACAAGAAATAAATCATCAGGGGTGTTTATGAAAAAATTTCTATTTGCCATGGCTGCAGCTTCTGCAATCAGTGCAATTTTGTGTTTAAACGGTTATGCGGAAGAAACTGTAAGCGGAGAAAGCTATGTCACTGCTATAGTTGAAGCAGACGGTACTGCTCAGGAAGCATTGAATAATGCAGAAGATCAGAGTGCTGTATCCGGGAATGAAACTCAGCAGGCAGCAACTACAAACACAGAAGCACAGGATGCCTTGACGGAAAAAGAGGGTCCGATAGCGGTTATGACAGGAAATGATACTTCAACGGATACAACAGGAATACAGTCAAACGGTCCGGTAGCAGGAACAGGCACAGAACAGACTGCAGCTTCAGAGTTTGGACCATCAGTCGGCGGTACAGCAGCAGAGACAGCACAAACTGATCAAACTGCAGCAGACCAGACGGCTGAGGCACAGGAGGAGACATTACCACTTCCATCAGGATACCATTTTAACAATATTGCGCCTTACACCTATCAGAATATGGTTGATGATCTTACAGTACTTAAGGCTCAATATCCCAATATGCAGATGGACGTCCTTGCCGCCACAGCAGATAGCCGTAATCTTTACCATGTTGTGGTTGGTAATCCTATGGCTAAACACAAGATCCTGGTTCATGCCGGAATCCATGCAAGAGAGTATATAGTTTGTCAGGTTGTCATGAGACAGATAGCGTCACTTCTTGAGATGCAGCAGGCCGGAACAGTTTACAAAGGCTGCTCAATTCCGGATCTTCTGAACAACACCTGTATTCATTTTGTGCCAATGGTGGATCCTGACGGAATTACCCTGGTTCAGGGCGGACTGGAAGCCCTCAATTCAGAAGATGCCAGAATGTCAGTCATGACCATCGCAGGAATGGACAACGCATCCGATATGGAACAGTATCTGAGAACCTGGAAGAACAACCTTAACGGTGTAAACCTTAACCGTAATTTCGATGCAAACTGGGAGGAGACTCCATCCAAGGTAGACCATCCGTCATCCATGAACTATAAGGGAACAGCACCTGAGTGTGAGATCGAGACCAAGGTGCTTGCAGACCTCACCCGCAGTCTGATGCCGGACAGAACCATCAGCTACCATACACAGGGAAAGGTTATCTACTGGTATTTCGGAGAGACCGGAAACTATAAAAATGAAGGTTTCAACCTTGCATCTATCGTTAGTCAGAATACAGGTTACAGGATCTCCAATACCTGGGCGGAAAAGGACGCAGCAGGATTCAAGGACTGGGCAGTTCAGAAGCTTGACATACCTTCTGTTACCATAGAGTGCGGTATCGGAACTTCACCTGTAGATGAGTCACAGATCGAAGAAATGTGGGCCGGAAATGACGGTATACTTCCCGATGTCATGATAGATCTCGTAAATAAATAATCAGTGATTCAATAAAGATCCGTGGAGCGATAAAGTTCCGCGGATTTTTTACATTTAATTATGGTTTTTCCTTAGTTTCCTGTCGGTTTCGTTGACTTTGTAATGGGCAAATGTTTATAATCAAAATAATAGATTAAGTTCGGATAGTATTTTTTTAAATATTTTTTTCTGGTTATAGATAGATGACTTCATGTAAGCGCGCGTAGGGTGTAGTATGGGTAATTTTGATCTTGAAAAATATATCGTCGAATGCATAGATGATGCCATATCCAAGGGATGGATAAAGGTGTTTTTTCAGCCGCTCATAAGAGGGATAAGCCGAAAGGTGAGCAGATTTGAAGCACTTTCCAGATGGCAGGATCCTGAACATGGTTTGATTATGCCTGAGGATTTTATATATGTTCTGGAAGAGCATGGACTTATTTATAAGCTTGACGGTTATGTGATAGAGGAGTCCTGCAGACAGTTCAGAAACAGGATCAATGAAGGTAAGAAGATAGTTCCTTTCTCAGTGAATTTATCGAGGAAGGATTTTGAGCTGTGCGATATTTTTGAAGTTGTGGAAGCTTCTGTAAAAAAATATGAAATATCCAGAGAGTTTGTCATTATCGAGCTAAATGAAGATGCTTTCAATCAGGATACGGAAAAGATAAAGGAGAAGCTTGACCGGTTCAGAAATGCAGGTTATCAGATCTGCATGGATGATTTTGGAGTAGGATACTCCTCATTAAACATTTTTAAGGATTTTGAAATTGATGAGATAAAGATAGATATGAAATTCCTCAGAGATTTCAGTCCTAAAGCGTGCCGTATAGTGGCATCTGTTGTGGACATGGCTAAGGAGATAGGTATCCTTACCATAGCTGAAGGAGTGGAGACTGAGGAGCAGTCAAGATTTTTAGGAAGCATTGGCTGTGAGATGATTCAGGGTTTTCTTTTCTGCAAGCCTCTTCCTGTGGAAGACTGTATGAAAGAGCTTTCCCTTAAGGGAATTGAGATAGAGCATCCCGATGAGGTAAAGTACTTTGATGAAGTTGGAAGCATCAACATCCTGAGCCCGGCTTCCCTTACCAGGGTAAATCCCGCCGGAAATACAGATATGCCTGTGGAATCAGCCTACGAAAGTGTTATTCCCTATGCGATGGTGGAGTATGACGGAAATTCTTTCAGGTATCTTTACCGTAACGCCGAGTACTTGAAGACTCTGAAGGTGATAGGGTATGAGGATGATGATTTAAACGATATTTCCGGAGATTCCGATAAACGGAAGCTCAGGAAAGCAATAGAAGAAACAACAGAATTAGGTTCCTGCTACTCGGATTTCACCATAAACGGTTACTATTGTTATTTCGAGGCCCGGGTGGTGGCCCGCAATTTTGACAGATGTGCGATACTCTTCAGCCTCACTAACAGCAACAAGGATGGCAAGAAGGTAAAGCTTGAGAAGCTGGATGCCAGTCTGAAGCATTTGTATGGTATATACAACAGTGTTTCAATGCTGGATCTTGATAAGAATTTCCTTGAAGTACTGTATCTGAGGGATTCGGAAAAAAGAGATTTTGAAAGCGGAAACATTGAAAAACTGACTAAACAATTTGCTGAAAACTATGTTTATGAAGCGGACAGGAACAACTATCTGAATTTCTTTGATACGAGTACTCTCAAGCAAAGAATAAAGCAGACAGACAGCAGATTTATAAATGCTTACATAAGGACAAAAACCCTTAGCGGGGATTACACCTGGAAGATATATCTGGCGGTTCTGGTGGCCTCGGATCACGCCCTTGTATTCATAAGAAATGCTGACAACATAAAATCAACAGAATTGTCAGCTTATCAGAATTATATGGCTGCCGTGAGAAGCAGCAATAATCTTGGATCTGAGCTTACCAAAGAACTTCTTTGGGATAATCTTAACCGCAATACTTCACTCGGCGTGTTCTGGAAGGATAAGCAGCGCAGATTTGTGGGGGCCAATAAGAAGTTCATGGATTATTATGGCTTTAGGAGTCAGTCTGATTTTATCGGAAAGACTGACGAGGAAATGGGATGGCATGTTGCTCCAGAGCCATATAAGAGAGATGAGTATCGTGTTCTCAGAGAGGGAGCGGTGACTCTGAGGGTACCGGGACGTTGTATCGCCCACGGCAGTATCAGAGATATCAGAGCATCAAAGATGCCGGTATATGACAACGGACGTATCATTGGTCTCATTGGCTATTTCGAGGATGTTACAGAGGTAGAGCGTGACAGAGTAAGCAAATTCGATATTCAGGAAACTGATAACCTTACCGGACTTCTCAATACCAGGGGAATGATGGCGGCGGTATCTTCCTACAAGGATGAGTACGACAGAAGAGGCGTTGATTTCGCCGAATTATATTTCTCCATAGATAACTACCAGGATCTTATAAGTCAGTACGGACATGCCTTCGGAGATGAGATACTTTATGCTGTAGGAAAGAAACTGGCAGCTTCCTTTGGCACCAGTGCAACACTTGTCAGATATTCCGGAGATGATTTTTTGGCATTTACTCAGTCGGGAAAACCTGGGGATATAGAGAAAGTTGCTAACAAGATACGTAAGCTTATCATGGATATTAATAATGTTAATGGCTATAGCTGTACTCTTCACCCGTCCGTAGGTATAGTAAGATACTCTGAGGTAAAAGATCTTAATGAGATGCACCGGGTTGGATTCAACAGAATGAGCAGCGAAAGGCTGAAAAACAAGAAAAAGTCATAGGCTCCGGGCATTTCTATGAGAGATACCGAACTTATGCAATAAAAAACTACGCAGATTATTGCGTATAAACCGGGAAAGTTGTAAAATCCAAAGGGTTTTGATAAGATGCCAGATTGGCTGAGAGTCTGATTTCAGCCATCTGGCTTTATTCATAAAAACAGAAAGATAAACATTTGCGCCATATTTACTGCAATGTTATAAGAAGCCGGATTGACTGACATCCCTATGTTGTATTGAAACGGCAAAAAATCAGCATTTACAGAGGAGAACATTTATGTCTGAAGAAATCAGAAACGAGAAAGGCGAGCTTGTGGAGAAGCCACAGGAGTCAAAGAACTTTATAGAGCGTGAGATCGACAAGGATCTCGCGGAGGGAGTATATGATCATGTACAGACCAGATTCCCGCCGGAACCAAACGGATATCTTCATATAGGACATGCAAAGTCCATAATCCTTAATTCAGGACTTGCAAAGGAATACGGTGGAAAGTTCAATCTTCGCTTTGATGATACAAATCCTATGAAGGAGAAAACAGAGTTTGTTGAGGCCATCGAGAGAGATGTTCGCTGGCTGGGAGCAGATTTTGAGAACAGAGTATTCTTTGCTTCCGATTACTTTGATGTTATGTATGACAAGGCAGTACTTCTTATCAAGAAGGGACTTGCATTTGTGGATGATCTTACAGCAGAGCAGATCACAGAGTACCGCGGAGATTTCACTACACCGGGTAAGGAATCACCAAACAGAAACAGAAGTGTGGAAGAGAACCTCAAGCTGTTCCAGGATATGAAAGATGGAAAGTATGAGGACGGAACCCTCACACTTCGTGCAAAGATCGATATGGCATCACCTAACCTCAATATGAGAGATCCGATCATCTATCGTGTTGCCCACATGCATCATCACAATACAGGTGATAAGTGGTGCATCTACCCTATGTACGATTTTGCTCATCCTATCGAGGATGCCTGTGAGGGAATCACTCATTCCATCTGTACTCTGGAGTTTGAGGATCACAGACCTCTTTATGACTGGGTAGTTAAGCATTGTGACTTTGAGAATCCTCCGAGACAGATCGAGTTCGCAAAGCTTTATCTCACCAATGTCGTAACAGGTAAGAGATATATAAAGAAGCTGGTTGAGGATGGCGTGGTTGACGGCTGGGATGATCCTCGTCTTGTGACCATCGCAGCTCTCAGAAGACGCGGTTACACACCTGAGTCCATCCGTATGTTCGTTGAGCTTTCCGGTATCTCAAAGGCAAATTCAAGCTCTGACTATTCACTTCTTGAGTATTGCATCAGAGAGGATCTGAAGCTTAAAGCTAAGCGAATGATGGCAGTCATCGATCCTATCAAGCTTGTGATCGACAACTATCCTGAGGGACAGGAAGAAATGCTTGAGGTACCATATAACCTAGAGAATGAAGCTCTTGGTTCCCGTCAGGTGCCATTCTCAAGAGAGCTTTACATCGAGCGTGATGATTTCATGATCGAGCCTCCAAAGAAGTATAAGAGACTTTATGTAGGAAACGAGGTTCGCCTCATGTCTGCATATTTCGTTAAGGCTGAGTCCTATGAGACTGATGCCGAGGGTAATGTTACAGTTGTACATTGTACCTATGATCCTGCCACAAAGTCAGGTTCAGGTTTCGAAGGCCGTAAGGTAAAGGGAACTATCCATTGGGTAAATGCTCCTACCGCAGGTCAGGTGACAGCACGTCTTTATGAGCAGCTTATCGATGAGGAGAAGGGTAAGCTGAATGATGACGGAACCCTTAACTTTAATCCTAACTCACTTACAACAGTAACAAACTGCATGGTTGAGCCGGAGCTTATGAAGGTTAAGCCTTATGACAGCTTCCAGTTTGTCCGTAACGGTTTCTTCTGTGTGGACAGCAAGGATTCAACTCCTGAACATCCGGTATATAACCGTATCGTAGGACTTAAGTCCTCCTTCAAGCTTCCGGAGCAGGGTAAATAATGGCAGACGAGCCGGAGGGCATGCCCTCCGGCTTTATTTTTATAATTTGAAAAATGTTTGTTTTACATCGCTCTTTATTGGTGGTATCATTTTCTTATAGTTTTTTGAAAAAATTGGGGCAACTGTTTGCCCGAATGGAGGATATAAATATGTCTAAGAAGAAAAAAGGGTTAGGTGGACTTATCGGATTTGCGGCTTTGGCCGGCGGCGTTGCGGCAGTTGTTTCTTATCTCTACAAGTATCAGAAGTTTTCTGAGGAAGTTGATCAGGATTTTACAGATGTGCTTGAGTCAGCAAATGAGGTTAAGAATTCTGCAAAGAGGTCTTATACAACTTTAAAGAACAATCAGGGTAAGGAAGAATTCAAGGCGGCAGCTAAGGATCTCGGTTATGCAGCCAAGAATCTTGCGGTTGATACCAAGAATCTTGCCATTGATGCAGGTAAGGATGCTTACAGAACTGTGAAGGAAGCTTTGAACGAAAAGCTCGGTTTCCAGACTTCAGAAGATGACGACCTCGATGATATCGATGACGAAGATCTTGTGGATGATGAGGATGTTGAGATTGAGTTCTATTCTGTGGAAGATGAGAAGGCTTCAGAATCCGAAAAAAAAAAGAGACTGATTCTGAATCCGAAGAGAGTGATGCTGCCGAAGAAGTTACTCAGGAAGCTCCAGAGAAGCAGGCTGAAGATGTCCCCGAGACAGAAGAAGCTGCTGAGGAAACTGTAAAGGAAGCTGAACTTGAATCCGGCAACGGAGAAGATATTTCGGAGAACAGTAAGAAAAAGAAGAGAAAGAAAAAACATTGAGTCTCTTGAAACACATAAAAAGAGGCTTCAATGCCAGCCAGGCTTGCTGATTGAAAGAACATGAAGAAAAAAGTCCGTCAGGGATGAACACGGAAGTGTAAATCTCTGACGGACTCTTTTAATGTAATGTACTTGAAAATTCAGTGGTACGTTGGCATGAAGCCTCATTTTTGTTCGGGTTATCAAGCTTCGTTCAGTGAGCTGTCGATGGAAGAATAGACGGCTCGGATGGCGTCTTTATAACGTTCCTCCGGTACACCTATCAGGAGATTAAGTTTGCCGGCTCCCTGATTTATGGTGCTGATCTCGATGCCGGCTTCGTCGAGAGCGTGCAGGACTTTAACATTGGCATCGCTGGACTCGGTGCCGCGCTCACCAACAACAGCTATCATGCTGAGGTTTTCCTTGATGCCAAGGTAGTCGGGGCTAAGCTTTGCCTTTATTTCCTCCAGGAGCTCATCTTTGCAGGGGTTTAATAGATCACTTCTGATAACAAGGGTGATGGTGTCAATTCCTGTGAGACATTGCTCGAAGGGAAGATTACGTTCCTTAAGGATGTCAAGCATGACAGCGCTGAATCCTGATCCATCACTGACCATGACCTTTTCAACCTGAATCACAGACATACCGATACGACCTGCGACACCGACTACAGGATACTTTACTTTACCTTCCGGAAGTTTTCGCACAATAGTGGTTCCCGGGTCTTCGGGACGGTTGGTGTTTCTTATATTGATAGGAATGCCCAAATTCGATGCAGGTAAAACAGCATCTGTGTGAAGTACGGAGGCACCCATATAGGAAAGGGTACGAAGCTCACGATAGCTGAGATATTCAACAGATTTTGGAGAATCCACTATACGGGGGTCTGCAGCCAGGAGACCGGAAACATCGGTCCAGTTCTCGTAGAGATCTGCTTCAATGGCACTTGCCACAAGGCTTCCTGTTACATCGGAGCCGCCTCTGGAAAATGTATGGATCCTGCCTTCTGCATCGGCACCGTAAAAACCTGCCACAACAGCGTTTTTGAGGGGGCGGAGAGCAGCGCTCATGGCACGTTTAGTCATGACATTGTCCAGGGTACCGTCTTCATTGAAACAGACGCACCACGCCGGATCAACAAAGGTAAATCCGAGGTATGAAGCGAGAATCTGAGAGTTGAGATATTCACCCCGGCTGGCCATATACTGATCGTCAGGGTTTTCACTGAGATGTTTTCTGATAATTTCTATTTCTTTATCGATTGGGAAGTCAATGTTCAAAGTTTCCATGATTTCCTGAAAGCGTTTCTTTATTTCAGTAAGATCCTGTTCATAATCCTCACCGTTTTTTGCATTCTGATAGCATCTCAGAAGCATGTCTGTAACCTTTATGTCTTCCGGAAATCTTTTACCCGGTGCGGATGCCACGATAAACCTTCGTGAAGGATCTTTTTCGATGATATCCTTTATTTTTTGGAACTGGCCGGCGTCAGCCAGAGATGTACCGCCGAACTTTGCTACAACTGTTTTCATAAATGTCCCCTATTACAAAAAATCCATCGGGGACGATTCTCGCGGTTGAGAACCGTCCCCGATGGGTATATTTTACTCCAAGAATTGGATTGATGGAACAATCTTTTATTTACTGTATCAGCTTGCTTTCATCAACAATAGCACCGGTATCAGCACTGGTAACAAGGGTTGCGTATTTTGCAAGAGCCTTAAGACGAGGCTTAACCAGTGGTTTCCAGCCTTCTTTCCTTCTTTCAAATTCTTCGGTGCTTACATTGATCTCCAGCTTACGGTTATGTATATCGATGGTGATCTCGTCACCGTCCTGAACAAAGGCGATAGGACCGCCGTCGGCTGCTTCAGGTGATACATGACCGATGCATGGTCCGTGAGTGGCTCCTGAGAAACGTCCATCTGTAACGAGAGCAACGTCTTCATCCATTCCGCGTCCCATGATGAGAGAGGTGGTTGAAAGCATTTCCCTCATGCCGGGGCCTCCCTTGGGACCCTCATAGCGGATGACAAGGACAGTTCCTTTCTTGATCTCCCCTGCGGAGATGGCAGCGTCTGTTTCCTCCATGGAGTTGAAAACTCTTGCGGTTCCCTTGAAGTAATACATGGATTCCTTAACGCCGGACTGCTTTATGACGGCGCCGTTAGGTGCAAGGTTACCTCTCAGAATAGCGATACCGCCTTCAGGCTTCTGAGGATTTTCCATGGTCTTTATAACGTCTCCGTGCTGAACCACAACGTCTTTGATTCGCTCGCCGATGGTTTCACCTGTAAGTGTCAGCGAATTTAAATTGAGTTTGCTCTCAACAGTCTTAAGAACCGCTGTGATACCGCCATCATTATCAAGAGATGCGATAGGATACTTTCCTGATGGCTGAAGGTTACAGATAAACGGAACCTCACGGCTTATTCTGTCGAAATCCGAAAGTTCAAGCTTAACGCCTGCTTCATTAGCTATAGCCATAAGGTGGAGAACCAGGTTTGTTGAAGAACCTGTTGCCATGGCACCGGTGATACCATTTAGAAGAGTTTCTCTTGTCAGTATCTTTCTCGGGGTAATGCCTTCCTTCAGCATCTTCATGACCTCGCGGCCTGAGGCTTTGGCGATACGCTTACGTTTGTTTGAAACTGCGGGAGCTGTTCCGGCGCCGGGAAGTGCAAGTCCCAGAACCTCTGAAAGCATGCACATAGAATTTGCGGTTCCAAGGTGCGCACAGGAGCCAACTGTCGGTAATGTCAGCTTCTCAACCTCCTTCATATGTTCGGGAGTTACCACACCGGCCTCAACACGGCCCGGAAATTCACGAAGCTCGGAAGAACAGAAAAGAGGATTGCCATCAACGTAGCCCGGAAGCATTGGACCACCCGGAACGATGACGGTAGGAATGTTCAGTCTGGCAGCTGCCATGATCATACCAGGAAGGATCTTGTCACAGCCTGCAAGGAGAACCATGGCGTCGAAGTGATGGGCCTCAACCACCATTTCTACGGAATCGGCGATAAGCTCGCGGCTTGCGAGAGGATATCTCATGCCCATATGGCCCTGACATAATCCGTCACAGATACAGATGGTTTCTGAACGAACAGGCACACCGCCTGCCTCGATAACACCCATCTTTACGTACTCGGCAAGTTCCTGAAGATGACGGTGTCCCGGAACCATCTCGGAAAAAGAACCGATAACTGCTACAAAAGGCTTCTTCATGTCTTCCTCGTCCATGCCATTGGCATAAAGAAGAGCACGCTGACCTGAGCGGGCGATTCCGTTTGTTAACGTAGCGCTGCGGTATTTGGGGTCCTTAAATTCAAAATCCTTATTGTAATCAGCCATCTTTTTTCCTCCATATATTGGTTTTAAAATGTTGTTCGAAATACGGGTATTGCAAGCCGGACATCAAAGGGAAATCATCTCCTGAAAATACCGGACGAAGCTTTAGTGATGGTTTTAGTATAGATTGACAGTTCTTTTGTCGTCTAATAAAATCCAGACATAAGATGGATAAGATTTGTGCATAGAAAGAAAAAAATCATGCATTAAAATCATGGGCTTTTTAATGAAATATAATTAAGGAGTTTTATGAATTATCAGGTTTATTTGGATTTGGAAGTTCTTAAAGAACAGAAGAAATTTACGCTTGCTGCAGACTCCCGGGGATGTCTTCAGTCAACCCTCAGCAGGCGTCTTCTGGCAGAAGAAGTCGCACTGGAATGTACTCTGTTTGACAGAAAGACTCACGAGCTTACATTTGCCGGAAAGCTGTACCTTAAGTATGGCGTTAAACTGGAGCAGATCAGGAAGGAACTTTCTGAATTTGTGGGAGATGAGACACGTGCAGAGGATGCTATTGACTTTCGTTCCTTTTCTTATATTTACGAAATATTTCAGACGGGAAATATCACAAACGCTGCGGAAAATCTGTATATTTCTCAGCCTGCACTGACTCAGTATCTGAATTCCCTGGAAAGAAATCTTGGAAAGAAATTGCTGAACAGGCATCGGGGACGCTGTGAGTTCACGGATGAAGGAGCCAGATATCTGACCATAGTTGAAGCCGCCCGAAAGATAGACAGAGGATTTAAAACCGAGCTGGATACGCACCTCAGGCGAACATCACATAAGATTAGAATTGCCCTGAGCCGTCAGACCGGCTCCCTCATGATATCTCGGGTACTTTCGACTTTTCTGGAGGAATTCCCACATATTCAGATTGATATTACCGAAGCGGATACCGACCGTGCCAGAGAGCTGCTCTTAAAAGATCAGGTTGATATGGCAATCCTTGTTGTGCCGGGTTTAAGCGGTGGAACCCTAAGGTATTCTAAAATCTATAGGGAGGAATTGAAGCTGATAACACCAATGAATCTTGAGAAAAGATATCCGGGATCTGTGAGATTGGAGGACCTTGATGGAGAACGTTTTATTCTGCAGCAGGAGTTCACTGCGGTACAGCACATTGTTTCTGCAGCATTAAGGCAGCATAACTGTACTCCGGATGTAATCTGTCGAATAAATCTGTTTCGCGCCATGGTAAACATGGTTGCTTCCGGTGCCGGCATTGCCCTTCTGCCGGAGCATGCGCTTTTGGACTATGGCAAAGACTTCCATGTTGTGTCATTGGAGCCGCCTATATACTACTACCTTGTATATGCTGTTCAGGATGTAAAAAGGTGCAGCGAAGCCATGAAACGGCTGATGGAGCTTCTTAAGGATCAGCAGTGATTTGGCACTATAAAAGGAAGTAATATAGGGGTTTATATGGGAAATGTGAAATATACAAACTGTAACAGTTCAGCCGGCAATGGTTCGCGAAGACCGTGGTCGACTCTTTTCCCCACCATCCGGAGTTATTGGAACCACTGATTGACCTTAAAACTCAGAATTCAGAATATAAGTCAATGTAACCTGCCATTCAGGATGACCCAAATCCAGATTATTTGAAATTGAGTCAATGTAACCTGCCATTCAGGATGACCTAAATCCAGATTACCTGAAATTGAGTCAATGTAACCTGCCATTCAGGATGACCCAAATCCAGATTACCTGAAATTGAGTCAATGTAACCTGCCATT
>NZ_FNRG01000007.1 GCF_900107835.1 Oribacterium sp. KHPX15
TATGCGGTAATCCCTGTTACCTTTGTCTTATCAACTTTAGTATACAGGTAAATCCACGTTGCTACAAAGAGGAGGTCATTACATATTGTCTAATAATAGTTTAAATATATTATACAGACACCGCAACTGCCAATGTCACACTTCCGTATATCTGCTTGTGAATGAGGATCCGCTCATGTCCGTTTCGCGACGCGGCATAAGCAGCCGACCGTTCGCAGACATTGGACACCCCTGTTACACTTTCCACAAAGCTGCTTGCCGCAAAGTCCCCATCCATGGATTTAAGCTCAGCCGCCGTATAAGTCACAAAGGGAATCTCCCGCTTATAACTGAAGGTCAGTATCCCCTGCTCATTCTTTTTTAAGTCAATGCTTACCAGGGCATCCACTGCATCACCTGATATCCCCGCTGACTTAAGGCAGTTATCATAAGCCTTTGCCACATCTTCCTCAGAAACGCCCTTTCTTGCGCCGATTCCTACATATACACGCTTTGCTATAAGCTTAAGGCCTATGGCATTAAAGGGTCTCACCACCGGATCAGCCTTATCAAGAAGTTTACTCTGATAGCTTATGATGATATCTGCTTTGTCAATGTCATTTATCCCCACCGGCTCATATTCACCTATACCGGGTCTCATGTTCAGATGCTCCATGCCAATGTCACTGTATATACGCAGCTTCTCACCTCTCAGTACCTTAGCCGAAGCCTCCTTTGCTGCCCCGAAATCAGTGATGATAAGGCCATTCTCCTTTGCAAAAACATCAACAGAAAAAGCACCTTCCAGATCTGACGCTGTGGTTATCACAGGCTGAGCCTTAATAAGATCCGAAACAAAAGACGTAAGCTCATTGGCACCTCCCAGATGTCCGCTGAGAAGGGATATGACAAAATGCCCGGCTTCATCTATAACAAGTACCGCAGGATCCTCCGACTTGTGGGACAGGAAGGGCGCTAATGCACGAACCGCTATGCCGGTGGAGCCTATGAAAATTATGGCATCGGAATGATCAGAAAACCAGGATCCCACTACTTCATTTAAATCTCTTGTGTCTGAAATATCCGGAAGAGCTTTGGTTTTCGCATGAAGACATATTTCAAGCTTCTCATCCTTTTCTGGCATCCATGCTCCAGTTCTTCTGAAAAGTCCCTGTCCTTCCTTCTCCGCTTCCATCCAGCGATTCTTTAACTCCTCTGAAAGGCTGTATCCTTTTTCAGTAAATGCAATTACCTGAACCTTCACCTGGACTCCTTTCCTCTGTAACATGTAACAAAATCACGGTCATAGAGTTTTGAGTATTCATAGACTGTTTTATCGTCAATTGCTCTTCCAACTATTATCAAGGCCTGCTTCATGTTTCCGTCGGCTCTTCTTGCTTCTTCTCTCTTAAATGCCTCAGGGATTTTCTCCAATGTCGTCCAAACCACCTCTTCATCCGGCCAGGTGGCTCTGAATACCACAGCTGAAGGAGTATCCTCAGGATAACCTCCGGCTATCAGCTCCTTCCGGACCTTTTCTGAAAGTGTGGCTGATAAAAATATTACCATGGTGGACTGATGCGCCGCCAGAGCACTAAGCTTCTCCTTCTCAGGAACCGGGGTTCTTCCCTCAGCTCTTGTTATGATAACTGTCTGTGTTACTCCCGGAAGTGTATACTCTTTTCTGATTGCTGCTGCCGCTCCTGAAAAAGAACTGACTCCGGGACAGATATCATAATCTATTCCATTTTCCTTAAGCCAGTCCATCTGCTCCCGGATGGCACCGTACAGAGACGTGTCTCCGGTATGGAGTCTCACCACATTCTTTCCGGACTTTTCAGCTTCCTCAAAAACCTTCAGCACCTCCTGAAGATTCATTTTCTTGGAATCGTAGATTTCTGCATCACTTTTACAAGCCTTAAGGATATCAGCATTAACCAAAGATCCCGCATATACTACGATATCTGCTTCTCTTAGAAGCCTGAGTCCCTTTACAGTTATAAGCTCCGGATCCCCCGGTCCCGCTCCGACAAAATAAACCATTTATCCCCTCGTACATTCAATTCTTTTCCCGAAATCTGACTATTATTCTTTCATCTGTGTATATAGCTTCATACTCATCACTTTGAACTGACCTGTGATAACAACCACTATTGTCATGCTCATCATCTATCACAAAGCTTATTAGTAAATCACTAAACTTTGAGTTTCTCCATCAGATTATCCGAATTTCCTGTCCTTCCGATCATCCCGAACCTCTCGGAATATACTATTACACCGAACCTCATCCGACCCTTTATCCGCTGCTCCATATGAAATTCAATCTCCTTCATAATGGATTCCATAACAGCCTCTCTATGCCCCATGTCATCAAGAAGTGTAAGCATTTCCTCCGTGGTAGGTGCTTCCTTCATAGCCCTCACCTGAGATGCATTTCCTCCGCAAAGCGCCAGATGTGCCGCAAATATCTCCCATCTACCGTCAGCCACCTTGCTGTAGGTATTCATGATCCCTGCAGCAAGCTTACAAAGCTTTCCGATGTTTCCCACCAGCAAAAACTCCAGGCACCCATAGGAAACCGCAAGGTCTATGGCATCTCCTATATAATTTGAAACCGTAACAACCCGCTCTGTATCAAGCCCAAGCTTTTCAACATAACGCATTCCGTAATTTCCCGGAACCGCGATGATACTTAACGCTCCATCATTAATCTCTGCAGGAACCCCGGTCATATGATCATTTTTAATCAAATCTGTTTCCATATCAGTTGTATCAACTTTTGATAACTGACTGTTTTCCTTACACTGACAATACAGCTTCTGCCGTATTTCCGTCTCAATTGTGGCAACTATCGAAGCTTCCGACATAGGCTCAACTATCCCTGTGGTTCCCAGTATAGATATGCCCCCCTCTATTCCAAGCCTCGGGTTAAATGTTTTCTTCGCAATCTCCTCCCCCTCCGGAACAGAAACCGTAATGAGGAAACATGATTTTTCAGTTTCACTACTTTTTCCTTCTAAATCTTCAAACTCCCTATTGTTATCCTCTGTAGATTTAAACTTCATGTTTGATCTACAGATATCCTTAGGGAATTCTGCATCTTCCTCGTACATTTCCAGCACATCCATAGCTGCCCGGAATATCATCTCTCTCGGTACAGGATTAATGGCACTCTGCCCCACTTCCTGCTGAAGCCCCGGCTTGGTTACAGTTCCCACACCCTTACCACCAGTGAGAAACAGCCTATCACTCTCCTCGCATCTAAAGGCGTTTTCCGTAACTTCTTCATGACTTACAACCCGAACCTCAGCATGCACCTCAGTCCCATTAGTCACATCCGGATCATCCCCGGAATCCTTGATCGTATAAAACTCCGACTCCCCCACAGGATACACACTTAGTGTTACTATTTCTCCCCCCGGCAGTACTACATTTACCTTCTCTGCAACGTTACCGGTCATAAGCCTCTCCATTGCAGCCCTCGTACACGCCGCCGCACAAGTCCCCGTAGTCAACCCACGTCTCAGTTTTTTCTGATTTTTGCAAATATATTCATTCATATAAATCGATACTCTTCAGTACTTCATCGTAAACAAAAGTATACAAAACTCTAAAATCCGGATATGAGTCAATGTTAAGTCCGATTCTACATGACCCATATCACCAAAACACAAGATATGAGTCAATGCCAAGTCTGATTCTACATGACCCATATCGCGAAACACCGAATATGAGTCATTGCTAAGTCTGATTCTACATGACCCATATCACCAAAACACAAGATATGAGTCAATGTTAAGTCCGATTCTACATGACTTATATCCCCGTAAATCAGATTATGAGTCAAGCAAAAGCCTGGTCCACCGGCTGAACTGTTACCATTTCACCACCTACCGGTATCTCTTACTCATACCCTCAATATCCTCGCGGATCTTCTCCCTGAGGCTTTCCGGCTCCAGGACAGTGACCCTCTTCCCGTACTGCAGCGCCCAATACTCCATTGCCTGCTCATTACAGTAAACATGAATCTCCATCATATCCACGCCGTCTTCTGTGTACTTTTTCATTATCTGAAAATCTTTTCCGAACCAGTCCACAAGATCATTCATGAACTTAGCATCGGTCTTCAGAAGCACGCTCACAGAATTGCCGGAAAACATATAAACATGCTCAGCCATATGCTTGGGAAGATTAAGCCCGTTTTCCATGCCCTTTATAAGCCTGGTATCCTTTATGGGCTCCTCCAGAAGCTTCATCTCAGTCATCCTGTCTATACGAAAATGAGATATAGTGTCATACTTATCGTAATTTCCCACGAGATAATAGTGACCGTTGGACATGACCACCTGATAGGGATTAAAAACGAAGGGCTCCTTCCTCGTGGGATGCATCTTGAAATCCGTGCCGTAGACATTGTAAATAAAAGAAATCTTCTGCTTTTTGGTCATGGCATCATCAATGATATCCAGATTTATCATCACCTGCTTGTTTTCGGTATGCTGAAGATCCGTATAATTCTCGATATAGGATAAATGTGGCGAAAAATACTTATTACCCTTATTTTTGAGCTTTTCGATAAGTGCCGCGGACTGCGCCCTGGTAACACCCTTTGAAAAAATAACCGAATTAATCAGGAGCTGTAGTTCCGCATCATCAAATTCCCTTGAAAGAAGACAATACCCATCATCAATACTAATGTCATAGCCCAAATCTATCAGGTACTCCGCATTGTTCCTGACAGAACGCCTGTCACATTCAATACCGTAATTATCTTTAAGCAGTTTTAATATCTCCTGCTGTGTAAGTCTGTGATCCCCATCCGTATATTTTTCCAATATCTCAAGGATCAGCATATTAAGCATTTTCTTATTGCCTCTGCCCTCGTACATATTTACTCCTTATATGGCTTTCCATCCAGTATCGCTTCCATCAGTCGGTCCTCTTTATCATATACGAGTTTCAACGAGAAAAAGCTGTCCCTCTCCAGAAGAAGCTTCAGGAATATGCGGTCCCCCGGCCACACATTTAGCTCAGACACATCACTTTTGTTCACCCATTTAAGCTCTCCTTCATCACATTCTGTCTGTTCCCCGGTAAAACCGTCAGCTGTGAAAAGATGCATGTATTCCGACTCTGCCCTGCCGGATATAAAGGTTACTATCCCCCGGTATTTCCAGGAGGTTAATGTATATCCCGTTTCCTCCATCACCTCTCTGACCAGGCACTCCTCCGGACTCTCATCCTTTTCAAATTTTCCTCCTACTCCGATCCACTTGGCGTGGTTTAGGTCATTCTGTTTCTTTGTCCGGTGAAGCATGAGGTATTTATCATCCTTTTCTATATAGCAAAGAGTTGTGAGTATAGCCATTTCTCCTCCGTTTTTGCATTTTCAAATATTCCGAAAGAATCTTCCCTAATGATACTAATTTTACCAAAGATATCTCTGCCTGTCTCAGTTTTAACGAATTGAATATTTTTTTAATCACAAAAAAAGCGGCCTTCCATATAGGAAAACCGCTTTCGTAATTTCATATATTCAATTATTCTGCATCTCTGCTGCTAAGTGCAAGTCCCATAGAATCAAGCTTTCCGAGAATCTCATCGATAGACTTACGACCCATGTTACGAACCTTTGAAAGATCTTCAAGATTCTTGTTGCAAAGATCTCCAACAGTATTAATGCCGGCTCTCTTGAGACAGTTATATGAACGAACACTAAGCTCAAGCTCATCAATGTTCATATTCATAAGGTCATTGGAATCACTGCTGCCTGCATCCTCAACCTTAACTTCGTTATCTGTATCAACATCCATATCAGCAAAAAGCTTAAGATGTGAATCAAGAATACGTGCTGACAGTGAAACGGCATCATCCGGAGCCATAGTTCCGTTTGTAGTTACATCAAGAGTAAGTTTCTCTTCGTTTGTACCTTCGATAGGATCGATAACGATATTGACCTTTACTACAGGACAATAAATAGAATCCACTGCGATAACACCGATGGCCAGATCGCTGCGGTCACGTGTGTTTGCACCGTCATATCCACGACCCTTAGTTATCTTTATCTCAATATAAAGTCTTGCTTCTTTTCCGGAAAGTGTAGCAATAACCTGATCTTTATTAATGATCTCTACTTCAGAAGAAACCTTGATATCAGAGCCGCGAACAACTCCTTCACCGGCATAATCAATATATGCCATAACCGGATCATCGCTGGATGATGTATTTTTAATAGCAAGCTTCTTTAAATTAAGGATGATATCACTTACATCTTCCTTTACTCCGGGAATTGATGAAAATTCATGATAAACGCCCTCGAACTTTACCTCACTTACTGCAGCACCAGGCATAGAGGAAAGAAGGATACGTCTTAATGAATTACCGATGACTGTACCTTCGCCCTTAGCAAGCGGAGCACATACAAAACGTCCGAACTTCTTATCATCTGTGATTTCCTCAACTTCAAGAACCGGTTTGATTTCTACTGCCATTAGCCCACCTCTTTATATTAAATCATTGAAACAAATTTCTTTGCATGATCATAAAAAGTTTCTGTCAAAGAACATACTATCTCTATTATTTTTAGAATCAAGCTATTCTATTATAGCGTGTTTTTTTTGCATGTCTAGGGTTTTAGGAAAATTTATGAAAAAAGTGGATGCTATTTATTGCATCCACTTAAAAACGTAGTAAAATTTTATCTTTATAAGAAAAAACCTCATATACAAAGATTTCCGGACAGCCTCAAAAAAATCTTATGCTATCTCAACCAGCTTTCCTGAATCATCAAAATTGAGACTTAACTGACCCTTGAACTGAAGATTTCTCTTTTCTATCTTGCTGACTGTCTTGTTATATGTAGCAAAACGATCAAGTGTATCCTTGTTCTCTATATAAAGTCTGATATGAGTTATTCTCTTTCCCTGAAGTCTTCCTTTAACAAGTTCCCCCTTATCTGTAATACAGTCATAGGTAACTGTTATATCGGTATATTCATTGATCTCCTTTATGGCCGGTGACAGAACTCTCTGCTTGAAATTGCCAAAAGCACTGTAAACGTCTGCCATGAGGTTTTCCCTCAATGTATCGATAGGGATATCTACATGCCCTTTATAAGCATAGGACTTTGCAAGCTCATATAGTCTCGGAGAATACTTGCTTGTCATGGAAAGTATGTTATAAAGCTCATATTCCGTAAAATTGTTCTGAAGACCAAGAAGATATGTTTTTATACGACTGTCAAGAAGGAGGCTTATGGTTCCCTTTCGTTCATTATACTCAGGCTCATTGAACCATCTCAGCTTGATAACTCTGTTATCAATATTTACCCAGAATGCCTTTTCATCAATGGAATCGATCATATTCCTGAAATCACGATAAACATTCTTCGGATCAATACCGCAAAGCCTCGCAAAATCAAGTGCACGGATCTCATACTTTTTAAACTCTTCTTCACCGGGTTTTATTAAGGTGATAACAAAATTTACAAGCTTCTGCTCATTAGCAGTAAGATTGTACTTGGCTTTCTGTATGAGTGCGTTATCTTTTACAACAAGATATGTTCGTTGATCCTCAACTTTTTCTTTTTGCGTTTTAAATGCTGACATTTTTAAGAACTCCGTTTCTTTCGCATGTCAATATAGTAAAACTCTTAAACTGAAAAATCAATCACCGTAATTTTGTTATATCTCTATTCTGACCTGAATTTCCTGAAAAGGTAAAAATTATTGCATTATACTGGCCTTATAACCTCAAAATCTGCATCTCAAAGACATGTTATTATGCTTTTCTGACTCGCTTTCCACACGCGCAGGATTGTATTTTTTTATGTTTTGTTTTTTTATTTTATATATTTAATATTATATATATTTATATTATTTAATAGCGGATCACCGCAGAATAACGTCATTTTTTGTCCACATAAATAACAAAAACACGGTAAGGCATAACATATTAACGGTGACTCCTAACAAAATAACGGCAAAAGATAACAAATAAACGGTAAAAGCCCAAAGAGGTCTTTTTGAATACGGCGACAAATATTAATAACCGGAAAAAAGGAGTCTAAGCATGTGGAGGTCATGGTTATATTGTCAAAAAGCACTAATCGACCATCTGATTTTTGTCAAAAACGTCTTATAACAAAATTACGGTGATTCTAAGAGACAGATAACATCATTACGGTAATTAAGGTAAAAACATAACAGAATTACGGTAGAAACCTAAGGAATCAATTTTACCGTAATTCTGTTATAAACCTGTCTTTCAGCAGAGCAAATAACATTAATACGGTCAATCGTAAGAAATACTTAAGCCGTAAATTTGTTACAAGTTTTCCGGGAGTCTTCTTTTTGATGAACTTTATAACAGATATACGGTGATTAATACCTTTATTGGAAAAAAATAAATCAATGAATTCAGACATATAACAAATACACGGTATAAAAATAATGACTTAATTATATTTTAATGGTTCAGAAGATTTTTTTGGGTTTTGGATTATAACAAATAAACGGTATCCTTCAAATAATGAAGAATACCGTCAATATATATAGGTTTCAACCGTAAATATGTTATAAAGTCTGGATTTAAAACCGTAAAACTGTTATAAGTGGTCTATATCATTTAGTAGAAAGCCGGAGAAATATTTTTAAGTAACTGCTCTCCGGCTTCTATCAGGTTCAGATGTCAATCTTCTCCAAAAGTGCCTTGATATCCTCTGAGGGCTCAGCCTCCTTGAGATGCCATACAGCGTATTTTACAGCATTGGAAGGAACATAATCGTCCTTCAGCCACTCTTCCAGAACGCTCAGAGCCATCTGTCTCGTGCCGTTTACCGGAGAATTAAGGGAAGCAATTATAAAATCCTCTCCTTCTCCCGCTGAATCAGAAAGATTCTGTACCAGGAAACTTAGCTGATGATAAGGTCTGTATTCTTCTCCTGCTCCGAGATTATCCTTTGGCCCCGAAGCCATCATATCAAGTGGCAGCTTCTTTCTGAAAATGGAAAACACCTTGGAAAGTGTTTCACTGTTTTTGGGAAGAATGTCTACGAGAGAAGCATTGGCACTAAAATCCTCTTCCATGGCTGCAAGAACTTCTTTGGTGCAGTCTATATCCATACGTTTTGCAAGGCGGAAGTCTTTATTTTCAGTTAAAAGCCTTGATGCGAAGTCCTTTAATTCCTTCGAGTTAAGGATATTCTCAAGTTTTTCGCCAAGTTTTCCGCTTTCATTAAAGATGTTCCGGTTAAGATAATCCCTGAGATCAAGTAAAGTACTGAGAGCTTCAGTAGTCTTTACCCTGTGTTCTGACTGTGTTATATAGCCTGAAAGTATTTCTGTGCGGTCTGACATTGAGGAAATACCCTGGAGAGTTCCTTCATCCAGAAGTCCTTCAATGATGGGACGTGCCAGAAGATAATCATCATCATTAAAAGCAGGATTCAAAAATACTTTACCAAGGTTTATCTTCTCTGCTACAGTGCGTGCAGAATATGCGGCACCTACATTGTTCCGTACACCTTCGCGGAACAGCCAGTCCTTGATCTTTCCGGAGACAGCATCAATATGTTCAACACAGTGTATGCGGCCCCAGCCCTTTGTATGCTTTGCAAAATCCAGGATAGCTTCATTTCCGTCCTTCCAGGTTTCAGCTACCATTATGGCAAAAAGGGTCAGTTCTTCGGATCTTGAAAGTGTTTTAACAACATTCTTTACTGCTTCATTATCATCGGTATCCATCATCTCAAAAAGCACAAGGGCAAATTTGAGTGCTTCCGGGTTATTGGTTTTGATGATGATATTGGCGGCGAACTGAAACACTGCTTCGGCATCTATGTTTCCGGCGTTATCATTGACCCACTTCTCAAGTTTATCAACCAGCGGAAGCATGCGGACCTCCGGTGTGGAGAAGAAGGAATCAAGATCATATTCTGCCGATTCAAAATCATGCTGCGAAGCTTCATTTATTACATCGATAAGTGTTTCTTCATCGCTGTCATCCTTCATATCGTGGTATAGGTACATGCCGTCCAGGGCACCCTCCACAAGGCGGATGCCGAGTTTCCCTGAGGAAGTATCCCTTGATATACGGAAGTCCTCAGGAAGAGTGTCATCCGGTCTCAGGTTATCGCAAATTGATTCATATATTGAATTTGACATTAAAAGTTGCCTCCGATATCAATAGCCGTAATGCTCACGCTGTGTGTCTTCGTCGTAAACTTTTTTATAAGCTGCTGTTCCCTGATGCATTATCTTTATGAGATACCACTCGACACCTTTGATGGTCACCATCTCACCTACTTCCTTCTTTGCAAAAGGATGGCTGGGAAGGTTGATTCGGGTGGTTACTTTCTTTTTTCCATCGGAAATGACAATGTAATCTCCCTGCTGTGCGCCGGACTTGGCTTTAAGCTTTGTTTTGAAAAACGGACGCTGGCTGTTTTTGCCGGGCTGGTGGGACTTTTCGTTTTTGGATTTGTTAAAAGGACGTGGTTTCTTATTATTCATTTATCACCTCAGAAATCATGTGATTGGCGGTTTTTTCGCCAATAAAGTTTTATGCCGTGAATTTGTTATAAGTTATCAAAAAAAACAAGAGCTTTCTGTGATTATAACAGAAAGCCCTATATAAGTATCTAATCAGTTCTCAAGGAATCCGTCAAGCTCGCGCTTATATTTCGGATTCTGGAGTTTATGTAATGCTTTATTCTCGATCTGACGGATACGCTCACGGGTAACATGGTACATGGTTCCGATTTCTTCAAGAGTTCTCTCGCGGCCATCCACAAGACCATATCTCATCTCAATGACTTCACGTTCACGCTCACTGAGGTTTACCAGAATCTTTTCAAGCTGCTGCTTCATCATTACATTATTAATATTCTGTTCCGGTGAAGTTATCTTGTCATCGGCTATAAATGAGCCAAGATCTGAATCCTCATCCTCTCCCACCTTGCTGTCAAGGGAAGCAGGACCGGCATCGTAGTTGATAACCTCCTGAATTCGATCTTCAGGAATGTCAAGTGCTTCACTAAGATCATGAGTTGTTGGCTCATGTCCAAGCTCTAATGCCAGCTGACGAGAGGTTTTCTTTATCTTATTTATGAGCTCCACCATGTGAACAGGTACTCTGATGGTTCTTGACTGATCGGCAAGGGCTCTTGCTATTGACTGACGGATCCACCAGGTTGCATATGTAGAAAGCTTAAAACCTCTGTCCGGTTCAAATTTCTCTACTCCACGCATGAGGCCAATGTTTCCCTCCTGGATGAGATCAAGGAAATTCATACCACGGCCGGTATAGCGTTTTGCGATAGAAACCACAAGTCTCAGATTACATTCCACAAGCTCCTGTTTTGCAGCCATATCGCCGTTTTTGCAGCGGATTGCAAGTTCACGTTCACGTTCCGGAGTAAGGAGCGGATAGCTTCCGATCTCTTTAAGATATATACGTACAGGATCGTCAGCGGAAACATTTTCCAGATTTGTCAGAGCCTCCATATCCAGGGCTCTTACTTCCTTATCTTCCTCAGAAAGCTCTTCGTCAGATATATCCTCGTCAGAAAATTCGTCTCTTTCCGAATTGATACTTGTCAGTGAAGACTCTTTTATTTTTGCGATGGCATCAGAGTTGTCATCAAACTCACTATAACCACTGTCTTCCGGAGAAGTTACATTATAATCATCTGAATCAATGAATATAGTGTGCTTTTCCTCCAGAAGTGCTCTATCATTTTGTATCATAAAAACTTCCTATTATCCCCATTTATTACTTCTAAACAGCCTTGCTATTTTATTTTGAAAACAAATATATTGCAAGACATAAGGGGGATATTTAGGAAAATAATACATAAATCTTATTTATGATATATATAAATTTGTGCACAAAAAATCCCGGTAGGCGTCCCGGGATTTTTTATAAAAGGATTATAATTTGAAATTTGTAAAAAAAGGATCGTGCATTTATTTCGTTTCTTTTCTTAACTTGATTCTAATATACACAATCCTTGAAAATAGTGATTGAAGAAAAACGAAATCTCTGATTATGAAATTCTTAAGACGTACATTAAGAATTTATGAAGGTGATTTTGACGATAGAAGAATCTGGTTTTACCGTTGTTTTTTTGCGCTGTACCTTAGTATCTCCTGCATTATAAATGCAAGGATAAGACCGCCTCCGAAGCCGCCTACATGGGCCATAAAGTTTATGTTAGGATCCATGCGTCCTGCTATCAGAGAAAGGGTAACGGAAATAAGAACTCTCTTAATGGGGAACAGCTTTCTCAGGCGTGGGTTCATGGCAAACAGTATAAATACTGAGAGAAGGCCAAAGATTGCTCCGCTGGCTCCGGCTGAAACTACAAAATCCTGTGATATTCCTTCATATAACATGGTCAGCATATTCCCGGATATTCCGGAAAAAATGTACAGGACAAGATAGAGAAAGTGTCCATAATAGTGTTCTACATAGGGGCCCAGGGCAAAAAGAGATATCATATTACTGCCCAGGTGTTCTACTCCGAAATGAAGAAACATAGAGGTGATAAATCGGTAAAGCTGACCATCATAAATAACATAAGGCGTGAAGAAGGCGCCAAAAGCGAGGGAAGTTTCTATATCTTCACTTCCCCCAAGGATTTCTTCAGCGATAAAAACTATCACATTAAGAGCTATAAGATAGTAAGTTACATAGGGCGCCCATCTACGGGGCGTTTTAGCATTAGTGTTTTCCATAGAAATGATTATATTACACTTAAAAGATTATTACGATGGTATCTTTCGAAGCATTCAAAACATAGGTGCAGGAACTTACGTTTTCAAGGTAATTGTAAATCTTATGTTCCGTAAACAGCTTGTTTGTGACTTCGGACATGATGTCAGCATTGGCAGTTCTGAACTGGACAAGGTTTTCTCCGTTGTTCTGGGCGGAACTTATCTTTGACCCGATTGTTTCGATATCAGAACTTGAAAAGTAGTTACCGGTGTAAATGTAATAATTGTCATTGTATGAAGAGCAGGTGGGAACCGGAATATTTGCATCCGGGGTATGATTTACATACATTTCGTCATCCGTAAGTCCAAAATAGGAATAGTTTATGAAGGAGGTTGCTGAATCCTCGGTTGAGACCGTTGATTCTCCGAAGGTCACATCTATCTGGTACCAGCCTCCGTCCATGAGGATCACATTCCATGCATGAGGACCATTTTCTGCATAACCTGTAACAAGTATAGACGGGATACCCATGAGCTGGGACAGGTACTGGAGGGTTTTTGCGTAACCATTGCATACGGAACGATGGTAAAGAAGAACTGAAATGATATTCTGGTTCTCATCTGCACCTTCTTCATAGTCGGTAGTATTGACAATGTGATCATACAGATACTTGATCTTTGTGTAATCATCCGTTGAAGTTCCGTCCTTGAAGCCGGGAACTTCCGCCAGCAGGTTTCCGATCACCTCGGTCAGAGAGGCTTTATAGGAGGAAACCTCCTCTTCCGACAGGGTATACTGCCCTTTCACGGTTATGGAGGTGACAACACCGTTTATGGATTCCACGGAATAATGTATTCCGCTTGTGTAGAAAATTTCCGGATGGTCTGACATAACATAATTGTAGACAGTATTCAGTTCTTCGGAATCAAGAGTTGATACAGCCCGTTCTTTCCGGTTTGTTATAGAATCAAGAATCTCCCTGTAAACCGTCTTGCCCTTGTCACTAAGAAGATTGTAACAGTAGTAGCCTGCCTGGCTTTCATCTGTAATGTCACCGGTATCACCAAATCTCGCATCAAGGCTTTCCTGAAGATCCTTAATGATTCCTGTATTATCCTGAGTTTCCTTTGAAACATCGGTCTCTTCCGAGGGGGGAATTACTTCTCCTTCGGAAGAAGATTCTGCAGGTTTGTTGTCTGGTGTCGGATTATCTGCCTTGGGCAGTGAAACATCTCCTTTCAAAAGGGTCTTAAGTGGTTCGGGTAAAGAAGAAATCAGGTCACCGATTCCAAGCTGTTCCGAATAATAAGAAACTACGTAGTTAACAATAGTCAGGGGCGACCGGTTATAGTATCTGCCAAGCCCTATAAAAAGAACGGCGGTTAAAAATAAAATACAGAGAAAAACAGAAAAACAGCCTCCACCGGTGTTGCGACGTCTTCGCTTTTTCCTGTGGCGCTGTGGTGTCTCATTATATGGGTCTGTATAGTCATAATGTCTATAAGGGTCTCGCATTAATCAAAATCCTTTCTGTATCTGCCTGTGACAAATAGTATAAACTTTATAATCAAAATAGGGAAACGCTATTTGAGCGTTTCCCATGAATCCGACAGGATTCTGTCCTTGCATTCTATCAAAAAAGATTATCTTAGTTAGAAAAATATTGTGGGATTTCCTGTACAAAGTTACGGAAGTCCTGGTTACTGTCTGATGTATTTTCTCTCCTGTCAGCTGCCTTGTCCGGATTAGCTGTCAGGGTGATGGAGACAGTTACTTCATCGTAGTCACTTCCGTGAGGTCGCTTTACTGTAAGGTTAATGGTCTCACCGGCTGCATATCTGTTTAGAAGCTCCTGCATGTCATCCAGACTTGTGACGCTCTGGTCATCAAACTTAACGATGATGTCCTTCTCCTGAAGATCTGAGTTTGCTGCGGCAGAACCTTCGACGATCTTGTAAACATATACGCCCTCTATCATGCCATAGGCTTCCGCTGTTGCTGAATCTATGGTCTTTGCCTGAATGCCAAGATAGCCTCTGTTTTCTTCTGATACCTTGGATCTGGTTTCCTTAAGGGCCAGTGTATTGATAACCTCTTTAGCCTTGTTGCTTGGGATGGAATAGCCCATACCCTCAACGTCTGTGCTTGAATATTTGGCAACATTGATACCGATGAGCTGTCCTTCCATATTGAGAAGGGCGCCGCCGGAGTTGCCGGGATTTATTGCGGCATCAGTCTGAAGAAGTCCGGATTCTGTACCTTCACTGGTTTCCACGTCTCTGTTTTTAGCGGAAATGATTCCGGTTGTAACGGACTGACCGTAGCCGAGAGCATTACCGATGGCTACTACCTGATCTCCTACCTGAAGGGCATCGGAGTCACCAAACTCGGCAATTTCGATGGCAGAAAGTGTGTCTTTAGACATATCAGAGAGCTTTACAGCTATAACAGCCAAATCTGCCGAAGAGTCTTCTCCCTTGATTTCTGCTGCTACTGACTCCCCATCCACAAACTGGACACTGAGTTCGGTTGAACCCTCTATAACATGATGGTTTGTTACGATGAGAAGCTCGGAATCGGTCTTTCCGACGATGACACCTGATCCGCTGGCAGCAGCCTCTGTCTCACCGCCGTTTCCGAATATGGAATAACCGTACTGCTTATATCTTATGGTATTTGTTATGGAAACAACCTGAGGCATGGCATCCTGTGCTATTTCGGTGACAGATTTTACCGCGCCTGTGGTGGATGTTGTCCGGACGGTGGCATTGTCATCATTGCCTGAGAACAGAGCGTTACTTACAGTGTTGTTTTCCTGTCCTTCAATCATTTCACCGGCACTGTTTTTTCGGTCAAATGCATCTGATGCGGAAGCATCGTCAGCGGCCTCTGCATGAGCCTCTATAGTCTGCGAAGCTCTGGTTACCCCCACCATGGCAAGTCCTGATACAGAACCAAAAACTAAAGCACTAAGAACGATAGCTGCTACATTTTTTCCTAAGTTGTGTCTATACATAATAACCTCCGTTGTTAAGGTAAATTGATTTTGATGGTTGTATAGTAAGGAAAAAGTGTGACTTGTTTTTGTTGATTTGGTGGAGATTCTGTGACCAAAATGTCAAGAAAATGTGTCCTGCCCGGGAGTAAATGCCAAAGAACCGCAGGATTTCGGCTGATGTAGAAATCCTGCGGTTTTTTAAATGTTTTTAATATCGGCCAGGAGCAAAAGGCTCGAGATGTGCATGGCAGTAATGCCGGCGCACTGGAGCTTATCCAGGATCCTTATATCATCATCAATGAAGAGATGCGGAGTTTCCAGGCCATTGAACCTTTTTTCAAGGGTTTCTTTTACAATTGGGGTTTTGTCTGAACCTCTGGTAAAAAGGATGTTTTCCGGAGGGAACAAACCGGGATAAACCCTGTTGATGAATTTAACTTTTTGAGCATCCTGAGTATCGCAGCTGGATAAGCTTATAACAAAATTACGGTTAGGATCTGTGAAGCGGCTTATATACTGTTTCATTATCTCAGCTCCTACTGCGGTTTCATATATGTCATGCTCTTCTACAAAAGCATCAAATTCTTCATCACTGCAAACATTTATGCCGTCGGAACCGTATCCGTAGATCGCCAGCACACCGTCCACATCAAAAAAACGTACCAGATCCTTTCTTATCAAATAGTCTGTGTCAAGTCCAAGCCTGTAGTTTTCATCAAACATAATCTCACGTAAAATCCAATCATATTGGAAAGGTGATTGGATTATTCCTTTCTCCCAGGTTCTCTAGGCTATTCTAATCCGCTTCTATTCCACAGGTGACGGTTCTAGCCGGCGAGAACCGTCACCTGTGGCCTTTATCGGAATGCAAACTGCAGGATTACCGTTACCACTGCAAATGTTACGAAGCTGTAAATCATAGTTCTTCTGGAAATATCTATAAGCTCTGCTTTATTTTTGAAAAGAGCAAATCCGAAAATCACAAAAGATGTTACAAATACAAGCATTATGCCACATAATAAGAAGCCGATAACATTAGTCACCATAGGGAATCCTCCGTGAATATCACCGTGAATTTGTTATAAGTGCTTTTGAAGCAATAATTGAAGCCGAAATCTGGTCATGATACAATAATCTGACGCAGGAAGGAAGTTTTAAAAACCCTGTGAAAGCATGGCAATCCGGAGTTTTTAAGGATTGTCCGGAACTAAACTCACACTATGACAGAGAGGTTTTACATGAATCCGGAACCTAAATTGCTGACAACATTTAACTGCCCAAAATGCAAGCTGGTAAAAAAAGAGCTTGTTTCAAGGGGCATTGCATTTATAGAGTGTCCCTCAGACAAAAAATCAGGGATAGATCTGGTTGTTAAGTACCGTGTCATGACAGCTCCCGCATTGTTTATTCCGGAGGCTGAGGATGACTACAGGTATATCACTGATTTTCAGGAGATAATGGATTGGATTCATGAGCAGCAGTGATCTCCTCCGCTGTCATATGATCAAGCATCCCATAATCCATGTTGTAGGTCACAAAATCATCGTAATCATACATATCTTCAAAAATAGTCATTCGGAATTCAGGATCCTGTTCGTCCTTTTCGCCATCCTCAAGGTATTCGGCCTTAAGGATAGATATAACATATTTACGGTCTTCCGAAGGCATGTTTTTGGCAGGACTCTTTCCGCTGTCTTCGCAGGAATGGATATAACTCTGTATAACAGCGTGCAATGCATATTCCTCGTAGATGTTGGGAATAAATTCATCCTTTGATTTTACTCCCTTAAGCAGAGAAATGAATGCGGTCGCTGCATCAAGCTTTGAATAGTGATCAGGAAAATAGTATTTAATATTCTCTTGAAACTCTGAATCATCAGAATTTACCTTGAGATAGCTCTTTCCGGCTGCTGTTTCCATATATTTTATGAGTAGTGACATGATGCGGTTGTTTATGAATTCAGAGATGCAGGCATTGGCCTTCTGATCTCTTGTGAACTGTGTTGTGATCTTTAACATGATTTTATCCTTATAAATATAATTTGAAAATACGCTCATATAAAAGTATAACAAATTAACGGTACATGCAAAAGAGTACTTTGCCCAATACAACCGGGGACGATTATCGCCGGCGAGAATCGTCCCCGGTGGAAGAATTTCAATGGAGAATATATGATAAACAGAGAAGACATGCTGGAACTCACCAGAAGAATGACCCTTAGCAGAAACTGTTTCTACAGAGTGGCCGGAGCTTATATGGACCCGGAAGGTTATATAGATAATACTTTTAATGCCAACTTCCGGAACATGGGGACACACGATAAGAATGTGAACCTGGAGCTTGCCAAGACCATTCCCTTTTCAAAAACAAATCAGCAGCTCAGAAGTTACGAGTTTCCGAAAGGTGATATGGCTTATGACAGTATCCATAAACTGGTTATGGCACTGTCACAATATGGTCTGAAGGATGATCTTTTGGTTCAGACCCTCTGTGAGCAACTTGCGGAAGCGATCCATATTCCTCAGGAGTACGGAATCTTCATCTATCACGGACTTTATGACGTACCGAGGAAGGGCTCTGACAATGAAGAGCAGGGTGAATCAGAGGAAGTATTTCAGTTTATAATCTGCGCTGTTGCGAGAATTGATAAGGACTACAATGCCGCAAAACCGGAATTAGGCTTTCTGTTCCCGGCTTTTGAGAATAGATCAAGTGATCCGAGCCGTATAGATATTTACTGTCTTGATCCGGAAAACCCGGATATGGGGTTTGTGAAGAAAATACTGGGGAAATAAACTGATGAAAACAGAAAACCATCGGGGACGGTTCTCGCCTGTGAGAACCATCCCCGATGGTTTTCTTACAAAAAGAAAAACCCTGAGATTTCTCTCAGGGCTCCCAAGGGTTGAAGCCGGGATTCGGACTCGAACCGAAGACCTACTGATTACAAATCAGTTGCTCTACCAACTGAGCTATACCGGCGCAAATCTTATTGCTCAGATATACTATCAAATCGGTTCATGTCTGTCAACCACAAATTTTTGTTTGACGTAATATAATCATAATGTTATTATTGATTTACAAGGAGGTGCTTGCCGATAGACGGTTAGCCCTTCGCTAAATAGTTAAGAAAAAATAACCGTTCAGTTCGTGGCTGGGGCGGTTATTTTTTTACAATCTTATAAACAAGACCGATGATTGCTACTATCAAAATTCCAAATTGGAATAAATCAGAATAAGTAACCATAGTACCCTCCTTTCCGGAAGGGTTAACCGCCTACCGCATTGGCAAGCACATTACGGGATTGTAGCATAAACATTGGAATCTGCATATAGTCTGATTTCGGACTATATGGCATATCAATTCTTGTCATTTGCATTTCTGCAGCTTAACCCGGAAGGATATCTGTCTTTCTGTGGGCATATCGTCAAATTGGATAGTGTAGGCATTTTTATCCATATTCACATCTTTTATAGTGCCGAGACCGAAGGCTTTGTGGGCTATCCTGTCGCCGATACTGAAAAGCTCGGAATCGTCAGGCTTTCTTAAACGGGAGTTTACCAGGTTAATGTAGCTCTGGGTTTCGGATATAAGCCCTGCCCTGGGTGCTTCTGTGAAGCTGAGAAGTACGGGATCGATATCCAGAATGAATCTTGAAGGGTACCGGGGAGATCCGTCAAAGTTTTTTCCTGCGGCCTCCGAAAGATAAAGCCCCTTTTCCGCACGGGACATGGCTACAAACGCAAGTCTTCTCTCTTCTTCCATTCCTTCCAGAGTATTGGTCTTTTTTGATGGGAAAATGCCTTCCGACAGACTGCACAGAAATACATAAGGGAACTCAAGACCCTTGGCAGTGTGCACTGTCATAAGCTTTACTCTGTCTGTGGCATCGGCTTTATCCATATTTGAGAACATGGCTACATTTTTTAGATAGCCGGAAAGGTCAGTTTCCTCTCCTGCGCTGGTCTCAAATTCAAATACAGACTGCTTCAGCTCCGCCAGATTATCAAGTCTTTCCTGGGATCCTTCGGTTCTGAGCATTCGCTCATAGCCGGATTCATTCAGGATGGACCCGAGAACTTCTGAGATGGTTTTATCTTCATAAGTGGCCGCATATTTCTCGATCATGGCTATAAACCGTGCGGCCTCAGTTCCCTTAAATATCTCATCCTCAATATTCTTTACAAGTGCTTCATACAGACTGCATCCGTGCTCCTTTGTATAATCCTCCAGGAATTTCATGCGGCGAACTCCAAGGTTACGCTTTGGAACATTGGCGATACGTCTGAAGGAAAGGTCGTCCTTGAAAACAATCATCCTGAGATAACAAAGGGCGTCCTTTATCTCCATGCGGCCGAAAAACTGGACGCCGGAGTAAATGGTGTAGGGGATCTGGGATTTCAGGAAAACCTCCTCCAGAGTCCTGGTCACATAGTGAGCCCTGTAGAGACAGGTCATATCCTTGTAATCAACCCCCATCTGATGCAGGGTTTCAATGTTTTTGACTATCCATTTGGCTTCCCCCTCCGCATTCTCAGCCAGATGGCACACAACGGGTACGCCGTCCTGAAGAACCGGGACAAGATCCTTGGACATACGCTGCTTGTTTTTACTGATGAGTGAGTTGCATACCTTCAGTATCTGAGGGGTGGAGCGATAGTTCTCCAGCATCATGATGGTCTTTGTTCCCGGATAATGTTTATCAAAATCCAGCAGGTACTTAACATTGGCACCTCTCCAGGTGTAAATGGTCTGGTCGGGATCTCCAACGATAAACAGGTTCTTGTGGTAGCCGCAAAGCACCTCCATAAGCTTATACTGCAGTGGGTCAATGTCCTGGAACTCGTCTATTTCAATGTATTCAAGTCTCTTCTGCCACTTGAGGGCGATGTCGGGATTTTCCCGGAAGATATAGAGGCTGAGGATAATGAGGTCATTGTAATCCACCGCAAAGGTTTTACGCTGCTGATAGAGATAGCCGTAGAAAAGGATATCATCAACCGATTCGGCATCCATGTACTTTTGATAAAGTTTATCAATGGGGAGCTGTATCATATCGAGATAGTACTCCGGCTCAGACAGACATTTACGGATCTCAAACATGTCCCGGGCGTTTCCGTAGGTTTTATCCCGGAGCGTCAGGCCACGCTCCTCGTAAATGATCTTCAGCATCTCGTCAATGTCACCGTTATCAAGCACCATGAAGCTTTTGGGATAGCTGATGGCATGACTGTCCTCCTGGAGTATGTTGACACAGAAACCGTGGAAGGTGTTGATGTAGCCGGTGTCATTATCCCCGGTGAGCTGGTGAATACGCTGACGCATTTCATTGGCGGCCTTATTGGTGAAGGTCACGCAAAGGATATTGCCGGGGAGGACGCCCAGATCATTTACAAGATAAGCAAATCTGTGAGTCAGCGCCCTGGTCTTTCCCGAGCCGGCGCCCGCTATAACCCGCACGAAGCCTTCTGTTGTGGTGACGGCTTCAGTCTGGGCTTCATTTAATCCTACAAGTACATCTTCCATAAATGGTAATAATCTCCGATATAAATTCCCGGGCAGGCATGGAATCCCAAGGTCTGGCCGGTTTTTGGTTCTGTCTTCTATGATCTTGGGCTCCGCATGAGCATGAGCGGGCAGGCATGGAATCCCAAGGTCTGGCCGGTTTTTGGTTCTGTCTTCTATGATCGTGGGCTCCGCATGAGCATGAGCGGGCAGGGATCAGCACTTATTCACTTTTCATCAGCGGTGAAATCTCGCCGTCTGATATTATGATAAGCTTTTCCGTCGCTCTGGACATGGCGGTATAGAGTCTGTGCCTGAAAAGTTCCCTGTCCGGGTATTCCCTTATGTTCACATCCGGAAGGATAACGGTATCGAACTCCAGTCCCTTGGCAAGCTTAAGTTCCATAAGGATAATGCCGCTCTTCGGGAGCTTCTCGTAATTTTTCACCACATGAGGCAGCTCTTCACCGAGATTCCTGGTCATCATGTTGATGCCCGACCGGTCCTGACAAATGATGGCTGTGAGACCCTCTGTCCGGGTGTTTTCGGCTATGACGGATTTAAGTTTTTCAACGTACTCCTCATGATTCCCGAAGGCAAGGATCTCCGGCTCGATGCCCTCTCTCTGAACAGAATTTGTCTGCACACTGATCTCCTTTGGAAGGAGCCCCGTAAACAGAGAGGTTATCTCCGGTGAAGAACGGTAGCTGGTCATCAGTGACATATGGGTGACTTCTTTTCCCTGTGAAGTAAACATCCTGCTAATGTCTTTGAACTTAGCTGTTCCGCTGTGTATGGACTGGAACTCATCCCCCAGCATCATGAAGTGGGCATTCCTGAAATACTTCGTCATGACCATAAGCTGTGCTTCCGTATAATCCTGAACCTCATCCACGATTACATAGCGGGTGTTATGGTCGCTGTAGCCGATAAGTGACATCTTGAGATAAGTAAACTCCGCAGGTGTCAGATCATCCTTACCCAGGATCTTCTTACCGATGCCTTCGATGTCAAGCCAGCTGAGATTTTGGATTTTTTCCTGAACTCCACCAAACTGGTTCTCATCCGGATCAAAATCTTCGAAACTAATGTTGCCGAGATCCAGCTCTTTATTCTTATTCTCGATCTTTTTGGCATTTTTCTTTGCAAGTTCCTGAAGATCTTCTATTGCTGTCTGTATGATCCAGGCTGTGGAGCTGGAGCTTCTGTACTTACGAAGAACCCCGGCGATCTGCTTTTTATCAAGAACCTTTGCGTGCTTGAGATTGATTCCATGGATGAAACGCTCGTCTATCTTAAAGCCCTTAAGTCCTTCATCAATCTGTCTGAGGGAATCCGCCTCCGTGATATCCGCTTCCCCGAGACTCTTGACACCGATGGTATCCAGGAACAGTGACCAGGTCATGGTATTGGGGTTAGCCTCTCCCATTTCAGGCAGAACGTTATCGATGTACTGCTGGAAAACCGGGTTCAGGGTTATGAGACACACCTGATTCGGGCGCAGATTTTTACGTCTTCTGTAAAAAAGATAGGCTATTCTTTGAAGAAGCACAGAAGTTTTGCCGCTTCCTGCGATACCCTGAACCAGTAAAACCGGGACATCCGGGTGCCGGATGATGGCATTCTGCTCCTTCTGGATGGTTTCGGTGATGGACTGCATCTTATCCGTTCTTTTTCTTGTAAGGGAATGAATAAGCAGCGGGTCCTCCAGTGCGATCTTTGTATCAAAGTAGGCCTTCAGAAGGTTCTGTTCAATGTCAAACTGCCTTCTGAGCTTTAAATCCACAGGGATCTTTCTGTCATCAACAGAATAGAAGGTCTCTCCCATCTCCTGATTGTAGTAAACCTCCGCTATAGGGCTTCTCCAGTCAATGACTACGGGCTCGTGATCTTCATTGGACACAGAGGTGGTGCCGATATAGTAGGACTCATCTTCGGTTTCCTCCGGGAAACGGACATTGATACGGGCAAAGTAGGGCCTTGGCAATAGCCTGTTGACCTTTGAAAGAGCTGTGCTTACAGTACGGCTGCTGATATTAAGCTCTTCTACAGCCCGGCTCATAGTCTCAAACTCTATGAGAGTTTCCTGAGCCTCTTCTATACCGACAAAGTCATACTGAAGGTCGTCACTTACGGTATTTTTCTCTTCCTGGGCCTGGTTCTGGAGATCAATGAGTTCTGCCTCCATCTGAGCCTTCATATTCGTAAGCTTGTTATAAAGCTTTGTCAAATGATTCTGTTCTTCTTTAAAAATATTGTCCTGCATTTATTTCTTTCCTGAAAAATGTATGTTGACAGTAATATATCTTTGGTTAAAAACCATATGCATAATGATGCCTGACCCGGATGGCCGGTTTGAATGTTTATACCGTGACTGCCCCCGGGAAATAACCGGAAATTAGTTCTTTGTTAAGCTTTTCTCCTATGACGATGAGGACATCCTGAGCCTCTCCTGATACAGGTTTTATTTCAATGTTTTCGACCGTGGCATTAATCTCCAGAGAAAGGTGGTCTTCACTCGTACTGTCTTCGTTCCGGGCATCCATACCGGGTTCATAGGGCTTATCCGCAGCAGCTGTCCCGGTGTAGTTAATAAATCCCTTAATTCTGAAGATACTCCCGGCTTCCTTGTCTTCAAACAGTTTTGAAATCTTTTCCCGAAGCTCCGTCTCCGTCGACCTATAGTAAAGATAAAACAGTGACTGATAATGATCATCGTCTGAAGAAAGCTTTACATGAGAAGCATTCACGAAGCCGGCATTCTTTATGCTTTCAAAATCCTGATCCGTAAGCTCCTCCCAGGGTTTTGCCAGAATATCCTTTTGATCGGTGAAGCGCCTTTTACACTTAAAATGCTCCATGGAAGCATTAAGGTAATTTACTGCATCCCGGGTTACCGTAATTATGTTAGATGTGCTGTCAAGCTTGCTGATCAAAATCTTTCCGGCTCTTGCAGCTTCTGACATAAGAAGGTAGCGTGATTCCTCAGACATGACGGTTGATGTGACCGGATCCATAACCGTGATAACGGAACCTGTCTCATACCATTCGTCCAATGGACTTTCGTAAAGTGTGTCGAAGAACTCATCCACATCGTAGATGCCGCTTGGCTCAACGATGACACGGGTGAATCCCAGCATCCGGATGCTTATGAGCTTCGTGCGGAAGCGTCTCTTGTGAGCTTCTGCCCCGTCACCTCCCACAACCATCTCAAGCTCGCAGTTGGGACCAAGCAGGTCCTTAAGCAGAACCATGTCAATGTTTATGGCGCCGTAATCATTCTCCAGAATGCAGACTCTCTCGCCCTGCTCTATCAGGTATTTCGCATATTTTTTTATAAAACTGGTTTTACCGGAACCAAGGAATCCGGTTATCAGGTCAATCTTTAGCATGGTGATGTTTTAGCTGAATTCTCAGGGTGATCATTTCCTGTCAATAGTTATCAAAGCAGCAGGAATCCGGTTCAGTCCAGTTCCTTTCGGAGTTTTCTTAGGGCTCTCTGTTCTCTCTGCCTTATGGCTTCAATGGAGACATTGGAAAGTGCTGCAATTTCCTTTAAAGTGTGCTGTTTTCCGTCATAAAGACCGTATCTCAGTACCAAAGTGTCACGTTCGTCATCGGAAAGTGTATTCAGGGACTGGTACAGCTCCTGATGGAGCTCGTGCTCCATAACGATCTCTTCAACATTATCAGGGGAAATGGTCATATCCCCAAGCTCAGAGGTTTCGTCGTCCTCTTTTCCGACTTTTTTGTTAAGAGAGGTTGCCCCCAGAACCACGTTGTTAAGTCTGAGACATTTGCGAACCTCTTCTTCGGAAAAACCGGAGTCTTCCATGATGGCATGGATCATGTCATCACCCAGAAGATGCTCAAGATCACGTTTCCTAAGGATGCTCTGAACCTTGAAGATTCGTTCCAGCTGATGATTTGAAAGACGGATGCCGAAGCCGGCATTGTAGATTTCTTTTACAATGCTGTCGCGGATCCAGTAAACCGCATAGGTTGAAAACTTTGCTCCGTAGGAAGGGTCATAGCTTTGAGAAGCTTTTATAAGACCTATCTTTCCTACACTTTCCAGATCTTCATGGCTAAGTGTATGGTTGGACAGATTCACGTAGTTACGGACTATCTGCAGGATAAGTCCTTTATTTTTCTCACAAAGTTCTGCTTCCGCATTTTTTTTATCAAGATTTTTCTGAATGCGTTCCACAAGCTTTAAGTTTTCGTTTTCCAATGCCTGATAGTCCAGGGTTTCCTTGTCCAAATAACACCTCCGGATTTGTAAAGGTAATTTATTTATTTTAGCATTTATAAACTAGCGTGTGAAGAGCCGGAGGGCATCCCTTTAAACGCGGGTCGTTTGCTTAACGCGTTTAAAGGAATGCCCTCCGGCTCTTTTTATCATTTACGTCTTGCGCTGAGGTCAATTACGTTTGAGGAATCTGCCTGAGGCTTTGGGGCAGTCTTTATGCTTGCGGTTGGAGCATCTGCCTTCGCAGCAGGCTGACCGTTAGGAGCCTGAGCTCCGGGGCGGCGCTCGATGACCATGCCAGCACCCTGAGGGTTGATGACCATACCGTTGTAGTTTGCTATAAATCTGTTAATGCCCTTAAAGTCAGCACGGATAGGCTTGAAAGTCGATTTGCCAAACTCCTTTGAGTACTCGAAGATATCTGTGTATACAGGAAGCATGTTCTTTCCGTTTATCTGAACTACAGGCAGTTGTATACGGCGGTTTTTCTTCTGTGCTTCGGCAGCTGCAGTATCGGCATCCTCTGTAGACTGCTGAGCGGCAGCTGTATTTTCAGGAACATCAGCCGGCTTTGCAGTGCTTTCACTTTCACTCATGTCTGGAGCTTCCTCAGAAGCTTCATCTATTGAACGAAGAGGAACTATGAAATTTGACTTAGGAACCAGCTGCATGATGCGGTTAAACTTGGCCTTAAGTATATCCTGGCGCTTTCCATAGTTGACAGGCCACTTAACTTCAGCCACATAATCAATAAGGGCAAAGCTGAGAGCCGGGTTGTATGGAGGAATCTTTTCGGGATCTTCGTTAATGTAGAAGGGCGCTGAAATCTCACTTCTGCGGAGGAATCCTTTGTACCATCCGTTATCAACGATGACATTCTCAAAGCCGAGGAAGTACATGAAGTCAAATATCTTGAGCTGTTCTTTTCCCTCGATTAATTCAGTTTTTGCTGACATTCCGGGAACTGCGATCACTCGTGTCTTACGGAGCTGATCATCGTAAAGCTTTGCTGCAATGTTTGCGTGCTCCTCATCGAGGTACATCTGAACGTAGCCTCCGTCCAGAAGAGGGTAGCCGGTTCTGGCATCATAAATTATGTAAAGCTTTTCTGCGGCACGAACCATATTAAGGAACTGGTTACGGATCTTCTGATGATTCTGCTCATAATTCTCAAGAGCTTTCATTCTGTTGGCGGTAACCATGGCTACTTCCAGGAAAAGGATTTCCTGGAGGCTCAGATCCTTGAGCATCTCTGGCTTGAGCTCCGGCTCATATATAAGCTTTCCTATCTCATCCTTACGTTCTTTTGTGAGAGGATCATCGATCTGAACTGTTGCCCTGGGCTTTTCCTGTGGTGCAGCCTGTTCATCAGCTGTTGTATTCTCAGCCTCTTCAGTCTCTAAAGAAGCATTCTCTCCACCGTTCACAACTGTAAGATGAGGTTTTTCTTCAGGCTTCCGAACAAAAAGGTTTAATGGCATGAGCTCCGGCCATGTAAAATCCTTGTGTTCTTCTTCCTGTCTCTGAACAGCCTGATCATGCTGTTCCTGTTTCTGTTCTTCTATCTTCTGCTCGGCCAAAACCTTTTTCTTATTTCCGTTTAAAAAGTCAAATAATGCCATTTCATATGCTCCTGTAGATTTATTTTGCGGATTCCGTGCTCTATCTCATAAGGTAACAGAACTTCATCCAACATCTGTACTCTGTGAATCAGATTTACATATTTTCTAAAGTTTCCCTTTGTTATCCACCAGCGCTGTTGTTCTCTTTTGCCTTCGCTTCTGCCAAGCCGGATGTATTCAAGCTGCAGTTGCCCTGCTTGTCTTAACAAAGATTCATGTTCAAGCTTTTTTTTGGTATATAAATCTCCGGTCATCCTTAACCTCACTCACATGAGACAATATTATAACAAAAAAGCCGAAAGCTTGCATTAAGATAATGCAGACTTTCGGTATAAAAGAATTTGTCGCAGCATAAGGACACACTGAAAAAAAGGTTCGCTTCGGCTCCTTTATGGTTAAATCAAATTCAGTTCTTTCATGGCATATGCCACGCCGTCCTCTTCCACGTTTTTTGTGATGAAGGGGTCGAAGGCTTCAAGCTCCTTTGCGTGAACGCCCATGGCGATATTGTTGCCGCAGGCCTTAAACATCTCGATATCATTGGTGCTGTCACCGAAGCTGTAGGCATCCTCAGGGGTGAGGCCAAGGTACTTTAACATACGGTCAACGGCATTACCCTTTCCGTGACCCTTTGGAACCATTTCGAAAAAGCCCTTGCCACGGTCAATGATATGGAAAAGTCCGGCAAATTCCTGACGGAAGCCCTCCATATCGGATGCTTTGTGACTTGCGAAATCCAGACCCTTTCCGTTTCCCTGACCGTCGTCAGTCTGGATACAGAACTTTGAGATCTCATAGTCACCGTCAAAGGGTGTGGGATCCAGGGCATCATCACCGGACAGTGCGTTGTAAAACCTGTCGTAGTGAGCCTTAAAACTCGGGTGATCCTTTAGCAGGGACTCTGAGGGGTTGCTGTGCCAGCCGGCTCTGCCCTCCAGTAAAACCAGGATGCCGTATTTATCTGAGGCCTCAATAACACGGGCCTTCACATCCTTTGATACTTTGTAATAGTAAACAGAGGCACCTTCGTATATGAGTTCAGTGCCGCAGCCGCACAGGAATCCGTCCACTTCCACCAGCTTCTGCACAGCTTTCAGCATACCGATGGTGCGTCCGGAATTTATAAAAACTTTGTTTCCAAGTTCTCTTGTTTGTTTAATGGCAGTAAGGGCGCTTTCCGGTATACTTCTTGTCTTTTCATCCAGTAAAGTGCCGTCTACATCAAAGAATAATGCTTTCATAATAAAAAAATCCTGTCTTAAAGATAAATGTTTTGAAGTGCAATAAAAAACGCTCTTGCTCCTCAGATTATAAGGAACAAAGGCGAAATAATAAAGAACAAAGATAAAAATATAGTAGCTGTGGATGCCAAACTCGTCTGCCACCCACAGCCATTGCGCAGCGCCCACACATTCCTACACGCAAAGGCCTGCTTTAAACACATAATGATAACTACGATAAAGTTTCTTCGCGGTTTTACAGTACACAAAAGTCCGACAAGTAAGATAAAGGGAGGACAAACTTGACGGACTCTTGTATTTCGAACTGATGCCATTGGATTGGTCACATCAATTACTGTTTTAAATCTATGACGCTATTGTATCAGAGGGTTAATCACAAAAGTGTCACAAATGTAAAGAATTTTGCGTTTTATTTAAAAAACTTACAAAATTTTTACTTTATGTTAAATATATCGACAGATAAGCTCCGAATATTACCCCCTAAAGCGAAAAAATTCAAAAAAATTTCGAGATCCACCAGTGACGGTTCTCGCTGGCGAGAACCGTCATTGGTGGATCAAAATACAAGAAGGAGGGGATTTCCCCTCCTTCCCGGTTTACAGCACTGTCAAAGTGAGAACTTATTAACTTCTTCGTTAAGGACATTAGCCTGTCTGGTAAGCTCCTGGCTGGCTGCGGCACTTTCTTCAGCGGTAGCAGCATTGGTCTGAACAACGCTGGAAATCTGATCGATGCCCTGCTTGATATCATTGAGAGACTGCTGCTGATGGTCTGTTGCCCTGGTGATCTCGGCAATAAGCTGAACAGCCTTCTCGGTTGATTCCTGAGTACTCTTGAGATACTCTGCGGTCTGGATGGTGAGCTTGTCACCGGTCTGAACTGCAGCGATAGTCTCGGTAATGAGGTTGGAGGTATCAAGTGCAGCAGTTGATGACTTACCGGCAAGGTTACGAACCTCGTCAGCAACAACTGCGAAGCCTTTACCTGCGGCACCTGCTCTTGCTGCCTCTACCGCAGCATTAAGCGCAAGGATATTGGTCTGGAAGGCGATATCATCGATGGTCTTGATGATGGTTGAAATACGCTGAGACTTATCAGTGATATCTTCCATTGCCTTACGAAGATCAATCATCTGGGTGTTACTTGTATTGATCTGCTCTTCTGCACTGTGGATCTGACCCTGAGCAGTGCGGGCATTTTCTGCCATGCGGATAGTCTCATCATTGATCTGATTGATCTCGGCTGACAGCTCTTCAATCGAACTTGCCTGTTCTGTAGCACCCTGGGCAAGACCCTGAGCACCGTCGGAGATCTGAACTGCTCCACTGTCCACAAGCTTTGCAGAATCCATGATAGATCCGATAATGCTTCTAAGCTGTGTAACCAGCTTATCCATGTTGACCTTGAGCTTGGCAAACTGACCGACATATTCGCGCTTTAATTCAACATTAAGATTGCCTTCGGAGACTTCTGAAAGGGCTCCGGAGATTTCATCGATATAACCCTGATAATTCTTGAGCTGTTCTGTTGTCTTGCTGAAAGCAACGGCAAGCTGACCGATTTCGTTCTGAGACTCTGTAGGAAGGTCAACATCGAAGTCGCCCTCGGAAATCTTGACTGCCGCAGTTGTAACCTTACGAAGAGGAACAGTGATAACTGTGCTTATAACTGTCAGAAGTACAAAGATGATGACAGCTATGATGATAACCATGATAATGATGCAGACTCTCTGGAATGCTCTGAGTGATGCAAGAACATCTGCCTCAGGAACTGCTGAATAGAGAACCCAGTTTGTATTTGGAACTTCGGAAGCTGCTACGTAGTAAACGCTCTTACCGTTCTTAAGCGAAATCGGCTGATCCGGCTTAACCTTTTCTACTGCCTGTGCAAGAAGAGCATCTCCGGATTCCGAAACAAGCTTACCGTTAACAGAAGGATCCGGATTTCCAAGGATCATTCCGTCAGCAACAATTGCGGAAATACCGGTCTGCATAGGCTTCATAGCTGCAGTTTCAGATGCAAGCTCGTCAAGGAAAATGTCTATTCCGGCAACACCGGTCTCACCGCTCTTTAAGTTCATCTTTCTTATGAAGGATACACAAAGAGCGTTGGTCATGGCATCAACGTAAGGCGCTGTTATGGTGAAGGAAGTCATATTCTGATTGAGGGCATCCTGATACCATCCTCTGGATCTGGGATCGTAATCAGCCGGAACCTCTGTATAATCAGCATAGAACATACCACCGTCTTCAAATCCGGTGTAGATTCCCTGATTCTTGAGGTCACCCATATTGTTTGAGCTGCTCATGAAATCCTGATATTCTTTCTTATTTGCGAAATCTGTGGATTCTGCAGATTTGGCGAATGCTTCGCCTCTTGCAACAACATTCTGCACTCTCGCACCGAATTTCTCAGCATTGTAATCTGATTCTGCCTGGAGCACATTTGCCGAGAGTGATTTTATCTGGTTTTCTGCCTGCCCGCTCAGAAAAAGGATGATAAATACGATACTCACTACGATGATGGGGACAAGGATAAGAAGAAGTGTTGTGCTTATGCGCCTCTTTGGTCCCTGACCGGGGTCTCTCTGAAATCTTTCTGTAAATGCCTTCATGTTACTCTCCAATTCATAAAAATTTTGCCAAATAATTACACGTTCATTTGTAGACTAAAGATAACTTCGGCAAATTTTACGATTTTATAACGAAAATTCTTTTTTGATATAATATTTGTCGTATATTAAATATAGTAGTTGTGATAAAGGAGGGAGTTATGAGAAAAATACTTGTTGTCGTAGATATGCAGAAAGATTTTGTAGATGGGGCACTGGGTTCGAAGGAGGCTGTGGCTATAGTTCCTGCAGTTGTGGAAAAGATCAAGTCCTATTCCATCAAGGATGTTTTTGTGACACGTGACACACATCAGCCGAACTATATGGAGACTCAGGAGGGAAAGAATCTTCCGGTGGTGCACTGCGTGGAAGGTACTGACGGATGGCAGCTTGATTCCAGCGTGGCACAGGTGGTTGAAGGTGCAACTTTTATCAACAAACCTACCTTCGGTTCTACCGTTCTGGCGGACACTATCAAAGCAATCAGTGAAAAGGAAGACATTGAGATCGAACTTGTCGGGCTTTGTACTGACATTTGTGTGGTTTCCAATGCTCTCCTCTTAAAAGCCTCAATGCCTGAGGTTCCTATTTCGGTAGACCCTCTGTGCTGTGCCGGAGTCACTCCCGAAAAGCATGAAGCTGCCCTTGAAACCATGCGTTCATGCCAGATTTATGTGAAATCTTAGTAAAATTAATTGTCAAGGAGGAATTCATGAAAGCATCGTCCAACACACTTATTCCTGAACGGTTAAAATCTGCCAGAGAACAACTTCACCTTACTAAAGCAGAAGCAGCAAGGCGGATTGGGTTAACGGCTGCTTCCTATGTCAGATATGAGTCCGGAGATCGTAGTCCTTCCTCTCAGGTTATTCAGTCGATAGCGGAAAGTTTGGGAACTTCAGTTGCGTATCTTACCGGTGGAACGGATGATATAGCACCTGATGTGATTAGTGTTTTCAAAAATGATGCTCCACTCCTGTTTGAACTATTAAATGGAGTACAGAACGCTGATGAATCAACTATACAGAGGTTGCTCAGCTATTATGATCAGATAAAGAATAAGGATTAACAAATATTAGTAATTGATAGTGAAGCGACTCCCAAAAGGTAGACATTAATCTTAACTTTTGGGGGTCGCTTCACTGAACGGTTATTTTCTAAAATATAGTTTAAGGGCTAACTGTCAATTTATAATCTATCAAGAAATATATTTCTTTCAGACATAGGAATCTTAAGTGCATCCATAGCTTGATCCACAGAGAGCTTTAATGTTTCCATGAGGTTTTTAATATTATTCAGGGTTGTATCAATGTGCTCTTCTTTTTTTGCTTCTTCGCGCATATCTTCCATCACTTTACACACGGCTTCCACTCCTTCCTCTGTTTCTTTAAAATATCTTGTTCTGTCTGCTAGTTCTTTATTTATCATATCATCGGGATCTGAGCAAGAAAAATCGTGCATCAGATTTCCGATTTCGTCATCACCGCGGTAGGTACCATTTATGTAAAGAATATATGATCCATCATTAAAGATTTCTCCGGTCGCCATATTCATACGTTCTATGTCATAAATAGCTTTTCTGACAGCAATCAAAAAGAGCCTGGGAGCATCCGTTAAATTGATGCTCCCAGGCTCTTGTGATATTTACTGTTCTGATGAACTGTTATTTTCTTTTTCAGGAGTTTTTTTATCTTTCTTCTTCACCGGAGCAAAGAGCGCGAAGCCCAGGATTAGTACTGCGCATACTGCGAATGCTATCGGAACCCAGTCCGGGATAGCTCTGCCCTGATCCATGGTGCTGTTGTCGGAGGTTACAGTGGAGGCAGCAGCTGAGGTCTTCTCGTAGGTAGCTTTGTACTCCTCTTCTGTTATGGTTTCTGTGTGCTCGCCTCTTACCAGCATACGATGTGTATTGACTCCGTAGGGGGTACAGGTTATCAGTGTGCAGTAGTCCTTTCCCTCCACGATATCTATCATGTTTGCTTCTTCAGGAAGGACGATGTTAATGTTATCGACCTGATAAACAAGCACCTTATCCAGGATATGAAGGAAGAAGCAGTCTCCTTCTCCCACTTCATCAAGTCTTGTAAAGAGCTTTGCGGAAGGCAGGCCTCTGTGTCCGGAAAGTACAGCGTGGGTACTATCTCCGCCTACCGGAAGTGATGTGCCGACAATATGACCTACTCCGATCTGAAGAACCGCTTCGTCGGTTGTGTGGTAGATGGGAAGCTCCACATCAATCTTTGGAATGGTGATGTAGCCCATAATCCCGGAACCGTTGATGTCAAGAGTTGACATATACTCTTCCATCTCTTCATCGCTTGGATTATAGCGATCGGCCCTTGACAGCAGATCTTCATTATACTTAGTGGCAAGATCACGTATTTTTTTTAGTTCTCCTACATCAGTTGTTTTTAGCTGGTTTGTGTAGCCGGAAATGGCTCTTGACTGATGCAGAGCATTCCACTTCTCGCTGATGGTAGGGTAAAGCAGAAGCCCGATGCCCACAATCATGACAAGCACGATTATTACCGTAATTATGTTAGATGTTAGGCGATCCTTTTTCTTTTTGGGGGATTTTGTTGTTTGGGGTTCGTTAGGTCCTGATTCGGTTTTTGGTGAATCTACAAACTCAGTAGTAGGAATACCCGTATCTTTTTGAGTCAGATCTTTGTTCTCTGTAGTATCATTCATTTATCTTTTCACCCGTTAAATAAGAAATTAGATTTTGTTTAGAAAAAGAAGGCGAAGGACATGTCCCCCGCCTTCAATATATTATTCGTCAAAAGTTATGTTGTGATAAATTATTCAGCATCCTTTTTTCTCTTGATGAAGATTGCTGCTCCACCGCCGATTACGAGGATACCACCAATTACATAAAGGATAGTTGTACCCATACCACCGGTGCTTGGAAGAACGGTGCCGGACTGGTTAACGATTGCGCCGGCAACAGCTGCCTTATCACTGGTATATTCGTGTGTCTTTGTATTGTCTGAATCCTTAACAAAAGTAAATGTACCACCATTTGCATTAGCCTGGAAATTTCCACCATCAGCGGTCAAGCTGGTGATTTCTGTCTCATGTTCCGCAGAAACTACTATTGTTACGTCATCAGCCTTATTATATCCGGTAGGAACCTTAGTCTCTGAAAGGATATATGTACCATCATCGATTCCGTCAAATGTGAAACTGGTTAATGTACCATCGGTATTGGTCCAGACATTAACAACCTTGTAATACTTATTATTTTCTGTGAAGAACTCACCTTCAACAGCAGTAGATTTTTCTTTTGCAGTAACACCTTCTGGAAGGCTCGCATACTCTTTGTAAAGGGTAAATCCAGCTCCTGTAAGTGAGTTATAATCAGCATCAATCTTATCAACATCAATTCGGTATGTGAATGTCACAACTGTATTTTCAGGTGTCTTTCCACCTTCTTCGCCATCCTGATCGCTGTTAGGATTGTTGTCATAAGTAATCCATGATTTATTGAGATTACCGGGATTTCCGATAACTGCATTTTCGTTAAGAGTAGCATCATACTCGACTCTTATCACGCTGCTATTAGTAACACCAATGGTAGTCAGATTAGCATATGTGAAGACAATGTCAAAAGTATCGTTATCCGTAGTAGCAGTTACAATATTATAGTTGGTACTTGCAAGTGCAGTCTCACTGTTATCAAGGTAAACTTTTACAGAGTCTTTGTTAAAAGTAAGACCAGAATCCATCTTATCATGGAATGTCAGATGATAGGTCTTGAAATCTGTATAGTTTGAAGGAAGGGTAGCTGTCAGCTGATAAGGCACCTTATCGCCGATATCATAGTCAGAAGTTGCCTGCCATTCTGTGGTATCACCGGTAGAATCATTTGTGTCTTTGATCTTCTTATCCGATGAAGGCTTATCACTCTTCGGAGTAATAGTGAGGTCGGAATCAAGAACAGACATGAGATATAAAGTATATACTTCTTCAGTATTATTTAAAGAGCCATCCTTATCCTTAATGAGGTAATAACCTTCTTCCACTGTGGCAGAGGATTCAAGGTCTTTGCCTATTGTAGCTATAGGGCTTGTAAGATTTACAAACGGAGCAATATTTTCAATATCATCCTGGTCATTCGTACGTGCAGCATCAGCCAAAGCTGTAAGAGTTTCCATGTCAGCCTGACTAACAGCATCTCCAATAGTACGGCCTTTTGTATTAGAGCCGTAAGTAACGTTATTTAAACCTTTCTGACCATTCTCCTCACTCGTGTAAGCATTACCTGTGAAAATCTGATAAATCTCATATATGTGAGTAGTATTTGCCGGTGCATTAATTTTGTGAGTAGTTGTTGTCTGTGTTTCAGCATATGCAACTACACCTGTTGTTGCAACATTGCAAAATGTCATTCCTGCAGCAAGAGCTAAAGCTATAAATCTGTTCTTCTTCATTCTATACTCCTATAATTTATTAGTTTTTTCCCTCAACGAGTCCTAATATACCCCATGTGATATTAAATCGAGACTTAAAAAGTGATAAAAAATTGCTGATATAAGTAAATTGTTAAACATTGCCATTGGATTGTTAAAATCCATCTATCTCTTTGGCAAATTTTGTGGGCGGCTATTGGCCGCCCACGATTAGTGATCAAAGCTGGTTTTCTTTTCTTTTTCTCAAGACAAGGAAGATTCCGCCAAGAGCAACCATAATTGTACCTGCGAGATACATAACGTTTACTCCGATGCTTCCTGTATCCGGAAGTGCAAATTTGATTTCTTCATTTGAAATCGAAAGTACATATCCCTTCGGATAAAGAGGGTTCTCTGAATCATAACTGAAGGTAGTTGCTTCCGGGTTTGCAAAGGCAAAGTAGTAAACATTGTTTTTATCAACCTGGTAACCTTCAGGTGCCTGGCTTTCTACGAGGCAATACTTTTGTCCGTAGGCAAATGCTTCTTCGGTATCAATATCGTTTAATGATATTTCGGCAATACCTTGATCATCGGTTGTAAACTGAATGATTTTTGTTTCACCATCCTCATCCGTATATGTCATTGGTATTCCCTTACACTGGGTCTTTCCTGTGCTGTCTTTTATAGCGGAACCGCTATTGTCAACCTTATAAAGATCAAATACAGCGCCCGCAAGCTTTTTGGAATCCTCTCCCGCCTTATGCTTTACAAGTTTTATGCTGGCTGTGGTTCCTGAACCCTGGGCTGCAAGATAGAACTCAGCGTCAAATTTGGTTTCATCACTTGACCAGAGAAGTGTAGCCTTGTTGGTAAGTGTCACCTTATTGCTTGTAAGCTGAGGTAAAGCATTGTAAGTGATCACAACCTTTGTTTTATCAGGGATGTTAGTAAAGGTAAGCTTATTTCCTTCAATGCTGTACTTTATGTTGTCGGCTTTCTTTACGACTCCGTTCAGATCCTCTTCTGTTATCTCTATGGTTGAGATGTCAATGATCTGGTTTTCAAATTCATCCAGAAGTTTCATGACTTTTTCATCGTTTAAAGTATCCTTGTTAGGATTTATAACGATTTCGTAGTCTGCGAGACCTGTTTCCTTATTGTAAGATCCGTCCTTGTCAAGAATCTGATACTCATAAATGACGTCAGCTTCTGTTTCGAAGGATCCCCACTTAACCTTATTGTTGAAGGTAACGCTTCCTTTACTGTCATTCTTGTTCTGTAATGCAAGAGCTATGGCAGTATCCTTTTTGACCTTAAGGTAATATCTTATTCTGTATGCATCATAGTACTTTCCTGAACCGTCTACAGGTACCTTTGGAATACTTATAGTAAGTTTGTGGTTAGCATTATCTACAGAGATATCAGCTTTTCCGCGATCATCGCCCTGATACCAGACGCTTCCGGTATAGATTGTGCCGTTGTCTGTGGTTCTGTAAGGAACTTCCGTATCCACAAATGAAAGTCTTTCATCATAGGTATCTTCAAATATAAGACCATCCGGATAGGTTCCATTTAAACCGTTAAATGCGATGTCATAAGCAAAAATATAGTAGCCGTCATCAGTAACATAAGGTACGGTGCCATTGTTATCACAGTAGATGCTTCCGGTCTTTCTTATATTACTGTTGACAATGATAACGGTGTCGCCTCTCCATACATAGTCGTCATTAAACAAGAACTTTGCTGTGTTGTAATGACCCTTATATGTTTCGTAGTCATTACCGGATGCTCTCGTTACCCAGTCTGTATTGTTTTTGGATGAATAAGTAATGGTAATGGTTCTTGTGCTTCCTGTACCTGTGAGACCGGTATTGTCATTATTCTTATCAGTACTTATATTCTTGGTTTCATCCTTATAGAAGATAAAGGATAATAAATAACCGTGCTGATTGTCAGAATGGCCTATCAGCTGTTTTGAAACAACACATTTTTCCTTATCTGTTAAACCTGTTATTGTAATATCCTGAGTGGTACCAAACAGGTCATCATAATATTCGTATTTGTAAGGCAGATAATCGTTTATTCTTAAGTAGTTATAACCGTTCGCAGGAACTTCAACAGTAAGCTCCCAGGTTATCTTCTCACTGGTGTAGGATTTTGCCTTCTTTGTGAATTCCTTGTAGTAAGTATACGGATTTACACCGGTTTCTGAAGTTACTGAATCATGGTGATTTGTTTTAACGCTGTTCTTTATGGATAAAATGTCTTTACTTGATCTGTCAACTTTGGTTTTGTACTTTATCTTAAATGAAGCATTTTTTCCGTACTTTTTAACAAAGTTACTATCAGTAGGTATCCTCCATGTCCAACCGTAAACCTTTCCGTCAGAATCCTTAACTAATTCAAGGTCATCCCATTTAACAGTCATATTGACTGTGTCGCTGCCATTTATATAAATATTCAATCCGGTTCCGGTGTAACTGAGATACTGTCTTGAGTTGGCATCGATGGTATCTGTTATATAAGAAAGATTCGCAATACGCTCTTCATTGGCTTCAATTGTATATGTGATCTCTCCGTATAAATTTCCGTCGCTATCTTTAAGTACTCCTCCTACACCATTTGTGTATTTTTTCAGGGTCGAGATGTTGAATATATATTCCTTCTTATTGTTAGAAGGATCTTTATCATCATCGGCAGTGACATTACCTGTATTTCCGGTTGTATCCAGAGTTGCCTTTGCACCATCAGGGACTGAATCGATCTTGGCAAGGTACTCGATATTTACAGATTCTCCATCCTTCATTTCAGGTACTTTTACTGTAAATCCCTTACTGTTTTTATTTTCTACTGTGGCTTTGATACTTCCCTTGTTGCTGGTTATCTTTATATCGCTGCTTGTATCAAGGCTTATAAGGGAACCATTAATGGTATCGGTAACCACTACATTTTCAGAAACACCGTTAGAATAAACATTAACAGTGTAGTGAATCATGCCGTCATTCTTATCATAGTATGCCCACTTATTGATGCTGACATCATGCTCTTTATTTATTTTGATAGTCTTTATTACACCGTTCGGGAATTCGAAATTAACTTCCTCGTTGTTTAATTTACCGCTTATCTCCGCTGTAATCTTTACGTCAGTGGCACTCTGTAAATGCTTAAAGTTCTCATGTTTTGTGTTCCACTGGAAATAAAGTCTTCTTTTCTGAGAGTCTACTATGACTTTGTTTCCGCTTATGGTGTATGTGTGGTCAATGATGACGTCAAAAGTTGTTTCCTTATCTTCTATGTAGAGGCCTGCCGGGATCTCGTAGTACATCCAGGTGGTATCATTAGGGAACTGAACACCTCCGGATACCTCGCTGAAAGAGAGATAAAGGGAATATAGAGTCTTGTTCTTTACTGTCCAGGTATTTCCGTCTGATGACTGCTCGGCTCCGGTTATGGACAAAGAGGACAGGAATTCTTTTATGTCCTCTTCAGGACCGGTTATCTCTGTCAGTATGACTCCATAAGTGGAAAAGGAATCTGTTACCAGTTCCACATTCTTGATTTCACCTTTGGAGTTCTCGTTGATAACGGTATCGTCCATGGAAGTAAGGTCTTCAATATCAGAGATATCATTATTCTTAACGTGTATTACCTTAACCTCTTCATCATCTTCTGATTCTACAGGTTTGATAAAGGTAATCTTAACAGAAACATGTCCATCCGGTTCTATCTTATCGTCTTCCTCGTCAAGGAAGTAAACGTCATAGAGATAAAGGTCAGATACATGACGCTCTTCTTCACTTATTTTTTCATTGTAGGCATTTTCGATGTCAAGTTTTGTCTCTTCATCCAGAGAATCTGCATGGAGAGTTACATTTCCATCAAAGGTTGAAGCTCCGAAAGTTGCTGTAACACGTACTTTTCCGTCGTCAGAAATTACTGTCTTTGTAATCTCCTTATATACATTCAGGCTGCCTGCTGTGCCGCCAAGCTCTATGGTTAGGCAGTCTTCATCTGTGTTGTTTTCAACACGACCCTTGAAGAAAAGTGCGCCTTCGATTGATTTTCCGGATTTTACAAATGCGGTATCAAAGGTGATCTCAATCTCGTTCTTCTTAAGCTTGTAGGTTCCTACGGTCTCATCGCCGGAAATTACTTTGCCCTTTCCTTCAAATTGTGAAGTAAGTCCTTCAGGCATGGAATATGCAGCGACTCTTGTGTCCTTGTCGTACATCACATCCTCAGGGATGGAGAAGTACAGTGTAAGACCGATCTTGTTTCCTGAATCAAAGCTTTCTGACTCGATCCAATCCTCGTGGAACTTCTTAACTGCTGAGGAAATGGTCATATACTCAGAAAGGTCAATGACATCATCATCATCTTCTTCGTCTGCAGAATCCTCAAAAGATTCATCAACAGAATCCTCAACAGATTCATCGGAAGAAGCTTCAGTACCCTCCTCTGTCTGAGCTATTGCAGTCTTATCGGAGTGAGCTGAAATACCGAGCGCCTTTGCTTCTGTGTTTTCAGCTTCAACTTCAGTATCCTCCTCTGTCTGAGCTATTGCAGTTTTATCGGAATGAGCTGAAATGCCGAGTGCCTTTGTTTCTGCTGTTTCATTTGTCTCATCAGAAGAGTCGTGATCTTCATCCTCAGAATTCTCTGAATCGTCTTCATAGACCTCTGCTGTCTCTACAGAATCAGAATCCTCGTCCTCTACGTAAGAGTCGATTTCAAAAAATTCATCTATTTTTATGGAATCGAAATTATTATCCTCGGAGTCGTTTTCATTAGCCGATGCTGTTTCAACTATGTTGGAATCTTCGTCTTCTTCCTCATCCTCAGAGTTATTATCGAAAACTTCATTATCTTCTGCAGAATCGAAAACTTCGGTCTCCTGATCCTCGGAGCTGTTTTTGAGAACTTCATCAGCAACTGCAGAATCAGAATCCTCGTTTTCCTGATCCTCGGAGTCGTTTTCGTTAGCCTCAGCTGTTTCAACTAAGCTGGAATCTTCTTCCTCTTCGGAATTATTTTTGAGAACTTCATCATCCTTAACAGAATCAGAATCCTCATTTTCTTCATCTTCAGAATCATCCTCGAAGATATTTTCAGAAACCTGATTCTCATCAGACTCTTCATCTTCAGAAACGATTTCATCTTCAAAAACGATTTCTTCTTCGTCTGCTTTATCCTCAGCAGCATCCTCTTCTGCTTCGATTTTCTCAAACTCAATTACTGAATCGGTTTCATCAGCCTGGGTTGTTTTGCTGGACTCATCATCGTTGATATCTGTGCTCTTACTTGAATTCTGGCTGTCGTCAGTTTCTGTCTCGGTTTTTTCGAGGTTGCTCTGTGAAGCAATATCAGAAAGCTTTTCCACAACTGTATCAACGTTTTCATGATGCCATGCGAAAACAGCGCCGGTGTCAGTGTCGCGATTGTCCTCGATGATCTTTCTGATCTTTTCGTCTATAAGACGATCCTTCTCACCAAGCTTTTTTGCGAGATCACTTTCAGTCGCAATCTTGTTTCCGTCTTCATCTTCGTCTAAATCAATAATTGGTGAATTGGTCACACCGTTTCTGATGAGAGCTCTTTTGGCTTCGTCCCTGCTGATCTCTCCGTTCTGATACTGATCGATGATCCTGTTAATGACATCATCTTTCTTGCCGGCAAAGGCTACGGTTGTGTTTCCAAAGATAGTTACCATAAAGATAACTATAGACATGATAAGGCTGGTCAGCTGTCTGCTAAGCTTTGAGCCGACTAATGCCTTGATAAAGACAATGGGGTTAAAACCGGTTTTAGTTCTGTTTCTCGTTTCCTTCATACTATTCTCTATACTCTATAATCAAAATTCAAAGTTAAAATTAAATCCGCGGGGTTTAAGCAGTTTTTTAGAGGATCAGCTTCTGTTTCTCTTTACATAAATGATGATCCATGCAAAAAGGATGGATGCTGAGAAACCGGCAATGCTGAGATAAAGCATCATGCGGCTGTTATCACCGGTCTTTGGTGTTCTCTTGGCGCCAAGGACGATTTTCTCTTCGGGACCCTCAACGTCAGGTACTTCCTTTTCACGGCTATCACCAAGTACACTTCCGGGTTCAGGCTCCTGGCCGTCGTTGTCATTACCGTTTCCGCCTCCGTGAGGAGAATTTCCGCCGCCTCCGCTATGAGTTGAACCGCCGTTTGATTTATCCTCGATCTTAGCTTCAAGGGTTACGGCTGAGTTATTGTCATAATCAGGAACCGCTATGAAGCTGGGTGATGAATCGAATTTTGAATTTGTGCTGTAGCAGATGATATAAAGACCGTCTTCGAGATTATCAAAGGAAGCATTGCTGTTTGCATCAGATTTCACAGTGCTCTGTGCAGTGATGTCCTTTTGAGAGATGACACTTTCAAGCTCCGCAGCTTTCTCTGCGATCTCATTGGCAGTCTTTTCTTCATTAATAAATGCGATATCGATATACTCACCGAAATCATCTGTTATTAAATAGGAATAGGTTGAGGCGTCAAATCTGGCCACCTCATAGATTGACAGTTCCCAATCCGGGATCGGAACCTTGTCTGTATCATGAATATTGATTATCTTTATAGAATTGTTTCCGGCAGCGCTGGCTGTGAAAACCGTAAATGCTGTCATCATAAATGCTAATGCCCCCAGCACCAGCTTTCTTGCTCTACTCTTTTTTTCCATAAACTCTATACTCGCATTCTTTAATTTAAGAAACTGTCCCTCAACAGTTTGGTTATGAGCCGGAAGGGCTCAGAAAAGCTAAGATCATGATTGTCGTAAAAAACAAATAATATTTGTCATTTGCGGCAATTCGTATGATAGTACCATTATACTTATAAAACAAATTAAATTGTCAAAAAAATTTAAGAAATTCACAAAATGTGCAATAGCGACACAAAATTTAAAATTTTTTAGTTAAATTTCATAAATAATATAAAAATATTGTAAAACTGTACATTCAAATTAATTTAGCCATATTATAAAAACCGTTTATGAACGTAGTTGAACGAATATGACGGTTTCTTAATAAATGCGGAAAATCAAGCTCCTGAATAAATGCGTAAAATTAAGTTGACATAGAGTTTTTTTCTGATAATCTAAACTCTGATAGAAAGGTAATCCGTTTCTATACAGGCCTGTTGCAGGAACCACGGGTTCACTGTGAAAAGCTCATCGGACAGGGCCGGCCATTGCCGAAGTGGCATTATGCCACATATTGATCGAGTTAAAAGCTCAATTTTATAAGTTGGTTACTTCATAACCAGTGCTTGAAAGCACACTACTTGTGAAACGTTCAATAGGCAATCTGACAGAGGCGGATCTGAAATGATTAAAGGTTGATTACAAGGCAGTGCTGCGAAAAAGCGGCGCTGCCTTTTGTGTTAGGAAGGAAAAACATGAATCCGGAAAGACAAAAAAAAGCACCTATATATGATGCCCTTGAAAGGTTTAGAAAGCTCCACGTGGTACCCTTCGATGTCCCGGGACATAAAAGGGGAAGGGGAAATCCGGAGCTGGTCCGTTTCTTAGGTCAGCAATGTGTAGGTATAGACGTAAATTCCATGAAGCCCCTGGATAATCTCTGCCATCCTGTTTCTATTATCAAGGAAGCGGAAGAACTTGCGGCAGATGCATTCGGCGCAGCCCACTCTTTTCTTATGGTGGGAGGAACGACCTCTGCCGTACAGGCAATGGTGCTTTCCGCCTGCAAAGCCGGGGACAAGATCATACTTCCCAGAAATGTACATAAAAGTGCCATCAATGCTCTCGTGCTCTGCGGTGCAACGCCGGTATATATAGATCCAAAGGTGGATGTGGAGCTTGGGATACCTCTCGGTATGGAGGTTCAGGATGTAAAGAAGGCCATGGAGGATAATCCCGATGCCAAGGCTGTACTGGTAAACAACCCGACCTACTATGGCATCTGCTCGGATTTGAGAACCATCGTAAAGCTGGCTCATGAGCACAACATGCTTGCCCTGGTGGACGAGGCTCACGGAACCCACTTCTACTTCAGTGAGGAGCTGCCCTGTTCCGCTATGGAAGCAGGTGCCGATATGGCTTCTGTTTCAATGCATAAGTCTGGAGGAAGTCTCACCCAGAGCTCTCTCCTTTTGCTGGGACCTGAGATGAACCCGGGATACGTGGGACAGATCATTAACCTGACCCAGACCACCAGTGCTTCCTATCTCCTTATGTCAAGCCTTGATCTTTCGAGAAGGAATCTTGCATTGAGAGGAAAGGAATCCTTCGAGAAGGTGGCCCGCATGGCACAGTATGCACGTGATGAGATAAATGAGATCGGCGGGTACTATGCCTATGGCAAGGAGCTCATTAATGGCGGAAGTGTTTATGATTTTGACGTAACAAAGCTTGCGGTCCTCACAAACAAGATCGGTCTTGCGGGAATCGAGGTCTACGATCTTCTGAGAGATGAGTACGACATACAGATGGAATTCGGAGATATCAGCAATATCCTTGCCTACATTTCCATCGGAGATTCTCTTCTCGACATAGAGCGGCTTGTGGGGGCGCTTTCCGATATCAGAAGGCTTTATGCAAAACCGAAAAAGGATCTTTTTACGGCAGAATACATTTCCCCTGTGGTGGCTACAACGCCGCAGCAGGCATTTTATGCGGAAAAGACCAGGGTGCCTATCAATGAGTGCGCCGGACATATCTGCGGAGAATCCGTAATGTGCTATCCGCCAGGAATACCGATTCTTGCGCCCGGGGAAGTTATCACGAAGGATATCATCGATTATATTCAGTATGCAAAGGAAAAGGGATGCTCCATGCAGGGACCGGAAAGTGATGATATTTCCTACCTTAATGTACTGAAGAAGGGGTCGTTCTAAAAAAATTTTCAGTACTGTTTGAACCGCCGGATAAGAGCGACGGAATGGAGATTAAGATAAAATGGAATTTTGGTTTGAAGAATTACATACAGACAATGTGAAGCTGTCCATACGTGTAGATGCACAGCTGTTTTCCGGGGAAAGCGAGTATCAGAGAATTGATGTTTTCAGGTCGCCGGAGTTCGGGAAATTTCTCTGCTCCAACGGCAGCGTGATCTTTTCCGAGGCGGACGAGTTTGTTTATGACGAGATGATAGTACATGTACCCATGTCTGTTCATCCCGGTGTCAAAAAGGTGCTGGTAATCGGCGGAGGTGATGGAGGCGTTGCCAGAGAGCTTTCCTATTATGATGAGATCGAGGAAATCGATGTGGTTGAGGAGGATCAGCTTTTTATCGATGTCTGCAAGGAATGGTTTCCCGATAATGCCTGCGGTCTCGATGATCCCCGGGTAAAGATCTACAACGAAAACGGTTTAAGATTTCTGAGATCCCGCCACGATCAGTACGACCTTATCATTAACGACTGTACGGATCCCCTGGGACATACAGCAGGCATGTTTACTAAGGAGTTTTACGGCAACTGCTTCGGAGCCCTTCATGAAGACGGAATAATGGTATATCAGCACGGAAGTCCCTTCTTTGACGAGGATGAGGAGTCCTGCCGCGCCATGCACAGGAAGGCTTTCAGAAGCTTTCCGATAAACAGAGTTTACCAGGCTCATATCCCCACCTGTCCGGCAGGCTGCTGGCTCTTCGGTTTTGCCAGCAAGAAGTATCATCCGCTGAAGGATTTCAACGGTAAAAGATGGAATGCGCGGAATATCAAAACCTGGTACTACACAACACATTTGCACCGCGGAGCATTTATGCTGCCGCGTTATGTAGAGGATCTTTTAAGCGAGGAGGAAAATAAGATATGAGTAGAGTTCTTGTAATCGGCTGCGGAGGCGTTGCACAGGTGGCTATCCAGAAATGCTGCCAGAACAGTGAGGTTTTCGCTGAGCTTTGTATCGCAAGCCGTACAAAATCAAAATGTGATGCCCTTAAGGAAAAGCTTGAAGGGAAAACTTCCACTGTTGTTACAACCGCACAGGTTGACGCGGATAATGTGGATGAGGTTATAGAGCTCATCAGGTCCTATCAGCCTGATGTTGTTCTCAATGTTGCACTCCCCTATCAGGATCTCACAATCATGGATGCATGCCTTGCCTGCGGAGTACATTATGTAGACACAGCAAACTATGAGCCGGAAAACACCGAAGATCCTGAATGGAGAAAGATCTATGAAAAGCGCTGCAAGGAGCTTGGCTTCTCTGCATACTTTGATTACTCATGGCAGTGGGCCTACGATCAGAAATTCAAGGATGCGGGACTTACTGCTCTTCTGGGAACCGGCTTTGATCCGGGAGTTACCAGTGTGTTCTCGGCTTATGCATTAAAACACTATTTTGACGAGATCCATACCATAGACATCCTCGACTGTAACGGCGGAGATCATGGCTATCCTTTCGCCACAAACTTTAATCCTGAAGTAAATCTTCGTGAGGTAAGCGCTCCGGGAAGCTACTGGGAGGACGGTCACTGGGTAGAGGTTCCCGCCATGTCCATAAAGAGAGAATATGATTTTCCTCAGGTGGGAATGAAGGATATGTATCTTCTTCATCATGAGGAGATCGAGGCCCTCGCAAAGAATATTCCGGGAGTAAAGAGAATCCGTTTCTTCATGACCTTCGGACAGAGCTATCTTACACATATGAAGTGTCTGGAGAATGTGGGAATGCTTTCCACCACTCCTATCAATTTCAATGGTCAGGAGATCGTGCCTATTCAGTTCCTGAAGGCGCTTCTTCCGGATCCTGCATCTCTCGGACCGAGAACTGTGGGAAAGACCAATATCGGCTGTATCTTTACCGGAGTTAAGGATGGAAAGGAAAAGACCATCTTTATCTATAATGTCTGCGACCATCAGGAGTGCTACAAGGAGCTTGGCAGCCAGGCCATCAGCTACACAACCGGTGTTCCGGCCATGATAGGTACTGCCCTTGTTGCAAGCGGTGTATGGAACAAGAGGGGAACCCTCACAACGGATGAGTTTGATCCGGATCCATACATGGAGATGCTCACAAAGTTCGGTCTCCCATGGGTGGTTGATGAGAATCCGGTAACTGTTGAATGAAGGTTTAACTACCGAATAGAAAAATGCAGGTTTCGTGCCCGGCACGCATTCCCTGCATTTTCTTCTGATAAAGCATTTGATAATCAGCCGGAATATATAATTCAGAAGTCCTGAAACAACGTGAATTCTTTAGTTCAGACAAATGAAGACGCTGTAGCTGTGTTAGTGTTTAGGTGTATGAAGTGGAAATCAAGGAATTGAAAACACCGGTATATCTGGTGGACGAAAAAAGAATAGAGGATAATCTCCGTATCCTGAAGGGTGTGGAGGAACGGACGGGATGCCATATACTGCTTGCCCAGAAGGCATTCTCCATGTTCCGGATTTATCCCCTTATAAGAAAATATATCTCTGGAGCAACTGCCAGCGGTCTTTTCGAGGCCAGGCTTGCACATGAGGAAATGGGCGGGGAGAATCATGTGTTCTCTCCTGCCTTTACTCATGAAGAGATGGTGGAGCTTTGTGAGATCTGCGACCATATCAGTTTTAATTCACTGAGGCAGCTGGAGCTCCACAGACCGGTCTGGGAGGGGGCTAAGCCGGGCCCGGATTCGGAAATGGATTTCAAAGAATATCCGGGTATGAAGGCCGGAAAGGATGTGCTCTCCCACGGGGATTCCTGTGAAGGTTCCGGTGAGGACTCCGTCAGGAATTTTAAAGATAACTCAGGTGTGACATCTGAAACCCATTACGAAAAACAACACCGGGTCAGTGTCGGACTTAGGATCAATCCGGAGTTTTCCACCCAGGAGGGGCACGAAATATACGACCCTTGCGCTCCCGGTTCACGTCTCGGTATCCGGAGGAAGGATATGCCGGAGCATTTGCCTGAGGGAGTTGAAGGTATACATTTCCATACCCTCTGCGAGCAGGGGGCCGAGCCTCTGGCTGCTACTGTCAGGGCTGTGGAGGAAAGCTTCGGAACATATCTCAGGGAAGCAAAATGGGTGAACCTCGGGGGCGGCCACCATATCACAAAGCCGGGATACAATCTCGCGCTTCTGGAAAAGACCATAGGTCATCTCAGGGATACCTACGATGTTCAGGTTTATCTGGAGCCGGGGGAGGCTATCGCCCTTGATGCCGGTTATCTTTACACGAGGGTAATGGATATAGTTGATAATACTCTCCCCATCCTCATTCTGGATGCCTCCGCTGCCTGCCATATGCCGGATGTGCTGGAGATGCCATGCCGTCCGCCTCTTCGTGACGGTGGTATGCCCGGGGAGAAGCCTTTTACCTGCAGACTTTCCTCAAGAACCTGTCTCGCAGGGGATGTCATCGGGGATTACAGCTTTGACAGAATGCCGGAAATCGGAGACACCCTGGTTTTTGAAGACATGGCCATCTATTCCATGGTGAAGAACAATACCTTTAACGGTATGCCTCTTCCTGATATCGGACTCCTGCATGAGGATGGTTCCTGCGAGATTGTGAAGAGCTTCGGATATGAGGATTTTAAATGCCGGCTTTCGTAGTACATATGGTTTTCCTGTTTGATTATTACATATGACAGAAAAAAGATCGGAATATATAGCCGATTAGATTGACATCTGTGTGTCAGAAATAAACGGCGGAAAACATGCATTTATAGATGAGGAGCTTATTGGCTCTTCATCTGTGTTTCAGAGAAAAAGACTGAAACCGGAAGTTTATAGGAGAAAGGTTTATGCTGATCAAAGACAGAATCCCGTCAGAGGACGGATTTTATATGCCGGCTGAGTTTAACGAGCATGAAGGTACTCTTCTCATTTGGCCAACGAGACCCGGAAGCTGGGGTGTGGACCCGTCAAAGGCTCAGGCGGCCTTTTGCGAGATCGCAAGGGTACTGTCCCGTAATGAAAAGGTATGGTTCCTTTGTGACAGCGAGCATAAAGAGGAAGCCTCGGCTGCTCTCTCAGACTGTGCTGAGATCCTGGAGATACCTACGGATGATGCCTGGGCCAGGGATGTGGGACCTACCTTTGTTACTGACGGTAAAGAGTTGAGAGGCATTAACTGGAAATTCAACGCCTGGGGTGGGGATTATGACGGTCTCTATGCTCACTGGGATAAGGACGATGCTGCCGCCGTCGGGTTCTGCGAGGCACTGAAAAAAGATATCTATGACTTCGGGGACTTCGTTCTGGAAGGCGGTTCCATCCATACTGACGGAGAAGGAACACTTCTTGTAACGGAAACCTGTCTTCTCAGTAAAGGAAGAAATCCGGAGCTCAGTAAAGAGGAAATAGAAAAAAGGTTGTGTGATGCCCTGGGGGTTAAAAAGGTTTTATGGCTGCCATATGGCATTTACAATGATGAAACCAACGAACACGTGGATAATGTCTGTGCCTTTATACGTCCCGGGGAAGTGGTGCTTGCCTGGACCGATGACGAAGCGGATCCCCAGTATGCCATGTCAAAGGCTGACTATGACTACCTTTCCGGGATTACGGATGCAAATGGAAGGAAGCTCATCCTTCATAAGCTTCCTGTGCCGGAGCACCCCATACTTATCGGTGATGAAGACGTAGATAAGTATGAGTTTGAGGAGGGCGAGGACATTCGCACCGAAGGGGAAAGGCTTGCGGCAAGCTATGTGAATTTCTATTTCGGAAACAAAACGGTGCTGGTGCCTCAGTTCGGAGGAGAAAACGCTGAAAGCGATGAAAGGGCTCTTAAGCTTTTCAGAGAGCTCTGCCCTGACAGAGAGGTTGTGGGGATATATTCCATGGACATACTGCTGGGTGGCGGGAACATTCACTGCATAACGCAGCAGGTGCCGATGGCGTGAGCTTTGGAATGAGGAGTGGCTGCATGTCCGGTGGATCCGGTATGCAGTGCCGGATTTTGTTAAGTGGTTTTAAATGGGATAACCTTCATGCCGTCATTGAGAGTAAGAACATCAGATGCCGGATCTTATTGTAGAGAAGATTCAGAGAGGATTATTTTATGAGTTCTGTTAAAGCAGCAGCCATTCAGATGAGCTGCACTGAAAGACCCGAGGATAATATAGCTCATGCTGAGGAGCTTGTAAGAAAGGCTTATGAGCTGGGGGCAAGGATCATACTGCTTCCTGAGCTTTTTGAGAGACCTTATTTTTGCCAGGAGCGAAGGTACGAGTACTATGACTATGCTCTTCCCACGGAAGAGAATTCGGCGGTTAAGCATTTCAGTAAGCTTACGGAGGAGCTTTCGCTGGCAATGCCGGTGAGCTTTTATGAAAGGTCCGGGAACTGTCTTTACAATTCCATCGCAATGCTTGATTCGGGATCTCTTATGGGAGTATACAGAAAGACTCACATTCCGGATGACCACTACTATCAGGAGAAGTTTTATTTCACCCCAGGGGATACAGGCTTTAAGGTCTGGAATACCAGATATGGTAATGTTGGCGTCGGGATATGCTGGGATCAGTGGTTTCCCGAGACCGCAAGATGCATGGCTCTGATGGGGGCGGATATACTGCTCTATCCTACCGCAATAGGAAGCGAACCTATACTTGAGGTTGACAGTTCGGGACATTGGCAGAGAACCATGCAGGGACATGCAGCAGCCAATATCGTTCCGGTAATGGCCGCAAACCGTTACGGTCTCGAGAAGGTTGAACCCTGTGAGGAAAACGGAGGTCAGTCCTCTTCTCTTACCTTCTACGGCAGCAGCTTCATCACGGATGAAACCGGAGCAATACTTCGGCAGGCCGGCCGTGACAAGGATGAGATCCTTATATCCGAATTCGATTTTGACAGAATAAGAAAAGACCGCCTGTCCTGGGGCTTATTCAGGGACAGACGTCCGACGTGCTATAGTAAAATCTGTGAATAGTAATTGAGATCCAATTGGAATTGCATATGTATGACAGAAATCAAGGCTCAAAAAAGCGTTGATAGATTTGGCTATAGGGTGAGTTATATATTGAAAACTCGCCCTCAAAAACACCACAGTGGACGGTTCTCGCCGGCGAGAACCGTCCACTGTGGTGTTTTTTAATCCCTGAAAACTATCTCACCGCCGCAGATGGTGGTCTTTATTTTTCCGTAGAGCTCCCAACCGATGAAGGGGGAGTTTGAGGCTTTTGAACGGAAGCTGTCGCCCACCGTCCACTTTTCTTCAGGATCAAAGATTACGAGGTCTGCATCAGCTCCTTCCGATAGTGTGCCGGCCGGAAGCTTATAAAGCTTTGCGGGATTTATGGTAAGGGCTTCGATGACTCTTTTGAGAGGCACCTGACCGGTGCGGACAACGCTTGTCAGAACGAGGCCGAGAGCTGTTTCCAGCCCGATCATGCCGCTTGGTGCCGATTCGATGGGCTTCGACTTCTCTTCTTTGCTGTGAGGTGCGTGATCCGTGGCTATCATATCGATGGTGCCGTCACGGAGACCTTCTATAAGCGCCTGACGATCCTTCTCTGTTCTCAGCGGGGGATTTACTCTTGCGAGAGAACCCTTTTCGAGAACCAGCTCTTCAGTGGCAGCAAGATGCTGAGGGGTTACCTCTCCGTATACTTTTATGCCCATTTTCTTTGCCGACCTGAGTATATCTACTGTTACACCGCTGGATATGTGCTGGATGTCCAGCTTTGCTCCGATCTTCCGGTTCAGCATTACATCCCTTGCAACAAGCACGTACTCTGCTTCATCCGGAGCTCCTCCCAGGCCAAGCTTGTCCGAAACCACACCCTTGTTAACTCCTGCACTGAACATCAGCGCCGGATCCTCTTCATGAAGAGATATGGGAACGTCGAGCTCTTTACATTTCTTAAGTGCCTGAAGCAGCAGCTTCTCATCTGCTATTGGAACTCCGTCATCGGTGAAGCCTGCAGCCCCTGCAGCAAGCAGCGCCTCCATATCGGTAAGCTCCTTGCCCTGCATCCCGGCTGTAACATTGGCAGCCTGAAGGACATGGATGGGAAGCTGTTTTTCCCTTGAGCAAAGCTCCGCCAATGTTTCCACCGAGTCAACAGGTGGTTTGGTGTTTGCCATGCAGATGACTGTGGTGTAGCCCCCGGCAGAAGCGGCAGCCGCACCGGTGGTGATGTCTTCTTTATAAGTAAGTCCGGGGTCACGGAAATGAACATGAACGTCTATGAAACCCGGAGCCACTATCAGGTTTTCCGCATCTATAACTGTGTCGAAGTTCAATGCCGGATCTACGGCACCTATGCGTTCTATTTTTCCTTTATCGTTTATCATCACATCTGTTATGGTATCAATGTTGTTTGCCGGATCAATAACTCTTCCGCCTTTGATCAGTTTCATTTCGTCCTCCGGATGTATAAGTATTACGCATTGTTTTGCGTTTATTTTTATATTATAAGGTTTTTACGCAACAAAAAAGAGGTAAGCCATTGTATTGGTCACTTACCTCTATATTGTTGTAGGTTTCATTAATCCCTACCTCCTACTTTTCGTAGAATTTTGCTTAAATTTAGTATAGATTATTGCAAACTCTTTTGCAAGGATTTCGTAAGATTTATGTTATAAAAAATATACATATAAGTTATGGTGACTTCCCCGGGAAGTTATAACAAAAAAACGGTATTCCAAAACAGAAGATACTATCCCGGAATACCGTATTTTATATTTGGAAAGCTATACGATTCCGCTGTCAAGATCCGCCAGGGAATCCCTTACCTTCACGCTGTTTGTCTCTGCCATGTAGGAAGCATAAGGTACAAGAAGGTAATCATTGGTGCCGTAGAGATCATTGGCAGAGGTATCTACAACATAGTCGGCGCCGCCGATGTTTACGATATTATAGGTATGGCTGCCGGTGCTGTTGTGTGCACATTCTGCCTTAACATTAAGACCGCAGTTCATGCCGATGATGTAGAAGCTTGCTGTGTATCCCCTGCAGTTGGTGATGCCGCTTTTAAAGCCCTCCACCGCACTGGAGGATGAACTGGTATGGCGCCGGAAGGAAAAGCTGTCACAGATGTAGTTATTGATGAACACGGATTTTTCTCTGTCACTCATGCCGGAGGTCATAGCCTTTACAGCATTGATGTGATAAATGAGAAGATCCAGATCCTGCTCTCTTTCAGCATAGTACTCATCATCATAAGTTCCTGATTTTCCGAGACGCAGAACGAAGGACCGGTCAGTAAGGTCAGCTACGGACTGTCTGTTGACATTGACCAGTGAAGTCATAGTTATGAAGTCATTGTCACTTCTTGAAAATGTTCCGATGGTACGTACATCACTGCCCGTATCCAGACCAAGTTCCTTTTTCAGCATTTTTACGCCCATACTTCTGACATTGGGATCAGTTTCGCCTGCATAGAGAGCTTCGATTTCGGCTGCTGAACAGCCATAGGCACACAGAGACCCTGTGAATAGAAACAGTACAACTAAAATGAATAAAATACCCCTTTTAAACATAAGTTACACCCCCGAAAGCAAATACCCCTAATATTTACATTCACATATTATTTTCGGATAATATTTCCAAAAAAATAAGACTTTCGGAGCGTAAATTTAATAAAAGTTATTTATGAAAATAATTTCCCTGAAAAACGGATTTATGAAAACGAAAAGGAGCGGACTGAACCGCTCCTTTTATAAACGCTATAAGGTTGTCACGGAATGATGAACAGAGAGTTCTTTCATCTACTCGATTGCTTTAAACTCTATTGCATCCTCCGGATTCAGAGGCTTAGAGAAATAGTAGCCCTGAATGGCATCGGCATTAAACTCCCGAAGCTTTTCGTACTGCCACTTCTCTTCCACACCTTCTATGGTGATAAGCTTTCCGATGTCGTGTACCAGCTGTATCACATCTCTTATAAAGGCATCCTTGCCCTCTACCAGGTAGGTATCCACCAGAGATTTATCGAGCTTAACATTATCAACCGGCACATAGGTCAGATATGCAAGTGATGAGTAACCGGTTCCGAAATCATCAAGAAGAAGCTTTATGCCGAGCTTTCTGAAATCTTCAAACAGTTTTCCGGAAGTCGCAGACTCTTCCATCAAAAGACTTTCCGTAATCTCGATCTCGATGTACCCCGGGTCTACTCCGTACAGCTTGAGAAGCGATTCCAAAAATTCAACATAACCCGAGTCGTTGATCTGTCTGCTGGAATAATTGACGGATACAGGATAAATGGTCTTCCCGGCTTTCTTCCACTCTGCCAGCTGCTTTACTACAAGAGCTGTGGTGGCACGGCCAAGTTTTGAGGCCCATCCGTTTTTTTCTGCTATGGGAATGAACTGTCCGGGTCCGTAAGGTGAGTCCTTAAGCCGAACCAGCGCTTCATAGCCGATGACCTCTTTTGTCTGTGCGGAAACCTTCGGCTGGTACTTCATGTACAGGCCGTCGTTCTCCAGTGCATTCAGAAAAGCCTGTTTTACGTTGGTTTCCTCGGCAAACTTCTGCTTCATCACATCGGTATAAACGCAGACCATGTTTTTTCCATGCTCTTTGGCTTCAAACAAAGCCATCTCAGCATTAAGGATATGGTCCTGAGGTTCGGTGACTCCGTCAGAGTTTGAGATACCTGCACTTGTTGAAAGAAGTATACCCACATCCTCCACCATGAAAGGCTTGTTGAAGATATCCACTATGCCGGTAACTATCTCCGAATCTTTGTTGAGCCAATTGCCGGAATTGATGACGATAAACTCGTCTCCTCCGTATCTTCCCAGAGTAAGGTCGAGGGAGTCCGCAAAGCTTTTCAGACGGTCTGCTATGTCATTAAGAATCCGGTCTCCTATTTTGTGACCGTAGTTTTCATTTACATCCTTGAAACCGTCGATATCAAAAAGCATAACAGAGTATCTGTGGTCAGCCTTTAAATTATTACGCATATATTTCAGGATACTTCTTCTGTTCAGGAGATCCAGAAGCTCATCATGCTCAGCCTGGTACTGGAGCATGAATTTGGAGTTTTCTATCTCGGATTTGGATTTTTCCAGATCCTTTACATGCATTTTTTCGTTGATGAAAGCGAAGCTTATGGCTGAGACAAGACACAGCATGGAAATCATCAAAAGAGCAACAGCGGGGATGATTTCCTTGTAAGTTTCGCGGAATGACAGTGGTCTGTTAATATAGACGGTATCGTCCGGAAGCATTTTTTCGCTTATACCGTAACGTTTCATGAGACCATAGTTGAAACATGTAATGCTTGCGGCATCGGTGTAGAGCCCAAAATCGGATACCTTTGCACCATTGATCAGGATGTCAGTCAGTATGGTTGCAGCCAGTCTTGCCTGGTCGAAGGCATTCATGTAAGTTCCGCCCAGTATTCCCACTTCTCTTCCTCCCACATAATTTCTCATAATGGGAGCGTCTGTGTTTTCCTGGATGATATTTGCAATATCCAGGAGGGAATATTTATGTCCGGTGGCATCATTGTAACAGGCCATGAAAAATATGATGGAGTCATCCGGTAATGTTTTCAGCTTCTCTATTATCTCTGCCATGGTGAGTTTTGCGGCATTGAGTTCTATTACAGTGTAGTCCGGGAAGGACTTCATATACTCATTAAATTCATCAATATCCACAAGGCCTGCTTCGGATTCGTCATGGAGTGCCACAAGAGTCTTTCTGTCCGGCATGGAATTCATGGCGGTTTTAGCGGTATCCACTATATAGTCCGGTTCGAAAACACCGGTCATATAAGGATTGGCAACTGCTTTCTCAGCCCTCTCTTTATTGTTGATGGCAAAGAATACTATGGGCAGATCCTTGAAGAATTCCTCCTGGTGATCCATAGCAAACTGGAGAGCGTTATCATCGCTTACCACAATTCCGGTGTACTCTGCAGAGTTGTTGTTGAATCTTTCTTCGAAAAAATTGTAGAAACTGGATACATCTGAGTCGCCCTTGAAGCTCTTCACATCCATGAAAGAAATGTCAAATTCGATTCCATTGTCCAAAAAGACACTTTCCAGGCCGTTTTTCTTATCATCGTAATTTGCATGCATGGAATCAAAGGAACTAAGGAAAAGGACATTCTGTGTTATGGGGACAGGGGGCTTTTGTTCATCCGGCTTTTTTCTTACTGCATAATAGGTGATTTGGGATAATGCTAAAAAAAGACAAAGTATACCTGTGGTGGCTATAGTGAATCTTAAAAAATTAAAGATGTTCTTTTTTGGCATACAGGTATATTCCTTTATAGCTGGTAAATAATATGGGCGCAAATAACTGTCTCGACAGAATCTATATCGTCATATAATGAACATTTATTAATTAATTTGGCAAAATGAACTGCGTAAAATACCGTGCATATGCGGCGGTGACACATACATTGTATTATGGTACAATTTATTGGGTGGACGAGGGAAACGTCCACGGAGGTAATTAATGAATTTATGGAAGAATAAATCTGTTTTGTTTGGCGTGCTTCTCCTTTTGGTACTTGGGGGAGCAACGTTTTATATTATATATAAAGAATTGAATGGACATGATATAGCGGGTACATTAAGTCATGCGGATATTCGCTGGGTGGCTGCCGCGGTGATTTCCATGATCCTTTATTCTATCGCTGACGGTGTAAACATCAGAAGATGTCTTCGGCTTACGGGATACCAGGTAAGTGTGCCACAGATGATGAAGTATGCATTTGCAGGATTCTTCTTCAGTTCCATAACACCTTCTTCATCAGGAGGACAGCCGGGACAGTTGTACTTTATGTACAGGGATAAGATCAAGTTGTCTCACGGGACTTTTTCTCTACTGTGCGCTTTTCTGAGTTATCAGATTATGGCAGTTGTATGGGGAATCATCGGAGTTATCTTTATTCCCAAAGGGATAATGAGTCTGGGAGGACAGTTTTCCTACGTATTCCCAATAGGCTTTGCTATAAATATTGTAACGATAATCATCCTGATATGCATTCTCTTTTCCAGGCGGATGACCATATTGTTTGCGTACGTAGCACTCCGTTTAAACCGTAAAAAAAATAAACCGGGCAACAAAACCGAAATAATGCGATTTTTCGCAACATATCGTAAGGCTGCCGGTTTAATGAACAGTAATAAGCGGGTATTTCTAAAGATACTTCTGACTTCATTTGTGCAGATGTCACTTTTCCATTCGATACCGTTTCTTTGTGCCAGGGCTTTGGGCTGTAATGATTTCAGCTGGTTCACCGGAGTCTGCACCCAGGGAGCTCTGTTCCTTTCCGTTTCCTCTCTTCCGCTTCCGGGAGCTGCAGGAGTTACGGAATACGGTTTTGCACTGTTTTTTGCAGATCTCATACCGAAGCATCTCATGGGCAGTACCATGATCCTGTCACGTTTCTGCAGTTTCCTGTTCCCGCTTATAGTGAGCGGCTCCCAGCTTCTGCTTCTTCAGTTGAGCGCCAGCAGACGGCGTCCGATCCGGAATGCAATGCGGTAGACCGGATAGCATATAAAATGTGGAAGGATCCGGATTGGACGGATGGGATGTCTGTGCAAAGGTTTACTCATTATCCAATTATAAACATCAGGCTTCTTTTCCATTATTTCATCGAGGAACGATTCCATCAGTTCCTCGTTTTCTTTTGTTCCGGAATGAAGAAGTAATGTAATGGTAACCAGAGAGATCAGTTCTATATAATAGTAAAAATACTCTCTCTTAGGTGTGCTGCTGATGTTTTCCAGGGCCAGGTCATAGATCATGCGGCGGTTTACTTCAAGCTGCATGTTGATTCTTTGCAGCATGATGTTTACATTAACAGACTGGTCAGCCCGTCCTATAAAGTAACGGTAAAGGTCCACATCCAGATAAAACATACTTTCCACGTGTACCAGAGGATATGATACGAACAGGTGATCCACGTAGAAGGTGTGCTTCGGAAGCTCCATATTGCAGCTTACGAGCAGATCTGTTCTGAAGGTGGTGGCATGCATGAGAAGATAGGAACCCATCTCAAATTTTTTCACTTCATTCCAGGAGAAGCGGCGGTTTATGGGCAGGTTCTTATGGTAGTTGATGCTGCAGCTCCGTTTTTCAATGACATTTTCATGGACGTAGTTTGTGATGATAAGGTCTACCGGATCGCCACTGTCCTGCATTTTCTTCAGAGTTCCGAGAAAGATATAAAGAGCGTTTTCGTCGAGCCAGTCATCGGAGTCCAGGACTCTGAAATAAAGACCGGTGGCTTCCCGAAGACCTGCCATAACAGCATCTCCGTGTCCTCCGTTTTCTTTGTTTACAACCTTTATTGTGCCGGGATATCTTCCGGCGTACTCTTCTGCTATTTTTTGTGTATCATCCGTTGAGCCGTCATTAACAACGATTATCTCTATCTGGTCCCTGCCGGGCAACAGACTTTCGATTGAGTGACGGACATATTCCTGAGAATTGTAGCAAGGGATTGCCACTGAAAGAAGTTTATGCATCGTATAACCTTTTCTTTAATCCGAAATTACCTTTGACGCTAAAAACAATTCTCAAAAGGACAACCTTAAGTCTGCTTTAAGCGTATTTCTACGGCTCGAATGATTGTACCATATATTTGATGTTCACGAAACTTTTTAATGAAGTAAAACCTTGACTTTGATATTTTATAAACATAGAATTGAATCGAAAATCGTTCCTGTTTTTAAATTCTTTTGAAGGGTGGTGGTCATATGTCAAGTGACAGTCGAAGTTCAGATACTGTTCCCCGAAGTACACATAATATGATCACGGCAATCTTCTGCTGCAACACCCGGAATTCCCTGTAAAGAGTATCTTCCTGTGTGCGGCTTATTTTGCCGTATAAAAGGAGATACAAGATGGAAGAAAAGAATAATGTTTTTGATGAGCTTCTCACCATGTTTGAAAACAAGGAGTACCTGAAGCTCCGTGAGGCGCTGTCCGAACATAATGATGCGGATATCGCTGCATGGATAGAGGAACTCGATGAAGAGCGAATGCTTAAGATATTCCGTATTCTGACCAAGAATCAGGCTGCGGACGTTTTCTCGTACCTTGATGTGGACCTCCAGCAAAAGATCATCAGCGCAATGTCCGAAAAAGAAGCGGCAGGAATCATTGATAACCTTATGGCGGATGATGCTGCAGATCTTATGGATGAGATGCCGGCGAACATCGTTACAAGGATACTGGCCAATGCCAATGCCGATACAAGGCGTGAGATCAATCAGCTTCTGCGCTATCCGGATGACAGTGCCGGAAGCATCATGACCGTGGAGTTTGTGGACCTTAAGGAAAGCTCTACTGTCAGGGAAGCCATAGAAAGAATTCGTAAGGTCGGTGTCGACTCCGAGACCATCGATGTTTGCTATGTACTGGACAGCGGCAGGCATCTCCTTGGAACCGTAGCCCTGAGATATCTCCTGCTCTCAAAGGATGATGAGATAATCGGGGACATAATGCATGAAAATGTCATTGCCCTTAATACCATGATGGATCAGGAGGAAGTTGCGAGACAATTCAAGAAGTACGACTTTACCACCATGCCGGTAGTAGACAATGAAAACAGGCTTGTGGGTATCGTTACAGTCGATGATATCGTGGATATCCTGGAAGAAGAGGCCACAGAGGATATGGAAAAGATGGCAGCTATCCTTCCTTCCGATAAGACCTACATGAAAACCAGCGTGTTCGAAACCTATAAAAAGAGGATTCCCTGGCTTCTGCTTCTCATGGTAAGTGCTACCTTTACCGGTGCCATCATTAAGTCCTTTGAGGACGCCCTCAGTGTGTGCGCTGTGCTTGTGGCTTACATTCCCATGCTCATGGATACAGGCGGTAATGCCGGCGGCCAGGCGTCTGTTACGGTTATCCGTGGATTGTCTCTCGGTGAGATTGAATATTCCGATGTTCCCGGGGTTATCTGGAAGGAAATCAGAGTTGCTGTTTTCTGCGGACTGACATTGGCAGTTGCCAATTTTGCAAAGCTTCTCATCTTTGATCATGTGGCTGTGCCTGTAGCTATCACGGTATGTCTGACGCTTATTGCAGCGGTACTTATGGCTATGCTCATAGGCTGTGTGCTTCCGGTTGGAGCAAAGCGCCTTGGTTTTGACCCAGCGGTTATGGCGAGTCCTTTCATCACTACAATCGTTGATGCTCTCTCGCTGTTGGCATATTTCAGGTTTGCGACGATGATTTTGAAGCTGTGAAAAAACCCGAAATCTCATGTGATGTCATGGGATTTCGGGCTTTTTGTTCATGAAATTATGATAGGACCCTTGCAGAAGAAAGGCTTAGGAACTGCACAAGCTTGCAATTTCCTAAGCCTTTTTTGATACTACAGAAACAAAAAAAGCTGGTAACCGGAATCGGACCGGTGACCTCCGCACTACCAATGCGACGCACTACCGACTGTGCTATACCAGCATTTGCTCTCTCAAGTGAGAACCTACTAAATTTAGCATATGGATATACCAATGTCAATATACAGTTGAAAAATTGATAAAATTCAGCCGGTGGACCGAAACAGTTCAGCCGGTATGCCTTATTTTCGCAGTGAACAAGGCATTACATTGACCCATATTCCGGTTACTAGGATTTGAGTCATCCTGAATGGCAGGTTACAATGACTCAATTTCAGGTAATCAGGATTTGAGTCATCCTGAATGGCAGGTTATAATGACTCAATTTCAGGCAATCAGGATTTAGGTCATCCTGAATGGCAGGTTACAATGACTCAATTTCAGGTAATCAGGATTTGGGTCATCCTGAATGGCAGGTTACATTGACTCAATTTCAGGTAATCAGGATTTGGGTCATCCTGAATGGCGGGTTACATTGACTTATATTCTGAATTCTGAGTTTTAAGGTCAATCAGTGGTTCCAATAACTCCGGATGGTGGGGAAAAGAGCCGACCAAGGTCTTCGCGAACCATGCCGGCTGAATCGTCAGGAATTCACAACAGCCTGCACCAGTTCTTCGCAGATTTCCTGAACTGTCTTTCTGTCTGTAGCAATGATGATATCCGCAGCAGCCTCGTACTTTGTGCTTCTCTTCTCCTGCAGGCTCCGGATGAAATCAACATTCATGTTGCCGTTGAGGATTGGGCGATCGCCTGAATCCTTTACTCTTTCAAGGGTTGTTTCCGGGGTTGCGGTGAGAAGGACTATGGTGCTTCCTTTTTTCAGGTTTGTAACATTTTCTTCCCGAAGAACCGCTCCGCCGCCACAGGAAATGATGGTGCCACTTGATTTTTGGAGGTCAAGGATGACCTCGCTTTCACATTTCCTGAAGTAGTCTTCACCGTGCTTTTCGAAGATGTCCTTGATGGGCATGCCTTCACGACGGACAATTTCCGCATCAGTGTCCACTTCTGTCATTCCAAGCATGTCTTTAAGGCAAGAGGAAACCGTGGATTTTCCTGCTCCCATAAAGCCGATGAGGGCAATGTTCTTTTTCTTCAGTTTTTCGAGGGTCTGAGGGTTTGTCACTTTGGTTTCCTCCTGTTTTAGATAAAATCATGCTTAATGAAGAAAAATTAGTGTAAAAGTTGTAATCGTTCAATCAACATATTTAATAAAAATCAAAGTTTATTTAGATTTTAAAGATGATCCCGTTTCTCCGGTTGACTTACTTTGCTGTTTTTCGAGAATGCAGTCAATCCTAAGGCAACAATATTATAGTCATGCCTTGGTGGAGCTGTTACTAATAGTTTCCCTCGCCTAAGTCATATATCAAAGTATTTTTCCTTCACGATCTCCACCGGCATTTTCTTTCCGGTCCAGAGCTCGAAGGCAGCAGCCCCTTGGTAAAGCAGCATGTACATGCCGTTAAAAGCATTGAGTCCACACTCCTCTGCCATTTCAAGAAGCTTTGTTTTCCGTGGGTTGTATATGACATCGGAAACCGTAAGTTTCTCATTCATCCCGGAGGCTCTGTCCGTAAGCCAGGAAGCATCCTTTATGAGATTTCCTTCCGGATTCGGTGCCATACCAACGTTTGTAGCATTTATGAGGAGCACAGATTCAGAAATCTCCCGTTTCATCACATCATCCTCGTAATCATAGACCGTGACCTTGCAGGAAGTGGCATCATGTATTTTTTTAATGGTTGACGCTGTTCTGTCCTTGAACCTGCTTCCTGAGCGTTCAAAAACAGAAATCTCCTTTGCACCATCCAGTGCCAGCTGGGTGAGCACCGCAATGCCGGCACCTCCTGTTCCCAGCAGGGTGATTTTTTTTCCAATGTAATCGACCCCGGCCTGTCTCGCTGACTCCGTAAAACCGATTCCGTCGGTGGTGTGTCCTGTGACGGTTCCGTCATCCTCAATGACCACGGTATTTACGCTTTCAGCAATCTTTGCGGCTGTACTCAGTCTGTCGCAAAGGGATACCGCTTCTGTTTTAAGGGGCATGGTGAGGTTAAAGCCTCTCACTCCCATCTTCTTGAAACTGTCAAGAACGCCGCTGAGCTCCCCCTCTTTTACATCAAATGCAAGGTAGCAGTAGTCAAGGTCAAGCTGCTTAAAGCCTTCGTTATGCATGGCAGGAGAAAGGCTGTGAGCTACAGGACTGCCCAGGAGGCAGATCATCTTTGTATGTCCGGATATATTCATGATAAATCTCTTTCCGCTATCTTATAACTTTAACTGCCGAAGATGGATACGGTCATCATGATAGCTAAAAAACAGTAGGTTTGTCGGAATAGTTTCAGTGCCCTCTGGGCACATTTCCCAAAAGGTTTTTTTCGTAAGTTCTGTCTGCTTTCATCAGGTTTATGAAAACTACAAGGAGCACGATGCCTGCGCCCCAGATAGATTTATAGCTTACCAATCGGCATCCCAGAGTACCCACATAAGCTCCAGCCATAAAAATAATGAGCATGCTTAGATGGAGCTTCCATCGCCTTGTTGCCTCTGGATTACCGTCACGAAAAGCTTTTACCAGGTTTGAACCAAACTGTCTTATGTGGTTGGTGCAGAAAGTTGTTGCCATACCTATACCCTCAGACTGCCTGAAGGTGTTGAATTGCATGGCACAGATAAAGTTAAGAGTAACCTGACAGATCTGATCCGGCCATTCTGCCGGCATAAGTCCTAACAAAATTACGGCAATTAATTCGATGCCCACAAGGATGGTGTCCCATCTGAGCAGATGATATTTCTTAACCGCCTTTGCCAGAACCTCTGAAAGGATGGTTCCACCCAGGTAGGCGGCAAATGGTATCAGGTAGTAAGCGGCCTTTCCGTAGTTACCGTTCCCTAAGTTTAAGCCAAGGAGAACAACATTGGCAGTCTGTGCATTACAGAAAACGCCTCCGCGAATGTTGTAGGTATAAGCACCGTAATAGCCTCCCACAAATATAAGTGACCAGAAGACCCATATCTTCTCGCACTCCAGAAATTCTTCCTTCTCTGATTTTGTTTCCATAAATTCTCCAAAATAGATTCGTAAACGTAATTAACTGCCATTTCTGAGTTAGCCTAGTTTGCGTCTACTCGTAAACAATTAATGTAGTGTAAGTATGCTCATTAACGAGTTTTAATAATAAATGTCTCCCCTAGGATAACCCTTTTTTTTATAAAATAAAAGTCGGGCACTATACCCGACTTTTATATCTTATATTATGTTTGAGATTTTATACATCATCCATTCAGTCTCTGACGCACAATCTCATAGGCCAGAACACCGCAGGCCACAGAAGCATTGAGGGAATCAATGTTTCCGAACATAGGAATGGAGGCTACCATGTCGCACTTCTCCTTTACGAGTCGTGATACGCCCTCTCCTTCATTTCCGATAACGAGACCGATGGCACCTTTCAGGTTCAGCTTATACATCTGCTCGCCATCCATATCGGCACAAACAAACCAAAGTCCTTCCTTTTTCAGATCTTCGATGGTCTGACCGATATTTGTAACCTTGGCAACCTTTGTGTATTCCAGGGCACCGGCTGAAGTTTTGGCAACTGTTGAGGTGAGTCCCACAGCACGTCTTTCGCGAATGATTACGCCGTGTGCGCCTGCAAGATTAGCCGTACGGATCATGGCACCGAGATTGTGAGGATCTTCTATTCCGTCCAGAATAAAAAGAAACGGGCTTTCATTTTTCTCCCTGGCATAGTCAAGTATTTCCTCAACTGTGCTGTAGTGGAAAGCTGCAAGATAAGCTATGGCACCCTGGTGTGAACCCTGACCGGCAATCTCATCGAGTCTTTCCTTTTTAACGAATTCCGGCTTGATACCGGCTTTCTTTGCTTCTCTTATGATGGTGGAAACAGGACCGTCATGAACACCGTCCTGCAGAAACAGACGGTCAACTGTTTTTCCGGCACGAAAAGCTTCGATAACCGGATTTCTGCCGATGATGGTAAATTGTTCGTCTCTCATATATAGACCTTTCAAAAGTTAATTAATAAAATGCAGAGGAGTTAATTGATGATCTGTCCTCAGAAATAGCACATATTTTCGACTCAATGATACTCTTCGAAAATCACATACCAATCATCATCTGGGATTTTTAGGAATCCGGATTTTCTGCATCAGAGGAATAGTCATTATCAGGAAGTTCTGTCTTTTCCTCATGCTTTATCTTCCCGTATTTGTCATGCAATTCCCGGAGATGATGGATGCCCATGGCTTCAATCTCCAGCAGGCGTTCGTACTGTTCTGTCAGATACAGATACCCGATAAGAGCCTCAAAACCTGTGGCGCGACGATACTCCTGGATGGAGCTGTTCTTACTGTGGGTTACGGACTTCTGGTTCCTGCCTCGCCGGTAAATAGACATCTCTTCCGGAGTCAGTATTTCCTTCGCAATTATATACCCCATGATCTCCGACTGGGCATGGGCACATACAAATTCGGTTTTCTTTCGGTTGATGGCATTGATGGAACCGGGGAAATGGGTGACCACATACTCCCTGACTGCGAAATCATAGATGCAGTCCCCGATATACGCAAGAATAAGCGGGGATGTTGTTTGGACATCCACCGCCTTAAGATCAAGTTTTTCTTTGTAAAGTTTGATAAAAGATTCTGTCATGGACATTATGCTCTGCTCCACTTAACGCCCTCACGGGTATCCTTGAGAACGATGCCCATTTCGAGAAGCTTATCTCTTATTTCATCAGCCTTTGCAAAATCCTTAGCCTTACGTGCAGCCTGGCGCTCTTCGATGAGCTTTTCAACCTCTGAATCCAGATCATCCTTTGCTACCACTGTCTTGATTCCGAGAACGCTCATAAGAAGTTCTATCTTTTCGAGTACGTAGTCTGCAAATGCCTTGGTGCTTTCTTCTGTGACAGAAACATTGGCAATCTTTACAAGCTCAAAGATGGCTGTGATGGCATCGGCAGTATTGAGATCATCATCCATCTTCTGGTTGAACATATCCTGCTGTGCGTCCACGCTCTTTACTGTCTCAAGCTCGGCTGCTGACATGTCGCTGCCGGTTAACTTTGCGCTAAGCTCACGGAGACGCTCGATGGCAGTCTGTATACGCTCGAGAGAGGTCTTTGCACTGTCCATAAGATCCCTTGAGAAGTTAAGAGGATTACGATAGTGTGCGCTCAGCATGTAGAATCTGAGAACACGGGGATCATACTGTGAAGTAATGTCTCTGACCGTGAAGAAGTTGCCCAGGGACTTGGACATCTTCTGATTGTTAATGTTTATGAATGCATTGTGCATCCAGTAATTTGCGAATTTTTCGCCGTGAGCCACCTCATACTGGGCGATTTCATTCTCATGATGAGGGAAAATAAGGTCCTCGCCGCCGGCATGGATGTCGAGACGTCCACCACAGTATTTGGGAGCCATAACGCAGCACTCTGTGTGCCAGCCCGGACGGCCTTCGCACCATGGTGACTCCCAGTAAGGCTCTCCCATCTTCTTTGGCTTCCAGAGAACGAAGTCTGTTGAAGTTCTCTTGCCGTCCTCGCCGGAAACCTTCAGATCACGGAAACCTGACTGAAGCTCATCAATGTTTTTGTGGCTGAGTTCGCCGTAATCTTTAAATGATGTTGTATCGAAGTAAACGGTTCCGTCCTTTGCAACATAGGCACTGTCCTTTTTAACAAGAGTATCGATAAGGTCGATCATGCCCTGGATCTCTTCTGTGGCACGGGGATGGATAGCCTCCTCGATATTTAAGTCAGCCATATCCTTCTCAACTTCTGCTATATATCTTTTGGTAATGTCGGAGCACTCAACGCCCTCTTCATTAGCCTCTTTTATAATCTTGTCATCTACATCGGTGTAGTTGGAAACGTAGGTCACCTTATACCCCTGATATTCCATATATCTTCTGAAGGTATCAAAGACGATCATGGGACGGGCGTTTCCGATATGAATGAAATTGTAAACCGTAGGGCCGCAGACGTACATGCGGATCTTTCCCGGCTCTATGGGTTTAAACTCTTCCTTCATGCGTGACATCGAATTAAAAATCTTCATAATATCTCCTTTGCCTCCAAGGCACGGTTTTACGCTTATAAAGCGAATCTCCCCGCAGGCTACATGAAGTTTATTTTAGTATTTAAGCGGTTTTGCGTCAATAATAAACAAGACAAAGCCGGAGGGCATCAATTGAAAAACTTGTCACAGCGACTCATTTTCAATTGATGCCCTCCGGCTGTAGATTACTTATTATTACTGATGCTCATTGAAGAACTCTTCAAAGGTTCTCCAAAACTCATCGGAGTCCATTGAGTAGTTTTCGGAATTCTGGCTGCTGCCATCATTTCCTGACTCACCGTTGTTTCTTGCGAAAGGATCGATACTCTCCTTCTGTCCGTCAGAGGAAGCATTATTTGAGGATGGTGACTGGCCCAGAACCACGTCAACATTAAGCTCGTCATACTTGTCACCGTTAGGTCTCTGAATAGTGAGAGTTACTGTTTCACCCACACGATATTTTGCAAGGATTGAAGATAGATCTGTAAAGTTCGTTACTCCCTGACCATTCATTGCGGTGATAATGTCTTTTTCCTGAAGTCCCTCGTTCTGAGCTGTTGAGCCTTCGATGAACTTATAGATAAATACACCCTGAGGCATTCCGAAGCTTTCGGCTGTTTGAGCATCAATGTTCTTTACCATGATGCCGAGGTAGCCTCTCTCTGATTCAGGGATCTCCTCACGTGTCTCAAGAGAAGAAAGTGAATCAACGATCTTCTTTGCCTTTGAGGAAGGGATGGAATAGCCCATGCCTTCTATGGAGGTGGAGGTATATTTTGCAACGTTAATGCCTATAACCTCACCCTTCATATTGATAAGAGCGCCGCCGGAATTACCCGGGTTAATTGCAGCATCGGTCTGAAGAAGACCTGAAGATGTGCCCTTGCTTGTGGCAACGTCTCTGTCCTTTGCTGAGATGATACCTGTGGTAACTGACTGACCGTAGCCGAGAGCATTACCGATAGCTACTACCTGATCTCCTACTTCCAGCTGATCGCTGTCACCGAGAGTTGCGACGGAAATAGCTTCCATTGTCTTTGTAGGGATGTTTTCAAGCTTTATTGCGATAAGAGCCAGATCTGCGGCAGCATCTGTTCCCTTTACAACGGCATCAACTGACTCGTCATCTATAAAGGTTACGGAAAGAGACTCAGAGGACTCAACCACGTGATTGTTTGTAAGAATGAGAAGCTCTGTGTCTGTCTTCTGCACTATCACACCCGAACCGCTGGCAGGCACTTCAGTTTCGTAACTCTGATAGTTTCCGAAGATAGAATAGCCATTCTGACGATACTTGACCATATTTGTTATGGCCACAACTGATGGCATGGCATTCTTTGCAACCTCAGTCACACTGGTAAATGACGAACTGACCGGTGCAGTCTGAATAGTTGATGGTGTACTTGTAGTAACCGGCGTGGATTCTGTTTCAACCGGTGTGTTTGATTGTTCCCCTCCGGCAGGAGCTGTTTCGTTGACAGCATTAATTGATTTCTGATATGCAATTCCTGCCTTCTGAGCAGCTATATTTACTCCAACCATTGAAGCGCCGGCTACAACGCCGAATAAAAGAGCTCCTGCAATGATTCCAGCTATTCGTTTCATTTTTTCCTCCTACCTGTGAATGCTACTGTATATGGATGTTACTGCCCCTAACATATGACGGAAAATCCGAGGGAACAGTTTGAGTAATTTCCTTTGATAATGTGTATCATACTTACTTTCTGTGTTCAATTTGTGTCTAATCAAAGTATTTTTTGTGTTGCTTATTTGAAGTTTGAATTTCGACTTATTTAATAGTCTTTTTATACATGAACAGATTTTTCGATGCTATACTCTCTGTTAGTTATAGCTTGGAGGACAAATGTATTATTTTATTGTAAACCCTGCGGCTACCAATGGTCGTGGACGTATAATCTGGGATAAGGTTCTCAGATATCTTAAAAAGACTGAAAATGCCGAAAATTTTGAGGCTTATATAACAGAAAAAACCGGGGATGCCCGTGATTATGCACATAGATTATCAGATGATCAGGAAACAAAAACCATTACTGTCATAGGTGGTGAGGGAACTTTCAATGAAGTTGTGGACGGAGTAAATATGGATGGAGATAATATTTCCCTCGCCTACATTCCCACAAACGCTGACAATGATGTGGCCCGTTCCTTCCGAAGGAAATATAACCTGAAAGCACAGTTGAAAAGACTTTTTAATGATTCGGATGAGGTACTTCTGGACTACGGAGTGTTAAACTGCTCTTCCATGAACAGAAGGTTTGCTGTCAGCTCCGGAATAGGACTTGATGCAGCCATCTTTCTTGATCTTTATGATGAAAAGTGCGCTTGTGAAAAGCAGAAGAAAAAGCTTGACCGGATTCAGAGATTTAACTATGTGAGAACGGTTATGAGGGAGCTTTTCAGAACAAAGCCCACAAAGGGTTATGTTATCCTGGATGGGAAAAAACATGAATTTAACAACGTTTTGTTCATTTCCTGTCACGTTCACCCTTATGACGGCGGATACATGGTGTGTCCCGGTGCCAGTGGTAATGATGGCTGGCTTGATGTATGTATAGTAAGCACCAAGCAGAAGTGGCGCTGGTATATCATTCTGTTCTCAAGTATTTTCGGGCTTCATGTGACCCGTACCGGGGTCCATCTCTATCGCTGCAAGTCGGCAGAGATTCACATGACAGAGGCACTTCCCGCCCACGTGGACGGTGAGTCCATCGGAAAGCAGAAGGATTTTACACTGAACTGCATTCCGCAGAAGTTGAAATTGAGGATTTAAAAAGAGCAGGCGAAAAATCGCCTGCTCTTTTTTGGTTTACAAATTTTCTATCAGCGCCACAGCCTGTGAACTGATGCCCTCACCTCTTCCGGTGAAGCCGAGATGCTCTTCTGTGGTGGCTTTTATGGAAACCTGATTTATATCAAGACCGAGGGCGTCGGCAACATTCTTCCTCATTTCCGGAAGGAAGGTCATAAGCTTTGGTCTCTGGGCAATGATGGTGGAATCTATGTTTCCAACTTTATATCCTTCTTTTTTCAGGATATTTCCAACTTCCTTCAAAAGCTTTATGGAATCTGCACCTTTATATGCAGGATCATTGTCAGGGAAATGCTGACCGATATCTCCCAATGCAGCAGCGCCTAAAAGAGCATCCATGATGGCGTGTACGATCACGTCCGCATCGCTGTGACCGTCAAGTCCAAGCTCGTAAGGCACTGTTACTCCGCCAAGGATAAGCTTTCTTCCGGGAACCAGTTTATGTACGTCATATCCTGTACCTATTCTCATTTTTATCTCCATTCCGCCGCCTTTTTTATGTCGGCACTTTCAGTGCAAATATTTTCAGAATCGATCCGATGATGATCATGGATCATAAAACTATAGCAGGTTTTCGGTTCAGTTACCATTTACCAGGACTTCGATGGCCTTCTTCATCTGAAGGTCATCCTCCAGGGAAACCATGTACTCATCAGCTGTGCTGCCAAGCTGGATCTCGATGTCAGGAACTATACCTACCTTATGGATGTTGAGCCCTGATGGTATGTAGTAGTAATGGGTTGTGAACTCAACGGCAGAACCGTCGGCAAGTGTGGTCACTGTCTGGACTATTCCCTTACCGTAGGAGGTGGTGCCAATGACTTTTGCGACACCATAGTCATGAAGACAGCCTGAGAAAAGCTCTGCGGCAGAAGCTGAATTCTGGTTTTGCAAAATGATGATGGGGATGTTTATCTCGTGACCGTCGTGTGCGTACCACTCCTGTCCTTTTCCGTTTTTGTTTCTTGTATAGGCAAAAAGAGTCTTGCCCTGCTGGAATTCCTTGTTTCCTTCAGTGAAGGTTGTCAGGTTATCCGGAAGTATATAGTCAAGCAGCGATGAAGCGATCTCAATGTCTCCGCCTGTATTGCCCCTAAGGTCAATGATAAGTGCTTTTACCTGATCTTCGTTGATAAGCTTGTCAAGGGCTGCCTTAGCCTGCTTTCCTTCTGTACTGTAGAAGTTTCCAAAGGACATATAGCCTATTTCATCTGCTGAAAGACTCTGAGCTCCGGAACCTGAAATGACAGAATCCGGAATGGATATGCCAAGTCGGGACAGAGTTCCGCTGGTTACCTTAGGAACTTCCACATCGCCTCTTGTGATACGCATGGAGACTTCCTGATCACCTCTCTTTACAACGCAATCGAGAGAGGTGCCCTTGTCACCCTGAATCATATTCTGGACCACATAGGAAAGGGACATGTCGGAAATGTCTATGCCGTTAACCTTGTAAAGTATATCTCCGATCTGCATTCCTGCATTTTCGGCAGGGCTTCCCGGATATACTTCGATAACGATACACTCATTGGTATCCTCCATCTGATGAACTATGGCACCTATTCCGTAATAGGTTCCGTTCTGTTTGGATTTCCGATCGTTCATCTCTTCCACACTATAGTAGTGTGCATAAGGATCCTCGTCTGTGAGTGAGGCAAGAAGACCTTTATAGATGTATGTTTCAGCTTTTCCTGGATCTTCAGGGAACAGATAATTCTGATCTATAAGAGTCTGGAGAATGCCAAGCTTTCTGGCAAGAGCCGCCATATCGATGGAACCGGTTACGACAGTTGAACTGCCGGTTTCGGCAGAGGCCGTTTCACTTGCGACAGTGGTTTCCAAAGCTGTACCTTTATCCCCGGCCTTAAGTTCTGATGCACTCGCCAGAGAAAGGTAAGCATTACCGGAACCTCTGTGATTAAGGTAATCATTGATAAAAGGCGGGATGCCGAAAAAATACACATAAAAAGTACTGCCTCCTATGGTGAACATGATAAAAAGTCCAAGCAGGAAGCCGTAAACAAAGTCGAAATTTCCAAATAAATGTCTTTTGGGTTTTTCGATTTTCTGCGTAGTTTCGTTTTGATTTTCTGGTTGATTATTTATATTATTATCGTTTTGCATAAAGGATATTATATGTTGCCCCGGACTTTTATACAAAGAAAATTTTTATAAATTCATTTTATGGAAAAATGGAATTAAAAGCTCCCACCTGCGTAGTCTCAAGTGGGAGCTGAATTATCACAGATAATTTTCCGGATTTACATAGGAACCATTTTTACGTATGCCAAAGTGCAGGTGTGGTCCGGTTGAGTATCCTGTTGATCCGACAGATCCGATGCTTTCGCCCTGGGATACTTCATCACCTTCGGAAACATTGAGGCTGGACATATGCATGTAAACAGTGTAAGTGCCGCTTCCATGGCTTATCATGACGTAATTTCCGGCACTTGCGGAATAGGTGGCAATGACCACCGTGCCTGCTGCTGAAGCGATGACATTGGATCCGCTGGGAGCTGCGATGTCGATGCCCTTGTGGTTGGAGCTTGCGCCCTCTGTGGGGGATTCTCTGTCGCCGTAACCGCTGGAGATTCTTCCGCTGCTTGGAACCGGCCAGGTAAATCCGCCGGTCATGGTTCTTGATTTGTAATCTGATTTTGCACTGTCAGGATCCCTGCCTTCGGCTTCAGCCTTTCTTCTGGCCTCTTCTTCGGCTTTCTTGCGGGCCTCCTCTTCCTGACGCTCTATCTCCCGCTCCATGGCCTCGATATTGGCCTCCTGGGCACTGATATCCTCATAGAGGTCATCTATCTTGCTCTGCTGACTCGCAATCTCACTTTGGGCATTTGAGATCTTTTCCTTGTAGGCGGCCAGTTCCTGATTTTTCTGGTCAAGAAGAGCCTGGAGACTCTGCTGCTTTGCAACCTCCTGATTCTGCAGGTCCAAAAGCTGGGCATTTTCTGCCTGAAGCTGAGTCTGGGTGTCGCTTACAAGCTGGCGGGTGGACTCATATTCTGCAAGTTTATCCCTGTCGTATTTCGTTATCCTGCTGATGTACTCTGCTTTATTAAGAAGGTCAGACCAGCTCTTTGCATTCAGGATCATATCAATGAAATTGGTATCACCCTTCTCATACATGAATTTGATGCGAAGTTTCATGCTGGCGTACTGGTCGGATTCTGACTGGGTGGCTTTTGCAAGCTGATCCTGTGTGAACTCTATATCCAGCTGTTTCTGTGTAATGTAATTGTTGATGGTTATAAGCTCATTGGTCACTTCGGCCATGTTCTGATCCAGAGCTTTGATATAAGCTGCAGTATCTGATTTTAATGCTTCAAGATCTTTGATTTTTTCATTGACCTTTTTCTGCTCCGATTCCAATGTATCTATCTTTGCTTTATTCTCATCTATTTTCTGCTTTGAGTTGTTTATGGACTGCTTTTCTTTTTCTGCCGCAAGGTTAGGCACGGTGGTGAAACAGAGAGACAGTGCCAGGGCAAGTGGCAGCAGTTGTATTTTTTTAAAATAATTATTTCTCATACCCTTAAGGACTTTCTTATGGTGAAAAATGAAACTATAAAGCCTACTCCCACGCCGAGACCCAGGGCGATGATTACCATCATAGGGAAGATCGTTGTGATAGGTATAGGTGCAAAAAGTGTGCTAATGCTTAAGAAGTGATCATTCACATATGTAACAGCCTTTTCATAAATAAAGTACATTCCTATCAAAGGAATGACTGATCCGACAAAACCGAGAACCACTCCTTCCACAAGGAAAGGCAGACGGATCATAAAGTTCGTGGCTCCGATCATTTTCATGATCTCATTTTCTCTTCTTCTGAATCGGGCAGCGACTGTGATGGTATTGGAAATAAGAAACACCGAAACTGCCAAAAGTATGCCTATAATGATGAGGCTAAGGGAGGAAATGATGTTGTTTACGGTACTCAGTCCCTTTACGGCTGCATTGGAATAGTTGACCTGCCTCACTGAATCAAAAGTGTACAACCAGTCAACTATGGCCTTTTGATCATCGATATCGTTAAGGAATAACTCGTAGCTCTGGGAGCCTGCCAGAGGATTGTCCTCGGCAAAAGCCTGAGCCAGAAGTTCGTTGTTGGCAAAATAATCCGACTTAAATTCAGCCCATGCATCTTCAGCAGAAGTATAATGTGCGCTTTTAACTTCTTCTCTTTCTATGATGGCCTGTCCCACAGACTGTACAGTTTCGGGAGATGCATCATCATTGAAAAAGACGGTGATACCTACTGTGGTTTCCGCATTTTGTGCCATGTTCTGAACATTGGAAACGATGGCAAAGAAAAGGCAGAAAAGAAAAATACAGGCGGCTATGGTTGCCGTTGAGGCCGCAGAAAAAAGGAAGTTGTGACCCATGTTTTTAAAACCGGAGCGGATGCAGTAGCCCCAGGCATTTGGTTTCATCATTTATGCATCCTCCTTTCCGATTTTATGATGCGGGCGGTGTGAGCCCTTCAGACCGCGGCGGGGCTTCTCAGTCGGGTTCGGTTTGATTTCAGGCATATAGTAGCCGGATTTTGAGGAAACAGAATGATCTTCAACAGAGCCGTCAGCGGGTTGTTCTGTTTCATTTGAGGAATCTGATGCCTTCCCGGCAGAAGGTCTGATTTCAGAATCCGGCTGTTTATCAGAAACATCAATGGCATCATCTGATGTATCCGGCTGTTTATCAGGAACATTAACTGTATCAGTTGATCTTTCAGGCTGGCTTTCAGCTGTCTCTGGTTCTGCCCAGTCCTCATCCCAATCGTCTTCCCAATTACAGCCTTCTTCAGGTTCTTCATAATGCTCATCAAAATCATCCTCAGAAGTATCATCACTTGTTTCGAAGGCGTTTTCCTCGTAATCCTCTTCGGAAGACTTTTCGATGCTTTCTTTTGATCTGTCCCCAGGCTTCGGTTCACCTGCCTTTTCTGTATTGCTGTCTGAATTTGTATCAGTATTAATCTCAGCGTTTTCGGCTGCGACTGCGGAAACGCCGACTCTTATCTCAGTGGTTCCGGACTCCTCCGGTACAGTATCTGAAATTATCTCCCCCAGTGACATGCGGACAGTGCGCTTTTTCATACGATTAACCATTTCACGGTCATGGGTGATGACTATAACTGTTGTTCCCTGGGCATTTATACGTTCAAGAAGATGCATGATTTCCAGGGCATTTTCGTGGTCAAGATTTCCTGTCGGTTCATCGGCGATCAGAATCTCGGGGCGGTTTACAAGAGCTCTTGCAATGGCTGTACGCTGCTGCTCTCCGCCGCTAAGCTGTCTTGGATACGAACGGCTCTTGGAGCTTAGTCCGGTGAGTTCCATGATTCTTGAAACATTTTCTTCTATCTCAGCATTGGTTTTGCCGATGATAAGCTGGGCAAAAGCTATATTTTCATACACTGAACGGTCTTCAAGGAGTCTGAAGTCCTGAAAAACCACTCCCAGGCGTCTGCGGTACTTAGGTATGTGGCGTCTGCGGAGATGTGTAAGGTCAGTGTCATTAACAACGATGTAACCCTCGTCGGGATCCAGTTCCTTGGTGAGGAGGCGGACTAATGTTGACTTGCCGGAACCGCTTCGTCCGACAATAAAGCAGAATTCGCCGTCTTGTATCCGGAGGTTAAAACTATTCAGTGCAGTGACACCGTTTTTATAAGTTTTGGTAACATTATTGAATTCTATCATTTAAATGGATTCTTTCTGTGGATTTTAAAGTGCAATTATATAATAAAAAAAAGCCGGCTAATGTGTAAACACTAATAACCGGCTTTTATCTTTTGATTTTCTTACTATTTTTTTTAATCAGTAGTTTATAGACTCCATATACTTCATGTATTTAACTACCATAAGTGCGATCTTAAATGTTATGGCATCGTCAAATACTCTCAGGTCAAGACCGGTGGAGCGCTGAAGCTTGTCCAGTCTGTAAACAAGAGTGTTTCTATGGATGTAAAGCTGTCTTGAAGTCTCTGAAACATTAAGATTGTTCTCAAAGAACTTATTGATGGTTGTGAGGGTTTCCTCGTCAAACTCATCAGGAGAAATGCTTGTAAAGATTTCCTTGATGAACATCTTGCAAAGAGGAAGCGGAAGCTGATAGATCAGACGTCCGATACCCAGACGGTTGTAGGCAATGATGTTTCTGTCTTCGTAGAAAATCTTGCCAACCTCAAGAGCCATCTTAGCTTCCTTGTATGACTTTGATACATCCTTGATCTCGTTAACAACGGTACCAAAGCTTACACGGGCCTGGATCATAGCCTCTGTCTCCAGCATGTCGAGGATGGTTTCTCCTACATGATAGATTTCTTCGGCAGATTCATTGGGCTTGACTTCCTTAACGACGATAACATTCTTTTCATCTACGGCAGTTACAAAGTCCTTGGTCTTTGTAGCGAAAAGAGTTTTTAATGCATCAAGAGCTCCGGAATCGTTGGTGCCCTTGTCTGTTTCAATGATGTAAACCACGCGCTTTACGCCGATATCGATGTGGAGTTTCTTTGCGCGGTTATAAATGTCAACCAGAAGAAGGTTATCGAGAAGAAGGTTCTTAACAAAGTTGTCCTTGTCGAACTTCTCTTTATATGCAACCAGAAGTGTCTGGATCTGGAAAGCTGCAAGCTTACCTACCATATAAACATCATCGGTGTCGCCTTTTGCTATAAGAACATACTCAAGCTGATGTTCGTCAAAAATCTTGAAGAACTGGTATCCTCCCACTGCCTGGCTGTCTGCCTGAGACTCTGCGAAGGAAGAAACCATAGCTTCTGTATACTGATCATCTGAGAAAGTTGAAGCAAGAATTTTGCCATCAATATCAGCGATAGCAATATCAACTCTTGTAATGCCTTTAAGTGAGTCAATCGTGCTCTGTAAGACCTGATTTGATATCATAGTAACTCCTATCTGAATGTAAAAATGTAGTATCATCTTCTACTACACATAATTACAATTATTTTACTAAAATCAACTTTCAAGTGCAAGATTTCCCGGAATATTTATTTTTTTCTCGACTCGGCTCAACGCATTCAAATGGATGCCCACCGCTCGGCCCTTCATGTGCTCCGGCTGAACTGTTACCAGCTAAAAAAATACCCCCGGAACGATTTATGTTCCGGGGGAATGAAATCTTTTATGAAGGGATTGATCCAAATTAGTTTGTGATGGTCTTCTCTGTATCCTTGTCGAATACGTGGATCTTTGACTCGTCGATAGCGAATGTAACGTTAGATCCTGTACGAGCTGCTGTCTTAGGGTTAACTCTTGCTACCCATGAAGCATCTCCTAAATCGAAGTAAAGGAGTGTCTCAGCACCGAGCATCTCATAAACCTTGATCTCAGCCTGTAATGTCTGTCTCTGGTGAGCTTTTACGAAATCTTCCTCGTCATGGATGTGCTCAGGTCTGATTCCGAGAGTAACAGTCTTTCCGATGTATCCGCCTTCCTTAAGCTTTGCAGCCTTAGCAGGGCTAAGAGCGATTGTGTGACCTGCAAATGTAAGAGTTACCTCTCCATTTGACTCGCCGCACTCTGCATCGATCATGTTCATCTGAGGAGAACCGATGAATCCGGCAACGAACTTGTTGCAAGGTGTGTCATAAAGATTCTCAGGAGAATCAACCTGCTGAATGATACCATCCTTAAGAACAACGATTCTTGTTCCGAGAGTCATAGCCTCTGTCTGATCGTGTGTTACATAGATGATAGTTGTCTCAAGTGACTTGTGAAGCTTAGCAATCTCTACACGCATCTGTGCACGAAGCTTTGCGTCAAGGTTTGAAAGAGGCTCGTCCATAAGGAATACCTTAGGTCTACGAACGATTGCACGTCCCATAGCAACACGCTGTCTCTGTCCGCCTGAAAGAGCCTTTGGCTTTCTGTCAAGAAGGTGCTCAAGGTCAAGGATTCTTGCTGCCTCATGTACCTTCTGATCGATCTCATCCTTAGGAACCTTACGAAGCTTAAGACCAAATGCCATGTTGTCATATACTGACATATGAGGATACAGAGCGTAGTTCTGGAATACCATTGCGATATCTCTGTCCTTAGGCTCTACATCATTCATTCTCTTACCATCGATGAGGAGATCACCGCTTGAGATATCCTCAAGACCTGCGATCATACGAAGTGTGGTTGACTTTCCACATCCTGAAGGACCTACGAAAATGATAAATTCCTGATCCTTTACATCAAGGTTGAACTTCTTAACGGCTTCAAAACCGTTTGAATATTTCTTGGTTACATCTTTAAGAACTACACTTGCCATAGTTTCATGTCTCCTTACTGAGTTAAATACGTTGGTTAACAAAGAGATTCAATCACTCGCTCTTTGTGACAATGTGTATGATACTCCAACGCATATTTAATCTCTACGGCACAGCTACCCAAAAAAAGCTGTGAATATTTAGACAAAGTGTCAGACAGGAAAACCGGTTTTGTTAATAAAGACAAAAAATCGAAGTTTTTGTTATCTTAATCTTGCCTTCTTTCAGCAATTTGCCTACAGAACGCTTGAAAGCAGCCTTTGACATGCCGAAATCCCGCTGAATTTCGTCAGGTTGTACAGTTTTGTCGGTGTATGGAACATGTCCTCCGAACTTTTCTGTCAATATCTTCAAAACCTCATCGGCATTTTGCTCATAAAAATAGCTCTTAATTTCGTCATTTTTAATAACGGTGGCGTCAGTATGCTTCTTTGTGTACATAGTTGCTGCAAGGCGCTGTGAGTGATCCACATAAAGGTATACTTCCACAGAGTCTCCTTTTTTCACCTCATATCTCATTTCGTGATATGGAAGCAGTACATCTCTTTCAAGTCCAATGTCTACAAATGCACCTATCTTGGTGACATCCTTAACCATAACCTTTGCTATCTCTCCCACTGCCACAAGCGGCTTCTGGGTGGTTGCTATAAGACGGTCTCTGGAATCCTTGTAAACAAATACAGATAATTCATCTCCAATTGTTCTCCCGTTGGGAACCTGCTTTTTCGGAAGAAGGACTGAGGCACCTTCATTGTCCTCAAGATAAACTCCGAAATCCTTTTCTCTTGCAATCTTAAGTGTTTGCATCTTTCCTAATTCGATCATAATAAAACCTTTCTATAAAGCATTATTGGCCGGTAAATATCGGCGCTGTTTAATTGATTGAAAATTTTCAAAACGTGTTGTAAATAAAAATGTCTTAACCGATAGCCGGTTAGATTAACATCTGCATGTCAGAGACATAAATAGTTGGGAAACTTACGGTAAGAAGGTTGATTTACAGAAATTCTATATTACAGAATACATCCCCTGTCTCTGAACGGAGACTTACTACTATTCCTCCGTCCGGGCTCTTTCCGTACATTGGGATCATGATGTCTCCGAGAACAGCTGCCTTTCGGTATTCTGCCCTTATACGGCCGGAAGTAAAGCTTTCCTTTCCTTCAGTTACGGCTGAAAGCACATCGTCAGCGATCTGAAGATACTGGGCATTGTTTACATGATGGTTGGTATCGATATGATGGGGCTCTATCTTGATGGCAGGCGTCTCTATCATTTCCTCCGGTTCCTGAACCTTGCGGTCTCCCGCCGGAAGCTTAAGGACATCTTCAAGTGCACCAAAAGAACTGAGCATTTCGTCATCTATTTTGACCGGACGAAGTCTCTCTGTGTCGTAGCAGAACCAAATGCTGTTGGCCTTTAAAATATATTTACCGGTAGCATCCTTTATCCAGAAATTTCTGTGGCCAAGTACCCCTCTGAAAGCATGAGGGCTTGTACCTACAGTGATGGTCTCATACAATTTGGGCATTCTTTCTACGTAAATGTCCCAGTAGCTAAGAAGCCATGCTTTATGGAGTTCATTCAACCTGTCCAGTGTCAGTCCAATGTCAGCACTATGAAAAGTACTGCAGTCCTGAAGATAATTGACCAACGCAGTTATGGTAATATGCTGCGATCCCCCAACTTCCGAATATCTTACTCTCTCTTTTATTTCGTACATAAATGTCCTCTGAATCCAAAAAAGCAGGTTCTACGTTCCCGTAAAACCTGCCTGAAATGTATGGTTTATAGGTGTTACGTCATTAGATGTGGCTGTTATCTCGTCCAACAGCGATGCAAGTATATTAAACGCTATTTGAAATAAAATCAAGCAGAAAAATAGTCAGGAGCCGGTGGGCATATCCAAATGGATGCCCACCGACTCCTGACGGACGGTTATAATTTATTACGCATTGAGCTCAGCCGGATCGATCTTGAAGCCCTCAAGCTTTGATGTACAGTGCGGACATCTGGTTGCCTCAATGCTGATCTCTGACTTGCAGTATGGACACTCCTTGGTCTTTGCTGGCTCTTCAGCAGAAGCTTCCTCTTCCTTGCGGAGCTTGTTGATGCCCTTTACAAAAAGAAATACTACAAAAGCCATGATAAGGAATGAAATAGCCTCTGTGATGAATTTACCGTAAGCAAAAACCGCACCTTCCTCTACTGCCTGAGAAAATACCTTTGTAGTCTGACCTGCAAGCGGTACGAACATATTGCTGAAATCCAGTTTTCCGGTAAATACGGAAAGCAGCGGCATAACCAGATAATCAACTATGCCCTTGACCAAAGAAGTAAATGCAGAACCGATGATCATACCTACAGCCAGGTCGATCATATTACCTTTGATCGCAAATTCCTTAAACTCTTTCATGAAACCCTTCATATTTTTTTACCCCCTCTGTTCAAAGATTAAATAATCCTAAAGAGTTATAAATTTTTAATACCACTATTTTACTCTTTCAGAATAGAAATAGCCATAAAAAAATGGACAAAAAAGAGAACGAATAAAGGCAATACTCGTTCTCTTTGTATTATTTGGTTATTTGTGTTTTGAGTGATCTGTTATTGAACTAAAGCTCCGTCGCTTCCAACATAATGAGTTCCAAGCTCATCGGAAACGTATGTATTCACATCCATGAATCCGTTGGCTCCAAGGTGATAACATTTACCATCGGACTCAAAAACCCATCTGTTGGTTACAGGGATACCGTTCTCAAGATATACCCATCCATAAGGCTGCCATAACTGCCATTTGTCTGCTGTGGCTGCCTGCTGATCAGGTGTCTGAGTTGAATTCTGTGAAGAGTTCTGGGTATCATTTTTCATTGCATCTGCTGGTGTAGCACCTGAAGCAGTGTTTGAACCGGATGAGCCTGATGTATTACCGTTAGGTGTAATTGCTGAAGAACCGGAACTGTTTGATGAAGCAAGTGACTTAAGAAAATCGCTGTCAACTTCAAGTGTATCAGATTCTGCATATGACTTTTCAGAGTCACCTTTATTTTTCTTTCCTGCAGTAATCTTAAAGGTGTATGATCCCGTACGGTTTATATTTTTGATGTAGCTTGTAAGCTCCAATTTGCCGGTGGTTGTGGATGCAGTTATGCTTCCGTTCTTTTTAGCTTCGCTTGTGCGGTTTTTGTCATCAACATATATGGTTATCGTACCTGAGGATTTGTCCTCAGCTTCTGTCCAGGTTGCGTAAACGTGCGTTTTTCCTTTGGAATCTTCCGAAGTATCCCAGGATGCATCGGATACAGAGTAGTCTTTTTCGTCTTCTTCATCGTCATCTTTCTTTGCAAACGCTGTGATTTCACCGAGATATGCGCTTACAGGTGATGAGGTTGCGAGAATTGCTGCCATCATTATAGCTGATAATCTTTTTAATTTCATTGTTTCCTCCATACTGGGTTCTACCCTCTGAAATCGCGAGACTGTAAACTATGTCCCTCTCAAGGATCCGCGTCTGTTGAACTGATTGAATCCCTTTTTTGAACCCATGATAATGATAATACAAGAAACGGATTTTTGAAAACCTTTATCAAAGATTTAATTAAAAAGTAGATAAATGTATAAAAAAGTTCAGCATAATGTAATCCACCGGGGACGGTTCTCTCCGAAGAGCACCGTCCCCGATGGATTTCCAGGTGGATAGATCAGTCAGTCTATTCGGTTTTTAGCAGCTCTTTATGGTTAGCTCTGTAATCAAGGAATTCTTTCAGTGTCATAGCTTCAAAATCACCATAATTCAGGCTTCCGGTTTCCTTGTTTATGATGGGATAAACGTTCACATCACAATATCTGCTGATCTCTTCAAGCTCCGGCTCTGAAAACGGATAATCTCCCGTGTAGCTGTAATCATTATATTCACGGTAGTCATCCTCCGCTTTTTTATTGCAAACTTCAAAGTCTATTGAGCTGTATCCGCTTTTTCTGCGGTTATAAAATCTTGAGGTGGATTTTTTGCGGTATTCTTCCATTTTATCAACTATAGCTTTGTATTCCGCCTTGTTTTCTGTAGGTATCATGAGGGTGAAGGAGACATTGGCATAATTTTCATTATAGTAGTCAGAATTATCCACGCCCAGGTCTTCAAGCTTTACGTCTGCCCTGTACCGGTAGCAAAGATATTTTTCGGAATAAAGATTGTAAGGCAGATTACTGAGACCAAAGCCTTCGGTGAACCATCCCGCTTCTGCAAACGCCATGGTTCCGATACAAAAGGCAAGAAACATGGCAATAGGCTTAAGGGAAATCTTAATTGACCTTTTATAAATAAAAGATGCCACAATGTAGATAAAGAACAAAAGCAGGTATATGAATCCCAGTCCTTCGATGCTGTCTGATACTACCGTCCATGAAAGGTCCATAAGGATCAGAAGGAGGTAAACATTGATGATAAATGGGTATGAAAGGATATCATCGGACAACTGTTCGGCACGTTCTGCTTTTCTGTTTATAAAGTGATGCCTTAGAAGTATCACGGATAAAACTGCAAATACAGACATTGGCAGCAAATAAAGTGTCATGAAGCCGGTGTCACTGTATTCAGGTTCAAGAAGTGCCCCGATGTTTATAAAAAACATGGATATGGGGGATAACAGTGTGCCTATCTGGTTCACAAGGCTGTCTGAAGGGATGTTCCGGCCGGCAATCATGGAGTACATAAATGACATTACAGAGACGGATACTATTACGGGCAGAACTGTATATGCGCCTATCATAACCACGCCGTCAAATACTGAATTTGTAAGTGCATAGACAGCTGAGTGGAATAAGGTGAGGACAGCAATGGAAAAGGCGGAAAAAAGCTGCAGGGACACAAAGGTTCTCAGGAGTATGACGCTGCGGGCACGAAGGAGCCATACAAGGGTGGTTCCTGCAAAAAAGCAGCCGTAGGATAAAAGCCAGGTCAGAAACAGATTCGTAATGAGCTGCTCTTTTCGTGAAACCGGCAGTGAAAAATACATGTCGACACTGCTCTTTCTATGGATGTATGCAAACAGATATACAGGCATCGCCATGGTGAGCAGTATGGAGAGATCACAGCCGATGTTGGCGCTGGTTATAAAGACGTCTTTAGGGTATTCGGGATCGAAGCTTGTAAAAGGGATAAGCTGAAATCCTATGTATATCAGAATAAAAAACAGGAGTGATACCTTTCTGCTTTTTATCAGCCATTTGAAATAATTCTTATTCATAATAATCTCCGTCCGGGGTATGGTTCCCGGTAAAAAGTTTTGTATCTTTAAAACAGCTTAGGCATTCGTTGAATCAATGCTTTTTATCAAGCTCATAGATGAATAGTTCTTCAAAGTTTATCGGAAGGATATTGAGAAGCATGGGGTTCATTTCCCGAAGTTTTGCTTCGACAGTTTCCATGTCTCCCCTGATCACAAGCTTGTATACCTGGCCTTCCTTTTCGAACTGGAGCACATCCAGATCCCTGAAGTCTTCCTTTGTGTGTTCATCTGTGAAAGCCAGCTGGTACTTGTTGATATTTTCCTTTGATTCCGCAAGGTCGCCGCCTCTCATTATGCTTCCGTTTTCAAGCATTGCGAAGCTGTCGCAGATGTCCTCCAGCTCCTTAAGGCTGTGTGAGGATATGACAACGGAAACCTCTTCATCCTCCAAAAGTCCGGTGAGAGCTTGTTTAAAATGAAGTCTGGCAAGAGGCTCCAGTCCGTCGTAGGCTTCGTCCAAAAGAAGAAGTTTGGGATGGATGGATAATGCAAAAAGCAGGGACACTCTCCGCTTCATTCCCTTTGAAAAAGTTGAGATGGAAGCTTTTGGGCTTAGCTCAAACATGTCGAGGTATTTAGTGAAGGCATCGGGATCAAAGTTGTACATGGACTCATAAAAAAGCTTCAGGCTTTCGATGGTGGAGCCTATGGGGAAATAAGCTTCATCACTGACAAAGGCGATTTTCTTTTTGGTTTCCATGTCGTGGTAAGTGCTTTTTTCATCCAGCATTATGCTGCCCATTTCGGGTTCGTAGACTCCTGCTATGGAACGGAGCAATGTTGATTTTCCTGCCCCGTTTATGCCTACTAATCCCACGATGGATTTATCATTGACTGTAAGATTCAGATCTTTCAGTACCTCTTTCTTTCCGAAGTTTTTGGACAAATGTTCAATCTTAAGCATTGTGATCCTCCTCATAAAGTTTATCGATGGCTTTTAGGATCTCTTCTTTTGTTATGCCGCTGTTTTTAAGGGGTTTGAGCAGAGCTTCTATTTGGATGAGTCTGGAGTTTTCCGGATTGACCTCTGCGACATAAACACCTTTTTTAGGCAGGTTGTAAACGTATCCCTTTTGCTCCAACAGAGCATAGGCTTTGGCAACAGTATTGGGATTAATGCCGTTTTCCGTAGCCAGCTGCCGTACAGAGGGAAGTTTGTCGCCGGGATTCATTACACCGGCTTCTATAAAGCTTAGTATCTGAGCCTGTATTTGTTCAAATATGGGCTCCTTGCTTTGAAGGTTCAATAAAAACATAGTTCACCTCTAAAACTGTATCACTTGTACCATCTGTATTAACTGTACTACTATTTTGGAATAAGTCAAGACCTTGAAAGCCGGAGCCGGCGGATAATTGCATATGACACGCAAAATAACGATAAAAAGCAATCTGCGTGTCTGAATAGACATACTAACGCCATGGAATCAAAAAAACCGATCCACATCATGTGAACCGGTTCTAGCAGCGCTACCAGGATTCGAACCTGGGAATGACGGAATCAGAATCCGTTGCCTTACCACTTGGCGACAGCGCTATATGAAATTGTTTTACTTGTAAGGCTACAAGAGCAGCGCTACCAGGATTCGAACCTGGGAATGACGGAATCAGAATCCGTTGCCTTACCACTTGGCGACAGCGCTAAAATAATTCGTCGCTTCAAGCGACTTGTATATACTACATGAAGGTGCAATTCTTGTCAACAGGATTTTAAAAAAGAAACCGGATTCTCATTGGAAATAAAAAAGAAAAAATGATTTTTGAAATGTTTGGCTTGATTTCGATATGTCTGACGGAACAAAGTTCATCGGAGGCGGTTCTCAACCCGAAAAAGTAATCCACCGGAGGCGGTTCTCACCGTCGAGAACCGTCCCCGGTGGATTTGGAGAACCATCCTTTCGGTGAAATACTGCCTCAAACTGGGATAGTTTGAGGCAACTAATTCAGGTATTGTGATATTTTTCAGTTTTTAGTAAATTCTTCAAATCCGTCTGTAAAGGTCTTTGTTCCGTCGGCGGAGATCCACATTACTTCTATCCTGCCCACTCTGTCGCTCTTTCCAAGCACGCTGGTGCCATCGGAAACAGACTTTATAAGCTTCTTTCCGTCTTCGATGCTCATACTGAAAAGTGCAGTGGACAGCGCATCAGCCAATGCCGAATCATGAGTAAGGATTGTAACACTTCGGTGGTAGGCTGCGGGATATAGGGTCTCGGGATCAATGATATGATGATAACGCTTGCCGTCTACAACATAGTAGCGTTCGTAATCCCCGGAAGTAACCAGAGACATGCCATCCAGATAAGTCATGGCTGAATACTGGTCTCCTGTCTGGGAGTCACGGTAGGTGGGGTTTTCAACGGGACATACCCATTTATCTTTATTGTCCTTTAGTCCTATTGCCCGGAGATTTCCTCCGAGATTAAGCATGAAACTGTCTGATCCTGCTGACTCAAGGAGCCTTGCGGCGTCTTCTGTGGCGTAGCCCTTTGCTATGCCGCCAACGTCGAGACTCATTTCGGGATCCTGAAGGTAGATGGTTCCTTCTGCTTCATCGATGATGATGTCATTAATGTCAGTATGTTTGACCGCTTCTTTCAATGCCTCCTCGTTCGGCAGCTCGCCCTTTTCGGGATCAGCCATACCAATCTCACGCTTTTCGTGCCAGAGCCTCAAAACTGCGCCATAGGCTATGTTTACTTTGCCGTTGGTGAGGGAGTAAATATCCTTGCCCCATTTCACAAGCTCTATGAGTTTTTCGTCAACCTTTACCGGCTGTATGCCTGCGTTGTCATTGACGGTCTTAAGGTTATTTATGCCATCGTAGTCATTGTAAATATCAAAAAGCTGATGCTCCTTCAGAAGAAGCTCGTGAGAAGCATTATAACGCTCCTTGAAGGTTTCCTCGTTTGCTTCATAACCGATCTCCATGGATATGGTATCAAACACATCAAGAAACTGAGCGGTAAAGCGCTCCTTCTTTTCAGGTGCAGCAACAGGAACGGAAGCGCAGCCTGTTGAGAATGTAATTACAGCTGCCGAAAACACAGCAACTGCGTTTCTGAAATTGTTGTTAAATAATGATAATTTCAAATCTTGCCTCTTTTTTTTGATTGATTATTTGGAGGTAACGCTTCACTCGTGACATGCGTAGGACCAGAGCTGACAGACAGGTTCTGGACCATGGTATGCATCAAATGAACAATTACATTCGGTGATTATATCACAGGATATTGAAATTTCTCAAAAAAGCGTGTGAAAACCTGAATATTTCATACCCTGACTCTCAGGTCATGGGTAATTGACATTTGACTTTGCTGTTTTGGTGTATTATATTTTTTAGGTATGATTTTTTGGAGATGTACCCAAGAGGCCGAAGGGGGCGCACTCGAAATGCGCTAGGTCGGAAACGGCGCCAGGGTTCAAATCCCTGCATCTCCGCTAAAAAACCGTCGGGAAATGTGTCCCGGCGGTTTTTTATGGTCAGCTCATTCCATTTGCTTTATTTTCGGCAAGATTTTTCTTAATTGCCTCAATTTTCTCATCCGGAATCATATTAAACGGTGCACGGCAAAGACCTACATCATACCCCATAAGTCTTACTGCAGTCTTCACAACAGTATTTGGATTGGCTCCTGCAAAATTCTCTCTGAATGGTGCAATGGCGTCCTGATACTTTTTAGCCTCATCCCAGTTTCCTGCCACATACTCATTATAGATCATTGCCATATTATGAGGATAAGCATTGGCACAACCTGAGATTCCACCTGTTCCACCTGCCTTAAGTGTCCAGAGAATCAGCTGGTCATTACCCGAGAGAACAGCAAATTTACCATCCTTTCTTGATTTTCCTGCATCAATATATCCAAGGATATTTTTGAAATCTCCACCGGAATCCTTGGCACCGACAATATTATCAACCTGTGCAAGCTTTCCTACTGTTTTAGGATCAATCCTGTTACCTGTACGGGCAGGAATATTATAAAGAACTATAGGCATCTCAGGAACAGCTGCTGCAACTGTCTCATAATGTCTCTGTATCTCATCCTGTGAGGCCGCAGCAAAGGATGGAGTGATGATAGAAAGAACATCTGCGCCGCAAGCCTCAGCCATCTTGGACTGTTCGATAGTTTCCTTTGTGGAAATGCATCCTGTTCCGGCATAAACAGGAACTCTACCATTTACATGCTTAACAACTGTTGAAAGGACAAGTTCCTTTTCCTTTCCGTTCAGGATATATCCCTCACCATTTGTTCCGAAACAGAATATCGCATGTATTCCTGCTTCTATCATTCTATCGCACTGTTCTTTAAGAACATCAACATTGATGGATTCATCCTCTCTCATAGGAGTGATGATTGGTACAATGATGCCTTTGATATCTACCTGTTTCATTATAATTCTCCTTTTATTAATATATGTATATCTTGTGCTCTGATAGCTACAGTTTAACATTACAAACGGACGATTTCTCTGTTTGAGTCTCGTCCGTTTGTTTCATATAGTTACATTATTTATTTTTATATATTTTAACGATTTATTTTGTTTCATTAAGAAACACTTTGGACTATTTATATTTTCATCAGTACTTCATCAGATATTGCTTCCGGACTTTTTTCATCGCCTTGCTTTAATATCTGACAGAGCTCCAAAATCAGATTTTCTTTACCAAATCCTCCTGATTTTGAAATACAATATATATCTTTGCCGAGATAACTAAATTTAAATGCTACAACTCCTGCAATGAGCTCTGTAATAGGTCTTAAGGAGTATACTGACAACGCCTCCATAGCCCCAAGCAACGTGTCTCCTCCTGTAAGCATAAACATGGCATCAGATTCAACATCTATTACTTCCTTGACTATTCTTCCCAGGTTCCCAGATACTATGCTGCGATCATCCGGATTTATTTTTTCTCCTGAAGCATTATGTGTATATTTACTATTCACGTCCAGTATTATATTTCCCTCTTCCTGCATGACAGAAACCCAGTATTTAATTTTTTCTTCCGCATCAGCAGTGGTTGACCATTTTTCATCAAGCATCATGGTGCTGTTTAATCTTATACGCATAACTCCGGCTTCTTCTGCAACATCAAGTTGCCTTACTGTTACCGGATTAACACTTCCACATACCACAAACAGTTTTTCAGGAAACACAGGTAAACTCCCCTTACTTCCCCCTATATGGAGCATCTCTGCAAGAGCATCTGCAAAACCTGCACACCCTGCACATGTAACAAGTTCGTGATCTGCATTAAGTTTATATGCTATATCCAACAGATCCTTATCTGTTTCCGCATCATATATGTATATGCCATTATGCTTATCTTCTCCCACAACATCGTCTTTTGAAATCAACATAACATTAACATCTGAACTGTTTTTTATCAGCTCAGGTATATTGGAAGTCAGAACCGGATCAAAGGGATCTTCTCCAAACACACTTCTTGCAACAGGCACTCCATCGACATATTGTATTCCGTTATTTGTTGTTCTTCCCATATCAGGATATGCCGGAACAAAGTGTACTCTTCCACCGCTTCTGTCACACAAAGCCGTAAGCTCCGCTCCGATATTTCCTCTTAGAACCGAATCCGTTTTTTTATATATAAACGGTATATTTTGCTTTAATGCTCTATCAACTATCTGATATACAACCTTGTAGGCCTCATCTGCACTAACATGTCTTGTCTCGGAGTCTATTACAACAACATTCACATCAGGAGACAGCTTTTCATATTCTACATCCTTTTCGGTATGTACCTCTACCACTGCCCCTCGTTTGGCAAATTGAATGCTTGTATCAAGTGCGCCTGTAAAGTCATCCGCAATAATCAAAAGTTTTACCATAGCGCATCCACCTTACTGTATTTTATGCCTTAAGCATTCATAATTATTTTCTGTTCCTGATTATTGAATACTCCCTCTTTTTTACCTCTGATGACTCTGTATGAAATAAATACCGTTCCTGCTATAAGTCCGATTATATCTGAGGCTCCTGATGGAAGAATAAACAAAAATGCTATCACTGCAAATACGGTTCTCTCCCATAATTTCAGATCTCCGAACATATAGCTGGATACACATCCGGCCAGACAGAATGTAGCAAACGCAAGCATAGATGCAGATTGAATGATTTCAATCAGTGTACCGTCAAGAAGTAATGCAGGTCTGTATACAAACATAAATGGAACTATAAATCCGGTTATAGCAAAGGCAAATGCTTTCCATCCGGTTTTCCATGCCGATCCTCCCGCAATACCGGCTGCTGTAAATGATGCAAGACATACCGGAGGTGTTATCTGAGCCACAACGCCAAAATAGAATATAAACATATTAGATGTAAGTGCAGATATACCCAGTCCCTGAATAGCAGATATAAAAAGTGTATTTGCAATCAGATATGCTGCTACGGTAGGAAGAGCCATTCCCAAAATGATGCAGCCAAGAGCTGCCACTATAAGAGCAATAAACAAAGAGTTATTACCGGTTTTATCAATTATCTTTGCAATCTTAACTGCAATACCCGAACGAACAACAATACCTATCATGATACCGCAGGATGCAGTAGGAATTGCGATATTGGCAGCCTGACGTATACCATCGAGTACTGTATAAAGAAACTTCTTTGGAGACATTCTTGTTTCCGGGGAAATAAAGCTTATCACAATGGCAAGTACCGAACAGATTATACCGGCTCTTGGAAGTGACATACCTCTTACTATCATGAATACAAGTATAATTATAGGAAGAAGCCTGTATACTCTTGGTAAAATCGGCTTACCTGTATAATGAACATTAGGATTCTTTCCAATGTGTCTCTTTCTGGCAATAAGGTGTACTACCATGAGTGCTGCAACAAAATAAGCAATAGCAGGTATAATTGCTGCCGCTGCAATCTTAACATACTGTATTCCTATGATCTCAGCCATTACGAAAGCTCCTGCACCCATAATAGGCGGCATTATCTGTCCACCTGTCGATGCAACAGACTCTACTGCTCCTGCTTCTTCAGGTGAATATCCGGTCTTCTTCATCAGAGGAATAGTGAAAACGCCGGTGCCTGTAACATTGGCAACTGCAGAACCCGAAATCATACCCATGAGTCCTGATGATATAACTGCTGCCTTTGCAGGTCCACCTACTGTTTTATCCGATAAGGACAGACCTGCATCCGTAAGCACCGAACCGCCTCCACAATTGGCAAAAAAGCAGCCAAACATAAGGAAATAGAACAATGTATTTAAGGATGTGCCGAGAGGAGAACCAAATATTCCATTTTCTCCAAGCGATAACGTTTCAACAAATCTTGAATAACTGATGCCTGCATAATGAAATATTCCCGGTACAAACTGTCCGAACCACGCATAAGCCATAAAGAAAGCAATTACCCAGAAAAGTGATAGAGAAACTACTCTTCTTACAGCCTCCATACATTCAATGATGAGTATAGTACCTGCAAGTACATCATCAAAATTCATCTTATCCACAGAATACAGTCTGTAGTTAAGTGTTTCTGCATGTGAAGCATAATAGTAAAATACATAAACAGCACCCGCAAGAAGCAGCGAATCATATATCCACCACAGTTTATTGTGACTCTTGGATTTTTCCTGCATAGGATTCATCAACCATACTATCACAAGTGCAAGACACATATGTAATGGCAGCTGAAGCCATGGATCCAACGGTTTAACCAGCTTGATGTATAACTGAAATAAAACCCAAAAAACCGAAAGCCCGATGATTATAACTTTGCGCCACATAGGTGCAGCATTCATTATCTTGGCTATCTTTGTTTCATCACCATCTTCCTTTGCGAGCTTTCTGCCAATCTCATCTGCCTTTGACAGCTTTGGATGAGACATCGTTTCCTGAGCGTTTTCGCTTTTGATTTCTTCGCTCATGATTTTTCCCTCCGATTTAATATACCTGACATTTGATAACTACATAACCATTAAAAAACTCCGGAACCAGACTCCTCCCGAAAAAAGGATTCCGGCTCCAGAGTTCTCTCTAATTACAATTCTTTTCAAGAACTTAGATGGATAAATAGTGGTTCTTAAGCCAACATAAGTGTTTACTTGATGTATCCCATCTCCTTGTAATACTTTTCAGCACCCGGGTGAAGAGGACATCCACCAATCTTCTGAGATTCCCAAGCTGTTGCCGGATCCCATCCTGAAAGTGATGCATACTCATTTACAAGCGCATCTCTGTTTTCTGACAGACACTTAGTAATGGCATATACAACGTCCTCTGAAAGATTTTCATTTGCAAACAAGCAATCCGGAGAACCCGGAAGAACAAGTTCTGAATCCTGACCCTTAAATGAGTTAGCAGGAATTGTGATCTTGTCATAGCCTTTTTCATTTACAAACCAGTTTACAAGGTCATCACCCCATTGAAGGAATGTTACATCACATGTAGTTGCAATCTGTGCCATAGTTGATGATGCTGATGATGTGTGGTCAATATAGAAATCAATCTGTCCATCAGCAAGAGCCTCTGCATTTTGGTCACCGCCCTGATTGGTGATGCTACCACCCCAGCTCTTTAAATCATCTTCCGTAACACCAAAGTACTCAAGAAGAAGATATGCACCCTCTGCGTCCATTGATCCCTTTGCTGAACATCCGATTCTAAGTGGGAGTTTCTTTTCAAAAACTTCCTCTATTGTGGAGACACCGTTTTCCTCAAGGAACTTATTGGAGATACAGTTGATATATGCAACCTGTGTAAGTCCACCTATAACTGCTGCATAGCCGCCGGTCGGCTCACGATCAAGTGTTCCTGTATCCATAGCCCACTTTGCAGGAGCACCATTTACAAAAGAAAGATCTACACCATTCTCTTTAAAAATATACGGTGCACCCATGCCTCCCGGATATGATGGATCTACATTTACAGCTTGAAATCCGCCTTTTTCTTCCAAAACCTTAGACATGGCAACAATCATGTTATATGATCCGGATCCAACCTTATCGGACCAGAAATTCAATGTTGTTCCACTCATATCTGCTATGCCATCTGTTCCTGCAGCGTCAGCCGAACTATCCGCAGCCTCTGTTGATGTTGCTTCCGCTGCTGCAGAGGCTGCTGCAGTTGTAGCTTCAGCTGTTTTGCCTGCAGTTGTAGCTTCAGCTGTTTTGCCTGCATCTGAGCTTCCGCATGCTGCCAAACCTGTAACCATAGACAGTGCCAAAACACCAGCCATCAGTTTAGAAATCATTTTTTTTCTCATTACAATACCTCCCATTTTAATGGTGTTAAAAATTTAAACGCCCCATACTAATCATACTTACGATGCGTTCAATTACTGTATGATTCATATCTCATGTAATCATACTACTCGTAAAAAAGCTCTCTTTCAATTGATTTTTATGCAAAATGCTGTTTAAATATTAAACATAAACATATTTTTTATATTTTGCGATATTAATTGGGTGTTATTTGAATATTGTGTTGTATTTATTTCACAATTTATCCATATTATTCAAAGTCCATGTTAGGAGGCACTATGAACGATAAAATCCGGATTTTGGGTATAGCTCCATACAACGGAATGAAAACTCAGATGATCAAGGCAGCCGAAGATTATAAAGACCGAATAGATTTAGTTGTCTTAGACGGAGACCTGCAGGAAGGTGTTTCTGCAGCAAGAAATAACTTTCACGGTGATTTTGATGTGATCATATCCCGTGGCGGAACCGCAAGTATGATTCGTGATCAAGTTTCTGTTCCGGTAGTTGAGATAGACCTCACAGATTATGACATACTTAGGGCAATGAGACTTGCAGAAAATATCTCTACAGACATAGCAGTAGTTGGATTTCCCAACATAACAGAAGCCATACAGGGCATTTCCACACTTCTCAGTAAAAAATTGCGGATTTTTACCATTGAGAGCGCCGATAAATTGGACAATACCATGCAGCACATTCACGACCAGGGCTACAAAATAGTTCTTTGTGATGCATCGTCTGCAACCATAGCCAAAAGACACAGCTTGAACTGTGTACTCCTTACCTCCGGACAGAGCGGCATACGCAAAGCCTATACCAACGCTATACATCTGGTAGAATCCATGCAGAAGTTACGTTCCGAAAATGCTTTTCTCCGTCAGGTGATTGACAGACAGGCCAATGATACGGTCATCTTCGACAATAAGGAAAATATTATATTTTCAAACATGAAATTCGAAAAAAGGGATGAACTACAGAATCTATTAAAAAAAGAGATATCATCCGTACCTTCAAATAAGTCCTGCCGTATAATAAAACATCACAACAAAAACCTATATCATATCAAAGCCTTAAAGCTTAATTCAGATACCGGTACCTACACAGTATTTTATGTAGAGCGAAGTCGTGCACCGTTTTTGAGCGGACGTTCGGGTATAAAATACTTTACGCAGGCTGAAGCACATGAGGCCTTTTACAACAGCTTCTTTGTCAGCATCAGTGATATCCTTGGTAATGATGAGGATTTTGCAAGGGCGGCAAGATTTAAACGTCCGGTAATGCTTTTTGGTGAGGATGGTACAGGAAAAGAATCGGCAGCAAACATGATTTACAATAAAAGTTCAAATGGGAATAAACCTTTTATTGTTATCAATTGCGAGTTACTTAACGATAAATCCATGGAATTTTTACAGAGTAATCAGCATTCACCTTTTGCGGATTCTGACAATACTATATATATTTCCGGGATAAGCAGCATGAATCATAATCCGCTGCAGCTTTTATCTGTAATTATGGATATGGAGGTTTGTCTTAGAAATCATGTGATATTGTCTTTTCCTACAAATGGTTCATCAATTCCTAAATTTGCAGAAACCTTTACCAACAAGTTGGGCTGTACGGTACTTAACCTCTCATCTCTTCGATCCATAAGCTGTCAATTACCGAAGCTCATCAATTTATTCCTAAGTCAGTTCATGCAATTCAGTGAAACCGATATCCTGGGAATGGAGGATGAAGGTATAAAGCTCATGATGGATTTTAACTGGCCACATAATTACGCTCAATTCCGTCGTATCATGGAAGAACTTGTTAGTATCACCGATCAGTCACTTATAAGAACCGAGGACGTATCAAAAGTTCTGGAAAGAGAAAAACTTACACCTGTTACCAGCTCCGGCATAAATGGCTCAGAGGTATTTGATATGAACAGGACCCTGGATGAAATGAATGCGGAAATCGTACGCAGAGTTCTTAAACAATGTGACGGCAACCAGACTCTTGCTGCAAAACGTTTGGGCGTATCACGCACCACAGTATGGAGATATGCTAAAATATAATAACTATAAAACCTCTCAAGTCATCAGGTTAATGATGCTTTGAGAGGTTTCAATCTGTTCTATACTTAAGTCCTGATCCTAAAACATGCCATTAGAATAAACTATCATACCTTATTACAATCGACCGGAAGCTTAAGTATTATCTTTGTAAAGCTTTGCTGCTTCGTTGTGTGTGATATGGCTTTATGTCCATCGTGAGGGAATGCTGCCCAGAACATCCCCTTGTTTATCAATATCTTATTCTCGAAGGTTCCACTATATCTTGCTGCATCTTTTTCTTCGTCATAAGGTATGACTTCTGTCAGATCTTTAATTTCTTTCCAGGCTATTTCCTCGGAACCATCTATGAGAATCTGTACGTCTATATATTTTTTATGTGCCTCAAAGGTTCCCTCTGTAAATGCTTTGGTTACTCCCTTTTGTACCTTAAAGAATCCACCCTCAAAATTATAGGTTCCTTCTTCAAGTTCGCCTTTTGACTGCAAAACCTTGATTGCATCAAGACCACATTTCAAATTTGGAAGCATTGCCTCATAAAAGCCTATGTGTTCAAAACTATCGACAATCATGTTATTATGCCTTATTTGCCTTTCTGTAGGAAGCCATCTGTAATGCTGCATCTACAGCATTTACAAGTGAAAGTTCATTGGCTCCGCCATTACCTGCATGTCCGAAGCCTGTGCCATGATCAACTGATACACGAACTATAGGAAGGCCGAGAGTCATATTGATTCCGGCAACAGCCTCCCAATGATGCTCATCCTTGTTATAAACAAATCCCTTAACCTTAAGTGGAATATGTCCCTGATCATGGTACATAACAACTACGATATCATACCATCCTCCAAGTGCCTTGGAGAATACAGTATCAGGTGGTGTAGGCTTCTTTTCAGGGATGTTTATCCCCTCTTTCAGTGCCTCATCGATAGCCGGCTGAATCTCCTCAATCTCTTCTCTTCCGAACATACCGTCCTCACCACAATGCGGATTGAGACCTGCAACACCGATTTTAGGCTCAGCAATACCGAGCGCCTTGCAGGCTTCGTTAGCCATGTGGATGCAGTCAAGAACTCTATCCTTCTTGACACGATCACATGCCTCACGTAAAGATACATGAGTTGAAACATGAACTACTCTGAGATCCTCATGTCCAAGCATCATTGCGTACTTCTTTGTATTTGTATAATCAGCGTAAATCTCTGTATGACCTGAATAATGATGTCCGGCCATATTGATGGCTTCCTTAGACAGTGCGTTGGTCACTGTTGCATCAACCTTATCTGCCATAGCAAGTTTGATAACATATACAACGTACTGGAATGCTGCCTCTCCGCCCAGTTCACAGGCTCCGACATGGAATGGTTGAGGACCGTCAGGATCATCAAGCGTATCCGGAATCTTGTCATCAGGAACCAGGTTAAGATCAATAAGGTCAATAGTTCCATATTCGTATTTACCTTCTTCTGGTTCTTTAACTATATTTAACTTAAGATCAATACCATTAACTTTTTGGGCAACCTTTAGTGCATACTCCATAGATGTCTTATCACCAACGATGAGAGGTTTACAACGATCATAAAGAGTTTTATCATTCAAAGCCTTTACGGAAATTTCAGGACCATTTCCAAATGGATCTCCCATAGAAATACCAACTATCGGTCTAATGTCTGCCATAGCATCCTCCTAAATCTTCAACTCTGTCATACACATATCTTTAAATTCTGATCATACGTGCTAACAATTAATAATTTCACTGTTGTTATAATAACAAAGTAGTTTTGGCAATTAAATATTTTAAACGTTGCAAAGTGTCCATTTATGGAACATTTTGCTCTGTGCCTTTGATTTCATGAAGCAATTTGAAACACATTCCGCAGCATATACTGCCATGTATTTTCTCCGCAAAAAAACTCCGGTAAGATATTTATTCTCACCGGAGCACATATATTGTTTAACTATATTACTTCATCGGGAAGATGTACATCAAACATTATCAATACAATCATCAATACCAGCACAGCCAGTGCCAAAATCATTTGTGTTGTCATAATTAAATCCCCTTTCAAACACGCATATATTTATTTTTTGCCAGCGCCACAAAACTTTATGGTGTTATTATCTACTCATGAACATGTAACTACATTACAAAAAAGCTCCCTATATGAGAACTTTTCCCAAAAGGAGCTTTTGACTGTTATAGTTTATAATATTCAATGATTCAAAAATTAATTTACTTTTCTCTGCCTATATATCTCCATAATGTAGTTCTGCTTATACCAAGCTGCCTTGCTGTTTTACTCTGATTTCCTTTATTATCCTCCAGAACATGTTTTATGATACTTTTATTAATCTGCTCAAGTGTCATATTGGGCAAAGGCTGATTTGTATCATTATTAAACACGGATGCATATACGTTTGATGCCTGTTCTTCTTCCAAAAGATCCATTATTGTTTCTGCTCTGATATACGGAGTATCTGTTTGGGCTGCAGCTTCCATAAGTACATGTTGAAACTGCTTATAATTCTGAGGCCACTGATAATTTTCTATTATTTCAGTTGCTCCGGGCTCAAGCCCGACAATCTGCTTTCCCATGTCTGCATTAAGCCTACTGAGATATAAGCTTGCAAGAAGCGGAAGTTCTTCTCTACGTTGTCTGAGAGGAGGCAAACCTATCCGTACACAATACAGTTTACGGCTATAGTCACTTACCCTCTCCTTTGCTTCATTTTCTATATTATCGGAGGCAGAAAAAATGAGTCTGTTTCTCCTTTGGAGGTTCGTATCAAGGATGGCAGACAAGAGCCTCCTGTGCTTATCCTCCGGTATCCTTCCTATATTCATAAAGTAAATCGTATTTTCATTGTCATTAAACGGAGAGTTATAGTGATTGAGCAGATACTCCCAGCCTCTGTCATCCATGATACTGCAATCAATTGTGATGAGCGGATGATCTGACATCGTGCTCTTCATATATATGTAATATGCTATAAGATCTTTACCGGTTCCTGTCTCTGCCTGTATCATAACCGAGTACCTTGCAGAACTGATTTCATCTATCCTGTTTCCAAGAAGCCCCATAGCTCCGGCTATACTGTAAAAGCTGTTATAATACTTCTCTTCAGCCTCTTCTCTGTTCATGAACCTAATACCATATTTACCTGTGGTAAGAGGTATCTTGGAGGCGGTGAAATAAAATGTGATATATTTTTTTTCATTATATACAGCCGTTTGGGTAGTCACTGAATAAAGCACCTTATCCATACTTCTAAAGAACTTACGGTCTCCTGACTCTATAACCGTTTTTATCTCCTTACGAAGCATCTCTATTACTTCAGCATTTTTTTCTTCTTCATCGGTCCATGTTGACAAAAAAACTGTTCCATCCTCGGCCATTACTATCGTAGAGGAACCGTTATGACTCATTATTCCTCTTAAGATATGATTTTCTTCCCTTATCGACGCATAACTTCTGCAGATATTGATAGCCTGACTTATAGCTGACAAGATACTTTCGTTTCCCGATGTTATGAGTATAGAGTTCATATCCATGCGTCTTGCAATATTCTGTGTGACCATATCACAAATGACCATACTTATACCTTGCTGCTTTAACTGTTCCAAGGTGGAAACAACTTCCTCCTCATCATGTATAGTTACAATCTTAGTACGATTTTTCATTAGATCACATAAAATATGAGCTGTCTCTGTTATATTTTTAAACCCTACAATTGCATATTCTGCTTCATAGTTGTCAGCAAGCCTCATGGCTCTCAGAACATCATACACAGACAGTGAAATTTCAACTACCGGAGTATTTGTTACCTCTGATATAAGTCTTGAGGTTCCTCCTCGTGATATTATGACATCATACTGATCATGCGAATGCTCCTTTACCACATTGACACCATCCTCAAGGTTTCCGGTATAAGCATCCAATTGAATATTATCAATAGTATCTGCCAGAGTTTCCATAGATTTTCTCATAGCCTCATATGGTGCAACTCCAAGAATCCTATACTTCATATATACTTACCTCCATAAAGGTATTATCCATCAGAATATGTGCATTTTGTAACACCAAAAAAGTGTATCATTTTTAGTGCAAATTTGAAACACTTTATTCTTTTCCGGGATTTTATGTGTTTTAGATAATATAAAATAAAATATCCCAAAGGCACAACAACCTCCGGGATATTCATAAGGATAAAATATAATGGATAAGGATCACAATCTCATCAATGAGCGCCTACAGCCCCTGATGTCGGATTATATATGCTGGCTTCCCGCTTACCTATAACATCGGCTTCACTAAGTGTAAGCCACTTAACTCCTCGACGAGTCTGATAGGCATATGCAACATGAAGCATACCACCCTGAGCCTGCATTATATACGGATATTCATACTGCATATTTCCTCCACGATTCTCCTCACCAACATAGCCTTCTCCTCTCTCAACATTTCGGATAAGTGGCCATGTTTCACCATTATCCTCAGACAGTGCGATGGTTATAGGACATCTGAGTCCCGGCCATGCGCCCATGTTGGTATACGATTTCGGTGCACTTGAATGATTGTAGCAAATACATAATCTTCCACTTTTCAGTTTAATCGCAGAAATGGATGAATTGTTATTAGGAAGAACCGTAGCCACCGGCTCTGACCAGGTATCACCATAGTCAAAAGAATCACTCTTATATATAAAATCAGCTTCTCTCGATCTCATAAATGCAATTAAATGCCCCGGCTTATCTGAAAGCTCTACGATATTAGGATGCACACGTCCATTGGATTTTGGCATATCAACTCTTCTCCAGGTCATCCCTTCATCATCTGAAATCCTGAAGGCACTCGGATCTCCTGCAAGACCATCTTTTGAGTCTGTGCATATCCAGTTACCATATATCCATCTGCCGTTTGATAATATCTGTATAGGTTGTCTTGAAAAAGTACCCGGTTCATCAAATAAAACTTCCGGCTCTCCCCAGGTACGGCCATCATCCGTTGATACCTGCTTTTTTACAACAGCCGTAAACTGCATATTGTCTTTTCCCGGCTGACGCCCCAACTGTGATGTATAAAGGCACCAGATTTCTCCATTTGGATTCAGCCAAAGAGATGGATTCTGGTCAGAGAAATCATTCTCATTGGAAACATTTACCGGCTCTTCCCACTTATCTGCTCCCTTTGGAAGTCGTGAAACCACCACATTAATGTCTGCTCCACCCTCATATGTACCTGCAAACCAGCAGCACAATAAAGTACCCTCTTTAGTTTCAAGCAGAGACGGAGCATGCGCCGTTGGCCATGGTCCTGTAGGAAGCATTGCCTCTGTTAATTTCATTTCAGAATCATAATACAATTGTCCGTCCGGTGTTAAAATATCCAGTGTTTTAATACTCATAAATTACCTCCTCTAATCCTCTATGCTTTGTATTCCAGAGATCCATCCTTATTTCTTCGATAATGCTTAATTATGTTCCATCCAATCTCAGGTTCACGAGTATCAACAGCATGAGGCATTCTCCTTACTGTCACAAAATGATATAGTTCATCATCCCCGGATACATGCAATTCGTCTGTTTTTACATGACCGGTAAAACCCATATCATCAAAATTTACTCGTTTTTGATAAGTACCGTATACATCATTACGCCATTTTCAGGATTTAGATTTCCGGAGGTTGCCCCTTTTACTGTTTCCAAAATCAACTCTCCTCCATATGGAGAAAAGTTTTCCGGGCGATTCATACTATCACGCATCAGAACAACTCCTTCTTAATTAACATATAATTATATTCCTTTTACTTCATTACATTGAGATAAATTGACCGTGCATCATCAGCAGTCACTTCTCTCATATTGTTAACAAGGAGTCTCTGCTGCTGTAATCCTGAAGCAACCAGACCTTCAAGATCTTCAGTTTTAACACCAAACTCTTTAAGATCTGTTGGAATATCAAGATGCTTTACGATCTCATCCATCCAGTCAATGAGAGCATTGGCTTTTTCATCAACTGTAGACAACTTTTTATCACCATGATAAGCAAAGTCCCAAGCTGCAGCCATTCTTTTACGGAACTCTTCATCACCTGCATTAAATCTCATTACAGGGATAAGGAGCATGGCATTGGAGGTTCCGTGAGCAACATGGTATTTTCCTCCCAAAGGATAGCTCAGTGCATGGACTGCCGTTGTACCTGATGCAGTTATTGCTACTCCTCCATAAAAAGCTGCAATCTGCATATTATTCTTTTCTGCAAGTGCATCCTTATCATCACAAGCTTTTACAATATTGTTCATGATTATTTCAAATCCGCGAAGCGCAAATGTATCAGAGAATGCATTAGCCTTATTCGAGGTATAACATTCAATACAGTGACACATTGCATCTACACCGGTTGAAGCTGCGATTGAGCGAGGCAGGTTTTCAATGAGTCTTGCATCAAGGATTACATAGTCAGACATCATGTTGTCATTTACAATACCGATTTTTACTTCCTTCTCAGGTACACCAACTATAGCGTTTGGAGTACACTCCGCACCTGTGCCGGCTGTTGTAGGTATTGCAAGAGTTTCCAGACATTTCTTTGCTCTCTTAGGATCATCCAAAAGTTCCTTTACTCCATACTCATCTGTTACCAGTACGGAAGCAAGCTTCGCTGTATCCATTACAGAACCGCCACCGCAGGCAACAATAAAATCATAGCCATGCCCTTTGAAACGGTCTATAACACCCTGAACAGCCTGATAGCTTGGCTCAGGTGGAAAATCATCATATATGTCATACTCCACATCTGCCTTTTTTAACTGATCTTCTACAAGATCAAACAGTCCCAGCTTACGGATGCCCTTATCTGTAAATGCGGCAACCTTTTTAGAACCTGCAGACTTAAGTATCTCAGGTATATTATCCATTGCTTCTTTTCCTGAATAAACTGCCTTTGGTAATTTAAGACTATACTTATCAAGTGACATAATTATCCTCCTTATACTTGATGCTGCCACACTCATGGCAACTAATAAAATTTACAAAATCAATACAAAACCCTATGCCTGAAAATACATTTATTCAGAACTGCTGCTCTCAATCCACTTAAGTACTCTCTGCAATTGATCATCTGATCCGAATGCACCGGATTTGGTTATGAGATAGGTTTCATAATCACCATATCTATATGATGCAATAACGATACCCGGATCTATTTCTTTAATTGGCCTCAAAATACTTATACCCTTATTTCTTATGAATCCTTGTAAGGTATCTCCACCTATGATCATAACTGTCCGATCCGGATATTTGCGCAACAGGCAGCTTGCAAGATGACCCATATTAACAGCGATAGTGTGAGCTGCTTCTTCCGGATCAACCAAATACTCAGGATCATATATACCCAAAGTATCTATGATTATGATGTTGCTGTCTCCAGCATTCTCCTCAACCATATCAATAAAGTGCTCTTTTTCATGATTGCTCCACAGATTCTTCAGTATCCTGTTCATAGGTACATGTACTCTGTAGGCTCCATGTTTTTCAGCGTAATCAAGCTGCGATCTGGTAATATCATTTACTGATCCGGATAAAATCAATAGCTTATGATCGAAGCTTTGAATTTTAACTTTTTCTGTAATACGCTTTCTGACCGGAAATACTTCTAAAAATCCTGCACATCCCGCTGTTATATCAAGATCACCTTCTGCTTCAAGTTTTTGAGCAATTCGTTTCATATCATCATTAGTCTCAGCATCATATACAACAATGCCTCTTTTTTCAGAACTGCTCCCCGATACAACATGAACATCACTTCCAAAATGAATGAGTTCATCTATACGACTGACAGTAATAGGATTGATAGGATCCTTTGCGAAAATACTCTCTGCAAGTGGCTTTCCATTTACATACTGTACTCCATTTACAGTCTTTCTTCCGGTAGCAGGATAAGCCGGTATGAAATTAAGATGCTTTGCACCGCTCGCTTCCAATACTGCAGCAAGTTCAGCACCGACATTTCCTCTTAATCCTGAGTCGGTTTTTTTATATATTCGTTTAATGCCTCTATCTTGAGCCTTATGAATCAAAGCCTTTATGATATTCGCAGCCACTTCACCGGTTACATGCCTCGTTTCTGTATCTACAACAATCACATCCACCGAATCATCTTCCGGAAACTCCACATCTCTATCCGTAAGGATAACAACATGTTCCCCCTTTAATGTAAGTTGTACTCCGGAATCCAAGGCCCCGGTTAAGTCGTCCGCAAGGATCAATAAACGATTTACTGCCTGTTCCATTGCGACTTCCCTTCTTTCTTTTTAAACTTTCTAAAAGCCTATATTTTTCTTTAATGCCAGAATATCCATATAAACAGGTAACCTGTTGTTGCTGCCACCAAAGTAAATGGAAGGCCAATCTTCATAAAGTCACCAAATGATACATCATGTCCGCCCTTTTTCAGCATTCCTACTGCAGTGATATTGGCACTTGCCCCTATTGGAGTTATATTTCCACCGAGAGTTGCACCTGTAAGTAATCCAAAATACAGAACATATGGCTCGATGCCAAGCAATGCTGTAATACTGGTAAGTATCGGAAGCATCGTCGCAACATAAGGGATATTATCAATAAAGGCAGAAAAAAGAACCGATCCCCACACAATGATGGTATAGAGAACAAAGAGATTATTACCGCCTGCATTTACGATAAGACTTGCTGCATCATCAATAAGCCCCACATCTGTGATACCTCTGATTACCACAAACAGACCACATAGTACCAGCAATGTCTCGATATCTACTGATGCAAATGCATGAATGATATTAAGCTTTTCTCTTTTTTTGACATAATCATATAAAACGCAGATAACAGCAATTGTCATACATATTGCACCATTAATCACTGATGGTGTGTTAGGTATAAAAGAGGCTATGATAAGACAAACTACTATTCCGCATAGTGCTATTGTCGGAAACATTTCCTTAACTTCTGTTTTTTTACCTGCCTCTACCGGTTGAGTATATTTATGAAAAAGAATCAACGCAATTGATTTAAGTTCCAAAGTGTTTCTTCCATAAACGTTAATTTCATTTTGCATAATAATTATCTTTTATCAGAACTTTAAAAGCAATGATCCAGAAAATCATTTTGTTTCATTATGAAACTATTTATATATCACATTCCACAGTCGGCCATTTTTTGTAACTTTTAGAAACACTTTTCAGATTATTAATATAAAAGCTAAGGAGGTGGAGCCTCAGTATGACTCCACCTCCTATTTTCTTTGTTATAGGATCTTCGCATCATTTTGCGACATCCAAAGCAAAATCGAGCAGGGAGTTTTTCTCCCCACTCGATTTAAGTAATCAACATTCGTATTTATTTAAAAAGTCCTGATATGGTAATGGCTTCGAATAGTAGTACCCCTGGAAGGAATCAACATTACAGGTTCGCAATGCACTTTCCATAGCCGCTGTTTCCACACCTTCAATACAGGTGGTGCATCCGTAAACCTTGGCAAGCTTTGAAATGACTGAAACCAGGTCAAGCTGCTTTTTATCACTTTCCACATTGAGTATGAACTGGCGGTCCACCTTGAGGATGTTAATGCTGAGATCCTTGAGAAGTCCCAGGGATGAAAAACCTGTTCCGAAGTCGTCTATTGCAAACTTGATACCCTCCAGCTGAAGCTCGTCATTAAGGCTTTGAAGCCTGCTGATATCTATAAGACGGCATCTTTCTGTTATTTCCAGACACAGATTACGTGCAGGATATCCCGTGGTTTTAAGGCATTTGTTTACTCTGAATGTAAAACTTTCATCCTGAAGCTGTGCATAGGAAAGGTTTACATTTAAGACAAAATCCGGATATTTTTCAAGGAATTTCTTTCCTTCCTTCATGGCGGTAAACATTATCCATTCTCCAAGAGCCGGGAACAAGGCATCATTCTCAAGTACCGGAATAAAATCATTGGGGGGAACTACGGTTCCATCATCATCTATCCAGCGGATTAGGGATTCTGCACCTTTTAGCTGTCCTGTTTCGGAATCAACCACCGGCTGATAATATAAATGGAAATTTTTACAGCCTTCATGTACATCTTTACGGATTTTGTTTATAAGGTCTATCTGATAGCGCTTTTGGCTTCTGGGATCATTATTGAACTCACGAAAAGCGCCCTGATAATCATTTTTAGACTGATAGTAAGCCTGAGTGAGACAGGAAAACAAAGTATCCTTATCAATGTCAAAACGGTTAAGAGCCAATGCTCCGGCATTTATCGGCATATCGATATGTTCGCCGTCGAAAGGGAAGCCTTCTTTAAGCCGTGTACGAAATACTTCATATTGCTCTGAAAGCTGCTCCATGGTAAGGGACTTGGTCACGAGGGCAAGGCGGATACCGTCAAGCCTGTAAACATTACCGACGTTTCTGTAAGCTTCAAAGAGGTATCTTGCCACATGCTGAAGGAGCATATTTCCAAAATCATAGCCATAGAGATCGTTGACTCTGGAAAAATGAGTCGGACCATACATGACGATGTTGATCGGAACATGCTTTTCAAGGCATAAGCTGATCTCTTTAAAGAAACTCATCTGATTTCCGAGACCGGTAAGAGCATCTATGCCGCCGCCGATAGTCTGGTTTCTGATGGCACCTCCGAAATATTCGGGTTTGCCTTCGGCATCCCTTAATATGATACCGCGGCAGGTACACATGTAATATCTTCCCTGACCGTCACAGGCACGATACTGCATATCATGTCCGTTTATCGCACCTGAAAATATATCTGCTATACTCTTTCGATATACATCTCTATCCTCCGGATGCACATGTTCTTCCCAAGTCTGTCCGGCATTAAACATATACTCGGAATCGAGGTTAAAGAAATCTACAGTAGCTTTTGACCATCTTGAATAATCATATCTCATGTCACAGAGGAACACATCTGCCCCCTCTGAAACTATGGAATAGGACTCGAACAGCTGATCCAGCAGCCTCTTTCGATCTTTCGGTATAGGGCAATCTTCTTTATTTTTTTCATCTGTCACAGATGTAGCCCTGATTTCTTCAGTGGTGTTTTCAGGACATTTTGGATTCACTTCATTAGAATTAAAAGCATCCATTATATAAAACTCCCTTACATGCTTCCTAATTGAGATAATATTTCGCCTTTGGATATAAGCAGAATATCCCATGCTTTAGTACTATACAATTACATAAATCACAGTAGTGTCACAATTATACACGGTTTTTTAATACCATTTTGTAAAAAGAATATTAAAAGTATATAAGGAATGTCGGCAAAAACCCCGATAACATTAATGAAATCTGTTTTTTTCTGACTTTCCGGGAGGACCGGCTTTTTTTGAAAGATATTTGAAGGGATTTATGAGGTGGATTTTTGAAAGTAATAAAAAAACCAGTATCCAGGAAAACCTGAATACTGGTTTCTATGCCGGTAGCCGGGGTCGAACCGGCACGCCCATCACTGGGCACGGGATTTTAAGTCCCGAGCGTCTGCCTATTCCGCCATACCGGCAGCACCAAATTATAATACAAAATAATATGGCTTGTGTCAATGGGGAAATTGATGGTGTCAACTCAGCCGTTGGACCAAGGGGACGGGGTTAGTGGTTCATTTTTCTAAAAATGAACCACTAACCCCGTCCCCTTGGTCCAAAAACGGAAGGCATCCCGTTTTAAATGGATGCCTTCCTACATTAGATTGATTCTTATGCGATTGAAGCTGCGCTGAGAAGCAACATGCAGAATACCAGTGCGAAAAGAGCAACTGTCTCGATGACACCGATTACTACGAAGTAGTTTGCGGTACCCTTTCCGGTAGCGCCAAGAGCGTCAGCAGATGCTGCTGCAGCCTTGCCCTGGAAGAATGCTGAGAATCCGATAGCGATTCCTCCGAAGATACCGATACCGAGTGAAAGTGCCGGATCGATGGTTCCTGCCTTATATGCACTTGCTATGAAGTTCATAAGAAGGAATCCGTAGATAGTCTGTGTAAGAGGAGCACCTGCAAATGCAGTCATAATGAACGGTGCCTGCTTGCCGGCTGCGTAGCACTTCTTCCATGCTCCTACAGCGGCCTGACCTGCCATACCGGCACCAAATGCTGAACCTAATGCAGACAAACCAAGTGCTGCTGCCATACCAATATAAGCGATATTCATAGTATTTCTCCTTTAATTTAAAATTATAAACTTATTCTTTTATTTTGTCGTTCATTTTAAATGGATCGTACGCTATTCCCGTCCACTCGAGACCTACCTGTCCGGAGAACTCAAGCACGTTAAGACGTACACCATGTACTACTACTGAAAGGATACACATAACTATATTGATTACGTGTCCGATTATTACGATGATAGCTGCCACTATCACGAGAGGTCCGTTTGCAAGACCTGCCGCCATGTTATTGAAGCTCTGTGCTATCGCGAGACCTGCCATTCCTACCGCAAAGAGTCTGATGTAACTCATTACGTTACCGAAACAGCTGATGGTGTTGAGGAAGCTTGTGAAGGCTCCTCCCAGTCCTGCCTTTACACCGTCAGAGAAGCTGACTCCGGGAGCCATGCCGCTGAACAGTACTACCAGCACGAAACCAATCGCAATTGCTATAAAGATAGGTGTGACAGACATTGATTCTCCAAGCACAAGAACCAGTGACAGGAGATACATCGCAACTATCGTCACCATCCATCCTAAATCTGCAACAAAGCTCAAATCTTTGTTATCCATCTTCTTTTTTGCAGCAAGTAAACTACCAAGTTCCATCTGCATAGCACCTATGGTGAATGAGAACTTCATAATGTTGTTTTGCTGCGTTGCCGAAGCCACTCCGAATTTCTCTGCGTAGTTTGCAAAGGAAGGAATGACTAAAGCTCTCAGGAACGGAACATTCATAGCGGACTCCATACCGAACCAGGTTCCTGTTACGGCACCCCAGATAACGGTAGAGATCGACAGAACCAAAAGAAGGAAAACAGGTGTTGTTATCTTCTTTGTCTTATAGATAATGACGATCGCAGCTATAAGGAATATAAGTCCGTATCCGCCGTCTCCGATGATCATCGCAAAGAATAATGCGAAGAAAAGCAGGAACCAAAGTGAGATATCTGCTTCTCTGTAGCCCGGAAGTATTCCAAGCATATCGTAGAGCGGTTCAATCAGTTTTGTAACCTTATTATAGCGGAGCTTGGTAGGTATGGTCTCATCTTCAGGTGAAACATCGCCTATTGCATATGCCCAGTTATTTCTGGTTGCTGCTGATTTAAAGGTTCCCAGATCTGCCTCAGGTACATATCCTGAAATCCATACCAGCCGATCCTCGGTGGTTGCCGTCTCACTGGCTGAAGAATAGTTTTCTTCGTTTTGTGCCTTTATGAGCTGATCATGGAAACTGTTTTCGTAAGTTGCTGCCTTTTTAAGGAATTCAACACACTCGTCACTCTCTTTCGTGAATCTCTCGATGTCACTTTTCAGATCACGGAGACCCCTGGCAGGGAGTGAGAACTCTGTTGCCTGGATATCCGGAGGGAGTGTGCCTAAAACAGCTAAAGTGTCGGTCTTTTCAACTGATGCAAGCTTGATGGCTTTAATGTTCTCATCCTGCATGATCTGCTCGCACTCGGCAGTACCTACACGATAAAAGTGAAGGTCGTATCCTCGCTTCTGCAGCTCTTTGACATCAGCCGGTGAAAAATCACCCCATGCTTCGATTCTTTCAATCTCAGCCTTTGTTGAGGAGATTTCCTGGTTAAGACTGTCCTTTTTGTTAAGAGCCTCTTTGGCTCTTCTATAAATCTTGTTAAACTCGTCGTCAGAAAGAACCGGAGGAGTTGTGGTTTCCTTTGATTTATCCGGCGCGTAATCCTGAAGCCGTGATACTGTCTTGGAAAGCTCTGTGAACTTTTCTATAGCAGCATGATTGGCACTCTTTCTCTCCGCCAGATGCAGAAGACCCACATCACGTAAGCCCTCCAGCATTTCATCTTTATGTGAAACAGTAGTAACGACGTGAACCATTTTCATTTTTTCTATCATCGTTCTGCCCCCACAAGTTTTTTCTTCGAGATCTTACCACGTACAACTGCGGCCGTCTGCTGGTCTCCGAGATAAACACCGATGACACGGATATTCTCCTTTGCCTCCGGGATCTTTACCTTCTCGAACAGGTTTACTCTCTGGGAGGTTGAGCGCAGCTCCTTATCCAAAAGTGCTACCTGTTTGCGAAGTGTTGAAACCAATGCATCAAGACGGGCAATCTCACGCAGTTTTACAAGTGCAGTATCAACCCACAGCGGGTAATCATCAACGTTGTAGGAAATGTCCTTGAAGGTCAATTCTTTAAAGGCCGGAAGCTTTACACCCGCAACATTTTCTGTTGTTACCAGAACTTTGTCCGGTTGTACCAGATTGTTAAGCTGTAATTCCTCGACGAACTGTTCATTCTCGGCGAAAACAGCTATCCAGTCATCCAAATTGCCTATCATGCCTTCGCGTTCGGCTTCCTTTTCTTCAAGTTCAGCCTTTATCTGCATGATAACTGACTGAAGCTGCTGCTTTTTAAGCTGCAGGGTAGGAAGATAACGTTGATACTGTTTCAGGTGATCTTTCTGCACTTTCTGTTCGTTTTTAGTGAGTTTGATCGCCATAAACCGCTCCTTTACTCAGCCAACTTCTTTGGCCATCTTTCCTTGATGAGATTTGTCTTGAGACCTGTCTCATTAGGCTCAAAACAATCGGCAAGTATTTCCCAGCCAAGATCAAGAGCAGCTTCCAGCGGAATGTTAACACTAAGGTCCATAAGCTTGGACTCGAACATCTCACCATACTTAAGAAGCTTGTCATCCCATGCACTCATGGTAAAGCCCATGGACTTTTTCTCAAGACTTTCCTTGTACTGTGCATAGAGCTTGATCATACCATCCATAAGTGCTCGGTGGTCATCACGGGTTGTGCCGTTAACATTCTGCTTAAGTCTGGACAGGGAACCAAATGGCTCGATGTGTCCGTTCTTAAGATAGAACTGACCCTCTGTGATGTATCCTGTGTTATCAGGAACTGGGTGAGTAACATCATCACCCGGCATGGTAGTTACACCAAGGATAGTGATAGAACCTGCACCTTCGATGGCAACGGCCTTCTCATAACGGGAAGCAAGTGTACTGTAAAGATCTCCCGGGTAACCACGGTTTGAAGGAACCTGCTCCATGGTGATAGCCAGCTCCTTCTGAGCGTCACAGTAGCTGGTCATATCTGTAAGAAGTACAAGTACTTTCTTTCCCTCAAGAGCGAACTGCTCTGCTACTGCAAGTGACATATCGGGAACCAGTGTACTCTCAACGGTAGGATCCGCAGCAGTATGAATGAACATAACTGTGTGGCTCATAGCACCGCCTTTTTCAAGAGTGTCACGGAATGCCAGGTAGTCATCATATTTCAGACCCATTCCACCGAGAACGATAACGTCAACCTCTGCCTGCATGGCGATACGTGAAAGAAGCTGGTTATAAGGTTCTCCGGAAACGGAGAATATAGGAAGCTTCTGACTTTCAACGAGAGTGTTGAACAGATCGATCATAGGGATACCGGTACGGATCATCTTCTTCGGAACGATACGCTTCGCAGGATTAAAGGAAGGGCCGCCGATATCTATCATGTTTTCTGTAAGAGCCGGACCATTGTCTCTTGGAACACCGGCACCATCAAATATACGACCTAAAAGGTGTGATGAGAAGGAAACCTGCATCGGTCTGCCAAGGAAACGAACCGGGTCATTTGTGCTTACGCCCTGTGCGCCGGCAAAAACCTGAAGCGAAACGATATCCTTGTCCAGCTTTATAACATTGGCATAGCTGTTTCCAACCAAAGCAAGGTCACCATTTTTGATTCCCTCGGCCTTGACGGTAACAACGTTGCCGACGATTGACTCGATTTTTGTATATACTTTCTGCATAAGACCTCCTAAGCTAATGCCTTCGATTTATATAAATCCGTGATCTTGGTCTTCTGTGCTTCAAACTCAGGTGTCTCAAAAACAGTTCCATGCCAATCAAGGAATTCCTGTCTTAACTGGTTGAAGAAAGAACGGATCTCGTCTTTATCTTCGAGGTCATATTTCTGCATCAATGAATCATAAAGGACATCAAACTCTATTTTCTGTCTCTCAGGCGGGCAGGCTGCATCGATAGGATCGAAGGAGTTCTGCTGCAGATAAACCGCGTCGAGAAGCTCACCCTTCTGATAGGTGATGTAATCTTCTGCTGTTGTACCTTCCTCACCGACAACCTTCATCATCTGGTTGATTTCGATACTTCTACGGAGGATTCCTCTAGCCCTTTCTACGAGATCCATTTCGATGATTCCGGGATACTTTGACCAGGAATCCATCGGATGGATGGCCGGATACTTACGGGCATCGGATCTCTCACGGGAAAGTCCGTGGAATGCACCTACAACCTTAAGAGTTGCCTGAGTAACAGGTTCCTCGAAGTTACCGCCGGCAGGGGATACTGTTCCACCGATGGTTACAGATCCGATAGAACCGTCCTTAAGACGAACCTTTCCGGCTCTTTCATAGAAGGAAGCGATGGTTGACTCCAGATATGCAGGGAAAGCTTCCTCGCCCGGAATCTCCTCAAGACGTCCGCTCATCTCTCTCATGGCCTGTGCCCAACGTGAAGTTGAGTCTGCAAGGAGGAGAACGTTAAGTCCCATCTGTCTGTAATACTCTGCGATTGTTACGGCTGTGTAGCAGGATGCTTCTCTCGCTGCAACAGGCATTGAAGAAGTGTTACAGATAATGATGGTTCTTTCCATAAGTGAACGGCCTGTACGTGGGTCATCCAGCTCAGGGAACTCTGTAAGTACTTCAACTACCTCACCTGCACGCTCTCCGCAGGCTGCGATAACAACGATATCAGCTTCTCCGTTTTTAGCTTCCATGTGCTGAAGAACGGTTTTACCTGCTCCGAAAGGTCCGGGAACACAGAAGGTTCCGCCCTTTGCTACAGGAAGGAATGCATCCACGCAGCGGAGCTTCATGATAAGCGGCTCATCCGGTCTTAATCTCTCTTCATAGCACTTGATAGGCTGTTTGATAGGCTGAGTGATGACCATGGAAAGTTCTTTTTCCTCTCCTGCACCATTTGAGATAACGCAAATGGTAGAGCGGACATTGTAAGAACCCTTACCATTTATGGATTTAACAACCCAGTCATCGCCCTGTAATGTAAACGGAACCATGATCTTGTGGGTGAAGATACCCTCAGGAACGGTACCGATGGTGTCACCGGCAACAACATTATCACCAACCTTGGCTACCGGAGTGAACTCCCAGTCGCGGTTAGGGATAGCGTCAAGGTAAACACCTCTCTGTAGGAAGAAACCACACTGCTCTGCAAGTTCAGGAAGTGGGTTCTGAAGTCCGTCGTAAATCTGTGTCAGGATGCCCGGGCCCAGATCAACGCTCATCAGCTCTCCGGTGAATTCTACCGGATCACCAACTTTGATGCCGTTTGACATCTCATAAATCTGCATACTGGCTACGCCGTTAGTAATACGAATAACCTCGCCCTTCAGACGCTTGTCGCCTACAAGAATATAACCTACTTCATTCTTGCGGACAGCTCCGTCGAAGCTTACATTCGCCATGTTACTATTGATGCCAGTCACATGTCCTGTTACTGTTTCCATATAAGTCTCCCGATTAATTTATATTAATTACAAATTGTAAACGCGCTGCTGTACCTCACCAAGTAGCTGTCGGAATTCCGTACTGCCCTTATCGTGATCAAAGCAGCCCTGACGCTCCAGTAATTTTAGTTTTACGGCATATCCGAACAATACATGATCGTCGAACATGTGTAATCCTACCAGTTCATCAAGCTGCTGGAATTCATAATCCAGCATGATCTTTTCTGCTTCGAGAGGATCCTTCGCTGCAAGAGCAGAGCTGACAACCTGGGCAGTCATGAAATCCTTTGTTTCGGGCGTCGGATAAGTCTTTCCAAGCTTCATGCTTCTCTGATAGTTAAGCTCTTTCGTAAGAGACCCGTAAACCCGGTTCCACTCCTTGATAAGAGGTCCATCTGTTGAGGATAATGTTAAATCCTTTAGAAGCTTGTAATTGGATTCACTTACCTGTGTTTCGCACATGTCAAGGAATTCCTGGTAGCTCAGAGGCATATCTCCGTCACTTTTGAGGTCAGGCAGGCTTGATATCAGATAATAATATGCAGCCATCTTTTACCTCCGTTTAAATCTCAAGGTTTCTGAAGTACGGCATCATCATCTCGGCAATTTCATCTTCGGTACATGCAAAATATCCGGATCCGTCATTAGCCGCAAGACGGAAGCCTGCTTTTACGTTCTTTGTGGGTTTGATCTCAAGTCCGTCCTTGATCTCCTGTGCAAGCTCACCCTTTAAAGCATCTGAAACTTCAGCTACTTCGGCGGTATACTTGGATACATCTTCGCCGGTAACCGCAGCGCGGATGAGTTTTCCGAGAGACTCTCCGGTCAGTGCCTTCTTTACATCGTTTTTGAGAATGTTCTCAAATGCGGTCTGGACTTCTGTCTTAAAAGCAAGCACGGCATCCCGTTTCGCCTGCTCAGCGCTGACAGAAGCACTTTCTTTCATGATTCCGATTTCCTTTTCTGCTGTGGCTTTGGCGTTTGCTGCTTCTGCCTTGGCATCGGAAACGATTGCAGCAGCTTTTTTCTTAGCTTCCGCAATGATAGATTCTGCCTCTGCGTTGGCAGCATCGATACCCTCTTTACGGATCGATGTGACCAAATCCTGAATCTGTAATTCCATAAGTTTCCTCCTAGTAAAAAGTCGACATGCTTTTTGATAAAACTTTTCTACTTTCGTATTTTCGGCAATTTCCAAAATATAATTAGTTTCCGCACCGTAAAATAAAACACTCTGTCATTCGTTGCTTTCCGGGAAAAAACGTACGGATGTGTGAGTGTATTCCTGCGTATCCGTTAGTGTTTTGCAATTACTGTCTGATACGCATTATAAGAGGATAAAAGAAAATAAATTTCGGATTCCCTATGTATACAATGTTAAATTTTACACTAATTCTCCGTCAAAGGCAATAATTCTGTTGAGCTTGTATGAATAAAATGCGTATAAAATTACTGAAAATTGTATAACAAGCCCCTGAATTAACTTTTGGCATCGGGGGGCGAGATTTTTACAGGCGGTAATTAATGACACAGTTGAATGAGCTGTTTTTGGAATCTTTCATCAGATGAGTAACTGCTCTTGATCTGATGTATATACAGGAAAAGGGGCAATTGCAACAGAAAACCCCTCACCTCCTATGAGGTGAGGGGTTTTCCCATCTTGGTCTATAGAAATTATTTTCTATCAGGCATTGGCAGATGTTGTATCTTTAGGCTGCTCTGCAGTTTTTTCTGCCGGAGCGGGTGCCGAAGCCTTGGCTTCTGTAGCGGCAGGAGCTGCAGCCGGTGCCTTTGGTGCGGCAGGCTTTACGGGACGCTTGCCTGTAATAGCACCTGTAGGACACTTCTGGGCACAGATGCCACAGTCCTTACACTTATCATTCATAACTGCAAGACCATCGATAACATGGATTGCATCGAAAGGACAATTCTTTTCACACATTCCGCAGGCGATACATCCGATTGAGCAGGAATCCTTAACCTGCTTGCCCTTGAGATGATTCTGGCAGGAAACGATGTGCTTCTTCTTATAAGGAACGATAGCGATGATGTTCTTTGGACATGCCTTAACGCAGGCTCCGCAGGCAACACACTTTTCCTTATCAACCTTTGCCACTCCGTTTACGATGTGGATGGCATCAAATTTACAAGCCTTAACACAGGTTCCGTATCCGCAGCAGCTGTAAGGACACTCTTTTTCTGAACCGTTAGGTACAACAGCGAGGTCACGGCAGTCTGCTATTCCGGTGTAGTGGTAAGCCTGTTTTGCCTTATCACAGTCACCCTGGCATCTTACGTAAGCAACCTTCTTATCAGCCTGTTCGCCTGATGCGTTTGTACCCATGATCGCAGCAATTTTTGCTGCAACAGCAGGACCACCTACAGGACACTGATCTACGGGAGCTTCGCCTGATGCGATAGCCTTTGCACAGCCGTCACATCCGGGGAATCCGCAGGCACCGCAGTTGTTGCCGGGAAGAGCTGCTCTTACGTTTGCTTCTGTTTCATCAACTTCTACCTTGAACTTCTCAGAGGCTACTCCGAGGAACATGCCAAGGATAAGTCCGGTCGCACCTACAAGTCCGGCAGCGACCAAAATAAATGTTACTATCACGTCGTTACCTCCTTATACAAGACCGGCAAATCCGAAGAATGCTATAGCCATAAGTCCGGCTGTGAGGAGCACGATAGGTGATCCCTGGAATGACTTCGGGATGCTGTCATTGCCCTCGATAACGTTCTCTCTGATAAATGCCATAAGGATAAGAGCAAGTGCAAATCCGATGGAGATACCGAGACCGTATACGAGACATTCTACGAAATTGTATCCGTAAGTTACGTTATTCAGTGCAACACCGAGAACGGCACAGTTTGTTGTGATAAGCGGAAGGAAAACACCGAGAGCGTCATAGAGACCCTTCATGTTCTTCTTCATAAACATCTCAACCAGCTGAACCAGTGCGGCGATAACAAGGATGAAAACGATGGTTGTGAGATACTCGAGACCATCCTTAAGACCAAGTGCCTTGCACAAAGGTGATGATGCAGCCATGAATACCACGTAGATGGCGTGGGAAACAAGGGATGCAAGCACGATAACGAAGATAACGGCTGCGCCCATACCCTTTGAAGAATCAACCTTCTTTGAAACACCAAGGAAAGCACAGATTCCGAGGAACTGGGACAGTACAACGTTTGATACAAGTGAATATTTAATTGCAATCAATAACAGATCTAACATGCTCACGCCTCCTTCTTAACTTCAGAAGCTGGAGCTTCTTCAATCTTATTAAATGCACCAAGCAGGTCACCTGAAGTAACGAACTCAGGAACTTCTTCTCCGCCATTTGTGGCTGAAGGAAGCTTAAGTTTGTTCTGGATGGCTGCAAGGAATGCAAGCACGATGAATGCACCCGGAGCAAGGGCAAAGATACCGATACTGAACTCCTCAGGAATAAGCTGGAATCCGAAAAGAGAACCCTTACCGATGATCTCACGAACTGAACCGAGAACTGTCAATGCAAGTGTAAATCCGATACCCATGCCGAGACCGTCACAGAAGGAAAGGACAGGAGTATTGAAAAGTGCATATGCCTCTGCTCTACCAAGAATGATACAGTTAACTACGATAAGTGGGATATAGATTCCCAGCGCCTCGTATACAGCAGGTGTATATGCCTGCATGAGAAGCTGTACGATGGTAACGAGAGATGCTATAACTACGATCTCGCCCGGAAGTCTCACTCTGTTAGGAATGATATTTCTGAGTCCGGAGATCACCATGTTTGAAAACATAAGAACGGCGGTAGTGGAAAGACCCATACCGATGGCATTGAACGCACTTGTTGTTGTAGCAAGTGTAGGACACATACCAAGCATAAGGATGAAGGTAGGATTTTCCTTGATAATGCCGTTATAAATTCTTTCAAGATATTTATTATTCATTTATCACGACCTCCTTCACTTTACGATGTATTTCTGTACAAACTCAGTTGCAGCATTGGTTGAGTTAACAACTGCTGTAGAAGTCATTGTGGCACCGGAGATAGCATCGATTTCACTCTCTCCTGCTCCGCCGCCCTTCTTGACACTTAAGTTTGTTCCCTTGCCTGTAAACTGCTCATAGAACGCCGGTTCAAGAGCTCTCTGGCCGAGACCTGCAGTCTCAGGGAGTGTTTCAGGGAAGGAAATGCCGGTAACCTTTAAGTCACTGTCAACACCGATAACGACTACACAGTTTCCGCCGTAACCTGCAGCCTGAGCCTTTACAATGTATCCGATCTCAGTGCCTGAAGCGTCCTTTGCGGCAACTACGGAAAGGAGCTCTGCTCCACCGTTGTCTGCGGATACGGTTCCTTCAGCCTTTGCTGTTTCCAGGGTTTCTGCGTATGTCTCATCATCATAGGATTCTGCTGCCATAACCGCCTGATATGAAGCGATGGTGGAAGCATTCTTGATGGAATCAATCTGATCCTTGGTCATGCCGTAAACTGCTCCGAGAAGTAATCCGGATACAAGAGTGATGGCTGTAAGGATGAGGGCGTCTTTTACAAAAGATTCTTTCTTCATTACTTCTCATCCTCCCTTCCGAATGCCTTTGGAATAGTCTTAAGGTTTATAACAGGAACGATAATGTTTGTAAGGATGATCGCATAGGAAACGCCCTCTGCTGAACCACCGAACAGACGGAAAAGTCCTGTCATGACACCAAGGATGACTGCGTAAACAATCTGTCCCTTTGGAGTGATAGGTGATGTAACATAATCAGTTGCCATGAAGAAGGCACCGAAGATAAGTCCACCGCCAAGGATCTCGCACAGGAGATAGTTGATATCAAATCCGTGACCGCCGAAAAGCAGTGTGAATACTGCTACTGTTGCGATGTAGATGCAAGGGATCTTCGGAGATATTACTTTCTTAATGATGAGGTAAGCTGCACCGAAAAGGAGGCAGAGCTTTGAAACCTCACCGATGGTTCCCGGGATACGTCCGAGGAAAAGATTCATAAGGTCAACCTTGGCCATATCTCCGCCTGCCTTCATGAAAGCAAGAGGTGTTGCTCCTGACATGGCATCAGCACCCACAGGTGTCCAGCCTGTCATCTTTCCTGCGAAAGAGATAAGAAGGAAGCATCTTGCACCAAGAGCAGGGTTCATCCAGTTCTTGCCAAGTCCGCCATAAAGCATCTTGATAACGATGATGGCGAAAACAGCACCTACGCATGGAATCCATACAGGGATATTTGGCGGGCAGTTAAGAGCAAGGATAAGACCCGTTACCGCAGCTGACCAGTCACCTATGGTGATCGTCATCTTCATGAATTTCTCATAGGCATACTCTGAAAGTACTGCAAATGCCACTGTCAGGATAACAACCAGTGCAGCATTGAAGCCCCACTGTATGATACCGTAGATAGTTGTAGGAATCATGGCGATAACAACATCACGCATGATCTCGGAAGTGGTAACTTCATCACGAATGTGAGGATTTGAGGAAAGATTTAACATCTTATTCATTTCTTCACCTCCTCAGTAGATTTTGTTTCTTCTTTTGCCTTTGCTTCGGCTTCAGCCTTTGCCTTTGCGGCAGCAGCTCTCTTCTCTGCATTGACAAGGCGCTTCATCTGTTTGAAAGCCTGGGTAAGAGGTCTCTTGGCAGGGCATACATATGAACAGCAGCCGCACTCGATACACTCCATACCGTAAAGCTCTGCGAACTTTGATGTATCCTTGTTGAGACCTGCTTTCATAAGCATTGTGGGAACAAGGTTCTCGGGACATGCTTCAACGCAGCGACCGCAGTTGATACATGCTGTTGTAGGCTCTGCTGCAACAGGATCGTGAAGCAGTGCAAGAATTGAAGATGAATTCTTTGCTACAGGTACATCAAGCTTAAAAAGAGGGATACCCATCATAGGACCACCGCATATGATCTTTTCGGGATCGGCCTTGAAACCGCCTGCCTGATCGATGATCTCCTGGTAGTTCATACCGAGAGGTACCCTGAAGTTGCCGGGCTTTGCTACAGCGTCACCGGTAACTGTTACAATCTTTCTTACCAGAGGCTTTGACTCGCATACAGCCTCATAGATAGCAACCACGGTGTCTGCATTGTCAACTACGCAGCCCGCATCTGCAGGAAGCATTGAAGAGTTGATCTTCCTGCCGGTAACAGCAAAAATAAGCTGACGCTCACCACCCTGAGGGTACTTTGTCTGAAGAGCGGCAACTTCTATGTTTGACTCGCCCTGTGCCTTTTCCGTAAGAATCTTGATGGCATCAGGTTTGTTGTCTTCTACACAGATAACACCTTTTGCATTAGGGAATATAGAGAGAATGACCTTGAGACCACCAATGATCTTTTCAGGAGTCTCCATCATGTCTCTGTAATCAGATGTAAGATAGGGCTCACACTCTGCGGCATTAACAAGGAAATAATCGATCTTGTCAATGTTTTTCGGCATGAGTTTAACAGATGTCGGGAATCCGGCACCTCCAAGTCCAACGATACCAGCCTCCTTGACGATATTGACAATCTCGTCACGGCTGAGCTTGGTATAGTCTCTTGCCTGACCGAATCCTTCAATAGCTTCATAATTCTGGTCGTTGTCAACGACGATAGCGTCTACTACGGCTCCGCCGGCTGTGAGTCGCTTCTCTATAGCCTTTACGGTACCTGAAACTGAACAGATAACCGGGCTGGAAACGAATCCGCCTGCCTCAGCAATCTTCTGTCCTACAAGGACATGATCTCCCTTTTCAACTATCGGTTTTGCGGGAGCACCTATATGCTGAGATACCGGATAAACCATAACCCCCTGTGGCTTAGGCTTAAGATCTACTATAGCCTGATCCTTTGCGAGATCCTTGCCGTCATAGGGGTGGACGCCACCTTTAAAAGTGGAAACACCCATATTCGTATACCTCCAAAAATAATTTCATAGACTTTAAATAATATAACAAAATTAAAGAATCATAACAATAAAAAACCTATTTGTGTATGACATTTAGTGCATATTTTCCACAAAAATGTTGTTAAAAATTTGTCACATTCAACAAAAGCCACAAACATGAAGAAGTATTGTATACAAAGACTGCATGGTGTATACAAAAAACGCATGGTTACTTATCCCGAAACAGGCAGCGAGGAGCCACGGGTTTTTTTTAATACCATTGGAGGAGGTTTTATATACAAAAATCGGATCCCCCGGAGCTCTTAGAGTCTCTTAGGAATCCGTTATACATAGGACGACCGGGGACGGTTCTCTACGGCGAGAACCGTCCCCGGTGGATTATATTCTGCTAAATATTTTAATTGTTGCAAGTAAAGGGGTCAGACCCCCTTACAGTATTCTGAATATATGCTGAGAGTTTTGTGATGGGGGCTGCCCCCTCTCCTGCTATTATTCAACAGTTACTGATTTTGCAAGATTTCTTGGTTTATCAACATCGAGACCCTTGGCAACACTTACATAGTATGCAAGGAGCTGTAACGGAATTACAGCAAGGGAGGTTGCAAAGTAAGGATCTGTGGTGGGAACATAAACCGTGAAGTCAGCTGTATCTTCTATATTGTAGTTTCCGTAGGTGGTAAGTCCCATAAGGTATCCGCCTCTGGCTTTAACTTCAACCATGTTGGAAACGGTCTTCTCGAAAAGCTCAGGCTGTGACAGTATACCTACAACCAGGATGCCTTTTTCAATAAGAGAAATGGTTCCGTGCTTAAGTTCTCCCGCAGCATAGGCTTCGGAGTGGATATAGCTTATTTCCTTAAGCTTCAGTGAACCCTCGAGGCCGATGGCATAGTCGATTCCTCTTCCGATGAAGAAAACGTCCTGAGCATTGGCCTGCTTGGCTGCAAACCACTGGATACGCTCTTTGTCCTTGAGGATATCTTCTATCTTCTGCGGTAATGCTTCAATCTCGGAGATAAGTGCTGAATAACGTTCTGCGTCGATCTCCCCACGTACCTTTGCAAATTCAACCGCAAGAGTGTAACCTGCAATGAGCTGTGTTGAATATGCCTTTGTGGTGGCAACCGCGATTTCAGGACCTGCTAAGGTATAGAACACATTGTCGGCTTCACGGGCAATGGAAGAACCGATAACATTAACGATTCCCAGAGTCTTAACGCCTCTCTCCTTTGCTTCACGGAGAGCCGCAAGTGAGTCAGCAGTTTCTCCCGACTGGCTGATGATGATAACGAGACCGTTAGGATCAAGGATAGGATTACGGTAACGGAACTCGGAAGCAAGCTCTACGCGGACAGGTATACGTGCAAGTCCTTCCAGAACGTACTGGCATACTACTCCGACATGATATGCTGAGCCGCAGGCAACGATGTAAATCTGGGAAATGTTTTTGATCTCAGCTTCACTGAGACCAACGCCGCTGAGATCGATCCTGCCGTCTTTTACAACAGAGTTGATTGTGTCACGGACTGCCTTCGGCTGCTCATGGATTTCCTTCATCATGAAGTGCTCAAAGCCGCCCTTTTCTGCAGCCTGAGCATCCATCTTGATCTCAACCAGTTCCTTTGTTACAGGCTCCTGATCGAGACTGAAGAACTCTGCGGTTCCGGCTGTAAGCTTTGCGATTTCCTGATTGTCAATGTAATAAACATTTCTGCAGTACTTGAGGATGGCAGGAACATCAGATGCGATATAGGTTGATCCATCCTGGATACCGATGATCATAGGGGCATCCTTACGGGCAACGTAGACCTCTCCGGGATAGTCTGTAAACATAAACTCAAGAGCATAGGATCCGCGGATACGGACCATGGCACGGGATATTGCATCGATGGGGCCCTGACCGTATTTCTGATAATAGTAATCAACCAGGTTTACGGCTACCTCTGTATCTGTCTCAGAGTAGAATACATACCCTTTTTTCAGAAGCTTATCCTTTATCTCCTGGAAGTTTTCGATGATACCGTTGTGAACGGCAACTACCTGCTTATGGAAGCTGACGTGGGGGTGAGCATTGGTCTCACTCGGCTCACCGTGGGTAGCCCATCTTGTGTGACCGATTCCGCACTCACCCTTCAGAGCTTTTCCGTCATCTGTCTTTTCCGAAAGGTTCTTGAGACGGCCCTTAGCCTTTACTACCTTTATTTCTGTTTTTTCGTTTCTTACGGCGATTCCCGCTGAATCATAACCTCTGTACTCAAGCTTGCTGAGTCCGTCCAAAAGTATAGGCGCTGCCTGCTTATTTCCTACAAAACCAACTATTCCACACATAAAAAAATCTCCTCTCTGATAAAACATACGGGATGAAGAGTTTCATTCATACAAAAACCGGTGGTGATGTTCAGGCCAATGTTTTCGTCCTTACATCATCACGAAACAAGACTTAACCTGACACTTCTAAAGAGAAAAATGATTACTTCAAAAGTGACACAAGTCTATTATACAACTCTTTCATCAGTTCATCAGTGAGTGAGAAAATCTCTGTTACGGTTTTGATTCCGCTTTTTCTTTTTTCTCTTTCGATTCACAAATCCGTGACAGCATCCGCCGAGTCTTTCGATAACTGTCATCCTCGTCGACCAATTACGGTCCTGGCGCTAACCTGAGGCTTTTCTCCTGTCTTTTGTCTCAAGTTTGTTGGTACTATAGCACAAATGGTACAGAAAATGCAAGGGATGTTATCCCTTGCATTTTCTTCCGTTTTTTATATATTTACTTATTTTTCATTATCCGTTTTTTCTGATGTCTCGTTTGTCTCCGACGCTTTGGCTGCAGCAGCAGGTTCGGTTTTGTCGTTTGAAGCAGCTTCAGCAGGTTCGGGTTTGACATCTGCAGTGGTCGGAGTTGCAGGTATCGGAGCTGAAGGGGTTGGAATGCCGGTCATCTTTGCAGCTTTTTTTGCGGCTCTCTTTTCTGCTCCCTTACGGCATGCATTAATGATTCCCTTAACTATAAATTTTAAGATGAAGAAGATGATAGCCAGGAAAATGAATACAGGTATGCTTGAAATGAACCAGATGAGGAAATCGGTCATTGCTTCGGCAAGATCTACTAAATTTGATTCGAGATTTGCTGCTATACGTCCCCAGAATGTGGTCTTAGGTGTAGGTGTGTAAACCTTTGTTTCGGAAACATCCACTGTTATGGTTGAGTATTCAACCTGATTGTCATAGGAACGAAGATTGGATTCATAGTTTTCAAGCTCATATCGGATATCTGAAAGACGCTCTTCGATGGAAATGATGGCATCAACGGACTCTGCCTGAGCCATGAGTTCGAGAAGCCGGTTATACTCTTCCTTCAGCGCTTTCTTTCTGGATTCAGTATCATGATATTTTAATGTTATATCCTGTGTATTCTCGTATTTTCTTGTGAGATTAGCGCTTCCTTCGGCAAATTCCAGGAAGGCATCAACCTGCGGCTTTGGGATACGTAAGGTGAAATAGGCATAACGGCTTGAGTTTGTTTTTGCATTTCCATTAATGTCACTGGATTCCACATAACCGCCAAGCTCTGTGGTTCTGTTCTGGATATCTCTTACAAAGGAGTCAAATTCCGTTGTTTCGAATGAAAGATTGACATTTCTGATGAGCTTACGATCATCGGGAATCTTCTGTGTGTCTACATTAGAATTTTCAGATCCGTCCGCAGCAGTTTCGGAAGAGTATGCCGCACCTAAAACCGCACCTTCGTCGGCTTCCTCGGCATAGTTTGCTGAGTACATGTCTGCCCCCGCAGCCGCATCTGCCATAGGCATTCTGGCTTCTGACATATAGTTGGACCCGGCGCTTTTATAATTATAATTGTCGCTTGTGGCAGAAGACTTGCTTCCGCAGGCTATCAGTGCCATGACTGATAAAACAAATGCAGCAGTAAGAGCTGTTACTTTTTTAAGGTTTAATTTGATAGATCTTTTTTTCATAACTTATCTCCTTCCTTTGTGATTGATATTTTTTACGAAATCTGTTTTATAAGTTCCGTAATTTCTGATTCTCCGATATTTTGTGTGCTGTCAATGTCTATGGCGTAGCTGTGATCATCCTTAGTCCAGATGGCGACATAGACATTATCACCTGTACCCTTGAGAGTAACCTCTGTTCCTTCTATGCTGACTGCCCTCTCGTTATCATAGCTGTTGTAATCTCCGCTTATGTCCTGGTCTTTAGCATTGGACTTTCTTATACGGAAGGCTTCATGAGAAGCTGCGTCATTATAGATGATCTCCAGCATTTTACCGGTCATCGACCTGAAGATTCCGGCATTACAGTCTAAAAAGCTTTCAGGTATCGTGATATCAAATCCTGCATCCTTTTCCGCATCGGAGAGGGTGCTGCTGTCGAGCCAGGGATTTGCGATCATAGTCAGAACATCTTCTTTTTCTTCGGAAGATGCTTCCACGCCTTCAGTTTTAACGCCATCCATTGCTGTATTTTCCTCCGATAAAGCATTGTTCGATGATGCTTTGGGGGGATTTCCGGTTTTGGCCTGTGCTTCAGAGGGAACGTCATTGGCAATTTCTTCCCTCTGAGTGGGTTTGATACTTCTAAGTACCGAGGGTTTCTCTTCTGCATTATCAGCAGAAGCGGAATCTCCGGAAACTGCTTCTGCCGAAGCTGCATCCTGCTGAACAGCCTGTGGAGCCAGGACTTCTTTATTTCCGTTGAAGACTGCCATATATGTTCCAAATCCCAGAGCCAGGATAAGGGCGGCTGCAACGGTACCCAGGGGCTTAAAACGCCGCTTGGTATTTAAATGTATCACCTTGTCGTTTTCGGATCCGTTTTCTGCAGTAGAATGTTTCTCAGAGGCACTGTCTTTGCCGGAATCAGTTTCGACAGAGATATCGTCAATACCCTCTTCCTGTGCAAGCGCCTTCGGCATCGCTTCAAGAATGTACTTTTCGTCGATATCACCGATGGCTTTTAAAAGTTCTGTTTCCTTTTTCATAGCGATATCCCCTCACTTTCAAGTGTTGTAAGAAGTGCGGCTCTCATGCGGCTGAGCGCCATTTTCACCTTGCTTTCGGTGAAACCGTACTCCTCTGCTATCTCACTGACGGGAGACATGTACCAGTATCTTCTGACGAAGATTTTTCTTTGATCAGGTTTTTGATTTTCCAGAAACCGGTTGATGCAGTCTGTTAATGTTATCAGCTCCGGTAAATCATCCGGACGGGCAGATTTTGTGTCGGCAAGGCATTCTGAGAGCTCCTCAATAACTGCTGCCGTTTCTCCATTACCGCGCTTTGCGGCTGTCTGTTTCCTGTAAATATTCAATGCCAGATTCCTCGTTATCTTTCCCAGGAAGGTTCTGAGTACACAAGGTCTTTGGGGAGGTATTGCGTTCCAGGTATTCATCCATGTGTCATTAACACATTCCTCACTGTCTTCCCGGTTGTATAAAATATTCATGGCTATGTAGATACAGTAGTTGCCATACTTAGCTGCAGTTTCGGTTATTGCAGATTCTGACCTTGCAAAATAAAGCTCTATAATTTCCTGATCAGTCATGTAATGTCCTCGTTTCTGTTTCGGATAACCGGAACGTCCTGTATATTTCTATACTGCATATGAGGTTTCCAATGCTATCCTTATGCTCTTCATCCTAATACACACGAAATGTAGTTCACAGGTTACACTTTTTTTGAAAAAAATTTGTGTATTACAATAAAGAATTATACTGTGGTTCTTATATGATTTTATGACATATAGTGAGGACTGTGAAGAAAAGTTTTTTAGAAAATAAAAAAAAGCGGAAACAATCCGCAATTTAGGAAATTATAAGAGTGAGATAACAATAAGCTTAAAAAGGTGAAAGCCCGTATAAATAACTGGATAAAAAAACCGTCCGACAGGAGTGTCGGACGGCTGCATAATTTCAAATTAATGCTATATTTTTGAAGCCTTAATAAATGAATGGTTATTTAGTAAAAACAGACGGATCTATACCTGCGCTTTCAAGGGCCTTCTTTGCAGCTTCCTTGATGGCATCAGATGTTATTGTGGCACCGGAAATGGCATCAACATTAAGGCTGTTTGCAGAGAGGATTTTCTCCGGAAGTTCTTCAAGAGCCTTGGTGCCGATACCGACGGTCTCCTTGTCTCCTGTTGCAACAAGATTGATGATCTTGTTTGCAACAGCTGTAACCTCAACTGTGACAGGACCGTTAATACCCTGAGCTTCGCCGGTAGCTGTAACTTCATCGGCAGCAGCTTCTTTTGAATCTTCATCCTTTTTGGTCTCAGCTTCGCTTTCCTCTGCCTTACTCTCTTCAGCTTCACTCTCCTGTGCATCTGCCTTATCAAAGCCTGCACTCTCAAGAGCCTGCTTAGCGGCTGTCTTGATGGCGTCAGATGTAACGGTAGCACCTGAAACGGCATCAACATCAATTGTGTTCTTTGAAACCATTTCGGCCGGAAGCTGTTCGAGAGCTACACCTCCAAGGCTTGGAGTCTCCTTTTCGCCTTTGGCAACAACGTCATAGATCTTGTTGGCAGTAGCTGTGATCTCAACAGTAACAGGTCCCATAAGTCCCTGTGCCTCGCCTGTAACAGTCACTGCATCGGCAGGAATATCTTTTTTCTCAGCTGCTGCACTTGTGGTTTCCTCAGCAGTCTCCTTAGTCTCGGCAGGAGCATCCTTTGCATCAGCAGCGGCGCCGGTAAAGTTAGATGCATTAAGACCTGCACTTTCAAGAGCCTGCTTAGCGGCTGTCTTGATGGCATCAGATGTAACGGTAGCACCTGAAACGGCATCAACATCAAGTGTATTATTTTTGATCATTTCGCCCGGAAGCTGTTCGAGAGCTACACCTCCAAGTGATGGAGTCTCCTGGTCGCCCTTGGCAACAACATTATAAATCTTGTCGGCAGTAGCTGTGATCTCAACAGTAACAGGTCCCATAAGTCCCTGTGCTTCTCCGGTAGCTGTAACTGCGTCAGCAGGAATCTCATCAAGATTAACTTCTACAGTCTCCTTCTCTACATAGCCGAATACTGTCGGATCAAAACCTGCAGCCTTGATAGCCTCAACGGTAGCATTCTTAATAGCTGTTGATGTAACGGTAGCACCTGTTACAGCATCAACGTCAATGCTGTTTGCCTCAAAGATGCTTGCAGGAAGCTGGTCAACTGCCATGGTTCCGATATTTGGCGTTTCGTTCTGTTCAGTAACATTGATGGAATAAATCTTATCCTTAGTAAGGATAAGCTCAACCTTAACGTCTCCGTCCATGCCCTGACCAACACCTTCTACCTTAACAGCATCTGCAGGAATCTTACTCTTCGGAGCACTGCTTGAGGTTCCGAGATCCTTTGACTGCATACCTGTAACTACTGCGGCAACTATACCAACACCGATAACTCCAAGAGCGATCATATTGTTCTGTTTCATTTTAGTCCCCCATTTACCTGGAAATAAATAGACATCAATATGTCCATATGTTCTCTAAATATAACATAGGTTAATGCCTTTTTCATAGGGATTTCAATAAGTTTGTCAAAAAAACTTGACGCTGTGGCAGTGTTGTCCGGAGTCAGAAGCTTCCTGAAAATATTCACTCCGGAAATCCAATGGGGACGGTTCTCTTCCGCGATACAATAAAAAGCTCCATGCACTTTAAGAGTACATGGAGGATAATATTACACTTTTTTAAAAAGCCGGGATTTCATATCAACCCGCCAACAGAATCATCACGCCGTAGTGGCACATGGAACCTGCAATTACGAAGCAATGGAATATCTCATGATTTCTGAAATATTTCGGAAAACGCTCAAATACAGGAAGCTTCAAAGCATATATGATGCCGCCGATGGTATAAATCACACCGCCCCAGAAAAGCAGAGAAAACTCAGCATCTGTAAGCGAAGCCCTGATCTTCATGATGGCAGTTACACATAACCAGCCGAGAGCGATATAAATGAGAGCATTGAGCCACTTGGGAGTATGGATATAGATAATGTTTACGGCCATACCAATGGCTGACAGAATCCATACAACAAGCAGCAGCAGCCAGCCCGTTCTGTCCCCGAGAGCTATGGCACAAATAGGAGTATAGCTACCTGCTATAAGCATATAGATCATCATATGGTCTATCTTCTTCAAAGTGTCATTAACCTTCGGTGATATATCAATAAGATGATAGGTGGAGCTTGCGGCATAAAGAAGAACTATACTCAATGCAAATATCCCAAAAGCAAGTATGCGCTCCGGACTCGGATGCTGCGCCACCCTGTAAAAAAGCGGAATTGCAGCTATTATGGAAAGAATCATTGCAACATAATGTGTAAAGAAACTGCCAGGATCCTTGATCTTAAGCAGTAAAGAATTTCCCTTCGTAAACATAAATACCTCCTCCATAAAAGCTGATTTTCACTTTTAAATATGATATGCAGACGAATATTTATCCGACTGAGATGCTGGCTCTACGTGATGTAGTTTTCATTACTACATACAATTATATCAAGAATTTGAAATATTGCAACTACGAGAGCCTATTATACACACCTTTGAAAATATTGGAAGTAGTATTTAGATTATTTAATAAATATATAGAAAGGTTGAAACAGATCAGCCGGAGCCGGAGGGCAGGCATTTAAAGGCGTTGAGCCGAGTCGAGAAAAATTAAAATCGGACCCCTTAGAAGCAGTTGATCCATTTTCCTTAGCCCCCTCGCCAAGTCTGAGTTTTCATAAAAGTAAACTCAGACATTGCTGCCCAAGATTTGTTTTTTAATCTTGGGAGCCGCGCGGCTTTGAGCGGTTCAAAAGAATCCGTCAGGATTCTTTCTTTGGCGAGGGTCTACTGCTTCTTAGGGGTCCGATTTTAAATTTTTCCGACTCGGCGACTCGCCTTTAAATGCCTGCCCTCCGGCTCCGGCGTCCGTATATTACTCGAAATATTCCTTGGCAGCCTTGAAAAGACCCATATCGTAATTTCCGGGAACATTCTTGTAGAGGCTGTGGCCCCATCTCTCGGCATGTCCCATCTTACCGAGTACTCTTCCATCAGGTGAGGTGATACCCTCAACCGCATAGTAGGAACCGTTAGGATTGAACTGGATATCCATAGTCGGGTGACCATCGAGATCCACATACTGAGTTGCGATCTGACCGTTCTCAACAAGCTTCTTGAAAAGCTCCGGCTCGCAAATGAAACGTCCCTCGCCATGTGAAACCGGTACACTGTATATGTCGCCCGGTTCAGAATCCGAAAGCCATGGAGACATATTGGAAGCGACTCTTACATTAACGATCTTTGACTGGTGACGGCTGATGGTGTTGAAGGTAAGAGTAGGACAATGCTCATCTGTATCTCTTATCTCACCAAACGGTACGAGACCAAGCTTTATAAGTGCCTGGAAACCATTGCAGATACCAAGCATGAGACCGTCACGCTTTGTGAGCATATCCATGGTAGCTGTCTTTACTGCCTCATTTCTGAAGAAAGAGGTAATGAACTTGGCGGAACCATCCGGCTCATCTCCGCCTGAGAAACCGCCCGGGATAAAGATAAGCTGTGACTCTTCGATGTGCTTTGCAACCTCGTTTACAGAATCTGCGATATCCTGCTTTGTCATGTTTCTGACTACAACTATCTCAGGCTCAAGACCTGCATCGGCCATAGCCTTTGCGGAATCGTATTCACAGTTGTTGCCAGGGAACACAGGGATAAGAACCTTCGGCTTTGCAACCGATACAGCAGGTGCAACCCAGTTCTCCTCTGTGTAATCAGCTATTGTAACATCAGCCTCTTCCGGCTCTGCATCCTTATCAAGATTCATGTTGCACTTAAATACCTTCTCAAGCTTATCCTCGTAAGCCTCACAAAGGTCTGAAAGCTTCAGAACCTCGTCATTGTAACGGATCTCTGCATCCGCTGTTGTCTCACCGAGGTCAGCAACTATGATGCCCTTATCCTTAAGCTCAGATGCTGCATAAATCTCATCAAGAGTAGACTTCTCATTAAGCTCGAGGATGAAGCTTCCGTACTGATATCCGAAGATATCCTGAACTGAAAGGCTCGGTGCAAATGCGAAGCCAAAAGCATTACCCATGCACTGCTTGAGAACTGCTTCAGCGGCTCCGCCGTAAGTCGGTGTGTAAATGGAAGCAAGCTTTCCGTCTGTCACGAGCTTATGAACATAGTCGAAAAGTGTAAGGAGACTTTCCTTTGTAGGAAGCTCGTTTCTGTATTCCGGCTTAAGCCAGAGAACCTTATGTCCTGCTCCCTTAAACTCAGGGCTTGTGATGTACTTCGCATCCTCTGTTGTGATGGCGAAGGAAACAAGGGTTGGAGGAACATCCAGCTTCTCGAAGGTTCCGGACATGGAATCCTTGCCGCCGATGGCAGCGATTCCGAGGTCGAGCTGTGCATCAAAGGCACCGAGAAGTGCCAGAAGAGGCTGTCCCCAACGTGCGCTGTCGTGACCAGGCTTTCCGAAGTACTCCTGGAAAGTAAGGTAAGTGTCATCGAAGCCTGCACCGGTTGCAATAAGCTTTGCTGCAGACTCAACTACTGCAAGATATGCACCCTTGTAGCAGTTCTTCTCAGTGATGAAAGGATTGTAGCCGTAAGCCATAACGGAAGTGTCATCTGTGTGGCCCTTCTCAACGGAAATCTTGGCAGCCATTGCCTGTATAGGTGTGCGCTGATTCTTTCCGCCGAATGGCATAAGCACTGTTCCTGCACCGATGGTGGAGTCGAAACGCTCACTGAGACCTCTCTTTGAGCAGACATTGAGATCCTCTGAAAGAGCTGTCATGTTCTCGCTGAAGCTGCCCTTGACCTCGCGGTAAATGCTTTCGCCGGCAGCTGCCTTAACTGTGATGTGCTTCTCTGCACCGTTTGAGTTAAGGAAGTCACGTGACAGATTGATGATGTCTTTGCCGTTCCAGTGTGCGATAAGTCTGTTTGTATCTGTAACTGTAGCAACATGGGTAGCCTCAAGGTTCTCCTCGTGAGCAAGCTCCATGAAGCGATTCATATCCTTTTGTTCAACAACTACAGCCATTCTTTCCTGTGACTCTGAGATAGCAAGCTCTGTTCCGTCGAGACCTTCGTACTTCTTGGGAACCTTGTTCAGGTCAATGTCAAGACCGTCAGCCAGCTCACCGATGGCAACGGAAACTCCGCCGGCACCGAAATCGTTGCAGCGCTTGATAAGTCTTGAAGCCTCCGCATTACGGAAAAGACGCTGAAGCTTACGCTCCTCGGGAGCATTACCCTTCTGAACTTCTGCGCCATCCTTTTCAAGGGACTCAACATTATGTGACTTGGAAGAACCGGTTGCACCGCCGATACCGTCGCGGCCTGTACGACCGCCCAGGAGAATGACTACGTCCCCTGCAGCAGGCACTTCGCGGCGGACATTCTCTGCGGGAGCGGCTGCAACTACTGCACCGATCTCCATGCGCTTTGCGGCATAGCCCGGATGATAGAGCTCGTCTACAAGACCTGTTGCGAGACCGATCTGGTTACCGTAGCTGGAATATCCGTCAGCAGCTGTGGTAACAAGCTTTCTCTGAGGAAGCTTTCCTGTCATGGTATCCTTAACAGAAACTGTCGGATCGGCAGCACCGGTCACACGCATTGCCTGATAAACATAGGATCTTCCTGAAAGAGGATCGCGGATGGCACCTCCGATACAGGTTGCGGCACCACCGAAAGGCTCGATTTCGGTAGGATGGTTGTGGGTCTCGTTCTTGAAAAGCAGGAGCCAGTCCTGTGCCTCGCCGTCAACATTAACCTTTATCTTAACGGTGCAGGCATTGATCTCCTCAGACTCATCAAGCTTCGGAAGCTTTCCTTCCTTCTTGAGAACCTTGGCAGCAAGAGTTCCGATATCCATAAGGTTGATGGGTTTTGTGCGGTTAAGCTCCTTGCGTGAATTAATGTAACGCTCCCATGAAGCCTTGAGCTGTTCATCCTCGAATGTTACATCATCGATGGTTGTAAGGAAGGTTGTATGGCGGCAATGATCTGACCAGTAGGTATCGATCATGCGGATTTCTGTGATTGAAGGGTCTCTTTGCTCGCTCTTGAAGTAATTCTGACAGAATTTAAGGTCATCGAGGTCCATGGCAAGACCCATATCCTTCAGGATATCCTTGAGCTTATCCTCGGAAGCTGCGATAAAGCCGTTCAGGGTATCAACAGACTCAGGGATGTCATACTTGACATCCAGGGTGTCGAAGGTCTCGAGGGAAGCCTCTCTCGCCTCCACAGGGTTGATGACATACTTCTTAATGTCAGCGATCTCCTGCTCTGTGAGGGTTCCGTAGAGAAGGTAAACCTTGGCGGAACGAACCTTTGGACGGTCTCCGGTTGTAAGGATCTGTATGCACTGGGCAGCTGAGTCGGCTCTCTGGTCGAACTGTCCCGGAAGGAACTCTACAGCAAAAACATAGGCATCCTTATGCTCAGGAAGCTCTGTGTAAACATTATCAAGCTGAGGCTCACTGAGAACCAGCTTTGTAGCCTTTTCAAATGTTTCTTTATCCAGTCCCTCAACATCGTAACGATTCAGAAGGCGTACGTCTGTGAGATTCTTAATGAGTAGTATGTGGCGGATGTCATGGCGAAGTCCCTGGGCCTCGTGACGAAGTCCGTCTTTTTTCTCAACATAAACTCGATTTACCATTTGTTTCTCCTTATCTGTGTGGTGGACCGTCCGGAAAATGCGAGGGATGTGCGCAGGCCCACGAGATACGAGGAGAAAATGCCATTGAAATGCGCTACGCGCAGGCATTTTCGTTTGATTTCGGCTTACGCCGAAACAGCCTCGCCGCCTGGGGGCACCAGCATTTCTTACGAAACGCTGATGAATCTCGCAAGCCTTTGCACCCATCCCTCACATTTTCCTACACTGTGTCGGGCGGTAATATTAAATATCTGATACATCATAGCTACCATGCTAACTTGGCATTTCTACGATAAAACAGTTACAGAATGTGTAGATATGTATTATTCGATGTACTGATGTTACTGAAGAGCCTTCAGTGCTCTCTGGCCGATGTCTTTTCGCATGTGCATGTCCTGGAAAGAGACTTTCGCGGCACTTGTGTAGGCCTTGTCGATGGCTTCTTTGAGGGTGGGGGCGATTTCGACTACGCCCAGGACGCGGCCGCCGTGGGTGTAGAGTTTGCCGTCCTTCAGGTCAGCACCTGCGACGAAGACATTATCCACTTCGTCAATGCCGGTGATCTCATAGCCTGACTTGTAGGAAAGAGGATATCCGCCGGAGGCTTCAACGATGCAGCAGGCAGCGCCGGACTTCCACTTAACTTCAGTCTCTGCAAGAGTGCCGTTGGTTGTGGCCTGCATGATGGTGAGAAGGTCGGAATCCAGCAGCGGAAGTACAACCTGAGTCTCGGGATCGCCGAAACGGCAGTTGTATTCGATGACCTTAGGTCCATCCTTCGTGATCATGAGACCGAAGTAGAGACAGCCCTTGAAGGTTCTGCCTTCCTTGTTCATAGCCTCGATGGTAGGTTTAAATATTTTCTCCATGCACTCTGCTGCTACTTCATCTGTGTAGTAAGGATTCGGTGCGATGGTGCCCATGCCTCCGGTGTTGAGACCCTCGTCGTTGTCATTTATACGCTTGTGATCCATGGATGAGATCATGGGAACCACAACCTTGCCGTCGGTGAAGCTGAGTACTGAAACTTCAGGTCCCTCGAGGAATTCCTCGATAACTATCTGGTCACCGGAAGCTCCGAACTTCTTCTCTTCCATTATGGTCTTGATACCATCGAGAGCCTCTTCACGGGTCATTGCGATGATAACGCCCTTACCAAGTGCGAGACCGTCAGCCTTTATGACTGTAGGTATCGGACAGGTCTTAACGTACTCCTCTGCCTTCTCGATGTCATTGAAAACCTCGTAAGCGGCAGTTGGGATGTTGTATTTCTTCATGAGGTTCTTGGAGAATACCTTTGAACCCTCGATGATGGCAGCCTTGGCTTCAGGTCCGAAAGCAGGGATTCCTGCCTCCTTGAGAGCATCAACAGTGCCGGCAACAAGTGGATCATCCGGAGCCACAACCACATAGTCAAGAGCCTTCGACTTGCAGAAATCAACAACGGCAGCCACATCGGTTGCCTTTATATCAGGAACACACTCTGCGTCCTTTGCGATACCGCCGTTTCCGGGAATCGCATAAATCTTCTCGATAGAAGCATTCTTCTTTAATGTCTTAATGATGGCGTGCTCACGACCGCCGCCACCTACAACACCAATTTTCATAACTTACCTCCGAAGTCATATTTGAGTCTGTTTTTGTGCAACAAGTATATGACTAACTATTATATTATTTTCTCGGCCCATTTAATAAAGTTTATGCTTTCGCCTCTCGGATCTCCCTGCTCATCATCTCAGCAGCCTTCGGAAGCAGCTTCCATTCAGCCTGTTCCATGACCCTCTTCTGAAGCACTTCGGGAGTATCACCGGGCTCAATGTCTACAGCCTTTTGAAGCAGTATGCGTCCGCCATCCGGAATCTCATTTACAAGATGAACCGTGGCACCTGTAACCTTAACACCCCTTGCGAGAGCCGCCTCATGAGGCTTAAGTCCGTACATGCCCTTTCCGCAGAAACTCGGAATAAGTGAAGGATGAATGTTGATGATCCTGTCAGCATATTTCTTTGTGAAAGCCTCACTCAGAATTGTGAGATATCCCGCAAGGATGATAAGCTCAATCCCGTTCTCATCAAGAACCTTAATAAGCCTCTCCTCATCCTTCTGAACAACCTCATGTTTAATTCCCGCGTTCTCCGCTCTCTCCAGAGCATATATCCCCGGTCTCGATCCAACCACTAAAGTGATCTCCCCGTCAGGAATCTCGCCCCTCTTCTCCGCATCAATCAGTGCCTGCAGATTTGTTCCGCCCCCACTGACCAACACCGCAATCTTTGTCTTATTTTTCATTATACTTGCTTCTCCGTTTTTTCAAGAATGGTATCAAACACTCCTAAGTGTTTGATACTCATTCACTCCAAGTATCGGTATATACTGTGTGAGAGAAAATGCTGAGGGTGGGTGCCAAGGCTTGCGAGTTGAAAGAACAGACTCGCAGATATGTCCGATCAGAATGCACATACTTGTGCATTCTGGGCGGACATATCTGTGAGGATGTTCTTTCAATCGAGTGGGCCGGCGCACGCCCTCAGCATTTTCTCGGCCCATTTAACAATCAGTGATGGAACAACCTCATACCGGTGAAGCAAACCACCATGTTGTATTTGTCAGCTGTCTCAATAACGTGATCATCTCTGATTGATCCGCCCGGCTCAGCCACATAAGACACACCGGACTTACGTGCACGCTCGATATTGTCACCAAACGGGAAGAATGCATCAGAACCGAGAGCTGTACCTGTAAGCTTTCCGAGGTACTCCTTCTGCTCCTTTCTTGTGAAAGGTGCCGGCTGCTCGGTGAAGTACTGCTGCCAAGCGCCGTCGCCGATGACATCCTCAAACTCCTCTGAGAGATAAACGTCGATAACATTATCACGATCGGCTCTTCTGAGACCATCCTTGAAAGGAAGATTCAGGACTCTGTCGCTCTGACGGAGATGCCAGTGGTCAGCCTTGTCGCCTGCGAGACGTGTGCAGTGGATTCTGGACTGCTGTCCGGCACCCACACCGATGGTCTGACCATCCTCTGCGTAAGCTACTGAGTTTGACTGAGTATACTTAAGAGTGATAAGGGCGATGGTCATGTTGAGACGAGCTTCTTCAGGGATGTCCTTATTCTTTGTTACGATGTTTGCAAATGCCTCATCCGTAACCTTGTAGTCATTTCTGCCCTGCTCAAAGGTCACACCGAATACCTGCTTGTGCTCTGCGGCAGCAGGCTTGTAGGAAGGATCGATCTTAATCACATTGTAAGCGCCCTTCTTCTTTGACTTAAGGATCTCAAGAGCCTCGTCTGTATATCCCGGAGCGATAACACCATCGGAAACCTCACGGTGAATGATCTTTGCGGTTGTGGCATCGCAGATATCAGAAAGAGCGATGAAGTCACCGTAGGAAGACATTCTGTCTACACCACGGGCTCTTGCGTAAGCGCAGGCAAGAAGTGAATCATCGAGACCCTCGATGTCATCCACGAAACAGGCTTTCTTAAGTTTGTCGGAAAGCTTTCTGCCGATGGCAGAGCCTGAAGGAGAAACGTGCTTGAAGGATGCAGCAGCCACATGGCCTGTAGCTTCCTTAAGGTCGGAAACCAGCTGCCAGCTGTTAAGAGCATCCAGGAAGTTAATGTATCCGGGACGGCCGTTCAGGATTTCGATAGGAAGCTCGGATCCGTCATGCATGTAGATCTTTGCAGGCTTCTGGTTTGGGTTCATTCCATACTTTAATTCAAATTCTTTCATAGTGTTCTCCTACTATTAATACTGGTTTTGGAGCCTTAACAATGTCTTACGGATGCAAAGCTATCCGGCTCCTCTGTATTCTCAAGTTTCATCATTTAATTCTGACGTAAGGATGTCAATCTGGTTTGTTTATGTCAGTTGATCTTCTCGAACTTGTTAACCAGCTTGTTCTCAACGCTTCTGCCGGTAACGTCTATATAGCGAACATAAAGCGAGATTTTGTTATCTTCATTGAGATTATTCCAGATAAGCTGCTTAAGCTCCTCTGCTGTATTAGGGATGGCTACACGCTCAGGCTCGCCCTCGAAGGTAGGGATAGGATTGCCATTCTCTTTGTAAGTGTGAATGAAATGTCCGAGACCATTCTGGAGCTTGTAGGAAAATGTATATCTCGCACAGTCTGTGCCGTCTGCGTCCTGTGACTTAAGGATGGACATTTTGTAGCTTTCTGAATCATCAAGGGTAACAACACCGCTGATTCTCGGAGTCCAGTTAGGGCCGTCCGGCTCAAACTCTCTGGTCTCAAGAGCTTCCTCAAAGGTATTACCGTCTCTCATAAAATCATAGATGGTGTCGGTCTGATCGCCGTTGGTAACGATGAGGTTGTCACCGATCTTTCTTATGGGACTGTAAATGATGAGGCTGGGATCTTCAACCTTGCTGGAATCAGCAGGATAAATGGTCACTGTGTCACCATCCTCTGTGAACACACGGTTTCTTGAGTTCGTTGAGCGACCCATAATGAAATACGCTATGGCGATGGATCTTCCATCCTCTGATTTACCGATAACGATTCCGCGTCCGGGATACTCATTGTTTTTAAGAAGCTCGCCGAGATTTGCTACATCATATGTTGCCATAATTTTCCTCCCAAAATCATAGATATAAGATACATAGGACAGTGTTCTGACCTTTGCATATAAACATTAGATAATTTGATAATGAAGTGAATAACTGTCAGGTATCAGAACAGATAGATATGCCTGTAACGGTGTCTGTCCTGCCGCTTTAAGCTTTCCAATGTCTTCCCGTCAGAAGCAGATGGACAGCCTGCAACGGTGTCTGTCCTGCCGCTTTAAGCTTTCCAATATCTTCCGGTCAGAGCAGATGGACAGCCTGTAACGGTATCTGTCTTCATTCGAGAATAACCTTGTCCTCAGACTTTACTATCTCTCCAAGGTGATATGCCTCTATGCCGTTTGCTTTGAGAACCTCGATAGCCTTTGTTTCATCCTCCTTGGCAACCACAACACTCATTCCGACACCCATGTTGTAGGTATTGAACATATCACGGGTTGAGATGTCGCCGGTCTTCTGGATGAGCTTGAAGATAGGAAGAACCTTTACATCATCCATCTTTATCTTTGCGCCGAAGCCGTCAGGAATGGATCTTGGGATGTTCTCATAGAATCCGCCGCCTGTGATGTGGCTAATGCCTTTGACCGTAACGTTCTCAAGAAGCTTGAGGATCGGCTTTACATAAATGACTGTAGGAGTAAGAAGTGCTTCGCCGAGAGACTTTCCGTCAAGCTCTGTAAGAGGCTTAGTCAGCTCTTCTTTACTGATGTTATCGATATCGAAAACCTTTCTAACCAGTGAGAAACCATTGGAATGAACACCGGAGCTTGGAAGGGCGATGACAACATCACCTTCCTTCATGGAGTTGTTGTCGATGATATTTTCCTTATCAACGATACCGACAGAGAAACCTGCAAGGTCGAACTCATCTTCAGGATAGAAGCCCGGCATCTCTGCTGTCTCACCGCCAACGAGAGCGCTGTCACTCTGTACGCAGCCCTCTGCAACACCCTTAACGATGTCGGCAATCTTCTCTGGAACATTCTTGCCGCAGGCAATGTAGTCAAGGAAGAAAAGCGGTTTTGCACCGCAGCAGATGACATCGTTTACACACATGGCAACACAGTCGATACCAACAGTGTCATATTTCTCCATAAGGAATGAAATCTTAAGCTTTGTTCCTACGCCGTCGGTTCCTGAAACAAGAACAGGATGCTTGTAACCCTCGGGAAGCTCGAACAGTCCGCCGAAACCGCCGAGACCGGAACAAACGCCTTCGGTCATGGTTCTTGCTACGTACTGCTTCATAAGCTCAACGGATTTGTATCCTGCTGTGATATCAACACCTGCATCCTTGTATGCTTCGCTATAGCTCTTTGTATTCATGATTACTCCTTTATATAAGCTGCGTCATCTGACTTAAACGAAAGACTGGCGCCGTGGTTCAGTATCTAAAATCGAATAATATGTTCTGAAAGTCAGAGGTCATCAGTCTTCAAACTTCTCGATATATTCACCTTCCGGAACTCTTTCCGAAGACTTAACGGTATGTCTGTCTTTCCACTCCTTTGAGATCTTCTCTTCAAAACGGTTCTTTGAAGTTACGGAAGGAATCTCGGTAGGATATTTTCCGTCGAAGCAGGCGGTACAGAAGCCCTTCCGGCCTGTGGGATCCGCTATCCTGATGACATTTTCAACTGATATATATCCCAGGGAATCGGCACCGATAATTTTTGCAGTCTCTTCTACCGAATGATGACAGGCGATGAGGTTGTCACGGGAGTCAATGTCTATGCCGTAGTAGCAGGGGTTCATAAATGGAGGCGCTGTTATACGCATGTGAACTTCCTTTGCTCCGGCTTCTCTCACTATGCGAACCAGGCGTTCACTGGTGGTTCCGCGGACGATGGAGTCATCTACCAGGATCACACGCTTTCCTTCAATCTCGGATCGGATGGCGTTAAGCTTGATCCTTACCAGATTTTCACGCTCTGTCTGACCCGGAGCGATGAAGGTACGGCCGATATATTTGTTCTTGAGAAGTCCGATACCGTAAGGAATACCTGACTCTCTTGAGTAACCGACTGCGGCATCAAGACCGGAATCAGGTACACCGATGACTACATCTGCGTCAACGGGATGCTCCTGGGCAAGAAAACGTCCGGCCTGCACTCTCGCCTCATGAACAGAGGCACCGTCAAGAACTGAATCAGGACGTGCAAAATAGATATATTCGAAAACGCACATGGAGCGCTTAACTTTATTGCAGTGATCTTTTATAGAGCGGATTCCGTTGTGGTCTACAACTATGATCTCTCCCGGCTCCACATCCCGAACCAGCTTTCCGCCTACTGCCTCGATGGCACAGGACTCACTGGCAAAAACCACGGAACCGTCTTCGAGCTTTCCATAGCAGAGAGGATGGAAACCGTGCTCGTCTCTTGCCGCTATAAGCTTGGAGGGAGACATTATCACAAGAGAATAGGCTCCATGAAGCTTATCAAGGGCGTTGTTGACAGCCTGCTCTATAGAACCGGTATTGATGCGCTCTCTCGTTATGATATAAGAGATTGCTTCTGTATCCGTAGTTGACTGGAAGATACAGCCGTTCATTTCGAGCTCTGAACGGAGCTCATAAGAATTTACAAGATTGCCGTTGTGACAAAGAGCCATACGGCCTTTTACATGATTCACAACGATAGGCTGAGTGTTGATACGATTTGTGATTCCGCTGGTTGCATAACGCACGTGACCAACAGCTATCTGACCGTTTCCGAGACGTTCTATCTCGCTGTTGGGCATAGCCTCACTTACAAGGCCGAGTTCACGGCGGAAACGGAAAATTCCCTCATCATTAACAACAATACCTGCAGATTCCTGACCTCTGTGCTGCAGGGCATAAAGTGCGTAGTATGTAAGACGCGCCAATGGTTTGGTGTTTTTTGAATAAATACCAAAAACACCGCACTCCTCATGAAGTTTACCCATAAATCTCCTTAATAATTAAAACTGTTATGTGGTTGATTAATGCTTACATCTTGTAAACATCCGTAAGTTAATGTGTACGCTCATTTTTAAACCGGTTCAAAAGTGGCTGCACACAGTAGCTTTTAATGCAGATAAGGTGAAGATCAATTAAATTGAGCTTCTATGGCTGCGTTTTTTTCTATGATCTTTTTGTGATTTTCATCACGTTCAGCCTGAAGCTTTTCTGCAAGGCCCTCATCTTCCACTGCAAGTATTTCTATTGCAAGAAGTGCAGCGTTTTTTGCTGTGTTAACACCAACTGTGGCAACAGGGATTCCGGGCGGCATCATAACTGTGGAAAGAAGTGCATCCATTCCATCAAGAACCTTGGAAGAACAGGGGATGCCGATGACGGGAAGTGTTGTATTGGCTGCTATGGCACCTGCAAGATGTGCAGCCATGCCCGCTGCGGCAATGATGACACCAAAGCCATTCTTTCTTGCGGATTTTGAAAACTCAGCGGCCTCCTCGGGAGTTCTGTGGGCACTGTAAACATGTACTTCTACGGGAACGCCATAGTCCTTAAGTACTGAAATGCCTTTTTCTACAACGGGAAGATCTGAATCGCTTCCCATGATGACAGCAACTTTTCTCATAATTCTCCTTTGTTTGAAGTGATGCCATATAAGTCCTTCGTATTGCTGCGCCGGTGTTCCTGCTTGATATCGGACTTATACACTAAAAAGGGGAACAGCATAAAGCTGTTCCCCTTAGGTTACACTATATTTTTGATTGCATTACGGCAGATTACAGTATTTCCGATTGTAATATCACACACGGAAACAGACTCACAGAAAATCGCATGAAGAACATGCTGACCTGAGGATACGAGGGCAGAATATGCTTTATAGTGAACAGTATCTGAAAATCCCATTCGCTTCATCCTCACAATTCCTTTCGACGTAATCTTGTAACGACAACACTCAAAATTATATTAAATGCAAATATTTCCGTCAAGACGGTAAAAGCGCTGTAATATTTCTGAATTTAAAACAGTAATTTGGAATTATATTGCATTGACACCGTTCAGATTTTAATGTCCCGGGCATTGATATTTTTTTGACACTCAAAAGCGCTCCCGCTGTCTGACTTTAAACAGCTTTAGAAAGCCCCACTAAACTTTGGAGATTCCACTAAAGACGTAGTTTTCAAGTATAAAACATCCGCCCAATTTCCAAAGAGCCATTTGGAAATTGGGCGGATTAAATCACATGGAATTAAATTTATTCTGCCATTTTGAGGAGGATATCGTTTGATCTCTCAATGAACTTTGTCATCTCCTCTGCAGGAAGCGGAGACTGCTGGATTCTTGCAAGATCGTAAAGCTGTTCTGAAATGAGATTGATAGTCTCTTTCTTTGCTTCATCCTTGCCGTTCTCCATAAGGTACTTAACAAGAGGGTGCTCAGTGTTAAGGATAAGTGTTTCCTGAACCGGCATATCGGCCATACCCATGCCCTGCATAGCATACATCTTCATCATGTCATTCATACGACGGCCTTCTTCGGATATAGAAAGCATAGCTGCGGTTTTAGCCTGGGTCATCTTCTGAAGCTTAACGGTAAGAGTTTCCTTCTTTGTAGCTGTTCTTATTTCTGTTTCAAGGGACTTTGACTGCTCCTCAAGAAGCTTCTCCTCATCTTCTGAAGTATCAGCCTTAAATTCCTCTGTAAGATCAGCATCGATTCTCTTGAAATGTACTCCCTGATTTTTTGCTTCAAGTTCAGAGATGAAAGGCTGATCAATACGCTCAGGAAGAACAACGGCATCTTTGCCGGCTTCCTTGAACATTGCGATATACTGACTCTGCTGTACAGCATCGGTCACATAGTAGATAACCTTGTTCTTTTCCTTTTCAGCTTCTCCGGAATCTTTATTGTCTTCGGTCTTTGTCTCGGAAGCTTCGGTGTTCTCTACGGTTGTTTCAGCTGAATCATTTGAAGATGCGTCAGCATTATCATTTTCTGTATCAATCTTGTTTACTTCAAGACACTCAGGAAGAGCAAGATACTTTCCGTTGATATCCTTGAAAAGGATGTAGTCTGTCATCTTCTTACAGAACTTATCGTCACGGAGACAGCCATACTTGATGAATGGTGCGATATCATCCCAATACTTCTCGTAATTCTCTCGATCTACCTTGCACATTCCGGAGAGTTTATCAGCCACCTTCTTTGTGATGTAGTCAGAAATCTTCTTAACGAATCCGTCATTCTGAAGCTGAGATCTGGAAACATTAAGGGGAAGATCCGGACAGTCGATGACACCCTTGAGAAGCATCAGGTACTCAGGGATAACTTCCTTAATGTTATCTGCAACGAACACCTGGTTGTTGTAGAGCTTGATGGTTCCTTCTGCTGACTCATATTCCATATTGATCTTAGGGAAATAAAGAATTCCCTTAAGGTTATACGGATAATCCATGTTGAGGTGGATCCAGAACAGAGGCTCCTTGTAGTCGTGGAATACCTTGTGATAGAAATCAATGTAGTCTTCCTTCTTGCACTCGCTTGGAGACTTGGTCCAGAGAGGATTTGTATCATTAAGAAGAACAGGTCTCTTCTCTATCTTTACCTTTGCGGGAGTCTTGGTTTCCTTGCCATCCTTGTCGGTTTCTGTCTTCCCCGGTATCTCTTCAAGAACTACATCGGAATCATTCTTCTTATCAGCATCAATGGTTTCTGTATCCTTTGGAAGCTTTGTGATATAGATCTCAACAGGCATGAAAGAACAGTACTTATCAATGATCTCTCTCATCTCCCACTCATTGTCATACTTGAGACAATCATCATTGAGATGAAGAGTGATAACTGTACCGATATCGGTTTTGTTTCCTTCAGTTAATTCGAAATCGGTTCCGCCGTTGCAAACCCAGTGAACAGCCTTTGCACCCTCTTTATATGAAAGAGTATCGATCTCAACCTTATCTGAAACCATAAACACACTGTAGAAACCAAGTCCGAAGTGACCTATGATCTGATCATCGTTAGCCTTATCTTTATAGGTATTGATGAAATCGGTAGCGCCGGAAAAAGCAATCTGATTGATGTATTTATCAACTTCTTCTTCAGTCATACCGAGACCGTTATCTTTGATGGTAACTGTACGCTTATCTGAATCTACGATGACATCTACTCTGCCTTTGTAGTCTGACGGCTTTGTAAACTCACCGATAAGGCTTAACTTATCAAGCTTAGTGATAGCGTCACAGGCATTGGAAATAACCTCACGGACAAAAATATCCTGATCGGAATACATCCATTTCTTTATGATAGGAAATATATTCTCTGAATTAATTGATAATGAACCTTTCTTAGACATGTAAACACCTCTTTGTTTTCTAAAATCGATAGTTTGTAGTATATCACTGCCGTTAGCACTCTGCAAGTTTAGCTGCTAACAATTCATAATTAATTCACATTCCATAAAAAAGAGAATAAAAAAAGAGATAATCTCTAAAAGATTATCTCTAAACTGGAACCGCGGGGACTCGAACCCTGGACCGATCGGTTATGAGCCGACTGCTCTAACCAACTGAGCTACGGTTCCATCATCTTGAATTAACAAGATAAAAGCCGGGATTCGGACTCGAACCGAAGACCTACTGATTACAAATCAGTTGCTCTACCAACTGAGCTATACCGGCATAACTCCTCCAGTTGGACTTGAACCAACGACACCGCGGTTAACAGCCGCGTGCTCTACCGACTGAGCTATGAAGGAATATTTATATGAAGTATCGTACCTTCAAAACAGCATACCATTTATGAATCATTCCCAGTAATCCATCTAAACCTCTAACCTTTCCAGCCTTTTTGGACAAGCCCTCGACCTATTAGTAACTATCACCTGAATGCTTTACAGCACTTACAGCTTAGCCCTATCTACCTCGTAGTCTTCAAGGGGTCTTACTCTTAACGATGGGATATCTCATCTTGAGGGTGGCTTCACGCTTAGATGCCTTCAGCGTTTATCCAGTCCCGACATGCCTACCC
>NZ_FNRG01000081.1 GCF_900107835.1 Oribacterium sp. KHPX15
GAATCCTACAATCTTTCCATCATTTTCCCTGTCTTTAATCACCAAAAACAGATCCGGAGCAACTTTGATACGTGCCTTCATATGTTCCGGAGTGCATGCTTCATTTGGAGGGAAGCATATCTGTTCGATCTTCACAACTTCATCTGATAACTCAGGTTTGATTTCACAAAACTCAAAACGTTTATATATCCCCGGTTCTTTTACATCAAGTTCTGACAGCATACGTCTTGCTCTCTCACGGCCTTTCTCCGTAAGATATGCATACTTATTCTTTGGATTAATGATAAGGTCTTCCTTATCAAGTCTATCCATCGCATCAAAATCATAGTTCTTCCACGCAAGTTCATTAAAAGGCCTGCCTTCTCCGTCATTAAAACGTGTAAGATACATAAGTGCCAGTATCATATCATCAATGGCTTCTTCCCGTGTTCTCATTTTTCCTTTATCCTTTCAAGCTGGACTTCTCTTACAGACAAAAGATGTCCTGTATCAGTCTCTTTCCGCTTTCTGTTTTCATTATTTTACTCATAAAATTCTCGATATTTTCCCGGCTGTATCCGTTCTCAGTGGCATTTGCTATGTAATCCGCCTCAATCAGAATCTGATAATCGATGCCGTCGATCTCCTGTAAGGTATGGTGATGACCAACAAGGTAGGCAACCCGATCAATCTGGCTTTCACTCATGTCACAGTCGGAAAGGAATTTGTTCGTCAGGGGAACACCTTCTTCCTGATGTTTTCCGTTTGTATTTCCATACTTCTCGCGGCAAATGGGACAGGCAATATCGTGGGTAATTGCGGCAACTTCAAGGATAAACTGTGTGTCCTTATTAATCCCTTCTAATTCTCCGATGGTTTTTGCATACGTCCATACGCGGATAAGATGGTCGATATCATGAATGTTGCCATTGGAATAAGCGATCATTTTTCTCAAAATCTCTGATATTGTCACAATTTCCTCCAGATAGTAATTATGCTTAATCTGTATAATATCTCAATGAAGTGGTGGCAGCCCGTGGATATCATAATTGTCATAATAGATATCGAAGGCCGTTTCCACGTCCCCGAACAGCTCTATGAGCGCTCCTGCCTGAAACATGGTAGAAAGCGACCCGGAAGGCGCCTTCCATGCGGCGTTGGAGATCACCTCAAGCTTTTCGTTGCCAGGAGCATTTGCCCTGAGGATCGATTCAGCCTTAAAAAGCAGCTCCCCGGTCGTAATGTGGTAGTCGCTCGACACGATTGCAAGTTTCTTTACCGACGGATAGAGCGATGTCAGAATGTCATAGGTGAAAATGGCATTCTGGGCGGTGGTAATGGAATTGTCTTCAATAATGATTCGCTTTTTATCTACACCATGCTCAATCATCCACTTCGACATTTCACCGGCTTCTGAAGCGGACTCATTATCAGAAGCTGTTCCGCCTCCCGTGCAGACAATATACGCATTCGGATACTTTTTTGCACTGTTAAGAGCAACGGTAAGGCGCTTAACAAGTTCCTCTTTCATTGTTCCGTCAGG
>NZ_FNRG01000060.1 GCF_900107835.1 Oribacterium sp. KHPX15
CTTGAGACAACATCAGTAGTAAGAGCAAACGAGATCACAACTAAGTTCTCACACACAAGACCGGACGGAACAGACTGGTACACAGTAAATGCAGATCTTCAGTACGGCGAGAACCTTGCAGAAGGCTACAACACAGCAGACGAAGTAGTAAACGCATGGATGGCATCACCTACACACAGAGCAAACATCTTAAAGCCTGACTTCACAACTTGCGCAATCTCAACAACAACTCAGAACGGCAGAACATACTGGGCACAGGAATTCGGAATCTGATAAAAAAATAATAAACCTCTCCTTATAAAATATACCTCCATACTTAGAAGGCCTCATCAGAATTGATCTGATGGGGTCTTTTATTTTGGTAATCACTTTCCATAATTTAACCAGAAAAATTAATAAGTCATTTAGAGATGTAGCTATTCAGAAAAGTCTCAAAGGACATACGGAAAGGAGAAAAATGGATAGGGTATTAGAAAGGCTTAACTACTTAATTTCAGACAGGAAAGACGAATATGAATCATCACTTCAACAGTGGTATAAGGAATCCAGGTACTATAAGGAGCCTACATTAAAAGAACTATTCGGAGAATCAATAGGAAACGATATATCAAAATTCAAGACAGCACTTGAACAGGGGGATGATATTTCTTGTTTTGTATCTTACTTTGATGATGAAGCCAAGAACTATGGAAAAAGCTGGTACGATGAGGATTTAAACTGCATTAGACCAGGATACGAATTTGAAGCAAAGGTCTGCTTCAACCTTCGAAATATTGCTGCACAGGCCATAGGCGTTCCTGAGGCGAGATGGGAAAACTATTATGAAGGATACGGAAGGGCCTGATGAAACCCTAAATAAACGCAAAAAAGCAGTGGTGTCACTGCTTTTTTTAATTATATAAAAGCATTGAGAATTTACCTGTCGCATTCTCTATTTTCAAAATAGGAACCGATATCATTTAATATTTATCTCATTATTAAGTACTATTGGATAGAATTCTTTCATTTTATTAATTAAAAACCAATCAGCCTGGGTAAGATAGGCATCTTTTCTATAGGTTATAGATAGCCCAAAAGTTTCGGGCCAGGGTAAATGAAAATATGTTAGTCCAATATTCGGAAGGCACATAGCTTTAGGTAAAAAAGTAAGTGCAATGCCTTTCTGTGCAAAGGAACGTGCCATGGAGATGGTTGAGCACTCAAACATTATATGAGGATGGATATGTGCTTTTTCGAAATATATATCTGTAATTTCTCTTATCAGGCTGCTCTGGTTCATCAGAATAAATTGTGACGATTTAAATTTTTCAAGAGAAACCGGAGCATCATTTGAGGTGTTCACAGTAGCTGAATCATCAGTAATCATTGAATCAGGAACAGCTAACAGTATCTCCGATTCGTTTAAGATGATGTGCTCCAGCCCCAGGGAACGATTATGAAAAGCACACCATGCAAAGTCGATTACTCCTTCGTGAAGGTATGTATATAGTTGACGGGCATTGGCTTCCTTTAATGTTATATCGTAAGCAGGATATTTTTTGTAGAATTCTGGATAGACAGCCTGAAAGACTTTTTGACCATATCCCGGTGTAATGCCAATATTCAATGTTCCTTTTGTATTGTCATTGAAGTCTCGCAGTATGCTATTGCATTCATGGGATAGGAGTAGGATCTTACGAGCGTATTTCACATATAATTCTCCCATTGAAGTTAATACCATTTGATTGTTAAGCCGTTTAAAAAGAGGTCCTCCAAGTTCTTTTTCAAGATTTAGAAGACTGTAGTTTAATGCGGAACGGGTAATGAATAGTTTATCGGCTGCACGAGAAAGGTTTCCGCTATCAGCAATAGCGACTATATATTCTAACTGTTTAAAATCCATGATATGACCTCTTAAATAGTATAAGATCCATGTTGCTGTGAATTTTATTCACTGAAATCAAAAAAACAATGAACTTTATAAACAATACAACTGATTGTATATTTAAGTCAATAAAATATGGTCATTTGGCAGATGTTTTGTGAAAACTGCCAAATATTGCCGGGTATTTTTATACTAAGAAACTGATGTAATGATGAACGGTTCTGGTGTGGTAAAATAGCTGGCGTTCAAAAAGAAAGGGGCTTATATGGGAGAATCTTTGGTTCTTGGCATCGTTCTTGGAGTAATGGTGCTATTTGTTGTCATGATGTTGTCTGGACGGTTCAGTTTTGGGCTTATAGGTCTAAGCTGTATTGCCATATTGGTACTGTCAGGAGCTGCACCGATGGAACAGGCTTTGTCCGGTTTTTATGACAAAAATGTGGTGATGCTTGCAGGAATGTTTGCCATAGCAGGAATGCTTGGTAAGACGAGACTTGTGGAAAGTATCAAGACAAAACTCACTTCTGGACAGGAATCTGGGAAAGGGGATCTCAGAATAGTTTTGTCATTGTTAGTCATAGCTGTTATCCTGGCTCAGTTCATGACTTCTCAGTCATCAATCATTATGATAATGATGAGTTTCATGATGGGAATCTGTGAAGAATCTGAAGAGATAAAGCTTTCACGTATCCTGTTGCCTCTTACATTTGTAATGACTGCATTTATGGGTAAATTCCCTGTGGGATCTACAGGTGTTACTACATATCTTATGCTCAATCAGTTCATAGAAGCATCCGGAAGTAATCAGATGCTTGATGTATTAAGCCTTATGAAATGTACACTTATACCTGGTATCATTGGACTTTTGTACTGTGCATTCACTTATAAGATGCTTCCTAAAAAAGATGTAGATACATCCGCATTTAAGACAAACAAAAAGGGTGATGATGAAAAGCTTGATAAAAAACATGAAATGATTGTGTATATTGGATTTATTATCGCGGTTGCAGGTCTTTTCCTTAGTGCACAGCTTGGTGCAAGGGCAATGTTCATTCCAGTTGCCATTTGTATCATTATGATTTTCACAGGTACCATGAAAGAGAACTATTTCCTTAATTCACTTATTCATGGTCCGGTACCTATGTGTGCGACCATATTAGGTATTGCAAATGTTCTTACTGCTTCAGGCGCTGGTGACATCATCGGAAATGGTGTTCTTAAAATTTTGGGTGGAAACCCAAGTCCGCTGATGATTGTTTCAGTATTCGCATTTGTGACTATCATAACAACATCATTTATTTCTAATACCGCAACTTTCATGGTGCTTGTTCCTATTGCATGCAGTGTTTGTGCTGCAGCCGGATACGATCCCAGAGCTGCTGTTGTTGCATGTTTCTCATGCTCACTTTTATCAGTTCTTACTCCAATGGCAAATACGGGATCGGCAATCACATATTCAGCCTGCAATTTGAGTGTAAAGAATACATTCTTGTGGGCATTCCCATGTGCGCTTATCTGCACTGTGGCAACTATCGCTAATTGTCTTTATGTATATCCGATGAGATAGAGAATGGATGAATAATATCGAATTACGGAGGAAATAGATGCTTCAGTTATCAAAAGAAAAGAAATCAGAATATGCCGCAATGCTTAGGATGCCATCCAATCTTCCAGATGAATTTCCTGCAGACTATTTTGATATTATATACGATGTAAATGTTTCAGAATTATATATTGAAAGCTATGATGGTTTTCCTGTAGAAGTATATCGCTATGATTCAAAAGACAGGGAAGAAAACTGCATCCTATATATAAATATTCATGGTGGCGGATTTGTTCAGCCGCATACAAAGAATGATAGTGCATTCAGTGCGTATTTAGCAAAAAGATTAAAATGTACTGTACTTGATGTAGATTATAGATTGGCTCCAGAATATCCGTATCCTACAGGATTAAATGATGCTTATGCAGTCTATGAATGGGCTAGAATACATGCAGAAGAGTTAGGTTGTGATCCGGAAAAAATCGTAGTAGGTGGAAACAGTTCCGGAGGACAGTTTGCGGCAGGAGTTACCATGAAAGCAATTGAACAGGGAGAGATTATTCCTGCAGCCTGTGCGATGTTGTATCCGGTTTGTTCTCTGGAGGATGTAAGTGATGTCGATGAAAATGCAGATCTTGAAGAACTTGGCAATCGTGGAAAGCTTTATAATCTTCTTTATTGTACTAAAGATTCAGATTTTGACGACCCTTATGTAAGTCTGTTAAAAGCTGGGCCGGATAAATTAGAAAAATTCCCACCACTAATCATGATCACTGGTGGTAAGGATATTCTTGCACCTGGAGGACAGGAGTTTGCTGAACATGTAAATGCATCTTCAGGTTCCAAGGTTGTGTCACGTTGTTTTCAGAACAGTAAACATGGGTTCATGGTTCGTTGCCTTGGGAATGAATGGAAAGATGCAAGAGAGATGTTATACAGTGAACTAGAAAAATTGTTGGTAAGATGATAATTTGAAGTATATCTTTCAACCTGTATAATTTATATTAACACCTCACAAGAACAAATATTGTGAGGTGTTTTCTGTTTACCGCGAATCTATCGCCACATAACCACACCCTTCTATGAGTCTTTGCCCTTCCGGAGACAGAATCCAATCCACAAGTTTTTTGACATTTGGATTCGGATTGTCTTTTCGGTAAGCGACATAAAAACTTGATGTTAGAGGATACAGTCCGTTTCTAATACTTGAAGCATCGGGATATATGCCGTTTACTGCAAGCATCTTAACATTATCATTTGCCACCATCCCTGAAAGATAGTACCTGAATGAATAACCGATGGAGGCACCGAATACAGCAAATATACCGCGGCTCTTAATCATATCGTTTTCCATGAATTTTTCCATCATGGTCTGGCTTCCGGAATTCTTTATTCTAAGAAGCGGATTAATAATCCTGTCTGGACCGCCTACGTCTTTCCAGTTTGTTATATTACCCCTATAGATTCCTCTTATCTCATCTATGGTTAAACTTTCTACGGGATTATTTTTGTTGACAAAAAATACGAAAGCTTCCAGGCCAACTGGTACAAGCTCAATTTCTATTCCTTTTTCTTTTGCAGTATTCAGCTGATTTTCAGACGGGTGTGCTGTGAAAAAGAGATCAACAGAACCGTCTAAAAGAGCATCGAATCCACGGATAGTGTTTTGATATTGCATGACACTATCTTCAGCGAAATTCTCGCCGTACTTGTTATCGTCTGAAAATGTGCCGCCTTCATAGGTAACAGAACCTTCCGGATAAACTGAATCTATGATTGAAGCATACACAGGAACAAGAGCAGCCGCACCATCTAGTACTGGAAGATCATCATCATTAGAAAAATGCAAAGAGGAACCTGTTTTTGCAAGGTCAGATGTTTCTTCAAAAGGAATATATTTTGCAACATCAACCATTTTTGTCTGAGATACGCCGCTGTAGTTATTTTCTAGACGAGAGGTGAGGGTGATATATAAAAAGACATTAACAAAAACAAAGAAGCTAATGACAGCTATGATGATAACAGTTTTTCTCATGGCCATAGCTCCTTTGAAATGAAATATATTATAGATGAATGCTCGTAAGTATAATAGATATAGGCTGCGTGAAGTGCTGTAATAATGACTCCGGTAGCAACTATACACAGTATCAGTTTTATAAAAGTTTTGTCGCTCATATCTGCAAGTTTTTAGAAATTAATATTGGAATAATAGGATTTGAAAAGTTTCAACATAGTCACATGTTCTGTACCATCGCAATCGTTAGCAAAAGTAAAAGAATAGAAAGTATGATTACAGTCATCATTAATCCGAAACTTATAATAAAAAGAACGGTTATCCAGGTCTTTCGTTTCCTTCCTTCTTCTTTGGCTTTATTTCCATCCAAAATAAACAGACTTAATGAGCAGATGAAAAAAATAAGGAAAGGCGCAAACCACAAAAGGAAAGAATTCATTTTTTAAAATCCTCCAAAAACATAATACTGATATTATACATTAGTTAGCTTAATGTAAAAAATTAATCACTGAGAAAAACGGAA
>NZ_FNRG01000049.1 GCF_900107835.1 Oribacterium sp. KHPX15
GCTTCTGAATCTTCTTTATAGAATCTTCAGGGTCTGTGTATTAATCGATCTTTGATTTTCAAGGTTCTGTTGCTCTCATTCCTCAGAACTGATGTTCCGTGTCTCTTGAGTGCTCACATAATATATCAACTCCCGGGACAGTTGTCAAACACTTTTTTAAAATTTTTTTGTATCTATATCTGTACATCTTTACCAATTTAATACGTAACATAAAATCAACCGGAGCCAGTGGTTTCCAATTGAAATCCATCACTGACTCCGGTCTGCTTTTATTACGTCTGATAATTTAACTATTTAAATACTTGTAATTGCAATAACAAATGTACAGAATTCTATCCTCTCTACATCTGTGTATCGGATCTAAACGTCGAACAATTTACATTTATAAAATAGTTGATATTTTATATGCCTGTTAAAATCTTTACTTCTATTCTTTATTTAAAGTACTCTTCTGCCAGCTTTTTGAATGCCGGTATAGACCGTTTTATCATGTCATGGGATACACAGTAAGCGAGTCTGACATATCCCGGACATCCAAATGACTTTGCCGGAACCAAAATGATATGATATTTCTTGCCCATTGCAACAAAATCATCCTCTTCAGGTGTAGGCGACTTGATAAGCATATAGAATGCCCCATCAGGTCTTACAACTTCAAAGCCCATCTTTGTCAGCTCTTCATATAGAAGTGTTCGATTCTTATCATAGAATTCAAGATTTGCCGGAATATCCAGACATCTTGCAACTACCAACTGGAAAAGGGACGGTGCATTGATATAGCCAAGACAACGATTGGCTACGACCAGTGCCGAGATCACCTCATCATAATAGTCAATATTCTTTGAAACCGCCATATATCCGATTCTTTCCCCAGGAAGCGAAAGAGTCTTACTGAAGGAATAGAGGAAAAAACTATTCTTTATGATATTGGGAATATACGGAACAGTCTGCCCGCCGTAAACAAGCTCACGATAAGGTTCATCTGCAATAACGTATATCGGGTGTCCTATTTCCTTCTCAGCTTCTACAATAATATCATTGAGCTTTCTGAGAGTTTCTTCTGTATATACAACACCCGACGGATTATTCGGGTTATTGATGATTATGCACTTGGTTTTTTCATTAATAAGTGGTCTGAGTGCCGCGAGGTTAAGCTGGAATGTTTCTGTATCCGCAGGAACCACAACAAGATTGCCTCCGAAATTACATACATAACTTCTGTATTCACCAAAGAAAGGCGCAAATGTTATCACCTCGTCATCAAATCCCAGGAGACTTCTGAATACACAGTTCATTCCGCCTGCAGCACCGCAGGTCATTATTATATCTTCTGCATCATAGTTTGTTCCGTTTTTTCTGTTAAGACTGTCCGCAACAGCCTTTCTAACATCATTAAAACCTGCATTCTTCATATATCCATGAACAATGTTTCCATCGGTGTTATCCAGGATATCTTCTATGGCATCACGAACTTCATGGGGCACAGGCGACGCGGGATTTCCGAGACTGAAGTCATAAACATTATCAGCTCCTACTTCTGCCGCCATCTGCAGACCTTCTTCAAAAAGCTTCCTTATAGTAGAGCTTCCGGCTACCAGACGTTCCATATTCTTTGATATAACCATGATTCAGAACCTCTCTTTCAGATATTATCATTGATTATAGCATCACAGAATGTAAAACTGAATATTGATGCTTCTTAAAACTCGTCTGTTATTAGATTTTTATTTTATATCTATCATTACCGGATTAATAACTTTTCCTTTTATAATCATATATTCTTAACTCTCCGTGAAGTCACCGATATTTAGAATATTTCTGCCAGGAAAATATAATTTATACAGTTAAAAGGATTCTGTTTTTTTACTCAAACGCATGATCATATTGGAATACCTAACTATTTATTTATAATATCTTTTATTTCTTTTGCCGATTTATGTTGCCCTCAGGGCTACAAATGATTAAAATAAGCGTTGTTACTGTATTTTATTAAGGACAATTTAGTCCGGATTGGAAATAATATGAATCGTATAAATGACAGGCGTAATGTTTCCATGATGATGGATCTTTATGAGCTCACCATGGCCAATGGTTATTTTTTGGAAGAAAAAAATGATACAAAAGTAGCATTTGATGTTTTTTATAGGAGAAATCCCGATCAAGGTGGTTTTTCTGTTTTTGCAGGTTTGGAACAGATTCTTCAATATCTTGAAGACATGCATTTTGAGGATGAGGATATAGCCTACCTGAGAAGCCTCAATCTATTTGATGACAGATTTCTGGACTGGTTAACGGATTTCCATTTCCATGGTAATGTTTATGCCTTCCCTGAAGGAAGCATTATTTATCCTAATGAGCCGATAATTACAGTTGTGGCTGATCTTGTTGAAGCTCAGCTTATTGAAACCGAGCTTTTGACCCAGATCAATCATCAGAGTCTGATTGCAACAAAAGCACGCCGTATAGTAAAAGCCGCAAACGGCAGAGCCGTATCTGATTTCGGTGCAAGACGTGCACACAATAATGATGCAGCAATTTACGGTGCAAGAGCTGCTGTTATCGGCGGTGTAAACAGTACAGCAACCGTCTCCGCAGGACAGTATTTTGATATCCCTGTTGGCGGCACCATGGCTCACAGCTGGGTAATGTATTTCGGTGATGAATTAACGGCCTTCAGAAAATTCGCAAAAATCTACCCTGATAACTGCATACTTCTGGTTGATACCTATGATGTTTTGGATTCCGGTATTCCTAATGCCATCACTGTATTTAAGGAAATGAAGGAACAGAACATTAAATCAAAGAGTTTTGGTATACGTATCGACAGCGGAGACCTTGCATATCTTTCAAAAGAAATCAGAAAGATGCTCAATGAAGCCGGATTCCCTGATGCAAAGATCGTTATTTCCAACAGTCTCGATGAGAATACCATGACTTCTATTCTCGCTCAGGGTGGTCAGGTAGATGCCTTTGGTGTCGGAGAACGTCTGATCACATCCCGTTCCGAACCTGTTTTCGGAGCAGTCTATAAGCTTTGCGCCGTTGAAGAAGATGGGGTGATGCAGCCTCGTATCAAAGTTTCTGAAAGTGTAGACAAGATAACCAATCCCGGACTCAAGGAGGTTTATCGTATTTACAACGAAGAAGGTCGTGCCTTCGCAGATATGATAGCCAACAAGGATGAGGTTGTTGATCTTTCCAAGCCTTACAGGTTTGTGGATCCGTTAAAACCTTGGAAGATTCGCAGATTCGAAAACTGTACCGCAAAGAAAATGCAGAAACTTGTTATGGAAAACGGAAAGAGAACTGAGCCGGAAGTTCCTGCAAAGGAAATAGCTGCTTATGTAAAGCACCAGCTTTCAAACGAAATCTGGGAAGAGGAACAGAGATTCGAGAATCCTCACATCCATTTCCTGGACATGACTCCTAAGTACTATGAGATGAAGATGGAAATGCTTTCAAAGGATGACAACAATTGAAACACATAAGATGGCATCTTCATAAAGAGTATGATATATTCTATAAACAGGATGACAACAACCAAAAACACATAGGATGACATCTTCTAAAAACAAGATGCATCCACTAAAAATAGGTGTTGACACGCGTCTGTACGACGAGTATAATCCTCTTTGTTGGTCAGAAAAAACCAACAGAGTGCGCGAGTAGTAGAGTGGTACTACGTCGCCTTGCCAAGGCGAAGATCGCGGGTTCGATCCCCGTCTCGCGCTTAGAAAAGCTCGGTTTTCACCGAGCTTTTTTTGCGCCATTAATAATGATCGAACCCGCTCGCGGGTCCGTCTCGTCTGCCGACTCGGTCGACGCTAAAAAAGCCCGGCACATTCAACCGGGCTTTTTAACGTCTGACCCAATCAAGGATATCCTCGAGGGGTTCTATCATTTATAGCTTATTCTACATCTGCGAGAGCAAGAGCGCCTTCTTCTCCTGTTCTGATCTTAACAACATTATCAAGTCTGTAAACAAAGATCTTACCGTCACCGATGTGGCCTGTGTAAAGAGTCTTCTTTGCTACCTCAATAACATCCTTAACCGGAATCTTGCTGACTACGATCTCAAGCTTGATCTTAGGAAGAAGTGTGGCATCCATTTCTACGCCTCGGTACATCTCACCGGATCCCTTTTGAACACCGCAGCCCATAACCTGTGTTACAGTCATACCGGTAACACCGAGGTCATTCATGGCCTTTCTGAGTTTATCGTAACGTGATAACTTAGCAATGATAGTAACTTTATAAATACCGCTTTCTGTATGAGAAGGGGCAGATACAACCTGAACAGCAGCTCTCTTCTGGAACTCTGAAGCTTCTTCGTATTCGCTTACACCGAGATCTGTATTCTCATTTACAGACATGCTTAAGGTGTTTGATATATCCATGATGGAGAAGCCTGAATATGCAGAAGCAAGACCATGCTCTGTTGAATCAAGTCCGCGAAGCTCCTCTTCCTCTGTTACTCTGAGACCAATAAGGGCTTTGATTGCAAGGAAGGTTCCGGTGATAGTTACTGTTGTCCATAATGCTGTCGAAAGCATTCCGACCAACTGGATTCCAAGTAACTTAAATCCGCCGCCATAGAAAAGACCTGTCATTGCATTTCCGGCTGAATCTGCAATGCTGTAGCCGGGAGCGCTGCTTGTTGCAAACAAACCAACAGCTATGGTACCCCACATACCATTTAAGCAATGAACCGATACGGCACCTACAGGATCGTCAACGTGAAGTCTGTAATCCAGGAACCATACACCGAAACATACCAGAAGTCCTGCAACCGAACCGATGATTATAGCACCAAATGCATCTGTGACATCACAAGGTGCGGTGATGGCAACAAGACCTGCCAGAGAGGCATTGAGGCACATGGAAATATCAGGTTTTCCATATTTAACCCATGTAAATATCATACATGTAACTGTAGCAAATGCAGGTGCAATGGTTGTTGTGGTAAATACTGATCCGAGCTGTTCAATTGAAGTACAGGCAGCTCCGTTGAAACCATACCATCCAAACCAGAGAATGAAAACGCCAAGTGCGGCTGCTACGAGATTGTGTCCTGGGAAAGCATTAACCTTGACGATCTTTCCGTCATCGTCCTTTGTGAACTTTCCGATTCTGGCTCCGAGTATAGCAGCACCGATTAGAGCCGAGATACCGCCAACCATGTGAATACAGTTTGAACCTGCAAAATCGTGGAAACCGAGCTGTGAGAGCCAGCCGCCGCCCCAGGTCCAATGAGCTTCTATAGGGTAGATCACTGCAGATATAACTGCGGAGTATACACAATAAGACAGGAACTTGGTTCTTTCTGCCATGGATCCGGAAACGATGGTTGCGGTTGTGGCACAGAACACAAGATTGAAAACGAAGTTCGACCAGTCAAAATTTGCATAATCTGTGATAATGTCGAATCCCGGTTTTCCGATGATACCTATAAAATCCTCTCCAAGGAAAAAGCTGAAACCTATAAGGATGAACACGACAGTACCGATACAGAAATCCATCAAATTTTTCATGATGATATTTCCTGTATTCTTGGCTCTGGTAAATCCTGCCTCACACATTGCAAATCCGGCCTGCATCCAAAACACAAGAGCCGCGCCTATCAAAAACCATACTCCAAATACACTGGAATCTATAGCCTGTAAAATATCCTGACTCATAACATTCTCCTCTCCCCTTCACGCACAAAGAGCAGTCTTTTTATTATGGCGAATTCGCCTTAATCAGAAATCTCCCCTTCACGCACAAGGGGCAGCACACTATCTTTTAGTATGCTGCCCCTTTGCACATATGTCTTAAGTTACAAGTTGATACATCCGCGGTTTGTATCTTTATAAAAGAAAAGGCATCTCGGAGATTTCTCCAAGACGCCTTTGCCTTTATGTATGTGAATTTTAGACCATTGTCAGATACATGTCAAGCTGATCGGATGTTTTTCTGATGTGATTATTTCTCATCACATACATAACCCTGACTTATAGCAAAAACACAACCATGACACATTTCGTTATGCATAGATAAGACAAATCAACCTTTTACACCTTAGATCTCAATGTTTCTTCAAATTAATGATCATACAACGTTAACTGTTTTAAATGAAAAATCACATCCTGAGCATCAGTTCCCTGAAGACAACATTACCGTCAGATATATAAACTCTGTGAACACGTTTACTTACGGCACATACGATTTCGTAGGGAATGGTGCCTGCCATTTCTGCCATCTTCTCTATAGGATTGTTTGCTCCAAAAATTTCAATTTCACTTCCGACTCCAACATCCGGCTTGTCTGTCAGGTCGATCATGCACATATCCATGCAGATACGTCCGCGAACCTCAGCCGGTCCATCAGCAGTCATGACACTGTATTTATTGGAAAGTGAACGGAAGAATCCATCAGCATAGCCATAAGGAACAACGCCGATACGCGTTCTGTCCTTTGTTGTTGTGAACAGTCCGCCATAGCTGATTTTTGTGCCCGCCGGATATATTTTGATAGTGCTGACGGTGGTTTTCATGGTCATGATAGGCTTTAATCCAAGTCTCTTCGCGTAATCGCCATAGCCATAAAGCAAAAGGCCCGGACGTACCATATCAAGATATGTTTCCGGATAATCCACAGTTGCACCTGTATTTGCGCAGTGGCGAATTTTGAACTTCATTCCGGTCTTCTTTTCCACTGCATCAATGATGTCAGTAAAAAGTTTAAACTGATGCTTAGTGTACTCTACGTACTCTTCGCCGGCTTCATCTGATACTGCAAAATGTGTGAATATGCCTTCAGGCTCAAGACCCGGAAGTTCACAGGCATCAACTATACCGTCAACGCCATGCTGAAAATAATCGCCTTCACATATATATCCAAGTCGTGACATTCCCGTATCCACCTTGATATGTATCTTCAAGGTCTTGCCTAGTCTTAATGCCTCCTCGTTGTATTCTATTGCTTTTGCTTCACAGGTTACTGCCTGGGTAATGTTGTAGGAAATCAGTCTGTCTACCTGCTCCTTTGGGGTATGTCCGAGGATGAGGATAGGCATGGTGACATCATTAACTCTCAGCTCCATGGCTTCGTCAATGCTGCTGACCGCAAGATAATCCGCTCCGAGGCTCTGGAGCTTTGATGCTACCTGAACTGATCCGTGGCCATAAGCATCCGCCTTTACGACACCGAGAAACTTAACGTTCTCTCCTATGTATTCTCTTATTTTTTTGTAATTATATGCAAGATTGTCGAGATTGATCTCGGCCCATGTTCTTTTCAATGTGGATGTCATTATTTCTGAAACTCCTCTCTAAAAGTTTCCTTTTTATTCACTATATCAGAACCGTCATCTTATAACTATGTTCGGAATCCGGAACCTACGATTCTTCAAAAAACAGACCGGGCTGTAATTCCCGATCTGTTTCTAAACATTATCAATTATAAAAGTTTCTCGGAAAAAGTCCAATAATTTGTTTTTACTTCATAAAAACTATTAACATCTTCACAACGGTTCATCCGAGAAACATATCCTGTTTACCTTGATATCTATCAAAAACAGAATCAGCTGACTTGCTTTGCATTCCTACAATGTTCAATGAGAAAATTCCGGACAAAATCAAAATCAGCTTCATCAACGTAGATCTGGTTATGGTCTAATGTCTCGTTAACATAAATCACATTATGTCTTCTGTCGGACTTAACCTTCTTTACGTGATCATAAACAGAGGTCGAAGCAGTCTTTGTTGCGGCAAGCATACCGGTTCCGGCTCTTCCTAAACTTCCTGCTGCAAGGCCTGCAGCGGCTGTGAGCCATCCCATCGCCTTAGCCTTATCAAACTGATTCTTCATCTGCCTGTGTTCTATTTCATTTTCATTCATGGTAAAAAGCACCATGTATCTAAAGCCATAGGACTTCGCAACTATTAAGTAAGCCACCACGCTGAGGAATGCCATGAAAAGCATGACGAGAACCAGGCCCCCGATATATTCTGCAAGATCATCAGGATCAGGAAGATTGAAAAAGTCTCCATCCATAATCCGGAAAAACATTACCAGAATCATTACAATCGCACAGGACATTAAAAGCACTTTCCAAACGGTTATAAGAATCGTGGGATTTTTGATCATGTCGAACTCATATACCCAGCGGTAAGCGCCGTCGGGACAGAGATAAATGTTTTCGGTAACCTTTTGTCCTTTGATGTCTTCTTTACTTTCAATTCCCTGATACCCCTGGTTCATTTTTTGAAATCCCTGGGCAGATTGAATTTCCCCGGTTCCGACCGGTGCTGTTGTTTCAACCGATGATATTTTTCCGGCCGGTGCTGCCGCAGATTTAACCTGTGCACCGCAAAGCGGACAAAACCTGGTATCGTTACTAATTTCATTCCCACAATTTTCGCAGAACATATATCATCCCCCTCTCATCATCTATTAATGTTACTATTTGAAACCATGATATCCTTAATACAAATGCAGATTATATTGACTCTATACAACCCACCGATGTAGATAAAAGACTATTCAGCTTCTTGCAAAAGATATTTTTTACATTATTCATTATAAGAAACATTTTACCAAATTTCCAAAAAGATAACCACAGCAATTATAGCCATTCATAGTTTAAGGCTGTAACTTTTCGTGATATGATACTAGGAATCCGGTTTTTTTCGGGTTCCCGAAAAATCGGTCTGCAAATATTATCTGACCAGAATACGGAGACATTTCTCACTGATGCCCATATGCAAGTCTATGAGTTTCCCGCCCCGAAAACGAAAGGAATTTTTATGACAGAACAATTTAAAGGTAACCTGATGCTTCTCATTGCTTCGCTTATATGGGGATCTGCTTTTGTGGCTCAGAGTGCAGGAATGGAATTTGTGGGACCTTTTACCTACAATATGTCAAGAAGCTTTATTGGTCTTTTGGTACTGATCCCGGTTACAATATTCTTCCGAAAAAGAAGGACCAAATATCACCCTTTATCAGAAGAAAAGCGAAGGCTGCTAAATAAGAATTCTCTGATCGGTGGTATATTCTGCGGCTTAGTATTGTCAATTGCAAGTAATCTCCAGCAAGTCGGACTAAGCAGCACCACAGCAGGAAAGGCAGGCTTTATAACTGCACTTTACATAGTTATAGTTCCGGTTATAGGACTTCTTCTCGGAAAAAAAGTTACAAAACTCATTTGGTTCTGTGTTTTCACTGCAATCACCGGATTTTACCTTTTATGTATAAAGGAAGGTTTTGCCATAGGAAAAGGAGATATCCTCTGCCTGCTTGGTGCTTTCACTTTTTCAGCCCATATTTTGGTTATTGACCATTTTTCAACAGGATACACAGATGGTGTAATGATATCCTGCGTGCAGTTTGCCGTTGTTGGGTTAATGTCTATGCTCCTGACAATACTTTTCGAAACGCCTTCTTTTGCTGCTATTTGGGAAGCCAAACTTCAGATACTTTACTCCGGTATTCTTTCCAGCGGTGTTGCTTATACACTCCAGATTCTGGGACAGCGAACAACGAATCCCGCCATTGCTCCTCTCATCATGAGCATGGAATCTGTATTTGCGGTTTTCTTCGGATGGCTCATTCTCCATGAGACCATGACTCTCAGGGAAATGCTGGGATGCATTATTGTTTTTATAGCTGTAGTACTTGCACAGTTGCCGACTAGCAAAATGACTGAACATGAGGAATAGAACTACATTAAAAGTCCCCATCGGATTAATTCCGATGAGGACTTTTATGCACCTTGGTGTTCCATGATTCCATATGATAAACTTACAATTGCAACTCTTTTAATCAGTCCCAAGGTCATCATTCCATCTGCCCTAATTCATAGAAAAATTTTGTGTTGACGATTATCCTAATCTTGAAGTTATTATTTTACCGGAACACAATGCTTATCGTTGATATCACATACCTTTTGAACCCTTCTGCGATATTTTTCTTCCATGAGAGGTTCTGTAGTGAGCCATTTCTTAACTACTTCCATCGCCATAAGACCGCCAATGATCTTCGCCCCAAGACAGAGAATATTCGAATCCGTATGCTCTCTTGCAAGAGTTGCGCAGAGCGGATCCTGACATACTGCCGCATAACAGCCGTTTATCTTATTTGCTATAAGTGCACTTCCATAACCTACTCCGTCGCAGAATATTCCCCGGTCACAATCTCCTTTTGCAACTGCCAGTGCTGCCGGATAAACAAAGTCCGATAAGTCACATGACTCCTTATCATATGTTCCAAAGTCCTTTACTTCATGACCCTGCGATATGAGATAAGCTTTTATCTCCTCTTTCATCTCTGTTCCTGCGTGGTCGTTTGCCATTGCTATAGTCATAGTAATCCTCCTTAAGAAATCATCTATACATGCGTTATTTTCCTTTTTTACCCTTTTAAAATCATATTCTTTTAAGATATTCCATTACAAGTTTCAAGCCGTCCAAGGGCACACAAAATGTACCGTTCCTGTGAACGCAGCCCTCATAAACCTCATCTATATCAAACCACTTTACGTTTTCGACCTCGCTTTCCTGTAGAACAAGCTTTGTCTCATCCACAGGTTCATCATAAATATAGACAAAAGCCACCTCGTTATCACGGAACATCTTCCCGTGGAATTCTTTCTCGTATTTTATCCGGAATTTGCCGATTAATTTGAACTCGCAATCCTGCTGTACTTCTATGCCTAGTTCTTCTTTTAATTCTCTGGCTGCAGTCTCTAAAGGTGTATCTCCCGCCGGAATATGACCGGCAGATGAAGTATCGTACATAGATGGAAATGAATCCTTATCAGCACTTCTCTTCTGTAATAACACCTGATATGAATCACCATTTTTTCTTACGATCCAGGTATGTGCGGTCCTGTGTAGTATTCCTTCATCATGCGCCTTGGATCTTGACACAGTCTTTCCTGTAGGAAAACCTCGTTCATCTGTGATGTCAAATTGTTCTTCATTTGTTGTACTGCTACCGTCTATTCCTGTTAGCTTTCTATCGTTTAAATCGGTTTTCTCCGGAATAGGATACATCAAAGCAACATTAATGATATGTCCGATGTTCTGATCTCCCGCAAAACGGGTTCTGTCCGTAAAATCATGATAGAGACTAAGCCATTCAAGGGGATTTGTTTCTTCTTGAAGTTCAATGTCCTTTTCAAGAACTCCCACATATATTTCCAGGATAAACTGCTGGTTATAATATGTGAAATCCATCAGTCGGTACAGATCTATATCCTTTGGACTGATCCCGGTCTCTTCCAGAAGCTCACGGTATGCAGCTTTCTCAGAAGACTCTCCGGCTTCAACCTTTCCGCCAACGAAGTTGTAAAGGCCCCTATATGGATCCTTTTTGCGTTTACAGAAAAGAATAGAATCCTTAGTCTTATTGAATACAACTATGCAATTAAAATGTTTAAATTCCATATAAATGTATAACCCTCAAATAATGGAGAAGTACAAAAAATAGAATTGTGCTGGCTATAGCACCGACGATATATGTTATCGTCAGTGATGCAAATGGATTCATTTTATCCGGCACAGACTTTGCACAGATCTGATAAACCACATTTGAAAGGATTACCAGAGAAATTGGCCATAAACAGCTGAACATATTAACTTATCTCCTTTCTACGCATTACAGATATTCCTCCGGACAAATTTAATCTATGGCTCCTATCATACCATTAATGTCAGAATATTTATATGCCCACTTAGTATCTACTTAAGTCTCTTTATTTTGATAGATGAGATAAGAGGCTGTTCATAAATAATCTGAACAGCCCCATGCGTTTGCCCTAAAGGGATTATGGATATAAAAAACTCTACCGGATCAATTCCGATAGAGCCTTTTAAGTACATAGAATTTATTTATAAGGAGAGGTTTATCATTATATTCTTTTTATCAGATTCCGAATTCCTGTGCCCAGTATGTTCTTCCGTTCTGAGTTGTTGTTGAGATTGCACATGTATTGAAGTCCGGCTTTAAGATGTTTGCTCTGTGTGTAGGTGATGCCATCCATGCGTTAACTACGTCATCCGCTGTGTTGTAGCCTTCTGCAAGGTTCTCGCCGTACTGAAGGTTTGCATTAACTGTGTACCAGTCTGTCCCGTCCGGTCTTGTGTGTGAGAACTTAGTTGTGATCTCGTTTGCTCTTACTACTGATGTTGTCTCAAGTGATGCGCTGTACTGAACTGCTGAAAGTCCGTTTGCCATTCTTATCTCATTAACCTT
>NZ_FNRG01000002.1 GCF_900107835.1 Oribacterium sp. KHPX15
GCTCTTTTAAACGCTGATCTACCCATGCACGCGGGTCTGTGCAATTATGCAGAGCCATGATTTCTTCATCGGTCCCAAGACGCTCCACAACTTCTGATGAACGTTTTCCATCACGCTTTATCGAACGAATTATGTAGTATATTTTCCCGGATTTAGTAATACGCATATCGAATTCTCCAACAACAGAATGAATCTGATATAATTATATCAGAAATTACGCAATTACGCATTACAAATATTTGAAATTTGACAAAAAAATAAGGCGTGGAGCGCCTCCTGGGGTTTTGGGGTGTCAAAGACCCGGAACTGTTACCGCTTGTCGAGAATTATTTCAGAAAAAAATAATCAGAACTTGACACATCTCCATTGCTTTGCTAAGATTTCATTTGCACAAAAGCGATGCGTGGCTCAGCTTGGTAGAGCGCTGCGTTCGGGACGCAGAGGTCGCAAGTTCGAATCTTGTCGCATCGACTAAAAAAAAGAGTTTTGGGTTTGCCAAAACTCTTTTTTTGTGCCCCGTGGATTGAAGGGTGATATCAGCCATAACATATAATTAATTTTACAAGGTAACGGTGATGCGCTATCATGAATAGGTAAAAGTAAGTGGGTGTCAAAGCTGTTTGTCACCCACTTATGGCGTGTTTAAATTCACATTAACAAATCATCCAAAGGAGCTTCGCAAACTAATGAAAAAAGAAACAAAATGCATTGAAGCCGGCTATACACCAAAAAATGGCGAGCCACGCATGATACCTATATATCAGAGCACCACCTTTAAGTACGATACAAGTGCTGATATGGGAAAGCTTTTCGATTTGGAGGCTGAAGGATACTTCTATACAAGACTTCAGAATCCTACCAATGATTACGTTGCTGCAAAGATCGCATCCCTTGAGGGCGGAACAGCAGCAATGCTTACATCTTCAGGTCAGGCGGCAACATTTTTCTCTGTTTTCAATTTGGCAAGTGCAGGAGATCACGTTATCGCATCTTCCAGCATCTATGGCGGAAGCTTCAACCTTTTTAATGTCACCATGAGGAAAATGGGCATAGATTTCACTTTTGTGGATCCGGAATGCTCAGACGAAGAGCTGGAAGCAGCATTCAAGCCAAACACAAAGTGCGTTTTCGGAGAGACCATCGCAAACCCCGCTCTGATAGTTTTAGACATTGAGCGTTTTGCCAATGCTGCCCACAAGCATGGCGTTCCTCTGATCATTGACAACACCTTTGCAACACCTATTAACTGCAGACCCATCGAATGGGGAGCAGATATCGTAACCCATTCAACCACAAAGTACATGGACGGTCACGATGCAACAGTAGGCGGTGCAATTGTTGATTCCGGAAACTTTGACTGGATGGCTCATGCCGACAAATTCCCGGGCCTCTGCACACCGGATGATTCCTATCACGGTATCACCTATGCAGAAAAGTTCGGAAAAGCAGGCGCCTTCATTACAAAGGCCACAGCACAGCTCATGAGAGACCTTGGCTCTATACCTTCACCTATGAACTGCTACATGCTGAACCTCGGACTTGAGTCCCTTGCTGTCAGAATGCAGAGACATTGTGAAAATGCACAGAAGGTTGCCGAGTTCCTTCAAGCTAATGAAAAGGTAGCATATGTAACATATCCGGGACTTGAAGGCGACAAGTATTATGAGCGCGCTAAAAAGTACATGCCTGACGGAACCTGCGGAGTTATTTCCTTCGGTGTAAAGGGCGGAAGAGCAAGCGCAGAAGAGTTTATGAAGCGCCTTAAGCTCGCCATCATCGCAACCCACGTTGCCGACGCACACACCTGTGTACTTCACCCTGCATCCTCAACTCACCGTCAGATGACTGATGAAGAGCTTCTGGCAGGCGGAATCAAGCCTGACATGATCAGACTTTCAGTCGGTATCGAGAATGTTCAGGACATAATTGATGATTTAAGCCAGGCACTTGATGCTTGATGATCATCCTCAGGCATTTAATGCTTTATCATCTTATACAGACACTTGATGCTTTTGCTCATACACTTAACTCTTGACGATAGAGCACAAAACCTTTAAAATTTTATAGTCATAATATGCCCTTGGTATGGTTGGGCGTTTCTACAAGCTGCCATTTACAGCGTCTTATGACTTTTTTTGTCGTAAGCAAACTGCAAATGGCAGCTTTTTTAAGGAGAAAATCAATGAACACTAATTTTGACGTTATAATAATCGGCGCGGGACCTGGAGGTATTTTCGCGGCTTATGAGCTTATGAAACTGGACCCTCAGCTTCAGATCGCAGTCTATGAATCCGGCAATCCTCTGGAAAAGAGAAAATGTCCCATAGATGGAGACAAGGTTAAGTCCTGTATCAATTGTCCTATCTGCTCCATCATGAGCGGTTTCGGCGGAGCAGGAGCCTTCTCTGACGGCAAGTACAACATTACCAATGCTTTCGGCGGAACTCTCTATGAGCACGTTGGACGTGACAATGCCATCGAGCTTATGAAATATGTAGACAACATTAACATGAGCCACGGCGGAGAGGGCACAAAGCTTTACAGCACTTCAGGATCGGAATTTAAAAAGAAGTGCATCCAGAGCAAGCTCACACTCCTTGATGCATCAGTAAGACACCTGGGCACCGACAAGAACTATGTTGTTCTCAAGAACATGTATGAGGAGATGAAGGATCACATCAAATTCTTCTTCAGAACACCTATCGAAAAGGTTGAGAAGCTTGAGGATGGCTACGAGGTATCTTTCAAGGACGGTAAAGCCACCTGTAAATACTGCGTCATCTCTGTAGGCCGCAGCGGCAGCAAATGGATGCAGTCTGTTTGTGACGAGCTTAATATCCCGACCAAGTCAAATCGTGTTGACCTTGGTGTCCGTGTAGAGCTTCCGGCAGTTGTATTTGAGGATATCACCAGTGCACTTTACGAAGGAAAGATCGTTTACCAGACCCAGAAATTTGAGGATTCTGTACGTACCTTCTGTATGAATCCACGTGGTGCGGTTGTTAATGAAAACACCAACGGCATCATCACAGTAAACGGTCACAGCTATGAGGATCCTTCCCTTCAGACAGAAAATACAAACTTTGCGCTCCTTGTAAGCAAGCATTTCTCAGAGCCCTTCAAGGACAGTAACGGCTACGGCGAAAGCATTGCCCGCCTCTCCAACATGCTGGGCGGAGGAGTCATCGTTCAGAGATTCGGAGATCTCGAAAGAGGACGCCGCAGTACGGTTAAGCGTATAGAAGAGGGAACTGTGAGACCTACCCTTAAGGCTACCCCCGGTGACCTGAGTCTCGTTCTTCCGAAGCGAATCCTGGATGGAATCATCGAGATGATCTATGCTCTCGACAAGATCGCTCCGGGCACTGCCAATGATGACACACTGCTTTACGGTGTTGAGGTTAAGTTCTACAATATGGAAGTTTCTGTTGATGAGAAGCTTGAAACCATTTATCCCGATCTCTTTGTAATAGGAGACGGCAGCGGCGTTACCCATTCTCTTTCACATGCTTCAGCAAGCGGAGTATATGTAGCAAGAGAGATTGCTGAGAGGATTAAATAAATAACAGTTCAAGAGAATCCTTAAGGATTCTCTTTTTTTGTAGCAGAGTTTTGGTTATACATTCTATGAAGTTATAATATATATTGTTTTCATAATTGCTGTTGCATTTTGATTGTGCAAAAACTATAATTTTATTTAATTACAAGCGATATAAGCTTATGAGTTAATTACTATATTTTGGAGGATTTTAAAAATGGCAGAACCAAGATTATTTTACGAAAAAGACTGTGACATATCTTTCCTTAACGGCAAGAAGATCTGCATCATCGGATACGGATCACAGGGACATGCACATGCACTCAATCTCAAAGAGTCAGGCTGTGATGTAGTCGTAGGTCTTTATGAGGGTTCAAAATCAAAGGCTAAGGCAGAGTCACAGGGTCTCACAGTACTTCCTACAGCAGAGGCTGTAAAGCAGTCAGACGTCATTATGATCCTCATTAACGACGAGCTTCAGGCAAGTATGTACAAGAAGGATGTAGAGCCAAACCTTAAGGCCGGCGATATGCTCATGTTTGCACATGGCTTCAATATCAACTACAAGCTCATCGTTCCTCCTGCAGACGTTGATGTAGCTATGATCGCTCCTAAGGCACCGGGACACACAGTTCGTTCAGAGTACCAGGCAGGAAAGGGAACACCTTGTCTCGTAGCTATCCATCAGGATGCTACCGGTCATGCACTTGACAAGGCTCTTGCTTACGGCGCAGGCATCGGCGGCGCACGTGCAGGTATCCTTGAGACAACCTTTAAGACGGAGACAGAAACAGACCTTTTCGGTGAGCAGGCAGTTCTTTGCGGTGGTGTTTGTGCACTTATGCAGGCAGGTTTCGAGACTCTGGTTGAGGCAGGCTATGATCCAAGAAATGCTTACTTCGAGTGTGTTCACGAGATGAAGCTTATCGTAGACCTTATCTATCAGTCAGGTTTCGCAGGCATGAGATATTCCATCTCCAATACAGCTGAGTTCGGTGACTATGTAACAGGTCCGAAGATCGTTACAGAGGATACCAAGAAGGCTATGAAGAAGATCCTTTCAGACATCCAGGACGGAACATTTGCATCAGAGTTCCTTCAGGATATGAATAATGGTCAGGTTCACTTCCAGGCAATGAGAGCAAAGGCTGCTCAGCACCCTACAGAGACAGTTGGTGCAGATATCAGAAAGCTTTACAGCTGGAACAACGAATCTGACAAGCTGGTAAATAACTAATTTAAATCTCTAGAGCTATAGAGCATCCATTATAAAACGGATCGCTTCAGTGGAAAAATCTAAAACAGACCCCCTAAGAACCACTAGGCCCTCGCCAATGTCAGATATTTTCTTTATGAAAAATCTGACTTGGCGAGGGGGCTAAGGAAAAGGAAACCAAGTGGTTCTAAGGGGGTCTATTTTGATTTTTCTCACTTCAGCTCAACGTTTTATAATGGATGCTCTATAGCTCAATCTACATTTGTTTCAACCTCGACATTAAGTGATTTTCTGAAAGGAGAACAATAATGCTGGAAATACTTGACCATCTCATCTTATACAACAATGTAAAACATGACCGGACTCTGAGGACTCTGGCGAAGGCGGAGAATCTTCTGAGATACAATGAGGAACAGTCTGTTCAGGAGCTTCTTTCAGAATGCCTGGATGAAGTTCACTACATCATGGAGACCGCAACAAAGTATGGTTTCACCGAGAATCTCTGGGCAGCCTACATTAGCTTTCTCATCATGAATGATGAAAATCCTCTTGCGCTGGTTTCAGAAAATGCTGTGATCCCGAAGGGCTCTGCCTCAGAAATAGCTCTCAGCGACTGCAGATATCTCATGGATCTTATCCATTATGATTTCTCTTTCCTTGAGCTGAAGCTTGGGATCAGCTGTATGAAAAAGCTGCAGACCTATAAGGCTGTGCAGAAGCACGAGAGAATGTACTACAGCTACATTTCAAAAACCGTAAACTCTCTGAAAGTCAGGCTTCTCTCGGCCGGTACTCGGGAGCGCTTTTATGATGCCATCTCAGAATACTATGAAAACTACGGCGTCGGAATGTTTGGTCTCAATAAAGCTTTCCGTATCAGAAATAATATTGACGGTTCTCCTGAGCTTATCCCTATCAACAACCTGGAGTCGGTAAACTACGATGACCTTGTGGGTTATGAGCTGCAGAAGAAGCAGGTCTATGACAACACCCTGGCTTTTGTGGAAGGGAAGAGCGCCAACAACGTGCTTCTCTATGGAGATGCCGGAACCGGAAAGTCCACCACCATCAAGGCGACCCTCAACGAATTTTATCCGAAGGGTCTCAGACTTATCGAGATCTACAAGCATCAGTTCAAAGATCTTTCCTATGTGATATCAAAGGTTAAGACCAGAAACTATAAGTTCATCATCTATATGGATGACCTTTCCTTTGAAGATTTCGAGATCGAATACAAATACCTTAAGGCAGTCATCGAAGGCGGCTTCGAAACAAAGCCGGACAACATCCTGATTTATGCCACCTCGAACCGCCGTCATCTCATAAAGGAAAACACAAAGGACCGTGACGATATGGGAGTAGGCGGAGATGTATTCCACTCCGACACCCTGGAAGAGAAGCTTTCCCTTGTGGACCGCTTTGGTCTCAACATTCTTTACACCAAGCCAAGCATGCAGGAATTCCAGCAAATTGTCATCAATCTCGCAAAGAAATATCACATTGATATGGAGGAGAAAGAGCTTCTTGCCGCTGCCAATGTCTGGTCCGTGAGAAAGGGCGGCCACACCGGAAGAGTTGCACAGCAGTTCATTAATTCCCTGAATCCTGGAAAAAACGCCACACCATAAGTTTTGAACCTGCCGAAAGAGCAGCCCGGTCTACAATCCCAAAGCATAACAGCTATAACTTATAGCATAGCTCTTATAACTTATTGATTGTTGACATGCCGTACTTAGAAAGTCATAATTATTTTATATTTTAATGAAAGGCACGCAAAGAAGCATGAATAATTACAGTGTTATACTAGCAGTCATTATTATTCTCGTGAACATTATTGTCATTAGCAATAATGCTTATTTGTGTAAAGCTTTTCAGGAGAAATAAAGTCATGACGCGCTTTTGAACCTTGCAGCTTTACAACTGCAAGGTTATTTTTTTAGCAGTGTTTCTTTACATTGCCTGATCTGTAAAAGCCGTCAAAAATCCATGATATTTATTTAAAATAGTTGTATTATTATATTTGTGATTTATAGAAAAAAACTTATTATTTCCGCGATAAAGCCGTCACGCGGGCGCTGTGTAAACACAAACGCACATGTGACGGCTAACGCGAAATCCAACAGGTGTCTGTTGGATTCTACAGCGTTTTAACGACTCATATCATAGGATTATTTTCACCTTAAAAGGAGAACAAATATGAGATTAAAGGGAGCACAGATTCTGATTGAAGAACTCGTTAAGCAGGGCGTTGATACCGTATTCGGTTATCCAGGAGGGGCGGTTCTCGACATCTATGACGAGCTGTATAAAAACAGTGACAGGATCAACCATATCATTTCAGCTCACGAGCAGGGCGCCTGCCATGCAGCTGACGGCTATGCCAGAGCCTCAGGCAAAACCGGAGTGGTTATCGCAACTTCCGGTCCGGGTGCCACCAATCTTGTTACCGGCATAGCCAATGCAAACCTTGATTCAGTTCCGCTGGTTGCCATCACCGGTAATGTTTCCATCAATGCTCTGGGCCGTGACAGTTTCCAGGAAGTAGACATTGTGGGCATCACCCAGCCGGTGGTTAAGCACAATTTCATGGTGCGTTCGGTTCAGGAACTGGAGCAGACCATTAAGGAAGCGTTTCTCATCGCAAACTCCGGAAGAAAGGGTCCTGTACTTATAGATATTCCAAAGAATGTCCAGACCGATATGTGTGAGTACGGCATCGCAGTTGTTCCCCGCATGCCGGATAAGCCAAAGGTTCCTTACGTAAAGGAAGCTGCTCTTGAAGCCATCAGGAACTGCCACAGACCATTCATATATTGCGGTGGCGGCGTTCTCGCTTCAGGTGCAGAGAAGGAAGTTCTGGAGCTTTCACATCGACTGGATGCACCGGTAGGCCTCAGCATGATGGGCAGAACAGCCATCCCGGATTCCTACGAATACAATCTCGGAATGTGCGGAATGCACGGACAGTATGCAGCCACAAAGGCTCAGGCAGAATGTGATCTGATGCTTGCCATCGGTGTTCGTTTCTCAGACCGTGCCACAGGAGATATCGGTGAATATACAAGAAAATGTACTGTCATTCACATTGACATAGACAAGGCTGAATTCGGAAAGAATGTAAGCCCCGATGTCTGTCTCCAGGGTGAGATAAAGGGTATCCTTCAGGATCTTCTCAAGGACATCCAGGGGGTTCGTCACAAGGAATGGAGAGAAGAGGTTGAAGAGTTCAAGAAGACCAGAATCCCGGATCGTCCCGGAGAATTCTGTCCGAAGAATATCATCGAAACTGTCAGAAAGCATACACAGGATGACACGGTTGTTGCCACGGATGTTGGACAGCACCAGATGTGGACAGTGCAGTTCTACGATTTCGAGCAGCCCCGTACCTTACTTACTTCAGGTGGTCTCGGAACCATGGGCTACGGTCTCGGCGCTGCCATCGGAGGCTGCATCGGTTCAGGGCGTAAGAGAACAGTTCTTTTCACTTCGGAGGGTTCCTTCGGTATGAATCTGAATGAGCTTTGTACAGTGGTAAGCCAGGAGCTTCCTATCACAGTTGTAATCCTTGACAACAATGTTCTAGGAATGGTACGTCAGTGGCAGGGTATTTTCTATGAAGGCAGATATTCCCAGACTACTCTCGCAAGAAAGACAAACTTTGCAGCCCTTGCGGATGCCTTCGGCTCAAAGGGTTACTCTGTATCAACTCTTGAGGAGCTTGAGAAAGTACTGGAAGAGACCGATAAAGATCCGGCAGGATCCTTTGTTATCGACTGTCATATAAGCGAGGATGAAAAGGTTCTTCCTATGATCCCGCCCGGAAAGTCCATAAAGAGCATCATCCTGAAGGATTAAGGCCTCATTCCCCGATGTGATCGGGGAAGCTGCAGGTTGAAAGCATTTATAATGATATTTCAAAGCAGTTTAGTACAGACTGCCGAAAACAATATATTGAAAGGAACGAAGCTAATCATGGAAGAGAAATTTATCATTGATCTTTGGGTAAATAACCGCTTCGGTGTGCTTAACAGAATTACAGGTCTTTACTCAAAAAGAGGCTACAATATCGAAACAATCCACGCCGGCCCGACGGATGTTCCCGGTGTGACCAAGATAGAGATCGTTTCCACCGGAGACGATTATATGAGAACTCAGGTAATCTCACAGCTTGAAAAGCTTTACGACATCAGAAAAGTTGACCTGAGAACTGAATTCAAAGAAGACTAAACCAATAGAGGGCACTATCCCTCAAACTCATCCTCAGAGACCAATCAACATATTGCATGGAAAGCTCTCTGAGATTGAAATCAATCTACGATTTTCGAGGCTTTCACACAGAAGATCAATTCTTCAGGAAAACACCCAAAGATCGCAAAATTTGGGAGGACTAAAAAACATGAACGAACTTACACTAGACCGCGTATACCAGGCAGCTCACGTACTTAAGCCTGTCATCAACAAAACCGAGCTTGTACACGCAACAAGAATCGATGCAGGCTGCGACCTTTATCTGAAGGCTGAAAATCTTCAGAATACAGGTTCTTTCAAGATAAGAGGTGCTTACTACAAGATCTCAACCCTTTCACCGGAAGAGAAGGCAAAGGGAGTCGTTGCCTGTTCCGCAGGAAATCATGCACAGGGCGTAGCATTGGCAGCTCAGAGAGCAGGCATCAAGTCAACTATTTTCCTTCCTGCCATCGCACCTATTTCAAAGGTTGAAGCCACAAAGAGCTTTGGTGCCGAGGTTCGCATGATTGATGGTGTTTATGATGATGCCTATGCAGCATCTGTTGCATATCAGAAAGAGTCAGGCGCTGTATTTATCCATCCTTTCGATGACATCGATGTCATTGCCGGACAGGGAACCATCGGTATGGAAATCTGTGATCAGCTTGCAGATGCCGATGCAGTTGTAGTTCCCATCGGAGGCGGTGGACTCATTTCAGGTGTAAGTTTCGTTGTTAAAAAGCTGAACCCTAACTGCAAGGTTTACGGTGTTCAGGCAGATGGTGCTCCAAGTATGGCTGAGGCCATTAAGAACAAGAAGATCGAGCCTCTCAAGACAGTTCATACCTTCGCAGACGGCATCTCTGTAAAATGTCCCGGTGATGTAACTTACGATATGGTAAGCAAGTATGTTGATGAGATCGTAACCGTTACAGATGATGAGACAGCTGCTGCAATCCTTACACTTATGGAGAAGCAGAAGGTGGTTTCAGAGGGTGCCGGTGCGGTTTCAGTAGCCGCTGTTCTTTTCAACAAGATCCCTGTAGCAGGCAAGAAAGTAGTCTGCGTAGTATCAGGCGGAAATATCGACGTTAACATCCTTTCACGAGTTATAAACCGCGGTCTCATCAAGACCGGAAGAAAGGCCGACCTTACTATAGAGCTTCTGGACAAGCCGGGTCAGCTTGAGGAGGTTTCACACATCGTTGCGTCCATGGGTGCCAATGTCACAAAGGTTGACCATAACTCCATATCCATGGGAACAGACATCAACGGTTGTTACCTCACTCTCCAGATGGAGACCAGAAACTTCGAGCATATCGAAGCAATCCGCCAGAAGTTTGTGGAGGAAGGCTTCAAACTCATAAACAGGCCTTGAAAGGAGATTCCCTCATATGACAGGTGCAGACGCTTTAGTTAAATGTCTTGAGCAGGAACAGGTTGAATATGTTTTCGGCTATCCAGGAGTAGCTATAGCTCCGTTCTTCAATAGCATCCTAGACAGCGACATTAAAACCATACTTGTTCGTCAGGAGCAGAATGCTGCTCATTCGGCCAATGGCTATGCCAGAACCACAGGAAAAGTCGGAGTTGCTGCGGTTACTTCGGGTCCCGGTGCAACCAATATCATCACCGGAATAGCAACAGCTTTTGCTGACAGTATCCCTATAGTAGTCATAACCGGGCAGGTTAACAGTCAGCTGGTGGGTTCGGATGTGTTCCAGGAAGCTGACATCTGCGGTGCCTGCGAATCCTTTGTCAAGTATTCTTATATCGTAAGAGATGCAAAGGATATTCCCCGTATCATGAAAGAGGCATTTTATATCGCAAGCTCCGGAAGAAGGGGACCTGTTCTCATTGATATTCCTATCGATATCCAGAAGACGGAGATCAAAAATTTCCATTACCCTGAGGAAGCCAAGCTCCGTACATACCGTCCGACAGTCAAGGGTAATGCCGTACAGATAAAGAAAGTCTTCGCAAGACTTAAGGATGCCGAAAGGCCTATTATCTGTGTGGGCGGAGGCGTTCACCTCGCTGCAGCAGAAGAGGCAGTTCGTACCTTTGCAGACAAAAACAAAATTCCTGTTGTCTGCACCATGATGGGAATCGGTGTAATGAAATCTTCGGATCCCATGTTCTTCGGAATGGTGGGCAATAACGGAAACTCTTATGGAAACAGAGCCATGAATGAAGCAGACATGATCATCATGGTAGGTGCAAGAGTTGCGGACCGATCCATCAGCCAGCCTGATCTCATTACAGAAAACAAGACCCTGGTTCATATCGACGTGGATCCTGCGGAAATAGGCAAAAATGCAGGTCCCGAGATTCCTCTGGTTGGTGATATAGCAAGCGTTTTCGAAGAATTTAATCAACAGAAGAACGATGCTGATTATCACGAATGGGTTGATGTATTGAAAAACTACAAAAAGGAATCCGAAGACAAAAAGCTCAAGAATCTGCTTGAAAGAGTGAGAAAGTCTGAGCTTGTAACACCCGAAGAATTCGTTATCCAGCTCAGTACCAAAATTAAGGATGATGCCATCTACGTAGCTGACGTCGGCCAGAATCAGATGTGGAGCTGCGGTAATTACGTAATGCGTAACGGCAAATTCTTCACCTCCGGCGGCATGGGAACCATGGGCTATTCCGTACCGGCAGCCCTGGGAGCAAAACTTGCCGATCCGAAAAAGCAGGTTGTTGCGGTTGTTGGAGACGGCGGCTTCCAGATGTGTATGATGGAGCTTGCCACCATGCGTCAGTACAATGTTCCTGTAAAGATAGCCGTCATCAAAAACGGATGGCTGGGACTTGTAAGACAGTATCAGCATTTTACCTACAATGACAGATTCTCTGTAACGGATCTCTCCGGAAGTCCCGAGCTTGACAAAATAGCCGAGGCTTACGGCATGAAATATATAAGAGTTTCAAATAACAACAGCATCGACCCGGGTCTGGAGGAATTCCTTAAGATGGATGAATCTGTTCTTATGGAAGTTGATGTTGATCCATCTGAGATATCTTAAGGAGGTCCGAATGAAACGAATATATTCATGTCTTGTAGAGAACCGTTCGGGTGTACTTGCAAAAGTAGCAGGTCTTTTCTGGAGACGATGCTTCAACATCGATTCACTGACAGTTGGAGAAACAGAAGATAAAAACATTTCCAACATGGTCATCGTTTCAAGCGGAGACGAGCGGACTCTTGAACAGATAGAAAAGCAGTTAAACAAAAAACTTGATATCATAAAAGTAAAAACCTTTGACGAAAGCGAAGGACTGTCCCAGGAACTGGTACTCGTTAAAATAAAGTATAACCGTGACAACCGAAAAGACATCATGGAAAACTGCCAGATCATGGGGGCAAGGATCATCGATCTCTCAAAGACCATGATGACCATAAAGATGTGCGATACTCCCGAGCGTGTCCAAATGTTCCTTGACACCCTCAAGTCCATCCGCATCATCGAGCTTGCCCGCACCGGAACCCTGGCGATAACAAAGATAAAAGAGCAGGGAGAATAAAAATAATTTATGATGGCGAATTCCATCTGTACCAAATACTTTTTTATATCAGATTTTTTCTAATTCAAAAAATAAACGTATAAGGAGACTAACAATCATGGAGAAAGTTACAACAAGTAATGCACCGGCTGCAATCGGCCCATATTCACAGGCTATGAAGGTAGGAAACCTCGTTTTCTGTTCCGGCCAGATCCCAGTAGATCCCACCACAGGAAACGTACCCGAAACCATAGCTGAACAGGCAGAGCAGAGCTGCAAGAACATCAAAGGCCTCGTAGAAGCTGCCGGAAGCTCAATGGACAAGGTAGTAAAAACCACCTGCTTCCTCAGCGACATCAACGACTTTGCAGCCTTCAACGAAGTCTACGCAAAATACTTCACTTCAAATCCCGCCAGATCCTGCGTCGCCGTAAAGGACATCCCAAAGGGTGTTAAATGCGAGATCGAAGCCATCGCTGAACTGTAAATCAAAACTATCCTTGCCGCCCCTCTGTGGCGGCATTTTTTATACCTTACGATACATAAATTATGGCTTACAAACGCCTTACACTCTGTAGCGTAGCTTGCTCAAATGGTCGCAATATATTGCGGATAAAGCCCGAAAATGCTATTATTTATTTATAAATTTTTTATAATATGGGGGCAAATATGAGCTGTATACGTGAAGAACTTGAAGAACTTGAGCGGATCACATTGTCACCCTATGCAGCCCTGTCAGCCGAGTCCTCAGGCCGTGATACATACGAAGATCCTGATGACATCCGCCCATGTTATGAACGTGACAGAGACAGGATATTGCATTGTAAAGCCTTCAGAAGACTCAAACACAAAACACAGGTATTTATCGCTCCCGAAGGAGATCATTACCGCACCAGATTAACCCATACCCTGGAAGTAAGTCAGATTGCCCGCACCTTTGGAAAAGCCTTAAGACTCAATGAAGATCTAATTGAAGCCATAGCACTGGGACATGATCTCGGTCATACTCCCTTTGGTCACAGCGGAGAACGGATCCTTAATGAGCTTTGCCACAAAGGTTTCTCTCATGTTGAACAGAGTGTACGTGTTGTTGAAGTGATTGAAAAAGGCGGCAAGGGGCTGAACCTCACAAAAGAAGTAAGGGATGGTATACTTAACCACCGCACCTCAGGTCACCCTCATACTCTTGAAGGACAGGCCGTTCGTTTTGCAGATAAGATCGCCTATATCAATCATGATACCGATGACTCCATACGTGCGGGACTTATAAAAGAAAGTGAGATCCCAAAGGAGATCACCGATGTTCTCGGACACTCCGTTAAAGAACGACTTAACACGCTCATTCATGATGTTATATACAGCTCAAAAGATAAAAATGAGCTCATAATGTCACCCAAAACAGAAAAGGCGATGCAGACACTACGTCAGTGGATGTTTGATCACGTGTATATAAGCGGAGAAGCCAGAAAAGAAGAGATCAAGGTTCACCGTATGATCAGTCTTCTTTTTAAATACTATATGGAGAATCCGGGATCCATGACCAATGAATACATGGGCATGCTCGAGAATGCTCTTTCCGCCATCAGTAAAGATGACCCTGATAAAGAAAACAAGATCCGGCTGGCACATGAGAGAAGTGTATGTGATTACATTGCCGGCATGACGGATGATTACTGTATATACAAGTTTAAAGAATATTTTGTCCCCATAGGATGGCAGAAATTCTAACAGGAGCCGGATAGACCGACATACATTTGTCAGCCAAAAATAACAAAAAAACATGCTTTGAAGAGTCGGTCAGAGGTGCATCTGTGTGTCAGATATCAAGGCTCCAAAAGCAGCGTTAATAGATGAGGAGATTCACCTTGCGTTATTCTGATGAAATACTTCAGGAACTCCGGTCACGGGCAGATATAGTTGACGTGGTCGGAAAGTACGTGAATTTAAAGAAAAAGGGAGCCAATTACTTTGGGCTGTGCCCATTCCACGGCGAAAAAACTCCATCCTTTTCCGTTAACCCCAGGATGCAGATATTTCACTGCTTCGGCTGCGGTAAGGGCGGAGATGTGATCCGATTCACCATGGAATACGAGAACCTTACTTTTCCCGAGGCTATCCGAAAAGTAGCGGATGATGTAGGCTATAAGCTTCCCGAGATAAATCAGTCGGAGGAAGAAAAAAAGGAAAATGACCTCAGGGTTCAGCTCCTTGATATCAATAAAAAGGCTGCGGTCTATTTTTACAATGCTCTGCGGGACAAAAAAGGCCAGATCGGCATGAACTATTTTAAGAAGCGTGAGCTCAGTGATGAGACCTTACGGCTTTGGGGGCTCGGCTATGCGGATCAGACCAGAGACGGACTCTATCAGTACCTTAAGTCCGCAGGATATTCCGAGGATTTACTCCATCAGTCCGGACTTATTAATTACTCGGAAAAAGGAATCTATGACAAGTTCTTTAACCGTGTCATGTTCCCTATCATGGATGCCAATAACAGGGTTATAGGTTTCGGAGGCCGTGTTCTCGGTGACGGAGAACCGAAATACCTGAACAGTCCCGAGACAAAGCTCTTTGAAAAATCAAGAAACCTTTTCGGTCTGTGTTACGCGAAGAAATCCAGAAAGAAGTATTTCATTCTTTGTGAAGGCTATATGGACGTTATCCAGATGCATCAGGCAGGCTTTACCAATGCCGTTGCCTCTCTGGGAACCGCACTTACCGACCAGCAGTGCCGCCTTATAAAGCGATATGTGGATGATGTTATATTAACCTATGACTCGGACGGTGCCGGTATCAATGCAGCCAAAAGAGCCATGCCAATGCTTCGGGCCGTAGGCATTAACACAAGAGTCATAAACCTGAAGCCCTACAAGGATCCTGATGAGTTTATAAAGGCAATGGGCGTTGAAGCATTTCAGGATCGCATAGACAATGCGAAAAACAGTTTCCTGTGGCTCATAGATGTAATAAAGCAGGATTACGATCTTTCCGATCCTGCCGGAATGACACAGTACACAAATGAAGTAGCCTCAAAGCTTAGTGACATAAAAGAACCTATCGAAAGAGAAAACTATGTGAAGGCCGTTGCAAGAGAGCAGCTTATCGACCTTGACAGTCTGAGAAAGCTTGTGAATAACATGAGCGATCTCAGGGAACGTCAGTCATCACCTCTTAATGAAAGGATGTATACTCAGACAAACTTCACTCCAAAGGAGGACAAGGTTCGCAGGAAGGAAACGGCTCTGCAGAAATCAGAGAAGCAGCTTATAACCTGGCTTCAGGAAAAACCTGAGCTTATCCCGAAGGTTCATGAATTTATACTTCCGGAGGATATGAGTGATGAAATCATGGGAACGGTTCTCACCATGGTTTATAACGAAACTCCTGCCAATGAGATTCTTGACCGGTTCCGTGATTCAGATGAGGACTATGAGAGAGTGGCAGGCATGTTTAACGGAAATCTTCTTTCGGAGGATACCGACGAAAATGAATTTAAGCGGGGGCTTGAAGACATCATCAGAAACATTAAACTCACCTCACTTAATACGAAAATAGAAAACGAAACAGATCCGCACAGACTTACAGAGCTTTTCAAGCAGCAGTCGGATCTTCAGAACCTTAAACTATAATGACCAATTTACCTGACAGACTTAAAAAAATCGTGGAACTGGTTCCGGAGTCAGAAACGGTGGCAGATATAGGCTGTGATCATGCTTATGTTTCCATCGAGCTGGTTTTGCAGGGGAACGCCAAAAGAGCTCTCGCCTGTGACATCAATGAGGGACCGCTTAGTTCCGCAAAAAGTAATATTATAAACGCCGGTCTTGCAGACAAAATAGAAACACGACTAAGTGACGGATTAAAAGAGGTTTTGCCTCACGAAGCAGACACCGTAGTCATTGCCGGCATGGGCGGACTTCTGATGGAAAAGATACTTCAGGACCGCCTTCGGGATTTTGATACTTTTATTCTTTCACCGCAATCGGATATAGAACATTTCCGGCACTTTCTCATAGATAACCACATGATCATCAAAGACGAGGCGATGCTCATGGAGGATGGGAAATATTATACAGTGATGACTGTTATTTCACCTGATAGTTCCTTGGAAGAAGAACCATCAGCCGAAGACTTCTATAAAAACGAAGAAGACTTCATCTATGGAGGAATTTTGCTGCATAGGAAGGATGAAACACTTCATAAGTTTCTTCTGAAAGAGAAGAACCGATATGAAAGCATCCTTCAGAAAACGCAGAATGTTTCAATAAAAGAAGCACATAAACACTGTTTAAAAGCATTGGAGGGGTACTTATGTTAACAGTAGGGGATATTGCAGACAGACTTGACCTTTTGGCACCACCGGCTTCAGCCTGCGAATGGGATAATCCCGGACTTCTTGTGGGCAGAAGAGACAAAGAGGTTTTCAGAGTATGTGTTGCACTGGACGCAACCATGGATGTAATCAGTGAAGCCATTGAATCCGGCTGCGACATGATTGTAACTCACCACCCGATCATTTTTAAAGGAATCAAATGCATAAATGACAGCTCGGCTCTTGGAATCAAGCTCATGGATCTGATTCATAACGATGTAGCTGTTTATTCTATGCATACAAACTATGACAGCTGTCCCGGAGGCATGGGAGACATAGTATGCGAGACACTTGGCTTCGAGAAATCCAAGATCATGGACCCCACAGGATATGTTCCCGTGGGTAACGAAAACGGAACCCCGGAAGGTCTCAGCATTTCTGCCCCGGAGCTCGTAACTGATAATTCCGGAAATACTGTCGAAATAAAAGAATATGGCATCGGATTTGTTGCAAAGCTTCCCAATGTCATGACCTGTGATGAACTGGCTCAGCTTGTGAAGGAAAAATTTGACCTTCCGTTTGTAAGCTTTTATGACGCAGGGGCACCAATTAAAACTATCGCCTGCTGTCCGGGTTCAGGCAGAAGCGAGCTTAAAGAAGTATTGTATCTTCATGTTGATGCATTTATAAGCGGTGATATGGGGCATCATGAAGGAATCGATCTTAACGAAGAAGGTGTAAGTCTCATCGATGCCGGACACTATGGTCTGGAGCACATCTTTGTTGAGCATATCGGAAATTTCCTCAGAGACAGTTTTCCTGAGGCTGACATCGTCAAGGACTACTACCGTTTTCCGGCCAAGGCCCTGTGATTTTTCATAGTCTCCGCTTATTGATCCGGATTTCATGAGAGCGATATACTTCACATCTTAAAAACAACTATAGAAAAAACTATCCCAGGATTTCCCGCAGCTTTCCGGGGAATCCTGTTTTTGAAAAAAAGTCCAACAGCTGTTTACGAACGGAGTTTATTATGATCATTACATTAAACGGAGATAACTATGAGTTCCCGGAGGGCACAACCTTTCTTGATATGGCAAAAGAATTCCAGTCACTTTACAAGGAAGATATCTTACTTGCCAGATTTAACAGCGTATTATATGAGCTTTTTAACCCCTGTAAGGAAGACGGGAATATACAATTCATAACCGGACGGTCAAAGATAGGCCAGATGACCTATGAGCGTTCAGCCATCTTCATGATGCTGAAGGCTTTCTATAAGCTGTGTTCCGACGTAAAAGGTTTTGAAGTTATAGTAGACTATACCCTGGGACGTGGATACTACTGTCACCTGAACGGAGGCGTGGAAATCACGCCTGAGCTTCTGAAAAAGGTCAAGGATCAGATGGACGTTTATCACGAGATGAATATCCCCATCACAAAAAGCTCCATGAGAACCAACGAAGCCAGGGATTTTTTCCGTAAGGTCGGAATGCACAGTAAAGAAAAGCTTTTCCGTTTCCGTATGACTGCCAATGTTAATGTTTATGACATGGACGGCTTCAGGGATTACTTCTATGGATATATGGTTCCGAGTACAGGCTATATAAAGTCCTATGATCTTATACAGTACGGTGAAGGATTTGTATTGCTCCTTCCATCCCGTCAGGAACCTGATAAGGTAACGGATTTTGTCCCCTTTGATAAGCTCTATAACGTTCAGCAGACCTCCTCAAAGTGGGCAAAAAAAATCGGCTGCTCCTGTATCGGATCACTGAATGAAATGGTAGTGGACGGTCACTCCGATGACCTCATCCTCATGCAGGAGGCACTGTTCGAGAAAACCATCGGCAACATCGCCATGGACATAGAAGAGAAGAAGAAAAAAGTGGTTATGATCGCGGGCCCCTCAAGCTCCGGAAAAACCACTTTTTCAAGACGCTTAAGCATTCAGCTGAGAGCTTTGGGTCTCAACCCTCATCCTATTTCCGTTGATAATTATTTCCGGGATCGCGAACTTGCTCCCCTGGATGAAAACGGCAAGAAGGATTTCGAATCCATAAAGTGTGTGGATGTTGAGCTTTTCAACAATGATATGCTGAAACTTCTGGAGGGAGAAACCATCCAGCTCCCGAGGTACAATTTCTTCACCGGAAAGAGAGAATACAAGGGTGATTTCTGCAGATTAAAACCAAATGACGTTCTGGTCATCGAAGGCATCCATTGCCTGAACGATGAAATGTCCTATGCTTTATCAAAAGACGCTAAATACCGCATATATATCTCAGCCCTGACCCAGGTCAATGTTGACAGCCACAACCGCATCCCGACAACAGACGGTCGTCTCCTGAGACGTATAGTCCGTGATAATCGAACCAGAGGCTATAAAGCCAAGGATACCATCGCCATGTGGGAAAACGTGCGAAGAGGAGAGAACATGAACATCTTCCCCTATCAGGAAAGCGCAGATGTCATGGTTAATTCCAGCATGATCTACGAGCTCCCGGTACTGAAGATCTTCGCAGCCCCCTTACTCTTCCAGATAAAACCCACCGATCCAGAATACCAGGAAGCCAAGCGCCTCCTGAAATTCCTGGACTACATCCTCCCCATCAGCCCCGAGTTAATACCCCAGAATTCAATTATTCGCGAATTCATCGGTGGCAGTTGCTTAGACGTAGGATAACCAATACGTATATTGGAAAAAATGCAAGGGATCAGGCTAGCCAATACGTATATTGGAAAAAATGCAAGGGATGTGTGGCTAGGCTTGCGAGTTGAAAGAACATCCTGCTCGAAATGTACGAACCAGATGCACATAGTGCAGCTGGGGCGAACATTTCGAGCAGGATGTCCTTTCAATCTCGTGGGCCGCCACGCATCACTTGCATTTTTTCCTCGCCACCTATCCCTTGCATTTTTTCCTTGCAATGTAAACCATTTAATAGTACACTCTAGTCTCGAGTATCGGATGTGGTCGCTGCCAGTATAAGGGAAACCGGCTGGGAGAGGAAAGTCCGGGCTTCACAGAGCAGGATGCCTGCTAACGGCAGGTTGCGGTGACGCACAGGAAAGTGTAACAGAGAGTAGACCGCCGGTTTCGACCGGTAAGGGTGAAAGGGCAGTGTAAGAGACTACCGCACAACTGGTAACAGCTGTGGCATTATAAACCCCATCTGAAGAAAGACCAAACAGGAAACATATGGCTGCTCGTCAGTTTCCGGGTAGGTTGATTGAGACGTATGGCAACATACGCCCTAGATAGATGACCACTTGATACATAACCCGGCTTATTACGATACTCGATTGTTTTAGACAGTTAAAGAGGATGTGAAAATGAGAGATCATTTCCACATCCTCTTTTTGATGTACAAAAAACACAAAAATCACTTAACCTTTTATAGATACTTTGAAGAAAGCATTAAATAAGAAATGGATTCATATGGAAATTAAGACTAATAAATGAACTCAAACTCATAGGATCAGAGTTTTTTGCCGAATAGACATTAAAATTTACCGAATAGGCGAGAATCATTGTGCCAATAATGCATTAATGGTACAGTAAATCTATCAAAAAAAACGTGAACAAAAAGAAATTAGAAAGATTCCTAAAAAATTTCGACTAAGACAGGAGGATAAGAAAATGTCAGAGAATAAGAACATGGAACTTAATGATGATATGAAAGTATGCTGATTCCTTCATAATAATCAATTCAATGTCACGTTAAAAGGAGCCTCTTTAAAAAGGAGACTCCTTACTTTTTAATTCCTTTTGCAAAGGTAAAGGCTTATATCATGAAAAAAAACATAGTTATTAAACAAAAGAATAATGTCGAATATAGAGTCAAAGCTTATTGTGCACTTTTTCAATAGAATTATATTAATATTTCCGTATTTTATCCTTAGATTAAATCTCTCAATACGAGGTACTGCCTGATGGAAAACAAAACCATATTCCGAGATAAATCCATAGAACGGATATCCTCACCGGATCAGCTTAATGACTACATTAAACTGGCAAACCCCGGTGTCTGGTTCATCCTTCTGGCCATACTTATCCTGCTGGCCGGAGCCTGCATCTTCGGCACTGTAGGGCATATTGACTCCTATGTTCCCGGAGTAATGATTTCAGAAGACAACCATGCCGTATGCCTCGTTAAAAAGGAATTCGAAAACCGTTTCTCCGGAGATATGTTTATAAGATCAAACGGAAAGGAATATAAAGTATCCCTTAGTGATGCAAAGCCCATAGCTCTCACTCCCGATTTTGATTCCTACGCGCTTTTTACCGGAAACATGCAGATAGGCGAGTGGGTATATGAGGTTACTGTTGACGGGGAGATTGCTGAAGGCATTTACGAAGTGCAGCTTGTAACCGAAAAGATCTCACCACTTTCATTTTTATTCGGTAAGCAATGAAACATACTAAACTTAAACAACCTACACAGGGAAAGGTGGCAAAGGTACCTTTTATCATGCAGCTTGAAATGCTTGAATGCGGAGCTGCCTGCCTTGCCATGATCCTGGCTTACTATGACAAGTGGATACCACTTCCTCAGGTACGTCGTGACTGCGGAGTGTCAAGAGACGGTTCCAATGCACTAAACGTTATGAAGGCTGCAAGGAATTACGGGCTTAATGCCACCGGCTACAGATATGAGCCTGATTACCTTCGTGACAACGGAACTTTCCCCTGCATTGCCCATTGGGGTTTCAATCACTTTGTAGTGGTAAACGGATTCAAAAATGGAAAGGTATCTTTAAATGACCCCGCAAAAGGAACCATACTTGTTTCCATGGAAGATTTCGATGAGAATTTCACCGGGTTATGCATACTCTTTTCCCCATCAGAAACATTTGAACCCGGCGGAAAACAACGATCCACCCTTGATTTTGCAAGAAGCAGACTGACAGGCTGCGGCATTGCCATCGCCTTCGTTGTGCTTACAAACATCATATATTCCCTGATCGGAGTTATAAACCCGGTTTTTTCAAGGATCTTCATGGACCGGCTTCTGACAGGAAAGGATCCCGGGTGGCACATTCCATTTATCCTTGTTATGTCAGTGTTTGCAATCATACAGATAGTGTCACAGCTCATACGAACAGTTTATTCCCTTCGTATAAACGGTAAAATGGCAGTTCAGGGCACTACCTCCTACATGTGGAAGGTTCTTAATCTGCCCATGGATTTCTTCTCTCAACGATATGCAGGCGATATACTTCAGCGAAGGATGGGTAATGCTTCCATTTCGAATTCATTGATAAACACCTTTGCACCGCTTTTCCTTAATGCATTCATGATGGTTTTCTACCTTGTGGTAATGCTTAAGAACAGCGTGCTGCTCACGATGATCGGTATATCATCCATTGTTATAAATATGCTGATAGCCCGTATCATATCCAGGTACAGGGTGAACATCTCAAGGATACAGATGCGAGATGCAGGAAAGCTGGCAAGCTCCACTACAGCAGGCATAGAGATGATCGAAACCATTAAATCCAGCGGTGCAGAAAACGGATACTTCCAAAAGTGGGCCGGCTACCAGGCAAGCGTCAACACCCAGAAGGTTCGATTTGCAAAGCTTAATCAATATCTGGGAATCCTTCCCGGAGTGGTATCTGCCGTGACCAATACCCTGGTACTTTCAATGGGCGTCCTTCTGGTGATACAGGGTAAATTTACTCTTGGTATGGTCACCGCCTTTCAGGGATTTCTCAGTTCCTTCTCGGCTCCTGCGGAAACCTTTATCTCCACAGGGCAGACCTTACAGGAGTTAAGGACTGAGATGGAACGTATAGAAGATGTTATGGAATACCCCGAGGATAAAAACGGTGCTTCAAAATCAACCGTAAAAGCCGAAGTATACAATAAGCTCAGCGGTGATATAGAGCTGCGTAATGTCACCTTCGGATATTCAAGGCTTGCAGAGCCGCTGATCAAAGACTTTTCATTAAAGCTTTCACCCGGAATGAGGATTGCCTTCGTTGGCGAAAGCGGCTGCGGAAAGTCAACATTGGCAAAGATACTTTCCGGTCTGTATGATCCATGGGAAGGCGAGATCCTGTTTGACGGAACTCCCCTTAAAAAAATCGATAAAGACGTGTTCAAGGGTTCCCTTGCGGTAGTGGATCAGGACATCATTATGTTTGAAGATACGATTTCCGCAAATATCAGAATGTGGGACAGTACCATCAAGGATTTCGAAGTGATCATGGCTGCCAGGGACGCTCAAATCCATAAGGATATAATCGCAAGAGAAAATGGCTATGATTATAAAATGAGTGAAGGGGGTAAAGACTTCTCGGGAGGTCAAAGGCAGCGCATGGAGATCGCCCGGGTTCTTGCCCAGGATCCAACCATCATAGTTCTTGACGAGGCCACCTCAGCCCTGGATGCAAAAACAGAATATGATGTTGTGAAGGCCATAAAGGACAGAGGCATTACCTCCATAGTTATAGCACACAGGCTGTCCACCATAAGAGATTGTGACGAAATAATCGTCCTCAAAAACGGAGAAGTAGTGGACAGAGGAACCCACGATGAGCTTTTCCAAAACAGCGACTATTACAGAGAATTAGTACAAAGCGAGTAAGATATATGGGTTGGTTTGATGATCAAATAAAACAGAGAAAACAAAAAGATGCTCAGGCTTTTGATCGCGCCTTCCGAAACATCGCAGGAGCTGTTACAGGTATAAAGTACAGAGCATCCACGGAGGAGGAATCCGACGTAGAAGACAGTGCGATAAACGATATCCTTCAGCACCTTCATATCCCTAAGAAAGAGCTGCCCGAAAATTTGTTTTCCATAGAGGATAAGCTTGATTATGCTCTGCATCCTCATGGGGTTATGCACAGGGCGGTGAATCTTACCCCCGGGTGGAGCAAGGATGCCTACGGGCTGATGCTGGGATTTAAGAAGAAGGATAATTACCCTGTCGTACTTATCCCTTATGGCCTCAGCAGCTATAAATATTATGATGATACCTCTGATAAATACCGGATTGTCACAAAGAAAACCGAAGCTATGTTTTCCCAAAGGGCTTACGCCTTTTATAAACCCTTCCCGCTTAAAAAGCTTTCCTTACTGGAGCTTTCAAAATATATCCTTGGTGTCATCGATATTTCAGATTATGTGATGGTATTCCTGACCACACTGGCATTGACTCTTGTGGGGCTTCTTACTCCCAGGATCAACCTCTTTCTGTTCCGTAACGTAATAGACAACGGAAAGATATCACTTCTTGTGACAACTGCAATGTTTCTTTTATGTGTGTCCTGGAGTACCCTTATTTTCAGTGCGGCAAGAAATCTCATTTCCACAAGGATAGATACCAAAATGAGTATCTGTGTTGAAGCAGCTACCATGATGAGAGTGTTGTCATTACCGGCAGACTTCTTTAAGAAGTTTAGTTCCGGCGATCTTGCAGCAAGAGCAAATCATGTTAACTCATTATGTTCCACGCTGGTTTCTGTGGTGCTGAACACGGGCTTAACTTCGGTATTCTCCTTGGTCTACATATTTGAGATTTTTGCCTTTGCACCGGGACTTGTGATACCGGCTCTTTCCATCATTATCATCACAGTGGGTTTTTCAGTTATATCATCTCTGGTACAGATGCGGATAACCAAAAAACAGATGCTGCTTAGTTCTCAGGAAAATGGTATGAGCTATGCGGTTGTTTCCGGAATCCAGAAGGTTAAGCTTACCGGCGCGGAGAAGCGTGTTTTTGCAAGATGGGGAGACCTTTATTCAAAAAATGCCGAGCTTCTGTATAATCCGCCTTTGTTCATAAAGATCAACGGTGTTATAAGCATAGCCATAACCCTTATCGGTACTATTGTGATTTACAATCAGGCTATAGTGAACCATGTGTCCCCTGCTGAGTACTACGCTTTTAATACAGCTTACGCAATGGTCTTCGGAGCCTTTATGGCACTTTTCAGCGTAGCGATAACGGCCGCAAACATTAAACCTACCCTGGAGATGGCTGAGCCGATACTTAAGGCGGAACCTGAGATTTCCGGAAATAAGGAAAACCTGTCAAGACTATCCGGAATGATAGAAATCGTAAACCTCAGCTTCAAGTACACTGAAAACTCACCGATAATCATTGACAACCTTTCCCTGAAGATAAACCCGGGACAGTATGTTGCCATCGTGGGAAAGACCGGATGCGGAAAATCCACACTGGTGAGACTTCTCATAGGTTTTGAAACACCAACAAAAGGAAACATATTCTATGACGGAAAGGATCTCTCTACGGTGGATCTTAATTCCCTCAGAAAGCATATCGGGGTTGTTACTCAGAACGGAAAGCTGTTTTCCGGCGATATATACTCCAATATCGTGATTTCGGCTCCTCAGCTTACTCTTGATGAGGCCTGGGAAGCTGCAAAGATCGCAGGCATCGACGAAGACATACGCCGTATGCCTATGGGTATGAACACACTTATTTCAGAAGGCAGCGGAGGCATTTCGGGAGGGCAGCGGCAGAGACTTATGATAGCGAGAGCCGTGGCACCGAAGCCGAAGATACTTATTTTTGACGAGGCAACCTCAGCTCTCGACAACATTACCCAGAAAAAGGTAGCCAATGCTCTCGACCGGATGAATTGCACCAGGATCGTCATTGCCCACAGACTCTCAACCATAAAGCAATGCGACAGAATTCTGGTATTCGACGGAGGTCATATAGTCGAAGACGGAACCTATGATGAGCTTATAGCACTGAATGGTTATTTTGCAGACCTTGTTTCCCGTCAGAGACTGGATAAGTAAAACCTGTATTGGAAGTACCCCTTAAACTTCAGACACTGCAATGACCGAATAGACATGAAAAACAGCCGAATAGACATGAAATATTGTAGGGTCAACCTATACATGGTAAAGTCGAATCATGAAGAAACGGAATCTTCGAATGATTCTATAGAACAGCCGGCAAAATTCTAATAGCCACTTAGATCTGCATCTGTATGTCAGAGATAAACAGCAAAAAACATGCATTTATAGATGAGGAGGAGATCAAAATGTCAGAAAATAAGAATATGGAACTCAATGATGAGTTGATGGAGAACGTAACAGGCGGCGAAGGAGAGAGCAGGGTACGTAAAGAACCCGGAACAGTAATAGGGCCTTTTGATGAGTCACAGAATACATATAGAGTAAAGCGTGATCAAGGTCCTGAAGCTATTGCTTCATACGATAGAGTAGGACCACTGCTTAAACCGGGAACCAGAGTAATGATCGCTCTTGTAGGTATGGGCAAGTGGGAAATTGCTGAATTTATCTGATAGAAGGAAATACCATGAACGACGAAAAGAACATACAGCTTTCGGATGAAATGCTGATGGGGGCCAATGGAGGAATTTCTATAGACCGACAAAAAGACCCTGAATATGATGCCATGGGGACCATCGTAATGCACCTGGGAGGCAGGCTTTATCAGGTACGCTTCAGTGACGGTGCAGAACTGGTTGCCAACAGTCAGACGGACGATATACTACCCGCAAACTTAAAAGTAGGTCTTTATGCTGTTACAGGCGGTTGGATACTGCAGGTTCCGGGAAAACACTGATTAAACCGACATCCTATGGGATCCTTGTGGATAAGACTCTGTTTTTCAGAGATAACCCGTGAATTACCTACGTTTATTGATGAGGTGAAAAAATGAAAGACAAGAAAAAATCAAAAATCATTGCAGCTATAGCCATGATATCAGTTTTTGTCATGATTGCATGGGGAACCGTTGCCGGATCCTACCAGCATGCCTGGCTTGCAGTTTTTGCAGGCGGAATAGCCATGACCATAGTTTCAATGTTTTATAAAGACGAAAGCAGCAATAGTGATAAAAACGACACCAATTGAAGGATTTAAAAAATGTCCGACTTACCAGATATTAAGCTCATTATCGATGAAGCATTTGAGAAACTGACTGTCATAATAAAAAACAGGGAAAATAATGAAGATGTCGAAGGCGTAATAAACGCTATCCAGAGCTATGCCAATAATCAGAAACCTATGATTCAGGCATATTTCAAGGGTAGCGTTGTTATGCTGCCACAGAGGAAGATATTCAGAATCTACATCGTTAACAGAAAGATCCTGATCCAGACCTCAGAAAGACTATATGAAGTCCGAAAGAATCTCCGAGACCTCGAAGAACTGCTGGATTCGGAAAGCTTTATACGTATTTCACAGTCAGAGATTCTGAATATAAAAAGGGTTAAGAATTTTGATTTTTCTTCCACCGGAACTATAGAGGTGGAACTTGAAAACGGAGAAAAAACCTACGTTTCAAGAAGAAGAGTAAAGGAAATCAAAGCTGCTCTTTCAAAGGCAGTCATTTAAATCAACATTTATAGATGAGCCGGATAGATCTGCATCTGTATGTCAGAGATAAACAACAGAAAACATACATTTATAGAGCCGGTTAGATTGACATCTGTGTGTCAGAGATAAACGGCGGAAAACATGCATTTATAGATGAGGAGGAGGTCAGTCATGAACATCAAAACAAAATTTATAATACGGGCTCTGGTTGGTTTCTCTCTCGGAATTTCGATCGGTGCCATCACCTATGTTATCTTTACAAGTGAAACCGAACCACTTAACAAAAGATTTCTTCTGATGCAGCTGTTTGGTTCAGGCTTATATGGTGCTATAGCAAACGGAGGAGCCATCGTATATGACTTTGAATCCTGGAGCCTCGGAAGAGCCACGCTCACACACTATTTGGTAACATTTGTCTCCATGTTTATCACAAGTAAGATTCTGGGATGGTTCCCACAGGGAATTCTGTTCTGGGTATTTTTAGCCTTTTCTATAGTATATCTGGCCATTTGGCTGACAGAATACTATCTCTGGAAGAAGGAGATAGCAAAAATCAACGGACAACTGGAACTCGTAAAATTCAGTTCCAATATACCGACATAGCCACACAGTTACTGTGAAAAACGAAAAAAATCCAGTAATTTGACCAAATAGGCAGGAAAAACGACCGAATAGACAGGAATTATTGTAACCAAAATCCAGCCATGGTACAGTCAACTCATAAAGAAACCGAGCCGGGAATCGAAGGAAGATTCCAAGGAACAATAAAAATCTCGAGGAGGATTTATCATGAGAGTCACTACAACTACAACCCGTCGGAATAGCGGCCCTTTAGGAGGACTATTTGGATCTGTCATCATGGTGATACTTGGAATAATATTTATATTTGCATCATCCTTTATAACAAAACAAAATGCCGCATTAAAAGAACGCTGCACAACTCAGGTACAGGCAACAGTAACCGGTTTTGCAAGATCGGAAAGCTCTGAAAAAGGAAGTTCGAATTCGTCCTCAGTAACACCGGTATTTGAATATGATTTAAACGGAAAGACCTATTCATCTAACGCAACCACCTACAGCAGTACTTTTAAGGATACTTTCAGGGTAGGAAGTCAATACACTATATATGTAGATCCTAACGATCCTATGGAGCTGTATTCAGAAGATATCTCCAAATCAGACGGAACCATCCTGAAAATATTAAGGTGGGGCGGAGTTGGCCTTATTGTTTTTGGAATCATATCATTTATGATTTCTCTGGCAGTGGTGATTGCAATAGGAGGAGCTATAGGTCTGGCACTTATGGAATTATTCAAGAAGAAAGATCAGCAGAGTTAATCCACATCTTTAAAAAAATCCAAAGTTTTAGAAAAAGCATTAATCATCATCTTTTAACATAGGCTTCTGAAAAGCCTGTTACAAACCAGGAGGAACAACATGAACAAAAAAGCGTTATATTCACTTATGATAGCAGCCTGCTCAGCAGCCCTTCTTTCCGGATGTGGTGAAGTTCAGAAAACCTCTGCTGAATCAAAGTCTGCAGAGACAGTTGTGGAAACCACAGCTCAGGTGACGACTGAAGCAACAAAGGCAGAGACATTAGCCGAAACAACAGAAGCTGTCAAGGAAGAAACTTCCGAAGCTAAAGAAGAAAACGTCAGCTCTGTTATTTTTCAGGAAATATTCAAAGACGCCCAATACATGGAGGTCGGAACCACCGGATATTTCATCAAAGTCCCGAAGAGCTACTATCAGGGAGATGTAAAGGATAATGAACGCAAGGATGATATGATCGCATACTATAAGAGCGACGAATTCCTGATGGATTTCGATGTGTATCAATTTCCAAACGAAGGAAGAGACCTTTACGCTTATACCGAAACTGAAGCCAAACAGTATAATGCTGACGGCATTACAGAAGTTACCATAAATGATACCGATCTTGGACTATATTTCTCAAAAGAGAAGTACGAAGGTGAAAAAGAATATATAGTAGCAAACTACATTTTCGTTTCCGGTAATGATTTCGGAGAGCTGTCCTTCTGGCAGGACGGCGATGAAGCTGAGGAGCTTACTAAGGCCATCATAAACAGTATCACCACAACACCTACGGAAGCTTCTGAAGAAGCCCAGGCTCAGGGTGACACTCCTGACTACTCCTTCCTTATGTCGGAAGAGTATCAGAAGATGGTTCAGGCTATGATAGCTGAGAAGGTTGCAAACACAAAACTCACTCTGGATAAGAAGGATTCCTCTGACGATGTAAATTCTTTAGAGGACGGTCACTTCGTTACAAAGGATGAGGTTCAGTGCCGTGAAGTAAAAATCAAGTATGGAGATGGTGCTACCGGAGAAAGGATGTATTGGTTCTGTCTTTACCTTTACAATGAAACCGGTGAGCCAAAGGATTTTGATCCTACAAAGTTCATGATCGAGACCAAGAGCGGTCAACTCGTATATCCTTGCCTCATGGATGATGATGGTGTCGTAACCGTAAAGAGCGATACTCAGACCTCCCACTCATTCACCCTCGTGGACACAAAGGATCTTGCACCTGAAGAAGAGGCAAGTATTTACTACGATGGAGTACTCATAAGCACAGTAAAGGTATCACCGTGATTGAAATCAGGCTTTAGATCAGAAACATAGTGGAAATGTCTGAACCGTGACCGAACAGACATTAAAACCTACCGAATAGACATTAAATATTGTACTTAAATTAATGCAATGTTATACTCGATTCAACAATTAAAAGACAGGAAGGCAATGAAAAACATAGTTTAGTTTTTAAATATAACTGCTGATTCCTGAAGGCGTACAAAACATGAAAGGAGTACTTTATGGAAGACAACAAGTTTACCGAGTTTATCAAGAAGCATCGCGGAGAAGTAGAGAAGTTCAAGGCAAAGAATACCGCAATTTCTGATGAAGAAATGGCCAAAGTGACCGGCGGTGTAGGCGGAGCTAATGAAGCAACCTGCCCTCAATGCGGCACACCTATGAACGTTGTTAACGCAAATGGCGAGTATGGTGATAAAACCTGGGTATGTCCTTCCTGCAATACATATCAGTGCATGTCTGATGCAGAATATATTGAACTGTTAAAGGTTCTTGAGTCTACAGGTATGACACAGGGAATGGTTTATCCTGTATGGTGGAATCAGATTCCAAAATAATGGTTTACTCCAAATCGAGTAGAGGATGACCTCTACTCGATTTCACGTTAGCCGTCACATGTGCGTTTGTACAAGCACAACGCCCGCGTGACAGCTTTATCGCGAAAATAAAAGGGACGTGTGACGGCTCACTCGATTGATATCACATCCCACACAGATTGTTCGTCTAGTTCGTACTAACGTACGCCCTAGCCGTACAATCTGCGCGGGATGTGCTCTCAACTCGCAAGCCTGGCACACGTCCCTTTTATTTTCTTCAGTGTATATATTTACCTTTAAATCTGATTCAAATTATACAGTTCAGCACTGCTCAAGATCAAATCCAAAATATCTTGCAGCATTATTATAAGAAATTCCCTTGATAATTTCTTCCAAAGCCTTCTTGTCGTAAGGATACTCACCGTTCTCTACCCAGCCACCTACGAGCTCACAAAGGATGCGACGGAAGTAGTCATGACGTGTGTAGGAGAGGAATGAACGTGAATCTGTGAGCATTCCGTTGAAGTTTCCGAGTGTTGACAGGTTAGCGTAGTTGATAAGCTGGTCTGTCATGCCCTGCTTGTGATCATTGAACCACCATGCAGCACCCTGAGTGATACGGTTCTGTGTCGGAGCCTTGCAGAAACATCCGCAGATTGTATTAATGGTTGTGTTATCACAAGGATTCAGTGAGTAAAGGATGGTCTTTGGAATCTCATCTGTTGCTGAAAGTGCATTGAAGAATGCAGCAAGCTGGTCAGCAGGAGCGTAGTTGTCAACAGCATCAAAACCTGTATCAGCGCCAAGCTTGTTATACATATCAGCATTGTTGTCACGAACACAGCCGAAGTGGATCTGGAATACAAGGTCTCTCTTGTTGTACTCCTTTGCAAGGAACTGCATCTCGGCTGTTCTGTACTTTGCACATTCCTCCTGTGTTAATGTCTCGCCCTTAAGACCCTTCTTGAGAATCTCATCAACCTCTGCATCTGTAGCAGGAGCGTACATAACATAACGAAGAGCATGGTCTGTTACGATACATCCCATTGACTGGAAGAAATCAAGACGGTTCTTGAGAGCTTCCTTTAGTGATGCGAAATCCTTAACCTCGATGCCTGATCTCTCAGAAAGCTTCTTCATGTATGAAGGGAACTCAGGCTTCTCAATATTAGTAACCTTGTCAGGTCTCCATGCAGGAAGAACCTGAACATCAAAGGTAGGGTCATCCTTGATCTTCTGATGCCACTCAAGAGTATCAACAGGATCATCTGTTGTGCAGATAAGAGTAACATTGGAAGCCTTAATGATATTTCTTACAGACATTGACTTCTGGTGAAGCTTTTCATTGCAAAGATTCCAAACCTCCTCGGCTGTATCTCCGTTAAGGTAACCCTCATATCCGAAATACTTACGAAGCTCAAGGTGAGACCAGTGATAAAGAGGGTTTCCGATAAGCTTAGGCATGGTCTCTGCCCACTTCTGGAACTTCTCACGATCTGACTTGTCACCTGTGATATACTCCTCAGGAACACCGTTTGTTCTCATCTGTCTCCACTTGTAGTGATCGCCTCCAAGCCATACCTGGAAAATGTTATCAAACTGACGATCCTCAGCAATCTCCTGAGGATTGATGTGACAGTGATAGTCGAGAATAGGTGCATTCTCAGCATAATCATGATAAAGCTGCTTTGCTACATCTGTTGAAAGCAGGAAATCCTTATCCATAAATGGTTTCATTTTAAATTACCTCCATAAGCATAATACATTGTTTTCTTGTACCAGTTCGCCGGTGAACTATGGTGACAGGGTAAGTGTTCCAGCGGCTGAGCTGTTACGTTTTTTTATATTTAAACGTCGTGATATCCGACGTTAAAATCGTGTTGTTTCTCTGGTAACCAGTTTTGTCTTTACCTTTGTTTTCTTAGGTATGGAAACCGGTTCCGGATTGCCCTCCTCATCAAGAGGGGGATTAAGTATCTTCATAATGAGCTTGCAAACTTTCGAGCAGGATTCCTCCAGTCTTGCGTCCACACTGGTAAGCTCCGGGTTCACCGCATTGGCAAGCTTTGAATTATTAAAGCTTATAATCTGAATGTCCTCCGGGATCCTGAGTCCTTTGTGAATAGCGAACTTAAGAGCACCTACACCGGTAGTGTCGGACGAAGAGATGACGGAATCGAAGGGTTCCTTTTCATATTCCCTGGTTAAAAGTTCCTCTATACCCTTATAGCTCTTTTCACCCTTGACGATACGCACGGAATCCGCAGGAATACCACATTCCTTTGCGCCTTCTTTGATACCATCTATTTTCTTTGATCCTGAATAACTGTCACTGGAATAAACATAGATGGTTTTTCTTGCGCCTGATTCGTGAAGCTTGATAAAGGCATCCTTTGTTCCGCCCTTGTCATCACTGGCCACGGAATAAACATTATCCGCATCAATGAAGCCGTTCAGCATCATCACCGGATGTTCCTTTGCACCATCGATTATGTACTGATGGTCCTCAGGATTTTTCTCAACATATTTTGAACCGGCAAGAATAACCGCATCTACCTGACGTGATTTCAGAAGCTCAAAGCTTGCCTTCTTATTCTCAAGGTCGTAGCCGGTGCAGCACAGGATACTGTTATAACCGTTTTTCCTGAGATCGGTTTCGAGATAGTAGATGGCATTGGCAAGATATATATCGGAAGAGTCCGAACACATGATACCGATGGTTTTCATGGAACCTCGTCCCAAACCTCTTGCGTAGGCATTGGGAGTGTATCCGTATTCATCTATAACATCCATGACTTTTTTTCGTGTTTTCTCAGAGACATTATCCGCTCCGTTGATAACACGGGACACAGAGGCTATGGACACGCCTGCTGCTTTTGATATGTCGTAAATATTCATAAAAATTTCCTTTTTGAATTGGTTAAATTGACCATACCCGCTGGCGCTCCGCCGGTCAGGTTCGGCGTTGATAGCCTCACCTGATCCCTTCGGGACAAGAGCAAAAGCTCTTGCCATATCGCTCGGACGTTTGCTGATGCAAAGTCCTCGCTGTAAACGCTTACATTTCTTCTTGATTATAACCATATCTTGATATAAAATCAATGCATTATGAAAAATTTGAGACATGTATTTTAAATATCAATAAAGGAGCCTATCATGAATTTTCCAAACCGTTCTTTTGACCTTGTTACCATGGGACAGCTTATGCTGAGACTTTCTCCTCCGGGAAATGAGCGCATCGCAAGAAGCGATGTTTTTGAGAAAAATGTAGGCGGAGCAGAGCTTAATGTTGCCGTCGGAGCATCCCTTCTGGGCCTACACACAGGTATCATTTCAAAGCTTCCTTCACACGACCTCGGTCAGTATATGAAGGGAACCATCCGAAGCTACGGTGTTTCCGATGATTTCTTTATATATGATGATTCACCGGAAGCGAGAGTAGCGGTTTACTTTTACGAGTACGGCGCATATCCGAGAAAACCGCAGGTAATCTACGACAGACGTAATTCCAGCTTTTTCTCATTATCCCCTGAAGAAATTCCTCAGGAAGTTTATGAAAAAACCAAGTGTTTCCACACTTCCGGAATCACCCTTGCGCTTTCACCGGAGATCAGAAAGACAACCATTGAGGCCATAAAAAAATTCAAGGAAAACGGAGCCCTTATTTCCTTTGATGTGAACTTCCGCGGCAACCTTTGGTCAGGAGACGAGGCAAGAGAAACTATTCTTGAAATCCTTCCTTACGTAGACATTTTCTTCTGCTCAGAGTCCACCGCAAAACTCACCTTCCTTAAAGAAGGTAGCTGCCGCGAAATGATAAAGAGTTTTACAAAGGACTATCCGATTAAAGCGGTATTTGCCACACAGAGAACAGTACATAGTCCGAAATCTCATTCTTTCGGCTCACTTGCTTACGATGCCGAAAAGGATGCTTATTTCGAGGAGCCGCCATACGAGAACATCGACGTTGTAGATCGTATCGGTTCCGGCGATTCCTACATTTCAGGCGCCCTGTACGGTCTCATCAGTTCCGGCGGAGACGTGAGAGAAGCAGTGAAGTACGGTAATGCTACCTCCGCAATGAAGAACACCATCCCCGGCGACCTTCCTCAGAGCAATCTGAAGGAGATCAATGCTGTTATTGAGGACCATTACTCCACTGGATTCCACAGCGAAATGAATAGGTGACTGTGTTACCGTCAAGTGATGAAATGGCACAGAAATTGACTTAAAGTCTCAACGCTCCATAATAATCAGTGTGTTAGGATTGACCACATATTAGAATTAGCGTTTTTGAATCAATTCAATAGTAATAATCGATTGACTTCAAAACTCAATTTCTAAATATAGGGTCAATGAAGAGCGTTTTTTACTATGACCTATATCTCAAAAAAAGAAATATAGGTCATGGATTAACATGATTCACCATGACTTATATTCAAAAAAACTGGTTATGAGTCATGTGAGAACCTGTTTCGCCATGACCTATATTCAAAAAAAATGCTTATGAGTCATGTGAGAACCTGTTTCATCTTGACCTATATTTCTTGATGGACCATGGGTACGGAGTTAGTAATCCAAAAAAATGTTTGACATCAAAAGTTCAACGTGTTAAAGTACGTGTAAATTAATAAAACAAACCGATGACAGAGAGAAGTAGTTTATCTTTATCGTCACAGAGAGCCGCAGGTGGTGGGATTGCGGTACGGGCGGATAAGTGAATGGACTCTGGAGGGTGCTCAGAAAGACTTGAAGATCATGAGTCGAGTATGCGGCAACGGGTTCTGCACCGTTATCAGGCAGCACATATGCTGGTATGTGAAGAGTGACCTTTTTATTAAGGTAATATGAGTGGTACCACGGATTTATATATTCGCCTCATGTCGGGAGTGATCCTGACATGGGGCTTTTCTTTTTAGTCCGAAGGTTGGCAGGCTATCAATCCAAGTACGATGCCTGACCCCGGGGAGGACGATAAATCTGTATCACAATGGCGCTCCAGTAAACATCTTTTTACATTATGGAGGAAAAATCAAATGAAAAAACAGTTAATCGCAGCATCTATGGCAGTTCTTATAGCAGCATCTCTTATGGGCTGCAGTTCAAACACAGCACCTGAGGCTACATCCGGAGCCGCAGCTTCTGAAGCAGCAGCCACTGATGCAGCTGGATCAGATACCTCAAAAGAAAATGCTGATGCAGACTCAGCTGATAAGAAAGATTTCAAAGTTGGTATCGTCCTTTTCATGGATCATCCGTCACTTAATCAGATCAAGGACAATGTTGCCTCTGAGCTTGACAAGCTTTCCGGAGATATGGGTGTAACCTTCAACTATGCAGACTACACCTTCAACGGTCAGGGAGATGCAACGGTTCTCAATCAGATCGCAAGTGAGCTTATATCTGATGAAGTTGACGTTATCATCCCAATCGCAACTCCTGCTGCACAGGTTGTACAGGCAGCTGTGGAAGATAAGGGTATTCCGGTTGTATTCTCAGCAGTTTCAGATCCTGTAACAGCAAAGCTGGTAAGCTCCATGGAAACTCCCGGCTCAAACATTACCGGCACCTCAGATGCACTTAATACAAATGCCATCATGGATCTCATGTTTGCAGTAAACCCGGAAACAGATTATGTAGGTCTTCTTTACTCAAATTCAGAGGATGCTTCAAAGCAGCCTATAGAGGATGCCAAGAAGTATCTTGACGATAAGGGCATCAAGTACATTGAAAAAACAGGAACAAAGACTGACGAGATTCAGGCAGCGGCAGATGCACTTGTAGCAGAAGGCGTTGATGCGGTATTTACACCGACCGACAATACCATCCAGCAGGCTGAGCTTGGTATCTACGAGAAGTTCCAGGATGCAAAGATCGCTCACTACGCAGGTGCCGACAGCTTCGCTCTTAACGGTGCTTTCATGGGCTACGGAGTTGACTACTCATACCTCGGAGTTGCTACAGCTGATATGGTTGCCGATATTCTTGTAAACGGCAATGATGTTGCAACAACTTCAGTTCAGACCTTCGATAACGGTATCGCAACCATTAACACAGATACCTGCGAGGTTCTCGGTCTCAACCTTGATGATGTAAAGAAAGCCATCGAGCCGCTTTGCACACAGATCGTGGAGACAAAGACAGAGAAGGAATTCTCAAAATAATGCTTCAGCCCTGAGCCGCTTCCTTTGACTTTCAGCGGTTTCATTCCGAAGTTTTTCAGTTATTCTCAAAACTGATTTTTTAACCTATAATCATAACAGCAATACACTCTCAAGCTTCCCGGGGAAACCGACCGGGAAGCACTTTGTTTTGTAACACTTATCCACCGGGACGGTTTTTACCTGTCTACCGGGGAAAGCTCTCGTAGGCGAGAACTTTCCCCGGTAGACAACCCCGGTGGTCGAAATTTCAGGAGGAAATTCCATTGACCGGATTTTTAACAGCAGGCATAGTCCGCACCGCCCTTGAGGTGGGACTTATCTATTCACTTGTTGCACTTTCACTTTTCATCAGCTACTCAATCCTTAACATCTGCGATCTTTCAACTGATGGATGCTACACCCTTGGCTGTGCAGTAGGCGCAATCATTACCATAGCAGGTCACCCCTTCCTGGCAATCCCTGCCGCAATGCTGGCGGGTATCTGCTCCGGCTACGTAACGGCTCTGCTTCAGACAAAATTCGGAGTTGAAAGCATTCTCGCCGGAATCATTGTAAACACAGGACTATACACGGTGAATCTGGCCGTCATGGGTTTCAGTTCCAATGTCTCCATCTTCGGCACAGACACCATTTTTTCTCTATTCAAGGGACTCAGTGACTCTGCCTTCTGGAAGGACTGGTCCGCACTTATTCTGCTGGCAGTTGTAGTTATACTGGTCTGCGCACTTATCAAATGGTTCCTGGGAACGACTCTCGGTCTTTCCATCCGTGCAACCGGCGACAGCCCTGCCATGGTGAGAGCTTCCTCCATCAACCCGATATTTACCATCACAGTGGGACTTTGCTTCTCAAATTCCCTTACCGGTCTCGCAGGCTGCCTCATCGGCCAGTACAACAAGACCTGTGACATTAACCTTGGTACAGGTATGGTAACCATAGCACTTGCATCCCTTGTCATCGGTGAAACCCTGTGTGGAAAAGGAAAGATGATAGTAAGGATACTTGGCATGGTCATCGGTTCCTGCCTGTATCGTTTCATCATTTCCATTGCCCTTCGTCTCAATGTTCCTACCGAGGCATTTAAGCTGGTATCGGCAGTTATCGTTGCCATCGCAATCGCGGCACCACGGGCGAAACAGCTTATTGCATTTAAACATAAGCAGCTCACTGCAATGCAGGAAAGAAAAGCTATGAGAGGAGGCAGGGCAGATGCTTAAGATCGAACATATCTTTAAGACCTTTAACACCGGAACAGTAAATGAAAAAAGAGCTCTGACAGACCTATGCCTCACTCTTGAGGATGGAGATTTTGCAACCATTATCGGTTCAAACGGTGCCGGAAAATCTACATTATTCAATGCCATCGCCGGCTCCTTTTACACCGATTCGGGTTTCATAGAGCTTGACGGAAAGGACATCACCTTCGAGCAGGAGCATGTGAGAAGCCGCTACATCGGACGCCTTTTCCAGGATCCTCTCATGGGTACAGCACCACACATGACCATAGAAGAGAACCTTTCCGTTGCATATCTCAGGGCCAATGAGCATAAGCGTGGTCTTTTCAGCCATGTTTCAAAGGCAGAAAGAGAGAAGTTCAGACAGCAGCTTTCACTTCTTGATATGGGACTTGAGGATCGTATGGATCACCCTGTGGGACTTCTTTCCGGAGGACAGCGCCAGGCTCTGACACTCCTGATGGCTACCATGGTAACTCCGAAGATCCTTCTTCTTGACGAACACACCGCGGCTCTGGATCCATCTACCGCCGCCAAAGTCCTTGAACTTACAAAGAAGATAGTTGCGGAGAACCACATTACCTGCCTCATGGTAACTCACAACATGAACCAGGCCCTGGAGCTCGGCAACCGAACCCTGATGATGAACAGCGGAAACATCGTCTTCGACGTCAAGGGCGAAGAGCGCTCCCACATGACCATCCAGAACCTCCTTGATAAGTTTGAGGAGCGCGCCGGAAAAGGTCTCAATAACGACAGAATATTACTATCAACAAAAGAAAGAGTTTGATCACAAACTCGATCGCTGATAAATCAATACAGCCGGGACGTATTTATGATCATGTCCCGGCTGTATTTTATCTGACAGCGAAAAAAATCACTTCTTTTTTTATCGTTTGAATCGTGAATTTCTTTTATTTGGTATATAATTTCTTTATAGTTAGTTATTAAAACAGTGCAGCTATCGTGACAGTCGATAAAGAAATTCTTTTTATCAATGTCCATATTCACTAAACAAAAATGGTTTTGAAAACATCTTTCCAGAGAAAAAGAAAGGAGCGCATATGAGTAATTCTACACTATCTTTCCTTATGTCCCAATGTATCCGATCTGTCGACCAGTTAGAGAAAGTCTTCAGTCTTTCACCCGAAATTGCTGATCAGATCAGACATATCGAAGAGAAATACCCTATCTGTATCACTCCCTACTACCTGAGCTTGATAGACAAAAATGACGATCAGGATCCCATCCGCAAAATGTGTATTCCCACTGCGGCGGAATTTATCGATGGCGGCCTGGAAGATCAGTCAGGTGAGACGGACAACACTGTTGTCGCAGGTTTACAGCATAAATATCAACAGACAGCCCTGATTCTGACCACCAACCAGTGTGCCATGTACTGTCGCCACTGTTTCCGTAAACGTATGGTCGGCAACACTTCCGATGAGATCGCCTCTCAAATTCCTGCAATGCTTGCATATATCAAAAACCATTCTGAAATCGACAATATCCTGCTATCCGGTGGAGACGCACTCATCAACTCAAACGAAGTCATAGAACGCTATCTCGAAACCTTTAGTAAGCTTGAGCAACTGGATTTCATCCGTATCGGAACCCGTACACCTGTTGTACTTCCCATGCGGATTTATGATGACGCAGAGCTTTTGGAAATACTCAGGAAATACTGCGCCGTAAAACAAATCATCATAGTCACACATTTTAACCATCCTAAAGAACTCACTCCGGAAGCAAAAAAAGCCATTCATTCCCTTCATGCAGCAGGTTGTATAGTTCGAAACCAGACGGTTCTCCTTCGGGGAATCAACGATGACCCTGAGGTGCTGAGCACCCTGCAGAACAGATTACTCAGCTATCGAGTCATTCCCTATTACATATTCCAGTGCCGTCCGGCCAAGGGCGTTCTTAACGAATTCCAGATTCCTATCCGCGAAGGCTCCAGGCTGGTTGAGGAAGCCAGGAAACGAATGAACGGCCAGTCCAAGAGCCTTCATTACGTCATGTCTCATAGGACAGGGAAGATTGAAATCCTCGGTCCTATGACGGACGGTAAAACCATGCTCTTCAAATATCACCAGTCCAAAGCCCCGCAGGATCAATCCAGGATTTTCCTCTGCGATCCCAAAGACAATTGCTGGCTAGAGGATCATATACCCAACGGGAACTAAAAAAGGTTGAAAGAACACCTGAATGTTTTTTTGCATTAACAAACAGTAAATATGTAGAAAGCGGAAGAAAATGCAAGGGATGTGCGGCTAGGCTTGCGGGTTGAAAGAACTCCTGAATGGTTTTTTGCATTATCTGTAAATATATAGAAAGCGGAAGAAAATGCAAGGGATGTGCGGCTAGGCTTGCGGGTTGAAAGAACATCTCGTGTTGTTTGTACGGCTAGGGCGCACGTCAGTGCGAACTAGACGAACAAACGGCACGAGATGTTCTTTCAATCCCGTGGGCCGCCGCGCATCCCTTGCATTTTCTGTACCATTATATATACTTTATGTAGAAAAAACTTTTCAGGAGGCAATTATGATAAAAAAGCATTTTGTCATCACCATTGACAGACAGTATGGTTCAGGCGGACGTGTAGTTGGTAAGCGCCTCGCAGAAGAATTAGGCATTCATTTTTATGATAATGACATATTGAAACTCACATCGGAGCGCACAGCCATAGGAGAGCAGTACTTCCGTCTTGCAGACGAAAAAGCAGGCAACAACATCCTCTATAAGATCGTTTCACACCTGACTCCGGATATCTCAAGCCCGAAGCTTGACGAAAACATCGTATCCCCGGAAAATCTCTTCAGATTCCAGGCCGAAGTAATCCGTGAGATCGCTAAAAACGAGACCTGCATCATCGCCGGCCGCTGCAGTAATTTCGTACTGTCCGAGGCTAAAATGGATGATCACGTAGACTTCTTCGTATATGCAGACGAGGAGACCCGTATCCAAAGGGCAATGGACTACAATAAGATCGAAAGAGAAGAAGCCATCAAGCGCATCAAGCGCATAAACAACGAAAGAAAGAAATACCATAAATACTATACCGGTCAGGACTGGATGAATCCTGAAAGCTATGACCTTATGATCAATGCTTCCCGTATCAGCTACGATGAGATGGAAGTCCTTATGAAAGACTATATTCGCATGAAGGGATTTATCGACTGATGAATAAAACTGTAAAAGGCATCGAACGACCACTTCGGGGAGAGCTCACTGTTCCCGGAGACAAAAGCATTTCCCACCGTGCCGTGATGCTGGGATCACTTTCTGAAGGGGTAACACGTGTCAAGGGCTTCCTTAACGGAGCCGATTGTCTTTCTACCATCGGATGCTTCAGAAATCTCGGAATAGAGATAGAGCTTAGTGATGACGAAAAGGAAGTTACCATACACGGAAAGGGTCTCCATGGGCTTAATGCCTACAGCGGGGTTCTGGACTGCGGAAACTCCGGCACCACAACGAGACTTATATCAGGCATTCTTTCAGCCCAGAGCTTCGACTCAGAACTCACTGGAGATGAGAGCATTCAGAAGCGTCCCATGAAACGTATCATGAAGCCTCTTATGGAAATGGGAGCTGATATCACTTCTGTAAAGGGTAATGACTGCGCGCCTTTAAGCATTCACGGAAAGGCACTTCACGGCATAACCTATGAATCCCCTGTAGCCAGTGCTCAGGTAAAGTCTTCCATACTTTTCGCCGGACTTTACGCAGATGGGAAAACCACCGTTATAGAACCCACATTATCAAGGGACCATAGTGAAAGAATGCTGAGAGCCCTTGGTGCCGAGGTTTCTACCCGTATGCTTCCAGACGGAAGAGCGGAGATAAGCATTGAGCACTGTGATAAGCTGGTGGCGCCTAAGGAAGTTCTGGAGATTCCCGGAGACATTTCTTCTGCAGCTTACTTTATTTCAGCGGCTCTTCTGGTGCCGGGTTCTGATGTGATCATCAGAAATGTAGGCATTAACCCCACAAGAGACGGCATCATCGAAGCTTATCTAAGTATGGGTGCGGATATAACTCTTGAAAATAAGAGAGTTTCAGGTTCTGAAGATGTTGCGGATGTTCATGTGAGATACACAGAAGGACTCCACGGAGCTGAGATAGGGGGATCCCTTATCCCGAGGCTTATCGATGAGCTTCCTGTTATAGCTGCAGTGGCTGCAGGTGCTTCAGGAAAAACGGTGATAAAAAATGCATCGGAGCTTAAGGTCAAGGAATCTAACCGAATTGCTGTTATGGTGGATGGTCTTGAAAAAGTCGGAGTTAAAGCCACCGAAACAGAAGACGGAATGATCGTCGAAGGACAGGGCAGTGGACTTAAGATATGTTCAGGCGAGATCGATACCCATAAGGATCACCGTATCGCCATGACCTTTGCTGTACTTGCCCTTGCGGGATCACAGAATACCGAGGTGACACTTATTGACGGAGATTGTATCAATATTTCCTATCCGACATTCTACGAGGATTTGGCAAGTCTCTGATCATAAAACACATACTGAATCGCACTGCTGATGTTTCTTTCCACCTGATTGTCGGCGATTCTGGCCAAGTTATACAACACACATAGTTGATAACCAAATGTAATATCAAAAGGTTGTTGACATTCTAGTGACTCTCTGATAAATTATTCAAGTCGCATAAAAAGCGGCTTGATAATATGGCGGATTGGTCAAGCGGTTAAGACGCAGCCCTCTCACGGCTGAATCCCGGGTTCGATTCCCGGATCCGTCACTTGATTTCAAAAATTTATATATTATGGCGGATTGGTCAAGCGGTTAAGACGCAGCCCTCTCACGGCTGAATCCCGGGTTCGATTCCCGGATCCGTCACTTAGCCTCAGGTCTAAGACCTGAGGCTTTTTAGTTTATTAGTCCTGTATCTCGGTTTGCGGTAGATTTTCCTATATAACCAGCCAAATAGCTTCAGATCTCATGAAGTGAATTACACTGTGATGACATCACCAACGAGGGTTATCAATTCTATGCAGAGGACTTATACAAATTCCGAAATCCGGAGGTTCATATGAAAATAAGACGTTTTTCCGACAACTCTGTCATGAAAATAAAAGCAGCAAAAAACGATGATGGCAGCGACCTGACCTATCTTGAGTTCCCTGCTTTTAATTCTCAAGGCATTGCCGAACATGCTTTTTCAACCCGTCTTGGGGGTGTAAGCAAGGGCATCTGGTCCACCATGAACTTAAGCTTCACAAGAGGCGATGATCCGGATGCTGTTTATGAGAACTTCCACAGATACGCAAGACTCTTTAATGTATCAGATGACCGTATGGTCTTCACCTTCCAGACACACACTACCAATGTCCGTTATGTAACGGAAGAAGATGGTGGCAAAGGCTTCACGGTTCCAAGAGACTATACTGATGTGGACGGTCTCATAACTGATGTTCCCGGCCTGGTTCTGGGAGTTTTCGCAGCCGACTGTGTGCCGCTACTTTTTCTGGATCCTGTACGGAAAGCCATAGGCGCCAGCCATTCAGGATGGAGGGGTACTGTGAACCGCATGGGAGAGGTAACTATAAAGAAGATGCAGGAGCACTTCGGTACAAAGCCGGAGGATCTGATCTGCGCCATAGGTCCCAGCATTTGCAGACATTGTTATGAGATATCAGAGGATGTTGCTATGGAATTTATAAAAGCATTTCCCAATCACAAAGATGAGATTCTGACAGATGACGGTTTCAATGAAAACAACGAGCACAAGTACCATCTTGATCTCTGGGCAGCCAACCGAATCCTACTGGAGGAAGCCGGTGTAAAGAGCGAAAACATTTGCATCACTGATCTTTGTACCAATTGTAATCCGGACCTTCTTTTCAGCCACAGGTTCACCCATGGCCAAAGAGGAAACAACGGAGCCTTTATAATGCTAAAATAAGATGCATTCCGACCTTGTGGAATCAGGCTCAAGCCGGTTTATATGTCACTAAATAAGTACTTTTTAAAAAACTTTGATGTGGTTTTTTCTGTTTCGTGTTAGAATCACGAAAAGGAGACTTTAACTATGACTATGAATTTACCATTAGCTATTTTGATCATCATATTTTTGGCATCCATCACCGTTTATATTTTCAAAAACGGAGCCCGCATGGACAAGCTTACAAAAGAAGAACAGGAGACCATCATCAGGTCACGCTGCTCCACTTGCAGGATGTCTCACTATTGCAATGATTCAAAGCTTGGTAAATGCAGTACCATCGATAAAGAAGCCTCAGTTCAATCTGAACAAAAGTAGTCCGGCACCGGATGAACTATTCCGATAAACCGGAACAACAGCGGTTAAGCATCGGATAAAATATTCCAAAAACAAATCACTTAATATTCCCAAAACTCTTGGTTTATAGCTAAGAGTTTTTTTAACGCCTATGGAAATCATTAAAGAAACCCAAAACTATATAGTTGTAAATAAAGCCCCGGGAGAAGACTCCGAGCATGACGTTCCACGCCTTTTGGCAGAGGCACTAAAGAAAGAAAACACTGGTTTTCTCTGTATTCACAGACTTGATAAAACCGCCGGAGGACTTCTGGTCTACGGCAAAAACAAAGCTGCCGCCGCAGAGCTCACAAAGCAGCTCCAGGAGGGCACTCTGAAGAAATCTTATCTCGCCATCGTCCCGGGAATACCGGAACAGACTGAAGGTATTCTCAGGGATCTTTTATATAAAGATAAAACAAAGCAAAAGATGTTCCCGGTGAAGCGCATGAGAAAGGGTGTAAAGGAAGCTGTCCTGAGTTTCAAAGTTGCTGACACTAAAGAATGGGACGGAAATGTCATATCCCTTTTGGAAATAAGCCTTAAAACCGGTCGTTTCCATCAGATCCGCTGCCAGTTTGCGTCCCGCGGCCTGCCGCTTTTGGGAGACGGAAAATACGGTTCAAGGATCAAAACGAAAAGTCTCTGTCTATTCTGCCGGAGCCTGAGCTTCTATGACTCTGTTGAGAAAACAGAGGTCGCTTTCACAGCCGATCCACCTGCAGAAGAACCCTGGACCGTTTTCAGTACCGTATTATAATCTTTTCCGTATACGACGGAATCGAGTCATTCCCACGGGGACCGGACAAACAATTTCAGCTCTGAGTTTTGAACTTTTCCGCATTTTATTCTGAAATACCTGTCCTGCTGTAGGTATTTCAGATCAAAACTATCATGTCACATTAATGGAGGCATCAAATGGATATTCCTGTAAAAGCTTCTTTATCCATTAGTTTTTCAAATCAAAGGGAGGCAGACGAGAAGCTGTCTGCAATCAACGAACTTAATCTTGAAAAAATCCCGGATGGCGTTGCGCTTCTGGCAGAGCCCCTGACAGAAAAAATAGATATCGCTTCTTTTCTTGACTTCGAAAACATTTCATACCTTAGCTGCTCCGGGGATAATGCTGATGACGGCTCTGTTCTTGACTTCGACTGGGTACTGGACCTGAGGCGCCAATGCATCCTTCATGACATCCCCTTTTATTTCACTTCAACCGGTGCTAACTTCCGCATGAGGGGACGTGACTATCATATCGGCGAAAAGTTCCGTGAATCTCAGGCCGCAAAAGCTGATGTTCATTACTTTCCGGTTTCCCGAGCCTTCAATCCGCCTGTATTTCAAACCACAGTCGCACCCACAAGCTCTGTAATTCATGACACAGATACCAAAATCAATGAAGCCCCTTCTTCTAAAAACACAAACACTTCCTGTGTTCAAGAATCTTTAAACTTCGAAGACTCTAACCCGACGGATGAAAATTTCGAATCTGAACACACTATCCCCGTAGTGACTTCCGAAGCCGAAAACATTTCCATCCCCGGCATCAACTATGAGATTGAAATAGACCCTGAGGACAGATACATTGATGAACTTTTTAACCGCATAAGCCATAGCAAATTCCGTTCCTCATTTCACTTACGTGAGCAGGAGAGAAGCTACTGCCTGTCACATAGTGAAGAGACCATAAAACAACATGCCATGGATTTTGTTTCCAAAAAACTGGCGCCTGCCGAGCCAGAGAATGACGGAAAGCAGACTCCCATGAAGGGACATCCCGTTTTTATCGCCCAGCATGCCACCGCCTGCTGCTGCCGGGGCTGTCTCCATAAGTGGCACCATGTCCCGGAGCACAGGCCTCTGACAGAAAGCGAACAGCAGTATATAGTCAAAATCCTTTTGTCCTGGATCAGAAATGATATGAGAAACAGTTCCACAGAAGACAGCTGACTAAGAAACGCCAGAACCGTTAATAAAATGTAATTATTTTTTAGGTCTCCGATAAAGAAAAATATTTTCAACAGTTCCCATAGTAGTGTAAAATATTATCATCAATTTGTTTACGTGTGCTTTTTAAAGGGGGAACTATGGAAAAGAAAAACAAATTATCTTTAGCCGGGCAAATTTTCGTTGCTTTGATCCTGGCTGTCATTGTCGGCCTTCTCATGCAGAACAATGCCGACTTTGCAAATGACTACATCAAGCCATTCGGAACGATCTTTCTCAATCTGATCAAGTTCATTGTCTGTCCTATCGTTCTTTTCTCCATCATGGCAGGCGTTGTTTCCATGAAGGATATAAAGAAGGTAGGCGCTATCGGCGGTATGACTGTTGCCTATTATCTCGTAACCACAGCATTTGCCATAACCATAGGTCTTGTTTTCGGAAATATCTTCAAGGGCGGATTCCCTGCACTTTCCACCACAGACCTTAGTTACGAGGCCGCTGAACCCACATCCTTTATGGATACCATCGTAAATATTTTCCCAAGCAACTTTGTAAAACCGCTTCTGGATGCCAATATGCTTCAGATCATCGTTATGGCTCTGCTTCTTGGATTTGCAGTCATTCTCATCGCAGATGTTGCACCGGATGCCAATGAGAGAATCATCAATGACATTAACGACCTCAGCAATGTATTCATGCGTGTCATGGAAATGATCCTGAAGCTTTCACCTATAGGTGTATTCTGTCTCCTTTGCCCCGTAATCGCAAAGAACGGTCCCATGATCCTTGGCTCACTTGCAATGGTGCTTCTTACAGCCTATATCTGTTATATAGTTCATGCAGTTGTGGTATATTCATTAACAGTAAAACTCATTGCAAATATAAGTCCGATCCACTTTTTCAAGAAGATGGCACCGGCCATGATGTTCGCATTCTCCAGCGCCTCCAGCGTGGGAACATTACCACTTAACATGGAATGTGTAACGAACCTCGGTGCATCAAAGGAGGTTTCATCCTTTGTACTTCCTCTGGGAGCAACCATAAACATGGACGGAACCGCTATCTATCAGGGCGTGTGTGCAATCTTCATAGCAGCCTGCTACGGCATCGACCTGTCAATGTCTCAGATGCTCACAATCGTTCTTACCGCTACACTTGCTTCCATCGGAACAGCGGGTGTGCCGGGTGCCGGCATGGTCATGCTTGCAATGGTTCTTCAATCCGTAGGACTTCCTGTTGAAGGTATCGCTCTGGTTGCGGGCGTTGACAGAATCTTCGATATGGGTCGTACAGTTCTTAACATTACCGGCGACGCTTCCTGCGCAGTATGTATTTCAAAAATTCACGAGATGAAGTAATCAAAATAGTCTTTATTATTCTATGGGAGTGGCAACACTCCCATTTTTTATGTTTAGTCATTACTTATAAAAATGCAAAAAGTCATGGATGTCTTGCAGATTAATACTTGCAGTGGGTTTTCGATAGCGCTAAGATAGTGCTTTAAAGAATATAACAATAGGGAGGCAACTATGGGACTTATTTTTCCTAAGGACTATGATCCACGACTTTCTGTTCGCGAAACACAGGAAGCCATCAAGTACATTCGCGATACATTCCAGAAAGAATTCGGCCGTGAGATGAACTTGAGCCGTATTTCTGCACCACTTTTCGTACCGAAGAGCAGCGGTCTCAATGATAATCTCAATGGTTATGAGCGTCCGGTAAGCTTTGATGTTCCATGGTGGCCGGAAGAAACTATAGAGGTTGTTCATTCACTTGCAAAGTGGAAGCGTATGGCTCTTAAGCGCTACGGCTTCAAACCGGGTGAAGGTCTTTATACCAACATGAACGCTATCCGCCGCGACGAGGAGCTTGACAATCTTCACAGCTGCTACGTTGACCAGTGGGACTGGGAGATGGTCATCAATAAGGAAGAGCGTACACAGGAAACTCTCGAGGGTACTGTCCGCATGATTTTCCGTATCATCAAGCACATGGAGCATGAGGTTTGGTACAAGTATCCCAATGCCGTAAACAAGCTTCCTGATGATATCTATTTCATCGATTCAGAGACTCTTCTCAAGATGTATCCTGACAAGACTGCCAAGGAGCGTGAGAATGCCATCACCAAGGAGCACGGCTGCGTTTTCATCAGCAAGATTGGTGATAAGCTTTCAAATGGCGAACCTCATGACGGAAGAGCACCGGACTATGATGACTGGGCTCTCAACGGAGATATCCTTTTCTGGTATCCTACACTTAACTGTGCCCTTGAAGTAAGCTCCATGGGTATCCGTGTTGATGAGAAGTCACTTGCAGAACAGCTGAAGAAAGCAGGCTGTGAGGAAAGAGCAGAGCTTCCTTACCACAAGATGCTCCTTAACAGCGAGCTTCCTTACACCATCGGCGGTGGTATCGGACAGTCCCGTCTCTGCATGCTCCTTCTCGACAGAGCACACATCGGCGAGGTTCAGGCAAGTATCTGGCCTCAGGACATGATCGATGAGTGTGCAAAGCATAATATCACATTGCTTTGATGTATTGAGCTAAACGATATATTAATCCCAAAAAAGAAAAAATCGTTCAAGTCATCCAGTGGCTTGAACGATTTTTTTATTTTAATTATACTAGCAATAGTATATGTTGAGGTATAAAAATGGATGAGAATAAAAATAACTCTTTAACTGATAACAGCCGGAAAGATCCCCTTGCCTGGGAGGAAGTCAGCTGCGAGCATATAGTAAAAGACGAGTGGATAGATTTCAAAAGATTATCCTACAGATTCCCGGACGGAAGTATATTTGAACCTTACTACTGCTATAGCCGCAAAAATTATGTTGTTATCGTGGCTTCCGACACAGATGGGAATTATCTATGTGTTAAGCAGTTCCGGCAGGGAATAAAGGAAGTGACCACCGAGTTCCCGGCCGGAGGCATTGAGCGTAAGGACAATAAAGAATACAGAGACATCAAAGATGATTCTTCAGAAGATGCACTTCAGGCTGCAAAACGGGAACTGCTTGAGGAAACCGGATATGAATCCGATGAATGGAGCCATCTCATCACTGTTCCCTCCAATGCAACCATCGCAGACAATTATGCCTATATCTACCGGGCAAAAAACTGCAGAAGAGTAGCCGATCAGGCCCTGGATGAAACAGAGTTTCTGAATATGAAGAAATATACTCCCGACGAAATCGAGGGAATGATCTCTGCCGGTAAATTCCAGCAGGCAGTGCATATCATGGCATGGCTGCTGGCTCAGAAATAAGTTATAATGATTACAACATTCATAAACATTAGCATAAAAGACAAAACGATATGGCAATTACAACTTAAATCATATCACAATATCCCAACAGAACCCTTCGCCAGCTTGTCCACCAGTTCGTTGAATCTGACGCCGGTGTGGGCGGCTACCTTTTGAAAACGTATCTCCATACTGTTTCGCATTTCAGCGATAAACGCCTTGTATTCAATGGTTCCTTCTTTATTAGCCTTCCACTTGTCATCGGCCCACATCTCAATCCCCATATAATCATAGAAGATGGTAATGCTTTTTACGCCCTGTTTTGCGGCTGCCCTGATGGCTGCCATGGAACCGTGAATCTCGCCGGCAACATTTCTCATGGAAGCGAGAGATGGGTCTGAACCTGAACCCTGAACCGTCTCGAAGGTTCCGTCCCTCCTCATGAGAATCCCGCCGTAGCCGAATTTCTTTGATACTACATTGTAGCTTCCGTCAACATAGGCAAGAGCTTCCGTATCTACCCCCGCAAACTCAGCTATTATATCTTCACTTTTGATGTCATCCACAGAATGGAACTGAGGACCCTCGGGAACCTTGGCGGATGCAGAAGAACGTCCATCTGCCAAACCTTTCGCCTTGCCTGACATACCGGTAGACGATCCGGATTTCTTTACCCCGGAGGATTCTCCGGAATCTTTTTTTATATCATATCCAGTGTCTGCTGCCGCAAATGCTTCCGCCTCTGCTTTTGTGCCAAACTTCTTATATACTGCTCCGGAAAATCCCGTCACCTGGGCTTTGCAGTCATTCCAGTTGCTGTAAACTCCGGGTTTCTTTCCTTTTTGAACTGCGTAATAAAATGCCATATATTCCTTCCTGTATTTCAAGCTTAAAAAAATATGCCGGTAAATAGTTCCGTCGATTATGTATAAAAACCTGAACCCGCTAAACTGTTTCTCATTTTACCTAAAAGTAAAAAACATTACCACAGATTAAGAAGTAAATGTTTTATAAAGATTCTAAATCCTCTTTAGATGCCTAAGATTTAGTGTTATGATGTGAGCGTCAAAAGATATCCACCGGGGACGATTCTCACCGGCTAGAACCGTCCCCGGTGGATACAGGCTCGCAAAAAAATAACCGCCCCTAAGCCTGAGAAACTTGAGCAGTTATTTTTGCAACTTATCATCCAAGGGCTAGCCGTCTATCGGCAACACCTCTTTTATATTTGTATATTAACATTTCTGTCATATATCATCAAACGGATATTAATTAAGAAAGGACCTTCACCATGTCGCAGAAATTCAATGCAATTCTTTTAGATCTCGATGGCACACTTGTAAACACTCTCTACAGTCTTCAGGACACTGTGAATAAAGCTCTGGAACGTTTCGGCTTTGACCCGGTAACCCTGGAGCAGACAAAAAAGTACGTAGGCATCGGCAGCCACAAGTTTGTTGAGCGTTCTGTGGAAGCCACCGCCAATCGTCTCTACAGGGAAGCAGAAAAGTGGGAAGAGAAAGACGAGGATAAAGCATTTGACCTTGACCAGCAGGCAGACGAGGTTATGGAGCAGATCGATGATGTTCACGATGCATATATGGAGATATTTAAAGAGAACTGCATATATAAGGCAGAACCGTATCCCGGAATGAGAAAATCTCTTGATGCTTTGAAGGCAAAGGGCTGGAAGGTTGCCTGCATTACAAACAAGCCAATGGCAGAGGCTGTGACAGTTCTTAATCATGCCTTTGGCGAAGGGTATTTTGATTACATTTCAGGTGACGACGGAACCCATCCTTTGAAGCCTGACACAGGTGTAGTGGATGATACATTAAATCACATCGGCTGCAAAAAAGAGGAATGTATTTATGTCGGTGACACCAACACAGATATGGAAACCGCAAAAAGAGCCGGCATTAAGTCCATCGGTTGTCTATACGGATTCCGCGATAAGAAAGAGCTGGAGGAAGCCGGTGCCGATGTGCTGATAAAAAGTGCGGAAGATATCGGAAAGGCAATCGAATACTTTGAAGCTGAATGATTGTGTAAAACCGATTTTACAGAATTTTCACAATTTCGCACTTTTTATGGCGGTTTCATCGGTTGACAATAAAATTTCATAAACCTATAATTAGCAATGCCGAATCAAGAGTGCTAATTTTGTATACACGTGATTCGCTTGCCCGATGATTATGTTAACTCCTTATGAGATTAATCGATCATCTTGATATATAAATGTTATACTGGAAGGAGTAATCATGACAAGTATAGATATCGTTTCCGGTTTCCTTGGAGCCGGCAAGACAACATTTATCCAGAGACTTCTGGATGAAGCATTAAAAACAGAAAAGGTAGTTCTCATCGAGAACGAGTTCGGTGAGATAGGAATCGACAGCGGTTTCCTCAAGGACTCCGGAATTGAGATCCGTGAGATGAATCAGGGCTGTATCTGCTGCTCACTGGTTGGAAACTTCGAGCAGTCTCTTACAGAAGTTGTTAATACTTATAAACCTGACCGTATCATCATCGAGCCATCAGGTGTAGGTAAGCTTTCAGACATCATCGGTGCTGTGAAGTCAGTTTCAGAAAGCCTTGATGTAGAGCTTCACGCAGCAGTTACCGTTGTGGATGCAAAGAAGGCAAAGATGTATTCCAAGAACTTCGGTGAGTTCTTCAACAACCAGATCGAATACGCTGGAACCGTTGTACTTTCAAGAACAGATATCGCTGATGAAGCAAAGGTTGGTGAGGCTGTTTCCATAATAAAGGGAATCAATGAAAGAGCCACTGTTATCACAACTCCTGCAGATAAGCTTACAGGTGAGCAGCTGGTGAACATTATCTCAAAGAAGTATGATCTTGCAGAGGAGATGCTTCAGGATGTAATGGAGCGTGTTCACGAGCATGAAGATCATGAGCACGAAGATGAGCATGATGAGGTCGAGACACTTCCAAACGGCGTTCAGATCCATCACAGCCATTCACACCATCATCATCACCATCATGATCACGATGAACATGAACATGAGCATCATCACCACGATCATGAAGAACATGAACATCATCATGACCATGATGAAGACGAACATGAACACCATCATCATGATGAAGACGAACATGAGCACCACCATCACGAAGATGGCGAAGAGTGCTGCTGCCACCATGACCACGAGGAGCACGAGCATCACCATCATCACGAGGATGGCGAAGAGTGCTGCTGCCACCATGACCACGAGGAGCACGAGCATCACCACCACGATCACGATCATGAGCACGAGCATCACCATGAGGGATGCAGCTGCGGTCATGACCACGATGCAGATGAAATATTTAAGACCTGGGGCGTGGAGACTCCATATCCTTTCGAGAAGGACAAACTTTCCCAGATCCTTGAGGAGATGGCTCACTCAGAGAAGTACGGCAAGGTTGTAAGATGTAAGGGAATGCTTCCTACAAAGGACGGCGAATGGATGTACTTTGACCTCGTTCCGGAGCAGACCGAAATCAGAACCGGCTCACCTGAATATACAGGAAAGGTTGTAGTTATCGGTGCGGATCTCAACGAGCACGAACTCCGTGAAGCTTTTGCAGGAATGTAATATTTGACGACGGTGATTCTCATCACCGTCGATTTATTATATGATGACGTGACAGGTTAAAGTAAAAACCATTTATATCAACAGATAAAAAATTGAAATGGAGACAATATGGCAACAAGTGATAATTATGAATTAAGAGACGATCAGATTCCCGTATTCCTCATTAACGGATTTCTCGAGGCAGGAAAAACTGATTTTTTAAAATTCACCATGGCACAGGAGTACTTTCAGGCACAGGGCACCACACTTTTGCTTCTTTGCGAAGAAGGTGAGTCAGAATTCGATGATGCCACTCTTGAAAAATACAACACAGTTAAGGTTCTTATAGAAAATGAGACTGATTTCAACGAAGAGAACCTGAAGAAGCTTCAGGACAAGTATAATCCTGAGCGTATAATCATTGAGTGGAACGGAATGTGGAACCAGGATGATCTTCTGGACGGCCCCATGTCAGAAACAGCTCTTGCAGAGCAGCAGAACCGCGAGCCGGCTTACGAGCTTTCACTTCCGGAATCCTGGGCAATCTATCAGATAATAACTATCATTGACGGTTCAACCTTTGATCTTTATTTAAACAACATGAAGAGCCTTATCGGTCAGATGCTCCGTTCTGCAGAACTTGCCATTGTGAACCGTTGTGATAATATTCCCAACGAAAAGCTTGTAGACTACCGCCGCAAAATAAGAGCCATGGGACAGAATGCTGTTATAGTCCTTGAGGGCAAAGACGGTGAGATTCCTCAGGATACACTTCCTGAAGATCTTCCCTATGATATCAATGCCTCCTCAATCGATGTTAAACCGGAAGACTATGGAACCTGGTTTATGGATTGCATGGATAACCCGGATCGATATATCGGCAAAGACATTACCTTTACCGGCATGATGCTGAAAAGAAAGAACATGCCTGCTAACGAGTGTGTACCCGGTCGTATGGCAATGACCTGCTGCGCTCAGGACATGACATTCCTTGGATTCGTAACAAAGGGCGATCCTAAAGTTCTTGCTCCTTTCAACACAAGGGACTGGGTCAAGATCACTGCCACTGTAGGTATGGAAGAAAGAGAAGAGTACAGCGGAGAGGGGCCTGTCCTCGAGCTTAAGACTATCGTTCGTACAGGTCCTATCGAGGAGCCTGTGGCATTTTAAACAATTAAATGGTACGAGAAACCGAAGCGGATGGGTGCCGGCCCACTCGATTGGAAGAACAAATAGCCTGACATGTTCGCATCCGATCACACTGACGTGTGTCGGCTACGTACATGTCAGGCTATTTGTTCTTCCAACTCGCAAGCTCGGCACCCATCCGCTTCGGTTTCTCTCACGTTTCATAAATTATTCATCCCTTGTATAACCAATTGTAATATCAAAAAAAAATATCATAAAAACTGTCTTGATATAGCTGTTTCCATGTCCTATAATATAAAAAATAAAACGATTTAAAGCGCTAAAGTATCGGCGCGAATCATCATCTGGAAAAGGGAGAAAAAGTTATGAAAAAAATGACTAAATTGACAGCAGTTTCCATGGCAGCTGTTCTTGCAGCAGCTTCACTCACAGCTTGTGGTTCATCAACAACACCTGTAGCAAGTTCTGCAGCGGAGACTAAAGCTGAAGCCGCAGGCGCAACTGAAGCTGCAAAAGAAGAATCCGCAGCTCCGGCTGATGGTGTAGCATCAGATAAGCAGCTCAAAGTTGGTATCTGCCAGCTTGTTCAGCACAGTGCACTTGATGCAGCTACAAAGGGCTTCATCGACGTCCTTAAGGAAGAGTACGGCGACAATGTATTCATTGACGAGCAGAACGCACAGGGTGATTCAGCTACATGTACAACCATCATCAATGGATTCGTATCCAATGAATATGACCTCATCCTTGCAAATGCAACACCTGCACTTCAGTCAGCCATGAATGCTACTCAGGATATCCCAATCCTTGGTACCTCCGTAACAGATTACGGCACAGCACTTGCGATGGACAACTTTGACGCATCAAAGGGTACAGGCATAAACATTTCCGGAACTTCAGATCTTGCTCCGCTTGATCAGCAGGAAGATATGATCCTTGAGCTCGTTCCTGATGTTAAGAATGTTTCTATCCTTTATTGCTCAGCAGAGGCCAACTCTCAGTACCAGGCATCCCAGATCGAGAAATATCTTGAAGAAGACGGAATCGCTTATAAGGAGTTCACATTCTCGGATTCAAACGATCTTCAGTCAGTAGTTCAGTCAGCTGTTGCAGATTGTGATGCTATGTATATCCCTACCGACAATACAGCAGCTTCCAACATGACTGTTATCAATAACATAGTTCAGCCTGCAGGTATCCCTATCATCTGCGGAGAAGAGAACATGATGAAGTCCGGAGCTCTTGCTACACTTTCCATCAGCTATGAAGATCTGGGACGTGCAACAGGTAAGCAGGCAATCGAAATCCTTTCAAACGGTGCAGACGTTTCTACAATGCCTATCGCTTACGCTGAAGCTACAACAAAGGAATACAACAAGGCTTATGCAGATGCTATCGGTATCACAATTCCTGATTCTTACACAGCAGTAGAGTAATATCTTAAATCTATAGTATCAAATCATATTCAATAAAGATCAGTGCAATATTGTTACATATATTGCACTGAATTATTTTTCATTATGGATAAGGCGCATCGCAATTCTGCGTGTTGCTTTAGAAACATTAAAATCAATTATTCAAGATAACGGAGATTCACTAAATGCAAGCTTATTTTTCTTCACTTAATCCTGTAGCTCTGTGGAATGCAGCTCCGGGTGGTATTGCCCAGGGACTGATCTGGGGCATCATGGCACTGGGTGTCTATATCACCTTCCGTGTCCTTAAATTTGCGGATATGACAGTCGATGGTTCCTTTTCACTTGGAGGAGCTGTTGCAGTTATGCTCATATTAAACGGAGTAGATCCTCAGATAGTTCTCATAGCTTCCTTTTTCTCCGGTATCCTTTCTGGATGCATAACAGGTATCCTTCACACAAAACTCGGTATCCCGGATATTCTGGCAGGAATCCTCACCCAGATATCGCTTTATTCCATAAACCTCAATATAATGGGAAAGGCAAACCAGGCTGTACCTATAAATTCGGTAAGAGTATTCTTTACTTCAAATATCCGTTATCTCGGACAGACTCTGACATTAACACTGGTAGTTGACATATGTATCATCGCCGTTATCTATTGGTTCCTGGGAACAGAGCTTGGAAGCTCCATCCGTGCCACGGGTATAAATCCGAATATGTCCAGAGCCCAGGGTATCGACACAAACAAAATGAAGATCATAGCCCTTATGCTGGGCAACGGTCTCGTAGCTCTTTCAGGCGGTATCCTTTCAGAGTATCAGGGTTTTGCTGATGTTAAGATGGGACAGGGTTCCATCGTTATCGGTCTTGCTGCCGTTATCATCGGTGAAGTTCTTGCCGAAACCCTCGTAGGAAAACGTCTCAATTTTATCATGAGACTCAGCTTCACTGTTATCGGTGCCATCATCTACTACATGGTTTATGTATTCGTTCTGTGGCTTAAGTTCCCTGCTGACGATATGAAGCTTCTTACAGCAATCGTGGTTGCAGCATTCCTTGCAGTACCTTATCTAAAAGAACGCAGCAATAATTCTTTTTCCGGTTTGGCCAAGCGAAACGCAAAGCTTCAGGCTGAATCAGCAAATAACGGTAAGGAGGCAGACTAATGCTGGAAATCAGAAACATTAACAAAACCTTTAATCCCGGTACCATTAACGAAAAGAAGGCTCTCATCGATGTAAGCATTACCCTTAATGACGGGGATTTCTGTACAGTCATAGGCGGTAACGGCGCCGGAAAATCCACAATTATGAATGCTGTTGCCGGCGTATGGCCTCTGGATTCAGGCATGATACTTGTTGACGGAGTTGATGTATCAGGACTTTCAGAGTACCAGCGTGCTCCTTATTTCGGCAGAGTTTTCCAGGACCCTATGACAGGAACCGCAGGCGACATGCAGATCGATGAAAACATGGCCCTTGCCGCAAGAAGAGGTCAGAGGCGCACCCTCCGCTGGGGCGTTACCAAAAAAGAAAGAGAGCAGTATCAGGAGTACCTTAAGGATCTTGATCTTGGACTTGAGGACAGGCTTACAGCAAAGGTAGGACTCCTCTCCGGTGGTCAGAGACAGGCTCTTACACTTATTATGGCCACCATGAAAAAGCCGAAGGTTCTGCTCCTGGACGAGCACACCGCGGCTCTGGATCCCAAGACTGCTTCAAAGGTTCTTGCAGCAACCGACAAGGTTGTAGAAGAACATCACCTTACAACTCTTATGGTTACACACAACATGCGTGATGCCATAGCCCACGGTAACCGTCTCATAATGATGAACGAAGGCAGAGTTGCTCTTGATATTTCAGGTGAAGAGAAGAAAAAACTTACCGTTGAGGATCTCCTTCATAAGTTTGAAGAACTATCCGGCGGAAACTTTGCAAACGACAGAATGCTCCTGTCAAAATAACAAAAACTCTCAGGCTGCAGTAAAACGCTGCAACCTTTTTTAATATATAACCACCGGGGACGATTCTTGCCGGCCCTGTGTGTCAGAATAACTGTCAGTGAAGCATGAAAGATTTTGTGGAGCTATCTATCATAGGAAGGCGCTTCTCAGACGATTCCCGCTATTTAAATCCAACATTAAACTTACACTCTCAATGCATAAATACATGTTCAGCAAAACTTCAGAATTATGCTAAAATATATATGATATAATACATCTCATGCCAATTTTCACAGGAGTATCAATATATGGGAAATCCAAAAATGAATTATGACAGAGAACATACAATGCTTTTTGTTTCGGCAGGAATTCTATGTGTACTGGTCATAGCCATTATCATAGCTCTTATAATGAAGGGACAGAAATCCACACTTTCACAAGATACCGTAATGGCTGTAGAATCAGAGACTGCTGTGGAAGACATCGCCTCTGCCGGTGAAAGTCAGCCCGTAAAGTCAACTCTATCAGAAATTCAGGTATTCACCAAGGCCATCCAGATGGAGGCCATCAACAATTCAATTGCACAATATGCGGATCTCGGAATCGTAACCTGCGACAGCTATATCAATTTCCGCAGTGCCCCTGACCAGAATGACCTTACCAATATCATGGGCATGCTTGCCAATGGTTCTGCTGTTGACGTAGTGGAAGCAGCCCCCGAAAATGCTTCCGGCTGGATGCATATAAGATCCGGCGGTATGGACGGATATGTTGCTTCTGCCTATATAGTAACAGGAGAGGATGCAAAAACTCTTGCAGGAAGCCTTATTAAACCAAGAGCCACCGTTGTTACTGACAAACTGCGTATACGTTCAACTCCTGAAATAGCAGATGGAAACACCATCGGTTCTGCAGCAAAAGGAGAGAAGTACGAGGTTCTTGGGAGAGTAAATGAAGACTGGATCATGATTTCCTCGGACAATATCGATAATTTTGACATAGCCTATATGTCTGCGTCCCCTGAGAATGTTTCCCTTGGTTTTGGTCTTGATGAAGCAAAGTCCCTGAATCTTAAGCAGAAGGTTCTCAACATGTATGATAATCTCGGTGTTTCACTGGCTTCCGATTACATCAATGTGCGTTCCTCACCTGAAGAAAAAGGCATTGACAACATAATCGGAAAATTCCCGGGATACGGAGGCTGCAACATCCTCGGGGAAGAAAACGGCTGGTATCATATAAAGTCAGGTTCCGTAGAAGGTTATGTTCGTGCAGACCTTCTTGCCACAGGCCAGACTGCCCAGGATCTTGCCGTGCAGAATGCTCACGTTATGGCCATCATCAATACACAGTCACTTAATGTACGATCTCAGGCATCAACAGATTCCGAAGCCTGGACGCAGGTAACCAGCGGACAGCGCTATGACGTAGTAAATCAGATGGATGGATGGGTAGAACTTGATCTCGGTGACGGTGATGACAGTGACTCATCACAGGGATCCTTCGTATCAACCCGTGACAACAATGTTTCCGTAAGATACGCACTTCAGGAAGCCATCGAGTATTACCCTGCAGTAGAAGCTGCCAACGCTGCAGCAGCCTTCAGAAACAAGATCGTGAACTACGCCTGCCAGTTCGTCGGAAACCCTTACGTTTGGGGTGGAACCTCCCTCACACACGGAGCCGATTGCTCAGGCTTTGTACAGTCGGTTCTCAAAAATTTCGGAATATATGTACCAAGAGTATCCCGTGACCAGGCAGGAGCCGGCGTAAAAGTAAGCAGTGACAACATGAAACCCGGCGACCTCGTATTCTATGCAAACCGCAGCGGAACCATAAACCACGTCGGTATGTACATCGGAAACGGCCAGGTTGTAAACGCAGCCTCCCGCCGCTCCGGCATCCGCATCTACCGCTGGAACTACCGCACCCCGGTCGCAATACGAAACGTAATAGGCGATTAATTCAAATCTACAAAAAGGGTAGCACCTCGGTGCTACCCTTTTTTACTTCTTGATTCAGTTATATATTAAGCCAAAACGTGAGAGAAACCGAAGCGGTGGGTGCCAAGGCTTGCGAGACCTATCAGCGTTTCGTAAGAAATGCTGATGCCCCCAGGCGGCGAGGCTGTTTCGGCGTAAGCCGAAATCAAACGAAAATGCCTGCGCGTAGCGCATTTAAATGGCATTTTCTCCTTGTATCGAGTGGGCCGGCGCCCGCCGCTTCGGTTTCTCGTCCCATTTCACTACATAAGCGCATTCCTGAACTCAAGCCCATTAAAGTTGTAGTAGTGCGTCGGCCTACCCTGTCTTACGGACCTGTCATGCTCACCATTCTCACTCAGACTGATGATGTGAAGATCCAGAAGCTTCGCCAAAATACGACTTGCAGATCTGGGAGTTATCCCAAGAATGGAAGATAACTCATGTGAACTGATAATCTGCCTCTCATCCTGCTCAAACATACTGATGAGCTTAAGGATATTCGTTTCGTTGATACCATTATCCCTGGCAAAATTTAGCGCCTTTTCATTGGAATAATTATACATAAGCTGAGTATCCGAACTCAAAGGTCCCGTTACTTTACCTTCCTCACCAACAAAAAATGCATCGTTTCTGCCATATCTGTTGGCCTCCATCAAAGCATGTTCGGAAAAATATCTTGAACGCTCCTTTGACGAGCTGACACCGGCACCTATTCTGAAAGCAAATCCAAGCTCCTTCTTCATTTTTAGAAGAATAGGGCGGAGCTTCTCAACTTCAAATGTCCCTGCCTCCATCTGTGCATGAATCTCAAACTGATTAAATCCCTGAGTAATGCTGAAATGTATGTGATTCTCCTTACGGTGATCAACAAGCATCTTATACAAGGTAGCCTCACGGTATTCCTGTTCCTCCTGGTCTATATCCTCACCAAAAGGTAAACGGATAAGAATGCTTAACTCATCCTTCTGATCAAACTGATTAAGCTTTAACTCCTTAAGTGCCGTTCTAATGGACTTGACTATCATATCCTCCGAAGGAAAAACAGCAACATAAGGAATGTGAAGTTCATCCAGTCTTTTAAGATTATTGATGGAACGGGAGAGTATATAATCTATCTTGCCATCGTCCCAAAGTTTTTTGGCATAAGCTGTAAGATGCTTATAATCATAATGAGTATCTTCATAAAAAAATGGGCATTCATCTTTTTTTATATATTGACTCACTCCCATATAATTATTTGTAGGAGTCAGGAAATCACAATAAATCCTGTTTAATTTAGTTCCGGGATGCTCATTTTTGAACTGAAGAAGTATCGATAATACATCTATAGGCTCGTAAGCTGTAAAAGTACAGGGTATTCTTATGTCCGGGAATTTATTTTTTATATAATGATAACCAAGCTCTCCGGAGAAAAATATTACGTCGCATTTTCCTTTACAGTCCTGATATATTTCATCTATATCAGTAAGCTTCTTATATATATACTTGAAAAACTGACATCCAAAATCATGTTCTGAAATAACCTTGTCCACAGGTTCCAGTGAATGATCCGGACTGACTATAGCAACATTGATCATGATATTACTCCTGTATTTTGAGACTTGTATTTTTATGTCTTTAAACATAGGGTATCACCGAGTGTTTTTAAAGTCAAACAAAACATATTTTTTACAGGCAAAAACCGCCTTATTTCAATGCTTAGGAAAGAACTGTCATGAACAAATCAGAACATAAGTTTTAAGGATATGGATTTTATTCATCAGATGGTCTATAATGTAGTAGTTATGTTTTGCATTTATTAAGGTGGGGTAAAATGGGTAGACCAAAAGGCAGTAAAAATAAAGCAAAAAAAAGAACGACAACAAGCAGTCGTTCAAAGAAAACTACATATGACGCACCGATGATGAGTGACGAAGTCGCCATTATCATTACATTTGCAATATCAGCATTTCTGTTTTTATCCAATTTAGGACTTTGTGGACCTATAGGAGCTTTCCTAAGAGGTGTTCAGCTTGGTCTCTTTGGAATTGTCGGATTTATTTTTCCTATAGTTTTAAGCTTTGTGGTGGTTTTTATACTCTCCAATCTGGATAATCCTTATGCCACATTCCGGATGACAACAGCTCTTTTCATGCTTATATTTATATCGGCTTTTCTGCAGCTTGCCTTCGGGGAAGTTGCTCAAATGGGACTTGCAGATTTTTATAAACTGGGTGCCGAAAAGGGCACCGGAGGAGGAGCCATAGGCGGTGCTCTCGCCATGGTTCTTTATTCTGTGACAGGAAAGGTTGGAGCTATACTCATTCTTCTTGTGGCTTGTTTCATTTGTCTTATTTATATTACCGGTAAACCACTTGCAAGGATACTTGCAGAGGGATCAGGAAAAGCTGCTATTATGGCAAGAGACAGAGCAAAAGAAAACTGGAACGATGTTGCAACCTCTGCCCGCATTCGGAGAGAAGAAAGACGACTTGCAAGGGAAGCACAGCAGCGTGAGCTTGCGCAGAAGCGTATAGACTTTGCCCTTACGGGAACAGATGATTCGCCTGCCGTAGCCTTAGGATCCCCGACAAACGTAATAAACCATACAGGTATGCAGGTTGAAGAACCTTTGGCATTGGCTTCAAACAATGCTGCTCCTGTGCATAATTACGATTTTGACATAGCACCTTCACGAGATGCCAATCATGTATCAGAACCGGATCTTTATGCCGAACCTTTTGCAGAGGTAGATGCCGCACTTGATGCAGCTTTCGAGCGTCATGCAAAACCGGAAAGCAAAGCTTCGTCTCTTTCCTCTCAGGGCACAGACGCCGGAACATCTTCATATAGAGACAATCTGTTTAACGATGTACGGGTTCCACACAGTGCCGTTGAACCTTCTACAGGCATAGAAGTCACAGAAGTTACTGATGAGCTTTATGATGAAAGCTCATCCTTTGCCCGGGATACAAATGATTATTCTCAGTTTTCCGACATTGATAATACAGCTGAAGCCGCATATGAAGATAATGTCTCAGAAAATGATATTTCATCCTTTGACAATATGGACGAAAAAGATCCTCAGGAGAATTTCCTTGATGACGACGGCATCTCCATGTCATCTGACGGTAAAGCCACTATTTCAAGAGGCGACATGGAACAGGGCAGAAGACGTATCGTCACCTCAAACGGTCAGATAATAGATGCTGATGTTGAGCCTGTATCCAAAAAGATAGAGACTCAGCTTGAAAGAGAGAAACGTGAAAACACTCCTACTGCTCTTGACAACGCAAAAGTAGAGCAGGAGATCAAAAAGAAAAAGCCTCCGAAGCCTTATATCATCCCACCACTCAGCCTTTTGAAGAGCGGTGGTGCACAGGACTCCGACTCAAGGGAAGAAATCCGTCAGAACGCAGTAGTTCTTCAGGAGACTTTGAAAAGCTTTGGTATCAATGTAAAGATCACCAATATTTCAGTGGGACCGGCTGTAACTCGTTACGAGCTTCAGCCTGAGATCGGTGTCAAGGTTTCAAAGATCGTTTCCCTCACCAATGATATCAAGATGGCACTTGCAGCAGTTGACATCCGTATAGAAGCTCCTATCCCCGGAAAATCCGCAGTTGGAATCGAGGTTCCGAACAAACATAGTTCCATGGTTTATCTGGGAGATGTTTTCAGGAGCCAGGAGTTCATGGATGCAAAGTCAAGGATAGCCTTCGGTGTTGGTAAAGACATTGCCGGAAAGACCATTGTCACCGATATAGCAAAGATGCCTCACCTCCTGATCGCAGGATCCACAGGTTCGGGAAAATCGGTTTGTATCAACACCCTCATTATGTCCATGCTTTTTAAGTACAAGCCTGAAGAGCTTCGGATGATCATGGTAGACCCCAAGGTGGTTGAGTTAAGTGTATACAACGGCATCCCTCACCTCCTTATTCCTGTAGTCACTGACCCTAAAAAGGCTGCAGCTGCCCTTAACTGGGCCGTAGCCGAAATGACTGACAGATATAAGAAGTTTGCGGAAAGCGGATCAAGAGACCTTAAGGGCTACAACGAGAAAATCGAAAGAGTCATTAATGACCCTGAGGTTCCAGAGGATCAGAAGCCCGAAAAGCTGCCTCAGATTGTAATCATCATCGACGAGCTTGCCGACCTTATGATGGTATCAAGTCAGGAGGTGGAAGATTCCATCTGTCGTATAGCACAGCTTGCCCGTGCAGCCGGAATGCATCTGGTTATCGCTACCCAGCGTCCTACAGTAGATGTCATCACCGGTCTTATCAAGGCCAATGTTCCTAGCCGTATAGCTTTTGCAGTTTCTTCCGGAACCGATTCCCGTACCATCATTGATATGAATGGTGCCGAAAAGCTTCTCGGAAAGGGAGATATGCTGTTCTTCCCTCAGGGCATCCCCAAGCCGGTTCGTGTTCAGGGTGCCTTTGTGTCCGACCAGGAAGTCGGGGCCGTTACGGATTTCATCAAAAAGACTATGGGTGACATACAATACAGCGAAGACATTCAGGCTCAGGTACAGTCAGGAGGCGGTGCTGCCGGTGCCGGCAGTTCCCAGAGTGACCTGGATGATCTTTTCTTTGAAGCCGGTCAGCTCATTATCGAATCCGAGAAAGCATCCATCGGTATGCTTCAGCGGAAATTCCGTATAGGCTTTAACCGTGCTGCAAGAATCATGGATCAGCTGGCAGAGGCCAATGTGGTTGGGCCTGAGGAAGGCACAAAACCCAGAAAGATTCTTATGAGTCTTGATGAATTTAATGCTCTGAATTCTTAGGATACATTCCTTTGAAGATATTTTTGTTGTCTGATTTATACCAGGGAGAAAGAGGTACAAAATGAAGTCTGATATCGAAATCGCACAGGAAGCCGTTATGGAACGTATTACCGACGTCGCTGCCAGATACCAAATTGAGGCAGACGATCTCGAGCAATACGGAAAGTACAAAGCAAAGCTCAGCAATGAACTTTGGGACAAATTAAAGGACCGTCCAAACGGAAAACTGGTTCTGGTTACTGCCATCAATCCAACACCTGCCGGAGAAGGAAAGACCACAACATCCATAGGTCTAACTGACGCGTTAAACTATGTTGGCAAAAAAGCAGTAGTAGCCTTGAGAGAGCCTTCACTCGGACCTTGTTTCGGTATAAAGGGTGGAGCTGCCGGCGGCGGATATGCCCAGGTGGTTCCTATGGAGGATCTCAATCTTCACTTTACAGGTGATTTCCATGCCATAACCAGTGCAAACAACCTTCTTGCCGCACTTCTTGACAATCATATCCAACAGGGCAACGAACTCAGGATCGACCTTAAGAGCATTAACTGGAAGCGCTGCGAGGATATGAATGACCGTCAGCTCAGAAACATTGTCATCGGAATGGGAAGAAAGACTGATGGCGTAGTAAGAGAAGACCACTTTGTCATCACCGTTGCATCCGAGATAATGGCTATACTCTGCCTTGCAGATGACATGGATGACCTCAAAGCCCGTCTTGCACGTATAATAGTTGCTTATGATGTTGACGGAAATCCTGTGACTGCCGATATGCTTCATGCCACAGGTTCAATGGCAGCACTCCTTAAAGATGCCATAAAGCCAAACATCATCCAGACCCTTGAGCACAATATGGCCATCGTTCATGGCGGACCTTTTGCCAATATTGCTCACGGCTGCAACTCCGTACAGGCAACACGTTTTGCCCTTAAGCTCGGTGATATCGCCGTTACTGAAGCCGGATTCGGTGCAGATCTCGGTGCAGAGAAATTTTTTGATATCAAGTGCCAGATGGCAGGATTCAAACCTGATGCCGTTGTTCTCGTAGCAACAGTAAGAGCCCTTAAGTATAACGGCGGAGTTCCGAAGGCAGAGCTTTCCACAGAAAATCTCGATGCATTAAGAAAGGGTATCGTAAATCTCGAAAAGCATATAGAAAACCTTCAGACCTATGGCGTTCCCGTAGTTGTTGCCATAAATCAGTTTGCATCCGACACAGACGCAGAGCTTAACTTCATAGAAGATTTCTGCCGTAACAAAGGTGCTGATTTTGCTCTTTCCAAGGTTCATGGCGAAGGCGGAAAGGGCGGTGTTGAACTTGCCAATGCAGTTATCAGGACACTGGAGACTAAGGAATCCAATTTCGCACCTGTTCAGAATCTTTCAGAATCACTTTATGACAAGATCAATTCAGTAGCCATCAACATCTATGGCGCTGACGGTGTGGATTTCGAGCCTAAGGCAAAGAAAGCTCTTGATAAACTCACAGAGCTCGGCTTCGGAAATGTACCTGTATGTATGGCAAAGACCCAGTACAGTCTCAGTGATGACCCAAAGAAGCTTGGCAGACCTTCAAACTTCCGTATCACCGTGAGAGAGGCTTATGTATCTGCCGGAGCAGGTTTCATAGTATGCCTCACAGGAGATATCATGACTATGCCGGGACTTCCCAAAAAGCCGGCCGCCTTTGATATCGACGTGGTTGACGGAAAGATCGTAGGATTGTTCTGAGGATATTTATTCGACTCATGAAATATAAGATCAGGGTGCATCTAACCGGTGTTCCCCTGATCACAACCAATGTTTTAAGAAAAGAGATGAATTATATGGCTAAATTAGCAGAATGGCTTTCAGATATATCTTTTGATACCTTAAAGGGAAACCCGGCCGGATCCGTTGTAGAAGAGGTAGTATTCGACTCCAGAAAAGCTGCACCTAAGACAGTATTTGTATGCATGAAGGGTGCCAATGTTGATTCCCACAAGTATATCCCTGATGTAATCTCCAAAGGTTGCATCGCAATTGTAGTGGAAGAGAATCTCTCCGAAGCCGGTATCGATGAAACCGCCCTCAATAAGGATATCACTATAGTTAAAGTTGAAAATTCCAGAGAGGCCCTTGCAAAACTCAGTGCAGCCCGCTTCGGTCATCCGTCAGAGGAGCTTACTGTCATCGCCATTACAGGCACCAAGGGAAAAACCACAACAGCACATATGATACATCAGATCCTGGAGTCAGCCGGTAAAAAAGCCGGCTGCATCGGAACTACCGGTGTGGAGTATTGCGGAAAACATATACCTACAAAAAACACTACTCCTGAGTCCTATGACCTCCAGCATTATTTCAGGGATATGGTGGATGAGGGATGCAGTTATGTGGTTATGGAGGCTTCTTCGCAGGCCTTCAAGCTCCACAGAGTGGATGCCATCACCTTTGATTTCGGCATATTCACAAACATTGAGCCCGATCACATCGGCCCTAATGAACATGAGGATTTCGAAGAATATAAATTCTTCAAGAGCTGTATATTTAAGCAGTCCAAAACCGGCATCGTAAACCTTGATGCAGATTACGCAACGGAGTTTATAGAAAATGCCCCTTGCAAGATTTACACCTATTCTCTGGAAAAACCGGCTGATTTCACAGCAGATGGTATAAAGCCTATAAATGACCATGAATTTGTCGGTGTTGAGTTCCAGGTTCAGGGCCACACAGATCTTTCGGTACGCCTCGACATGCCCGGAAAATATAATGTTTCCAATGCTATGGCCGCCATTTCCTGTCTTTCCCTTGCCGGCATTGAAAAGAAATCCATTCTTCATGCTCTAAGCCGCGTAAAGGTTGACGGCAGAACAGAAGTGGCATTTAAAAACAAAGATATGTCGGTACTTGTTGACTATGCCCACAATGAGATGGCCATGGAAAACCTTCTGGTCACACTCAGGGAATATGCTCCAAAAAGACTTGTTGTCCTTTTTGGCTGCGGAGGAAACCGTGCAAAGGACAGACGTTACGGCATGGGCAAGGCTGCAGCCAAATATGCTGACTTAAGCATTCTTACTGCTGACAACTCCCGTTTTGAAGAAACGGAGGACATCATCAATGATATTAAGTCAACATTGGTTCCTGCAGGAGGCAAATACGTTGAGATCCCTGACAGAAGAGAGGCCATTGAATATGCCATGACTCATGCAGAGCCGGGTGACATGATAGCAGTTATCGGAAAGGGCCATGAGGACTATCAGGAGGTAAAGGGTGTACGTACACATTTCCTTGACCGTGAGGTTATAGCCGAGACTGCCGTAAAATTTAACCTTTGATCAAAAGCACAGATTCATGTCTCCATGCATGATCATTGAAAATTATTCATTAAAAAATATACAACCGGGTATCTCAAACCCGATAAACTATTCTAAGAAGGACACTTTATGATTACCGCAGATAAAAGTTTTGGTTTTACAGATGATGACATAGAGGAGATAGTACTTGACTCCCGAAAACAAATGAACCATGCATTGTTCGTTCCCATCATCGGCGAACGCAGTGACGGACATGACTATATCGATATGGCCATAAAAAACGGTGCAGTTGCCGTTTTGAGTTCGAGAGATATCTCCCCTCTGAAGGAAAAATATCCGGATGTCAGGTTTTATCAGGTAAATGATACAAAAGAAGCCCTTCAGGAGATAGGTTATATGGAGCGCCTTAAGTTCCATGGCACGGTTATAGGTGTAACAGGTTCCGTAGGAAAAACCACCACCAGAACCATGATAGCCACAGCACTCAGTGCCGGAAAAAAGGTATTTCAGACCGCCGGCAATGCAAACTCCCAGGTTGGAGTTCCTATTACAATGTTCCAGATGGCCCGCTCAGGAGCAGATATTGCGGTTATCGAGCTTGGAATGTCCGAGCCGGGAGAGATGACAAGAATCGCTCAGATCGCCTGTGTGGATGCCGCAGTCATTACCAATATAGGTATCGCACATATAGAGCAGCTTAAAACCCAGGAGAACATTCTCCGGGAGAAGCTTCATATCCTTGACGGTACACCTGATGGTGGTATCCTTTATGTCAATGCGGACGATCCTATTTTAAGCAAACTCACCCCGGACATTATCCATGACTTCGGAATAGCAAAGGATATCAGTCTCACCATAAGACAATACTCAAAGGATGACTATCCTCTGACACTTTCCGTCAAGGGTGATCACATGCTTCAGAATGCTTCGGCAGCCATGCATATAGCGGAATTTGCCGGCGTAGATACGGAAGGGGCAAAGGATAAACTCATGTCCTTCACCGGAGTCACAGGTCGCGGAGAAACCTTTAAAACCAAAGACGGCGTCACAATCATCGACGATGCTTACAATGCATCACCTGTTTCCATGAAAGCAGGTCTTGACACCTTATCACAGCTTGAAGGAAACCGGAAGATCGCAGTTCTGGCAGATATGCTTGAACTCGGAGAGAATACTTTGGATTATCACCGAGAGGTCGGTGTATACCTTGCTACTCTTCCTATTGATGTAGTATTTCTTTACGGTGAAAAAGCCGCATCTATAGGTTCCGGAATCAACGCAGCCTTTGATGCCCCCGATATTTCACTTGGTGACAGCGATATCAGGAACAGAGCCGAAAAAAAGCCAACCATAGAATATTTCAATGATTTTTCAGAGCTTAAAAATACTATACAAGCCATTGCAAAGGATCAGGATGTGATACTTTTCAAGGGTTCCAACAGTATGAAGCTTACTGAGATCGTTAAAGCCTTTAAACAGGATATTGTATAAATGTACGCAAAGATCATAGTAGACATTACAAACGAAGCTCTGGACAGAGCTTATACATATCGAATACCTGAAGGAATGAAGGTACACGCCGGGGATAGAGTTTCTATCCCCTTTGGTGTTTCTAATGCCCAAAAAACAGGCTATGTCATAGGTCTTACAGATACCGTGGATTACGATCCCTCCCGGGTGAAAGATATCAAAGAGGTTCTGAGTAACGCGATATCCGTTAAGGAACAGCTCATAAGTCTTGCCTCCTGGATGTCAACCGAATACGGAACAACTCTTATCCAGTGTCTGAAAACCGTACTTCCGGTAAAACGCGCCGTACGAAAGAATTCCCGCCGTATAGATCCTCTTTTAAGGTATCAGGATGAAAAGGATGATTACCATGAGCTGAATCCCGAACAAAAGGCCGCTGCCGATACTGTGATCGATGGCTTCAGGAAGTGCCGGAACACTTCAGAATCCGCTGCGGAATCAGCTGAAGAATCCATCCCGGACTCCGAAAGTCTCAGTGGCACCTGCACAAAGGATGTACCCCGGTATCTTCTTCATGGAATAACCGGTTCAGGAAAAACCGAAGTATACCTTCATGTAATGGAGGAAGTCATAAGGTCCGGCTATAAAGTCATCATGCTCATACCTGAAATCTCCCTCACATACCAGACTGTTATAAGAGTCTCTACCAGATTTAAGGGCCGTGTGGCGATACTGAATTCACGCATGAGCATGGGAGAACGTTACGAACAGTATATGAAATGTGAGAAAGGGGAAGTAGACATACTGGTGGGTCCCCGTTCAGCCATATTCGCTCCCTTTGACAGGCTTGGCATCATAATCATGGACGAAGAGCACGAAGGTGCCTACAAATCAGAAACAGCGCCCAGATACGAAACCCGGGAGGTTGCCTGGCAAAGAGCAAAATTGAGCCAATGTCCCGTTTTGTACGGTTCCGCCACCCCTTCTGTACATATATACACAGAAGCCCTGAAGGGAAGCATCACTCTTCTTGAACTTCACAGAAGAGCAAGACTGGGCTCAAATCTCGCCGAAACCGAGATAATAGACTTACGAACCGAACTTGAAAACGGAAACCGCAGTGTCTTTTCAGAAAGACTATATGAGCTCATGAAGGAAAAGCTTTCAGCCCATCAGCAGATCATGCTTTTCATGAACCGGAGAGGATACAGCAGTTTTGTATCCTGCAGAAGCTGCGGAAAAGCCATTAAATGCCCTCACTGCGATGTTTCCCTGACTCTTCACAGGGATGGGATACTTCGATGCCACTATTGCGGTTATGAAACACCGCTTATGAAAAAATGCCCCGGCTGCGGAAGCCCTTATCTTGCACCCTTTGGCTTCGGAACCGAAAAACTTGAAAGCCTTGTGAAAAAGACATTCCCCGAAGCCGTTGTGATCCGAATGGACGCAGACACAACCAAAAACAAGGGCGGTCACGAAAGACTGCTGGAACAGTTCAGGAATCATAAGGCAGACATACTTATAGGCACCCAGATGATCGTAAAGGGACACGACTTCCCGGATGTAACCCTTGTAGGTCTCATAGCCGCAGATTTAAGTCTTTCGGCACCTGATTTCCGGTCTTCCGAAAGAACCTTTCAGCTCATCACCCAGGCGGCGGGAAGAGCAGGCAGGGCAGGCGGTCCCGGTAATGTCATTATCCAGACCTATCAACCGGATCACTACGCTATAGCTCTTACACTCACTCAGAATTATAAGCTGTTTTACGAAAAAGAAATCGGCTTCCGTAAACTAATGGGATATCCGCCTTTGGAATACCTCATGACCATACAGCTCTTATCGAAGGACGAAGAAATGCTTTCACTTATCAGCAGTTCAGTGTCTGAGCTGTTTAAGCCGGAGTGTTCCGAAAAAAAAGCAGAGTTTATCGGTCCCCTGGAGGCAAGCGTATATAAGGTGAATGACATATACCGAAAAATCGTGTATATTAAACATCCCGGACATGATATAATCATACAGTTAAGGGACAGATTCACTGCACTTGTCCGGGAAAAAGACAAGCGTGGATTTGTTATGCTTAACTATGACCTTCAGTAAATCCCATGTGCCGGAGGTTTACGGTTAAATCCACCTGACCCGCGGCCTGTGATAAAGAAACTATATTTTCAGAATGGAGTAAAAAATGGCTTTAAGAACAATCAGAGTAATCGGCGACCCAATCCTTGAAAAGGAATGCAAGCCTTTAAAAAATATTTCCGACCGTACAAAGGAGCTTATCATGGATATGTTTGAAACCATGTATGATGCCAATGGTGTCGGACTCGCAGCTCCACAGGTTGGTATACTTCGCCAGCTTTTTGTTGTTGATATCGGAGATGGCAAACGTTACGTATGCATCAATCCTACAGTAACCGCCATAGGAGAAGAGTGCCAGACCGGAGAGGAAGGATGTCTTTCAGTACCGGGTAAGGAAGGTGTTGTAACACGTCCTCTTAAGGTACATGTAAAGGCCTATGACATTAACATGGAGGAATATGAGTTTGATGCAGAGGGTCTCCTTGCCCGTGCCATGGCTCATGAGAACGATCATCTCCACGGAATCCTTTATACCGAAAAGGTCGAAGGTGAACTGGAGGATGTAACATACGAGAATCTGGAAGAGTACGAGGACGAAGAATAAATGTAACAAAAAAACGGCTTATACTTAGGAGGTAGTCTTTTGAAAGTCATATTTATGGGTACACCTGATTTTGCGGTTTCCACACTGGAAGCATTATACAAAGCAGGACATGAGATAAGCCTTGTGGTGACGCAGCCGGACCGTCCGAAAGGCCGCCACGGAGAAGCGCAAAAAAGTGACGTGAGAATCGCCGCAGAAAGTCATTCGATCCCGGTCATTACACCTTTAAAAATACGAAATGACGAGGAGGCCAGAAAGCTTCTAAAGGATCTCTCACCGGATGTTATAGTTGTAACCGCCTTCGGTCAGATACTCCCACAGGATATCCTCGACATCCCAAAGTATGGCTGCGTCAATGTTCATGCGTCACTGCTTCCAAAGTACCGTGGAGCTGCACCTATCCAGTGGGCAGTCCTTAACGGCGATCGGGAGACCGGTGTCACCACCATGCAGATGGATGCCGGGCTTGATACAGGTGACATTCTTCTCACCAGAAAAATAGCTCTGGATCCCAAGGAAACCGGCGGAAGTCTTTTTGATAAACTGGCTGTTCTCGGTAGTGAACTCATTGTAGAAACCCTTGATAAGATTGCTGACGGAAGCATTACCCGCACTCCCCAGGATCATGATGCTGCGACTAAGGTAGGCATGTTCACCAAGTCCTTCGGTCTCATCGACTGGTCCGGGCCGGCAGCAACTATAGAGAGGAAGATCCGCGGACTTAACCCATGGCCATCAGCCTACACTTTCCTTTCCGGAAAGCAGCTGAAGCTCTGGGATGGAGATGTTGTTTCCAAAGAATACTTTGATGCAGGAGCATTTGAAGAAGCAGCAGTATTGACTTCAGACAGGACTCCGGAGAATTCCGATAAATCTACGGAGGGACGTCTTTTCACAGACCATAAGAAAAATCTCATTGCCGTCTGTGGAGAAGATTTCCTGAAAATCAATGAACTTCAACTTGAAGGCAAAAAACGTATGACAGCCGCTGATTTTCTGAAGGGCTATCGTTTTTAATAACAGGAGGTGATCACTATGTATTATCCAATGTTTTACGACCCGACTTATATCCTTGTTTTGATAGGTGTGGTTCTCAGCATGATCGCGAGCCACAATGTACAATCAACCTTTGAAAAGTATTCACATGTACAGGCTTTTTCCGGGCTTACCGGAGCACAGGCCGCAAAGATGATACTCGAAAGAAACGGTATCAACAATGTCAGAGTCCAGGGCATTGCCGGAAATCTCACCGATAACTATGTACCAAGTCAGAAAGTACTGAATCTCAGTCAGTCAACTATAAACAGCACCTCCATCGCTGCCATCGGTGTGGCTGCACATGAGTGCGGACACGCTATCCAGGATGCGAAAGGCTATTATCCACTGGTACTTACGAGAACCATCTCTCCCTTATGTGCCATTGCTTCTAAGCTGTCTATTCCGCTGATATTATTCGGATTCATCATAAGTATGACTTCACTTATACAGATTGGCATAATCGCCTTTGCAGTTGCCATATCTATCCAGCTTCTGACTTTACCCGTGGAGTTTGATGCTTCCAGAAGAGCTGTTCAGACTCTGGCAGAGTACGGTATGGTGAATGACAACGAGCTTAACGGCATCAAGGCCGTTCTCAAGGCTGCCGCATTAACCTATGTTGCGGCTGCCGCATCTTCAGTTCTGCAGCTTTTACGTTTAGTTTTACTCACACAAGGAAGAGGAAGACGAAGAAGATAGGACGTCTATGGAAAATAAAAAGCCATTTAAAAAACACTTTAATAAAACTTCCCGCCCGTATACACACACCGGAAAGCCTCAGGAAAAGACCGCAGTTACACCGCGGTCTATTGCGATTTATAGCCTGAATAAAATCCTGGAGGAAAAACTGTTTTCCCATATCGTTCTGAGAGAGCAGCTCCAAAAATACACCAATCTCACAGAACGCGACCGCAATTTCATTACACGTCTCGTTGAGGGAACTCTGGAGTATACCGTCCAGATTGATTTCATTTTGAACAGGCATAGTAAAACTCATACCAAGAATATGGATCCTCTGATAAGGACCGTCCTTCGTATGTCCTCATACCAGATTTTATATATGGACAGAGTCCCTGACAGTGCAGCTATTAACGAGGCGGTCAGCTTCATTAAATCACAAAGTGACAAAAAAATATCCTTTCTGTCAGGCTTTGTTAATGGAGTCCTCCGCACCATATCAAGAGAAAAGGAAACTATATTTGCTGACCTCGCCCATACCGGAAAGACACCTGCCTATATTCGACTGAGCACACCTTTATGGCTTTATGATTATCTCAGGGTAATGTACGGAAGAGAAACCACAGAGCAGATGCTTGACTGGTTTTTAAAGGGTTCAAAAAAGAACTATGTACGTTTTAAGGACGGACACTCTGAGATCATGGATGGTAATATCTCAAAAACAAAGCTCTTTAAGAGCGGCGACATAACTGTCCAGGACTATGCTTCACAGCAGGTCGGAATAGAAGCCGATCCTCATGCAGGAGATCTGGTGGTGGACGTTTGCGCCGCTCCCGGCGGAAAGAGCTGTCATATAGCCGAGCTCCTTCAGGGAACAGGTCATGTTGACGCAAGAGACCTTACAGAAGATAAGATCACACTTATCAACGAAAACATTGAAAGGCTTTCCCTTGAAAATATTTCCGCAAAGGTGTTTGACGCAAGAATACAGGATCCTTCACTTCTGGACGAATCCGGTAATGGAAAAGCAGACATCGTACTGGCGGATCTTCCATGTTCCGGACTTGGAATCATGGGCAAAAAGCCGGACATCCGTTTCAATACTTCATTAAACAGCATAAAGGAACTCCAGTCACTTCAACGAGAGATCCTTACAACCGTTATAAACTATGTTAAACCCGGCGGAAAGCTTATATATTCTACCTGCACACTCAGCAAAGAGGAGAATGAGGACAACAGGGATTTCATACTTTCCCTTCCGGGATTCACTTTAGAAAAGGAAAAGAAGTTCCTTCCGGGGGAACCTTCTGATGGCTTTTACCTTTGTGTGTTCAGGAAGGTCTGACAGACCGGAGTTTTTTACCCGGAATCACGGGAAAGCGCCAGCATCCGAACAGAAATAACCGGATTTATCAAAATGAAAAATATACGAGACTTTGAAATAAAGGAATTAACAGAATTAATAGAAAGCATGGGGGAGAAGTCCTTTCGCGCAACACAGCTTTATCAATGGCTTCACGTGAAGCTTGCTGACGGTTTCGACGAAATGACCAATCTCCCGAAGTCTCTCCGGGAAAAACTTTCAGAAGACTACTATGCCACACTGCCGGAGACCGTTGAGGTTCTCACCTCTCAGATCGATGAAACCAAAAAATTCATAAACCGCATGAAAGACGGTCATGTGATCGAGTCAGTCTGGATGAAATACCAGCATGGCAATTCAGTATGTATCTCCAGCCAGGTAGGCTGCCGCATGGGCTGCAAATTCTGTGCTTCAACCCTGGATGGCCTTGCCCGAAATCTCACATCCGGTGAAATGCTCGGCCAGGTTTACCGGATGGAAAAAGACACCGGAGAAAGGGTAGACAATATTGTCATCATGGGTTCCGGAGAACCTTTGGACAACTATGAAGAATTTACCCGTTTCATCCGTATGATCTCAGATAAAAACGGGCTCAATATTTCCCGCAGAAATATAACCGTATCCACCTGCGGCATTGTTCCACGAATAAGGGAACTCGCAGATGAAAATTACGGAATCACTCTGGCCCTGAGCCTTCATGCGCCAAATGACGAAACCCGTAAAACCCTTATGCCTATAGCCAATAAATACTCTCTGTCGGAGATAATGCCTGCTATAGAGTATTATTTCGAAAAAACCGGACGTCGTGTAACATTTGAGTATTCCGTAGTTGAAGGTGTCAATGACAACAAAAACGAGGCGCAGCAGCTTGTCCGCCTTATACATGGCATGAAACAGAAGGGCAGGCTCCAGTGTCATGTGAACCTCATTCCTGTAAATCCCATTAAGGAAAGAGACTGGAAACGTCCGGACCGCAGCAAGATCGAAGCATTTCAGCATATCCTGGAAAAGAACGGCATCGCAGCCACCATACGCAGGGAAATGGGCTCTGATATCTCCGGTTCCTGCGGACAATTAAGAAGAGATTACCTATTTAAGGAGTAGATGATGGACTTTTATGCAAAAACAGACAAAGGCCGCAAAAGGCGTATGAATCAGGATTACGTTTTTGCGACTTCAAAGCCTGTAGGGGCATTACCTAATCTTTTCCTCCTTGCCGACGGCATGGGAGGTCATAAAGCAGGTGATTTTGCCTCGCGTTTTGCTGTGGAAGAGTTTAAAAAATACATCAGTGAAGCACCAAAAGACATTACATCTGTTCAGCTTATACAGAATGCCATTTCCTCTGTTAATGAACGTCTGTACAAACTGTCAATGGAAGATGAAAACTATAGCGGTATGGGCACAACTCTGGTATCAGCATTTATTGATGATAATGTCATCACCGTAAGTAACATCGGAGATTCCCGAGCTTATATCATCCACGGAAATACCATAAAGCAGATCACCAGGGATCATTCCTACGTGGAAGAAATGGTCAGACGTGGTTTTATGCGCCGTGGTTCACAGGAATACCTTAATTCCAGAAATATCATAACCCGTGCAGTGGGTATCGAACCCCGTGTAGCTGCCGACTTTTTTGAAGTTGAACTGTCTGAAGGAGACTATTTTCTTATGTGTTCAGACGGACTCAGCAACATGGCAGACAATGAAAGTATCCGTAACATCATCCGTGAACGGAATTCTGTCGAAAACAAGGTTCAGGCATTGATCGATATAGCCAATATCAACGGTGGTAAGGACAACATCGGCATCGTACTTGTTGACCCTTACAGAGAGGAGGCAGAGTCATGATGATTCAGGAAGGACAGCTCCTTGATGACAGATACGAAATTGACTCCCTCATCGGTCAGGGCGGAATGAGTTATGTTTATCGTGCCACAGATAAGAAGATGGGACGTGCTGTGGCCATCAAGGTACTGAAAGAAGAGTACTGTGAAGACGAAGATTTTATTAAGAAATTCCAAAATGAGGCTCAGGCTGCCGCGAAACTCAATCATCCGAATATAGTTGCAGTTTATGACATCGTAGATAATCACGAGGATAAGCTCCACTATATTGTGATGGAACTTGTGGAAGGTATTACATTAAAAACTTATATCCAGAGAAAGGGAGCCATGAACTCCAGGGAGGCCATCGCTTTGGCACTTCAGGTAGTGGGAGGTATCGAACAGGCTCACAAAAACGGCATAGTACACCGTGACATCAAGCCTCAGAATATGATTGTATCCGATGACGGCACTGTTAAAGTCGCCGATTTCGGTATAGCAAGAGCTGCCACCCAGCAAACGGTAAACACAACCGTTATGGGCTCGGTACATTATATCTCTCCCGAACAGGCACGTTCCGGACAAGCTGATGAAAGATCTGATATCTACAGCTTCGGCTGCACATTATATGAAATGCTTACAGGTAAGGTCCCTTATGACGGAAGCACCTCCGTTGCCGTGGTATTTGCCCACATGGAGAATAAGATTCCCAGAGTTCGCGATCTTGTTCCTGAAGTTTATCCGGCACTTGATATAGCAGTCTTCAAGTGTATGCAGAAGCGCCCGGGCAAACGTTATCAGCACATAGGAGAACTCGGTGAGGATCTCAGGAAAGCTCTTAAGGATCCCAGTGGTTCTTTCTTTAAGGGAAACATTCCTGAGGATCTGGATGATACAAGAATACTTTCGCCTGCTGAGCTGGATGAACTTAAGTCCATGCAGGATCAGTCAGGTTCAAAAGAGCAGCCTCAATATAGCGGAATACTGGGTTTCCTTTATGATCACAATATAATAAAAGATCACATTATGCTTTCCCGCATCATTACAATCATATGCGGTATCGCAATACTGATCCTTGTTCTGATCATCGGAAAAAATGCAGTTGAGTTCTTCACCCGTGACACAACTCCTTTGGAAACAACAGCTGCCACGACTGAAGAAACCGAGGAAACGACTGCTGTCAGCATTACCATTTCCGCCCTTGAAACACGTATTCAGGGCATAATCGGTCTGACAATAGATGAAGCGGAAGATGAACTCAGTGAATACGGAATCAGGATATTATCATCCGGTGCCGAATATTCTGACACCTATAATGAGGGTGTTATCATCAGCTATCCCGACAGGGATTATACTGCCGGAAGCACCATAGAGGTTACTGTTTCCAAAGGTCCACAGACAATTGTTTTTTACAATAAAAACAATCCATATGACCTTAGTTCTCTCAATGAGACAAAATTTCAGGATATTGAGACCCGCCTTAAGGAGCGCGAAATTCCGTACAGCGTAACTGAGGAATACTCGGATACAATTCCGGCAGGATATGTGATCCGGACAAACAAACCCGATTCATCAGGTTCTGAACCGCTTGAGATAGTGGTTTCAAGAGGACTTAATGCGAACGTTGTCAATGTTCCGGATCTTAAAGAATACACAGAAACAGATGCCCTGACAACCTTGTCGCTTCTTGAACTGACACCGGGAAACATTTCCTATCTCCCGGACAATACTACAGAAGAAGGTATCGTGACCGGACAGTCCATAGCAGCAGGAACTCCTGTACCAAAGGGCACCACCATAAGCTTTACTGTTTCGGCGGGACCTAACGGAATTGCCAGTGTCAAGTCGGTAGAACCGGGAGACCTTGAGACGATAGCATCAGGCAATGACGGCTGGTATAGTTCTATCAGTACAACCGTCTCCCTGGGATCAGGTGCAGAACCCGGATCAAGTGAAACCATGCTTGTGTCCATAAGACTCATGCAGGATGTGAACGGAGAGGAGCACTACAGAACTCTTCAGGAAGCCCGTTCCTATGCCGTCGGAACAGAGCTTCAGGTTGTATTCCCGACTATAAAGGGTGAAGAAGGAATACCTTCAGGTGTCGTTGAAGTTGTTAATGCCTCCACCGATACTGTCATTGCTTCCTTTGCATGTGCTTTCTCCCCGGAGGAGTAGGCTACTTAATCGAGTAGGGGGAAGGCACCCCTACTCGATGTCACGTTGGCCCTCAAATGAATATAAATATTCGCTTGAAGGCCGTATCGCGCAAACTAAGATTCATGAGGTTAAAATGTCTTTAAAAGGAAAAATCTACAAGGGAATAGGAGGTTTTTATTACGTTCACACGGGAGAAGGTGACTACGAGTGCCGTGCCAAAGGTATATTCCGAAATCGTAATGAAAAGCCTTTGGTTGGAGATGATGCGGAGATTGAGCCGGTCCAGGACAGTGAAAAGGAACGGGAAGGCTCCGTTATCCGCATCCTTCCAAGGAAAAACCAGCTGATACGTCCGGAAGTTGCCAATATTGATCAGGCAGTAGTTGTATTTGCCTTGAAGCACCCGGACCCTAATCTGAGTCTTCTTGACAGATTTCTCATCCATATGGAACAGCGGGACATACCTGTGGTCATTTTTTTCAATAAAGTAGATCTCATTGATGTTCCTGAAAGTGACTTTCCCGAAGAGTCTCAGGAAACCTCTATTCCAAAGTGGAAAAAGAAGAAAGACAAAGCTTTATCGATTCCGGAAATTCATGCAGAGCACCCGGAACTCATCCCGGAGATATACAGAAACGCAGGATATAAAGTTCTGGAAATAAGCACAAAGTCCGGAGACTGTTATGAAAGAATCATGGAGGTTCTCCGCGGAAAGACCACAGTTCTTTCCGGCCCCAGCGGCGTAGGTAAATCCTCCATCACAAATCTTATACATCCGGATGCCAATATGGAAACCGGAGAACTGAGCCGTAAGATTGAGCGAGGAAAAAACACCACGAGACATACAGAATTTTTCTATATAGATGACGACACCTATGTGCTGGATACTCCCGGTTTCACTTCTCTCTATGTCAATGACATCGATCCGGAACGGCTTATGTACTATTTCCCCGAATTCGAGAGCCACAGACAAAACTGTCGTTTCAAAACCTGTATCCACATAGGAGAAAAAGACTGTGCTGTAAAAGATGCTGTACAGAAGGGTGAAATATCCAGAGAACGTTACGACAGTTATGTGCTTCTATACAATGAACTGAAATCACAACGAAGATACTGATCTTTTCAATGTCACCGGTTCATTCGTTAAGTATAAAAGGACTTATCATAAAATGAAAAAACTTGCAGTTATAAATGACCTTAGCGGCGTTGGCCGAAGTTCTCTTTCCATACAGTTACCTGTGGTATCTACCCTTTCAGTTACCGCATGTCCTGTGCCTACAGCCATTTTGAGCAGTCATACAGCATTTAAAGAAGTCGCAAAAGTTGATTTTAAGGATCATCTTTCCGGTTTCTTTGATGCCTGGAACAAAAACGGCTTTAGCTTTGATGGAATCCTTATAGGATATCTCGGGGATACGGAGGAACATCCTCTGATAGAAGACTTTATCAGGGAACAAAAAAAGCGAAATCCTGAACTCACGGTTATACTTGACCCTGTAATGGCTGATAACGGAAGTCTTTACCGTCATATGACACAAAAACATATTGAAGCAATGCTATCTCTTGCAAAGTATGCCGACCTCCTTACACCGAATCTCACTGAAGCCGCGCTCCTGGCTGATTTTGATTATGAGGGCATGAAGGAAACCCTGAAAGACTGCAAGCTTGACGCAGCCAAAGGTATGGTTTTCAATTCCTTATTGTCTGCCCTTCATCACATAACACCCGGAGCGGTCATAGTTACCGGAATCGAAGAAGAGAACGAAGCAGGAGAAAAAATGCTTTTAAATGTCCTTTCCGAAACCGATGGAGATCTCAGATTCATCCGTAATCCCCGTACAGGAAACGGAAGACCGGGCACAGGAGATCTTTTCAGTGCCATTATAAGCGCTAAACTCCTGAAGGGTACAGATCACGAGAAGGCATGTCGTTCCGCAGCAGATTTCGTCGGACTTGCAATAAAACATTCCGAAGAGCTTAATGTACCCGTTATCGAAGGTGTGCAGTTCGAAGATCTTCTCCGGCATCTTTTGGATTCAGATTGATAAGCATTCGCCTCATATAACTTGAAAATACAAAAAAATAACGCTATAGTTATTAGGTGCGTTCAGCATATATAACGAGCGTGCGTATCAAAAATCGCATGACGGCGAAACGCTATGCTTAATTTCCGATCAGAGATCGGACAGTATTACAGATTATTTCCGGGAGGAGAGAGGATCTTATGTTAGACATTAAATTTGTCAGAGAAAATCCGGAGCTTGTAAAAGAAAACATCAAAAAGAAGTTCCAGGAAGAGAAGCTTCCACTTGTTGACGAAGTGATCAAATATGACGCAGAGGCCAGAAAGTGCCAGCAGGAGGCAGATGACCTTCGTGCAAAGAAGAATTCTGTTTCCAAGCAGATCGGTGCTCTTATGGCTCAGGGTAAAAAGGATGAGGCTGAGCAGGTCAAGGCAGAGGTTTCAAAGTATGCCGACAGACTCAAGGAGCTTGAGGAGTTACAGCCTAAGCTTAACGAAGAGCTTACAAAGCGTATGATGATCATCCCTAACATTATCGATCCGTCTGTTCCTATAGGTCCGGATGATACTCATAATGTAGAGAATGAGCGTTTTGGTGAGCCTGTTGTTCCTGATTTTGAAGTTCCATATCATACAGATATCATGGAATCCTTCGGCGGTATCGATATGGATGCTGCGGGACGAGTTGCAGGAAACGGATTCTACTATCTGCTCGGAGACATCGCTCGTCTTCATTCAGCAGTACTCAGCTATGCCCGCGACTTCATGATCGGCAGAGGATTTACATATTGTATCCCTCCATATATGATCCGTTCAAAGGTTGTGGATGGAGTTATGTCATTCTCTGAAATGGATGCCATGATGTACAAGATTGAGGGCGAAGATCTGTTCCTCATCGGTACTTCTGAGCACTCCATGATCGGCCGCTTCATCGATCAGATCCTTCCGGCAGATACATTACCTTTATCACTCACATCTTATTCACCCTGTTTCCGTAAGGAAAAGGGCTCTCACGGTCTTGAAGAGCGTGGTGTTTACCGTATCCACCAGTTTGAGAAGCAGGAGATGATCGTAGTCTGCGAACCTGAAGACTCTATGGACTGGTATGCTAAGTTATGGAAAAATACAGTAGATTTCTTCCGTTCCATGGATATCCCTGTAAGAACCCTTGAGTGCTGTTCAGGAGATCTTGCAGATCTTAAGGTAAAGTCATGTGATGTGGAAGCTTGGTCACCTCGTCAGAAGAAGTATTTCGAAGTTGGTTCATGTTCCAATCTCGGAGATGCCCAGGCAAGAAGACTTAAAATTCGTATCAAGGGTAAAGATGGAAAGATCCACCTTGCACATACCCTTAACAATACCTGTGTAGCTCCACCACGTATGCTTATTGCATTCCTCGAGAATCACCTTCAGGCTGACGGTTCAGTTACTATCCCTGAGGTTCTCCAGCCTTACATGGGCGGAACCAAAGTTCTTACACCTAACTGGAACTCCATTGAGGGTAAGAAATAATATTTCTGAGTAAACGTTGTGTAAGTTCACCGTTTCTCCAAAATAAAACCTAAAGTCTGTTAGCGGATATCATAAAACGATCCGTTAACAGACTTTTTAATTCCCGATAGTCGGCAATATGCGGGTTTATTTACGGAGAGCCCTGTATTTTTTCGTCATTTTCTTAAAGTATTCGTAGATTGTATTAATCAATAACATACACTATAATTGTTTTACATATTTCGTCATCATCAGGGAAACATTGAATCAGTGTTTCCCTGTTTTATGATGTTATACTATGGGAGGATTCTATTGGAACCACTTATAAAGGTCAGAGATTTATATAAAATCTTCAATATAGGAACCAACAAAGTCTATGCCCTGAACGGCGTATCCTTTGATATATATAAGGGTGAGTTCATTGCAATAGTCGGAACCTCAGGTTCCGGAAAATCCACCTGTTTAAATATGCTGGCAGGGCTGGAAGCCCCAAGCAGCGGGATCATCCAGATCTCCGGCAAACGCATTGACCGGATGAATGAATCACAGCTGGTGGCTTTCCGAAGGCAAAATGTAGGTTTTATCTTCCAAAGCTACAATCTGATCCCCTCCATGAATGCCCTTGAAAATGTATCCATGCCACTTATGTTTCGTGGCGTATCCTTAGAGAAACGTACAAAAACCGCAAAGCACTATATGGAACTCATTGGTATAGGTGATCAGGGGATGCACATGCCGAATCAGATGTCCGGTGGTCAGCAGCAGCGTGTAGGTATCGCAAGGGCTTTGGTTATAGATCCAAAGATTATTTTTGCAGACGAACCAACCGGTAACCTGGACTCACATACGACAAATGATGTTCTTAATCTGCTGAAAAAAATAGTGGAAGAAGAGCACCGCACCCTGGTCATGGTAACCCATGATCCGCATATTGCTTCATGGGCAGATCGCCAGTTAAGGGTAGTAGACGGTCATATAGTAGAAACTGTCATCAATAAAGAGAGTTCCATAGAACAGGACATCCTTAGAGAAACCGGTTCAGAACCTTTTTGTGTCGTTACACCGGAAACCTGATATACGATTAAAAATCGTGAGTAAATATAAAGGTACTGTTCCGGCAGTACCGGAGGAAGTATGAGAAAAGCTGTATTATTGAAAAATCTTTTGATCAAAAAATTTTTAAGCATATTCATATGTTTTTTTATGGTTCTGAGTGTCATAGCTGTCACTTCACCAATAAGTGCAAGAGCCTCCTATGTGGATACTAATCTCAATACGTTCATCCATGACGCCGATCCCACCCCTGAAGGTGTAGTAGGTCAGGATATGCAGTTGACTGTACGTATCGGCTATAACGGTAAAAACGGTCTCTACAATCCGAAAACCGAACAGATAAACAATGTAAGGGTTCGTCTTTCACAGGACCAGAATCTCATCAACACAAACGGTATAGTACCTAGTGCAAACAGAACCAATCCCTACGATCCCGATGATGAGTCAGCGGAATCAGAAGCATACAACGAAGGCTACCAGGCAGGTGCCGCCCGGGCTTACAATGCTTCCCTCGGTCTCACATACCCTGTAGACGGAGGTGTTTATCCTCTGGAGATCAACTCCTCCACCATGACTCAGGAAAAGAAACTGGGCACCCTCAAAAAGGGAGAATACGTTGAGGTCACCTTTAATGTACACTTAAGAAGTGACATCAAAGCCGGTTACTACGGGGTTCCCGTATCTATATTTTATGATGTTCCAGAAAATCCTTCTGGCTCATACGGAAGCCTCAACCGGGCCGAATTCATAAACATTTCAGTAATCGATCAGGGGGAGATAACGGATCCTGCTTCAACCGAGAAGGAATCCGCTTTTGCGGTAGGCGAAAACCAGGCTACCCCGGCTGCAAGTTATCCGTCACAGATGGCTTATACCGTGAATTTCCGAAACCAGACAAATCGCACTCTTTACGATGTAAAGGTTCATATGGAAAATGCTCTGGACCCAACTAAAGAATTCCAGAATACTGCCTATTCAAAGGCCAGTGCCTCAAAGCAATTCCCTTTTGAAATAAGCCAGTCAAACTATGACCAGACCTTCGAGGCGGTAACTCCCGAAGAAATCATCACCCCGGCTTATGTCCTGAACATAAAAAAGAATGCTGCCAGCGGTTATTATCCCATCGATTATACCGTGACTTACAAGCGCACACCTGATGCAACCTTACAATCAAAGGAAACTCATACCTTTTATGTAAATATCAATAACCCTTCCATGAACGACACTGAGCCTGACTCCACAAGAGAGTTCAATGCTAACGACCGTACAAAAGCACGTCTCGTTGTAGGTTCATACCATACCGAACCGGAAGCAGTTTTTGCAGGTCAGCCTTTTAAGCTGTTTGTGGAAATAGAAAATGCCAGCACGAATATCAACGCCAGTAACATTCTTCTTACCGTAGAATCCGAAAAGGTTGATAATTCCAATGTTTTCTCAACAGAAAACGGCTCCAACTCTACAGTTATAAACTCTCTTAACGCAGGTGAATCAAAGGAGGTCTCCTGGACTATGATTGCAGGCGCAGGTGTAAATCCGAGAGCCTATGCAATTACCGTAAACGAAAAGTATGACTCACCTGAGTTTAAGAATGCAGAAGAAAAAGTGACACTGGATGTAGAAGTAAAACAGATTCCCCGTCTGTCCTGCACAGGTTTCGACATCATGCCTCCAAGCGTGACAGTCGGAAGCGAATCCAATGTCATGTTCAATATAAACAATACCGGTAAGGTTATCCTTTACAATGTAACCGTAGCCTTTGAGGCCGATTCCATACAAAACACAAGTGCCTATGTCGGAAACATTAAACCGGGCGAAACGGGAAATGTTGATGCCATGATCACCGGATTTTCCCCGACAACGGATGACGGAACCATACATGTCACCATCACCTATGAAGACATTAACGGAGAGACCTCATCACAGGAAGAAACCATAAATCTTTATGTGATAGAGGATATACCTGAAGATTTAGAAAGGGTTACCCCTGAGGAGGCGGACCCCGCCAAAGCTTCTTCTATAAACTCCTTTATAATTCCCGGAGCGGTAATTGCCGGCATTCTGGGAGCATTGGGAATAATCTTCTTCATCAGAAAAAAGAAGAAGGAAAAGGAACAGAAACAGGGTACAGATGAGACTATCTGATTTATTTAAACTAGCAATAAGTAATCTCAGAAGGCGAAAAACCAGGACTTTGCTTACCATCCTTGGCGTTGTCATCGGTACGGCGTCCATAGTTGTCATGGTAAGCCTTGGTCTCGGTATGAGTGATATGATGCTCAAATCCTATCAGGATGAGGGCTCGCTCACTCTGATCCGGGTCCGTGAAAGCTACGAAAACAGGGACAGCAGCTCAAAAAACAAGAAGCAGATGGAGCTCACGGATGAAAATGCTGAAATCTTCGCATCACTTGACCATGTGGTGAGTGTAAGCCCCAGTCTGGAGATAACTGCCATGGCTAAATGCAATGGCTATGAATCTAATTTCACGATCTGTGGTGTCTCACAATATTATCTGGAGCAATTAAAGCTACGGGAAGGCGGCACCATTCCCGAACCCAATCAGGGTCAGCTCAGCCTTATCCTGGGAAACCAGATACTATATAACTCCTTCTATAAGCCCACTACATATGAAAGCATTGAGATCAACCCGGATAAAGATACCATCTTTTTGACATTTCCGGAAAGCAGCTACAGCGAGAAGAAAAATAACAGTTCCGAGGAAACCACAACAAAATCAAAGGCAGCAAAAAAATACATTTTTCCCATAAGCGGCATCATACGCGGCGGAAAAGAAGACTGGTCCTACGACTCTTACAATGTATATGCCGACATCGATACATTGAAACGTTTCCTGCAGAAAATATATAAGAAAGCCCTGGTACCCAACCCCCGAACAACCAAAAACGGAAAGGCCTATACCTATTACGTATACGATACAATATATGTTTTTGTTGATGATATGGCCAATGTCAAGGACGTACAGACTCAGATTTCGGATCTTGGTTTTAGTGTAAGTTCCAATATGGAATGGCTGGAATCTGCCCAGGAGTCCCTCAATATGGTTCAGATGGTTCTGGGAGGTATCGGAGGAGTTTCCCTTCTGGTTGCCGCCATAGGCATCATGAACACTATGATGATGTCCATATATGAACGCACGAAAGAAATCGGTGTAATGAAGGTGCTTGGATGTGATATGTCAGATATCAAAAACATGTTCCTCTTTGAATCCGGCATCATAGGTCTCATGGGCGGTATCGCGGGACTTATAGTAAGCTACATTATTTCCTGCATTATCAATTTCTTCAGTTCCTCCGGGAACAATGACATGATTTCCATGTTTATAGGCTACGGAAACAATGATGGATCTCTGTCATATATACCCCTTTGGCTGGCTGGCTTCTCCATCGTTTTTGCCATTGCTGTGGGTTCCATAGCAGGTTACATTCCGGCAGTCCGTGCCATGAAGCTTAGTCCTCTTGCGGCCATCAGGAATGAGTGATGCGAGCGGTCGGGCATCCATTTGGTAATACCTGATATATTAGATTGAAATATTGTTTATCCTTTGTTCGGATGCTATAATTCTGTTCATGTATATCATTTACAAAATAGGGGAGTAATCATGATCAAAGTAGCAAAATTTGGCGGCAGTTCCTGTGCCTCTGCAGAACAGTTTAAAAAAGTAAAGGAGATCATTGTTTCAGATAAAAGCAGACATTACATAGTTGTTTCTGCTCCCGGTAAGCGTGATTCCAATGATACAAAGGTTACAGATATGCTGTACCAGTTGTACAATGCTGCATCCTCTGAACAGAATTTCAATCCAATCCTGTCAAAGATTAAGGAACGCTATCAGGAGATTATTGACGGACTTGGTCTCAACCTTAACATGGATGAGGATTTTGAAAAGATAGCTCATGACCTACTTGATGGTGCCGGCAGGGACTATGCAGCATCCAGAGGTGAATACCTCAATGCAAAACTTATGGCTGCATACCTTGGTTTTACATTTATCGACTCTGCATCCTGCTTTGTATTCAACAAGGACCGATCCTGCGATTTCGCAAAAACCGAAACAGCAATCAATGATGCACTGACTGATGTTGATTATGCTGTTTTTCCGGGATTCTACGGCGCAAATGATAATGGTGATATCGTAACTTTCTCCAGAGGAGGTTCTGATGTTACCGGTTCCCTCATTGCGGCTGCCGAACATGTAGATCTTTATGAAAACTGGACTGATGTATCAGGATTTCTTGTAGCAGATCCACGTATCGTTAAGAATCCTGAAGTGATCGATTATATTACTTACAGGGAACTTCGAGAATTAAGCTACATGGGTGCCGGAGTACTTCATGAGGACGCCATCTTCCCTGTACGTAAAGAGGGTATCCCTATCCAGATCAAAAACACAAACAAACCTGATGATCACGGAACTATGATAGTACAGGACACTCTGAAAAAGCCTCGTTTCGTCATCACCGGTGTAAGCGGTAAGAAAAATTTCTGCGCCCTCAACATTGAAAAGGCCATGATGAACGCCGAGATAGGTTTCGGTCGCAAGATCCTGACAGTTCTTGAAGACAACCATATTTCTTTTGAGCATATTCCTTCCGGCATTGATACCATGACTCTGGTTATACATCAGGAAGAGCTGGAGACCTGTGAGCAGAAGGTTCTTAACGGAATACAGCGTGCCGTTAACCCTGATATGATAGAGCTTGAATCCGATATAGCACTTGTTGCTGTAGTAGGTCGAGGCATGAAGTCCTCACGCGGTGTTGCCGGAAGAATTTTCTCAGCACTTGCCCATGAATACATCAACATCAAAATGATCGATCAGGGATCAAGTGAGTACAATATCATCATCGGAGTCAGAAACGAAGACTTTGAAAAAGCAATTAAAGCAATATATAATATGTTTGTTTTAAGTGCTAAAAACTAAAGGAATCTGATCATTCTTTTACCCGGGACTTAAAAGACCCGGGTAATTTTTATCATAAAAACAATTCAGGAGATTAAGTGAAGATTTACGTTATAGGCGGTGGTGCAGCCGGCATGATGGCTGCCATAGCAGCCAAAGAAACAAATCCCGATGCCGAGGTTCATCTGGCAGAAAAAAATGACAAACTGGGAAAGAAGATTTTTATAACAGGAAAAGGCCGGGGTAACGCCACGAATGCCTGTGACATTGAAGAATTCTTCAAAAACTATGTCACAAACCCCAGATTTTTGTATTCCGCCCTTTACTCATTCACAAATGATGATGTTATTGATCTTTTAGAGAAAAACGGATGCCGCACAAAAACAGAACGGGGTGACCGTGTATTCCCTGTATCGGACCATGCTTACAGCATCACGGATGCATTGAAGCATTATATCAAAAAGCTTGGCGTTGAGATCCATTACAAAACCGAAGTACGGGCTGTTACCATAAAAAAAGATCAGGTAGCCGGAATAGAAACATCACATGGTAAATATCCCGCCGACAAAGTGATAGTCGCCACCGGCGGTCTTGCTTATCCTTCAACAGGCTCTACCGGAGACGGCTACAGATTTGCAAAAGAAGCAGGTATTACGGTTACGGAAACCTATCCCTCACTTGTCTGCCTCACGGTCCATGAACCTGATATATTCCGTTTAAAGGGTCTTACTTTAAAAAACATAGAGGTACGTATCACTGAAGACAACGGTAAAATCTACTATAAAGATTTTGGTGATCTGGACTTTATGGAGGAGGGCTTAAGAGGACCTGTAATCATTTCTGCATCTGCAGTTCTTACAAAGTATCTCAATGCTTATGATCCTTCAAAAAGAAAGATCCTGACAGTCCATATAGACCTGAAGCCTGCTCTCAATGACTCGCAGCTTGACGAAAGGCTTCTCAGGGATTTTCAGGAATTCAAAAACAAGGAACTCAGAAATGCTTTTACCAACCTGTTTCCTTCACAGCTTATTCCTGTTTTCAACGCCCGACTTGAACAGAAGGGAGTTGACATAAACAAAAAGGTTAGTGAAGTCAGCCGTGAGACAAGAAAAATCATCGTTGACCTTATAAGAAACTTTGATTATACCGTCAGCGGTACCGGAAGCTTCAAGGAGGCCATCGTCACTCAGGGCGGAGTTTCGGTTAAGGAGATATCCCCGAACACAATGGAGTCCAAAAAGGTCAAAGGCCTGTATTTTGCCGGAGAGGTTCTGGATGTGGACGGTTACACGGGAGGTTTCAATATGCAGATGGCCTTTTCAACGGGACACCTTGCAGGGCAGCAGGCAGCATTAACATGAAGCTTTCTTACAGCAAAAGTACCACACCTTCATAAGGTGCCATAAAACACCAATATGTTAATCAAAAGGTATCAGGAAAAGAAATCTTTGATACATAATTCAGGAGGAAAATATGCCATACAGTATAGCAATCGACGGACCTGCCGGAGCAGGAAAATCAACAATAGCAAAAGCGGTAGCCAGGGAACTCGGTTATGTTTATATCGACACAGGTGCCATGTACAGAGCAGTGGGACTTTACTGCCTTAACAACAGAATAGACACAAATGATGAATCATCAGTTGTTGCCAGCATAAAGGATATAGACATTAGCATAAGCTATGACGAAGAAGGTGCACAGCAGGTTTTCCTCAATGGAGAAAATGTAAGCTCTAAAATAAGAACACAGGAAGTAGGCGCAGCTGCTTCAACAGTATCACAGTATCAGCCTGTAAGAGACCTGCTGGTAGCTCTCCAACAAAAGCTTGCCTTGAAAACCTCTGTAGTCATGGATGGTCGTGATATCGGTTCAAAGGTTCTTCCAAATGCAGATACAAAGATCTATCTCACAGCTTCGGTAGAAGAAAGGGCAAGACGCCGTGCAAAAGAACTTATGGAAAAGGGCGAGACCTGTGACATCAGGGAAGTTGAAAAAGAAATCGAAGAACGTGACTACAGAGATATGCACAGGGAGAATTCTCCACTCATTAAAGTCCCTGACGCGGTGCTTATTGACAGCTCCGATCTTACAATTGACGAAACCATAGACAGTATTCTGGATATAGTGATAAAGAGATGAATGTAACATTAGCCAAAACAGCAGGTTTCTGTTTCGGTGTTCAAAAGGCGGTTGATACTGTCTATGAGATAATCGAAAGAGAAAAAAACAAACCGGAAGATGCCCGAAAGCAGATATATACTTACGGACCCATAGTCCATAACGAAACAGTTGTAAATAAAGTCGCTTCCTACGGAGTTAAAATTCTTGAGACAGAAGACGATCTCAGAGCACTAACTGACGGAATAGTAATTATCAGGGCTCATGGAGTACCAAAGTCCGTTTACAATATTCTGGAGGAAAGAGGGATCGAAACCATCGATGCCTCCTGTCCGTTCGTCAGAAAGATCCAGATGCTGGCGAAAAAATATACTTCCGAAAAAGAAAAAGTATTTGTCATAGGCAATCCGGATCATCCGGAGATAATCGGCATCATAGGCTGGGGAGAAGGTGATATTTCTACCATTCCTGATATAGAATCTGCCGAAAAGCTTCCGGAAGGAAACTGGCAGAGAGTTGTAGTAGTGGCACAGACAACATTCAACACCGACAAATTTCAACAAATTATTGATATTTTGAAAAAAAAGTTTTATGATGTTAATGCTATTAATACGATTTGTAACGCGACTTTCGAGAGACAGTCTGAAGCAAAGGAACTTGCAAAAAAGTCCGATGCCATGATAGTTATTGGAGGAAGCAGTTCATCTAACACAAAAAAGTTATTCGAGATTTGCAAAAACCAGTGTCCGGAAACCCAGTTGATACAGACGGTTCACGATCTTGACTTTAATTACGATGACGCGATTCAAAACGTAGGTATTACAGCTGGGGCAAGCACCCCGAAAGAAATTATTGAGGAGGTTCAAAATTATGTCAGAAATGAGTTTTGAACAGATGCTTGACGCATCATTAAAATCTATTCATGCAGGGGAGATTGTTACTGGCAAAGTTATCAGTGTTAAGCCTGATGAGATTGCACTCAACATTGGGTACAAGTCAGACGGAATCATGACAAGAAGCGATTACAGCGCAGACAATACATTAGACCTTACCACAGTAGTCAATGTAGGTGACGAGATTGAATGCAAAGTAAAGAAGGTAAATGACGGTGAAGGTCAGGTAGCTCTTTCTCACAGAGAGGCTATTGCTTCCAAGGCATCAGAGGAGCTTAAAGAAGCTTACGAGAATCAGACAGTTCTTACAGGAAAAGTTGTTCAGGTTGTTAAGGGCGGTCTCAATGTTGAAGTTAACGGTGCAAGAGTATTTATTCCTGCATCTCTTGTTTCAGATACATTCGAGAGAGATCTCAACAAGTATCAGGGTGAGGATGTTCAGTTCGTAATCACTGAGTTCAACCCTATGAAGCGCAGAATTATCGGTGACAGAAAGCAGCTTATGACTGCAACAAAGAGAGAGCAGCATGACAAGCTCTTCTCAGAGTTAAAGGTTGGCGATGTTCGCACAGGTGTAGTTAAAAATCTTACTGATTTCGGTGCATTCATCGATCTCGGCGGAGCTGACGGTCTTCTTCATATCTCAGAGATGTCTTGGGGAAGAATCGAGAATCCTAAGAAGATCTTCAAGCCGGGTCAGGAAGTTACAGCTCTCGTTAAGGAGATCAACGGTGAGAGAATTGCTCTTACACGTAAGTTCCCTGATGAGAATCCTTGGAAGGATGCAGAGGTTAAGTTCGCTGTTGGTACAACAGTAAGCGGCAAGGTAGCCCGTATGACTGATTTTGGTGCATTCATCGAGCTTGAGAAGGGTATCGATGCACTTCTTCATGTATCTCAGATCTCAAAGGATCACGTAAACAAGCCTGCTGATGTTCTTACAGTTGGACAGGATATCGAGGCTAAGATTGTAGACCTTGATGTTGACAATCGTAAGATCTCTCTTAGCATGAAGGCACTTCTTCCGGATGCTGAGAATACTGACGTTGCCGATGTAGATATCGATGCAGTCGGAAAAGCAGAAGCAGAGAAAATTGAAGAGACAGACGCTGAGTAATTTATATTGATCAGAGTTTTCAGAGCCGGACTATATGCCCGGCTCTTTTATATATCTAAAAAATGCTGTGCATAATATATCGAAAGATTACAGCTGCAGTTATCTCAACAGGCTCTGATCCTATAATTCATCTGACTATGGGAGATTACTATGGGAATGGAAATAGAACGTAAATTTTTGATTAAAAAAATGCCCGGGAACCTGGAACAGTATCCGGTACGTCTTCTGGAACAGGCTTACCTTAACTTTAGTCCCACCATAAGGATACGACATGACGAAAGTAAAGAAACCGACAAATACGAACTGACATATAAAGGTATCGGGGATTTTTTCCACGAAGAATATAACCTGCCGTTGGACAAGGCCTCCTATGAAAATCTACTGAAGAAGCATGAAGGATCAGTCATAAGAAAAAAAAGGTATATGATACCGGTCGGAAAACACACTGCCGAGCTCGATATATTTGAAGGGGAGCTTTCAGGTTTCAGTCTTGTGGAAGTTGAATTCGAAACTATCGAAGAGGAAAACTCTTTTATAGCTCCGGAATGGTTCGGCCCCGACGTCACTGCCGGTGGCGAATATACAAATTCCAGGCTGGCAAGAGGCATCCTGCCTTCGCAAAAATCCTTGATATAAGCTAAAGTACGTGTTATACTCTTGACTCGGACGTGCTTACGCACGGGAGAAGTATGCGCATTTCCCCTGTGGGTTGCATATAAAATATTTAGAAACGATAAGTTTTGGAGGTACTCTTAATGAGCGTTAAAGTTGAAAATCTTGAAAACAATATGGCCAAGCTGACCGTAGAGGTAGACAATGCCGAGTTTTTAAAGGCCATTGATGTTGCATATAACAAAAACAAGGGACGTTTCAACATCCCCGGTTTCAGAAAAGGCCGTGTTCCTAAGGATATGATCGAGAAGACCTACGGACCACAGGTATTTTTCGAGGATGCACTTAACGAGATTCTTGATAAGACATATCCTGATGCCGCTAAGGAGTCAGGTCTTGAGATCGTATCAAGACCTGAAATCGGTGTTGATCAGATCGGCATGGACAAGAATCTTATCTATACAGCTACAGTAGCAGTTAAGCCTGAAGTAACTCTTGGCGAGTACAAAGGTGTAACTGTTGAGAAGGCTGATACAACCGTATCTGCTAAGGAAGTTAACGATAAGCTTAAGCAGGAGCTTGAGAAGAACGCACGTGTTATCGACGTAGAGCGTGCAATCAAGAAGGATGATATCGCAACCATCGATTTCGTTGGAACTGTTGACGGCAAGGAGTTCGAAGGCGGCAAGGGAGAGGATTATCCTCTTACAATCGGATCAGGAACATTTATTCCGGGATTTGAGGATCAGCTCATCGGACACACAGCAGGTGAGACTGTTGATGTAAATGTTACTTTCCCTGAAGAGTATGGCGCAAAGGATCTTGCAGGAAAGGCAGCCCTTTTCAAGACAACCATCAAGGCTGTTAAGGAGAAGCAGATTCCTGAGGCAGATGATGAATTTGCATCAGAGGTTTCCGAGTTCGATACTCTTGAAGAGTACAAGAAGGACCTCAAGAAGAGCCTTAAGGATTTGAAGGAAAAGTCAGCTACAACAGCTAATGAGAACAGCGTTATCGCAAAGGTTGTAGAGAATGCTTCTGTAGATATTCCTAAGGCAATGATCGATTCCCAGCTTGATAACATGGTTTATGATTACCAGATGAGACTTCAGCAGCAGGGCATCCCTATGGATCAGTACTTAAAGATCACAGGTCAGACTGTTCAGCAGCTCAGAGAGCAGATGCTTCCAAGCGCAGAAAGAAACATCAAGACATCTCTTGTTATTGAAGCAGTTATGAAGGCTGAAAACATTACTGTATCTGATGAGCGCATTGATGAAGAGTTCAAGAAGCTTGCCGAGTCATACAAGATGAAGTATGAAGATCTCATGAAGAATGTTACAGACTCCCAGAAGGAGAGCATGAGAAAGGATCTTTCATTCCAGGAGACAGTTGACTTCCTCGTTTCTGAGGCAAATCTTGTTAAGGCTGAGAAGAAGTCAAAGAAGTCTGAGAATGATGAGTCAGCAGAGTAATTAAATTAACCGGATCCGGAATTATCAGACTATCATATATTTTAAACCGGCAAAAAGGCGATGCATATTTGTCTGCATCGCCTTTTTGTTAATAATAAGGATTGTGACCAATAGTGAAGTGACACTTCATTGTTTTCGATTTTAGACAATAGTAGAATAATCTTATAATGGAGGGCAAAATATGAATTTCAGTGATATTACAACAATTCCTTATGTCATACAGTCAACCTCAAGAGGCGAACGTTCTTATGACATTTTTTCACGACTTCTTAATGAACGAATTGTTTTTTTAGGAGACGAAGTAAATCATGACACCGCATCTCTGGTAGTTGCGCAGCTTTTATTCCTTGAGTCCGAGGACCCGGACAAAGATATCAGCCTTTATATCAACAGCCCCGGTGGTGTTATAACAGACGGTATGGCTATTTATGATACCATGCAGTATATCAAGTGTGATGTTTCCACAATTTGCGTTGGTATGGCAGCTTCCATGGGAGCATTTCTCCTTGCAGGCGGAACAAAGGGAAAACGAATGATCCTTCCCAATGCTGAGGTTATGATCCATCAGCCATCCGGAGGAGCTCAGGGACAGGCCACAGAAATCCAGATTACAGCAGAATGGATACTCCGTACAAAGAAGCATATGGCTGAGATCCTGGCAGCAAACTGCGGACAACCTTTTGAAAAAGTCATGGCTGATACAGAACGAGATCACTGGATGACAGCAGAGCAGGCTCTCGAGTACGGCATCGTTGATCATATTTTCAAATCACGTGATCAGGGTCTTGCAAGCAAGAAATAATAATAACAGTATTTATACCGGTTCTCCACAAGAGAAGCCCGGGAACCGGCAGTTTTTATAATGAGGTATATATATGGCAATGAAACCCGAAGACAAGATCCGCTGTTCATTTTGCGGAAAGTCTGCCAAGCAGGTGCATAAACTTATTGCAGGTCTCAATAATACATATATCTGTGATGAGTGTGTGGATTTATGCCAGGAAATTCTGGATGAAGAAACCGGATCCGATGATTCTTCCGCAGATACATCTGACATCAGGCTTTTAAAGCCCAAGGAGATCAAGGATTTCCTGGATGAATTTGTAATAGGCCAGGATGATGCAAAAAAGGTTCTTTCCGTCGCAGTTTATAATCACTATAAGAGAATCACATCGAAGATTAAGGATATAGATGTACAAAAGTCAAATATTCTTATGATCGGACCAACCGGTACAGGAAAAACCTATCTTGCACAAACCCTTGCCAAAATCCTTGGCGTACCTTTTGCCATTGCCGATGCAACAGCATTGACAGAAGCCGGCTATGTAGGAGAGGACGTTGAGAATATTCTGCTTAAGCTCATACAGGCAGCAGACTATGATATAAAGCGTGCAGAAATAGGTATCATCTACATCGATGAGATCGATAAGATCACAAAGAAATCGGAGAATGTTTCCATTACCCGTGATGTTTCCGGTGAAGGTGTCCAGCAGGCTCTCTTGAAGATTCTTGAAGGCACTGTGGCTTCTGTACCCCCTCAGGGAGGCAGAAAGCATCCTCAGCAGGAGCTTATACAGATAGACACCACCAATATTCTTTTCATCTGCGGAGGTGCATTTGACGGTCTTGAGCATATTATTGAAAAGCGTATCGCATCAGGTTCCATAGGATTTGGTGCTGAGATAGTTGAAAAGAATAAGGAAAACTACGATGACGTTCTCAAAGAAGTTCAGCCTGAGGATCTTGTCAAGTTTGGTCTCATACCCGAGTTCATAGGAAGAGTACCTGTAGATGTCACATTACAGTCTCACGATGTCGACACCCTTAAGCAGATACTTACTACTCCTAAGAATGCTCTTATAAAGCAGTATAAGAAATTATTTGAGATCGACGGTGTTAACCTTGAGTTCACAGAAGATGCAGTATCCGCCATCGCGCAGAAAGCTGTTGCAAGAAAAACCGGTGCCAGAGGTCTGCGCTCCATCATGGAAGATATGATGACAGACATCATGTATGAGATACCTTCCGAGCCGGATATTTCAACAGTGGAGATAACTGAGGATGTTGTCACAAATAACGGTGATCCTGTAATAACTCATAAGGATGAGGAGCAGTCAAAGACATCACGTAAAGACTCTTCATTCTTCAATAAAGGTGAGAATCAGTCAGCATAACTCTGACTGTCGAACCATAAAGGAGAAATCATTGAAAATCTTATCAGTCAATCTCGATCAGGTATTAGGTGTCAAATCAGAGCTTCCCTCAACAGGGAAGCCTGAATTTGTTATGGCAGGAAGGTCAAATGTAGGAAAGTCTTCCTTCATTAATGCTTTCATCAACCGAAGAAATTACGCCAGAACAAGTTCGACCCCGGGTAAAACTCGAACCATAAACTTTTACAATATAAACGATCAATTTTACCTTGTTGACCTCCCTGGCTACGGTTATGCTGCAACAGGAGCCGTAGAGCAGGAAAAATGGGGACGTATGATAAACAAATATCTGGAGACCTCGGAAGATATCGAAGAAGTCATTCAGTTTGTAGACATTCGTCACGATCCGTCAAAACAGGACATGCAGATGTTTGACTTTGTAAAACAGTCCACAGGATTCGAACCTATTGTTATACTGACTAAAGTTGATAAAATAAAAAGATCTCAGGTCAAGAAGCAGGTTGCAGATATAAGAAAATGCCTTAATGCAACAGAAAACTGCGTCATGATCCCTTTCTCTGCTGAAACAAAACAGGGACTTCAGGAAATCTATAAAATAATCGATGACATAATCGATTCCCCGGACAAACCGGAATAACATATCAATCAGATATTTTTCAAAAATCGCTTGACAGTTATTATAAGAAATGTTAGACTTCACTAGTCTATCAAGACACAGGAAAGTAGGTATCCACCTCACCTCGGCAGTACGATACTGACCCGGGTTCATATTTGATTATTACTTCGTGTATTTTCATTATGGTGGATTTGGCTTACAATCCACCATATTTTTTTGTTTTTACAGCTTGTATCACGGAGAGGAGTTTATGGCTATTAAGAAAAACGCAGACATTGAAATCAACGAACAGATTAGAGACAAGGAAGTAAGAGTCATTGGTGCAAACGGAGACCAGTTAGGTGTCATGTCATCCAAGGAAGCTTACATGATGGCGAAAGACGCTGATCTTGATCTTATCAAGATAGCAGCCAATGCGACGCCGCCTGTTGTCAAGATTGCCGATTTCGGTAAGTATCGCTATGAGATGATGCGTAAGGAAAAAGAGGCCAAGAAAAACCAGCATGTAACCGAGATCAAAGAGATTCGTATGACACCAAACATCGATACCAACGATCTCAATACAAAGTTGTCGGCTGCCAGAAAATTCCTTGAAAAGGGCAACAAAGTCAAGGTTGCTCTCAGATTCAGAGGACGTGAGATGTCCCGTATGAATCAGTCCAAGTACATCCTCGACGAGTTTGCAGAAAAATTAAAGGATATTGCAATCCTTGATAAACCTGCAAAAATCGAAGGCAGAAATATGGCGATTGTTATAAGTCCTAAAAAGTAAATTCACAGGAGGCTAATATGGCACAGTTAAAGCTTAAGACAAAGAAAGCAGCTGCTAAGCGCTTTAAGGTTACCGGAACTGGTAAGCTCGTAAGAAACAAGGCTTATAAGAGACACATCCTTACAAAGAAGACAACTAAGCGTAAGAGAGGTCTTCGCAAGGATATCGTTGTTGATGCAACAAACGTAAAGACAATGAAGAAGATTCTTCCATATCTTTAATTTTTGTAGTCTTTAGAGGAGGAAATTAAAATGAGAATTAAGGGCGGATTAAACGCTAAGAAGAAGCATAATAGAGTACTCAAGCTTGCTAAGGGCTACAGAGGATCTCGTTCAAAGCACTATAGAGTAGCTAAGCAGAGCGTAATGAGAGCTCTCACAGAGTCATACAGAGGACGTAAGGAGAGAAAGAGACAGTTCAGACAGCTTTGGATCGCACGTATCAATGCTGCAGCAAGACTTAATGGTCTTTCATACAGCAAGTTCATGTTCGGTCTTAAGTCAGCTGGTGTTGACATGAACCGTAAGATGCTTTCAGAGGTAGCTATCGCTGATCCTGAGGGATTTGCAAAGCTTGCCGAGACAGCTAAGGCTCAGATCAACAAGTAATCTGATTACTTAAATCGATGACTATACCCGGTGTATACACACCGGGTATTTTTTTGAGAAGGTAATAAGATTCCGTACGATTATCTCTCATTTATATCTGCAGCTTTACTTTAGATCTGCATTTCACCCAGTCTTCAGCCCTTAACCCATGGCTTATTTTGGTGTTGACGGGGCAATTCTAATATGCTAATATCTAATGGTTCGCGGAGGTGGCGGAATGGCAGACGCGCACGGTTCAGGTCCGTGTGAGGTAACACTCATGAGGGTTCAAGTCCCTTTCTCCGCAGTTAGAAAAAGATGCAGGAGCTTAAAGCTCATGCATCTTTTTTGTATCTTTCTATCTTATGATATTTCCCAGAATACCGTATGAAATAATTGACATGATGACTGAAGCCATAACCACTCCGGTAAGTATTGCAGGAATAGCCTTCCTTCTCTTCATATGAAGGAGTCCGGCTACAAGTGATCCTGTCCATGCTCCGGTTCCCGGCAGCGGTATACCGACAAATAAAACCAAACCCCAAAAGTCATACTTCTCTATGGATTCGCGGTTTTTTTCAACCTTATTTCTCAACATCATTGCAATTTTTTTTGTTGGTCCAAATTTCTCAAGTGCTACAACTATCTTTTCAATAAAGAATAGCACAAACGGAATGGGCAGAAGATTACCAACTACACATATGATCAATGCTTTAATGTATGGAACATTAAGAATTGAAGCCGCCAAAAGACCCCCTCTAAGTTCCAGAACCGGCATCATAGAGATGATAAAAACTATCATTTCCTTAGATACAACTCCCTGCAGATTCTGTGTTATAGAATTAACTAAACCTTCCATATATCCTCCTGTCGAAAACATTTATTACCAAAACATCCGGGCTTTGGAATACCATTTTAAAAGCTTTCAATCATTTACAATTTCATTACACAAGTGTCATAAAGCGCCGGTTTATCTTCCTTGAATGCCCTAGTAAGATGTGCTAAACTTGTTTGATAAGCTATTATTATATGCCATGTTTTTAGACACTTTGCAAATTTTAATCTAAACCCATATACGTGTCAAGAACAGCATGATCATACAACTGTAAGCTGAAATCAATCTTAAAACAGAAAGATGCATATATGATTAATTACGAAGATGAAATACAGCGTTTCAAGCCGAGCCTTGATGTGGATCAGATAGAAGACGCCATTGTAAAAATTGACCTCACTGATATGAATGACATAATGACCAGGCTGATTGAGGATGCAATCAAAATAAAGAAGGATTCAGAGAAATGAAATATGATTTAACCCTGGAACGCATCTCCAACTGCTACTATAACCTCGCACTGGAGCGTGCAAAATTGCGTGATCTTAGCGGGGCCGCCGAATTACTAAAGAAATCTCTTCAATTTGACAAATATCAGAAGGATGCCAGAAATCTTTTGGGGCTTATTTTTTTTGAATGCGGTGAAACAGCAGATGCCCTTGTTCAATGGATCATCAGCATGAACCTTCTTCCCGAAAACAACAGAGCAGATTACTACCTTGGAGAGATTCAGCGTAAGCCTGCCATTGTTCGTATTTGTTCAGATAATGTTAAACGTTACAACCAGGCTTTATCCTATGCCCAGAATAACAATGAAGATTTAGCCATAATGCAGCTTAACCAGGTCATCCAGGATAGCCCAAACTATATAAAAGCCCACATTCTTCTGGCTCTTCTTTATATGAAACGTGAAGACTGGGTCAAAGCCGGCAGAAGCTTATATAAAGTTTTAAAGATTGACCGGAATAATCCAAAAGCACTTGTTCTTATGGATGAGGTAAAACAAAAAACCGGGCGAAAAGAAGTCGAACAAAGCAGACTTAAGAATGCTTTTTCCCATCGTAAAATGACAGACGATGACGTTCTTATACCTCAGGAGGTAAAGCAAATATCTCCATGGATGGTCATTGTAAACATACTTGTAGGTTTAGTACTGGCTTTATTAGCCTTCAACTTACTTGTGCTGCCCGCTAAGGAAAAAGCTATTAACTCAAGCAACAACCAGGAGCTTATTTCCTATACCGAAAAACTGGACAGTGCAAACAGAGAGTACAGTGATCTGAAAAATCAGTATGATTCTCTTCAGAAACAGTACGAAGCAGCGGCTCTGCAGGTAGAACAGTTTCAAAATGCCAACGAGTCTTTCATGGGACAGTACCAGGCCCTTAACCAGATTACTGTGGCTTACGATAAAGGAGATTCTGTCCTGGCTGCACAGCTGTTCACAGGTCTTGATGCAGATCAGATAGTTGATGAGAATCTTGCTGCTCAGTATCAGGACATCAAACACATCATGGAAAGCTCAGTATACCAGGAGCTTGCCGAAAAGGCCACAAATGAGTGGAACGCAGGTTCGCAGGATACTGCTGCCGAACTATACATGCTTAGTGTGACCATCCGTGAAGAGCCGGAAAATCTCTTCCTGCTTGCAAGATTATATCAGTCCATGGGACGCACTGAGGAAGCCAATGCATTATTCGATAAAATAGTCGGTAGTTATCCGGATTCACCATATGCCGAACGATCAAGAGCAGTACGCGGCTACTAATATTGAGGATAAATCAAATGCTGAATGTTGAAAAGATCCGCCTTATGGTTCAGTTATCCATATACGAAAAAAAAGAGGGTAAAGGGATCATAGAGACAAGTAAATATTTTAAAGGTGATTATATTTCACGCGGGATTCTTACTGCATCCATCTATTACACATTTTGTTTTATCGTTATAAGTATCATAATCGCCGTAGTGAATATAGAGGAAGTGTTGCTGCATCTTAACATTTCCTTTATCATAGCTTCACTTCAATCGATTCTGTATGTTTACCTTGCCGGCATGGTGATCATCATCCTTGGAGCTTATATACGATGTTCCATAAACTATGATAATGCTCATCGCAAAAGTCTTTTCTATACAGCTAAACTTGACAAGCTGCTCCGTATGCAGGAAAACGAATTTGATTACATAGATGTAACGAAAGACGAAGCCGAATATTATAAGGAAACCGGCGGCAGTATACGAGTATACGATGACATTTCCAATACCTGGGAGTCGATACATCCACGATTTCGTACTTACGTAAAAGACGGTGGAGAGCTTTCTGATCCCGAGGGAGGCTGGCTTGATGATCCTATTGCTAATCCCGCAAAGGAACACACACCTTATAGCAAGAAGGGTGAGTCCCAAAGCGGATGGCTTGATGAAGATATGGATGACGATAGGATAGATGTACTAAACATTCGAAAAAGAGATAAATGAAAGGCTTTAGATACAAATGATAAGAGTGAGAGAGTCTTTACAAAAATTTTATACAGAAAATGATTTTTGGATCTTACCTGTGATCAAGGCTGTTACTGCCTTTCTTTGCTTTTTCACAGTGAACAGCAATATAGGCTACAGCGACATGCTTTCAAATCCGCTTATTTGTATCGCAGCTTCTATTCTCTGTTCGTTTTTACCATGGACTTGTATTCCTGTCTTTTTCGGTATGCTGATCCTTGGTAATGCTTACGCAGGATCTCTGGAAATATTTCTGGTTGCAGGCATAGTCTTACTGTTGGCTGCCCTTATTCAATCAACTTTCAGAGCCGGTAATGCCATCCTTATAGCCCTTGTTCCGCTATTTTTTTACATTCATATCCCATATGTAATTCCGATAATTGCAGGATTGTCATTAGGTCTTATGTCAACCGTGCCTGTATCCATCGGAGTTATGTTATACTATTTAATAGAATATATTTCTGTTAATTCATCACTATCAAAAGCTGCCATAGGCAGTGACATAACCGCTATGGCAACGGCATATGCCGGATTATTCGGCAATCTGTTTAAAGATAAAGAGATCATCATCACTATGGCTGCTTTTGCATTTTGCATTGTAATAGTGTTTATCATAAGTCAAATATCTTTCGAGTCCAATTGGATAGTTGCCGTCATCGCCGGAGTCATATCAATCATCATAGTTTCTGTATGCGGTTATATGCATTTTGAACTGGAATTTTCATTTTTGGGAATTTTGCCGGGACTTTTTATTTCCTGCCTGATTTCTCTATTATACGTTTTTGCATTTCATGCAGTTGATTATCAGCGAACAGAACGTCTTCGCTTTGAAGATGACGATTATATTTACTATGTAAAAGCAATCCCTAAATTAAAATCATTAGATGAGGATGAGAATTGATGCCAGATATTTTTCCAAAACTGAGAAGCTGGTTTAGCCTGCTTCCGCCATTTTATCTGCCTAATATCGTTGAGATCGTGATCCTGGCCGTCATAGTCTATGAATTTTTGCTTTGGATCAAGAATACCCGTGCCTTTGCACTGTTAAAAGGACTCGCTGTCATCGGTGCCTTCATCGTTATAGCGTGGGCGATGCAGCTTTCGACAATAATGTGGTTGATTGAAAGGATCTCCACTGTATTTATCATCGCCGCTGTTGTAATTTTTCAACCCGAGCTCAGAAAAGCCCTTGAACAGCTGGGAACCCGCAACTTTTTCACAAGCTTATTCCCCGGAAGTAACATTGAAGATTCCGGCATAAATACAATAAACGAAATCATTGTTGCAACTTTTGAAATGGCAAAGAAGAAAACCGGTGCACTTATTGTTATACAGCAAAAGCAACCACTGAATGAAATAGCCGCCACCGGAATACGCATCAACGGTCTCGTTACGGCTGCACTGCTTATCAATATTTTCGAGAAGAACACGCCGCTTCACGATGGTGCTGTAGTTGTTGTGGGAGACAGGGTAATATCCGCGACCTGTTACCTGCCATTATCTGAAACAGAAATTTCAAAGGATTATGGCACCAGACACAGGGCAGCCCTCGGCATTTCCGAATCTTCAGATGCCATAACTGTTGTGGTTTCAGAAGAAACCGGTCGTGTTTCGGTAGCCGTTAACGGTGTTTTAAAGCGTGCAAATGATGCAGAGGCATTAAGAGCAATGCTGCCTGTACAAAAAGACGAATCCGATAACGATACGGCTTCAAATCGTTTTCCTTTCTTCCGCAATACAAGAAAGGAGCACAAAGTATGATCAAACGTTTTTTCACCGAAAACTTTTCTCTTAAAGCATTAAGTCTCTTTCTTGCATTTGTTATATGGGTGTTGGTTGTAAATGTTTCAAAGCCGGAAATCAACGACTCCAGAACCGTTACTTTAGAAGTATTAAACCAGGATGCCTTTGATTCTGATTTCAAAACCTGGGTTGCTGACAGGACAAGTGTAACCGTTTCTTATAATGTAAGAACAGATATGAGATCATCCATCTCGAGCTCCGATTTCCGCGCCTATATAAGCCTGTCGGATTACAGCATCACCGGTTCTGTACCCGTTTACTACGAAGTACTTAATGGTAAAGAATCAATAATAGACAACGTTCAGATACGTCCTTCTGTTGTTAAGATAACTCTGGAAAACATACAGAAAAAGAAATTCGATATCAAATACACCACTACCGGTGATCCAAAATCCGGATATCGTGTAGTTAATATCGCTTCCAGTCCGGAGTCCGTATATATAACCGGCAAAGAATCAGAGATAGGACGTATATCTGCAGTCGGCATAGAACTGGATGTGACGGGCATATCCGCAAACCAGGACGGTATAGCCCAGCTTGTATACTATGATGCCAATGGAAACAAACTGACCAATCTTCAGGGTGTGACCAGCAACGAAGAGAATATCGATTACTCCGTCACAGTACATAAAGAAAAAAATATAAACCTTCTTTCATCTGTTACAGGAACTCCTGCCGCAGGATATCAGTATGAATCAACAACCGTATCTCCCGATAGTGTGGCTCTGTCTTCATTACCCGGAGTGATAGACTCCATGACTGTTTTCCAACTGCCGGAGATAGACATTAACGAAGCACGGGATAGTGTGTCCGTATCCTTTGACCTGTCACAGATCCTTCCTGCAGGTGTTGAGTTGGCGAAAGATCAGGATCCTCAGATCAATGTTCTTGTACGTATAGAGAAACTTCCTGATGTTAATGATAATCACGGAAATCCTGCGCCTGCGCCTTCTCCGAACCCGTCAAACCCGGATAATCCGGCACCTCCGGTACCCGAATCCGAAGAACCGACACACCAGACAGAGGAATCTTCCGAGCATAACGAATCCGAATCAGTTGACGCGCCTGAGTCGTCTTCCGGAATTGAAGAAAGCCATAGCGAAAACGAAAGAGTGGTTCATAACGGGGAAACAAAGCCGGAAGAGAGCAGTCCATCCGACGAAACAGAACTATCTCCTGAAGAGACCGCAAGAGAAGGTTCTCATAATTAATTATGGATGAAATTAAAGTACTTATCATTTATACAGCAGCCTATATACTGAGCTTCATTACAGGTAGAGCGGGTTTATCCGCTCTATCTGCAGCTTTTCTTATAGGTATTGCTGTATTTATTTATCTAAGGGAAAAGCTTTTCTCAAATGAACTTCTAAACCTCAGAGGTCTTATGGCTCTGGGACTTTTGGGAGGCGAGGGTATTGCCCGTCTGCAATTAAGTAATCTGTCTACAGACTGGACGCTTTCTACCTGGGGATCCTTTTTTATTTTTTATCCAATTTTTTATTTCATATCAAAATATACGGAGCATTTGCTTTATCAAAAGCATTTTTTCAAAACAGGATCCTCAATCGAATTAAGGGTAAGCAAACTCTTCATATTTAAAACTATAATTCTGTCTGTAACACTTTTATCCTGGGCTTGCTTCTTTTTCGAAGCATGGAAACTGCAGTTTATTCCTCTGTTCACAGTAGACACTCCCCATGCCTACAGTTATTTCCATCTTAAAGGGATTCATTATTTCACAACCCTGGCTATTTTGATTCCGGGTGTAACGATGCTTTACATTGACCAAAGACACAAGCTGTCATTACTTCCGGATATCACCTCCGTAATAGGTCTTTTGGCACCATTGATCCTTTGTATTCTTCTGGTCTCAAGATTCCAGTTTATGTTTGCAGCGATCCTTGCCATTTTTGTCACAACGGTTTCCGGAAAGAAATACAAGCTTTGGCAAATTCTTATACTTGGCATATTACTTATACTCGTATATGTGATCATCACCATAGAAAGGGCACATTCCGTGGAGTATCTTAACGGGATATTCGAAATGAAGGATCCCCACACTCCGATATTTATAACCCAGCCCTACATGTATATAGCCAATAACTATGACAATTTTAATGTAATGACTCAGGAGCTTACCGTTCATTCAAGGGGTATTAAAATGCTGTACCCGGTGATCACCCTGACCGGACTGAAATTTCTTTTTCCGTCACTGGACATGGCATTTCCTTTATTCACCAATAAGGAAGAACTCACAACCGTAACTCTGCTTTATGACGCCTGGTACGATTTCGGAATCATAGGCATTATTATTTTTGCAATCATCATAGGTCTCATCACCGGATTTATCCTTTATGCGCATGCCAAAGATGATAATCCGTTTTCAAGACTTATATATGCTGAGCTTGCTTTTTATTTCTCTTTCTCTTTCTTTACAACCTGGTTTTCAAATCCGGCCACCTGGTTTTACCTAGGGTTCAGTGTTTTGTTTTATTTGGCTTACCACATTTCAGACCGCTTTTGTTGACAAAGCGAAATCACAGAAATATAATGCTAAGGAAACACGGAATTATACGATTTTTTCTAAGAATATTGTATTATTCGAATTTTTAAAAACGGGGAGATAAAGGTATGGAGAAGAATTCAAAGACGACAGCCGCAAAGGATGAAGCACTCAAGGAATCCTTCGCTGAAATCAAAAAGGCTGCTGCAACAGTAAAGGAAACATCAAAAAAACCTGCAGCAAAAACCGAAACTGCTAAAACTACAGAAAAGAAAGAAGCTGCAAAGAAGCCTGAAGCTAAAAAAGCAGAACCAAAGGCTGAGACAAAGGCTCCTGCAAAGACAGCTGCAAAGAAGCCTGTCGAAAAGAAGCCTGCTGCAGCAAATGCTGAGGTCTCAACATATATTACATTACAGATCAATGACAGAGATTATGAGCCTTCCAAGCTCCAGGCTGATGCCATTGCCGCTGCAAAGGCCATCAAGGCTGACGTACAGTCTGTAGATGTGTATGTTAATGTTGCAGAATCTGCTGCATACTACACAATTGACGGTGTTGGAAGTTCTGATTACAGAATCGATCTTTAATCATTTTTTATTTAGTCAGCAGGAAACGGTGCACTGAGGGTGTACCGTTTTTTCTATATTTCACGGGGTGCCTATGATAACATTGCCACAGGAATTTTTAAACAGAATGAAGCAGCTGCTTCAGGAGACTGACCAGTATGAGGCTTTCATCCAAAGCTACGATGCTCCTCCGATACGGGGACTGCGTCTAAACCTTAAAAAACTCATAGCCAATGAGAGCTCCTGTTCACCCACCAGGATCACTTATGATCGTCTTGTGGAAGAATGGAACCTGGAACCCCTGAAAGACGCCAGTTACATCATCCACAAAGAGAAAAAATATTACCGCGAATTCTATATGGACGAGGAATACCTTCTTAAAAAAGGTATCCGTCCCGGAAAGCATCCTTATCATGAAGCCGGTTTATATTACATTCAGGGTACAGAAGCCATGCAGGCGGTTGCACATCTCGATATCCGCCCCTTCGACAGAGTCGCCGATCTTTGCGCAAGTCCCGGTGGAAAATCAACTCAGGCAGCTGATATGCTTTCACCGGAGCTCGGAGGATTTCTTTTATCAAACGAATATGTGGCATTAAGGGCAAAGACTCTGAGTTCAAATATTGAACGAATGGGCATAACAAATGCAGCTGTTACAAATGAGGATACAGGAAGACTGGCCGATCATTTTCCGGAATATTTTACGAGAATCATTGTTGATGCACCTTGTTCCGGCGAGGGCATGTTCAGAAAAGATGAAACCGCGATAAAAGAATGGTCTCCGGAAAATGTCAGGCTTTGCGCCGAGCGCCAGAAGGAGATTGTTTCCAATGCTTACAGGATGCTCTCTGCCGGAGGGAAGCTATGTTATTCAACCTGTACCTTTGAAAAAGAAGAGGATGAGGATATCAGAAATTTCATCCTTAAAGAGCATGAAGATATGGAGCTTGTTTTTGAAAAACGCGTATGGCCCCACCTTGAAAAAGGAGAAGGGCACTACATTGCCGTTTTCAGAAAAGCCGGAAAAGATCCTTTTGAAAACGATGCTTCATCGAATGATGCATCAGCACATATTCCGGGAAACAGCATTTCTGCTATGAATTATAAGGAAGTAAAGCAAAAGGACCAGATCTATCTGATTCCATCCTTTATGCCTGACCTGAAAGGACTTCGAACCTTCAGATCAGGAATTCTCAAAGCCTCAGACCTCGGGAAACGCATTGAGCCAGAACATGCCCTGACTCACGCCATAAACATTTACGATCCCGAAGAATTGAATAATTATGAATTATCTGTCTGCAACTATAGTTCAGATGCATCCGAAACAGAACAGTATCTGAAAGGTCTTCAGATTCCGGCACCGGAGGGAATATCAGGAAAAGGATGGGTCATTGTGGCTTGTGACGGAATAGCTCTCGGCCTCGGGAAGCTCGTCAACAGTCAAATAAAAAATCACTATCCTAAAGGACTCAGATTTACTTAAACGGACCGGTCAAGGTCCGTTTTTTATTCCTTACAGGGTGATCCGTTATGCCGGGAGATGTGTTTTTACAAACTCACAGTTGATGCCTCAGACACCAATATCAAAAAAACCATCTTTATGCATGATTGGAAATCAGAATAGTGTATATAGCTCTTTCCTATGCATTTCAAAAACCCCAGTAATTTCAACAAAAATCGGCTGTCCTTATTTTGAGGTTACGTATAATATAACTTAAAATCATGTTGAATATTGCATATCTATAGATTACAATATATGAGACATAAACCGGGGTGTACTATGCCCTTTGTTTATATATGAAATGGAGGATAAAACATGGATAATCAGTCAACATCATCAGCTCTGACAAGAATTCAGTCACTGCTCGATGAGTTCAGCTTCGTTGAAGTCGGCCGTCTTGTTGAGGCAAGATCAACAGATTTCAACCTTGCTGAAAAGAAAGCACCTTCCGATGGTGTTGTAACCGGCTACGGAACAATTGACGGTAACCTTGTGTATGTTTATGCACAGGACTCCGCAGTTCTCGGCGGTTCAATCGGAGAGATGCATGCCAGAAAGATCGCCAACATTTACTCAATGGCGATGAAAAATCAGGCTCCTGTAATCGCTCTTGTAGATTGCTCAGGTGTCAGACTTGAGGAGGCTAACGACTCTTTGTTTGGTCTCGGACGCATCTATAAGAAGCAGACACTCGCAAGTGGTCAGATTCCTCAGATCACAGCTATTTTCGGAAACTGCGGCGGCGGACTTACAGTTCTCGCAGGACTTTCCGATTATGTTCTTATGGAGAACACAAAGGCAAAGGCATATGTCAATGCACCTGACGCCGTTATCGGAAACAAGGATGACGAGATCGCAAAGGCTGCAAAGCGCGAGGAATTCGGACTTGTTGATTTCGACGGCACAGAAGATGAGGTATTCGCTCAGATTCGTAAGTTAGTGGCTGTATTACCAGGTAATAATACAGATGGCGGAGTTCTTGATGAGAGCACAGACGATCTTAACCGTGCTGTTCTTTCATTTGACACACTTGACGCTGATGAAGCTGTTAAGCAGCTTGCAGATAACGGTATCTTCCTTGAGACAAAGAAGGGATACTCAAAGGATGTTGTAACAGGTTTCGCTCAGATCGGCGGGGAGACTGTTGCAATCGTTGCAAACAAGAGCCAGAAGCTTACCTGGAAGGGTGCAGATAAGGCAGCAAGACTTGTATCTTTTGCCAATGCCTTCGACCTTCCTGTAATTTCAGTAGTTGATGTAACAGGCTACTGCAACTGTGAATGCACAGAGAAGCATATGCCTACAGCAGCTGCAAAGCTTGCTTATGCTTACAGCAATGCTGATGTTCCTGTTATCACAGTTGTTAAGAATGCTCTTGGCACAGCAGGTCTTACATTCGGTGCCAAGGCTCTCGGTGCAGATATTGTATATGCATTCAATAACTCAAAGATTGGTGTCATGGATGCAGATCAGGCTGCAAAGGTTGTAGCTGACGGTGATGCAGAACTTGCAAAGAAGTTTGCAGAAGAGAACACCGCACTTGCCGCAGCCAAGAGAGGATATGTAGACGAGATCATCGATCCCCAGGAGACAAGACAGAGAATCGCAGCTTCTCTTCAGATGCTCGGATGGAAGAGCGTTTACAGACCAAACAAGAAAAACGGAACAGTTTGATGAGAGGAGACAGAATGAAACAGTGGTTTAGAAAAGCTGCTCTCTGTTTAGCTCTTGTACTTTCCGTTATCACACTTGCCGCTTGCGGAAGTTCAGACAACAAGACAGTTGAGTCCATTGACCCGACTATCAAGTCAGCACTTGAGCAGCAGGCAATGCAGTATGCAGAACAGAGTATCTATAAGCTTCCCGCGGAAGATATTCAGAGACAGATCGATACTGCATTTAAGACAAAGGACTCCATTAAATACAACGGTCTTACAAACTATATAAACAGCATGGATCGTCTTGGTTCCTTTGTAAGTGTGGACAGTGCCGAAGCTTCAAAAACAGAAGATGGCTACCGAATCGAAATAGATTCAACATTTGAAAAGAGACCCCTTAAGCTCACCCTTGGTATCAACGAGATGACAGGTGCAATATCAGAGATGACCTTTGAGCCGCACTATGAAATGCCTGAACTCATGGCTGATGCCGCAGGCAACCTCATTGTTGGTATGGGAACCGTATTTGCAGTTCTCATTTTCATTGCATGGATCATCTCACTTTTCAAGTACATCGGTGTATTTGAGAAGAAGATGAAGGAGAGCAAAGAGGCAAAGAATAAAGCAGCAGCTCCTGCAGCTCAGGAAGCCCCTGCAGTAAAGGCAGCTCCGGCTCCTCAGGCAGCTCCGGCGGCCGCAGCCAGTGATGATACAATTCAGGCAGTTATTGCAGCAGCAATCGCAGCATATGAGGCTGACACAGAGGGCTCAGTTTCAGACAATAACGGTTTCGTACCCGGTCCTGCACTTAATAACAATTTACGTGTACGTCCATTAAGAAACCGCTGCATGGTTTCAGCTTCAACAGAAGCAGCTCCTGCAGCTTCACCGGTGGTAACATCAATTGCTCCTGCAGCTCCTGTTGCAGCTCCCGCACCTAAGGCTGCTCCTGCTGCATCAGGCGCTCAGGGTTCGATAAAGGTTGAAGCTCCTATGCCAGGCAAGATTCTTGCTGTTAAGAAGAATGCCGGCGAGGCTGTCAAGTCCGGTGAGGCTATCCTTATTCTCGAGGCCATGAAGATGGAAAACGAAATCGTTGCTCCTCAGGATGGTACAATTGCTTCCATCAATGTTTCTGTTGGTGATGCAGTGGAATCCGGTGCAACTCTTGCAACTTTAGATTAACACGGGCGATTGCCCTTATTTATTGAGAGGTATTTAAAATGAAGAAATATACTATTACAGTAAACGGCGTCGCTTATGACGTAACAGTAGAAGAGGGCGGCAACGGTGCTGCTGCTCCTGTAGCTGCCGCTGCTCCCGCTCCCGCAGCAGCTCCCGCACCTGCAGCTGCTCCTGCAGCATCAGGCGCTCAGGGTTCAGTAAAGGTTGAGGCTCCTATGCCCGGAAAGATCCTTGCTGTTAAGAAGAATGCCGGCGAGGCTGTTAAGTCCGGTGAGGCTATCCTTGTTCTCGAGGCTATGAAGATGGAGAACGAGATCGTTGCTCCTCAGGACGGTACAATTGCTTCCATCAACGTTTCTGTTGGTGATGCAGTAGAGTCAGGTGCAACTCTTGCAACTCTTAACTAATTAACGGTTGATTTGCTTTTGTTGATTTGATTCGCTGTACTGGAGGATAAATAAAATATGAACGCATTACAAACATTTTCAAACCTGCTCCAGCAGACAGCTTTCGTAAGCATGACATGGGGAAACATCCTGATGATCTTCGTCGCATTTGTTTTCCTGTATCTTGCCATTGCCAAAGGATTTGAGCCGCTTCTTCTGGTTCCTATCGCTTTCGGTATGCTGCTTGTTAATATTTATCCGGACATCATGATGTCTCCGGAGAAATCCATTAACGGAACAGGTGGACTTCTTTGGTACTTCTTCCATCTTGATGAGTGGGCGATCCTTCCTTCACTTATCTTCATGGGTGTAGGTGCCCAGACAGACTTCTCACCGCTGATAGCAAACCCGATAACATTCCTTCTCGGTGCTGCTGCTCAGTTTGGTATTTATTCAGCTTATTTCATGGCTATTTTTATGGGATTCAACGGTGCTGCTGCCGCAGCCATCTCCATCATCGGTGGAGCCGACGGTCCTACATCTATTTTCCTTTGCAATAAGCTTGGACAGACATCACTTTTAGGACCTATCGCAGTAGCAGCTTACTCCTACATGTCACTGGTTCCTATCATCCAGCCTCCTATCATGAAGGCTCTTACAACAGAAGAGGAGAGAAAGGTAAAGATGCCTACACTCCGTCCTGTTTCAAAGCTCGAGAGAATCCTTTTCCCGATCGTTGTTACAGTAGTAGTTTGTCTCCTTCTTCCTACAACAGCACCACTTGTTGGTATGCTTATGCTTGGTAACCTTTTCAAGGAGTGCGGTGTTGTTAAACAGCTTACAGAGACTGCATCAAACGCCATGATGTACATCGTTGTTATCATGCTTGGAACATCTGTAGGTGGTGCAACGTCAGCAGAGGCTTTCCTTAATGTTGATACCTTAAAGATCGTAGCTCTCGGTCTTATAGCATTTGCATTTGGTACAGCTGCCGGTGTTCTCATCGGAAAACTCATGTACGTTCTTTCCGGAAAGAAGATCAACCCGCTCATCGGTTCCGCCGGTGTTTCAGCCGTTCCTATGGCTGCCAGAGTTTCACAGAAGGTTGCTTCAGAAACTGATCCTACAAACTTCCTGCTCATGCAGGCTATGGGTCCTAACGTAGCCGGAGTTATCGGTACTGCCGTTGCAGCCGGTACATTTATGGCCGTTTACGGTGTTAAGTAAATAGAGGAGATAAAATGGCTAAAGTAAAAATCACAGAGACTGTGCTGCGTGATGCGCATCAGTCATTAATCGCAACTCGTATGCCGAGTTCAGAAATGGAGCCGATCCTTGATAAGATGGATCAGGTTGGTTATAACGCTGTAGAGTGTTGGGGCGGAGCTACATTTGACTCATGCCTCCGTTTCCTCAAGGAAGATCCCTGGGAGAGACTCAGAATGATCAAAAAGCATATGAAGAACACAAAGCTTCAGATGCTTTTCAGAGGTCAGAACATTCTCGGATACAATCATTATGCCGATGACGTTGTTGACAACTTTGTAGAGAGATCCATCGCAAACGGTATCGATGTTATCCGTATATTCGACTGTCTTAACGATATCCGTAACCTTGAGACAGCTGTTAAGGCTACCAAGAGAGAGGGTGGTCATGCTCAGATTGCTCTTTGCTATACTCTCGGTGATGCATATACTCTTGATTACTGGGAGAAGCTTGCAAACGACGTTGAGAGTCTTGGTGCAGATTCCCTTTGTATCAAGGATATGGCAGGACTCCTTCTTCCACAGGCAGGTTATGACCTTGTAAAGGCTCTTAAGAGAGGAACAAAGCTTCCTATCGAGATCCACACCCACTACACATCAGGTATGGCATCAATGACTTACCTTAAGTGCGTTGAGGCAGGTGCTGACATCATCGATACAGCATCTACACCTTTTGCTCTCGGTACTTCACAGCCTTCAACAGACGTTATGGTTAAGGCTTTTGAAGGAACAGAGTATGATACAGGTCTTGATGTTAACAAGCTCATCGATGTTTCCAACTATTTCGAGCCATATCGTGAGGAGTGCCTGAAGTCAGGTCTTCTTTCAACAAAGGTTCTCGGTGTTAATGTTAACACCCTTAGATATCAGGTACCGGGCGGTATGCTCAGTAACCTTATTTCACAGCTTCACCAGGCAGGCAAGGACGATCAGCTTACAGAGGTTCTTGAGGAAGTTCCAAGAGTTCGTAAAGACTTTGGTGAGCCGCCTCTCGTTACACCTTCTTCACAGATTGTTGGAACCCAGGCTGTTATGAACGTTCTTATGGGCGAGAGATATAAGATGGTTCCTAAGGAGTCACATAAGCTCGTAGCCGGAGAGTTCGGACGTACAGTTAAGCCTATGGATCCCGAGGTTGTTAAGAAGATCCTTAAGGGCGAAGCTCAGATGACAGACCGTCCTGCAGATCATATCGAGCCTCAGATGGAGAAGTATACCGAGGAAACAAAGCAGTATGTTGAGAATCCTACCAAGGAAGATGTTCTTTCATACGCTCTGTTCCCTGCTGTAGCTAAGGATTTCTTCGAGTACAGAAATGCTCAGCGTACAGGTGTTGCTGCAACAGCAGCTGACAAAGCCAATAAGGCGTATCCAGTTTAATAGAGACTGATTTATCCTTTTTAAAGGCGGTGCCGGTTTACCGGCGCCGCCTTTAAGTTTTTTCACATTCCAAATCCCAGGAAATATTCGATTCCAAATCTCCGGAAATATTCGATTCTAAATCTCATTCATTAATTCAGTTTTACATCTGTTTTAACATCCCACCCCCATTCATTACAAAACCTTGTCGGTTATCTGAATTATTTGGATTTCCGTTGCGATTCCATGAGCTAACTTTTATGATTTAAATGAGTCAATTTTTGCAAATTGGGGAGTCAGATTTAATGAAGAAAATCAAGCTAAAGACAAAACTCAAAAAAGCCACTGCGCTTTTTACCATATTGGGACTGTTTGTATCCGTGCCTGAAACATTGGCACCAAACAGCGCCCTGATCTCTCATGCAGAACAACTGGCCGTAATAAGAGGAACCAATGTTAATGTTCGTTCCTCCGCCGGAACAGATGCAGCGGTAGTCACATCCCTCGGGAACAACACTCAGGTTTCCATAATCGGTCAGACTACAGGAAGTGACGGAAATACCTGGGCTCAGATTTCTTTTTCGGGAGGCACCGGATATGTACGTTCCGATTTTGTCCAGGCACAGGTATCCTATACCAATGATGGCAATTTCGAAGCCGCTCTGGCACAACAGGGTTTTCCCGAATCCTACAAACCGGGGCTTCGACAGCTTCACGCCCAATATCCAAACTGGGTCTTCAAGGCCATGAATACAGGACTAGACTGGTCCACAGCCGTACAGGCAGAACTTCAGGGAACCTCAAGCCTTATCGATAAAGGTTCAAAATCTTCATGGAAATCTACCGAAGCAGGAAAGTTTGACTGGACAACTTCCAGCTGGCCCGGATTCGACGGAGCCACCTGGGTAGCAGCCTCAAAGGAAATTGTTGAGTATTACATGGATCCAAGAAATTTCCTTGATGACAGCTACATATTCCAGTTCACAGCCCATGAATTTGATCCTTCTGTACAGACACTTGACAGATTAAAGTCCATGGTTAAGGGAACCTTCCTGGAAGGAAGTGTTACCATAGATTCTTCCAGTCCACTTTATCAGACTGCTCTTCAGTCTATGGGTTATACAGACATGACCGGAACAGCCGATCCCGTTACAGGTTCTTCCTATGAATCAGGTCCGGTAACAGTAGAGGCTGGTTCCATTCTTGATCTTGTAAACTCCGGACTCAATGCGGACGAAGTATTGATCGGGTACGATGCCCCGGGAAGCACAACTGAAACTCAGGCAGCCTCAGAATCAACGGCTTCAGAATCGACAGCAGCATTAAATTCCTCAGCGTCCTCTGACGAAACTGTAATAAACATTACTGATGGAGGTGCTGTTACATCAACAGCGGATAATGCTTCCGACAGCACCACCGCCGTATCGGATGCCGGTTCGGCATACACAGCCCCCGGCGAAGCCATTACTGCCGGCGGAGCCGTCACTGTTGACGTAGCAGCCAATCCTGCCGGAGCCGGAAACATTACCGGCACATACACAGGTGCAGTTACAGTAACATACTCAGATATCATTATGGAAGCTGCGGAGCAGGCTCAGATAAGTCCATATGTTCTTGCATCCATGATCATTCAGGAACAGGGCAGCAAGGGAACCAGCGGATCCATTTCAGGAGCTACAGGCTACTATAACTATTTTAACGTTGGTGCCTATGCAACCGGCGGTATGACTGCCGTTGAGAGGGGTCTTTGGTATGCTTCCCAATCCGGAAGCTACAATCGTCCCTGGAACACTCCGGAAAGAGCCATAGTCGGCGGTGCCATGTTCTATGCAAGTAACTATCTGAATGCCGGACAGAACACACTGTACCTTAAGAGATTTAATGTTCAGGGCTCCAACATTTACAAGCACCAGTACATGACAAATACACAGGGCGCAGCAGAAGAGGGTAAAAACCTCAGTAAGGCTTATAATGATGCAATGCGTCAGGATGCAATCACATTTTACATTCCGGTGTATTCCAACATGCCTGAAACTGCGTGTCCAATGCCAACAAAGGACGGAAATCCAAACAACAAACTGGCCTCACTTTCAGTGGATGGTTTCACTCTGACTCCGGGCTTCAATATGGATACTGCTTCATATACACTTATTGTTGATCCTTCAGTCACAGCGGTTAATGTTTCCGCCGCAGCAATCCATTCAGGCGCAACGATCTCAGGCGCCGGACAGGTAGCACTGGATCAGGCTTCCACCATAGTTAATGTTCTGGTAACAGCAGAAAACGGAGACCAGCTTAATTACCAGATTACCATTAACAAGTCTGCAGGCGGTCAGACGAATGCATATCAGACATTTATGCCACAGGATCCTTATTCAAACGTTCAGGTAGCAGGATATGCCTATCCGACACTTGGCAGCACAAACGGTCCGGTAACAGTTGATGTTTCATCTGCTTATAACAATGCTTCAGTTCAGGCAGTAGTTACAGAAACAGCTTCCAACAGCTCATCCACTAATATGGTTGAAGTTGGAGTCGGTCCGATGTAAAATAATAAAATTAAGTATGAAAACAACAAAGAGGTATTCATGAGTCATTTTAAATATTTTCTGACAACAGCTGCTATTTCGGTATTTTTGTCAATGCAGGCACTGGCTGCTACAGCATCCATATCCTTTTCAGACCCAACTGTCACAGTAGGTTCTGAAGTTAATGTCACAATGAAGGTTTCAAGTCCCGATGGAACCTTGTCACGTTCTGACATCACCCTTGGCTACGATTCAAGTCTTCTTGAATTTATCAGCGGAACAGATGCAGAGGGCGGAGCCGGAACCATTCGTGTCAATGGCGCAACCAATGGTGCTGAAACCGGAACCCTTGAGTACAACCTTAAATTCAATACTCTTGCATCCGGCAGTGCAAAGGTAAGCCTTTCCAATTTTGAAGTTTATGACACAGATGAGTCCATAGCTGAAATAACCCACCAGGGTTCTTCAACTGTCACCATTTCATCTGCAGCCTCAGCTTCCAACAATGCTATACTTGCTTCTCTTGTGGTATCTCCGGGAACATTGACCCCTGAGTTCGTAAATAACGTAACTGATTATTCTGTTATCGTCGGAACAAGTGTAGATACCCTTGCCATCAATGCTGTCACTGCAGATACAGGTGCTACAGTAGCTGTCACCGGAAACGAACAGCTTAATATGGGTGAGAACAATGTTGCCATCACAGTCACTGCTGCGGATGGATCAACTCAGGCAACCTACAACATCAAGGTAACCAAACAGGAAGGCGGTCCTAATGCAGACGATGCAGCACAGAACGGTGTTCCGACTGAAACTGTAAATGAAGGCGTGAAACTCAGCTCCAAGGAAAAGACCATTACCATCATGAACCCGGGTTCAGATGTTGTGATACCTGAAGGCTTTGCCGAAAGTACCATTGACATAGACGGTCATCAGGTTAAGGGCTGGGTATGGAAGCATGATTCAGACCACCAGTATTGCATCGTTTACGGTATGAATGATGCAGGAGAACTGAACTTCTACAGATATGATCTTCAGGAGAAAACTCTCCAGAGATATTTTGAGGATCCTGTCGCAGAAGACATTAAGACCAACGCTGAGAAATATCCTGAAGTAGTTGAGAGATATGACAAGCTTGTAGGTCAGTATAACAGTATGTTCATACTTGCATGCGCACTCGGCGGAATAGTCATTATCCTTTTGATCTTTATGATCGTTGTGCTCACACAGAGAAGACATATGCCTCAGCATGGCTCACTTCGCAGCATGAAGGATCAGAACGATGCCAAAGCCGGATCATCCGATGACTCGGTACCTTTAGATGAGACAATTGCATTTAACAGAATTGGCAATGGTAACGATTCTGTTTCCTCTGATGATTCATCCGATCCGGAACTGGAGATGACCAGGATCATAACAAAGAATGAGAAAGCAGACTATAATATGACCAAAAACCTGTCTCAGGTTGCTGCAAGCTCAGGACTTGATTTAGAAGACCTTGATGAAGAAGACGAGGCACTGTCCGTAAGTGAAAGCTCAGATTCAAAGGAAGACATGGGAGCCACAAAAGCTTTTGACTTCAATAAGGAATGGAAGAAATCAAACCTGAAGGATACGAAGATTTCTTCATCTGATGATTCTAAAGCAAATAAAACATCTTCTGATAGCGGACTTGATATCGAAGATCTTTAATATGTGATATGAAAGCAGACGTCACCTTTGGCGTCTGTTTTTTTGTATGTAACAGTTCGGCCTGTCGATCATGGGTCACAGGCCGAACTGTTACTTTGGGACAAAAAGTTCAGCAATCAAATCTACTGCAAGTTGATTAACTCCTACAAATGTTCTAGAATATTCTTGATGAAAGGTGGTAAAACATGAATCAATTTACTATTCAGGCTCAACGTTCCTTACAGCTTGCCATAGAATCGGCAGAGGAACTCAGGCACAATTACATAGGCACAGAACATATACTCCTGGGACTGAGACGTGAAGGCACTTCCGTGGCATCAAAGGTTCTCCAGTCCAACGGCATCAATGAAGACAGGATTCGTGAGATGATTTCCAAATTCATATCACCGGATAGCAACATCGCTGTCACTGACCGTGCAGGTTATACACCTTCAGCCAAGAAGATCATGGAGAACTCCATGCAGGAGGCGATGCGTGCAGGATCCAGGCTTGTTGGCACAGAGCATATACTTGTTGCCCTTCTTAAGGATACAGGCTGTGTTGCCTCCAGGATCATAGCTACACTGGGAGGTAATGCTCAGCGTATTTATCAGCAGCTTATGGCTGTCATCAATCAGGACCCGGCCACTGATGAGCGGCCGCAGCGTCAGTCACAGCAGCCAAAACGTTCCGATACGCCAACATTGGACCAGTATTCCAGAGACCTCACAGATATGGCAGCTGACGGGAAGCTTGATCCTGTCATCGGCAGAAGCTCTGAGATCATGAGAGTTATCCAGATACTGTCAAGGAGAACCAAGAACAATCCTTGTCTTATCGGAGAACCCGGAGTCGGTAAAACTGCAGTTGTAGAAGGTCTGGCTCAGAGAATCTATTCGGGAGATGTTCCCGAAACCATACAGAACAAACGACTCGTCACCCTTGATATTTCAGGCATGGTGGCAGGATCCAAATACAGAGGAGAATTCGAGGAACGTATAAAGCGCGTCATTGCTGAAGCAAGAAATGACGGTAATGTTCTTTTGTTTATCGATGAGATACATACCATCATCGGTGCCGGCGGTGCGGAGGGAGCATTAGACGCTGCCAATATTCTCAAACCGGCTCTGGCCCGCGGAGAGCTCCAGATCATCGGTGCAACAACTCTCGACGAATATAGAAAGCATATCGAAAAGGATGCGGCCCTCGAACGTCGTTTCCAGCCGGTAACGGTGGATGAACCTTCAGAGGATGAGACCTATGATATCCTTAAGGGCATCGCTCCAAAGTATGAAGAGCACCATCATGTGGTTATAGATGATGAGGCATTAAAGGCCGCAGTATCTTTGTCTGAACGTTATATCAATGACAGATACCTTCCTGACAAGGCCATCGACCTTGTTGACGAAGCCGCCTCAAAGATACGAATCACCGCTTCCGGAGAACCCCAGGCTATCAAAAAGCTCCGTATGCAGATAGACGAGCTGGAGAATGACAAGGAACAGTGCATCCGGGATGAGGATTTCGAAGGCGCTTCCGAGATAAAGAAAAAGCAGGAGCAGAAAAAGCTTAAGCTTGATAAGGAAATAGAAAAATGGCAGAAGTCCAAGGAGGATAATGTTCTTCACGTTACGGAAACCGACATTGCCAATGTTGTCTCCGAGTGGACAAAGATCCCTGTTCAGAAACTTACAGAGGGCGAGACAGAGAAGCTTATGCGTCTTGAAGACACTCTTCACAAGAGGGTTGTGGGACAGACAGAGGCTGTTTCCGCTGTTGCCAAGGCAATCAAAAGAGGCCGCGTAGGTCTCAAGGATCCAAAGCGGCCTATCGGTTCCTTCATGTTCCTGGGACCTACAGGTGTAGGTAAGACAGAGCTTTCGAAAGCATTGGCAGAAGCCATGTTTGGTTCCGAGAATAACCTGATCCGGGTTGACATGTCCGAGTACATGGAAAAGTACAGCGTGTCAAAGATGATCGGATCACCTCCGGGATATGTGGGCTATGACGAAGGCGGACAGCTCAGCGAGAAGGTGAGACGAAATCCATATTCTGTCATACTTTTCGATGAGATTGAGAAGGCACATCCGGACGTTCTCAATATCCTTCTCCAGGTGCTGGATGACGGACACATTACCGATGCTCAGGGACGCAAGGTTTCCTTCAAGAATACTATCATTATCATGACTTCCAATGCAGGAGCCGAGCAGATAGTAAGCCCTAAGCGTCTCGGATTTGATACCGGTGACGGATCTCAGGAAAAGGATTACCAGTTTATGCAGAGCCGTGTAATGGACGAGGTTCACCGTCTCTTTAAGCCGGAGTTCCTGAACAGAATTGACGAGGTCATCGTTTTCCACCAGATCACAAGAGAAAACATGAAGGATATCCTGTCCATCATGATGAGAGATGTCATTAACCGTGCAGGCTCACAGATGAACATCAAGATCAGCCTTGATTCAAAGTCCAAGGAATGGCTCATCGAGAAGGGCTTCAATCCTAAATTCGGTGCAAGACCTTTGAGAAGAACTATACAGACAGAACTTGAGGACAAGCTGGCGGAAGAGATACTGGATGGAAACATTCCCGAAAACTCCACTGTAAAGATCACCGTGGATAAGGACGGAAATTCGCTAAAATTCGGCGGGCAGAATAAAGCTGCAGAGCCGGCTAAAAAAGCAGCAGTGAAGAAGCCTGCGGCAAAGGCCAAAACAACAGCTAAAAAGCCAAAGACAAAAGCCACTGGAACAACAGCTAAAACTTCAGTCAAGGCAGTAAAGGATACAAACTAGTTCATCACAACTTAATCCTTACAAATCCTACAAGTGACACGGAGACAGTATTCTAAGTCATCATTGATGATTCTGAAAACCATCCCCGTGTCATATATATTTTTTTATCACGTAAAGGAAAAAAATGGCAAAAGCAACAACTAAATTTTTTTGCAAAGAATGCGGTTATGAATCAGCCAAGTGGCTGGGACAGTGTCCCGGATGTCGTGCCTGGAATTCATTTGTGGAGGAGCCGATTACTCCGGCTGCCGGCAGTAAGCCTTTTTCAAAGAACTCATCTTCACGCCCCACAAGACAGAAGCCTGTTCTTATTAATGAAATCGAGCTGCAAAAAGAAGACCGCATCCCCACAGGTTTTAAAGAACTTGACCGTGTGCTTGGAGGCGGAATAGTCGTGGGCTCTCTGGTTTTACTGGGAGGAGACCCGGGAATAGGCAAGTCAACACTACTCCTGGAAGTATCCAGGAATCTCGCCGCAGAAAGCAAAAAATCCGTGCTCTATGTATCAGGAGAGGAAAGTCTCAAACAGATCAAGATGAGAGCTGAGCGAATCGCCAACATTACCGGAGATCTCAAGTTCATGACCGAAACCAACATTGAAAACATCGTTGAGACTGTCCGGGAGGAATGTCCTCATTTCGTGGTCATCGATTCCATCCAGACCATGTACACCGATTCCGTAACCGCAGCTCCCGGTTCCGTAAGCCAGGTCAGAGAATCCTCAGCACAGCTGCTGCGTCTTGCAAAGGAAAACGGCATTGCCATCTTCATAGTGGGTCATGTGACCAAGGATGGTAATGTTGCCGGTCCCAAAATCCTCGAACACATGGTAGACGTGGTTCTCTATTTCGAAGGTGAAAGCAGCGGAAGTCTCCGCATCATGCATGGGCAGAAAAACCGTTTTGGCTCCACCAATGAAATCGCTGTTTTCGAGATGGACGGTGATGGTCTTCATGAGGTGACAAATCCCTCTGAATTACTTCTGTCGGGACGTCCTGTGGGAGCTTCCGGTTCTGTGGTATCCTGCGGCATGGAGGGCACGAGACCTCTGCTTATCGAGATACAGGGGCTTGTGGTTCAAAGTGCCTTTAATCTGCCAAGGCGTACTGCAAACGGTTTTGACTACAACCGTTTAAACATGCTCATCGCCATCGTGGAACGCCGCCTGAATCTGGAGATAGGCAAGTACGATGCCTATGTCAATATCACCGGCGGTCTCCGCATCGCGGAACCTTCCATGGATCTCGGCATCGTCATGGCACTTATTTCATCATACATGAATATCGAAGTCAGCGATGACATCATGGTATTTGGTGAGGTGGGTCTGTCCGGAGAAGTGAGAGCAGTATCCAATGCAGAGCAACGTATAGAAGAGGCAATCCGTCTTGGTTTCAACAAGATCGTTATGCCTGCATATCATTTGAAAAGGTTCAATGACAGAAACCTGAAGGACTGCCAACTGATTCCGGTACGAAACATCAGGGAGGCGCTGCAGATACTGAAGAAGTAACTTTTTTCAGAAAGTGCTTGACTAAACCATCCAAAATGAGTATTATAAACGAGTCGCTTGAGACGAGCGACACACAGGGGTTTCATCCAATGGTAAGATATCGGTCTCCAAAACCGCTCATGGGGGTTCGAATCCCTCAACCCCTGCTCTATAAAAGGGCAGTAAATTAAGGATTTCCGAGTTTTCGGAAGTCCTTTTTTTGTCTGGATAGATAAATTTATGTGATAATTTAGGACACCAATTAGGACATCAAAATAGACCTGTAACTGTGACCTCCAAAGACAAAGGAGGACATATGCCAAAGGTGTATAAAGAAGAATCAGGAAGATACGTACTTAAAACATATGAGACTTACAATACGTATAAGGATGATAATTTCCGTCTAGTATGTGAATGATAAATAGTCTAAAAATACTTTTAGAGACTTAATGGAGAGGTTGATTATTTTGGCTTCTCTTTTTGGTGTCAAAATATATGGAGTAACGATTTATTCACAATTATTCGTGTATTAATTCTTTATAATTCTTTGATTTTATGTCGACTCGCTGTAATAGTAGTAGTATTCAGTATAGAGATAGGAGAAAAAATGAAAGCTATAGTTTGCGAAATGTGTGGTAGTCATGACTTAATTAAACAAGACGGAATGTACGTTTGCCAGAATTGTGGCACCAAATATACTGTTGAAGAAGCTAAAAAGCTAATGGTAGAGGGTGTTGTTGATGTTACAGGGAGTACGGTGAAAGTAGACAATTCCTCGCAAATAAACAATTTATACGAACTTGCACGGAGAGCCAAGAGTAGCGACAACTGGGAAGACGCTCAGAATTATTATGGTCAAATTACTCAACTTGATCCAAGCAGTTGGGAAGCCTATTTTTATTCAGTATACTACCGTCAACTGAATTGCAAAATATATCAGATATCAAGTGCGGCAAGCAATATTTCTGCATCTATCGTGCCAACGTTTGACCTTATCAAGAAAAATGTGCCTGAATCTGAACAAAAGGCAGCATACTCTGATGTAGCCTTGCATTGCGCTTTAGGTGCACAAATGTTGAAGAATGGTGCTTATAATCATTATAGTAATAACAGTCAAGCAACTGGCGCGTTAGGTGAATACAATCAGCGCGGCTTATCTTGTGCTAATTTGCTCTATAACTGTGCTTGCGCTTTGGAAGCTCATGGTCAAAAGGAACTTGCGCTAACCTATTATAAAAAAGTAAATCAGCCTGAGTACAATCGCTTTTTTGACCAAAGTGCAATGGACAAGATTACGAATAATATAAAGTCTTTGGATTCTTCGTATGTTCCACCTGCAAAGGCATCTAGCGGCTGTTATGTTGCAACAGCTGTGTATGGTTCCTATGATTGTCCCGAAGTATGGACTCTTAGAAGATTCAGAGACTATACATTGGCAAAAACTTGGTATGGTCGTGCATTTATTCGCACATATTACGCCATCAGCCCGACACTGGTTAAGTGGTTTGGGCATACAGAATGGTTTAAGAAGATGTGGAGAGGGCAGCTTGACCGTATGGTTAAGGATCTTCAGGATAAAGGATATGAATCAACTCCCTATGAAGATCGTAAATGGTGATAGATAAAAATTGAGCAATATCAGTGTATTTGTTGACTGAAAAATTGATAAAAATTTCGTGAAAAATTCAGTGATGTTTTCATTTGTATTTGTCTACATAGAAGTTGTTGGTAAATAGGTGTAGCATGTGTACTATGGTTAAATGTTAGAAATATTATACTGATGCGTTTTATGAATAATATATTTTTACAAAGGAGGTTTTCTACATGAAGAAGAAAATTTGCGGATTAGTCATGACTTTACTATTTGTATCATTGATTGGTGTTATCGGCGCGTTTGCCGGTCAGTGGCAATTAGGTTCAAATCATCTCGGATGGAGTTATCGAAATGATGATGGATCATACTTGAAAAATGGTTGGCATCAAGTAGATTCCACCTATTATTATTTTGATAGCGATGGTTACATTTTGATAGGGCAAATCACACCTGATGGTTACGTTGTTGACGTAGATGGGAAATGGATTCCCGGAGAGAAAGCGGAACCAGTTACAAATGGATATTATAGCGATTATATCAGGTCATCAAATTACATAAGCATTTATTCAGATCCTAGCTGGAGTACGGCAACTTCTATTGATGATGGAAATTCTGGTTGGAAATTATCGATAGAGAATAACGCTAAAATATATAATTTGATCGGTTATTCAGATAAAGCCAAAGGTAATCTGATAAACATAGGAAATGGAACTTATTATGGAGATGATAGCATGGACGGAACTCCTGACTGTAATCTCAGTAAGCTGTATAGTACAACAAACTACATCTTTGCTCATAGTGCAGGAGAAGGAGATGGCGGATGGAGAGATGTAATACGTTTCAAGCGATAAAATTAATGGTGACAGTATAGCCATAAGCTAAATATCGATGAAAAATAGCTGAGCACATAACGATATTTGATATTTTAAAGTGACCGTCATAGAAATATGGCGGTCATGGTTTATAGCGCTCATTACTAATTTATAATTCTCGAAATACCGAAAGGAGTAAATCATCAAATGAAAAAGATCTATAAGGTTCTTATAGACTTACTCATCGTATTAACTATTTGCGCCTGCACTTCTAAAGCTCAACAGATAAAAAAACAGTTAACGCTGGGAAATAAATACCTGATTGATATTGACTATGAACAAGCTATCTTAGCCTTTAATAAGGTAATAGAAATCGATCCTAAAAATACAGAGGCCTATAAAGGACTTGGTGATGCATATTATGAAGATGCGAAGAATACTAACGATTATGCCACCTCGGATACACTTTATAAAAAAGCATCAGAAAACTACAGCATTGTCATTGATTTAACCAAAGATGGAACCGGCACTGTATCTAATGACATCTCATTGGAAGAGATCAATCAAACTGTAAGGGATATTTTGGCAGAGCTATATATTGAATGGTCAGATATGGCATTTTATGCAGGGGATAAAGATTATGCAATCCAAATATTGGAAGACGGATACGTTATAACTGCAAGCGATGAACTGCATGATAGATCACAAGCTATTGGCTATATAGAAAGCGCAAATCAACTAAGTGATTCAATAATAATAGATGATGAAAACAGAGGCGGCTCTCCAAGAGATTCAGAACATAAACTCATATCTATAGCGGATTTTTATGGAGGCACTTATATCTCAACAGATGATGGACAAGGATTTGGTATATACAGAATTAATGATGATTATTTTCTATATCGCGGAAACTATAAAAATGGTCTTCGTGACGGAGAAGGAACATTGATACTATTGGTTCAGTCTACAGGACAGGATGATTACTCAGTTACTTGCAGTTGGGAAGATGACGTACCTTTTGGTGATGCCGAAATAATACGTTTTGATAGAAGATATAGAGATCCACTTATCCAAGCAACAGTACAGTTAAAAAACGGTCTATATGATGGCGTAATAAATAAAATAGAATCTGGAACATTTAGTCATACATTTAAGTACCCCATAATAAATGGTAAACTACAAAATATGGAATTTGATGAAGATCATGATGAATACTATTTCGATTTTGAGAAAAGACTGAGTACAGATATGTATGGATTAGAAAGAACCTATGGTATGCCTGGATATGGTGATAGTTTTTATCCACCATGGTGAAAGGCTAATTACTAATAGATATTGTTATCCAAAATTTTTTCCAAAAAGTACTTGCAAAAAACAATATAAGGAAGTTAGGGGAAGATGTCGTAAGTAACTGGATTTTCTCAAGGGCCGCAACAAAAGAGGATGATAACGATAGTAAGCAAGCTCCTGTAAGAAAAAAAGGCAGAAGAAAAGCCGGAACCTAGAAAGACTGTGTTTGGGTAGAACTTTTTAGGAAGTTGACGGATTTTTGTGATTGAGAATTCAACATTAATTTATAATTCAATTTGGACACATTTTTGGTCACCAACCCTGAAAACCTTAGGAAATCCAATGGTAAGATATCGGTCTCCAAAACCGCTCATGGGGGTTCGAATCCCTCAACCCCTGCTCTATAAAAGGGCAGTAAATCAAGGATTTCCGAGTTTTGGAAGTCCTTTTTTTGTTGTATCAGGAGATGAGAAAAGCTGAGAATCGTGAAAAGTCTAGATATTTATGCACATTTCATTATTTTACGGTTTTTTTACCTTATTCATCATAATACATTGACCAAAAATTAACACACCTGTAGACTATTGGACATAGGAAAATCGCACAAAACAGGAGGCATATATTATGAGTGGATTATTTGATTTGACTGGAAAAGTGGCATTGGTGACCGGAGCATCATCCGGACTCGGAGTACAGTTTGCCAAGGCACTTGCAAGACAGGGAGCAGACATAGCAATTTGTGCCAGAAGGTTAGAAAAACTGGAAAATACAAAGAAGGAAATAGAGGCTTTGGGCGTAAAATGCTATGCTCATAAGTGTGACGTTACTAACAATGATGATGTACGTGAACTTGTTAAGGATGTTGTTGCAACTTATGGTAAGATAGACATTCTCATCAACAATGCAGGAGTTGGTGATACAGCACCGGCAGAGGATATGGATGATGCAGCATGGAACAAGGTCATCAATACTAACCTTAATGCAGTTTATTTTGTGGCTCGTGAAGTTGGCAAGGAGATGCTTAAGAACGGATATGGAAAGATCGTAAATGTAGGTTCCGTTCATTCAGAAGTAGTTATGCACCCTTCAACATGGCCTGTTGCCGCATACGCTACAGCCAAGGGTGGTGTAAAGATGCTTACAAAAGCTCTTGCCGCAGAGTGGGCTTCCAAGGGTATCACAGTCAATGCTATCGGACCTGCATATTTTGAGTCAGAGATGACAAGTTCTGTACTTAATGAGTCAGGTTCCTTTGATGCTATAGCCAAAGCATATTGCCCTATGGGACGTGCCGGCAGACAGGGTGAGCTTGACGGAGCCATTATCTACTTCTCTTCAGATGCAAGCACCTATACTACAGGCCAGCTTCTTTTAGTTGACGGTGGCTGGAGCACAATTTGATGCAGCTTTATATGAGTTAAACACTTATACCACATACCGCCCAGGCTCTATATATGAGCCTTAGCGGTATTTTATCGGTCGGACTGTTACAAAAAAACCTCACTGGGTATATATGGTTATGTATTGCTATCCGGAAAAACGGACTATATAATACATAGACAAGGGAATGAAGTTTTCCCGTAGTATTTATACTAAAACCGCTATTTACAGGCTGATGACTTCTGCGAATTATCAACGCAGAAGGTGTCAGCTTTTTTGATCTTTTTTAAAGGTTTTGATATATTACTGATAACGTAAGTGATTAAGGAGGTTTTAATGAAATACGATTTTGTTTCCATTATGGACAGGAAAGGCAGGGATTCTATTGCCGTTGACGGTCTCGGCACTATGCCGGGATTTACTCCTGAACTGCCAAAAGAGGGTTTTGATATTATTCCCATGTGGGTTGCGGATATGAATTTTCCAACTGTTCCCACAATACAGGAAGCCATCATTGAGAGAGCAAAGCATCCTGCATTTGGTTACTTCAATGCAACAGATGAATACTTTAACTCAATTATCAAATGGCATGAAACAAGAAATTCTGTTTCCGGACTTACAAAAGATGCTATAGGCTATGAAAACGGAGTTTTAGGAGGAGTGATAAGTGCGCTGAACGTATTATGTTCCAAGGGTGATAATGTTCTCGTGAACAGTCCCACATACATCGGTTTCACCATGTCACTAAAAAACAACGGATACAATATCGTGCATAGTCCGCTTTACATTGATGATCAAAACATATGGCGAATGGATTTCGATGATATGGAAAAGAAGATCATCGAGAATAAGATTCATGCCGCTATTTTCTGTTCTCCCCATAACCCTTGCGGGCGTGTTTGGGAGAAGTGGGAAATAGAAAAGGCCATGGAGCTTTTCAAAAAACATGATGTCTTCGTAATCTCTGATGAAATATGGTCAGATATCATTCTGAATAATCACAAACATATTCCTACTCAGTCAGTCTCGGAAGATGCGAGAATGCGTACGGTAGCATTGTATGCCCCATCTAAAACCTTCAATCTTGCAGGACTTGTGGGCAGCTATCACATAATTTACAACAAATGGATAAGAGACCGTGTCGAGAAGGAATCCTCATTATCTCACTACAATGAGATGAATGTATTATCAATGCACGCCCTCATCGGAGCTTACAATCCGGAGGGATACGAATGGGTAGATGAATTAAAAGCGGTACTCAGCGAAAACATTAATTATGCGTGCGGTTATATAAAGGATCACTTCGAGGGCGTGGAGGTTTGTAAACCACAGGGTACATATATGCTTTTTGTCAACTGCACAAAGTGGTGTGAAAAGCACGGAAAAACCATTGACGACATTGAACATGCGGCATGGGACATTGGAGTAGCCATTCAGGACGGAAGAATGTTCCACGGCAATTGTCACCTCAGAATGAATCTTGCACTTCCACTTTCAAGGGTTCAAGAGGCATTGAAAAGATTAGACAACTATGTATTTAATGCCTGACTTTGAGAGATTTTACCGATGGAAACCATATACGATTTCATAGTATAATAATAGGGTTACTTTTGTTTTAATAAACTAAAAATCGAGCCAATTAGATCTGTATCTGTATGACAGAAATAAACGGCAAAAACCATTAGTAACAGAGGAGGATTATGAAAGCCGATTATATAAGTGAAACAACAGACCCTTCCGATTTTGTGCTTCTTTCAGATTATGTTCCCGGTGTCATCCAGGAGATCAGATATTTTTCTACCTACAATTTCGTTGGAGACCGTATAAACGGTTATGAAGAGCCCTGCGCCATCATAACAAAAGAAGCTGCAAGGGCAATGAAGAGTGCCGCTGATGAACTAATGGTCAAGGGCTACCGCATCAAAGTCTTTGACGCCTACCGTCCGACAACAGCAGTTAAGCATTTTATACTTTGGGGAATAGAAGATACGGACATCCGGATGAAGCCCTACTTTTACCCGGACCTTGAAAAGCAGGAGCTTTTCTCAAAGGGATACATAGCTAAGCAGTCAAGCCACAGCCGCGGCAGCACCGTAGACATTACCCTTCTTGATATGAAAACCGGAAAGGAAGTTGATATGGGCGGACCTTTTGACTTCTTTGGAGAGTTGTCGCACCCGGATTTCAAAGGAATAACAGAAGAGCAGTTTGAAAACAGAATGCTCCTTCAGGATGTCATGGTCAGAAACGGATTTAATACTTTCCCCTTTGAGTGGTGGCACTTTACCCTGAAGGATGAGCCATATCCCGAAACCTATTTTGAATTTCCGGTTTCTTCGGAATACCTGAGGAAATGATCTCTGCTTCCAACCGGAAAGTATTTTTATACCGGTGTTCCTGACTCACCACCTTCAAAAAAGTCATAGAGCCACAGAGCGGTTCTATTCAATTTAAAAACAGGATGTGAACAATATCTCAGTTCACATCCTGTTTCTTTAGATTGTGTTGTCAGGAACCGAAGCTCCCTTTAACAGTTTTAAATGTCACAGCATCATATCAGCCCTGTGTGGCAACATTCTTTCCTGCGATACGTCCGTAGGTGAAGATGTCAGCAATAGCATTACCGCCGAGACGGTTTCCGCCGTGAACACCTCCGGTAACCTCGCCGGCAGCGAAGAGACCTGTTATAGCCTCACCGTCCTCATTAACAACCTGACCGTCAGTGTTGATAACGATACCGCCCATTGTATGGTGGAGAGAAGCCTTTCTCGGAGAGATAACGATTCCTACGTCAGGATTGCTCTCGATAGCCTCAAGGTCGATGGCACCTGCAAGAACGCCCTTGCCGAAGTCAGGATCTGCCTGGTTCTCAACATAAGAGTTGTACTTCTCGATGGTCTCACGAAGAGCTTCCTCTGTAAATGCAGGAGCTACACCGGCAGCTGCTGTCTTTGTGGCCTCAGCAAGTTCTGCAAGAGTTGAACCATACCAGACATGTCCTGTCTCTACCATGTGCTCAACAGTATTTCCGAAAAGACTTGATGAAGGATCAGCACCTTCGCACTTTCCGGTATCCTTTGAAGAACCGGCATAAATGATGTAGAAGATACCATCGTCAAGACCGAGAGAAGCCTTGGCAAGAACGTCACGCTCAGCGTACTCGTTTACGAAACGGTTTCCTTCTCCATCGATCCAGATCTGCTCTGAAGCATCAGCCCAGATACCGTCTGTCATGGTTCCCTTTACAGGTGAAGAAGAAGGCATGAGCTGTGATACACCCATATCTACAGTGTCAGCTCCAACTTCCTGAGCCATAACGATACCGTCACCGGTATTGGTTCCTACGTTAGTTGTAAGAGTATGATCTGTCAGGTCATCACCCCAGTACTTATCGTACTCCTTGACCATTGCAGGGTTAGCACAGTATCCGCCGCAGGCAAGAACAACACCCTTTGAAGCATTAAGTGTGACCTTGGTTCCGTCGGCCTTCTCAGCATTAACACCCACAACCTTGCCGTCAGCGTCTGTGATGAGTGACTTTCCTGCAGTCTCTGTATAGATAGTTACGCCTTCCTTATCAGCAGCAGCCTTAAGAGCCTCGATGAGCGGAGCCCCGTTCTGGTAAGCGTGGGTTCTCGGCCACATAGCGCCAAGTACGGTGTAAAGAGTTTCTCCTGCTCCCTTATGGCTTGCAGTCTCGATTCCGAGATCGCCTGTCCAGTCATAGGAATCCAATGCATTCTCCGCAAGATTTCTTGCGAGGTCAATGTTTGAAGCCACCCATGATCCGTCATTCATCTCTCTTAAACCACCTGTGTAGATGTGCCACATGTGAAGAGGAATAGAATCATAACCCGGCATATCCTTACCGGCTTCCTTGCCTTCATTGTCCTTAAAAAACTTTGTAAGGTCATCCTGAAGATCTGTAAGAACCTGCTTCCACTCAGGGAACTGATCGAAGTGAAGATCCGGATCGTCAGCCTTAAGTGCGAGGTACTCGTCCAATGTATTCTTCTCTGCAACACTCATTACGCGCTCAGCCTGAGCCTCCGGGTCAACTGCATTGAAGGCACCGCCGGCCATCATTGTGTCACCGCCGAGAACAGAGCCTTTCTCAATAAGAGTAACCTTTGCGCCCTGCTGTGCTGCAGAGATAGCTGCTGAGAGACCGGCTCCGCCGCCGCCCACAACAACTACATCCTGATCATAGGTTTCGTCAGCCCCTGCCTCTGCGTGCCACTCATTGGCATCAAGAACTGTAAGGTCAAGACCTGCTTCCTCAGCTGCCTTTCTCGCAGCGCTCATGATTGCGTTAGAGCAAAGGGTAGCACCTGTAACTGCGTCAACCTTTGTTGTCTGATGCTCAACAATCTGTGCGGGAATTCTTTCCTTTGCAACTGTTGTGAGAGAATCTGTCTCACTGATCTCTGTGAGGTCAACCTTTGTGATCTGTCCGTTTTCTACAGTGAGCTTAACTGTAACAGGGCCCTGCATTCCGGGAGCAGTTCCCTCGAACTCACCGCTAACACCTTCAGATGCTCCTGCGGCAGTTGTTTCGGCTGCGGCTGTGGTTTCCTTAGCTGCTTCAGTTTTCGCAGCCTCGGTTGCTGCCGGTGGTGTAGTTGTAGATCCACAGGCTGTGAGAGCTATGGATGCTGCAAGACCGGCAATTAATGCTTTGCTTTTTCTCATACTTTCCTCCTAATTTCGGGCATGAGATTGCCCTTAAATTCTTTTAAATTATATCATGATTTAAGTATCTACATAGCAAGAGCCGTTAAATAATTATCAAAAATTGTATTAGGAAAATTTATCAGGTGAATAAAAGAATATGCCGAAAATTTGCAATGGGTAGGGCAGGACCATTTAATAAAAACTTTTCAGAGCACGAAAAAAGAACCTTGAATCGATGAAGCACTCGCCATCTCATCTAAGGTTCTTTTTTCATCACGAATCGTTTCAGATCTGTGAAGCACTCGCCACATCTCTTTAACTTGATTGCATTGTACTTTTTTTCAAACTTTTTGTCAATAAAAAAACATTTTCTTTTTGTAAGAAATTTCTAAAGTTTTCATAAACAAAAAAGTTCTTTTGGATAAAAATATATCTATATTATCAATATGTTGATGTTTTTGACAAAAATATTTCTATATCATCAATATGTTGATATGTCCAATAGATTTGTATGCTTTTATTTTCCTCTGTAATGCAGTAAATTATGCAAAGACTAAAATTTTTTCGGAGTATGCACCTATGACAGAACAGCAAAAACAGAAGCTCGGACCATTACTGATCCTCATCGCCGGATTCTATTGGGGAAGTATGGGGATATTTGTGAGAAGTATTGAATCTAAAGCAAAAGAGTGACAAAACCTGAAACGTCTCATAACAAATCCTCCTCGGTACATCCATGACCAAGGAGGATTTGTTATTTTATTAAGCAATATTCAATTTAGCTTTAAGCGCTTCCTGAAGAACCTGAGAGAAGTTAAGTCCGGCAGCAGTTGCTGATTCATTGAGCCATTCCGGAATAGTAAGAGTCTTCTTGATGGCCCTATTTTTCAAGGTTCTACGATACTGTTCTGTATCGCACTGGATGAGAGTAGTGAACTCATTATCACCAACCTTAATATCGTTGACACGGCTTGGCTTCGGAATATCCAGTTTACGATCTTCCATATCTGTGAGCATGAGGGACAATGCATCATTCGCCATCATCAGAGCTTGCTCAAGATCATCACCGCAGGTGAAGCAATTTTCTATATCCGGGAAGCTGACAGAATAACCTGGATTCTCTTCGGTAAATACAGCAGGGTAAATATACTTCATGATTTCTCCTTTCTTGATATCTACGCTTATTATATACGTGCAATACACGTGCATCAATGATTTATATATACTTTACACGTATCTTTCAAAAAAACTGTTTTATCAAACATTAAGCATATCTCTCTGCTAAAGCATCCTGCAAAAATCTGGAAACATTTAGATGCTCCTGCTCAGCACGCCGATTCATCCAGTTTGGAAGGGTAACATTGCGTCTTACCATTTTGTTGTCATTCTTCCTGCGATACTCATCAAAATCGATATCTACAAGTGTTTTGATTCCTTTACCAACTTCAGCAAATGTACCCTTTGAAACATCGATATCGTCAATATCAGACGGTTCAGGAATCGAATCGCCGTTATCCTGCATGGAAATCCCGGTTAACCCGATAGCATCCCTAGCCATAACAACGGCTTCCTGAATGCTTTTAGCCTCGGTTAATATCTCAAGATCAGGTACTTCAATTAGAATATCATCTTTGTCTTTAGTTAAAATCACCGGATATACTGTAGTCATTTCACGCCCTCCATTTCTTCAAAATAGCGTCTGCAAGTTTTTCATTTATTTCCCGGTGTCTGGGAACCTTTTCTATATCTTTTCCTCTACGATAAATATCGTGATTAGCGCCGTTTCTTTCAAAAACAAATCCAACAGCCTCTAACCTCAAAATCAGGTCTCTACGTTTCATTAATGCTCCTTCATTATATCACAATACACATTTTATACACACTGGTCAAATTGTAAAAATATCATCATAAATGCATATTTGCCAATCTATATCTTTCAAATCTGAACACATACTAAAGGCATAAATATTTTGCTTTTAAAACATCATCCAGTTGACGATATAGAAAATGGAAGTTGCCATAAGGATTAAAGAATATTACCGGCAAACATAGCTATATGTATATAAGGAATATGACCCTCGAAAATACATAAATAATCATTATGTCTTATGTACAATATTTTGCTTCCACGGTGGAGCATAATACATACATAGTTCTTGAATATAAATCTCTATTTGAAACAGGGTATAAAAAAGAAAAAAAGAAAGACTTCCGGAGAAGTCTTGATTACAAGTGAAATGCCGCACGATGCGGGCAAACAGATTCGGATAAATCCTTACTTGCACTCACCTTGTAAGTAAGTTAATTCTCACACAACGCAAATAATTAGTCAAGTATAACTTTTCTAAAGGAGAGTAAACATGTCAGTACACGAAGAAGATTACTATATAGGTCTTGATATCGGAACCAGTTCTGTTGGCTGGGCAGTAACTGATGCATCTTATCATATCCTAAGAGCAAAAGGAAAAGATATGTGGGGCGCTCGGTTATTTGACGAAGCTCAGACTGCAGTTGCAAGAAGATCAAACAGAGTCAGCCGCCGTAGACACGAAAGAGAAAAACAACGTATTTCAATGCTACGTGGGCTGCTCTCGAACGAAATCAATAAAGTTGATCCCGGATTTTTTCATAGATTGGACGAAAGTAAGTATTGGATTGATGACAGAACAGGTGATAATTCATCTCAAAAATATGCTATCTTTGCCAAAGGTTCCACAAGAACAGAAGAGTATACGGATGCAGATTACTACAGGCAGTATCCTACTATTTTCCACCTGAGGTCTGATCTTATACATTCAGATAAACCTCATGATGTCAGATTACTTTATCTGGCTTTATTAAACATGTTCAAACACAGAGGACACTTTTTAAACGAGTCCTTGGGAACAGAATCAAGTTCTGCATTAGATGATATATGGAATGAATTCTTAAATAGCTTTTCGCTTCTATCAGAAGTACAGTCCGAAGATGCTGCAGCTCCGTCCATAAACCCATTTGAAACAGTGGACAGAACTAAACTGATTGAAATTCTTTTACAAAAAGGCATTTCAAAATCCCAAATACGTGAAGATGCAGCGAAAATCCTTAATATATCAAGGAAAGACAAACGCGAATACTCAATATTAAGTCTGGTCTGTGGACTGGCAGGAAATCTGGAAGATATTTTCGGAAAAGAAACATTCTCAGCCCTTGAAGATAAAGGGAAGAAATCTGTAAATTTCAGAAAAGGCTCTTTTGAAGAAGACTTGGCGGAAGTACAGGATTTCCTCGACGAAGAGAGTATTTCTTTAATAATGTCCATAAAAGAAATCCATGATGTACTACTTCTGGATCAGATAATGCAGGGGCATTCATTTTTGTGCGATGCAAGAGTTTCAATGTACGAGGAACACAAGAATGACCTCGAGCTTCTCAAAAAAACTATAAAAAGACTGGCTCCAAAGGAATATTCAAACTTTTTCCGTAAAATGCAGGACGGCAACTACAGTTCATACGTTGGGAGTACTAATTCTGATAAATCCGGTGGGAAAGTACGCCGTTATGTTGCCGATCACGCTACGGCAAAACGCAACAATGAACCGGAGGAACTTTACAAAACTATAACAAAAATACTGACACCATTTAAGGGTGATGAAGACGTAGATAACATCCTTTCTAAAATCACCGCTGAAACATTTCTCAGAAAACAGCTGACCTCAGCTAACGGCGTAATCCCTAACCAGGTTTATGTCAGAGAAATGAAAGCAATCCTTGAAAAAGCAGAAACCTACATCCCATCATTGAAAGAGACGGATTCCAGTGGACTTACTGTGTCTGAGCGTATACTTAAGCTTTTCACATTTCATATTCCATATTATGTTGGTCCGGTAGGTGGATTAAACAATAATAACGGAAACAAATGGGCAGTTCGCATTTCGGGAGAACCAATCACTCCTTGGAATATTACTGATGTTATTGATATGGGAAAGACTCAGCAGGCTTTCATCGAAAACCTGATCCGTCACTGTACCTATCTTAAAGACGAAAAGGTGTTGCCTAAACATTCATTAATATATGAAAAGTTTATGGTTCTCAATGAACTTAATAACTTGAAGATTGCCGGAGAACCAATAGATGTTGCTTTAAAACAGGACATCTACAACGATCTTTTCATGAAGGGAAAACAGGTAACCCGTAAACAGCTATCAGATTATCTCATTACCCGCGGAAAGATATCAAAAGGTTCGGAGAGTCTTATCGGAGGAATCGAAGACCGTTTCAATGCTTATTTGTCCTCCGTCGGAAAATTCAACGGTGTATTTGAGCCGCCCTTTTTAGATCTTCAGCATATGCTAATGATCGAAGATATCATTCTTCTTGGCACCATTTATGGTGACTCCAAAAAGATGTTTCGTAAACAGATAGACACCAAGTACGGGCCACGAAGCGATGCACTGGTCAAACTTACCGATAAGCAAATCAAAAGAATCTCCGGATTCAAATTCACTGATTGGGGCAGATGTTCCAGAGCATTTTTTGAAACAGAAGGCGCTTCAAAAGAAGACGGCGTAATAAGAACTATTATAAATGCATTATGGGAAACAAATGATAACCTTATGCAGTTGCTGTCTCCGGATAAGTACACATATACTGATAATCTGAGCAACTTAATTACCCGCGAATCAAAGGCTTTATCCGACTGGACCATTGATGATCTGGATGACATGTATTTATCCGCGCCGGTAAAACGCATGGTGTGGCAAACTTTGCATGTTTTATCAGAGATAGAAGAGGTAATGGGCCATGCCCCAAAACGTGTATTTGTAGAAATGACACGTGAGAACAGAGAAAAAGGTGTACGGACACGTTCAAGAAAAAGCCAGTTACTTGAATTATATAAAAACTCAGAAATAAAAAAGGAGCAACGCAACTGGATTTTGGAGCTGGAAGGACATACAGAGCAGGAATTCCGAATCAAAAAGCTTTACCTTTATTATTGCCAGATGGGCCGCTGTATGTATACCGGAGAGTCAATTGATCTCGATCAGCTGATGGATGATAACATTTACGACATCGACCATATTTATCCACGTCATTTTGTAAAAGATGATAGTATAGAAAATAACCTTGTGCTTGTAAAAAAGGCCAAGAATGCCCGTAAAAGTGACGTTTATCCTCTGACTCCTGAAATCCAATCCAGATGTATTGGATTATGGAAAGACTTACAAAAGAAGAACCTCATAAGCAAGGAAAAGTATGACCGTTTAGTGCGTACAACCGAATTCACACTGGATGAGCGCGTAGGATTTGTTCAGCGTCAATTAGTTGAAACGGGGCAGGGGACTAAGGCTATAACTCAAATTCTGAAGGAAGCATTACCCGAATCCTCCGATGTTGTCTTTTCAAAAGCCGGTGTTGTTTCTCAATTCAGGCATGACTTTGAGATACCCAAATGCCGAAGCATAAATGACTTCCACCATGCTCAGGATGCTTATCTCAACATAGTGGTTGGTAATGTTTACTACACAAAATTTACAAAAAATCCAAGAAACTTCATCAAGGAAGCAATGACACGTTCCGGCGATGATCAGTATAAATATCATTTAAGTAAAATGTTTAACTATACTATACGTTGCGGCTCAGAAACATCCTGGATATGTGAGAAGGAAGGAAACCATAATACCATTGACTTGGTAAAGAGGCAGATTGTTAAAACCACACCTTTGATTTCACGCAGAAGCTATATAGCAACCGGAGCAATTACAAGAAAGGATACTATCTATGGCAAGCAAAAAACTTCAAAAGCTGACACTGGTACGTATTATCCATGCAAAACAAGTGATAAAAAACTGTCTGATGTAACAAGGTATGGCGGTAAAAGTGATATTAGAACAGCTGCATATACACTCCTATCTTATAAAGAGGGCAAAAAAGTCATTCGTAGTATAGAACCTATACCTATTTTTATATTGCGTGAAGGCAATACAAATAACATAAACATGACTTCTTTGCTAAATTATTTGAAGGAACAAATAACATCCGCCAATAAGAAACCCTGTAGCGACTTTCAGATAGTATATCCTATTATAAAACTATACTCTCTTATTAAAGTTGATGGATACTATTATTATATTGGTGGATGCGCCGGCAATAGGTATTATTTATATAATGCAGTCCCCCTTAAACTGCCGGCAAACGAAGCATGGTATATAAAAAAAATAGATAAGGCCCTCAATAACAACGACTATTATGAACATGACGAGAATAATAATCTTATAATAACCAAAGAAAGCAATGCTGCCTTATATAATTTAATTCTATTCAAATTGAATAGTGGCATATATACAAACAAGAAGGGTCCACTTCTTTCAAGTATCACAAAAGTCAAAGAATCATTTTACGATTTGGATATTCAAGAACAGTGTAAATTTTTACAGATTCTTGTATCCGTGTTTGATATTAAAACACAAAGTGTAGACTTATCCATTTTAGGTGGTGTAAAAAACACCGGAGTTATGTTTCTCCCAAAACATATTAACAGTCTGAAAGAATGCGAACTAATCAATTTATCTGTTACCGGTTTATACGAGAACAGAATTAACTTACTAAAATAATGAGTTGGAGAACTATAGTAATCTCAAGGAGCGCAAAACTTGACTATCAGATGGGATATATGGTTGTGCGCTCCTCAGATGAAACTCAAAAAATATTCATAAACGACATCCGCATGGTAATGATAGAGTCGACAGCGGTGTCCATCACCGCCGCCTTGTTAAATGAACTGACTTTTCATAAAATTAAGGTCATTTTTTGTGACGAGAAGAGAAACCCTTCATCTGAACTTATCCCTTATTATGGCTCACATGATTGCAGTAGCAAGTTACGCACGCAGATAGCATGGTCTCCTGAAATAAAAAAGGTCATTTGGACCGAAATAGTAACAGAAAAGATCAGAAAACAATGTGAGCATCTTAAAGAGTATGGTTCAACAGACGCTGCGGACATGCTGTCAGGCTATATCAATGCAATACAACTTGGTGATGAAAGCAACAGAGAAGGACATGCCGCAAAGGTATATTTTAATGCGTTATTCGGAAATGAGTTTTCCAGAACTTTGGATTGTAATGAAAATTCTGCATTAAACTATGGCTACAGCATATTATTGTCCTGTTTTACGCGAGAAATAGTTGCAAATGGCTATTTAACCCAAATTGGACTATTTCATGATAGTCAAGATAATCCATTTAATCTGGCATCCGACCTTATGGAACCCTTTCGTCCATTAGTAGATCGAACTGTCAAAAATATGGACCTAAAAAAATTCGAACATGAAGAAAAAATGACTTTGGTTGATATTGTCAACATACAGGTAACTATAAATAACCGAAAAGAATACGTGAGCAATGCAATTCAGATATATTGTAGGAGCGTCTTTACGGCAATAAATAATCGCGATGTATCTGAAATTCTTTTTTATAAATATGAGCTGTAAGTTTATGCGATTATTAGTTATGTTCGACCTTCCGATGGAAACAGCATCTCAGCGCCGAGAATATCGTAAATTTAGAAAATATCTGATAAAACAGGGGGTTTTCATGTTACAGGAATCCAATTATTGCAAAATGGTTCCAAACTCATCCGCTGGTGAATTTATAGTTGAAGGACTCCGTTCCAATAAACCCCCGGAAGGGTCTGTACAGATTTTAAAGATCACAGAAAAACAATTTGCCAAGATGGAGTATCTTGTGGGTCATTCTATTAACAACGTCATCAACGATGACAGAAGGCTGGTGATCTTATGAAATTTTTTTGTGATAAATATAATCTGGAATATGATTTTGAAGAAAATAAAGTCACTGTTTTAACTATTGATTCTTCAGCTCATTTCCGGGATTTCATATCAAGACTATGGAATCAATTCAATAATGCAGAAGATTTTTTAATAGTATCAAATAATGGAAAGGAAATCTCGCTAAATAAAGTTGCTGATATTATTTCTGATCCGTTCTCAATAAACCTCAACAATAAGAAAATACTATCAAAGATATATCACGATATTATTCAGGATATTCAAGAGAATGATTTAGAGGATTTCTTAAAAATGAAGCTTGAGGTAGAACAATTCATTATCAACATTTGTGAGAAATCAGATTTCAATCTGAGCTATGAACCTAAATTAGAATATTCAGACCTACTGAAGCTCTATGATGTGCACATTGATGTCGATGACATGGAATTAGCAACAAAAATAATTAATTATATCCATTTGGCTCATCGAGTTCTAAATACTTCATTATTTATTTTTATAAATCTGAAATCCTATTTTTCAAATAAAGATTTGGAGCTTCTTTATCAAACCTTACTCTATGAAAAAATAAACATATTGGTGATTGAAAGATATGATTACTTGAAACTTCATTTTGAAAAGCATCTCATCATTGATAATGATGCTTGCGTGATTTATGATTAAAAATGAATCTAGTCCAATATTCACCTACAGTTTCGGTGAGAGCCGACCATAAATTTGAGGCTTGAGAACCTTGTAAGTGAATAAAGGTATCAGACTTGGTAAAACCATTGGAGAAGTTCTCGCTCGCTTGAGAACCTTGTAAGTGAATAAAGGTATCAGACTTATCCTCTTAGTAATGAGTGGCTTTGATTGCTTGAGAACCTTGTAAGTGAATAAAGGTATCAGACTTTAATTCGAATCTCGGAAATGATATTTTGCTTGAGAACCTTGTAAGTGAATAAAGGTATCAGACTACATGTTGATAAAAACCTTATCAATGTTCGCTTGAGAACCTTGTAAGTGAATAAAGGTATCAGACGGTAAGCACGTGGGCCGTTTAGGGTTCCCGGCTTGAGAACCTTGTAAGTGAATTAAGGTATCAGACTCGGACCAACTGTTCCGTCGCTAGGAACTGGCTTGAGAACCTTGTAAGTGAATAAAGGTATCAGACCTCTATCTGCTCAATTTCGTCGTCTAGGTCGCTTGAGAACCTTGTAAGTGAATAAAGGTATCAGACTGTTGGTCTTGGTTCACCATTAACAGTTATGCTTGAGAACCTTGTAAGTGAATACAGGTATCAGACCATGAGCACCTGCTTGCATCCCAGCGGAGCGCTTGAGAACCTTGTAAGTGAATAATGATATCATACTTACGATGTTGTGAAGGATAACGGGATTCGAACCCGTTATCCTTTCCTTTTCTGCCCGTCAAATCTCTGCTATAATCCTTTGAAAGCATAAAAATCAGGTGATAACCATGGAACAACTTGAATTTTCAAAAGAAATATTACCGGGAATTTACAGAGTCACCCTGACAGACAGAACCATTGAGCAGGGCGTCAGCGAAATACAGATATTCATCATAAAAGGGAAGGAATCCGTGCATGACGGAAGAAGTATCATGATCGATACCGGATTTAACAATGATGCCTGCATGGAAAAGCTTACCTATGCACTTTTGGAGCTTGATATTTCCCCTGAAAAGCTCGATGTCTTTCTCACCCACAGACACCATGACCATTGCGGTTTGGCAGGCAGGTTCGCCAAGAATGGAGCACGCCTCTTTATGAACCGGATGGAAGAGCGCCATCCCTATGACTGTCTCGCCTACAAAGTAAGTGATGAGTCAGTGGAGGCTCAGAAAAAAGTTTTATATTCCTGCGGCATCACCCCTGACAAGACTCCGGAAGTATGGCAAGCTTTCAGCAATGTTTCCGACCGGGTACAGAAGCACGGCCAGTGGGTTCTTGCCATCTGGGGTTTTCCCTACAATGATGTGGAACCGGGAGATGTGTTCCGGTACGGAGACTACGAGTTCGAAGCCTTCCCGCTGAAGGGTCACACCTACGGACAGATGGGCCTTAAGGACTATAAGCATAAACTGTTCTTCACAGCGGATCAGCTGATTCATAAAGTTTCCCCCATCGTTGCCACCACCTATCCCGACGAACACCTTTTGCAGGGATTCTTTGATTCCCTAAAGCATATAAAAGAAGAATGTCACGACTGGACCATCATCCCTTCCCACGGCGAGATAATCGAGGATATAAGCGGAGACGTGGATAAGACTGTATTCAGCTATCTCAGCAAGACAACCGATGTGAGAGACCTTTTGAAAAGCATTAGCCAAACAGAAACGGGTTCCTCAAATGATGCAATGAATCATCGCCGGGACGAATCTGTTCACACAGCAAAAAATCACAGTCTAACCACCCATGAAATCTCGGAGAAGATATACAAATTCACCCGCCCTCCCGAGAACGATGACGAGTTCTTCCTATATAAAATGACTGTGACCAAAACCTACAGTCTGCTGGAATATCTATACGGAATCGGCTTTATAGAAAGAGAGCTGAAGGACGGAATTTTTTATTGGAGTCTTAAATAAAACATGGCACAAAACAACATCATCACTATAGAACATTTATCCAAAGTATATACAGAAAGAAAGATCTTTGAGGATACCGACTTTTCCATGCTGGAGGGTGAGAAGGTGGCACTCATAGGCATTAACGGAACCGGAAAATCAACGCTTCTGAAGATCGCGGCGGGCATAGAAGAGCCTGACGAAGGTAATATCGCAAAGCGTAGAAACCTGTCCATCCGATACCTTCCTCAAACACCGGAATTCGATCCCGAAGACACTATCCTTGAGGCTATTCTCCATGACAATGAGGGCAAGGAGCATGTCTGGAATCTGGAATCGGAAGCCAAAAAGTTCCTGTCAAAGCTTGGTGAAAATGATTATGACAAGAAGATAGGCACTCTTTCGGGAGGTCAGAAAAAGCGTGTTGCCCTGGCAAGCACTCTTTTATCAACGGCAGACCTTCTGATCCTTGACGAGCCCACAAACCACCTTGACGGAGCCATGTCCGAATGGCTGGAAGGTTATCTCAAGAACTTCCGTGGTTCCCTCCTTATGGTGACCCACGACAGATATTTCCTCGATGAGATCTGTGACCGTATCGTGGAACTTGACCAGGGAAAGCTGTACAGTTACAAGGCAAATTACCAGGGATATCTGGAGCTTAAGGCTGAGCGAATGGATATCGCCCGGGCACAGGAACGTACCCGACAGAACATTCTACGAAACGAGCTTAAGTGGGTAATGCGCGGCGCCAAAGCAAGAACCACAAAGCAAAAAGGCCGCCTGCAGCGTTACGAAAAGCTGTCCCAGATGCACGGCCCCACAGAAGAGGAAGAAATCAAGTTAAGCTCCATCAAGACCCGTCTCGGTAAATCCACCATCGAGATTGATGATGTTACAAAGGGCTTTGACGGACAGACCCTTATCGATCATTTCACCTACAACTTCCTTCGAAATGACCGCATCGGCATCATCGGTCCCAACGGCGCCGGAAAATCAACTCTTATAAAAATGATCACCGGCTGGGAGACTCCGGATTCCGGAGAAATCCGTATCGGCCAGACCGTAAGGATAGGATATTTTTCCCAGGAAAACGAAGAACTTGATGGAAATCAGCGTGTAATCGACGCCATGACCTCCATCGCAGAGTACGTTCATACCACCGATGGTCTCGTCAGCGCCAGCAACATGCTGGATAAATTCCTTTTCCCACCTTCACAGCAATACATGAAGGTTGAAAAGCTGAGCGGAGGCGAGAAGCGCCGCCTGTACCTTCTGAGAGTTTTAATGTCTGCGCCGAATGTCCTGATCCTGGACGAGCCTACCAACGACCTTGACATCCGCACCATGACCATACTTGAAGACTATCTCGACCATTTCGACGGAATAGTCATTACCGTATCTCATGACAGATTTTTCCTTGACCGTGTAGTAAACCGTATCTTTTCCTTTGAAGGCAACGGACATATTTCTCAGTATGAAGGCGGTTACACCGATTATCAGGTAGAGTATCTCCGAAGAAATCCCGATGCTGAAAGCGTATTTGCAAGTGCCGGCTCCATTTCAGGAGTTGGTAAAGCAGCAAAGGGTACCGGTGATGCCTCGGGGTCAGAATCAGATACCTCCGATGCAACTAAAAGCGATGGCAAGAAGAAGCGTTTTATCGGTGAACGAAAGCTCAAAATGACATATAAGGAGCAAAGAGAATGGGAGACCATTGAAGCCGACATCGAAGCTGCCGAAGCAAAGGTTGCCGAACTGGATGCAGAAATTCTCAAGAATGCCAAGGATTTCATCAAGTTAAACGAACTGACCAAGGAAAAAGAGCAGCTCGAAAACCTGTTGGCAGAAAAGATGGATCGATGGGAATATCTGTCTGATCTTAATGAAAGAATACAGGCACAGTGAAAATGCTTTTATTAAAAAGGCGCAGGCTTAGTTGTGGCTCCCCGAAAATCGTAGTGCCGGGGTCAGATCTGCGTTAAATTAAATATCGGGCATATTTTTACAAATAATTATTAATTTTTAATTATTTTCTCCCAATCTATTGACACACCGCCATTCTTAAGATTACAATGGCATTAGTCACAAAAGTTGACTTTTTTAACAAATCAGAACAGTAGGGAAACCTATTTTAGTTCTATTTCTTTTTTTCCTTTCTTTTCAAGAAGACAGCCCCTCGGGGCTGTCTTCCTGTTTCTAAAACTTTTTGAGGTATCCCGTTTGAAAATGGATATTCCCCGATACCGGCTTATGTGTACCTGCTGATTCAAAAAACATCTTGACGAACCTTTCCAGCTTTGCTATTATGATGGAGCAATTTTGACGAGGTGTGATAATTGGTAGTCGGCCAGCCTGGAAAGTTGGTGCCCGTTTTACGGGTTGTGAGTTCGAGTCTCATCCTCGTCGCTTGAAGAAACCGGTTCAAAAGAACCGGTTTTTTTGTTATAATCATTTAAAAATTTGTACAGATAAATATGGCATAAAAGACATGTTCAAACCCATCGACCCCTTTTGGGGTCTCAGACTTTTTATTCATGGTTTTGAGCGAAAGCATTATGCCTGAAAGCAGGAGAATCTTACGTGATAATTTTAGTTGATTTTGAAAACACCCATGTATCCGGGCTTGAAGGATACGAGTACCTTGACGACAATGATACTTTGGTAATGTACTACAGTGACGAAAACAGCGCTGTCACTAAGGGCATGGTAAATGACCTGAAGAAGAAAAATGTTCATGTCAGCCTCGTTAAGCTCTTAAAGCAGCACAGTAATGCTCTCGACATGTACATTGCCTCAACCACCGGAATGTTCCTTGAATCCGGCGAAAAGATCTGTATCGTTTCCAAAGACAAAGGTTATGCAGCCGTACGTGATTTCTGGCACAGTCTGAGAGGCGCAGAAATACTTCTCGGGGAAACCATAAAAGAATGCCTCCTCAGTTCAGAAAAGAACGATGACGAGCGCATCCGTCTCTGCAAAGAAAGATCCCAGAAAACGAATCTTGTGGATGCCTTCGCAACCATGAATACCATCCCTACAAGGCCTACTCTCAGTAAGGCAAACCGGAGAAGACGGGGACAGAACATTAACTTTACTGAAGTTACAGAACCTGCCTCCCTCATACCTAATCCGCTTATGATGGAAACTCCGGCGGATCAGCTTGCAAAGCAGATGAAGGATCAGATCGCTGAACCTGCTGCAGAAAACAAGTCTTCCAAAAACAAAGATTCCGGCGACAATTCAAAGAAAGATTCATCAAGAGAATCATCCAAAGAACCAACCAGAGAATCAACCAGAGAATCAACCAGAGAATCAAATAGAAAAGATCGTTCGAGATCTGAGAAATCCTCAAAGGATTCGGAGAAGGCCAATGCTAAGGATACTCCAACTAAGACTGACGCTTCAAATTCCGGAGACAACCTCCAAAAAGAAGAATCTCAGGAGAAGCCTAAGGCACTGATAAAGTCAGCACCTGAGAAAACCGCAATCATACCAAGACCCGAACAGAGAACAGCTCTCGCAAAAACAGAGCCAAAATTCGATCCTAACCGTGTACAGTTCGTTTACGATCCGGCTTCCCGCTCAATGAAAAAAGTGGAAAGTATCTTCGATAAACAGGAGAAGGAGACAGAAGAGAAAGCCACTGATGTAAAAGCAGATGCACAGGCATCTGATAAGGATAGCTCAATCCCAAGTGCTGAAATAGCAAAAGAAAATGATAACCAGGTTACTACTGCAGCAACTGCTGAATCCGCAACTTCTGAAATGAAGAGTGATAACTCTGATGAAGAAAAAGCAAAGGCTGAGGTCACCAATGATGCCGAAGAAGGAGTTACTGCTTCTGAAATTACTACTGAAGAAACAACATCTCCGGGTCAGGCTGAGGATGCATTGAAACAAGAGAAGAAGTCCTCCAAAAAATCTTCTTCAGCAAAAAACAAGAAGTCCGAGAATCAAAAAACCGGAAGAAAGACTACTAAGAAAACAGAAGCAAAGGCTACTGTAAAGTCAGAATCCGCTTCCGATGAAGCTTCAAAAGACTCCGACGCTAATTCAGATCATACTGCTCCTGCTCAAAAAGCCGCAACCGAAAAGACGGAAAAGAAGCAGACCGGTAAGAACGCGAAGAAGACCGCCGGCAAATCAAAATCGGCTAAAAGCAAAAACAAGGAAACAGCAGATTCTACTTCAGATGACGAGAAAGAAAAGAATAACACGAAAGTAGCTGAAAGTACAGACTCATCCAACTCTTCGAAAAACAAAACCTCTTCTTCAAAGAAAGAATCAAATGCAAAAGATGAGATTGCGGTTGCCCCTGATATGGAAGCATTGCAGACAGAGGCCCTGACAAAATATGGTCTTACTGCCAACACACTTCATACCTACTATGTTCGTCTCATGAAAGCTTATGGAAGAGAGCAGGGACGTGCACTTTATGACGTAAGTAAAAAGGCTGTTCAGGAAGACATTAAAAAGAGGAAGGCCAGTAATAGCTAATCACCTGCTAAATTATTTGATCTTTAATTAATAAGTTTATGTAACAGTACCGCCATGGATAGTTGAAACAAAATCCATAGCGGTATTTTTAACGGTTAAATGAGTCCGATCGAATTTTTTTTTAATTTTCCACTTGCCAAACATAAATCTCTGTGCTAATATACCATTTGTTGCGCGGAGGTGCTGAAATTGGCAGACAGGCAAGACTAAGGATCTTGTGTCCGGTAGGACGTGTGGGTTCAAGTCCCATCCTCCGCAGGATTAAAAAACGGAAGTCAGATGACTTCCGTTTTTTGCTATATAAAAACCATCTGATATAATATTCATAAGTAGCTTACTCAATAACTTTAGTTATGCTCATTCTAAGGTAAATTTAATCTATCGAAAAGGTGGTCATCATGAATGTTGCAATCATTACCGGTGCCAGCTCCGGCATGGGACGCCGCATGGCAATAGAAATAAAGAAACAGATACCAAATGTTCAGGAATACTGGCTTTTGGGCCGTCGCAAAGAAAGACTTAAGGTTTTGAAAAGAACCCTTCGAAAGCCCTGCAGACTTTTTGATGAGGATCTGACAAGCAATGACTTCCTTTCAAAATATAAAAAGCTTTTATCCAATGAAAAGCCCAATATCGTCTTTCTTGTAAATGCCGCCGGCTTCGGAAAGATCGGAAACATCAGAGACCTAAGCCTTAAAGATCAGCTTTCGATGATCGATCTCAATGTACGTGCCCTTACAGGCATCTGTAAACTGAGCCTTCCTTATATGTCCGATAATTCCAGGATTATAAACTTTGCCTCCAGCGCTGCATTTTTGCCTCAGCCTGCATTCGCAGTATACGCTGCGGGAAAAAGCTATGTCCTCAGTTTCTCAAGAAGCCTTAATGAAGAATTACGGGGTACAGGCTGTCATGTAACGGCCATTTGTCCGGGTCCTGTCAAAACTGAGTTTTTCGACATTGCCGAAACCACAGGGAAAATCCCATTTTACAAGTATTTATTCATGGCAAACCCAAAGAAAGTTTGCAGAAAAGCCCTTATTGACAGCATTAACAAGGCAGATATTTCAGTCTATGGTATGGGCATGAAGATGGTCATGATCCTCTCCAAGATAACACCGGTGCCCCTCATACTCATGGCACTGAGAGCTATGAATCACATTTCCAAATCAAAATAAGCAATTTATGCGTGGATTCATATTGTCTATACACCGAAAGTCAGAGATTAACACCTGCGGGCAGATGCCGAACTTAAACATCGGAAGGAGTCAGCTTTGAAAGAATTACATATATCTCTAAATGAATCCGGACAGCGTCTCGATAAACTTTTACATAAATATCTTTCAAAAGCAAATACCAGCTTCATTTACAAGATGCTGAGAAAAAAGAATATCGTTTTAAATGATAAAAAAGCAGAAGGTAAGGAAATCCTGAAGGAGGGTGACTCCGTAAAGATATATTTCTCAGATGAAACCTTCGCAATTATGACCGGCGGAAAACAGGGGGCCGGCGCAGCAGGAGCTCCCGGAAAAGGTACAAACGCATCCGGCCCCCGGGAAAAACATTCAGCCCAAAAGCATACCAAAAGCCCTGCCTCCGGGAAATCTTTATACAAAATAACACCTGAGATACGTTCTAAGCTGGATATCCTTAGACAGCGCGTAGTATATGAAGACAGGCATCTCCTTGTCATAGATAAACCCGCCGGTTGGATCAGCCAGAGTGATGATTCCGGCACCCTGTCCGTTAATGAACTGTGCCTTTTGTATCTTTTGGAGAAAGGCGAGCTCACCGAAAAGCAACTTGAGACCTTTAAGCCAAGTATTGCAAACCGTCTCGACAGAAACACTTCGGGACTTATTCTTTTCGGAAAAACCCTGCCGGCGCTACAAAGCCTCGCTGAACTTTTGAGAAAACGAACCGCACAGAAATATTATCTTGCAATCGTTAACGGAAAACTGGATGAGCCCAAAACCATAAAGGGTTATCTTTCAAAAAACGAAAAGCTCAATAAGGTTGTGATAAAGAAAGAACGTTTCGAAGACTCAGCAGAAATTAATACAGCATACGAACCAATGAAGATCACCGACAGATACACGGTTTTGAAGGTTCACCTCATCACCGGAAAGACTCACCAAATCCGTGCGCATCTTTCCTCAATAGGACACTCCATAATCGGAGATCCTAAGTATGGTGACCCGAAAGTGAACAGTTATTACAAAAAGAAGTATTCTTTGGATCATCAGCTGCTGCATTCATGGCAGCTCAAATTCCCGGAAGATCTCAGTGGCGTTCTGGAACCTCTGGCAGGAAAAACACTGACAGCAGAACCACCGAAAGAGTTTTTGATAGAACCGTCAAATACCTTTTCAAAAGCATAGAGCCAAAACGTCAAAAATCAGAATCCGACTCCCTAGTGCCCCTTAGGAATCGGATTTTTGTTTTTAACGGCGAAGTCGGCCGGTTTTAAAAAAGGCACCCGACGATGTTATAGTCTATTTTCAGACCTTACGCTTTTCCTGATTATGTGATATTTTCTTTTTGGTTATAAACATATCCCTCGGAAAGAGGTTAAATGTTAGCAAAAATAAACAGCGCCGGTTTGTCCGGCATGGATGGCTTTCTTGTTTCTGTCGAAGTGGACGAAAGCGACGGCCTTCCAAAATCCATAATCGTCGGCAATGTTTCCGCCTCGGTGAGAGAGGCTCTGGACCGCTGTCAGGTAGCCCTCAGAAATGCCGGTATAAATGTCCCACCAAAAAGACTTACCATAAATCTCGCACCGGCAGACCGGCGAAAGGACGGAACCCATTTTGATCTGGCCATAGCCACCGGCATTCTTAAATCAATCTTTCTGGATAATGATTTCTCCCTGGAGGATTATGGCTTTGTGGGAGAGCTGGGTCTCGACGGAAGGATACGACATGTGAACGGAATCCTGCCTATTGTTACAGAAATGAAAAAAGCCGGATTAAGAGGCGCCGTTGTCCCCAGGGCCGATATCCAGGAAGCCCTGGTAGTCTCCGGGATGGATATCCTGGGTGTGGAGGACCTAATCGATCTCTGCACCATCATCGCAAGCAGAGAAAGCTTTTCCGGTCATCCCAGGGAAACACCCATGATACAAAAATCAGAGGAGTCCTATGATGTGGATTTTTCAGATATCCACGGCCAGTCCTTCTCGGTAAGAGCAGCACTGATCGCCGCTTCAGGCGGACACAACCTGCTTCTTTCAGGTGTGGCCGGCTCCGGCAAAACCATGATCGCGAGGAGAATCCCTACCATACTTCCCGGACTCACAAGAGAAGAGAATATCGAAATCACCAAAGTCTATTCCATTGCGGGACTCCTTCCCGAAGGCTCAGCTCTTATGAACCGTCGTCCCTTCAGAACCCCTCATCACACCATTACCACTCCGTCTCTCGTTGGCGGATCCTCACCCTCAGGTGTTGTCCCCGGGGAGATAGCATTGGCATCAAAGGGCGTTCTTTTTCTGGACGAACTTCCTCTGTTTTCAAAATCTTCAATAGAAGCACTCCGCCAGCCCCTGGAAGAAAAGAAAGTGGTCATAAACCGTCTGAACGGCAGCTTCCTTTATCCCGCAGACTGTATGCTGGTGGCTGCCATGAATCCGTGTCCCTGCGGTTATTACCCGGACAGAAGCAAATGCCACTGCACCGAAAGCCAGATCCGTCACTATCAGAGAGGCATATCCAAACCCATTCTGGAACGAATCGATCTTTGCGTTGAAGCCTCCCCCGTAACATTCGAAGAGGCTATCAGCACTGAAGCCTCCATAAGCTCCGCAGAATTAAGGAAGCAGGTTCAAAAAGCCCGGGCTATCCAGAAAGAACGATTTAAAAACTACAGTCACCTTCATGTTAATGCTGACATGGGTGCAAAAGATATAGAAAAGTTCTGCCCGTTGAATGATGAGAGCAAAAGATTCATAGGAAAGATCTTTGAGCTCAAATCCCTTTCCATGAGAACCTATCATAAGGTACTTAAAGTAGCCAGAACCATAGCGGACCTTGAGGGATCGGAGGACATAAGCATTAGCCATCTGAGCGAGGCTGTAAGCTACCGGGGACTGGAGGATCACCTGTACGGTGCTGCTGAGACCGGATGTGTACATCCGATCCCTTCGGGAAACGGCGGAAAAAAATTCTCTAACATAACCTCCAGGGCTAAAAGCAAGTACGGATTCACAAAACCGTCAGGATACGGCGGACCATCAGGATCAAACCCTCGTACCACAACAAAGCATGGTCGAACTTCTGTAATTGAATCTGAAAAACTGCCTGAAAGGAGGTTCAGCCTATGACAGCTCAGGACATTAATTTTAAAAATGAAATCCGGGAACTTACACCTTTGGACAGAGAATACCCAGAGAGATTACGCCAGATACAAAATCCACCGACTACACTTTATATAAAAGGCCAGTTGCCTCCAGACGACCTGCCGACGGTTGCCATCATCGGTTCCAGAACCTCAACGGAATACGGAATAGATGTGGCGAGGACTTTTGGCCGAGTGCTTGCATCCCGGGGCGTAGGCATCGTCAGTGGCATGGCCCTGGGAGCCGACAGCGCAGGACAGTGGGGCGCTCTTGACGGAAAAGGAAGCACGTATGCAGTTCTCGGCTGCGGAATAAACATCTGTTATCCCGCAAGAAACTACCGGCTTTACGATGAAATATTAAAAAATGGCGGCGGAATAATGTCGGAAGTCCCACTGGACTCACCTCCGCTTCCAAAACAATTCGCCTCCAGAAACAGAATCATATCCGCGCTTTCCGACATTGTAATAGTGATTGAGGCCAGAGAACGCTCCGGTACCTTCATCACCGTAAACAACGCCCTCGAACAGGGTAAACAAGTCTTCGCCCTTCCCGGACGCATCACCGACCCCCTGTCAAAAGGCTGTCTCCAACTCATAAAAGAAGGTGCCGAAATCCTGACTTCCCCCGAAGACATCCTTGAGTACCTCCACCTGAAAACCCAAGGCGAGCAGCTGATCCTTGAAAAAGACACCTCCGTACTGAGCCCAAAACAAAAAGCTGTCTACGACATCCTGGAAACCGACGCCGCCCATCTCGACACCCTCGTCCCGAAATGCGGACTACCCGTCCCGGAGCTGACCGCAGTCCTACTGGAACTTGAAATCCTAGGTTTCTCCGAATGCACGAAAACAGGATTCTACAGAAGAAAAATCTCGTTATAAATGAAAATTATTGACAAGACTCTTTCAGAGCAATAGAATAGTGCCGTCTTTAATTTTTAACTTCCGAACCGGAAGTGCCTTAAATCGTTGACGAGGACAGTAGCTTTTTCAGCCTGCTTCAGAGAGGAGCCGTTTGGTGCGAGGCTTTGCAGAAGAAAACGCGAAAACCACCTCCGAGAGGTCTTTAATCAGACCCGTTGATCACGTTATAATCAGAAAAAGTGGTTGTTGCATAACGCAGCAGCAATTTGGGTGGAACCGCGAACTTATCGTCCCAATCTATGACTACAGTCATGGGTTGGGACGTTTCATTATAAAAAAAGCTTCCCCAAAGAGCTTTTCTGTCTAAACAAAGGAGAACCAAAATGGAAAAAGAAGAGATTTTAAAGGTGTATCGTCATTCTCTTGCACACATCCTTGCAAAGGCTGTCATCGAAATCTACGGCAAAGAAGTACAGTATGCAATCGGACCGGAGATCGAAGACGGAGCTTACTATGACTTTGCATTACCCGAGGGTAAGACAATAACCGACAAGGATTTCAAGCAGATTGAAAACAAAATGCGCGAGATCATAAAGAGAAGAGAGGACTGGACCCGTAAGGAAGTATCAAAGGCTGAAGCCCTTGACATCTTCAAGGATCAGAAGTTCAAGACCGAGCTTATCAATGATCTTCCTGAGGACGAAATCATTACCATCTACTATACAGGCGAAGATTATGTTGACCTCTGCCGCGGACCTCACGTAGACAATTCACAGGAGCTTATGAGCGCAGCCTTCGAGCTTCACGCAGCTTCCATGGCTTACTGGAGAGGCGACGAGAAGAGAGATAAGCTTCAGAGAGTTTACTTCTATGCATTCCCTACCAAGGATGAGCTCAAGCAGCACATCAAGATGATCGAGGAAGCGAGAGAGCGCGACCACAAGAAGATCGGTGCTCAGCTCGAGCTTTTCATGTTTGACGAGACCGCTCCCGGTATGCCATACTGGCTCCCACGCGGATGGGTAATGTATCAGACTCTCCTTAAGTACAGCCGCGAGCTTCAGAAGGCTCACGGATATACAGAGATCTCAGCTCCGCTTATCAACAACAAGAAGCTCTGGCTCATCAGCGGACACTGGGCACATTATCTCAACAATATGTTCATCGTTCCCGGTATCGAGGGTCACCTCGCAGCAGACGCTGATATCAACGGCGTTATCGAGAACCTTAAGAATCAGGAAGAGGCTCCTAAGGCTGTAAAGATCATGGCAGGTTCCGTTGTTTACAACCGTGAGAACCTTGACACCATGGCAGCAAAGCCCATGAACTGTCCCAATGCCATGATGACCTTCAAGCGCAAGAACCGTTCCTACAAGGAGCTTCCAATCCGTTACAGCGAGTACGACGTTCTTCACCGTAAGGAGAAGTCAGGTCAGATGAACGGACTATTCCGTGTACAGGAGTTCCGTCAGGATGATGACCATACATTCGTAATGGAATCTCAAATCAAGGACGAGATCAAGGATATCATTGCAATCGCAGATGAGATTTACACAACCTTTGGTGTAACCTACCGTGCAGAGCTTTCAACACGTCCGGATGACTTCATGGGTGACATCGAGGTTTGGAACCAGGCTGAAGCTGACCTTAAGGAGATCCTTACAGAGCAGTACGGCGAGAACGGATTCGAGATCAATGAAGGCGACGGTGCATTCTACGGTCCTAAGATCGACCTTCAGATCAAGGATGCCCTCGGAAGAGAATGGCAGTGCGGAACTATCCAGCTTGACTTCCAGCTTCCTCACAACTTCGGCCTCACCTACATCAATGACCAGGGTGAGTCTGTTATGCCTGTAGTTATCCATCGTGCCATCTACGGTTCACTTGAGCGTTTCATCGGTATTGTCATCGAGAACTTCAAGGGAATGTTCCCGTTCTGGCTTAACCCATATCAGGTAGGTATCGTTCCTATCCGTGAGAACCACAATGAATATGCAAAGAAGGTTGAAGAGGCTCTTACAGCAGCAGGCGTTCGTGTTGAGGCTGATTACTCAGACAACAATATGAAGACCAAGATCAAGGGCTTCAAGAACTTTAAGGATCCTTATATCCTGGTTCTCGGAGATAAGGAGGCTGAGGAGAATACTGTTTCCATCAATATCCGCGGAACCAACAAGCAGGTTCAGAATGTTCCTCTTGATAAGTTCGTTGAGATCTGTAAGAAACTTAATACAGAGCATACTCTTGAGCTTCCGGAGAACTTCGACTGATCACATAAATACATATAAAGGTAATTCATAGATGTCAAATAGCTTAATCATCGTTGAGTCTCCTGCAAAGGTAAAGACCATAAAAAAATTTCTTGGAAAAACTTATACCGTGGATGCCACCATGGGTCATCTCATAGATATGCCGAAGAGTTCTCTCGGTGTAGATGTGGAGAATGGTTACGAACCTAAGTACATAACCATCCGCGGTAAAGGTGAGCTTCTTTCAAAGCTGAAAAAAGAAGCAAAAAAAGCCGATAAAATATATCTCGCAACCGACCCGGACCGCGAGGGAGAGGCCATCAGCTGGCATCTCAAAAACGAGCTTGATAAGGATGCTTCCAACAGAAACAAAATATCACGTATCACCTTTAACGAGATAACAAAGAATGCGGTTAAGAATGCAATCAAGAGCCCCAGAGATATTGACATGGATCTCGTTAATGCCCAGCAGGCCCGCAGAGTCATAGACCGTTTGGTGGGTTATACCATCAGTCCCTTATTATGGAAGAAAATCCGTAAGGGACTTTCCGCAGGACGTGTACAGTCTGTAGCGCTTCGCATGATCTGCGACCGTGAAGCAGAAATTGCAGCCTTCACACCTGAAGAGTACTGGTCACTTGATGCCCACCTTCTTCATGGCAAAAAGAAATTAACTGCAGCCTTTTACGGCAAAGATAAAAAAATGCCTCTGCCGGATGAAGCGTCCGTTGACGATGTCATAAAGCATATCGGTAAAACAGATTTCACTATTTCCGATATCAAAAAATCCGAACGCAGAAAGAAAGCCCCTCTGCCTTTTACTACAAGTACCATGCAGCAGGAGGCAGCCAAGTCTCTCGGATTTGCAACAAGCAAAACCATGAAGCTTGCCCAGACTCTCTACGAGGATGGTTACATAACCTATCTTCGTACCGACAGTACCCGTATCTCGGTTGAAGCCGATGCAGCTGCAAAAATCTTCATATCCGATAAATACGGTGAGGAATACGTAAACGGCGGTTCACAGGATGCCCGCAAGCCTCAGGAACCGGAAGTAAAGATCCAGGATGCTCACGAAGCTATCCGTCCTACAGATCTTGACATGACACCGGAAGAGGCTAAAGCAAAGCTCCAGAGAGATGAAGCCCGTCTTTATACTCTTGTATACAAGCGTTTTCTCGCAAGCCGCATGACTTCTGCAGTTTATGACACCGAATCCGTAAAGCTTGATGCCAAGGGTTATGTATTTACATTAAACGGATCAAAGCTTAAGTTTGACGGTTTCCTGTCTGTATACATGTCAGAAGAGGATAAGGCCGATAAGGATGTATCCCTTCCGGAAATGAAGGAAGGCGAAAAACTCAGTTTCCAGAGTTTTGATAAGGAACAGCATTTTACCCAGCCTCCTGCTCACTACACAGAGGCTTCTCTTGTAAAGACACTGGAAGAAGACGGTATCGGCAGACCTTCTACTTATGCTCCTACCATCGGCACACTGCTGGCAAGAAGATATATCACAAAGGAAAAGAAGAATATCTTCGTTACAGAGCTTGGACAGGCTGTAGATGACATGATGCAGAAGAATTTTCCGACCATTGTGGATACAGCTTTCACTGCCAACATGGAATCACTTCTGGATACTGTTGCAAACGGCAACATCAGCTGGAAGACCCTGGTTGAGAATTTTTATCCGGATCTGTCACAGGCAGTTGAAAAGGCTCATCAGGAGGTTGAAAAGATCACCATCCGTGATGAAGAAACAGACATCGAGTGCGACAAATGCGGACGCAGGATGGTTATCAAGTACGGACCTCACGGTAAGTTCCTTGCATGTCCGGGATTCCCTGAATGCATGAACACCAAACCCTATGTGGAATACGCCGGCTTTATATGTCCGGATTGCGGTTCCGAATGTGTAAAACGCCGTTCCAAGAAAGGACGTATTTTCTACAGCTGTTCAAATTATCCGGAGTGCAATTACATGACCTGGAACAAACCAAAAGAAGCAACAGCAGGGGAGAAGAAGGACGGCGAGATCATGTGCTGACCGGAAAGCTTCAGATTCAAGCCGGCCCACCGTCTGAACTGTTACGGGTCTTGCAAAGTTGTCACTTATACCTCCAAAATTAAGTTGACACAAAATAAAATACTATGTTATATTACAAGTCGCGTTTAAAAAGCGCGACTTTTGTGTATCTGCAAAAGTAACATTATAAAGCACATCTGAACGAAAACCGGAATGGTACCTGAGAATACAGGCGACGACGGTGAGCACACACATTCAGGTGGAAGATTTTAACCAGGAGGTATTTAAAATGAGTGCAATTGGAATGAAGCAGCTCCTTGAGGCTGGCGTACACTTTGGTCATCAGACAAGAAGATGGAACCCTAAGATGGCTCCTTACATCTACACAGAACGTAATGGTATCCACATCATCGATCTTCAGCAGACAGTAAAGATGGTTGACGATGCATACAACGCAATGGTTAAGCTTGTACAGGACGGTGGTACTGTTCTTTTCGTTGGTACAAAGAAGCAGGCTCAGGATGCAGTTAAGTCAGAGGCTCTTCGTTGCGGTGAGTTCTATGTAAACGAGAGATGGCTTGGCGGTATGCTTACAAACTTCAAGACAATCCAGACTCGTATCGATCGTCTTAAGGAGATCGAGAAGATGGCTGAAGACGGTACATTCGATGTTCTTCCTAAGAAGGAAGTAGCTCTTATCAAGAAGGAGTGGGACAAGCTTGAGGCTAACATCGGTGGTATCAAGGATATGAAGCAGATTCCTGATGCAATCTTCGTAGTTGATCCTAAGAAGGAGAAGATCTGCGTTAAGGAAGCTCGCACACTTGGAATCACACTTTTCGGTATCGCTGATACAAACGCTGATCCTGAGGAGCTTGATTATGTTATCCCGGGAAATGATGACGCTATCCGCGCTATCAAGCTTATCGTAGGCAAGATGGCTGATGCTGTTATCGAGGCTAAGCAGGGCGAGATGACTGAGGAAGAGGCAGCAGCTGCTACAGCTGGTGACGATTCTGTAGTTGCAGAGGCTTAATTGAAAGAATCCTTACGGATTCTTTTGAAGCGCTCAAAGCCGCGTGGCTCCCGCGATTAAAAAACAAATCGCGGGCAGATATAAAAACAACATGAACCCGGCATTAGACAATTTAATAGATTGCTAAATGCTGGGTTCATTTCATTTTAAAAACAATAAGTGAAGATTATTCTTCCATAATAAATTAATCCAGGAGGATACAACAATGGCAATTACAGCAGCTCAGGTTAAAGAGTTACGTGACATGACAGGTGCAGGTATGATGGCTTGTAAGAAGGCTCTCGCTGCAACTGACGGAGATATGGACAAGGCAGTAGACTTCCTCAGAGAGCAGGGTCTTGCAGGCGCAGAGAAGAAGGCCGGCAGAATCGCAGCTGAGGGTGTTTCTTTCACAAAGCTTTCTGATGACAAGCACTCAGGTGTTGTTGTAGAAGTTAATGCTGAGACAGATTTCGTTGCTAAGAACGAGAAGTTCCAGACATATGTTTCTGAGGTAGCAGCACAGGCTCTTCATTCAGAGGCAGCTGATATCGACGCTTTCCTTGCTGAGAAGTGGGATCTTGACAACTCAAGAACAGTTGCTGAGCAGCTTTCAGAGGAGATTTCAATCATCGGTGAGAACATGCACATCCGTCGTTTCCAGAAGCTTACAGAGAACGATGGTTTCGTACAGGATTATGTACACGGCGGCGGACGTATCGGTGTTCTTCTTCAGGTTAAGTCAACAGTTGTTAATGACGCTGTTGTAGAGATGGCAAAGAACATTGCTATGCAGGTTGCTGCTCTTAAGCCTAAGTTCACATCACGTAAAGAAGTTGATCAGGCTTATCTTGCAAGCGAGACTGAAATCCTTACAGCTGCAGCTAAGAACGAGAAGCCAAACGCTCCTGAGAAGGTTATCGCAGGTATGGTTCAGGGACGTATCAACAAGGAGCTTAAGGAGATCTGTCTTCTTGACCAGACATACGTTAAGGCTGAGGATGGCAAGCAGTCAGTTCAGCAGTATGTTGATTCTGTTGCCAAGGCTGAGAATGCTACAATCGAGGTTGTAACATTCGTTCGTTTTGAGACTGGTGAAGGTCTTGAGAAGAAGAACGAAGATTTCGCTGCAGAAGTTGCTGCTCAGCAGGCTGCTGCTAAGAAGGCTTAATTCAATAGTCTTTAGTATAACTAAAATTTATAATCTTACGTTTGGAGCAGGAAGTTTTCTTCCTGCTCTTTTGTTGTCTTAAAGCCTTCCGTTAAACAATTTTCATAATTCCCACATATTACAGTTATTTTTTCTGTTTAATATTTATGCTACAATAAAAACCATGTAAAACATGAGGTCATAAATATGCTTTTTGATTTCCTTAAAAAATACTCTGATCAGTTTGATAACTCATCCTCAAAGGATGGTGCAGCACCTGCTGCCGGAAATGCCATACGTAAGCACATAGTTTTTTATGGCACCGTTCAAGGGGTGGGGTTCAGATACACCGCCTATCACCTTGCCAGTTCCCTGGGGCTTACCGGATGGGCAAGAAATGAAGACGACGGATCAGTAACCTGTGAGCTTCAGGGTTCCAGTGTTGCCATCCAGGAATTCATGAACAGAATAGGAAATCAGCGTTTTATAGAGATTACAGATAAAGAGGAACGCAATATTAATGTTATTAAAGAGGAACGTTCCTTTAGGGTACTTTACTGAAAGGATCATATCTTTAATAGTAATGAAGCAAAACTACAAAATCACACTTAGCTATGATGGTTCCCGTTACTACGGCTGGGAACATCAGCCCAATACAGAGTTGACCATACAAGGGAAACTGGAACAGGTGCTGACCCGTATGATTTACGGAGAAGATTATTCTGTTAAGGATTTTGCATCTTTTCCCATCACCGTAATAGGTGCCGGACGAACAGATGCCGGAGTTCATGCCAGAGCTATGACCGCAAATGTAATCCTTGATTCCGAAAAAGACCTGACAGAGACCGGGATAAAAGCTTATATGAACAGGTATCTTCCCGATGATATAAGCATCAATGAGGTTAAACCTTGCGGAGAACGGTTTCACAGCCGTTTCAAGGCCACCGGAAAGACTTACAGATATACCTGCTGGTTTGATGAGCAAAAGCCGGTGTTTGAACGAAAATATGTCACAGTCCTTGACAGCAGGCCGGATATAGAAGCGATGCGCAAAGCTGCAGAATATCTTTTGGGAGAACATGATTTTAAATGTTTTTGCGGTAACTCACATTTCAAGAAATCCACTGTCAGAGTGATAGACCATATAGAAATCACTGAAAATGGTCCTTACATCCGACTTTATTTTCACGGAACCGGTTTTTTGCAAAATCAGGTACGTATCATGACAGGCACGCTTCTGGAGATAGGCTTCGGAAAAAGAACACCGGATTCCATGGCAGACATACTTAACAGCAAAGACCGTCAAAAAGCCGGCTATACCGCAGAAGCAAAAGGGTTATGTCTCATGAAAGTGGATTACGACTGATAGTCATCTTATCAATTATTTGAATTTATAGTGCATTTCCATTTGAATGCATAGCTCATATATAAACATCACAAAGCTTTAGGGAGGGGATTAGTTTTGAAAGATAAAAGTATTGGTATCGTTTTAGGAGTCACAGCCGGACTTTTGGCAGGATATCTGGCAAGTACTATGTACATGTCCGGCAAGATCATGCCGGGCACCATTATTAACGGTGCAGATTTTTCCATGGTTCCGAGGGAAGAACTTAATGAACGACTTTCAGCAATGGAAAGGGATGCCTATGCCATCACCGTCAGAGACATCCATAAAAACGAATTAACAATTAAAGGTTCAGACATTGACCTCACTGCAGTTTTCCCTGTAGATAAAATCCGTGTGCAGAATCCTTTAATCTATCCTTACTATATGTTGAATCCGGGCAACTACTTTGTAGAGCCCGATTCTGTTTCCTTTGATGAAGAAAAATTAAAGTCCATCATAAACAATGATCTTTTGCCAAAGGAAGGAACCACAGATGCTCCTGTTGATGCTTTTCTGACAGCCTATATACCCGGAGCCGGCTATACCATAGCATCGGAAGTAGACGGTGACACTCCTGATCCCGAAAAGGTTACAGGCGTTATTGAGGATGCCATAACCGACAGGGCTGTTTTTGTAGATCTGACAGATGAAGACTGCTATCTGACAGCAGATATCCGTTCAAATGATACTCTCCTGAACCAGAGAGCCACAACCCTGAACGAAGCTCTTGCTGCCTCCATAACCTACGATTTCGGAAATCAAAAGATCATACTGAATTCAGATACCTATTATCCATGGCTAGACAAGCAGGAAGATGGTACCGTTACATTAAATGAAGAAAAGGTAGATGAATATGTTACCGAACTTAAAACCTCAACAGATACTGCCTATACCACAAGAAGCTTCAAGACTGTTTCAGGACGTATAATTAATGTCAAGGGCCCTTACGGTTACAACATTTCGAAGAAAAAGGAAATCGAACAGCTTAAGGAGGATATCCTTTCAGGATTACCGGTAGAACGTGAACCTGTATACACAACCTCCGGCTGCCAGCGTTCAGGAAACGAATACGGCGATACTTATCTGGAAGTTGATATGTCTGACCAGAAGGTTTACTTCGTACAGGATGGAAATGTTGTTTTCACTTCCGATTGTGTAACCGGAAACACCAGTCGCGGAAGAGGAACCCCTACAGGCATTTTCAGCGTCATGTATAAGGCAAAAAATGTAGTATTACGCGGACGTGACTATGCATCTCCTGTTACTTACTGGATGCCGTTCTATAATGGCTGCGGCTTCCATGACGCCTCCTGGCGCGGAAGCTTCGGTGGTTCCATTTACCGTTACAGCGGATCCCACGGCTGTGTAAATATGCCTATTCCTAAAGCAAAAGAGCTTTACTCACTGGTATACGCAGGCATCCCTGTAATCACATACTATTAAAAAGGTTACGTTTTGCCGACCCTGACTTAAGTTTAATCTGTGGACTCTGTATTTCCGGCGTCCACAGGTTATGTAATAAAGAGGAGATTTATGAAAAAGTTTGATTTAAAATTTATTACCGCAGCCCTTACACTGACTGCCATTATTTGCACCGCATTTTCTTCTTTTGCAGAATTCGGTCCCGGTATGCCGGAATCAGAGCTTGCAGCATATACCAGTTCCGCAAATGCTTCCGACGGTGCTGCCATCAATGAAACCACCGGTTCCTCAACTGCCGGTACTATCATCAACAGTGAAATCCCTGCAGAAGACACCTCTGCATTATACGAGAAGCTTAAATCAAGTCAGACTGCCCAGATAACAGACCAGATCATCCTTGTGGTGGACCACAACCTCACCTTATGGAATAAACAGTCTGACGGAAGCTGGATCAAGGATATGGATGTTTACTGCGGTTATGGCAGAAAAGGCCTAAAGCTTTTTAGCGAAAGACATGAAGGAGACGAAACAACTCCTATAGGTTCTTTCCCCATACTTCATGCCTTCGGATTCGGTTCAAACCCGGGAACTGCCATGACCTGGAGAGAGATAACAGAAAACTCCTACTGGTCAGGCGAGAAGGATACCTACAATACCTGGGTTGAGAGCGCAACTCCCGTCGGAGGTGAGCACCTTATCAAGTATGAGATTTGCTATAAATACGCTATGGCTATCGGCTTCAATATCAATCCTACTGTATACAAGCGCGGTTCCGCTATTTTTCTTCATTGTAAAAACCCTGCCGAGTGGGGCTCTGCCGGCTGCGTATCAGTGCTTGAAGAGGATATGCTTACGCTCTTACAGAAATGTCACGACGGCTGCTATATCATGATAGTTCCTGATACTGACTACATTTCTTATTTTTAATACTATCATCATATGAAATTTTATTTTGCACCTATGGAAGGCATTACAGGATATCCTTTTCGTAATGCCTTCCAACAGTGTTTTCCGGGGATAGATCGTTTTTACACGCCCTTTCTCTCGGCAAACGATACATTTTCTTTTACAACAAGAGAGATAAGAGATACTGACCCCGCACTTAACAAAGTGCCCGACCTTGTTCCCCAGATCATCACCAACAATGCCGAAATGTTCGTGTGGGCCATAGAAAGAATGGCAGATCTTGGATATAAGGAAGTAAACCTGAACCTTGGCTGTCCATCAGGTACTGTTGTAGCCAAGAATAAGGGTTCAGGAATGCTTCGTTCCCCTGACAGGCTGGACGCTTTCCTGGAAGAAACCTTTGAACTCCTTGATAAAAATCATATATCCTATGATTCTTCCGATAATGCTTCTGCATCTGCCAAAAAGCAGGTCTCCATTTCCGTGAAAACCAGACTTGGCATACATGACCCTTCAGAATCCGGGCAGCTTATAGCCATATACAACAGATATCCACTTTGTGATGTTATAGTTCACAGCCGGGTACAAAAGGAGTTCTACAAAGGCGAGATACACTATGATTACTTCAGAAAATTCATAGAAGGTTCAAAGCATCACCTTGTATATAACGGAGACATTGTTACAGGATCGGACTTCGAAAAGGTGAAAGCATTGTTTCCTGAGATAGATACCATAATGATAGGCAGAGGTTTACTCATTAATCCATCTCTTGTAAGAGAGCTTAACGGCGGAGAGCCCTGCACCCTTGATGAAATAAAGGCCTTTCACGAAGCATTGATAGAATCATATATACCCGAAATGGGCAGCGATGCAAATCTTTTATACAAAGTAAAAGAGTACTGGAGCTGGCTCAGCAAATCCTTTGCAGGTTCAGAAAGATATATGAAGGATATAAGAAAGGCAAAGACCCTGCCCGAATATAAATCCGCCGTGCGAAATCTTATGGCAAACTGTAAACTGGAGCGTGAATCCTTATGATACTGGAATATCCTGAATATTATGAACGTTTCCGCTGTATCGGCGGTGATTGTCCGGACACCTGCTGCGCAGGTTGGGAAGTTGATGTGGATTCGGAATCCGCAAAGTACTATAAAAGCGTTGATGGTGAATTCGGGAAAAGACTTAAAGACCATATTTGTGAAGAAGGAGAGGACTGCTATTTCCCACTTACAAAAGATAAACGATGTCCATTTTTGAACAAAGAAAACTTATGCGATATATTCATTAACCTGGGAGAGGAGAGTCTTTGTCAGACCTGTACCGAGTATCCAAGATACTTTATAGATATCGGTAATTATGAACAGACCGATATGAGTCTGAGCTGTATGGAACTTGGAAGGATCTTCTATACAGAAACCCCGGTCATAGAATATGTCCGGTCCGAAAACCCGGTGGAAGGAGAGCCTCTGACAGAAGAGGATCAGGATACTCTTGTTGAGATCCTTTCCCTTCGAAACAAATGCATTTCCCTTTTGCAGGATACTGACCATTCTTTTAACGATAAGCTCCGTGAAGTAAGAGCTTTGGTTTCTTATGCCGAGGGCGAAGATCCCGGGGAAAAGGACAAATCCCGGATTTTCCTTCAGGAGAGCTTCAAAGAGCTCATTATACTTTTTGAATCCCTGGATTCCATTAATGACGAATGGTCCGAAAAGCTTTCCTACTATAAGGAATTATCCGAAAATCCATCCAAACTTGACAGGATAACCGAATTCACCTCTCTATATTCCGAAAAGCTTGACGAATGGATATCCAAAACCGGAGTGTATTTTGTTTTCAGATATTTTATCGATACACTAACAGACGGTGACATAGAAAACGAATTATGCTTCGTTCATCGCAGCCTCAGACTTATATTTTTCATGCTTTTTGCTGAATGGCTAAGTAAAGGAAAGCTTGATGTGTCGGATATGATTTATGTGGCTCACCTTTATTCAAAAGAAGTAGAGCATGATGACGGTAATGTTGGCAGGATAAAAAAATTCTCCGACTAATATAAAACAGGCAGAATGGAGATTAATATGATCAGAAAATTCAGAAAAACTGTATATACCGGTTTGATACTTTTATCTCTTATCACTATATGTTCCTGTGGAAAACGCAAGACTCCACAAGAGTCTGTTTCATCTGAGGACTTAACTCAGGAGATCATTTCCGGAATAGCTGAAGGCTTTAAAAGTGGCGAGATCAATGTGACAGAAAGAGAGAAAAGGATATTATCAAACCTTGTAAACTATGTTATGGACAATCCCGAGGCCTCCATGCAGCTTCTTTCCGATGCAGCAAAACAGGCAGGCTTTGAAGGTACGTTCCCCGAAGATATATCCGGAGTAGAGCCATATTACAAGGCCATTGCAGGCACCCTTCTTGAAGCAGACTACATTACCACCGACGGTAATGACATCATTATCAGAAAGGGCACTGACAGTAAAACTCTGTCCGACCTTCTTTCAGAAGCAGCTAACGATGCTGATACCACCAGCACAACAAAAACCATTGATGGCAAAGAAGTTAACCTCAGCCTTAAGGATGACGTAATCTATGACGCTATCTGGAAAGAGGCGGGGAATGCTTATTCCATTTACTCAGAAAACGGAATCGACGAAAAAACCCTTAAAGAACTCATCAAACAGGTAAAATGAAATCCAACGATAAAACCATTTCCAACAACGATAGTCTTTCATATAACGCCATTACCCAAGGTGTGATATGGAGGACTCTCATTCTTTATGTGCTGCCTCTTATCATGGGCACATTTTTTCAGCAGCTCTACAACACGGTGGATGCCGTTGTGGTAGGAAGATTTGTAGGTAAGGAAGCCTTATCCGCAGTTGGCGGAAGCTCTGCCATGCTGGTGAATGTTTTCGTGGGGTTCTTTGTTGGCGTAGCATCAGGGGCAGGTGTGGTAACGGCCCAGTATTATGGCGCAAATAAGGATAACTCAGTCAGAAAAGCTGTTCACACCGCCATGCTGCTTTCCATAATCAGCGGAGCACTTCTCACTCTGATAGGCTACTTCATGATGCCTGTATTCAGCGTTTGGATGAAGACCCCGGCTGAAGTTCTGGATCTCACCATTATATATCTCCGCGTATATTCCCTGGGAATGATACCAAACCTCATTTATAATATGGGCGCCGGCATTCTGAGAGCTGTGGGAGATTCCAAACGGCCTCTTATATTCCTTGTTGTATCCTGCATTTCCAATATAATACTTGACTATTTCTTTGTTCTTAAGCTGGGGCTCGGTGTTATGGGAGTCGCACTTGCCACAATCCTTTGCCAGCTTATCAGTGCCGTGATGGTTTTATACACACTAAGTAAAGCCAATAGCAGCTACCGACTGTCCAAAGAAGAACTGACACTTCACAAAAAGCAGCTTCTTCGTATCATTGCCATAGGACTGCCGGCGGGAATCCAGTCCCTCATGTATTCCCTTTCCAATGTCTTTATCCAGACAGCCATAAACGAATTCGGGACTGACGCAGTGGCGGCATGGGCTGCCTACTCCAAGATAGATTCGGTATACTGGATGATCTCAAGTTCATTCGGCATAGGAGTCACAACTTTCGTAGGGCAGAATTACGGAGCGGGGCTGTATAAAAGAGTACGGCAGTGCATAAGGCAAAGTGCTGTCATCATGGCTCTCATCACCGGTTTTATGACCTTCATTCTTTACAAATGGGGATTCCTTGCTTTCAACCTTTTTGCCACAGACGAAAGTGTCATAAATACCGGAACCGCCATGATACGGTATCTATCGCCATTCTACATTACTTATACGACCATTGAGCTTTTATCCGGTTCTCTCAGAGGGATGGGCAACAGCTTGAAACCAATGATCATTTCAGTATTTGGAATCTGTATACTGAGAGTTTTATGGATATTCTTTGCCGTACCCGTATGGCACAGGATAGAAACCGTTGAATTCAGTTATCCTCTGACCTGGGTGACAACATCAATCCTGTTTCTGCTTTATTATTTCCGGTTTGTAAATAAGCGAAAGATATTCTGAAAGAAACAGGCATAAAATCAGGCAATAAAAATCAATATAATGTACATAACTCACGTTGACATCTTATTTAAGTAAATTTATACTTTCTTAGGTTATTTTTCGTCTAAATTTTTTCAGGGAGCACAAATATGTTTAAAAAAGGTTTTGACAATGACAAGTATATAATGATGCAGTCCGAGCATATCAGAGAGCGTATTTCCAAATTCGGCGGCAAGCTGTATCTCGAGTTCGGCGGCAAGCTGTTCGATGATTATCACGCCTCAAGAGTCCTTCCCGGATTCCAGCCCGACAGTAAGATCCGTATGCTTACCCAGTTAAAGGAAGACGTTGAAATAGTTGTTGTTATCAATGCCGGAGACATTGAAAAAAACAAAGTAAGAGGAGACCTTGGCATAACCTATGACATGGATGTTCTTCGTCTCATCGATGCCTTCAGAAGCTACGGTCTTTTCGTGGGTTCTGTAGTACTCACCAGATTTGACGGGCAGGAAAGTGCCGTTGCCTACCAGAAGAAGCTCGAGAGCCTTGGTGTCAAGGTATACAGACATTATCCCATACAGGGGTATCCCGGAAACCTTCCGCTCATCATTTCAGATGACGGTTTCGGAAAGAATGAATACATTCAGACAACCCACTCCCTGGTTGTCGTTACAGCTCCCGGTCCCGGTTCAGGAAAGATGGCAGTTTGTCTTTCACAGCTTTATCAGGAGAACAAGCACGGCGTTAAGGCAGGCTATGCCAAGTTCGAGACCTTCCCGATCTGGAATATCCCTCTCAAGCATCCTGTAAACCTTGCTTATGAAGCAGCTACTGCGGATCTTAATGATGTAAACATGATTGATCCTTACCATCTTGAAGCATATGGCAAGACCACAGTAAACTATAACCGTGACGTTGAGGTATTCCCTGTACTTAATGCCATGTTCCAACGCATTTACGGCGAATCTCCTTACAAGTCCCCGACAGACATGGGCGTAAATATGGCAGGCTACGGCATCGTTGATGATGACAACTGTAGCTATGCATCACGTCAGGAGATCATCCGTCGTTACTACACTGCATTATGTGACCTCCGTAAAGGTGACGGTACACAGCAGGTGGTTGACAAGCTTCAGCTTCTCATGGAGCAGGCCAATGTTTCCAGCGATGACAGACCTGCTGTTGCCGCAGCAAAGCAAAAGGCAGAGCTGACAGGAGAGCCCGCAGCAGCCATCGAGCTTTCAGACGGAACCATCGTAACCGGAAAGACTTCAACCTTACTTGGAGCCTGCTCAGCCATGCTTTTAAATGCCCTTAAGGTAATGGGCGGAATAGATGACTCTGTAAATCTTATTTCAAGAGAGATCATCGAGCCTATCCAGCATTTAAAAACCGAGCATTTGGGTAACCGTAACCCGAGACTTCATACCGATGAGATCCTCATTGCGCTTACCATCTGTGCAACCACAGACAATAATGCAGAAATCGCCATGCAGCAGCTTGAAAAGCTTAAGGGCTGCGAGGTACACAGCTCAGTAATTCTTTCCGAAGTAGACGCCCGCACCTTCAAGAAGCTTGGCATCAATGTCACCTGCGAACCGCAGTACCAGACTTCAAAGTTATTCCATAACTGATGATGCAAGGACGCATCTTTCACTTAACATACGTAGGTATAGTATTTTAATATTTAATCCGGTTTCAGCCGAAGCTTTGCCTGACTATATGGCAAGGCTTCGGCTTTTGTTTTTTTGGAACATCGGGTGGATCAAAATTACATAACTAAACCTATAGAAACTTACCATTTTGATATTGGCATAATTTCATATTAAAGCTGTTTACCATATCAATATTTCATATCAAGCGATCAAAGCTTCTGTTTTTTAGTGTACACGTACAATAGACAAATGTTTGTCCGTTGTGAACAAACATATTTAGTGATTTAAACATCATACACTTTAAACCATTAAATTTTGTCCTTGAAATAGAGATAACTATAATGTATATTTCTCATTATGTCTGATTATCAAGGAGGTTTTTTATTATGCCAAAATACATAGCGAAAAGAGTAATTATGGCTGTGGTCACGGCATTCCTTGTCGCAACTCTGACTTTCTGTATCATGAATCTGGTTCCCGGCGGACCTTTCCTGGCAGAAAAGGCGGTCACACCGCAGGCTCAGGCTGCGATGGAAGCCAAGTACGGTCTCGACAAGCCGCTGCCGCAGCAATATTTAACATATCTCAGTGGTCTTCTTCACGGTGATTTCGGTTTGTCCCTCAAGAAGAGAGGTCGTACTGTAGCTGAGATCATCTCGACCAAGTTCCCTGTTTCTGCGCGACTTGGTGCCTGTGCGCTTATTGTTGCAGTCTGCATCGGAGTTCCACTGGGCTCTGTTGCAGCCTTTAACAGGGGAAAGCTTGTAGATAATATTCTGGTGGTGTTGTCCACGGCTGGAATAGCCATACCCTCGTTCCTTTCATCAACACTTCTTATGTATGTATTTACAACGAAGCTCAAGCTGCTTCCGTCTCTGGGACTCACAACTCCCGAAAGTTATATCATGCCGGTAACAGCACTTGCTCTTTATCCGACATTTTATATAGCACGTCTCATGCGTTCTTCAATGCTGGATGTTATCGGTCAGGACTACATGAAAACAGCAAGAGCAAAGGGTGTAAGTACCTTACTGATTATTTTCAAGCATGCCTTGCGTAATGCCATCCTGCCGGTAGTTACCTACCTTGGACCTTTACTTGCATCACTTATGACAGGATCTTTCATCATTGAAAAGATCTTCAATATCCCGGGACTTGGTTCTGAATTCGTTGGAGCCATCACCTCCCGTGACTATCCTATGATCATGGGAACCACCATATTCCTGGCGGTCTTCGTCATCTGCATGAATGTTATCGTAGACATACTTTACGCAGTTATCGATCCACGTATCAAACTTAAGTGATAAAAAAGTCCTGTCCTCAGGATTAAAACCTGATGTTTTGAGATAGGCTAAACCACCGAAAGGAAATTCCTCATATGTCTGAAAATAAAGTTAAAAACCCATTGAGCCTTCAGCTCAATGTTGACGACTTTGCTCCTGCCTCTACAGAGGAGAAGCAGTCATTAAATGTCATGCGTGAATCTGTAAGCTTCTTCAAAGACGGCATACAGCGTTTTCGCCGAAATAAGATTGCCATGACAGCACTTACCATAGTGCTTATAATCATGTTTTTCTGTTACATAGTTCCCATGTTTTATCCATATGGATACGAGGAACAGATCAAGGGTTCGGAAAGACTTGCTCCCATGGCATTTTCAAAGATGGAGCAGCAGAAGATAGCTGCCGGTGAAAATATTTTTCCTCATCTTCTGGGTACAGACCAGAACGGACGTGACTATATGATCCGTGTTCTGGTTGGCGGAAGAGTATCCATGACCGTCGGAATCGTAGCCTCCGTCCTTATCCTCTTTATAGGTTCTATATACGGTGCCATAGCAGGTTACTTTGGCGGTATGGTGGACATGATCATGATGCGTATAGTCGATATCATCTATACCGTACCTGATGTCCTTATCATCATCCTTCTTGCCCAGACCCTTAAGTTCCCTTTGGAAAAGCTTGGTGCAGCTCCGGGTTTTGGATGGATAGAGAAGCTTGGACCAAATATGATCTCCATGTTCATAGTGTTTGCCCTCCTTTACTGGGTTGGTATGGCACGTATAGTCCGTTCACAGATCATGGTTCTCAAGCAGTCGGAGTACGTTACTGCCGCAAAGGCTCTTGGTGCAGATGACAAGCGCATCATCGGAAAGCATCTCATCACAAACTGTCTGGGAACACTTATCGTTACCACAACACTTCAGATACCAAGCTCTATCTTTACTGAGTCTTTCCTCAGTTTCCTTGGTCTCGGTGTTCAGGCTCCCATGCCTTCACTGGGTTCCCTTGCAAGTGCTGCGCTCAACGGCTTCCAGACCTATCCGGAAAAGCTTTTCGCACCTGCTGCACTTATCTTTATCATTATCCTGAGCTTCAATCTTTTAGGTGATGGTCTTCGTGATGCCTTCGATCCTAAGATGAAGCAGAAGTAAGGAGATTAACATGGCAGAATCAGAATACTTAGTAAATATACAGCATGAACGTCTTTCCTTTTTCACTCCTGCAGGAGAGGTCAAGACCTTAAATGATGTAACCATACAGATGAAGGAGGGTGAAGTCCTCGGCATCGTAGGAGAGTCAGGTTCAGGTAAATCCGTAACAGCCTACTCCATCATGGGTCTTACAGCAGAGAACGGAAAGATCATGGGCGGCTCCGTTGAGTTCAACGGTCATCGCATTGATCAGATGACAGAGAAGGAACTGAGACGTATCCGCGGACAGGAAGTATCCATCATTTTCCAGGATCCCATGACTTCTCTTAACCCTGTCTGGACCATAGGAAACCAGTTGGAGGAAGCCATCAGGCTACATACCGATAAGAAAGGAAAGGAAGCTACCGCAAGAGCAAAAGAGCTTCTCACCCTTGTAGGTATCAATGAGCCCGATAAGCGCCTAAAGCAGTTCCCTCATGAGCTGTCAGGCGGTATGCGTCAGCGTGTCATGATCGCTATGGCTCTTGCCTGTGAACCTAAGCTCCTTATCGCCGATGAGCCAACAACAGCCCTTGACGTTACCATCCAGGCCCAGATTCTTGACCTTATGCAGGATCTTAAGAAAAAGCTTGGCATGGGAATCATCATGATCACCCATGATCTCGGTGTAGTTGCAAGCATGTGCGATCATATTGCAGTTATGTATGCAGGAGAGATCGTTGAATACGGAACCACCGACGACATTTTCTATAATCCCAAGCACGAATATACAAAGGGACTTCTTAAGTCTATCCCAAACCTTGCGGAACAGACGTACCAAAGACTGATTCCCATCGAAGGACAGCCTGTGGATCTTCTTAATCCTCCAAAGGGCTGTGGCTTTGCTCCGAGATGTAAGAGCTGCATGAAGATTTGTCTTGATAAGAAGCCTTTAAGAAACAACTATGAGGGCATTCATTATTCAAGATGCTGGCTTCAGCAGAAGGAAGACTTCGAAATGGGAAAAACCACCGTTTCCACAGATGACCATGGCATCGTCATAAGGGAAGCATTAAACGCAGGAGGTGAAAAGTGATGAATAAAGAAGATATCTTACTTGAAGTATCCCACCTCAAACAGTATTTTCCCGTAGCAGGAACAAAAAAAGTAGTTAAGGCTGTTGACGATGTCAGCTTCTTTATCAAGAAGGGAGAAACCTTCGGTCTGGTTGGAGAGTCAGGCTGCGGAAAAACCACCACAGGACGTTCCATTCTGAGACTCACAGAGCCTACTTCCGGAAAAATAGTATATGATGGAAATGTGATTTTCGACTCAGAAAGCAATATTAAAGCGGATATGCTTCCATATCGCCGTAAGATGCAAATCGTATTCCAGGATCCCTACGCATCACTTGATCCTCGTATGACAGTTGGAGATATAGTTGGTGAAGCCCTTGATATACATAAACTCTACAAGACAAAGGCAGAACGTAGAGAAAAGATACTTGAGCTTCTCTCAACAGTTGGTCTCAACAGTGAGCACGCAAACCGTTATCCTCACGAGTTCTCAGGCGGACAGCGTCAGCGTATAGGCATTGCCCGGGCTCTGGCAGTTGATCCTCAGTTTATAGTTTGTGACGAGCCGGTTTCGGCGCTTGATGTTTCTATCCAGGCACAGGTTGTGAACATGTTCGAGGATCTGCAGCAGAAGATGGGTCTTACTTATCTGTTTATTGCCCATGACCTTTCCATCGTAAATCATATTTCCAGCAGAATAGGTGTTATGTACCTTGGAAACATGGTGGAACTTGCAGATTCCGATGAACTCATTTTCCACTCGATGCATCCGTATACAAGATCACTTATTTCTGCTATACCTATAGCAGATCCAAAAACTGCAAGAGCTTCCAAACGTATCATCCTAAACGGAGATGTACCTTCTCCCATGAATCCGCCTTCAGGATGTCCTTTCAGGACCAGATGTCCTTATGCGGACGAGCTCTGTGCACAGACAAAACCTGAATTCAAAGAAGTTAAGCCAGGACACTATGCAGCATGTCATCATCTGGATAAACTTAATTGAAGTAATATATAATGAAAAACGGAGGTATTTATGAAAAAGAATTTAACCGCTATTGTTGCAGCAGCTGTATCTGCAGCACTTTTGCTTTCAGCCTGCGGTGGTTCATCCACCACTCCTGAATCAGTTGCGCCAGGCAATGCTTCAGAGTCATCTGATGCCGAAAAGGTACTTAATGTACAGAGAGGTCCTTCACCTGAGACCATCGACCCTGCACTTAACTCTGCATCTGATGGTGCAAACATGATTCTTCATGCTTTTGAAGGTCTTCTCAAGTTCGATCAGAACAACGATATCGTAGGAGGTCTTGCAGAAAGCTGGGAACAATCAGAGGACGGTCTTACATGGACTTTCCATCTGAGACCTGATCTTAAATGGTCAGACGGAAGCGCTCTTACAGCCAATGACTTTGTTTATTCCTGGAAGAGAGTTGCAGACCCTAATACTGCTGCACCTTACGGCTATGACCTTCTTAATGTTGTTGCCGGTTATGAAGAAGCTTCAAAGGGAGACATTGACGCCCTTCAGGTAGAAGCTACCGATGACAACACCTTTGTTGTTCACCTTTCAAATCCCTGTGTTTACTTTGACAAGATTGCTGCATTTACAGTTATGGTTCCTGTACAGCAGGCAACCATCGAAGCTGCCGGAGATAGCTGGGCAACCGATCCTGCAACTTATATCACAGACGGTCCTTATTATATGACTGAGTTCACAGACGGTTCTCAGATCGTATTTGAGAAGAATCCGTACTACTGGGATGCAGAAAACATCACTTTCGACAAGATTGTATGGCATCTTATCGAGGATTCCAATACTTCATACACCGCATACAACCAGGGCGAGCTTGATATGATTAAGGATGTTCCTACTGAAGAGATACCTACTCTTAATGGTAACGAAGAGTTCCATGTAGAGCCTCTTATGGGAACTTACTATGTAACCTTCAATACACAGAAGGAGCCTTTCAATGACGCCAAGGTGCGTGAGGCACTTTCACTTGCCATCGACCGTAAGTATGTTGCAGATACCATCATGCAGGGTACATATTCACCTGCTACAAACTTTGTAGGTGCCGGCGTATCTGATGCAGCTGAAGGTTCTTCTTTTGTAGATGTAACAAAGGAAAAGTACGGCGATCACTTTGATATCGAGAACTACGACGCCAACCTTGAAAAGGCAAAGGAGCTTCTTGCAGAGGCAGGCTATCCAAATGGTGAAGGTTTCCCTGCATTTGACTACCTTACAAATGATTCCGGATACCACAAGGCAGTTGCCGAGTATCTCCAGTCTGCATGGGCTGAGCTTGGATTAACCATGAATGTAAACATCCAGGAGTGGAAGACTGTTACAGCTGACCGTCGTGCAGGCAACTTCGACGTTGCACGTAACGGTTGGGTATATGACTGGGATGATCCTTCAAACATGATCAACCTTCTTGAGACCACCAACGGAAACAACGATGGTAAGTACTCATCAGCAGAGTTTGATAAGCTTGTAGATGAAGCAAGAAGCACAACTGACATTGACAAGCATTACGATCTTCTTCATCAGGCAGAGCAGGTTCTTCTTAACGATGCTGCTATGGCTCCTATTGCGTACTACAATGAGTTCTGGCTCCAGAAGCCAAATCTCAAGGGCACATGGCATTCACCATACGGCTACTGGTACTTCATGTACGGTTCATTTGAATAAGACTTAGAATCAGTTTTCCCCTGAGGCAAAAGCCTCAGGGGATTTTTCTGTTTTGTTGCCCCTTACTTTGTAATATGCTAGAATAAACCTTAATGTAGGCACTTTTAAGCTGTCCTATTTTAGTCTAAAATAACATATAAAGGTATGAAGGATCATCCTTCATTACTATATGCCTGAGAATTGGCAGAATGGAGATATTTTTATGTCAAATGAACGAAGAGTTATGCTGAAACTTTCCGGCGAAGCCCTTGCCGGCGAAAAACATTTCGGCTTTGATGATGATACTATCAGAGAAGTTGCCAGAGAAGTTAAGTCAGCAGTAGATGAAGGTGTACAGATCGCCATAGTTATCGGCGGCGGAAATTTCTGGAGAGGCCGCCAGTCCGAGGCTGTAGACCGCTATAAAGCCGATCAGGTGGGAATACTTGCCACAGTCATGAACTGTATATATGTATCTGAAATATTCCGAACACAGGGTATGAAAACCATGGTCATGTCCTCGATACAGATTGGGGATATGGCAGATCTTTTCAATAAAGACAAAGCTCTCAATGCCATGGCAGAGGGAACAGTTGTATTCTGCGCAGGCGGAACCGGTCACCCTTACTTTTCAACAGATACCGGCGTAGTTCTCCGTGCAGTTGAACTTGAATGTGACGAAATACTTCTTGCCAAGGCTATCGATGGGGTATATGACTCAGATCCAAAGATAAATCCTGATGCAAAGAAGTTTGATGAACTTTCCATCCAGGAAGTAGTAGACAAGCGTTTAGGTGTTATAGACCTGGCTGCATCTGTTATCTGCATGGAAAACCATATGCCGTTGGCTATTTTCTCTCTTAACGAAGAAAACGGAATTGCCAATGCTCTCAAGGGACAGATAAACGGCACCAGAGTTACAGCATAAAAATATACATTATCCCGAAACACCGGGTTTAAACAGGAGGATTTAATTATGGATGATCAATTTACCATTTATATCGAGAAGATGCACAAAACACATGATAACCTCATGTCAGAGCTTGCAACTATCCGTGCAGGACGTGCAAACCCTCATGTGCTGGACCGTATCATGGTAGATTACTACGGCACACCGACACCTATTCAGCAGGTAGGTAACATTTCCGTTCCCGAGGCACGTCTTATCCAGATCCAGCCATGGGACAAGAGCCTGCTTAAAGAGATTGAGAAGGCTATAAATATGTCTGATCTCGGTATCAACCCGACAAATGACGGAACTGTTGTCCGTCTCGTTTTCCCTGAGCTTACAGAGGAGAGACGTAAGGAACTCACAAAGGATGTTAAGAAGAAAGGCGAAGAGGCTAAGATCGCCATCAGAAATATCCGTCGTGATGCCATGGATCTTGCAAAGAAGCTCGAGAAGTCATCTGAGATGACAGAGGATGATCTTACCCGTGCAACAAAGGATATTCAGGAGCTTACAGACCACATGTGCGAGAAGATCGACAAGTCTGTTGAAGCAAAGAACAAGGAACTCTTAACTGTTTAATATGGAAAACGTTAACGATATCATAAATAACGAAGGCCGCAATATCCCTGCTCATATCGCCATTATTCTTGACGGAAACGGAAGATGGGCAGAAAGACGGGGACTTCCCAGAGCCATGGGTCACAAGCAGGGCTGCGAAACTCTTGAAACCATCGTTGCGGATTGTGCACGACTCGGAGTAAAGTATCTGACCGTCTATGGATTTTCAACAGAAAACTGGAAACGTTCAGAGGAAGAGGTAGGAGCCCTGATGAAGCTTTTCCGTTTATATATGGTCAAGCTTATTAAGGTTGCAAATGAGCACAATGTCAAAGCCCGCATGATAGGTGAAAGAAGCCGCTTTGCCCCGGACATCCGGGAGGGCATCGAGAGTCTCGAGAAGGAAACGGCTCAGAACACGGGAATGACTTTTGTCTTTGCGGTAAACTACGGTTCAAGAGACGAAATCGTCCGGGCTGTAAGAAAATATACCCTTGAGGCTCTGAGAGAAGGAAAATCCGAGGAGGAGATAGAAGCTCTGACAGAACAGGCATTTTCCGGTTATCTCGATACAAGCGGGATGCCTGATCCGGATCTCGTCATAAGGACTTCCGGTGAATTCAGGATTTCAAACTACCTTCTTTGGCAGAGTGCCTATGCGGAATATTATATAACTCAGGTTCTCTGGCCCGACTTCAACAAAGAAGAGTTATTGAAGGCCATCGATAACTTCAACAGCCGCGAACGTCGTTTTGGCGGCAGATTAAAAAAATAAATTTTGACTCAGGCTTCTTTTACCAATCGGGTTCGGGCAATGATATTCCCTTACCTGCCCGCGATGCGTCGACAGTTTATTTCGACGCACCTGCGATAGAAAAGAAGCCTGTCTTTGTTGTATAAAGTTCTGCCGTTCTGCATATTGCAGCCTGCGGAACCTTATATGATCAATGGGAATACATATGTCAGCTACAGATAATTTAAAAAAAGATCATAATGAAAAGAAACCCGGTTCCTTCATCACGAGACTTATAAGCGGTATAATTCTGGTTATTCTCGCGGCAATAATAGTGCCCATGGGAGGTCTGCCCCTGTTTCTTCTGACCTTCCTCATTTCCATGATAGGTCTTTTCGAACTGTACAGGGTTTTCGGAATAGAGAAAAGATCACTGGGATTCGTGGGCTACCTTACCACCATAGCTTATTATGTGATAGTTTGGTTTGATTTGGACAAATACTTCACTCTTATGGTGGTATTGAGTCTCATGGCTCTCATGTCTTTTTACGTCATTACTTATCCAACCTATAAGATCACAGCAGTGGCAAAAGCCTTTATGTGCGTCTGCTATGCCGGCATCATGATGAGTTATCTGTATCAGACCCGTGTCATGCCTGACGGAGTGTATCTTGTATGGCTCATTTTTATTGCCAGCTGGGGTTCCGACACCTTTGCTTATTGCACGGGGATGCTCATAGGAAAACACAAAATGACTCCCATACTGAGTCCCAAAAAAACCGTGGAAGGAGCAGTCGGAGGGGTCATAGGAGCAGCGCTCCTTGGTTTTGTTTATGCCACGATCCTTCAGAGCCGTTTTACCTATATCCTTAACCCGGGAGCAACATGTGCCATTGCCTGCGCAATCGGAGCACTCATCTCCATGGTGGGAGACCTCACCGCTTCCGGCATCAAAAGGGATTATGAGGTAAAGGATTACGGTACCCTGATCCCCGGTCACGGAGGTATCATGGACAGATTTGATTCACTGATTTTCACTGCACCTGCAGTTTATTTTGCCTTAACATTTTTAAATATCTGAAAGAGGATTAATGTTTATGAGAAGATTGGTAATACTTGGTTCCACAGGTTCCATAGGAACCCAGACTATCGATGTCATAAATGGTGACCCGGAGATAGTAGTCACAGGTCTCGCTGTTTACGGTTCCATTGATAAATTAAAAGAGCAGGTAGAAGCACTTCATCCTGAAGTAGTCTGCATATATGACGAGAAAAAAGCTGAGACCTTCAAAGGCTTCGGCTTACCTGTGAAGGTTCTTTCCGGAATGGAAGGACTTATCGAGATTGCAACCATGGAAAACTGTGATGAGGTTGTGGTTTCCGTTGTGGGAATGATAGGAATCCAGCCTACCATCGCAGCCCTTAAGGCTCATAAACAGGTTGCTCTCGCCAACAAGGAAACCCTGGTATGCGCAGGGCACATCATCATGCCCCTGGCCGCAGAATGTGGCATAGACATTAAGCCTATAGACTCGGAACACAGCGCCATTTGGCAGTCCCTCACGGGAGAACCTCATGAACGTATAGAACAGATCCTTCTGACTGCTTCAGGCGGTCCTTTCAGAGGCAAAAAGCGGGAGGAACTCAGGGGTAAAACAAAAGAAGATGCCCTTAAGCATCCTAACTGGGCTATGGGAAGAAAGATAACCATAGATTCCTCCACCATGGTAAATAAAGGTCTGGAGGTTTTGGAAGCCCACTGGCTCTTCAATGTTCCTGTCGATATGATAAAGGTTGTTGTACAGCCTCAGTCCATCGTCCATTCAGCTGTTCAGTATGTAGACGGTTCTGTCAAGGCACAGCTTGGTCTTCCGGACATGAGGATTCCCATCGAATATGCCCTTTATGCGCCTGACCGCCGTGCACTCCCGGAGGACCAGAGACTGGATCTGGCAAAATTAGGTCAGCTCACCTTTGAAGATCCGGACATGGATACCTTCAAGGGTCTCGCCCTTGGCTTCCGTGCCGGAAGAACCGGAGGCTCCATGCCGACTGTCTACAATGCAGCCAACGAGGAAGCGGTTGCCATGTTCCTTGAAGACCGGATAGATTTCCTTGAAATAGCCGATGTTATCGAAGAGGCCATGAATGCCCATGAAGCCCACGTAGTGGCTTCTCCCTCTGTGGAAGAGATCCTTTCCATCGAAAAATGGGCAAGAGATTATGTAAAAACCAACTCAAAAATAGTACGCTGACAGGAGATATAAACTTGGGAATAATTGTCGCCCTTTTGGGCTTGAGTTTTTTAATATTTTTCCATGAACTCGGACACTTTCTGGCTGCCAAGCTCTGCCATGTGGGTGTTCTTGAGTTTTCCATAGGCATGGGGCCAAGACTTATAAGCCGGGTAAAAAACAACACCCGTTACTCACTGAAGCTTTTGCCACTCGGCGGAAGCTGTGCCATGCTGGGAGAAGACTCTGCCGGTTCCGGCGATTTTTCTGTGTCTTTCGGGGAAGAACTGCCGGACCGGGAAAATACCGGTGATCCATGGATCGACTATGACGGTGTCCGTTTCAGAAAATCCGAAATCGTTAAATACAGTTTCCAGCAGAAACCTGCCATACAGCGATTTTTCATTTGTATTGCAGGAGTAATGAACAACTTTATACTGGCTGCAGTTTTTGCAGCTGTGATAGTTTTTTTCTGCGGTTTTGATCCTCTGTATATAACCGATACAGTTGAAAATGTCCCTGCTGCAGAAGCAGGTTTCCAACAGGAAGACAATCTCATATATCTCGGCCTTCATGATAAACACCTATCCAGAATGCCCGGATACAGGGATCTTTTCATGTGGATGTATATCAATGCGGAGGACTTTGACGAAAGTACACTCCTTGACGCTGTAGTTCTCCGTAACGGAAAAAAAGAAACCATCACCTTTAAACCCTACTACAATGAAGAGCAAAAGGCCTACAAGCTGGGACTTGCTTTTTACGGGGGAAGGATGCTTGCATCTGACCCTTTGCAGTTCATAAAGTATTCCTACTATGAATTCCGGTATGATCTTACTATCGTAATCCAAAGCCTTAGACTCATCGCAAAAGGAAAAGTACATCGAAATGAGGTTATGGGGCCCGTTGGTACTGTCAGCGTCATAAGCACCACCGTTGAAAAATCCTCGGAATACGGTCTTTTTAATGCCTTTCTGGTTTTCCTGGAACTTTTAAGCATGCTGTCATCAAATCTCGGCATCATGAATCTTTTGCCCATACCAGCCCTTGACGGAGGACGACTGATATTCATTCTTTTCGAAATGATCTCGAGACGCAGGCTTCCTTTTTCCGTCGAGGAGCGCATCAATCAGATCGGCATGGCAGCCTTACTTATGCTGATGCTTGTCATATTGTCAAACGATATCTGGAATATCATTTCCGGAGCCTATGCTTCTATACTTGGAGGTTAATTTAAATGTTACCAAGAGAGAACACTAAAGTTGTAAACATTGGAAACGTAAAGATCGGCGGGAACAATCCCGTTGCGATCCAGTCCATGTGCAATACCAAAACAGAGGATGTAAAGGCCACTGTTGAACAGATACTAAGACTTGAAAAAGCCGGATGCGAGATAATCAGATGCACCGTCCCCACAAATGAGGCAGCACTGGCCCTTAAGGAGATAAAGCAGCAGGTGCATATCCCCATTGTGGCGGATATCCATTTTGATTACAAGATGGCCATAGCTGCCATTGAAAACGGTGCCGACAAGATCCGTATCAATCCGGGAAATATCGGATCAAACGAAAAGATACAGGCTGTTGTTGACTGCGCAAAGGCTCACAACGTCCCCATCCGTGTGGGAGTAAATTCCGGTTCTCTTGAAAAGGATCTCATCGAAAAGTACGGCGGTCATGTCACTGCCGAAGGAATAGTGGAATCTGCACTTCAGAAGGTAAAGCTCATCGAAGATATGGGCTATGACAATCTGGTTATTTCCATTAAGTCCTCGGATGTTCTTATGTGTACAAGAGCTCACGAACTTATTGCTGACAAGACCCGACACCCTCTTCATGTAGGAATTACCGAGGCCGGAACAGTATGGTCCGGAAACATTAAATCTTCAATAGGTCTCGGCATGATATTAGGTCAGGGTATCGGAAATACCATCCGTGTTTCCTTGAGCGCGGATCCTGTGGAAGAGATTAAATCAGCAAAGCTTATTTTAAGGACTCTTGGTCTTCGCACCGGCGGCATCGAAGTTGTTTCCTGCCCGACCTGCGGAAGAACCAACATTGACCTCATAAGCCTTGCAAATGAAGTACAGACTCTTGTGGAGGAGTATGATTATAAAAACCTGAAGGTTGCTGTTATGGGCTGTGTTGTAAACGGTCCCGGAGAAGCGAAGGAAGCCGATATCGGTATCGCCGGGGGAAAAGGTGAAGGTCTCCTTATAAAGAAGGGTGAGATCATCCGTAAAGTGCCGGAGGCAGAGCTTCTTAACACCCTAAGAGAAGAAATAGAGAAGATGTAAAATGATCATCTCGATATGAGCCTTAATGCCTGCTGCCAATTGACAGATATTAAGGTTAGAAATCTAAATTCATAGAATAAAACTCTAAAAAGCAACTATATTCGGGAGAGACATACAATGTCATCCCTTACCGTTTTATATCAGAGAGGGGGCTGTACCGCAGATACCGTGGAATGCGAGGGCGGTGCACCAGAAAATGAAAAAATTTTTCGAAGTATTTGAAACTCTCGAGGTCAGCGATGACCTCGAGGGATTATTTCGTGACACCTTTGTAACCCGTGTCACCATTACAAAAGATCATACACAGATACGAATCTACATCACAAGTCCTCATCTTATAGATAAGAGGACTGTTTTTCGTATGGAAAAACTCATCAAAGACCAGCTTTTCGGTAAAAAGAAAATAGCTGTAAGTATCAAGGAGAATTTCCGTCTCAGCGCACAGTACAATGCCAGAACTCTGTTTGACATGTACCGTGAAAGCATCCTTATAGAACTCAGGAACTTCAACATCATCCTCTATAACATGATGACTACCGGTCAGATTTCCTGGCAGGACGATGACACCATGGATCTCAAGGTGGCAAATTCCCACTTGTACAAAGAGGCCAGCAGGGAACTTCTTCATGCCCTTAAACGTCTTTTTGAAGATCGTTGTTCCATAGCCTTTAACCTTAACATGCTTTATGAAGAAAAGCAGAGTTCCGCATCAAAGGATCCCGGCTATAACTACATTCCTCCGGAGCTTAGGGGAGACACCGATGAGTCAAGACGCCGGAGAGCAGAACTTCAGAAATCAGAAGGCTTCATGAGGGGCTCCGACAGTTTCGCAATTCCTGACAGGGATAGTTCTGCCAATGCCAACGACCGTGATGCAGCTGCTGCAGCTCTGGAAGCTCAAAATGCCCGCATGAGCTTAGACCTCAATATGGCAAACCGGAATTCAGGCTCCAACGGGGGAAATCAGACTCAAAACCAGGGTTCTCAAAATGGCAGCAGTCGTTTCGGCGGAGGCAATACCCAGTTCCAGCGCAAAAAACGCGCCTTTAAGATGTCCGAAAACGCCGAAGTCCTTTACGGAAGATACTTTGAAGGAGAGCCTGTTTCCCTCAAGGATGTGGACGCCGGATCCGGAAACATTATTATGGCAGGAACCATCTTCCTGGTACATGATCCGGTTCATACCAAAACCGGCAAAAATATACTTAAGTTTGACATCACAGATTACACCGATTCCATAACCTGCAAAATATTCGTGGATGACGAAGATATGGAGCTTGCAACCTCATTTATCAAACCGGGAACAGACCTTCTCATAAAGGGTTCTGTTTCCTTTGACTCCTTTGACAAGCAGGTAGAAATGAGCTTTATCGACGGTATCCTCAAGTACCAGATAACCCGCGCCAAAAGAACCGACAGCCATCCGGAAAAGCGCGTGGAGCTCCATCTCCATACAAAAATGTCAGATATGGATGCCGTCTCAGATGTATGTGATTATATCGATACCGCCATTTCCTTCGGAATGAATGCCATGGCCATCACAGATCACGGTGTGGTCCAGGCCTTCCCGGACGCAAGCATTTATCTGAAAAAGATAGGCCGTGATAAAGATTTCAAGATAATTTACGGATGTGAAGGATACCTGGTGGATGATCAGGAGACCATAGTTGTCAATGATAAAGGTCAGGAGCTTTTCCATGACACCGTGGTTTTCGATATCGAGACCACCGGCTTCAGTGCCGAGACCGACCACATTATCGAGATCGGTGCGGTAAAGCTTCACAACAATGAAATCGTGGACCGCATGGATGTTTTCATAAATCCCGGTGTGCCTATTCCGTTCCGTATCACACAGCTCACCTCCATCGACGACTCCATGGTCATGGATGCCGATCCGATAGAAGTGGTGTTGCCTAAATTCCTCGAATGGTGCGGAGACGCGGTTATAGTCGCTCACAATGCCTCCTTCGATACCGGCTTTATAAGCAAAAATGCAAAGCGCCTCGGGCTTTCCTATGACCCTACCATCATTGATACGGTGAGCCTCAGCCGACTGCTGCTTCCTAAACTCAACAGATTCAAACTGGATACTGTTGCCAAGGAGCTTAATGTCTCCCTCGAGCATCATCACCGCGCTGTAGACGATGCGGGATGTACTGCCGAAATCTATATCAAAGAGATAGAAATGGTAAAGCAGCGCGGCTGCACAAGGCTTTCAGACATCGACAAGCTGGAATTTGACCACGCTGCCAATGTCATGAAGCTTCCCACTTACCATATCATCCTTTTGGCTAAAAACGACATCGGACGTATAAACCTGTACCGCCTGGTATCAGAAAGTCACCTTAACTACTTTAAGTCACGGCCCCGTATTCCCAAGTCCTTACTCAGGAAATACAGAGAAGGACTCATTATCGGAAGCGCCTGTGTCATGGGAGAAGTATTCCAGAGCATGATACGCGGAGTGGACGACGCACAGCTGATTGATATAGCATCCTTTTACGATTACCTGGAGATCCAGCCTCTCGGAAACAACAGCTTTATGCTGGGAAACGAAAAGTATACCGCCACTACAGAGCAGGACCTTATAGATTACAACAATAAGATCATATCCATTGCGGACCAGCTGGGAAAACCGGTATGTGCAACCTGTGACTGTCATTACATTAATCCTGAGGATGATATCTACAGGACCATCATTCAGGCAGGACGCGGTTTCGACGAAGAAGAGAGTGATGCCAAGCTTTATTTCCGTTCAACGGACGAAATGCTTCAGGAATTCTCATACCTTGAGCCGCAGAAAGCAAAGGAGATAGTTATTGACAATCCGAATCTCATAGCGGATATGTGTGACATGATAAAGCCGGTGCGTCCCGACAAGTGCCCGCCGGTTATCGAAAACTCTGATGAAACTCTGAGAGAGATCTGTTATGAAACCGCCCATAGAATGTATGGACCGGACCTCCCTCAGATTGTTTCCGACAGACTGGAAAAGGAGCTTAATTCAATCATTTCAAACGGTTACTCCGTTATGTATATTATTGCCCAGAAGCTTGTTGACAAGTCAAACGAGGATGGCTATCTGGTTGGTTCCCGTGGTTCTGTAGGTTCTTCCTTCGCAGCCACCATGTCACATATCACAGAGGTTAACCCTCTGAGCCCGCACTATGTCTGCCCTGAATGCTTCTGGTATGATTTTGATTCACCTGAGGTAAAGCAGTACTCGGGTATGGCAGGCTGCGATATGCCATCGAAGAAGTGTCCGAAGTGTGGAGCCGAGTTAAATCGCTGGGGCTATGATATACCATTTGAGACTTTCCTTGGATTCAAGGGTGACAAGGAACCGGATATCGACCTTAACTTCTCCGGAGAATATCAGGCAAAGGCCCATGCCTACACCGGAGTCATTTTCGGAGAAGGCCACACCTTTAAGGCAGGAACCATCGGTACCCTTGCAGATAAAACAGCCTACGGAATGGTCAAAAAATACTATGAAGAAAAGGGAATTGAAAAACGAACCGCAGAAATAGACCGTCTGGTTCAGGGGTGCGTGGGAGTGCGCCGTACCACCGGTCAGCACCCCGGAGGAATCGTAGTACTTCCTCACGGTGAGGAGATCAATACATTTACACCGGTACAGCATCCGGCTAATGATATGCAATCCCCCATCATCACCACCCATTTCGATTATCATAAAATCGACCATAACCTTTTGAAACTTGATATCCTGGGACACGACGATCCCACCATGATACGTCGTCTCCAGGATCTCATAGGCATCGATCCAGTTAAGGATATCCCCCTTGACTGTAAGGAAGTAATGAGCCTCTTCCAGTCAACGGAAGTCCTCGGCATTAAGCCGGAGGATATTCATGGAGTGAAGCTGGGCTGTCTCGGAATCCCCGAATTCGGTACCTCTTTTGCCATGCAGATGGTTGAGGATACAAAACCGAAGTATTTTTCCGATCTCATCAGGATTTCAGGCCTGTCCCACGGAACGGACGTATACCTCAACAATGCCCAGGATCTCATTAAGGATGGCATAACCACCCTGCAGCAGGCGATCTGCTGTCGAGACGATATCATGGTTTACCTTATGCATAAGGGCATGGATCCGGGAGAATCCTTCAGCATCATGGAGGCCACACGTAAGCATAAGCCTCTTAAGGACGAATGGTGTCAGGACATGCTGGATCATGATGTGCCTCAGTGGTACATTGACGCCTGCAAGAAAATAAAGTACATGTTCCCAAAGGCTCATGCCGCAGCCTACGTAATGATGGCATGGCGTGTTGCCTGGTGTAAGGTATTCCACCCTATAGAGTACTACACAGCCTACTTCAGTATCCGTGCCGATGGCTTCGATTATGACAAGATGTGCGGAGGAATCGATAAACTCAGGTTCTATATCGACCAGTATTTAAACATTCCGAAGCCTACCAACACTGAAGCCGTGTGTCTCCGCGACATGCGTATATGTGAAGAAATGTATGCCCGTGGCATCGAGTTTGCGCCTCTTGACATATATAAAGCAAAGGCAAAGGACTTTACCATCACTCCTGACAAAAAGATCATGCCGAGCTTCACCTCCATGGCGGGTCTCGGTGAAGCCGTTGCCCAGGGCATCGAGGACGGCGGTAAGAGCGGAGTCAGATATCTCAGTAAGGACGACTTTATTAACAGGACACACTGCCCGAAGGGCTTCGTGGAAAAGTTCAGCGAGCTTGGACTTCTGGGAGACATTCCTGAATCGAACCAGATGAGTATTTTTGATCTCATGAACTAAGATAACTTCTATAATTCAGACATTGACTTTTACACTTAAACGCGTTAAAGTGTGTAAGTGCCAAAATATTATTATGAGAAGGGGAAGATGATTATGAAAACAGCAGCATTTATAGGATTTGGCCTCATCGGAGGTTCAATAGCAAAGGGACTCAAGAAAAAGGATCCAACCATGCGTATCATGGCTTACGCAAGAAATAAGTCCAATCTTGAGGTGGCGCAGGAGGAAGGTATCGTAAATGTGGTACTGGATGCTCCTGACAGCGAGAGACTTTCCGAGGCTGACATAGTATTTCTTTGTGCACCGGTGGAAACCAACATTTCTTACATGGAGAACATCGGCAAACTTCTGAAGGACGGTGCGGTTCTTACAGATGTCGGTTCAACCAAAACCGCAGTATGCAATAAAGCTCTTGAGCTTGGACTTCAGGACAAGTTCATCGGCGGACATCCCATGGCAGGATCTGAACAAACCGGCTATAAAGCTGCTACAGATTATCTTTTCTCCAATGCTTACTATATCATCACACCGGTATCAGACCAGAACCCGAGACTTGTGGATACATTGAGAGAGGTGGCAACATCTCTCGGAGCCATCCCCATCATAGTTCCTGCGGACCGTCATGACAGGGCAGTGGCTGCGGTTTCACACCTTCCGCACATCATTGCAAGCTCGCTGGTAAATATCGTAAAGGATTCAGACGATGAATCACATCTTATGAAGACCATCGCAGCCGGCGGTTTCAGAGACATTACCCGTATCGCAAGCTCAAGCCCTGAGATGTGGGAGCAGATCTGTGATACAAACTCTGTGCCCCTTGTGACACTTCTGGACAGCTACATTGAGTCTCTGCAGGATATTTCAACTTCCCTCAAAAAGGAGGTTTCCGACAAGAAGATCCTTCATATGTTTGAGAGTTCCCGTGCCTACAGAAATTCCATTGACTCAAAGAATAAGGGAGCCCTTACACCGGATTACAGCTTCTCGGTTGATATTGCGGATGAGGTAGGTGCCATCTCCACTATATCCGTTATCCTTGCATCCAAGGGTATCTCCATCAAGAACATCGGCATCAACAATGCCCGTGACCATGGTGAAGGCGCCCTCCGCATTTCCTTCTACGAGGAAGAGGCAAAGGAAAAGGCCCTCACAACACTTAAGAGATACATGTATGACATAAGATAATAAGATCTTATCACGACCAGTAGGGACGGTTCTCTTCGGAGAGAACCGTCCCTATTGTATTGGTTTCCTGTTTAGGAAAAGCTTTCAAGTATAGAAAAAAACACCGGGATTATTTTTATTTTTTGCATCATGCTTTTTATTTTCTCTTTAGAATCTTTATACATATTTTCCTATTTTCTTGTATTATGACTTCTTTTTTAGTAAAATATCTACATATCACATACTTCGTATGCATACAGCGGATCCGGGTAACGTGAAAACGGATCGCAGCGCCTGATCACTTGCCTAAGGCAAAATAAATAAGTGACCGGCGTTTGAGAAGACAGGAGGTAAGACTTATGAAGGTATATGACACCGGCAACATACGTAATGTTGTTCTCTTGGGACATGGCGGCGCAGGAAAGACAACTGTAGCCGAGGCGCTTGCTTACGTAACCGGCACAACAAGCCGTATGGGCAGCATCCCTGAGGGCAACACAGTTTCAGATTTTGACAAAGAGGAAATAAAGAGAAAGTTTTCAATCTCCACATCAACAATCCCTGTAGAATACAAGGGCGAGAGCGGAGATTTAAAGATCAATATACTCGACACTCCGGGCTACTTCGATTTCGTGGGCGAAGTAGAGGAGGCTATCTCCGTTGCCGACGCAGCTATCATTGTTGTCAACTGCAAGGCCGGTATCGAACCGGGCACTGTAAAGGCATGGGATATATGCGAGAAGTTCCGCATTCCACGTCTTTTCTTCGTAACCAACATGGACGATGATCATGCATCATTCCGTCAGCTGGTTCTCGATCTTGAGAAACGTTTCGGCAGATCTGTCGCACCTTTCCAGATTCCAATCAGAGAAAATGAAAAATTCGTAGGTTTCGTTAACGTAGTTAAGATGGAAGGACGTAAGTTCACCAAGCTTAACCAGTATGAAGCTGCAGAGATTCCTGACTATGTTCAGAAGAACCTCGGTATCGCAAGAAATGCTCTTCTTGAGGCGGTTGCAGAAACATCTGACGAGTTCATGGAGAAGTATTTTGGCGGAGAAGAGTTCACAGTAGAAGAGATTCAGGCAGCTCTCAGAAAGAGTGTAAGAACCTGTGAAATGGTTCCTGTTCTTATGGGTTCAGGTATCAACATCCAGGGCTTCAATGTCCTCCTTCAGGTTATCGACAAGTATTTCCCGGCTCCCAATGAGTTCGAGACAGTCGGTGTAGACGCATCCAACGGCGAACGTTTCACAGCTAAATACAATTCCGATGCAACACTTACTGCAAAGGTTTGGAAGACCATCGCAGATCCTTTCATGGGCAAATATTCACTCCTTAAGGTCTGCACAGGAACCCTTACACCTAACACCGAAGTTTACAATGTAAACAAGGAACAGATGGAGAAGATCGGTAAGATCTACATCCTCCGCGGAAAAGAGAATATCGAAGTTGATGAGCTCAAGGCCGGAGATATCGGTGCAGTAGCAAAGCTTACAGTTACCGGAACCGGTGATACCATGGCTGACAGAAATGCACCTATCGTTTATCACGGACCTCAGATTTCCAAGCCATACACCTATAAGGCATACCGTGCCGAGAACAAGACTGATGAAGATAAGCTTTCAACAGCTCTTGCACGTATGATGGATGAAGACAAGACCCTTAAGGCTGTTGCTGATCCGGGCAACCGTCAGTCACTGCTTTACGGTATCGGCGATCAGCAGCTTGAAGTTGTTGCTTCCATGATCAAGGAGCGTTTCAATGTAAACATTATCCTTGAAAAGCCAAGATTTGCTTATAAGGAGACCATCAAGAAGGTTGCCAAGGTTCAGGGCAGATATAAGAAGCAGTCCGGCGGACACGGTCAGTTTGGTGATGTTATCATGCAGTTCGAGCCCTCAGGCGATCTTGAGACACCTTACATCTTCGAGGAGAAGGTATTCGGCGGAGCAGTTCCTAAGAACTATTTCCCTGCTGTTGAAAAGGGTATTCAGGAAGGAACCGAGAAGGGACCTCTTGCAGGCTATCCTGTAGTTGGTATCAAGGCAACACTCCTTGACGGTTCATACCATCCTGTAGATTCTTCCGATATGGCGTTCAAGACAGCTGCCAACATGGCATTTAAGGATGCCTTCATGAAGTGCCAGCCTGTTATCCTTGAGCCTATCGCTGCAGTAAAGATTACTGTTCCCGATGCCAATACCGGTGACATCATGGGCGATATGACAAAGCGCCGAGGAAGAGTACTTGGTATGGAGTCCATCGGACAGGGCAAGCAGGTTATCCAGGCTGAAGCTCCTATGTCAAGTCTCTACGGCTACAGTACAGATCTTCGCTCAATGACCGGTGGTGCCGGCGACTATGAGTACGAATTCGTAAGATACGAGCAGGCTCCGGGTGATGTTCAGAAGCAGATCGTTGACGAGAACGCAGCTGAGGCAGAGAAGTAAAATATAGTATGATTCAGAGCCGGAGGGCATCCATTATAATCAGGGCGCCCTCCGGCTCTTGCTTGCCTATACACTTGACTCGAATCATCACGCATATTAGAATATGCTAGTGTTCGGCTAATTCTGTTTTTATCAGAATTTCCTTCAGAATGCATTATTACGAAAGGATTCATTTAAGGAATATAATGGTTAAGATTGCAATAGATTGTATGGGCGGAGACAACGCGCCTTCTGCCATTGTCAAGGGTGCTCTTAAGTCTTTAAGTGTTACTCCGGATACAAAGCTTTTTCTTTTCGGTCCGGAAGCTGCAGTAAAGTCTGAGCTTTCCCACGCAAAGGAATGGGGTATCAGTGAGTCAGACCTTAAAGAGAGGGTGGAGATAGTCGATGCTCCGGATGTCATCTCTCTTCACGAGGCTCCGGTCATCGCCATACGAAGAAAAAAAGAGTCCAGTATCGTTAAGGCTCTTCATTTTGTAAAAGAGGGTAATGCTGATGCCTTTATATCAGCCGGTTCCAGCGGAGCCGTGCTTGCAGGCGGTCAGCTCATAGTAGGCCGCGCGAAGGGTGTTCCCCGTCCTCCGTTTGGAGCCCTCATCCCTACAAAAAACGGTGTAAGCCTGCTTCTGGACAGTGGTGCCAACATCGACGCCAAACCGGAATGGCTTGTCCAGTATGCAAAGATGGGCACCATTTATATGAAGGAAGTTGTGGGTATAAAGAATCCTACCGTAGGTCTCGTAAATGTTGGTGCAGAAGAAGAAAAGGGAAATCAGCTGGTCAAAGAAACCATGCCTCTTCTTAAGGCCGTTGAGGATATAAACTTTATAGGTTCCTGTGAGGCGAGAGAGATTCCTTTCGGGGCCTGTGATGTCATCATATGCGATGCATTTGTAGGAAACTGTATCCTTAAGACCTATGAGGGATCCGGAAAAATGCTCCTCGGAGAGATAAAGAGTGCCATAAAGTCCGGCTTCATCTCAATGATCGGAGGAATCCTCATTAAAAAAGCACTTAAGGATACCCTTGGAAAATTTGACGCAAAGCAATACGGCGGCGCTCCGGTTCTCGGTTTAAAGGGGCTCGTTGTAAAGGTTCACGGAAATACAGACGGCATCGAAATCACTCATGCAGTTCAACAGTGCTTCGACTTCGTTAAATCAGATGCGGTAAATAAGATCGCAGCAAGTATCGAATCCGGTAATACAGAGCCGGATCAGCAGGAGGTATAAAAACATGGAGTTCGAGAAGTTAAAAGAGATCATAATAAGAGAAGTATCTCATGTTAAAGCAGACAAGATCACACTTGAAGCAAAGTTTGTGGATGATCTGGAGATGGATTCTCTGGATGTTGTTCAGGTGGTTATGGCAATTGAGGAGGAGTTTGGTATCGAGGTTCCGGACGATGCCGCTGAACATCTCACAACAGTTCAGGAAGCCGTTACAGCCATTCATGATGCAGTTGCAGCAAAAGGATAATTAAAAATACATCAGCCGGCCTATGGCCGGCTGCATTTTAAGGAGTATAAATGTCAGACGATTTAGAAAAGCTACAGGAAGCTTTAGGATATCACTTTAATGATGTGGGGCTCTTAAAACATGCCCTTACACATCCTTCCTTCAGTAATGAAAACGGTGAACCAAAGGAAGCTTCCAATCAAAGACTTGAATTTTTGGGAGATGCGGTACTCGAACTTATTTCAAGCGTATTTCTCTTTAACAGAAAACCCGTATTACAGGAGGGTGTCATGACCAAGGTCCGTGCATCACTGGTATGTGAACCTACGCTGGCAGAAGCCGCCAGAAAGGTGAATCTTGGTGATTACATCATCCTGGGAAAAGGAGAGGCAAGAGAACGCATCAATAACCGTGATTCTGTAATATCAGATGCATTTGAAGCCGTAATAGGCGCAATGTATCTGGACGGTGGTTTCGAACAGGCCCAGAATTTCGTGAATAAGCTTGTGCTTACCGACATTGAAAGCGCCGGTCTTTTCAGAGATGCAAAAACCGTTCTCCAGGAATATGTTTCCCAGAACAAAATGGAGCTCGAGTACAGAGTTATCGAGGAATCAGGTCCCTGCCATGACAGATTCTATCGTGTTCAGGCAATACTTAACAACAGGGAATACGGCATCGGCGAAGGTTCCAGTAAGAAAAAGGGTGAGCAGGGAGCAGCTTACCAGACATTAAAGCAGATTAAGGCGGAAACCGGATATGTATTTAAAATCTATTGAGGTTCAGGGCTTCAAGTCCTTTGCAAATAAGACAGTCCTTGATTTCAGTAAAGGAGTCACAGGCATCGTAGGCCCTAATGGCTCCGGAAAATCCAATATTTCCGATGCCGTTCGCTGGGTTCTCGGTGAACAGAAGGTAAAGCAGCTGCGTGGTTCTTCCATGCAGGACGTTATATTTGCCGGAACTCAGCTGAGACGTCCCCAGAGTTCAGCCTTTGTCGCCATAACTCTGGATAATTCAGACCGTCTCTTAAATATCGATTATGATGTGGTAACCGTATCCAGACGTCTTTACCGTTCGGGCGAATCAGAATATATGCTGAATGGCACAGAATGTCGACTAAAAGACATTAACGAGCTGTTCTATGATACCGGTATCGGTAAGGATGGTTACAGTATCATAGGACAGGGTCAGGTAGAAAAGATCCTTTCCGGTAAGCCTGAAGAGAGAAGAGATCTTTTTGACGAAGCTGTAGGTATCGTCAAATTCAAAAGAAGAAAAGCTCTGGCCGAGAAAAAGCTTACGGACGAGCAGGCAAATCTTACCCGTGTAACAGATATCCTTAACGAGCTGGAACGCCAGGTGGGACCTTTGAAAAAGCAGTCCGACGAGGCAAGACAATATCTTTCAATTCGTGACGAGCTTGTCAATGCGGATTCCAACCTCTTCATCAGAGATATGGATGACACCTTAAAGGGTCTTGATTCCATTAATGAAAATGCCAGCACGGTTAATGACGAACTGGCTGCCGTTAAGAAGGAATCGGAAGAGTTAAACAGCAAGTATACCGAAATAGAAGAAAAGATCAGAACTCTCGAAAGCGAAATCACCAACACAAAGGATGATATAAACAAGTCAGACCTTCTGAAAACAAACCTTCGCGGACAGATTGACGTTTTAAATGAGCAGATCAATACAGAAAAGAACAACGCCCTTCATTATACCCAGCGCATCAATGCCTTGAAGAAGGACATGTTCGACCGTATTTCTCAGATTGAGGATAATCTGAGCCTGTTAAAGTGGATCAGGGAACAGATTACTTTCATCAAAGATAACAAAGCCGGAACAGATGAAATGATGGAAAATATAGATCTGGATCTGGAAATGATCCAGTCTACCATGGACGAGACTTCGCTTACCATCAATTCCTGTATGGGTCCGGATTTTGAACTTGAGGAACGCCCTTTAAAGGAAACCGAGAAATCATCAAGCCTTAAAAGCGATGATTTCCTGGGAAACATCGAAGAACAGCGAAAAATCCTGGAAAAGCTGAACCTGCGTCTCGAAGAGGTTAAAAATCTCATTTCCTCAGACTCCGAGCTGGTTATGAAGCTCGGTGAAGCAAACCAGCAATTAAGAGATCAGATCAACCACAAGACCAGGGAGCACGATAATCTCAAAAACCGTCTCGAAACCCTTCGGAATCTCGCAGAACGCTACGAAGGCTATGGCAATGCAGTAAAGATGGTCATGGATCGTCGCGATCAGGAGCATGGTATCCTTGGTGTAGTTGCAGATCTCATCGAAGTTCCCAAGGATTATGAAACTGCCATAGAAACTGCCCTTGGCGGTTCTATACAGAACGTCGTAACAGAAGACGAAAACACCGCCAAGAACATGGTGCAGTACTTAAAACAGCACCGTTACGGACGTGCAACCTTCCTTCCTCTCTCAAACATTAAGGGTAGAAGGGATGACAATTGCGAACGTGCATGCTCTGAAAACGGAGCCATCGGACTTGGCTGTGACCTCATTAAATTTGATGCAAAATATAAGGGGCTTTCCGAGTTCCTGCTGGGAAGAGTCCTGGTGGTCAACAACATTGACACCGCTCTCAGTATCCAGAGAAAATATCGCCAGAGTCTGAGGATAGTAACTCTGGAGGGAGATCTTTTAAACCCGGGCGGTTCCATTTCCGGTGGTTCCTTCAGGAATAACTCTAACCTCATGGGCCGAAAGCGCGAGCTGGAGGAGATTGAGGAGCAGATACTCAAGGCCAAAAACGCCGTTGAAACTCTGAAGCATCAGCTTGCGGAGTCCGAGAGCAGAAGAGATCTCGCAAAAGCTTCCGTAGAGTCCCATCGACAGGAGATCGAGAAACTCACTCTGGAGCAGAATACCCAGACCATGGCTATCGCTTCCCAGATCAATGTTGAGTACTCATCCCTTTCGACACGTACCGACTTCGTTACCGAAAATCTTCACAGACTGAATTCAGAGCTTGAGGAGATCACTACCGAAAAGGGATCCATGGAGGATTCACAGCAGAATTCCGATAATGTTCTTCAGGAAAAGACTGATAAGATATCTGAACTTGAATCATTGATCGCCAATGCCGAGTCCGCTGCTCAGTCACTGAATGAAAAAATGACACAGGATGAAGAGCAGAAAACCGGTCTTTTGGAGGAACGAAAGTCCTTCTTCCAGAAAAAAGACGAGATATCTGTACGACTTCTCGATATGGAGAAGGAATCCATGCGTGTTCAGAACAAGAGAGAAAAGCTGGATGAAAAGATCGACAAGCTCACAAATTATATGTTTGACGAGTACGGTATCACATATGAAGAGGCGAAGAAGCGTTATTCTGACGAATACAAAAACACAAACGAGGTACGTACTCTTGTTAACCAGTTAAAGGGCAAGTTAAAGGCTCTCGGTCCTGTTAATCTGGATGCCATCGAGCAGTACAAAGAAGTGTCTGAACGTTATGAATTTTTGAACAATCAGTATCTGGATCTTACAGAATCCGAGAAGTCTCTTAATGAGATCATAGCGGAACTGGATCAGGGCATGCGTAAACAGTTCAATGAAAACTTCAAGCTCATTCAGGAACAGTTCAACAAAACCTTCAAGATACTTTTCGGCGGAGGGCAGGGCAGACTCGAGCTTGACACAGAGGATCCGGATGTTCTTACCGCATCCATTTCCATCATTGCAGAACCGCCCGGAAAGAAACTGCAGAACATGATGCAGCTTTCCGGAGGTGAAAAGGCACTTACGGCTATTGCATTGCTTTTTGCAATTCAGAATCTGAAACCGTCACCCTTCTGTCTGCTGGATGAGATCGAGGCAGCACTTGATGACTCCAATGTCACACGTTTTGCGGAGTACCTCCACACACTTATACAGACACAGTTCATAGTCATCACCCATAGAAGAGGAACTATGGAAAATGCTGACCGCCTGTTTGGTATCACCATGCAGGAAAAGGGTGTGTCAACACTGGTATCCGTTGACCTGGTACAGGATCAGCTGGAGGCATAATTTAAAGTAAACATTTTATTAACATCTGTCTAAAGTCCCTGAGCCAGTCTGTAAAAGTGGCACTAAGGACTTTAGACATAATATTTAGAAGCCGATCAAACTCTCATCTTAATGACAGGCATGAAAGCACCATCGGCTTTTAACAAGGAGAATGTGGATTTATGGCTAATTTCTTTTCCAAACTTATAAACAATATCTTCCAGACCAATGAGATCGCAGATGACGATTTTTATGAGAGTCTCGAAGACGCCATGATCATGTCGGATGTAGGTGTCACCACAACACTGAAAATCATCGATGCTATAAAAACAGAGGCCTCAAGCCGGGGCGTTAATACCACCCGCGAGATAAAGAAAATACTTCGTGATTATCTCTATGAGTTAATGAGAGTTGACGATTCCTATTATGATTTTGAGAAGCAGAAAAGTATCATTTCGGTGATCGGCGTCAACGGAGTAGGCAAAACCACTTCCATCGGGAAAATGGCCAGCAATTTCAAAAACAAGGGCAAGCGGGTAATCCTTGCCGCCGCAGACACTTTCAGAGCCGGTGCCATTGAGCAGCTCAAAGAATGGGGACACCGCATAGATGTTGATGTCATTGCCCAGAAAGAAGGTTCTGATCCTGCCGCAGTAGTTTTTGATGCACTTCAGTCCTTCAAATCTAAAAATGCCGATCTCCTCATCATTGATACTGCAGGACGTCTTCACAATAAGAAGAATCTTATGCAGGAGCTTGGAAAGATCAACAGGATCATCGATAAAGAATTCGCAGAAGGATACAGAGAAACTCTTGTAGTCCTTGATGCCACCACAGGACAGAATGCCATGTCCCAGGCCGAAATCTTCAAAGATGCCTGCCAGGTAACAGGCATTATCCTGACAAAAATGGACGGCACCGCAAAGGGCGGTATCGCCCTGGCAGTCCAGTCTGAACTCGGCATCCCCGTAAAATACATCGGCGTAGGCGAAAAAGCCTCCGACCTTCGACGCTTCGACGCGAAGGAATATGTAGATTCAATATTTGAAGACTAATAAATATGCTGTCAACAAAAAGTGTTGACAGCATATTTTTTTATGCTATACTAGCAAAGGTTTGAGGAGATTATGGATGGATGACTTTGTTTTGAGAGGCAATCTATATGAGTTATATGGCGGATTGCTCAATGAAAACCAGAGGAAAGTTTATGAATACCATATCGTTGACGATATGAGCTTCACAGAAATCGGTGAAGAGATGGGAACAACAAGACAGGCAGCACAGGAACTTTTCAGACGGGCAGACAAGAAGCTTCAGGAAACCGAAAAAACTCTGGGACTTCAATCCAAACTCACTAATATACGTGAGCGCGCCGTTGCAATCCTAAATCATGCAGAAGATAATGAGATACAAAAACTTGCAGGAGAGATCATAGATGGCATTTGAAAATCTGACAGACAGATTATCCAATATATTTTCGAACCTCGGACATAAAGGCAGGCTGACCGAGGATGATGTAAACCAGGCCTTAAGAGAAGTACGTATGGCACTTCTGGAGGCCGATGTTAACTTCAAGCTTGTTAAAGATTTCATAGCCAAGGTAAAAGAAAAGGCTATCGGTGAGGAGGTCCTCAGCAGTCTTACTCCTGCGCAGACAGTAGTAAAAATTGTAAACGAAGAACTCACCTCCATGATGGGTTCAGAAACCACTGAGATAGTACTCAAACCGGCAAGCGACATTACAGTCATCATGATGGCAGGTCTTCAAGGTGCAGGTAAAACAACCACTGCCGCAAAGCTTGCAGGAAAGTTCAAGTCCAACGGTCGTACTCCGGTACTGGTAGCATGCGATATTTACAGACCGGCTGCCATTGACCAGTTAAGAGTCAATGCCGAAAAAGTAAACATTCCTTTCTTCTCCCTGGGAGACAAGGTAAACCCGGTTGAAATAGCAAGAAAAGCTATTCAGGAAGCCAAAGAAAAACATTACAATGTTGTAATCCTGGATACAGCCGGACGTCTTCAGATAGACGAAAAGCTCATGGATGAGCTTCAGAACATTAAAAAAGCAGTTGAAGTACAGTGGACCATCCTTACTGTAGATGCCATGACAGGTCAGGAAGCCGTTAATGTGGCTGAGACCTTTTCAGATAAAGTAGGCATCGACGGTGTCATCCTCACAAAGTGTGACGGTGATACACGAGGCGGTGCCGCATTATCCATAAAAGCCATGACCGGCAAACCTATCCTTTACTTAGGTATGGGAGAAAAGTTGGATGATCTGGAACAGTTCTATCCGGATCGTATGGCAGGAAGAATCCTTGGAATGGGTGATGTACTTTCACTCATTGAAAAAGCCGAGAAAAACCTGGATGCGGAAAAGAGCCGCGAATCCATCGGAAAGCTTACCAGAGGTAAGTTTGACTACAACGACTTCATGGTTCAAATGGATCAGATGTCAAAGCTTGGAGGAATAGGCGGAATCCTCAAGATGCTTCCCGGAGCATCAGGCCTCGGTGACATTGACATGGATGACACCGAAAAACAGCTTGGCAAGGTTCGCGCCATTATTCAGTCTATGACTGCAAAAGAGCGTTCCAATCCGGATCTTATCAATCCTTCAAGAAAGCGCCGTATCGCTAATGGCGCCGGAGTTGACATAGCTGAAGTAAACCGGATTGTAAAGCAGTTTGAGCAGATGCGAAAGATGATGAAACAGTTCGGAGGAGCCATGAGAAGCAAACATGGCAGAGGCGGCCTGGGAGGCTTTGGCGGTCTCGGAAATCTCGGAGGTCTGGGCGGCTTTGGGAAAGGTGGAAGATTCCCGTTCTGACAAAAACCCTAAACCTGTCAGAAACCACTGATTCAGTCATTTTCGAATTTATTTCAGAATCAATGCAAGTCATTGTTCCGGATATATTTATATTAACCACAGATTTAACAGTACCAGACTGTTGATCATATATATCATTTATTTAGAAAATAGGAGAAAAATCATGTTAAAGATCAGATTAAGAAGAATGGGTCAGATTCACGCACCATATTACAGAGTAATCGTTGCTGATTCAAGATCACCAAGAAACGGAAAGTTCATCGAGGAGATCGGAACTTACAACCCTACCAAGGAGCCATCAGAGATCAAGATTGATGCTGAGAAGGCTAAGCAGTGGATTTCAAATGGCGCACAGCCAACAGAGTCAGTAGCTAAGCTTCTTAAGAGAGCCGGAATCAACTAATCCGCCGAGAGGAGACCTAATGAAGGAATTACTCGAAACAATTGCCAAGGCACTTGTTCAGAATCCTGATGATGTAAATGTCGTTGAGGAGAACAAGGATGGCGAGATCGTCCTGACCCTTTCTGTGAATGAGCAGGATATGGGTAAGGTTATCGGGCGTTCAGGTCGTATCGCAAAGGCAATCCGTTCTGTTATGTCTGCAGCGGCAAGCAAAGCAGATATAAAGGTATCCGTAGATATTAAGTGATATAATTACTCAGTATAGTCATGACTATGCTGAGTAATTGCAGTTAAAGGAAAAATATGCAGGAAAAACTGAGAGTCGGTACTATAGTTACCACCCATGGTCTTAAGGGCGAAGTTAAAGTATATCCTACAACCGACGAACCCGAGAGATTTTATGACCTTAAAAAAGTTTGGCTTGATCGTTCAGGCAAAATGGAAAATATGCTCCAGCTTGAGGTCGAAAATGTGAGATTTTCCAAAAATCTCGCTTTAGTGAAATTCAAAGAATACGATAGTATTGACGATGTAATGGCAATCCGTAAAGGAGAGCTTTACGTGGACAGAGCCGATGCTATCCCTCTCGCGGAAGGAGAGTATTTCGTCGGAGATATTATCGGCTGTAAGGTTCTGGATGAAAATGATACTGAACTCGGCACAGTAAAGGAGTTCATAGAAACCGGAGCCCACGATGTCATGCTGGTAAAGACTGAAGGCAAAGACCTTATGATACCGTATTGTGACCCGTTCATCCTTGAGAAAGCACCGGAAGAGGGCTATATCAGGGTTCATCTTATACCGGGTCTTTTGGATCTATGAAGAATTATTATGTTATGACCCTGTTTCCGGAACTGATAGACAATGTTGTCCGCGAGAGTATCAGCGGCAGAGCCATTCAGTCCGGACTCATGAGTGTTCAGGCTTTTAATATAAGAGATTACACAAAGGATTCCCATAATCACGTGGATGACTATCCCTATGGCGGAGGAGCCGGCATGCTTATGCAGGTACAGCCGGTAGTAGATTGCTACAGACATATAATCAATACCATCGGTCACCGTCCGGGAAGAGTCCTTTTCATGTCACCCCAGGGAAAAACTTTTGACCAGAAAATGGCAGAGGAGCTTTCCAAAGAAGAGGACATCCTCTTTTTATGCGGGCATTATGAGGGCATCGACGAACGTGCCCTTGAGATCCTTGAGGTCGAGCACGTTTCCATAGGTGATTATATCCTTACGGGAGGGGAACTGCCGGCCCTTAGTATGATAGATTCCATATCAAGACTTGTGCATGGAGTCCTCAATAAAGACGAGTCACATGAAATAGAAAGCTTTTCCGACGGCCTTCTGGAATATCCCCAGTACACCCGTCCGGAAAATTTCGAAGATCATATGGTTCCGAAGATCTTATTGTCCGGAGACCATAAAAAGGTGGATGAATGGCGTCATCAGATGAGCCTTGAGCGCACAAGAGAACGCCGCCCGGATCTGTATGAAAAATATGTTGCCGAAAATCCCGAGGAATTTGCACCGAAAAAGCCTAAGCGGAAGAGACATCATAAGCCGGCAGAGCAGTCGGAGCTTCCCTCGGAAAATCCGGAAATCTGACCGGAAATAAAGCAGTATTTGAATAATACGAATTTACTTGCAATATAAGTGAATATATGTTAAATTACAAAAGTTGTGACTAAGAAGAGATATTCCGCTGACGGTTCCATATGCTTGGAATAGGGGATTCCGGAGGATTTGTCCGGACGAGAAATCCGTGAATGAATGTCAAATAGAATTAGGAGGTAACACAATGGCAAACAGCGATATTATCAAGAACATTGAGCAGGGACAGCTTAAGGCTGAGGTTCCAAGCTTCAACACAGGTGACACAGTTAAGGTTTACAACAAGATCAAAGAGGGTAACCGCGAGAGATTACAGATCTTCGAGGGTACAGTTCTTAAGATTCAGGGTGGATCAAACAGAATCACATTCACAGTTAGAAAGACTTCTAACGGTGTAGGTGTTGAAAAGACATGGCCACTTCACAGCCCACTTGTTGAGAAGGTAGAAGTTATTAGACAGGGTAAGGTTAGAAGAGCTAAGCTTACATATCTCAGACAGCGTACAGGTAAGGCTGCCAAGGTTAAGGCACTGTAATCTGTTATTGATTAAGATCTTTGGGGCGTTCCGTTTACGGGATGCCCTTTTCCTATATAATTATAAAACCTGGAGGAGTGTCAGATGCGTGAAAAAAATATTGTATACATAACCGTACATACTCTGACAAATATTGCCGTCATCATAGCCTTAGCATGGTTTCTGGTTCACAGCTACCTTACAACAGCAGAAATATCAGGGCACAGTATGGAACCCGTTTTATCCTCCGGTGACCTGGTGCTGGTAGATACATTAGGCTATAAATTTTTCCATCCCAATAGAATGGATGTTGTTATATTTCGCAAAAACGACTCCACCGACAATGTAAAACGTATAGTTGGACTTCCGGGGGAAACCGTAACCATACAAAACGGCCGCATTTATATCGACGGAACTCTTATGGAAAATGACAAAATATCAAATATTTCCCTTGCAGGGGTGGCTGAAAAGCCGATAAAACTCACGGACGACGAATACTTTCTCATTGGTGACAATGCTGACTCATCGGAAGACAGCCGTTTTACCAATGTTGGAAACATTCATCGTTCTCAAATCATCGGAAAAATCTGGTTCCGTTTGCTGCCCACTCTAAAAATCGGCACCATAAGCTGATAATAATTTTTTCGCAGCTTATTTTGACGCCCACCCCGACTTCGAAGCCGGTTTATCCCTTACACTTACCGGTGCATAGAGAAAGGAGATCACCATGAACATCCAATGGTACCCCGGCCATATGGCCAAAGCCAAAAGAAATATACGCGAAGACCTTAAACTGGTTGACCTTGTGATCGAAGTAGTTGACGCCCGTTGTCCGGAGTCTTCCAGAAACCCGGATGTAGACAGTTTTGCAAAAGAAAAAGCCCGCATACTTCTTCTCAACAAGGCTGATCTTGCAGATAAAAAAGAAACACAGCGATTTGCGGCTTATTACTCAAAAAAAGGCTTTTATACCCTTGAAATAGATGCAAGAAACAAAGCCTCTCTTAAAAAGCTTAACAGCCTTATAGACGAAGCCTGCAAGCCCATCATGGAAAAAAACCTGAAAAAAGGCATTAAAACTCCTACCATCCGTGCCATGGTATTGGGAATTCCTAATGTTGGAAAGTCCACCTTTATCAATTCCTACGTAGGAAAATCCATGGCAAAAACCGGCAATAAACCGGGTGTCACCAGGGGAAATCAATGGATCAATGTGAACAAAAAGCTCCAGCTTCTGGATACTCCGGGTATAACCTGGCCTAAATTTGAACGCGAGATAGTAGGTCTGAATCTGGCACTTATCGGTTCCATAAACGACCAGATCATAAACATTGATGAACTGGTTTTCTATCTACTCAAGTACCTCGTCAGATATTATCCTGACGCGCTTATAAACAGGTACGGTGTTACTTTTGAGGAGGATGAAGAAGCCATAAAGGTTTTCGATGCCATAGGAACAAAGAGAGGCTGCATCATGAAGGGCGGAAATGTTGACTACACAAAGACCGCAAAAATCATACTTGATGACTTCAGGAACGGCCGCCTCGGAAACATTACCCTGGAACATACACCGGGGGCAGATGAGGAAGATAAATCATGAGAGAATTAAAGGGTGAACGTCTCGAGAAAGAGCTTGCAAGACTCAAGCTTATGCGGGAGTTTGAAAACTCATACCCGGAATACACTTTGATAGCAGGTCTGGACGAAGCCGGAAGAGGGCCTCTTGCAGGTCCTGTTGTAGCCGCCTGCTGCATTCTTCCCAGGGATGCGGTGATACTTTATTTAAATGACTCAAAGAAGCTCAGTGAGAAAAGACGCGAGGAGCTGCTGCCGGAGGTAAAGGAAAAGGCATTGGCCTATGGATATGGCATCGTTGATGAGAAAAGAATTGATGAAATAAACATCCTTCAGGCAGATTATGAGGCTATGCGTATAGCTATTGCCAATGCTTCCAAAATGCTCAAAGAGAAAGGGCTTGGAGATGCGCCACAGCTTCTTTTAAATGATGCGGTAATTGTACCTGAAATCAACATACCCCAGGTTTCCATCATTAAAGGTGATGCGAAGTCTATTTCCATAGCTGCGGCCAGTGTCATAGCAAAAGTCACAAGGGATCATCTCATGGCAGAATATGATGAGCTGTATCCGGGCTACGGCTTTGCAAAGCATAAAGGCTACGGCACGGCTGCTCATATCGCTGCACTTAAGGAACTGGGACCATGTCCCATTCACAGAAGATCCTTCATAAAAAAGTTCGTTTGAGGTCAGCTATTGAACACACCCTCACAAAACAATAATAAAACCTTACCCGGGATTTTTACTGCACCGGTCACCGGGAATGAATTGCAGTCCGGACTCCGTAATATCCGGAGTGACCAAAGAAAAGCCAATCACGAAAAGGGCTCTGCATCAGAAAAAAAGGCTGCCCGATATCTGGAGGATAAGGGATATGAAATCCTCACACAGAACTTCCGATTCCACAAAAATGAAATCGATATAATTGCAAAGGACGGAAAATACCTGGTCTTTGTAGAAGTAAAGGCTCGAAAGAATTCTCTGCATGGCTACGGCTTTCAGGCAGTGGATCTTCATAAGCAGTCACTCATCAGAAAGGTAGCTCAGGCTTACCTTATAAATAACCGCCTGAGTCTTACGGACACTCCCTGCAGATTTGATGTAGTGTCCCTTGACGGCGGCGAGATAACTTTGTTTAAAAATGCATTTTGATATGGTATAATGCACTCTGAATATGTACAAATACTGGAGGCAGGCATGTTAGCTAAAGACAGTAAAAAGAAAATCATTCTTACCGGTGACAGACCAACCGGAAAACTTCACCTTGGACACTACATCGGTTCCCTTAAAAGAAGAGTTGAGTTGCAGAACTCCGGGAAATTTGATGAGATCAATATCCTCGTTGCTGATGATCAGGCATTAACAGATAACTGGGCAAACCCAAAGAAGGTTCGCGATAACATCATAGAAGTAACATTGGACTATTTATCTGTGGGAATAGATCCTGATAAGTCCAATATCTGCATACAGTCAGGAATCCCGGCTTTGCATGCGCTGACTTTTTACTATATGAATCTCGTAACAACCCAGAGACTTTCACGTAATCCGACTGTTAAATCAGAGATGCAGATGCGTGGTTTCAGCGGTAATGATTCCGACGATAATGAAGCCGGACTTCCTGCAGGATTCTTTACATATCCTGTTTCTCAGACTGCAGATATCACAGCATTTAAGGCAACCACTGTACCTGCCGGCGAAGATCAGATGCCTATGGTAGAGCAGTGCCGTGAGATTGCCCACAGATTTAACACCATATATAACTGTGATGTTCTTGTGGAGCCGGATATCCTTATTCCCGAGAACAGTGCCCAGAGAAGACTCCCCGGCATCGACGGAAAAGCAAAGATGTCAAAGTCTCTTGGCAACTGTATTTATCTTTCCGATGACGCAAAGTCTGTAAAGCAGAAGATAATGAGTATGTATACAGACCCTACACATATAAACATTGACGATCCCGGTCATATCGAGGGCAATATGGTATTTACCTATCTTGATGCTTTCCTTCGCGATGACAGCCAGTTTGCGGATTATCTCCCTGACTATAAGAATCTTCAGGAGATGAAGGATCATTACCGGCGCGGCGGACTTGGGGATATGAAGTGCAAGAAGTTCCTTCTCAAGGTTGTGGAAGAGATGCTTGATCCTATCCGTACCGAGCGTGCCAAGTGGGAGAACAATATCGGCGAGGTATATGACATATTAAAGACCGGAACAGACCATGCTGTTAAGGTAACCAATCAGACTCTTTCAGAGTGCCGTGAGGCCATGAGGATCAATTATTTTGATGACAAAAACACCATGGTTAATGATTGGGAAGACTGGCTCAAGGAAAGCCATCAATAAAAATGGGCACCTGGAAATCAAGAGGACTTAGAGGTTCTCAACTTGAAGATCTCATAAACCGAACCAATGAGGCTTACCAGGATAAGCATCTGGCGGTTGTCCAAAAGATACCAACGCCCATCACACCTATAAATATGAATGCTGAGCACACCCAGATCACACTGGCTTATTTTGACCAGAAGTCAACAGTAGACTACATTGGGATCGTGCAAGGCATTCCTATTTGTTTTGATGCAAAAGAGTGCGCCAAGGATCTCTGGCCCCTGGCGAATCTTCATCCTCACCAGGTCAGATTCATGAGTGAATTTGAAAAACAGGGCGGCATCAGTTTTATCATTCTTTCATTTACAGAAAGAAACGAAATGTACTACATTCCTTTCCGTGACATACTTTATTTTTGGGAAAGAATGGAAAATGGCGGCAAAAAATCCTTTAACTACGGCGAAATAGATCACAATTATCTGATCCGTTCACTGAAGGATATGTTCGTACACTATTTGGAACCTTTGCAGAGGGATCTTGACGAACGTGACAGGGCCGGCTCAGGGGAAGAAGATAAAACCAATCTTTAAGGAGTAATTTAATATATGAACATTATTGTTGTAGGTTGCGGCAAAGTCGGACTTACGCTTGCAGAGCAGCTATCCAAAGAGAATCATAATATTACCATTATAGATACCAATGAGAGAGCATTACGTCATGCAGTGGAATCCATCGATGTTATGGGCATAACCGGAAACGGCGCCATGCTTGAGATACAGCAGGAAGCAGGTGTAAAAAACGCTGACGTTCTGATAGCCGCAACGGATTCTGATGAAATCAACATGTTATGCTGCCTTATCGCCAAAAAGGAGGGTAATTGCAGCACCATAGCTCGTATCAGAAATCCGGAGTACACTAATGAAATCACCTATCTCAGAGACGAATTGAACCTTGCCACAGTTATAAATCCCGAAATGGCTGCTGCAAAGGAAGTTGAAAGACTGCTGCATTTCCCACAGGCATTGAAAATCGACAGCTTTTCAAGAGGAAAGATCGATCTTTTCAGAGTCAGGGTTCCTGAAAACAGTAGTATCTCAGGCATAAAACTCCACAATATACATCATGAGTTAAATGTTAATGTACTCATATGCTCCATTGAAAGAGGCGATGAAGTCATCATCCCATCCGGAAAACAGGAAATCAGAAGCGGAGATATCTTAAGCTTTATCGCCAATGCCCCGCAGGCTAATGCTTTCGTCATCCTCCTCGGTATAGATTTTGCTCCTATCAGGAATATCATGATAATCGGAGGTGGGAGAGTCACCTACTACATTGCCAAATACCTTCAGGCTTCCAAATCCCGCTGCAAACTGAAGATCATTGATATAGATCATGACCGCTGCGATTTTCTTGCAGCCGAATTCCCTGAAGCAACCATAATCAATGCTGACGGCACCGATCAGGATATGCTTATAAGAGAAGGCATCGAAAGAACCGACGCATTCTGTTCCCTTACCGGAATTGACGAGGAGAATATCATGCTTTCTCTGTATGCAGGAAAGCTTTCAAAGGCAAGACTTATCACCAAGATCAACCGTATCTCCTTTGAAGATGTGGTTAATGAGCTAAACCTGGGTTCAGTTATCTATCCAAAACAGATTGTAGCAGACTATATCGTTCAGTATGTACGAGCCCTCCAGAATTCACAGGGATCAAATGTGGAAACCATGTTTAAGATTGCAGACGGAAGAGCTGAGGCTTTGGAATTCAGAGTGGGCAATGATCCCAATCTGGTAAATCACAAGTTCTCTTCATTGAGATTTAAGCCTAATGTTCTTATTGCTGCTATCGTTCGTGACGGCAATCTTATTACTCCAAGAGGCTCTGACTTCATGCTTCCCGGTGACAGTGCCATTGTTGTCACTACAAACACGGGTTTCAATGATCTTAAGGATATTCTTGCATAAGGGAGCTTATTGATACATGAACATAAATATGATCGTATATGTACTTGGATGGGTACTGAAGCTTGAGGCAGGCCTCATGCTTTTACCCATGCTGTGTGCATTGATTTACAAGGAATTGTGGGCCTTTTCGGCACTGGGAATAAGTGCGTTGTTGTCTTTATTCATAGGAACCCTTGTGACCTTGAGAAAGCCTAAAAAAATCGCCTATTACGTCAAGGAAGGTTTCGTAATATGTGCCCTCAGCTGGATCGTGTTATCCCTTATCGGGGCCCTGCCATTCTACATTACCGGCACCATTCCTCATTATATCGACGCGGTGTTTGAGATAGTTTCAGGTTTTACAACCACCGGAGCCTCAATCCTCGATGAGGTGGAGCATTTAGGAAAGGGCTTACTGTTCTGGCGTTCCTTCAGTCACTGGGTAGGCGGAATGGGAGTACTGGTACTTGTTCTTACCATACTTCCTTTGGGCGGCGGATATAACATGATGATAATGAAGGCCGAATCTCCGGGACCTGCAGTAAGTAAAATGGTTCCAAGGGTTGCTGACACCGCCAAGGCCCTGTACAAGATTTATTTTTTCCTGACCATTGCATGGATACTGATTTTTTTTGTATGCGGCATGGATTTATTTGATGCCTTATGTATCGCTTTTGGTGCTGCCGGCACCGGAGGTTTCGCAGTAAGGAACTCAGGAATGGGCGATTACAGCATGTTCTGCCAGTTTCTCATTACCATAGCCATGATAATGTACGGTGTTAATTTCAACGTCTATTATCTTATGCAGAAACGCAAATACAAGGACGCCCTTGGATGTGAGGAAGCAAGAGTTTATTTTGCTATAATAATCGCATCAAGCATTTTTATCGCTTTTAATATTCTAAAGATGTGTGGCGGCGACTTGATTTATTCATTGCATCACAGCTTCTTTACGGTAGCATCACTTATAACCACAACAGGTTTTTCAACTCTGGACTTTAATACCTGGCCGCAGCCGAGCCAGATGGTTCTTTTGTTCCTGATGTACTGTGGTGCCTGTGCAGGTTCAACCGGCGGCGGAATCAAGGTATCCCGAGTTATCATTTTATTCAAGGAGATCGGCAAGGATCTTTTGGTTCTTCTTCATCCTGAAGCTGTGAGACATATAAGGCTGGAAGGAAAGAGACTGGAGCATTCAGTTGTAAGATCCGTGAACTGTTACCTTATAATGTACGTGTTTATCTTTTTGGTATCAGTATTTATCATTTCATTTGATAAATTTGATTTTGTAACTAACTTTTCTGCAGTAGCCGCAACCTTCAACAATATAGGTCCCGGACTTGGTGCAGTAGGCCCTGTATGCAATTACTCGGAATACTCTGATTTAAGTAAGATTATTCTGACCATAGACATGCTTGCAGGAAGATTGGAAATCCTACCTATGATGATTTTATTGCTTCCGAAAACATGGTACGGCAATAATTAATAAATATTTATAAATAATGAACTCCGAATATTCCTAAACTGAATAAGATGGATTATTCGGAGTTTTTACATTTCAATCCTGATGTTTCGGCAACAATTAAATATTGCCGAAACATCAGGGGCCCACCGGAATTTTCCTATTATCTCTTCGTTAAACTGGTGTTTTGCGAAATAATGAATTATGAGCTATTTAGATAATTTTGAGCTGAAATTTGACCTGGACATCCACCCTGTCCATACATTGATGTCTGTATCCGGACTTCGAAATGACAATACCAATAAAATAAGAATATTTTCTAATGATGGTTCATATACCGAAATCAAAAAAGGTATCGATCGTTTTAATGCTGAATCAACCTGGATAAATCAATTCAGACGCTTTTATTCTGAGCATCCGGACAGTTTATTCTGTCTCAATATAATTACAGGCTCTGACAAAGAATCCTGCAATACATTGGATCAGATTTTGATTGATACAGACTCATTTTTGGAATTTAAATCTGAGATACAAAAAAACTTAATTTCAGATAATTTAGATGCAATTACCTCCATATCTCCTCTTTTTTATCTGGAACGTATAAATGATACCGGAAATGTATTCTTATATGTCTTATATAGCATTCCGGTTAATGAGCTAAAAAAAGAAATTGTATACAATATGATTTACTCATTGTGCGAAAAAGGCGGATTTTTCCTTCATGAAAACGGAATTTATGATAAATCCCCGGAACAGGCACTTTTGTATACAATACAATATGTTCATGACGGACTGTTGGTACATGATACTGAGTATCCCTGGTTCCAAAAAAAATTCCAGCTGATAGGCACGGCACAATCCTTTGCCTCCATCTTAATCATGATTTCCACCGTACTTTTCATGAATAAGCTCCTCTATCTTCCTTTTGGCTGGCTGATTTTCACAACATTAATAGCAATTGGATTATATATATTTATTGTATCACGAGAAAACTCAAAACATCCATAGAAATCGGCAATATTTAATTGTTGCCGATTTCTATGTCACATTTGTAGCATTTATTAATAATGTTTATAACAGACTCATCATTATTACATACTGAAAAAGGCGGAACAGCTATACTGTTCCGCCTTAAATCTTCTTATTACTACGAAAAGATTATCTCTTAACGTTGAATGCGTTGAACTTAGGATAGTCAGCACCATCACCAAGAGCTTCCTCGATACGAAGGAGCTGGTTGTACTTAGCTACACGCTCTGATCTTGAAGGAGCACCTGTCTTGATCTGGCATGTGTTAAGAGCTACAGCAAGATCAGCGATTGTTGTATCCTCTGTCTCACCTGATCTGTGAGAAACGATTGCTGTGTAGTGATGCTTGTGAGCAAGCTTAATAGCGTCCATTGTCTCTGAAAGAGAACCAATCTGGTTAAGCTTGATAAGGATTGAGTTAGCAACGCCAAGGTCGATACCCTTCTGAAGTCTCTCAACGTTTGTAACGAAAAGGTCATCACCAACAAGCTGAACCTTGTCACCAAGAACCTTGGTCATCTTCTGCCAGCCTTCCCAATCTTCCTCATCGAGACCATCCTCGATAGAGATGATTGGATACTTCTCTGTAAGCTTCTTCCAGTGATCGATAAGCTCATCAGTTGTGAAATCCTTACCAGCCTTAGGAAGGTGATATACGCCTGGCTTGTCGCTCTTCCACTCAGAAGAAGCAGCATCCATAGCAAGTACGAAATCCTTACCCGGCTCGTATCCTGCCTTCTTGATAGCAGCTACGATATAGTCAAGAGCTTCCTCATCTGATGCAAGGTTAGGTGCGAAACCACCCTCATCACCTACAGCTGTTGCAAGACCGTTAGCCTTGAGCTCTGACTGAAGTGCATGGAATACTTCTGAACACCAACGAAGACCTTCCTTGAAGCTTGGAGCGCCTGCCGGCATGATCATGAACTCCTGAGCATCAATGTTATTTGCAGCATGTGCACCACCGTTAACAATGTTCATCATAGGAACAGGAAGCTCGCAGCCTGCTGCACCACCAAGGAACTGATGAAGAGAAACACCAAGAGACTCAGCAGCTGCATGTGCTGATGCAAGTGATACTGCAAGGATAGCATTAGCACCGAGCTTTGACTTATCCTTTGTACCATCAAGCTTTAACATAGCTGCATCTACAGCATAAACGTCTGATGCATCTACGCCCTGTAAAGCGTCATTGATAAGAGTATTAACATTCTCAACAGCCTTAAGAACACCCTTGCCTACATAACGGCTCTTATCGCCATCACGAAGCTCAAGAGCCTCAAACTGACCTGTGGATGCACCACTTGGTACGGCTGCTCTTCCAACAGTACCATCTGCAAGAGTAACCTCTGCCTCAACTGTTGGGTTAGATCTTGAATCAAGAATCTCACGCGCGTGAACATTTACAATTTCTAAATAATCATTCATGTCTTTACCTCTTTCGCTTTTGACACCGGTCCTTTAATATTTCGCTTCGCGAAGAACCGTTGCTGCATATCAGAATAATTAAAACCCTGACATTGTCTCCTTGGCCTATGATTGTATCTGACCAAATGCAATTATAACACTGAGTATAAACCCTCGCAACCGCAACATAGCTTTATATTATGAAAATAATAGGAAATTTGTATGTCATCATAGCTAAAAAACATCTTGTTTTTTCGTTATATCCGTCATTATTTCGCAAAACCTTTCTACATTCCTATGCTTCTCTTTGTTATAATATACAAAGAATAATGATTTGGATCGTCAGATTGTGAAATTATTATCATTTATGCACTAATATTCATATATACTTATACCCATTAAACCGACAGAACTATTTCACTTGAAAATCGGAGGAAAAATAATGGCATTAAAATATCATGAGCAGGTAGATAAAGAAAATACTCTTAAATTAAGATCTCTGCTCTCCGAACTGCCCCAATGCTGTACTACTTTTTTCAGGGGCATCGAACCACGGACTTCATCAAGAACCCGTATCGCTTATGCTTATGATCTAAAAGTGTTTTTCCAATTTCTTAGAGATGAAAATCCTATATTCAGAAGCAAAGCCATCAGGGATATCTCTCTGGATGACATAAGTAATATAACCGTTTTGGATCTTGAAGACTTTCTTGAATACCTTAAATACCGTAAACGAACGACTAAAGACTCAAAGGGAAATGAAATAACAACAGATGTTATCAACAGCCGCACTGCCATAAAGCGCAAAGTTGCTTCCCTGAGAAGCTTCTATAACTATTTTTATCGTAATCAGCTTATACAGAACAACCCTGCCGCCCTATTACAGATGCCCAAATTGAAAGACCATGAAATCATTCGAATGGACTCCAATGAAGTTGCAGATTTTCTGGATGAAGTCGAAACCGGAGACAACCTCACCAAACATCAACAGGTATTCCATGATAAAACCGAACTCCGTGATGTTGCCATGATGACACTCATGCTAGGCACCGGAATCCGAGTATCTGAATGTGTAGGCCTTAATATCTCAGATGTAGACTTTAATAATAACGGCATTCATATCCACAGAAAAGGCGGCAAAGAGGTTACCGTTTACTTTGGCGATGAAGTCGAGGGAGTTTTACGTCAATACGTGGATCACAGAAAACATCTTGTACCAGAAAACGGCTCCGAGGATGCTCTGTTTCTTTCTCTGAGAAACTCACGTATCACTGTGAGATCTGTAGAATATATGGTAAAAAAATATGCCAAAACTGTAACGCCTCTTAAGCATATCACTCCCCATAAATTAAGAAGCACCTATGGCACCAATCTATATAAAGAAACCGGTGATATATACCTGGTGGCAGACGTTCTGGGACACAATGACGTTAATACCACAAAAAAACACTATGCCGCTTTGGAAGACGAACGTCGCAGAAGTGCCCGAAACAAGGTTCGATTAAGAACAGACTAAAACATTGGGAAACCACATTAAACTTTGGAGATTAAAAAAAGAGCCTCGTAAGGCTCTTTTTTTTAGTCTGCCACTCAATCAGCTCGAGAACATCTCAGGAACTTTGGAGACCTCCTCTCAGGAACTTTGGAGATTCTTTTTTATCCTCTGGGATCTGTTCCCCCTTCGCTTATGATTTTCTCATGCATCAATTTCTTTTTCTCATACATGCGCTGATCTGCAATTTTTCTCAGCTCGTTAGGACTTGTACTGTCCGTCGGTGCTATTGCGTAGCCGGCACTTACGCTTATGGTTATCCTGTAATCCTTTGTATCCAATATAGGAACCTTAAATGCTGCGTCCATATCCTCCAGGATTTTCTTGTACTCTTCTTCCGGAAGCTCCTCGTCTATCAAAATAGCAAATTCATCACCGCCAATTCTGAATACTTCATGACGGGATGCATCCCTGAGTCTTATGGCAGTTTCCTGAAGAACCTCATTACCCACATGGTGTCCGTAATTATCATTGGCATACTTAAAGAAGTTCAGGTCTACATAATAAATTCCATATGTATCTCTGGTCTGTGAAACAGCTTTTAATGCCTCTCCAAAGACACGTCGGTTCTTAAGGCCGGTCAGGTCATCATGAGTACCCCTGTAATCCAAAAGCTTCATCAATGTATGGTTTCTGATCCTAAATCCGATAAAATAAGAAATACTCTCTATGATCTTACGAGTGTCGATATCATCGATAATTTCATAATTGTCCGCGCATAAAAAGCCAAGTATCTGATGCTTGTTATCATAGAACGGCGCACATACAAATCTTTGAATTCCTCTGTCCTTTAAATTTTCATATACATCTTTTTCATGTTCTTTGAAAATATCGATATCGTCAATCTTTATAACCGCTCTGTCGCGATTCAGGTATTTTTCCCAGTTTCCAAAGTACTTTTGATAACTAAGCTTTGAAAGTTTTTCCCTGTGAGTAGGAATACCGTCATTGCACCACTCAAACTCCAGATCCACAACAACCCTGTCAGTGCTGAGTATATAAATTCTTTCAGGATGGATAACCCGACTAAGCTCCAGAAGAACCTGATTCATAACAGCATCATAATCATCCTCATTGCTGAGAAGACGACTGATACGTACTATAGCATCATCTGTAGTTGAATTTCTTCGCAGCAATTCTCTTTCCAGATGACTGTCATCGATGAATGTACACACTACTATACAACACCCTCTAATATTGGTCGGGGCAATAATAAACTCCGCCCAATGTCCAAGTATTTTGCTGTAGGTTGTATAGTTACTCTCTTCTCCCCGATACGCAGCTTTATAGGCATAATAAAACAATTCTTTGGTTTCATCTTCATAGGTTTCTGTAGCCAGATGCCCTACCAGATCTTCTTTATCATGTCCGATACCTCTGCAAAAGCGTTCGTTAGCGTAAAGATATTTTGCATCAACAGCTCCGTCATGCTTATCATTTTCTACAATTTGAAAAAGAGCATATGCCACAGGAAGTTTTTTTTGTAATTCCGACATCTTGTCGAATAACAAAAACGCATTTTTTATTAATGAACTATCATTGTCACCTTGCATTCTTTCCATTGAAACCATTACCTTTCTAAATGAAAACTGATCACACTGATCTTTCACGAAAAATAAAACGACATCATGTCGTCACTTATCTAAAAACCATATAGTGTTATATCGGTAATAAATTCCAATCTGATAACTCATTAAAAAATAAAAATTTCATCAAAACATGCTTGGATTATCTTCCTGCCATTTACCCCGGTTCTTTAGCAAGGTTTTCCTGTTGTACAGCGTCCTTACAGAAACCCCGGCAAATTCCGCAGTTTCCCTGGTATTGTGCTCTAAAGAGAATTTATACACTTCTCCCACCGTAACCTGACTTTCTTTTCGTTTAAACCATCCGGCTCCTCTGGTCCTGTGATGTTCATGTATGCCAACCTCAACATTTACAAAACCATCCCGTGATTTCCCGCTTTTCTTTTGGACATTGCTTTCAAAAACATGAACATATATACCACAGGCTTCAAGTTTTCCGGATAATTCGTTAATATCCTTCTTTAAATCCTCCAGCGATTCTCCGTCCATTGGAGCCATTTTGAATTTATGATAAATGATATCATAATTTAATGCGTCTTTTGCTCTTTCAATCATACCGGATCTCCGGTTTCGGCAATATTTAAATATTGCCGAAACAACAATGTTATTTCATACCCATACGGATCAAACCGATAACTTTTCCGAGTATCTTGCAATCAGGCACAATAATAGGATCCATGCTGTCATTCTCAGGCTGAAGTCTTATGTGTCCGTCTTCCTTATAAAAGCGTTTCACTGTAGCACTATCATCAACGAGAGCGACAACAATCTCGCCATCGTTGCAGGTTTCCTGCTGTTCTACTATAACACGGTCCCCGTTAAGTATGCCGCAGTTGATCATGGATTCACCTTTTATGGTCAGCATAAATACTGATTTGTTTGGGAGCATATCTACAGGAATGGGGAAATAATCCGTGATATTCTCCTGAGCAAGTAAAGGAAGCCCTGCCGCAACAGTACCAACCAAAGGTACCTGAGCCACCTCTCGTTCAGGCGCCGAACGGAACTCTGATGTTGTGATCATCAGAGCTCTTGGATGTGAAGGATCTTTCTTTATCAATCCCATGGTTTCCAGATCATTGATATATGTAAATACACTTGATGTAGACTTTAACCCTACCGCAGCACAAATATCCCGCACAGAAGGGGGATAATTTCTCTCAATAACACATTGTTTAATATACTCAAAAACTGCTTTTTGCTTTGGTGTCATATGATTAGCATCCGGTTGTTTTTTGTGTCTGCCCATGTCATACTCCTTTTTTATTATTAAATATAATAAAACTTTATCACAAACATCCGTTCATTGCAACTATCATATAAACATTTGTACTTAAAAAAAGAATTCTTACGGCTTCTTTTGAAGTATTATTTTGACGCGCTTTAAAGCCATGGCAGAACTAAAAAAACCCCGACTATATAAGTCGGGATTTGCGATCATAGCTCATTTATATCAACCATCTTTTTTCCGTCAGACCATATACGTTCAAGGTCGTAGAACAATCTCTGTTCCTTATCAAAGATGTGAACAATGATATCATTATAATCAAGAAGTATCCAGCCGCTGTTGGGAACGCCTTCTTTACGACGCATCTCAAAATCGAGCTCAGCCATCTTATCTTCTACCGCATCACTGAGTGCATCCACCTGTCTCAGGTTGTCTGCTGTTGCGATCACAAAATAATCGGCAATAACAGATACCTCCGAAATATCAATAACAGTTATATCATATCCCTTTTTATCCGAAAGAGCATTGTAAACTGCCTTGACCATTTCCTTTGAAGTTTCATTTGCCATAAAAATAACTCCTTTAAATAACTGTCATAATGATGATATTTATTTTATCGGCTGTCAGCGCGTTTCAATAAGTTCTTTGTAATACCTGTAGGTATCGTAAGAATCTTTACAGATGAAGCCTCCTGATTCCTCAAGATATGTTATGGTATCATGATTAATCTCGTATACAGCTCTGTCCAGATCCTCGAATGCCAGCTTTCTGATCTCAGTAAGCCTTGAAGCTTTATATCTTCTTGCTTCAATGTAGTCGGCAGTGAAAACTATAGCCTCCAGAAGACTCATATTTGGCCTTCCAAGGGTGTGATAGTATATGGCCGATAAAATATCCCTGTCATCTATTCCAAACTCTTTACGGGCATATACGGCACCAAAAACAGAATGTATAACCTGAGGTGCTTTCAGCATATCATCTGTAAGCTCTACTTTTTCTTTTTTACAAAGCTTTATCAGCTCTTCATCCGAGAACTGCTTTGCACAGTCATGAACGAGCCCTGCTGCCTCAGCCTTATAAAGATCAACTCCGTATCTCATTGCAAGACAGACACAGGTAAAGCTCACACTGAGTGAATGCTCATACCTGTCAGGTTTCAGAATCTTTTTAAGCTTCTTTCTGTATTCATAAATCTCTGAAATATCCGGCTTATCACCGTTTTTCTTTGCTTTTTTGTCTGATGCCATAAAATGATCCCCCATGAACAGATGTCAGGATCTGTACAGATTGTTATCCCTGATATATTCCTTAACCTTATCCGGCAGAAGTCCGCTTATGTCTTTGCCTTCCGCCACCATTTCGCGGATCATAGTGCTGGATAAATTTGTTTCCGGATAATCAAGAACCTCTATATCCGCCTGAAATCTGTCTTTAAGATATTCCACCTGTTCCTGAAAACTCCTATATCCATCAGGATAATGTCTCCCTGCCACAGCCAGTGTAGCAAGCTTCATTATCATCTCCGGATGATACCAGGTGTCTATCTGATACATTGAATCTGCCCCAATGATAAAATAAAAATGAATATCCGGATGCTTTTCATGAAGCAGTGCCAATGTTTCCGCTGTATATGTCTCTCCCTCCCGTTCAAGCTCGAACAGAGAAAGTTTAAAACCCTCTCTCCTAGAAACCGCAAGAGAAGTCATTTCACACCTTTGTTTTGCAGGCGTAACCTTTTTGTTTTTCTTAAAATAGGGATCCTTAGCCGGCATGAACCAGACTTCATCAAGGGACAACTGGTTAAGAGCACACTGACCCAGAGAAAGATGCGCATTGTGAATGGGATCAAACGTACCGCCCATTATACCGACTTTCTTTTTGTTATCATGAACCCCTGTTAACATACCGGTACCTCTGTCACTCTAAGTCGTTATCGAAATCCTCGTCGGCTTCTTCCACAAATCGAAGACTCATTCCGCTTCTTGAGGCCTTCTTCTTTGCGCCGGCAATCTCAGCATTGTGATTCCTGCTTTTTGAATGCTTTCCCGTGTTTTTTCCGCCGTCTTTAAGCTCAGCCTTTGAAATCTCATACTTACGCTTTTTAAAGTCCGGATCCGGCTTATAAAGCACGATCTTACGACCGATAACCTGGACAACTTCTGACTGGGTACGTCCGGCAAGAGTATGGGCAATGGCCTTTGGATCATCATCGCAATTCTTCAGGATATTGATCTTGATAAGCTCATTTTTAACAATATTCTCTCTGACAGCCTCGATAAATTCCGGTGTTAGGCTGTTTTTTCCTATGGAAAGGACCGGTTCTATGTTCATAGCTGCGCCCTTTAATTCAGAACGCATCTTACTGTCTCTTATATATTTCTTCATTCTTCTTCTCCGTTATTCTTTGGCTGATGACGTTTAGGGAAAGCTGTATCGATAGCCTTCTCAAGCTCCTCTTCCTCATAAGCATCTGTATCATAGTACTCAAAGGTATGACCATAGATCTTTATGGTATCGCCCTCCTGAATACCCATTTTCCTCAGAGTCTTGATAACCCCCTGTTCAGCCATGAAACGCTGGAAGAACTCAAAGCCTTTTTCTGTACTGATATTGGTATATCCAAGCATCTTCTCAATCTTTGGTCCTTCAACAGAGTAAGTGCTGTCGTCAAGCTTCTTGTATTCGATGGCAAGCTGCTCTTTATGTCCAAGGGTTTCCAGATCGACTTCGCTTTCATAAACCTCGACTTCCTTTGCACCGGCTTCCTCAACGTAGGTCCAGGCAGCTTCAAGAACCTCCCGGAGTCCGGTATTTGTGGCTGCAGAAATTGCAAAAACTTTCACACCCTGGGGCTCATATATTTCCTTGATCCTTGTAACTGCACTGTCAGAACCCTGTTCATCGATGATAAGATCAGTTTTGTTGCAGGCTATGATCATAGGTTTCTTAAGGATATCCGGATCGTATTTCTCTATTTCTTCGTTGATAGTCTTAATGTCTTCAACGGGATCTCTTCCTTCACAGCCTGAAGCATCTACAACATGAACAAGTACTTTACAACGCTCTATATGACGCAGGAACTCATGTCCCAGACCAACACCCTCAGAGGCTCCTTCGATAAGACCGGGGATATCCGCCATAACAAAAGATCTGTCACCCTTTAAACCAACTACTCCGAGATGTGGAGTAAGCGTTGTGAAGTGATAGTTTGCAATCTCAGGTCTTGCATTGGAACACATGGACAGAATGGTGGATTTTCCTACATTCGGAAGTCCGACCAGTCCCACATCAGCGATAACCCTCAGTTCAAGCTGTACCCAGAGCTCTCTTGCATCCTGACCCGGCTGTGCAAACTTAGGTGCCTGCATTGACGGTGTGGCAAAGTGCATATTGCCCAGGCCGCCTTTTCCGCCTTTAAGAAGTACAAGTCTCTGATTGTCACCTGACATGTCCGCGATGATCTTTTTGGTCTCAAAATCACGGATGATAGTACCCTCAGGTACCTTAATAACAAGATCCTTACCGTTTTTTCCGTGCATGCGTTTTCCGCCGCCTTCTTCACCGGGGGTTGCGACATATTTCTGGCGGTTTCTGAAGTCTTCAAGAGTATTCATACCCTTATCAACTTCAACGATGATATCACCGCCTTTTCCGCCGTCGCCTCCGTCAGGACCACCGGCCGGTACAAACAATTCACGACGGAAGGAAACATGTCCGTTACCGCCTTTTCCGCTTTTGATGAAAATTTTTGCAATATCTGCAAACATAGAATCATTTCTCCTTTCCCAAGGGTATCCCCGCGCCGCAAATAGCGTCGCTAGCCCTCAGAGAGCAAATCAAATAGAAACAATGCATAAGTCCGGAACACTTCCTTGAACATCTCAACTGCTGAAAGAATATCCATAACAGACTCACACATTAATTAAAGAAAGAATCCATTAGGATTCTTATGAACCACTTAAAAACACTAATAACCGTGGACAGAATTAGAACAAAACCCCTGCACCGATATTACGGTACAGGGGTGATTTTCTGAAAAACCAAGCGAGATTACTCAGCATCTCTAGGCAGTACGGATACCTGCTTTCTGTCTCTTCCAAGGTGGCTGTACTTAACTACGCCGTCAACCTTTGCAAAAAGTGTGAAATCATTGCCAAGACCTACATTAAGACCTGGGTGAATTCTTGTTCCATTCTGCTTGTAAAGAACATTACCAGCCTTTACGAACTGACCATCTGCTCTCTTCTGTCCAAGTCTCTTGGACTCGGAATCTCTACCGTTCTTGGTAGAGCCCATACCTTTATGATGAGCCATGATTATCCTCCATTAAATACTTTGAAAAAATTAGCCGATAGAATCAATCTTTACTTCTGTAAAGAGCTGTCTGTGACCATTCTTCTTGTGGTATCCAGACTTTCTCTTGTACTTGTAAACGATGACTTTCTTAGCCTTGCCATTCTTAGTAACAGTGGCTGATACCTTAGCACCATCAACGACCGGTGTACCGATCTTCATAGCGCCATCATTAAGAACAAGCACCTGATCGAAAGTAACCTTGTCGCCTTCCTTTACATCAAGTTTCTCAACTCTAATGATATCGCCTTCGCTTACCTTGTACTGCTTTCCACCTGTAAGGATTACTGCATACATTACGAGGGTCCTCCTTTTTATCATTACTCGCTGACTTTGGTGGTACAATAATGCACACTTCTAACCTCGTCATGCGGCATACTCAAGTACTTTAAATGCTCGCTTCGAAATTGTCAATGGGTTTTAAAAAATTAATTTATTAACTTTCTATAATATGGATAGCTTGCCGTAACCTCATTGACGGAAACATTGTTTGCTCCCGAATTTTCGTGGATAGCAATCATTTTTCCATTTTCGGCCCATCCCAGGAACATCACCACATGGGAGTCTGCTCCGGTTCGGATAACAACATCTCCGGGCTGAAGATCCGCTCTGTTTATTTTTTCTCCCTCTCCTATGAGACTGGATGTACTGTATGCTTTATTCAGATTATTTCCTATAGAAGACCAGTATACCCACTGTATCCATCCTGAGCAGTCAAGTCCTCTTAACACTCTGCCTCTGTAATCTGCCTCAACTACGCTTCCGAAAGCATTGCCTTCGTAGTTCTTACTGCTTGCCTTGCCTCCCCAGTAGTATGGTATCTTACCTACTGATTCAAGGGCAAACTTTATAACTCTTTTTCTGTCTTTTGAAATATCCTTGGGAAGACCATCAATATACTTGGAGATTTCCTCTTCAGTTAAAGGATTTTTAGGATCGATGGTTGAGATAGACAATCCATAAACCTTAAACCAGTCCTGAGCTATAAGTCTTTCGGCATAAGCCTTCTGTTCATCTGTCCATCCTTCCCAGACACTTCCAGGGGACTCATTGTCTGTCGCTTCCAATGTCTCATCCTCAGCAGACTCTGAAGATTCTACTGTTTCAGATTCTTCCTTATCCGAACCGTCGGTTTCCTCAGCTTCTCCTGTTTCTTCCTGATCCGCTTTCTCTGCCTCAAGCTCAACACTTCTTAGTCCGTCATCCTCTTTAAATCCGTAAATCGTAACGCTCACGTAAAGATCTACATGTCCCGGACAGTAATTCTTGCTCTTTACATCTGTTTCTCCGTTACTTTCCTCCGTGGTCTCCTTGGCCTCCAGAGACTCCTCTATAAGACTATAAAGAGTGGCATCATCCATATTTCGGAGTTCTTCTCTGGTAAAGGTTCCGAGAATGATCCTATCCTCTTTACTCTCATCAGTGCTGCCTTCTTCTGTTTCTGATGATTCATCCTTATCTTCTTTATCTTCACCCTCACCTTCAGATGAAGCCTCTGCCGTTTCCACCGCTTCATCACCATCTGCTTCAGTAGATTTGTTTTCCGCAGTTGTTCCGTCATTGATAATGTCTATGCCCTGACCTGCCTTATATTCCCAGTATTTGCTTGTCGTAGATTCAGGCTCTTTTGTAACCAGCGTTTCCTTAGCCGAATGATCATACAATGCAGGAACAAGGCTCACTGACTCATAGGCTGTTGAACTCTCTTCTGTTGATTCTTCCGAAGCCTCCGTCTCTATTTCAGCCGGTGCCGTTTCAATCACCTGTGATTCGTAATTCATATCGGAGGACTCTTCCTGTGAAAGCTCAGCTCCGTATGCCGTAATCTTTAATAAAGGATTGATTCTCCTTACCCAGGAAGCCTTATTAAGTATCTTTGCCGCAGCGAGTACCATTCCGTTATTTTCATTTCCTGCATCTGACAATGAGCTTTCCTGATAAGAAGTCTCCTGTTGGGAAACTCCCTGTTCTGAGCCCCCGGCATTATCGGTCTGTGCCCCGAAATCCGAATCATTACTCTGAGTTTCGGTTTCTGACAGATCCGATGACATCTCGCCTGATGTATCTAAAGTTTCCTGTCGGGTTTCCCCCTGAGATGCTCCGGCATCATTACCATTAGCTTCTGTCCCGGTTCCATCGGATTCCGGAGACTGATCACTATGACTGCCTGCATCAGTGGAATCCGAAGACGTCTCAGTTTCGGAGTCCTCCGTTTTTTCCTCTGCAAGCTGCTTTTTCAGCTTTTCAAGTTCTTCTTCAATCTTCTTGGCTTCTTCCCCTTCTTCCTTAGCCGAACGGTTAATACAGCCACTGTCGTAATAAACCTTACCGATACTGATCGTATACCTTCTGGACTTATCATACAGTTCTTCACAATATTTTTTGAATGTTTCCACATCAAGATAATCATGGGCATAGGTATAAACCGATGCCATTGACATGATTTCCTTAACATTGGAGTACTCATTTACCCTTTTTCCGTCAGCATCGTAAAAGGAAACATTAACATTTTTAAAGGTCGGTATGTACCAGGTGGCAGGGTTATCCGGATCCTGCCCGCCCGCAGAAGGATTATACTTACCCATAACTCTTCCGGAGCTTACTCCCAGTCTTTTCGCAAGAGATAGGGGAGTCACACCTGAGGTATCATAGATATTGGCAATATAATCATTGTCCTCCTTCATAAGTTCTTTGTATATCTCACCGGCATAACTGTTAAGAGGATCACTTTCATCCACCCCCTCCGGAAAAACATAAGCCAGATTTAACTTGTACGGAGATGGCACAAATACTTCTTCAGTTTCAGGCTCTGTTTCCTCGATAGTTGTTGTCTCAGGTATTTCCGAAGGCGTTGCCGTTGTTTCAACTACTGCCTCTGATTCCACTGTTTTAACGGATTTTTGAGAAACAACAACCACCAAAAGTCCCAACCCCATACATAAGGTCAGGACTCCGAGCTTAATCTTTTTCAATTGTTCTTTAGTCAATTGTTTTTTAGTCAATTGTTTTTTAGGTTTACTCATATATAATTTATTTCCGCAGTCTATCCATAAGCTGTTTCAAATATTCCGGATACTCAGAATCAAACTCCACATATTCGCCTGTTGAGGGATGTATGAATCCGAGAACCTTTGCATGGAGACACTGTCCTTCGAGTGTGAAAGGACATCTCTTGGGACCATAGACGTCATCTCCAAGAACAGGATGTCCTATGGATGCCATATGAACACGTATCTGATGTGTACGACCGGTCTCTAAAACACATTCCACAAGAGTATAATCTCCAAAACGCTCCAAAACCCTGAAATGCGTAACCGCATTCCTTCCGTCCACCATATCGATAGCCTGCTTTTTTCTATCCTTCTTTGAACGCCCCAATGGCGCATCCACCGTTCCGGAATCTTCTTTTATATTACCACAGACTACTGCCACATATTTTCTTGTTATGGAATGCTCCTTAAGCTGCTCTGCCAGGGATTTGTGTGACTTATCATTCTTGCATACCACGAGAAGCCCCGTAGTATTCTTGTCTATCCGATGCACTATCCCCGGACGCATAACACCGTTTATGGTACTAAGCTCTTCCCCGCAATGATTCATCACGGCATTGACAAGGGTTCCCTGATAATGTCCCGCTGCAGGATGTACCACCATACCCTTAGGCTTATTTACGATAAGAAAATCTTCATCTTCATATACAATATCAAGAGGAATGTCCTCAGCCACCACGTCAAGAGATACAGGTTCCGGCATATCTATCAGAAGCTCGTCCCCTTCTTTCACCTTAGAACTTGCTTTACAGCTTCTTCCATTTAATTGTATGCGATCATCCTTAATTAACTTAGAAGCATAGCTTCTGGATATTTCAGGTTCCTCCAGTGTAGAAAGAAACTGATCAAGACGGACCTGATCTACACCCTCAGGAACATTGACCTTTATCATTTTTCCTCCATAAGTGAATCTTCTTTGTCTGATTCTGCACCGGCATTTTTTTTGCTGCTTCTCAGATAATTAAAGTCCTCATCCTTATAGTAGAACAGAAGCAAAAGTACCATGACAATACACCCACAGGTAACATATATATCAGCTACATTAAAAACCGGAAAATCTATAGGGCTGAAATATATAAAATCAACCACATATTTCTGACTTACGCGATCTATAAAATTACCTATAGCTCCCGCAAAAACAAGTTCCGCAATAAACAGAACCGGGTAATAACGCTTGTTATTCAAAGGTGTTTTGTATACTACATAAAGAATGCCGATAAGCACCACTATAGTTATGATATAAAAGGCGTACTGAGCCCCCTGAAATACTCCGAAAGCGGCACCCTGGTTTTCCACATAAAGCAAATATAAAACGTTCTTGATAACCGGGATTCGTGCATTCCCCCTTAAGGTTTCTACTGCCAGTTGCTTTGTAAGCTGATCGGGAATGATCAAAACCACCGCCAAGAGCAAAAAAAGAAGTATTCTCTTTATTCTTGAATTCATATTATTCTTTAGTAACGTCTCCTAAGTTAATAATGTTTATTGAGCCCCGGTATACGACATACATCTGCCGATAAATCCGCCCCATCATTTTGATATATATTCTAATGCCTCAAGCATGCTGTCATCGGATACATTGCTATCTATATATGCATTTCCCAAACTATGAAGCAAAATGAATCTGACATGTCCCTTATCCATTTTCTTATCTTTTCTGGTAGCCGCAAGGATTGTCTGATTATCCATGGGCTTTAATGTAGTTTGAAGCCCAACTGCTTTCATGAGTTCACAAACAGCTTTATTTTCTTCCTCAGTTGTCACATCAGAAATATGCATTGCAGCAAGGCATCCGAAAGCCACGCATTGGCCATGACTATAAGAGAAATCAGAGCATTTTTCAATTGCATGTCCCAATGTATGACCAAAATTAAGAAGCTGTCTCTCTCCTTTTTCTTTAGGATCCTTCTCAACAACCTCTTTTTTTATTACATTACTCCGGTATACCGTCTCAATGAGGACATCCATATCACGATCCTTTAGGCCCTCAAGTTTATCTGTAAGGAACCCAAAGTAGTCCTTATCCTTAATGAGAGAATGCTTTATAACCTCTCCCATTCCGGAAGCATATTGAATTTCATCAAGAGATTTAAGAGTGCTGACAGAACTGTAAACAAGAGACGGCATGTGGAAGGCACCTACCATATTTTTGTAGGCACGAAAATCCACTCCGGTCTTTCCTCCTATGGAACTATCCACCTGAGAAAGCAGCGTGGTAGGAATCTGAATAAATCTGATACCTCTCATGTAGGTTGCAGCAGCAAATCCTGTCATATCTCCTACAACTCCGCCTCCGAGAGCCACTAAAAAATCATTTCTGTCAAAATTATCCTGTATAGCCCTTTCGTAGATATGGGCTATGGAATCTGTATTTTTATTTTCTTCACCCGGAGTCAGAATGATCTCATCCACAAAGCAAAAACACTCCGAAAGTATATCCTTAACCTTATCAAGATATAGCGGTGCCACATTCTTATCTGTAACTATCAGTGCCCTTCTGTCAGAAATCCGAAGCTCAGAAACAGCGCCCTTCAAACCATCAAAGGTCTTCTCTATATAAATATGGTATGCAAACTCACCTTCATAATTGACATCAAGTATTTTAGACATAGCTTCCTCCCAAAAAGAAAGACATACCCTTTTTTGGATATGTCTCTCGGCTTTTCATTATCAAACTCTTAAGTTAAGTCCGCTAAAACCTGTATCTGAAGTGCCGGCGAGAATATTCTGAAAATCTCCCGACAACTCTACGCTCTGCGGTGTTGCGATAAAAATATAATTGGAAATCTTCTGAAGATTACCATTCATAGAATACGCTGCTCCGGAAGTAAAATCTATAATCCTCTGGGCTATCTCCATATGAAGCCCTTCCATATTGAGAACGACAGCCTTACCATCAAGAAGATAATCACAGATATCTCTGGAATCATCCATGGAGGTTGGCTTTATCATAGTCACTTCCATGCTTCTGTGTGTTTGGGTCTGAGCCGGCTTCTTCATAAAAAGTGTAGGTCTCGCAGGTCTCACATCCTCAACATCATCATCCTCATCCTGAGATCTTCTTGAAAAGAATCCGTTTCTCTGAGGTTCCTCATCATAACCGTCCTCAAAATCGTAATCATCCTGAAGATCGTACTCATCATCCTGATTAACCCTCATGTTTTTCATTATGTTACCGATAAAACTCATTACTATCCCCCCGTAACCATTCGATGAGCAGACCTCATCTAATACGTATTATTTTAAACTAATTTCTATCCTTGTCAACAAATCCTCCAAAGAAGTAATGGTTTACATACTATATAAAGGCCAATCTTCAGAAAATTGTAAGTTGTTGCTTATATCAAGTCATCATTGATATATCAGCTGACCTTCATAAACGAGGGATGCATCCATCACTATATGATCATAGACAGAAATGCCATAATCTGTATTTTTTTCAACAATAGCATATTCGTTATTCTGTTCGATAGGGATTATCTGTCTAAATACACAAAATCCCCTGTTTATGTTGTAAACACCCTGGAGTGTCTTAACAGGACCCACATGATAAGTATTTGAAACATCTGCATTTTGAGATCCCTGAACACCGGGTCTGACTATGAAATCATTTAATTTGAGATCATTTGTATCTGTTTTTTCCGGAATAGTTATGTAGCAATATTGCTGATCAAGACGATAAATATCACTTTCAACAAATTCTACATTAGTGCCGGTACCATCTGCAGAAATCGTCTGACGGTTAAATCCGGTAGTTCCATCTTCATTTGTCACCATAAAGTCCCTTGGAACGATAAAGAAATCCTTACCGGTTATTGAACTAAGCGGAATCTTCAATCCTCTTCTGTCACTTGTGACGATTTCAAATCTTATGAATCGTTCATCACAGAACTCTTCCATAAGTTCATTAAGCGAAAGCTGACCGTATTCGTGTCCGTCTGAGGCTGTATATACATCTAAAACAGCATTGGTATAAAGATCCTTATCCGTAAAATGCACCTTTACTTTGTGCATATTCTGATACTTTTCTTTAATCTCATCATCCAACGGAAAAATGATGGACCAGTTGGAACTTGTGATAAGTTTATATACAGGCACGCCACCCTCAACCAGATCTCCGGGTTTCGTGATATTCATCTTGTACCCGTTCATAAGAAACATGTCTTCCGTAACAGCATCCGGTGTCAGATTCTCATACCCGTCTATGGAATAAGACACAACACCTGCCTTATCAGCCGAAATACGTGAGTAGTTTATTCCTAACTGTGACAATACAGAATCAAGATCCTGTGTGCTGGAAATACTTGAATACTCTAATGTTGCGGCATCCAGAGAAATCTTTGTATTGTACAAATCGGAATAATTAATGTTTTTAAAGGACTGCGAAAAATCCGAAAGCTTATATCTGATATCTGCTACCTGTTCGCTTGACAGCTCCTGGGTAAGCTCAGGATGCTCTTTCAGATATGATTCCAAAGAACCTGTTTCATCCACAGTATACACTGCCGAGCCCACTGCAACACGTTTTCCGTCCTGGATGTAATAATGTATATATCCGGAGGAAACCGCATCCACAGCTTCTTCTTCCCTTAAGGCAACCCCTGAGTATTGTTCCTGCCTTACTATACTGCCTTCCAATACCTCATAATACCTTATCTGGTCTCTCTTGATATATGAATACACACTAAAAACAATGTAGAGACTGATAATCACGAAGATTACCATCCCTACATTGATCTTAGGCAAATTATTATGTTTTATAACGTTAGATGTATCTTTAGCTGCCATTGTCCGAAATATTGATTAAAGTGAAATAGCTACATCCTTCTTAACACTGTCCGGAAGCTCATCAGCATCCATAGAAACGCTTAAAACAAATGTTATCTTATACTTCTCGCCAAGGTCTTCAAGACGCTTGATGCAATTTGAAATGTCTGCGCCCTCCAAGGATGAAAGCTTAAGGAAACTATCGAGGAACATATACTCGAGATCATGATCCTGAGAAATGATACCACTTACGAAACCCACAAATGCATCCTCAGAATCAATAGGATATTCATTAACATTAATAAGACGGATCTTATTGTTGAGTTCATACATATGCTGTGCAGATTTATCAAGAAAATCTACATTTCCGTTTGCTTCCTTAACAACTGCATTTGCCTTATCAAGAAGCTGTTTTGTCTTTCCTTTGCCCCTCTTGCCTACAATCAACTGTACCATAGTCAAGTACCTCCTAAACTTTGTAGTTTCAGTATAGTACATTAAACGGTCTAATTCAAGCAACAATTACCAATTAAAGCCATATGTACCACACCATTTTTTGTATAAAAATCACCTAAACAGATCTTTGTTTCCGCATCTGTTTAATGTATTTTTTGAAGAAGTGCCGTCATATTATTATAAAGCTCATCCTTTGAAGATGCCTTCATAACAGTGCCTATATACTCTTCTCCCGTAGACACTTTTTCCGCAGCAGTTGTGAGACAATAGCCTGCGGCATTGGTAGTACCTGTCTTTCCTCCGAGAACCTTTATTCCATCCGGGGAAGCCGCTTCTCCCAACAGATACCTGTTGGTGCCGGCCCAGTCCTGGGTTTTAGCAACACCGTTTGAATCCTTATACTTCGGACTGTAACTTATGGTTCCCACGATCTTTCTGAAAACGTCATACTTAAGAGCCTCATTCATGGTGAGATAAATATCAAAGGGTGTTGTGTAGTGGTTATCATCCGGAAGCCCATGTGGATTCACAAAGTGGGTTCCTGTAGCACCTATTTCAAGAGCTGTCCTGTTCATCTCCTCAACAAAGGCGTCCAGCGATCCGCAGGTAGCTTCAGCAACAGCCACAGCTGCATCATTTCCTGATGGTACCAGCATGCCATATAAAAGATCTTCTATCGTCAAGGTTTCTCCGGTCCTGAGCCACGCTCTTGATGAACCGGAAACATTGATGGTTGAATTTTTGGTTATGGTAAACTCCTGACTGAGATCATCTATATGTCTTAAACACACAAGAGCCGACATAACCTTGGTGATACTCGCCTGATATGTCCTGGCATAAGGATTCTTATAAGCAATTGCCTTCGGATCATCCTTACCATACTCCACAAGAAGCGCTGCTTCTGCAGTAATATCCTCAGAGTTATAATTTGTTTTGTCAGGGAGAGCCAGTCCCACAGAAAAGCCCTGCGCATGAACGCCCTCAGTCAGACTCGTATTGACGGAATTCATACGCAAAAGACCTTCATCCACATTGTATCTGTTTTCAAGCTTCTGTCCGCAGCCCGTCAGAAACATAAGACATAAAAGAACCGGAAGTGCTGTACGAATACAGCTTCCTCCGGATCTTCTTTTTATTTCACGAGTAATAATGCTATAAGTCATATATTTTCCTTAGATATTTCTCCACTCAAGATCGCCTCTCTCCAAAGCCTTGATAAGCAGCTCTGCGGTGGCAAGATTAGTAGCAATGGGAATATTGTAAGTATCGCAAAGCTGTACCACTGAGTTGACCTCCGGCTCCTGTGCTTTTACATGAAGAGGATCTCTCAAAAAAATCACCATATCAAGATTGCCCTGCTCTATCTGGGAAGCAAGTTGTCTGGCTCCTCCGGTTTCTCCCGGAAGGAATTTATGTATACGGAGATTTGTCACTTCCTCTACAAGCAACCCGGTGGTTCCGGTTGCATATAGATCATGCTTACTAAGTATACCACGATATGCTATGCAGAAATTCTGCATCAGTTTTTTCTTTGTATCATGTGCTATCAATCCAACATTCATTTCAAAACCTTTCCGGATCGGATCAGATTTAAACTCCGCCCTCTTTTCGCTGCAAGGCAACATTAAGCACCAGGCCCAGGCCTATATAGACCGAAATCAGGGAGCTCGCACCTCTGGAAAAGAAAGGAAGCGTTATTCCGGTATTAGGAAAAATACCCGTGGCTACTGCGATGTTAGTATAGGTCTGAAACCCTATCCACGCCATCATGCCCACACAAATAAGACGTCCGCCCAATTTTTTTGCCTTTGATGCTATTATAAGGCATTCAAGAATAATCAACAAGAACATAATAACAATAAATACAGAGCCTCTGAATCCAAACTCTTCTCCGATAACCGCAAAAATAAAATCATTATCCTCCTCGGCAAGGAAATTACCGTTCTTTACCGAAAAAATGGAATCGTTATTAAGCCCTTTTCCCGCGAACTGTCCTGAACCTATGGCCATAATGGAATACATCTGCTGATAGAATGTCTGGGTGTTTTCAGACGGGTTAAGGAAAGTACGTATTCGCTCCGCCTGATATCCCTGGAGAAGCGGGATTCTGTCGTAAAGACCCGATTTAAAAAGATAAACAAATATCAGCGCAAATGGGACAATGATAAACACAACTCCCATTATCCATTTAAAGCTTATGTTCGAAGCATAAACCATGGCAGCTATGATGACGGTCATTATGATCGCCGTACTGAGATTAGGCTGAAGCAATACCAAAAGTATCGGGATAGTGTAAAAAACAAATGCCATAAGAATGACATGCAGCGAATTAATACGCTCGCGGTTTTTGTGAAAATATCTGGAAAAAAAGATAATAAGTCCTATTTTAACAAACTCTGCCGGCTGAACCTGCCCCAGAACAGGCACCTGTATCCATCTCACCGCTCCATGTCCCGAGGCCGTACCATAGATTTTTACGCCAAGAAGCATAAGAACAGAAATAAGATATATAAGATTCGCCTGTTTTAATATAAATCTGTAGTCAATCAGGGAGATCAGTATACACACAGTGAATCCCGCAAAAGAGCCCATTATCTGTCTCACAACCTGAGGGTCTTTGATATCCGAAGCATTTATTGCCGAAGCCATTATCAAGACCCCAAGTATATTGAGGATCACCATATAAAAAACTAATCTAAAATCATAATTTTTGAAGTTGTAATCAAATTTCATAATCTTCTCACAGAGAATGTCAGTCCTTGATATTAAACATCTCAAAGGACTGACATAACCCTTCCATCAGTCTACGACATTCAATGCAGAAACGCCTGATGCATCTCTTGAAAGAATTGCATCCAAACTATCCTTACCATAGCAATAGTTGTAAACTGTATTCGCAAGGTTTGCAGCATTACCGGAGGAATATCCGTACGGAATGTTTACAGTAACAGTTATCTCAGGATCTCCATAAGGCGCAAAAGAAACGAATACGGCATGATTTCCTCTGTCCTCACGCTCCTGGGCCGTTCCTGTCTTACCCGCTATAGGAATGTCCTGTCCCAGGAAAACTCTCTTGGCAACACCTTCTGTGATCATCTCACGGAGTCCTTTATGAACCGCATTCCATGTAAGGTCACTGAAATTCAGCTCCCTCACCACAACCGGCTCAATATTTTTTACTATAGAACCATCTGAAGTTGTGACCTTATCAATAACCGAGAGATCAAAAACGGTACCTTTATTTGCAACAGCAGTAATGTACTTTGAAAGCTGAACAACATTGTATGCATGATTTCCCTGACCCATAGCAGAACGCTCAGGGTCATAATCAGATATACGGGGCATAGCCTCATCTATCTCTACTCCCGAAAGCGAGTCAAGGCCAAACAATGAGGCATACTTATGTATTCTTTCAAGACCGATTGCCTGGTTATAATTTCCAGTCTCATCTGTAGAAAGAAGGTGACCTACCGCCGCAAAGAAAAAGTTACAGGAGTTCTTGATTCCATCTACCACATTCTCTCTTCCGTGGGATTGAGGATAAATCCAACAACGGATATTAGGAGTAACTTCCTCGTAAACGCCGGTACAGTCAATCACTGTATTGAGTGTCAATACCCCTTCTTCAAGGGCCGCAACCGATGTTAACGGTTTAAAGGTGGATCCCGGCGCAAGCTGAGTCTGGGTAGCACCGTTAAGAAGCGGCAATGACAGGTCATTATTGCATTTTTTGAGATAAGCGGGATCCGTTATCCTGTTGTTATCAAAACTCGGATATGTTACAAGAGCACGCACCTTTCCCGTATCAACATCTGTGACCACCACAGATCCGTTGCACGGATCAAGCGCAAGCTGCGCCGGAGTGATCTCGATCTTTCTTATCTTTGAAATCAGGAAAGTATATGCGTAATGTTCATCTCCTGCAGAAAGCTGAGCATAAGCTTCCGGATCCTCTTCCAGTACTCCCTGCTCAAAAAGTGCCATAAGCAGTACATATCCCGGAATGATCTGGTTTGCTATTGCATATTTATAGAGTACTTTATCAAAATCAGGATTGTTGTTCAGCTGATCTATCAGCATCTGAACAAACAAGGTATAGATATTATCCGAATCATAGTACTCATCAGACAACTCAAGCTTTGAAGTGTCCAGCCATGCTTCATCTATTCCACTGAGGATAAAATCTTTAAGAGTAATAGTATCATCCTTCCATGCCGCATAGGCTTCCGACTCACGATACTTTTGGTCAGTGGTGTCTATGATTCCATTCTCCTTTTTCCCAAGGTAGTCATAAATATATACGATATAAGCCTGCATATCCTGCGGCAGCTCTTTCAGTCCGCTTGTTGTAGGATGAAGCAGCTCCTCCTGTATAGCAGCAAGCTTTGTTTTCTTGTTCGCTTCAAACGCCTCTGCTATCCGACGCTCAGCTGTTCCTTCTTCCGCACTGCTGAAATGTGCCGAATCCAGAATATTGTTATTGATAAGCTGATAATAGGCATCTTTAACCGGAATTGTAATCTCTGACTGCTCGATCACAGCATTATCATCATTGAGATCCTGTTCTGTAATCTTCGACGCCAAAAGACCGGCAAGTTCCTGCTCGAGCAGATGATATATGGCAATCTGGTCATTTGCCGAAATGGTTGTATAAACATCATTGCCTGCTGCAGCATCGGTCTCTGAAACAACCTCAAGAATAGATCCGACAGAGTTAAGGTACATCTGACGATATCCCTTTTTACCCTTCAGCTCCGACTCCATGCTTTTTTCAATGCCCCAGACTCCCACAATATCATTAAGCTCATATGAATCATCCGTTTTCTTCAGTTCCTCAAGCTGTTCTGCCTGAACCTGACCTGTATAACCCACTATATGACTCATATAAGGCGCATAATTGTACTTTCTGACAGAAACATTATCAATGTCTACGCCTTTAAGTTCTCCCTTTGCTTCAAGTATCTCTGCTGTACACTCTTCAGATACGTTTTTTACTATTGTGGTGGTCTGATACCTCTGATATGCGGTAAGACGCATTGTATAAAAGATATTGATCATATCCAGAGCCAGCTTATCTGACAGAACTATGGGATTTTTCTTTTCATCCCACATATTGTCAAACCTGTATCTGCTTTTCGAGACTTCAAAAGCCTGTCTGGCAGTTAAATTAAAATCCTTCTCCGAAAGGTCTTCAATGTTTCTGCCTCTTATATTTGAAATAAGTCTTTTGCGGTCATCCTCCGAGTTTGTGGTGAAATAGAATTCCCCAGAATCATCCAGCTTTATCTTATACTGTCCGTCAATGTCATACCCGTGTTTTTCGATGATCTGAGCAAGACGCATTAACATGCGGTTTCTGCTGTTAATACCGTCAACAGATGTGTCATAAGCACCATTATCCGTAATTGTGATATTGTACTGGAGCTCATTGTAGGCCAGCAGTTTACCGTCCCTATCGTAAATATTGCCCCTGGTTCCGTTGCTCGTTATCTCTGCCAGAGTACGATTCTGATAGTCTGCCAGATATTTTTCACCATTTACTATCTGAAGATCAAATAAACGAAATCCCAGAACCATAAACAAAATCGAAAAAATAAGTCCAAGGGCAAAAAGTCGTGAACTTACAAATCGAACAGTAAATTCTTTGATTGCTTCAAATATTTCTTTGATCAATTTATATGCTCCTATTTATCTATCTTTTCCGTTGCCGTAAATACAAATCTGTAAAGGATCAATGTAGCAAGCAATGAAAAAACAACTGCCGGAAGCACTACATGCATCAAATAGTACGGCAGATCCAGTTTCAGACGTATCAGGAAACGAAAAACATAGATATACACATGGTATACAAACTCATTGATGACACACATGATCATCGGCAGAGTTATGTATTCTTCATAATAAATATTGTTGAACAACCCGTTTAAATATCCGATAAAAATAAATATCAGGCTGTAAAAACCAAAGGCTCCTGAATAAAACATATCCATAAGGAGTCCTGCTCCGAGGCCATAGATCATGCCCGGTAAACTGCCATGAATGAAACCTATCGAAAATGTGAGGATCAGCAATAAATTTGGAGACGCAGAAAGGAAAGGGATGAGTGGCATCACGCTGGTCTGAATAAGAAATGCCACTACCAGCGATATCACATACGAAAGTATCCTTAATCTGTTCTTTGTACTCTTTTTAAACGAAATTTTTTTTAATATTTTTTTCATTATTTTTGGTCAACCCGGATTTTCTTCGATAATTTCTTCTGATGAATCCTCTTCGGCCACTGTTTCTCTTACAGTTTCCTCTTCGTTATTTCTTGCCTGAGAAACCTGTTCAGTCTCACTTTCTGTTTCAGACGAAGAGGTAGTTTCGGTTTCCCGGTTTTCTTCATCATCCTCTTCCTGTCTGCTTACATTTCTTCTCTGTGAAGTACCTTCGTTCCCGGCATTATCTTCTGACGCTGATGTACTCGAAGATCTGTTTCCAGTATTATCTTCATCATCGTCATCATCAGATTCATTGGAACCTATGGTGACACTCGGTACGTCAGTTATATCTTTCGCAGTAACGATATAATCGTCCGCCGTATCGGCAGCGCCATTTCCCACCACCTCACTCAGCGGTGTAAGACCTTCCATTCCTGCCCAGGATGACTTGACATTGGTGCCTGCTGTAACATTAGCCGCATCCGGCAGAGTCTCGCTGTTTTTGGTTTTGGTTCTGTTTAAGGCAGCTTCTCCGTTATTTTCATCCAGGAAACTGTCACTCTTAACTTCTTTTATTACCAGAACTTCTGAAAGATCGTCAAAATCCGCAGCCGGGATCAGATAACCGTCTTTCATAAGTCTCTTTTCATCTTCTTTAACATCAACCGCATATCCGATAAGAATTCCCGGCATAAACTTTGCCGATATTGAAGAAGTTACTATACGGTCACCATCCTGTATGGAGGCATCCTTTTTCATATCCGTGATTCTGAGGCGTCCCTTTTCATAAAGAGTCAGATCTCCGGCTACTATACAGGTATCACTGGCCTGTATACCCATGGCAGAAACTCTTGACTCATCATCGATTATGGAACGAACCGTAGCATAATTAAGACCCACGTCAGTCACTATGCCTATAAGCCCTCCGTTAGCCATAACATTCTGGTCAACCCTTATGCCATCCTGGGATCCCTTGTCTATACGAAAAACCTGGAACCAGTTTTCCGAGTCCTTTGCTATGACTCTTGCAGCTATTTTTTCATACTGCATATAGTCCTGGTCCAGATCATACAATTCTCTCAGTCTCTGAAGCTCTCCGCTATCCTGAGTAAGACGATTGTTCTGCTCAACAAGAATACCTATCTTCTCGTTAAGCCTTTTGTTTTCTTCCAGCACTTCCTCCAGCGTACGGTGTTCCTTCAGATTCTCATATATTCCGAATCCAAGGGTATTGACTCCCTTCTGAAAAGGAACCAGCACATAACCTATAGTGTTCCGTATAGGATTCATGATGCCGTCCTTTACGGAAGAAAGCACAATCATCATTATGCACACCACAGAAAGAACTATGAATATATACTTGCTTTTCTTATTATCCACTGATTAATCCCTGTTCGCTGAAACTGAAATAGACATTGTCCCCTATCACAACATGATCAATGAGTCCAATGCCGATAACTTTTCCGGCTTCACACAGCTCCTTTGTAAATCGAATGTCCTCCCCGGAGGGTTCCGGATCACCGCTTGGGTGATTGTGTACCACGATAAGACATGACGCGCTAAGCTTCAGTGCCGAAATAAATATCTCTCTTGAGGATATTGCAGAATTGCAGCTTGTCCCTGCAGATAGTAATTCCTCTTTGATCAATTGCATCTGATGATCCAGATATAACACACGAACAACTTCATGGTCCAGGTATCTTAGATCTTCCATGTAATAATCCGCCACCTGACGCGAATCTGTAAAGCGCATATGTCTTACACGTTTCTTACGATTCCAAATTCTGCGGGCTATTTCGCCGATGACACTCAGCTGGATAGCCTTCACCTTCCCGATGCCATTAATCTTCATGTACTCTTCGGCACCAAAATGCATCATCCCAACGAGTCCGTCATATAGAGGATTCATATCCAGAACTTTTTGGGAAACCTCCAGTACTGAAGATCCCTGTGTTCCGGTACGTAGAAGCACAGCCAGAAGCTCAGCGTCGCTTAAGGCCTCCGGACCGTTTTTGATGCACTTTTCATATGGCATCTCATCCTGTGTAAGCTTTGTTGTTTTTAAATTCATTTTTTCTCCTGTCCCAAAGAGAAGCAGGAGCCCACGGTTGATTATTGTAACATAAAGCATTCGATGCGTAAATATTACACGGCATCATCATTTCTTCGAAATGATGATAAGTCCTTTCTCGTACATCTTCTGCACTGCCATCATGATGCCGAGCTTTGCATGGTACCAGGTGAGACCGCCCTGAAAATAAACATTAAACGGCGGCTTAATGGGACCATCCGCAGAAAGCTCGATAGAACTGCCCTGAACAAAAGCGCCTGCTGCCATGATTACCTTACTGTCATAGCCCGGCATATCATCAGGATATGGTGTAACAAAACTGTTTACAGGGGCTGCTGCCTGTATTCCCTGACAAAAGGCAACCACCGCCTCCTCGGAGCCAAGTGTGATGGCCTGTATGATGTCATATCTCGCACTGTCAGCAGTGGGGTGACATGCAAAACCAAGCTTCTCAAATACCTTAGCCGCAAAGATCGCTCCCTTTTCAGCTGCAGCTGTTATGGTAGGAGCCAGGAAAAGTCCCTGATAGAAGCTCTTGTTAACGTCAAGAGAAGGTCCTACTTCCTTGCCAAGTCCCGGGGTTGTGAGACGAACCGCACATCTTTCGATACACTCCTTTGTTCCGGCTATATAACCTCCGATAGGCGCAAGTCCGCCACCCGGATTCTTGATGAGTGAACCCACAACCATATCTGCTCCAAAAGTCGAAGGTTCCTCCTTTGTTACAAACTCACCGTAACAATTATCCACCATACAGATGACGTCCGGTTTGATTTCCTTTATAAATTTTATAAGCTCACCGATCTTCTCCGGTGAGAATGTATCTCTTGTGGCATATCCTTTTGATCTCTGTATCTCCACAAGCTTTGTCTTTTCATTTATTGCAGCCTTAATGCCTTCATAATCAAATTCCGAACCCGGAAGAAGATCCACCTGGCGGTAACTTACTCCGTACTCCTGAAGACTTCCCACTGAAGGTCTGATGCCGATGATCTCCTCCAAAGTGTCATAGGGTTTTCCTGCAGGGCAAAGAATTTCATCTCCCGGTCTTGTATTAGCATAAAGCGCTGTGGAAAGTGCATGTGTACCGCAAACGATCTGTGAGCGGACAAGCGCATCCTCCGTATCAAAAAGATTGGCATAAACCTTTTCCAGGGTGTCACGGCCGATGTCATCATAGCCGTAGCCTGTGGTTCCGTAGAGGTGAGCCTCAGAAACCTGGGCATCCTGCATTGCCTTAATAACCTTAAGCTGATTGAACTCGGCAATGTCATCTATCTCCTGAAATCTGTCCTTAAGTGTACGGAGCTCTGTCTCGCAAAAATCATAAACCTCCGATGCTATCCCAAGAGACTCAAACATTTCTCTGTTATCCATTCTGTAATCCTGTCCTTCTTATAATCAAAATCCTGTATATTTACAAAATTCACATTGCGTTCTCTTTTGAACCATGTGATCTGTCTTTTAGCATAATTCCTGGAATCCTGCTTTATCTTCTCGACAGCTTGAACGATTATAGCACTTTTTTCCGATGCCGCAAGATTTCCTTTATCAAGGGCCTCAAAGGCAGCAATAAGCTCACGGTAGCCGATGCCCTTCATGGAGGTCCTTTCCTTGGGAAGATGAAGATCGTAAAGCCACCTGGCTTCATCTATAAGTCCCTGTTCCACCATCAGGTCGACACGTTTGTTTATGCGTTCATACAGAGCCTCTCTGTCATCTGTAAGTACAAAAAATGCCGGTGAATATACAGCCTGCTTTTCCCTTTCCTCCTCATTATGGGCTGAAATGGGCGAACCATGAAGCTCATAAAACTCAAGTGCCCTTATAACGCGGCGAATATTGTGCTCATGGATTTTTTTCAGAGATTTGGGATCTACCTCCGAAAGCTTTTTATACATTGCCTCGGGACCTCCCGGTTCCTTTGCCATAGCCTCCAGTCTGTCTCTTATCTCCTTATGGGCATCTTCGTCCTCTTCAGTGAAATCTATACCATAAAGAAGCCCCTGAATGTAAAAACCGGTGCCTCCCGCAAGAATAGGCACATGGCCCCTCTCATATATCCCTTCGATAGCATCGGAGGCCATCTTCTGGAAAAGGCTTACATCATAATCCTCTGTCACGTCGATAATGTCTATGAGATGATGAGGCACACCTTCCATCTCATCTTTTGTAACCTTTGCACTTCCTATATCAAGTTTTCTATATACCTGAACAGAATCCGCCGATACTATCTCACCGTCAAGAGCCTTTGCAAGAGCCACTGAAGTGGAGGTTTTTCCGACAGCCGTAGGCCCTGCGATGATGATGAGGGGCTTCTTTGTTAAATCAATTTTTTTCAAACTTAATACCTTCCAATGTCACGACCCCACTCCGTCTACGGATTAATGTTCCGAAGTCAGATAGTCTTATGACATATATAAAACTGTTAAACGATACGTTTAAATTTCTTTTCCAGCTCATATTTTGACATGGAAATGATGGTAGGGCGTCCGTGGGGACAGGCATAAGGATTTTCCAGCTCCAGAAGCTCTGAAATAAGGGTATCCGCCTCCATCAGACTAAGTTTATTATTGCCCTTAACTGCCGCCTTGCAGGACATGGAGGCAATCTTATAATATATGGAATCCGGTGTTGTCATGCCGGTTTCGTCACTTAACCCATCAAGCATCTCAAGCAGAAGCTCCTTCTTTCCTATTTCCGGAAGGTCCGTGGGAACCGCCGAAATGCTGAAATCTCTGCCTCCGAGATCGCTGATCTCGAATCCCAGATTCCGGAAGTACTCTTCATACTCATTGAGAAGTACTGCCTCTTCAGATGTAAGCGTCACAAGAATCGGCGGATTGAGATACTGGCTTGCAGGTTTACGCTCCTTAAGGCGCTTCATCATTCTTTCAAAATTCACCTTTTCGTGAGCTGCATGCTGGTCAATAATGTAAAGCTTGTCGCCATACTCTATCAACCAGTAGGTCTCAAACACCTGTCCTATGATCCTGTGCTGGATCTTTGCTTTTTCGCTCAGAAACTTCTCCGAGAATAATGTTTCCTGCTGAGGCTTCGTGATAAGCATTTTTTCAGATCCTTTACCGGTTTCTGATGCTTCACCTGCTGTTGCTGAGTCATCCTGTGTAACGGAAAGAGTTTTTATTTCTGATTTATCAATGTTATAAGCATCAGACTCTGCAGAGCTTCCGTTTAGTCTGTTTACCTGACCATAATTCTTATCAACCTCGTCCGCTGCCTCTTTGAAGTCAGAAAGTCCGAACCCTGACTTATGCTCGGCCACTCTCGCGTCTCCTGATGAACTCCCGATGCCTTCGCTGCTGTGCTTTGCTGCATAGTCCCTGCGATACTGACTGTATCCAACCGCATTACCGGACCAACCGCTTTTTTCACTCACACCTGTGCCGGCAGTATTTTTTCCATTCAGATATATATCTGACTTAGGTACCGCCTCCGGATGTATCTCCGGTCTCAGGGCTTCCTCATACTGCCGGTTTGTTTCTTCCTTACGGTTTTTCTCGAAGGGTTCCACATGAGGCAGAGTCTTTTCCTTTTCTTCTATCTCCACATGAGGGTCAAGATCCGCTTTCTTTGAGGTATTCTCATCTCTTCCGAAGTTCTCCAGATCCGTATTAAGAATAAGCTCTGTTTCCCTAAGGGCATTCTGAACAGAATCCACAATAGAATTATATATGAGCATCCCGTCCGAGAACCTTACCTCCAGCTTCTGGGGATGAACATTGACATCCACAATCTCCGGATTCACATCCACCATAAGGACTGTAAACGGAAACTTATGCTGCATAAGAAAAGCATGATAGCCGTCCTCTATGGCCTTCGTAACCATAGGATTCTTCACGAATCTCGAGTTTACAAAATATATCTCAAAATTGCGGTTTGCTCTTGTGATCACAGGCTTTCCGATAAAGCCTCGGACCGTTACCGCAGGAAGTCCCGTAAGCTGTGAACGCTGATATTGGCGATTTACTGTAATAAGCTGATTCGTCACATCACGGCCGTAAATGGAGTAAATCACATCCAGAAGCGAACCGTTGCCAAGAGTCGCCAGTCTCTGACGGCCATCCTGAATATATCGGAACGCCACTTCGGGATGTGCCAATGCCTCCTTCTCCAGGATATCCTGAATGCGGGCAGCTTCCGTCTGCGGACTCTTCAGAAACTTTCTTCTGGCGGGAACATTTTTGAAAATGTCCCGGACTATAAAAGTTGTGCCGTTGGGAGCACCGATCTCGGAAAAGTCCTTCTCCACTCCGCCTTCTATCTCATAGTGTGAGGCCATGAGCGCCCCGGGAGTCTTGCTTATGAGCTCAACTCTCGAAACACTTGCTATGGACGCCAGTGCCTCGCCTCTGAACCCAAGGGTCTGAATATTCTCAAGATCCCTGGCCTCCCTGATCTTGGAGGTTGCATGCCTCAGAAACGCATTCCTTATATCATCCTTGTCTATGCCGCCTCCATTATCGGTTATTCGTATCATGGCGATGCCTCCGTCCCGGACTTCCACGGTAACCGAGGTGGAACCCGCATCGATGGCATTTTCCAAAAGCTCCTTAACAACGCTTAAAGGCCGCTCTATAACTTCACCTGCTGCGATCTGGTTTATGGTTTCATCACTTAGAACTTTGATTTTCATATTGGTCGTCCTTTATAATCAGTCTAAACGAAATAATATCTCAACAAACGAGTGAGGTAACAGTTCAGATTCCCCATCTCTGACCAATTAATAATTCAATCATATCCTGTATATCAAATGCAAGTTTTATTTTTATGTACAGAAAATGCAGCACCTTTCAGAGGTACTGCATTGCGTAGGAATCATACACCAAATTTTGATTTCAATTCATACAGAGTGTTCATGGCATCAAGTGGTGTCATGTGGTTCACATCAATAGCCTTAAGGAACTCAATGGCTTCTGCCACATCGGCGCCGTATTCCTGAGTGTTTCCTTCAGCCTTACGGTCGGCTGTATTCGAAACCCGGGTCTCATCCCGGTCTGCAAGGAAGCCTTCTTCGTCAAATGCTTCCTGAGTAAAGCTCTCACTTGTCTCGATATTCTTCGCCTTTGCAGTAATATCTGCATCACTGAGCTCCGCTGCGATAACCTTTGCTCTGTCGATAACCGGCTTCGGAACTCCCGCAAGACTCGCCACATCGATACCATAGGACCTGTCGGCGCCTCCCGGGATAATCTTACGAAGGAACACGATGTCCTGATCGTGGTTTGTAACCGCGATACAGTAATTATTCACGCCCTCAAGCTTACCCTCAAGCTCTGTGAGCTCATGATAGTGGGTGGCAAAAAGAGTTTTCGCCTTAACAACCTTTGCGATGTATTCAACCACCGCCCAGGCAATGCTGAGACCGTCAAAGGTACTGGTTCCTCTTCCTATTTCATCCAGAATAAGAAGTGACCTGGTTGTGGCATTTCTCAGAATATTGGCAACCTCGTTCATCTCCACCATAAAGGTAGACTGCCCTGAAGCAAGATCGTCACTGGCTCCGACACGGGTAAATATCCTGTCGCAGATAGATATCTCCGCACTTTGCGCCGGGACAAAGGAACCGATAGAGGCCATAAGCACGATAAGTGCCACCTGTCTCATATAGGTGGATTTACCTGCCATATTAGGTCCTGTGATAACAGCGATACGATTGGTGCTGTCATCCAGGACAGTGTCATTGGACACAAACATACCATCCCTTATGAGCTTCTCGATGACCGGATGTCTTCCATCCTTTATATTAATGATTCCATTTTCATTAATCTCCGGACGGCAGTAATTGTTATCCGTAGCCACCTTGGAAAGAGATATTATACAGTCGATAAGAGCCACATAGTGAGAAGTCTTCTGTATACGCTGAATATTTCCGGCAATGGTGTCTCTCACATCGCAGAACAGCTCATACTCCAGCTGGTTAAGCTTCTCTTCTGCACCGAGAATTGTGTTCTGAAGCTCCTCAAGCTTATCGGTAGTATAACGTTCACTGCCTGTAAGTGTCTGTTTTCTGATGAAATAATCCGGCACCATATCCCGGAATGTATTGGTAACCTCAAAGCAGTACCCGAATATACGGTTGTACTTTATCTTCAGAGACTTGATCCCGGTCTTTTCGCGTTCCGAGGCCTCAAGATCCGCGAGCCACTGTTTACCGCTGACACGGGAGTCCTTGTAGCGGTCTACTTCCTCATGGAAGCCTTCCTTTATGACACCGCCATCTCTTGAGGATAAAGGCGGATTCTCCTCTATAGCTTTGTCTATAAGCTCATAAAGATCTTCCATGGGGTCAATGCCGTCATGTATTTCCTTTACAAGGGCGGAGTCAAAGCTTGAAAGCTCCTGAATGATATCCGGGAGCATCTTAAGCGACTGCTTAAAAGCTATAAGATCCCTTGGATTTGCAGACTTATAGCATATACGTCCGAGAAGTCTCTCATAATCATAAATGGTATTCAGATACTCGGAAATCTCCTCACGGTCAATGTAATGAGAGCAGAAATCCTCCACTGCATCCTGACGGGCAAGGATAGCCGCCCTGTCGATAAGCGGCTGTTCCAGAAAACGTCTCAGCATTCTGGCGCCCATGGCAGTCTTTGTCTTATCTAAAACCCAGAGAAGGGATCCTCTCTTTTTCTTCTCTCTCATGGTCTCGCAAAGCTCCAGATTACGCTGGGTAGCCGTATCAATGATCATATACTGGTCACTGGAATAATACTTTATATTTGCGATATGCTCCACAGCATTCATCTGTGTGTCATAAACGTATCTGAGAGCCGCTGCGGCACTAAGTCTTGCAAGGTCTCTGTCGGAAAGACCGATGCCGCTGATGCTTGCATGGAAATGCTCCTCCAGAAGCGTTGTAGCCTTTCCGTCATCATAAACCTCATCCGGAAGTTCTGTTATGATAAGTCCGAAACGATTCTTGATATCATCGGTATCGATGCCGGAGATCATAAATGCCTGGTTGCATACTATCTCCGCAGGAGAAAATCTGCTGAGCTCATCCATAACATCCTTTTCATTACCGCAGGTAGTGGTCATAAACTCACCTGTGGTAATGTCTACACTGGAAACGCCAAACCCCGTAGCGTCATAAAAGATACTCATGAGGAAGTTGTTCTTTGTTTCATCCAGTGCCTGCTCAGAGGTCAGGGTTCCCGGCGTGATAACACGGATAACTCCTCTTTTCACAAGACCCTTTGAAAGCTTTGGATCCTCAAGCTGCTCGGCAATGGCAACCTTATAGCCGCTTGCGGCAAGACGTGCCACATATCCGTCTGCTGCGTGGAAGGGGATACCGCACATAGGTGCACGTTCCTCCATTCCGCAGTCCTTGCCGGTGAGAACCAGATCAAGCACTGAGGATGCGGTTTTTGCGTCTTCAAAGAACATCTCATAAAAATCACCTATGCGGTAAAACAGAATACAGTCCGGATACTGTTTTTTCGTCTCCAGATATTCAGCCATCATGGGTGACATCTTCTTTTCAGCCATCTATCTCTCCTTAAATAAATACAAAGAGAAAATGCCATTAGATGGCGCTTACGCGCCGGGCATTTTCGTTTGATTTCGGCTCACGCCGAAACCAGCCTCGCCGGCTGGGCGGCATCCTAATTGCTGACGCAACTAGGATAACTCACCGAAGTAATAGAATCCCTTACTCTCCGTCAGCTTCACCATCTGCATGGTTCCGATGAGGCTCTTATCTCCGGGAAAGTGAACAAGCACACTGTTTGAAAGTCTGCCTGTGACATAACCCTCCTGGTTTTTGTTCTCATCCTCAACCAGAACCTCCATGACCTTGCCGAGGTCTCTTGTCTCATTCTCCGCCGAGCTGTCCTGAACCACCTTGAGAAGTCTGTCGAAGCGGTCCTTAACGATATCCTCCGGAACCTGATCTTCAAACTTTGCAGCAGGTGTGCCCGTACGCTTACTGTATATAAATGTATACGCAGCGTCGTACTTACACTCCTTAACAACCTCAATGGTATCCAGGAAATCTTCCTCAGTCTCTCCCGGAAATCCAACGATTATATCTGTTGTGAGAGTTGCCTCCGGAATAGCCGTTCTTATCTTTCTGACCAGCTCAAGATAACTCTCCTTTGTGTAATGTCTGTTCATCCTCTTAAGAATTGCACTTGAACCAGACTGAAGAGGCAGGTGTATATGTCTCTCTATATTTGGATGAGTTCTCATTACCTCGATAAGCTCATCTGAAAAATCCTTGGGATTTGAAGTCATGTAGCGAAGTCTCTTAAGACCCGGAAGTTCTGCAACCGCTTTCAAAAGTTCCGGGAATGTGGTTGATCCCGGGATATCATTGCCATAGGAATTGACATTCTGACCGAGGAGCATGATCTCCAGACAACCGTCTGCGATGAGCTTTTCGCACTCTCTAAGTATATCTGTTGCATTACGTGACTTCTCACGGCCTCTTACATAAGGCACGATGCAATATGTGCAGAAATTGTTACATCCGTAGCTGATGTTTACAGAGCCCTTGAACCTGAACTTTCTGTCAGAAGGAAGATCCTCAACGATCATCTTTGTATCGTCGATAACCTCGACTGTGCGCTTTCCGGTAACCAGTGACTTGTATAAAAGCTCTGCCAGCTTGTAGACATTATGTGTTCCAAACACAAGCTTTACATAAGGATAATGCTTACATATGCCTTCAACCTCATCCTTCTCCTGCATCATACAGCCGGTGATACCGATGATCATTCCGTCACGCTTCTCATACTGATGCTTAAGTCTCCCCACACGGCCGTACAGCTTTTGGTTTGCATTCTCTCTTACCGTACAGGTCGTGAAAAGTACGATGTCCGCATCCCAGTCATCTTCAGTGGTTGTGTAGCCGCACTTCTCAAGGATTCCGAGAAGCTTCTCGCCGTCCTTGGCAGACATCTGGCATCCCATAACTTCAACCATACAATGAGCCTTGTAGCCTTCCTGCTTCTTAATCTCAACAAGCTCACGTACCCTGTCCATAAAGTAGTACTGTCTCGCCGGCTCCTCTGTTGGCGCCTGTTCAATTATTTCCTTATAATCGATAATGTATTCCATAAAACCTCATTGTTAATCCCAGGGGATTAATAATCCTCTGGGATACTGTAAAAAATATAAACTTCTTTATACATTCATCACTGAAAAATCTGATTATCTTATCTGTCCGTTTCCATATACCTTATACTTATAGGTAGTAAGCTCCCTGAGTCCCATAGGGCCCCTTGCGTGGAGCTTTGACGTTGAGATGCCTATCTCCGCTCCGAAACCAAAGCAGCCTCCGTCTGTAAAACGGGTGGAAGCATTCCAGTAAACACAGGCACTGTCGATTCCGTTAAGGAATTTCTCGGCCTTATCCGCATCCTCTGTGATGATTGCCTCACTGTGATGAGTGCTGTTAGCATTAATATGCTCTATGGCTTCTTCCGTGCTGTCAACTGTCTTAACTGAAATCTTGTAGTCAAGATACTCTGTGGCGAAATCCTCGGGAGAAGCCTCCTTTATCAGTTCCATACGTATGCATGATCCGTCTTCGGACGCCTTCTTTAAAACTTCGAAGGATGCCTCATCCGCATAGGTAATAACATCTTTTTCCTGAAGCTTCTTAACAACCGGAACAAGTTTCTCCAATGCTTCTCTGTCAACCACAAGAGACTCACAGGCATTGCAGACACCTATTCTCTGGGTCTTAGCATTATAAATGATAGGAACCGCCTTGTCACTATCCCCGGTTTTTTCTATATAAATATGACAATTGCCTGCACCGGTCTCTATAACAGGAACGGAAGCATTTTTCACAACTGCCTGTATAAGACGCATGGAACCTCGTGGAATCAGCACATCAACGTAATCATTCATCTGCATGAAGCGGTTTGTGGTCTCATGATCCGTAGCTTCGATAAGCATAAGTCCGTCAGGATCTGCTCCGCTTTCCTCCATGGCTTTCCGTATAACCTCTGTTATAGCAATGTTTGAGTTAATGGCATCGGAACCACCCTTCAGAATAACGGCATTTGATGACTTAAAGCAAAGTGACCAGGCATCGCTGGTTACATTCGGACGTGCCTCATAGATGATGCCGATAACACCGATTGGAGCTGAAGTCTTTAAAAGCTTAAGTCCGTTGGGACGTTCTATGGTTTCAAGTACCTCTCCAACAGGGTCAGGAAGTTTTGCAATATCTCGAAGTGCCTTACCCATGTCCTGCAGACGCTCTTTTGTAAGACGCAGGCGATCCTTAAGTCCGTCACTCATGCCGGATTGCTCGGCATTCAAAAGATCCTTTGCATTGGCCCCCAATATCTTTTGAATATTATCATCTGCCTCAAGCTCTTCCGCTGCTTTTAGCAGCACCGCATTTTTCTCATCTGAAGAAAGCCCGGCAAGCTTACGGGATGCCGTTTTAGCTCTTTGTCCAATCATCAAAAGATCCGTCATAAGAACCTTCCTTTCAAAATGCACGCCCGGAAATCAACCGGAACGTATGCCAATGAATCAATATGAACTATACCGCTTAAGCAAAATAATCTGCTTCAATATACTTCGCTTCATCAAATATGCAGGTGGCTTGAAATCTCAGGATTTCCGGAATTAGCTGCACTTTTATCTTCCCCGGCAAGCTCCGCATCGGTCTTTTCCATAGCCTTCTGAACCTTTTCTTTTACATCTCCTGATACAGAAGTATCCTCACTTGCATTCTTTATATCCTTAAGGTATACGCCAAGGTTTGCCTTAACTGAATCTATATAGGCTCTCCTGAGCTTTGCCTGTTCATCCTTTTCCTCGGCAGTAAGTCCGCCGCCTTCCTTTGATTTATGATAAAGCTCGTTAATTCTTGCTATTTCTTTCTCTGTAATCATTTATTTCCTCGTTTTGTTTTAATTTTTTGTGAGTCGCCAAAGGCTGATGCCCGGATACTCTCATCACAGCACTTTCCCGTGCCCCGTTTTATTCGTTCTGCCCCACATATTCCATCAGGTCAAAATCCTTATTCTTGTGGGCAGCAAAAAGTGTGCCAATGTTTTTGCCTTCCAGGATATCACTTATAACCTCAGCTCCCGTAAACTTTGCAATGACCATATCGGCACCTGAATCCGTTGCGATGCGGGCTGCCGCAAGCTTCGCGGACATACCGCCGGTACCAACATTGGAACCGCTCTTGGATTTACCCATATCAAGTATTCTTTCATTTATCTCAGGAATAAACGGAATAAACTCCGCCTCCGGATTCTCATGAGGATCATCGGTGAAGAGTCCGTCTATATCCGACAGCAATATCACGAGGTCAGCATTGACAACGGATCCCACTATAGCGGCCAGCTGGTCATTATCCCCAAAGGTCTCCACCTGATTTATCTCAGAGGTTGAAATGGTGTCATTTTCATTAACAACAGGAACTGTACCCAGGTTGAGGAGCTCTTCAAATGTATTTCTGGTGTTGCTGCAGGATTCCGGGATCAGCATAACATTTCTTGTGAGAAGCACCTGAGCTGCGATGACACCATACTCAGAAAAAAGCTTCTGGTAGGTCATCATAAGTCTGGCCTGTCCGACTGCCGCAAATGCCTGCTTTTCTTCCATAGTCCTGGGGCGTCTGTGTATGCCTAGGGTCTGTCTGCCGGTTGCGATGGCACCGGAAGAAACCAGAATGACATCTTTACCTTCACCGTTTAGATCAGATATGACTCTGACAAGCTTTTCAATCTTTGAAAGGTAAAGCCCGCCGGTTTTTGCGTGGGTAATGCTTGCAGAACCGACTTTGATAACGATACGTTTTTTATCTTTAAGCAAAGCGCGCATTTCTTCGTTTGTCATATAGACCTCCATCTGATTTTCATGACACAGACTCATAAGTCACACGTATCGCAACACTAACGTGATAGCTGCATGACACCGACTTATGCAGAAGTTTACAATGAATTATAATGTTTTACAAGCGCCTCAGCGGTTTTCATTCCGTCCATAGCGGCACTCATGATACCACCGGCATAGCCTGCACCCTCACCGCAAGGGTAGATTCCGGAGATATTGGACTCAAAATCCTCATTTCGCGGTATCCTTACAGGGCTTGATGTTCTGGCCTCTATTCCTGCCAAAACCGTATCTTCTCTTGAAAAGCCCTTAAGCTTATGTCCGAAGCTTTCCATGCCCTCCATAAAGGTCTCGTTAAAATCATTGAGGGCCGCATATTTAGAACCCTCTTCAAACCTGAAGATATCGTTCAGCTTCGAGAATCCATACTGTCCCTTTATCTGTGGCTTCACTTCTCCCAGGCTTTTTTCTGTGCTTGCCATATCCTTTTTGAAATCGCCGTAAGTCTGAACCGGAACCTTTCCGTCAAGAAGTCTGTGGGCTCTTTCCTCCAGTTCTCTCTGAAGTCCGATTCCGCCCAAAGGCTCATTTTCTCCGTTATAATCGCTCTTACGGACTGAGACGATGATGGCAGCATTGGCATTGACACCGTCTCTTGCATGGTAGCTCATACCGTTCACACAGAGCTTCCCGTTTTCAGACGAGCTGTTCACAACATATCCTCCGGGACACATACAGAAACTGTATACACCGCGGCCATTCTTATCGGATGTGTGAGTAACCTTGTAAGCGCCGGGGCCCAGGGCCGCCAATGTCTTCTCATCCACATCCCCGTAAAGATCTTCATTGATCATTGACTGGAGATGCTGTACACGGAAGCCCATGGCAAAATCCTTTGCCTGCATTTCGAGGCCGGATTCAAAAAGCTCTTTATAGGTATCCCTTGCAGAATGACCTATGGCCAGGATGATCTTTCTGTCCTTATCTCTCTCCTTATCATAGGTGAACCTGGTGTTGAACCTTATTTCTCCCCCAAGAGCCACTATTTCCTGCCTGATATTCTTAACGATATTTACAAGCTTATCCGTTCCCACATGAGGCTTCGAATCGATGATAATGGATGAATCAGCACCATAGCCCACAAAGAGATCAAGTATAAAACGGCTTCTTCCATCCTTATCCTTTACAAGAGTATTGATCTTGCCGTCGGAAAAGGTACCGGCGCCGCCCTCTCCAAACTGAGGGTTTGATTCTGTATGAAGAACGCCCTTCTCCCAAAGGTCCTGAACATTCTTTATTCTTTCATCAACATCCGCACCTCTCTCAAAAACTATGGGATGCATACCTGCTCTTGCAAGAATCAGTGCCGCAAACATACCTGCGGGACCGAAGCCCACCACAACAGGTCTGTTCTTTTCCTCCCTGAAGAATTCACGCCTGTCAACTCCGCATATCACATCGTTGAGTTTTGGCTCTCTGTACGATACTGTTCTGTCAATACTTACGTCTCTGTTCTTCAGCTTCTCAACCAGCTTTTTCTCATTAGCTTCGCCAAGAGAAGTCCCTATCATAACCGTATAGCTAAAGAAAAGCTCCGGCTTTTTTCTGGCATCGATGGAGCGTTTTACTACTTCAAGTGTCTCTATGTCCTTTGGTTCTATCTTCAACACTTTGGCACTTAAGAGCTTTAGCTTCACGACCGATTCTGTCACACCGAGCTTTAACTGATTTATCTTTATCATTTCTTTTCCTTTATACTTTTTATTTATGTACGATCCGGGCATATCCGGGATTAAAACTCAACTTGCATTTCCCGACAGGGTCAACCCGCTGCCGCATTACCCGCAATAAACCCTGAGCTCCAGGCCCACTGGAGATTGTAACCTCCGCAGATTCCGTCGATATCCAGGATTTCACCCGCAAAGTAAAGCCCCTTCACAAGCTTCGACTCCATGGTATGGGGATCCACTTCTGCAGTGTTAATGCCTCCTGCTGCGCACTGGGCATTGGCAAAAGGATTCACCTCCACACATTCTGCCTTAAAGCTGACTGTAAGGGCGCTGAGAGCCTTAAGCTGCTTCCCGGAAAGCTTCGAAACCGGCAGCTTCCTGTCGATATTTGCCATCTGAAGAAGCACATTCCCAAGCTTCTGATTGAGAAGACCTGTGAAAAAGCTTCCCATTTCCTTATATGCAAGTCTCTCTGCCCGCTCTTTGTAAAATTCAGATATTTCTTCTTTACTATCTGAAATGTTTGGAAGAAAATTTATATATACTGATACCTCTTTCTCATCCCGGAGACCGTAAGCTACGTGTCTCGATATCTGAAAAACCGGTATGCCTGAAATGCCGTAATCCGTGAGCTGAAGCTCTCCTTCTTCGGCAGCAACTGTTTCGCCACTCACCTTGACACAGAGCTTCGCATCGGTTCTTACTCCTGCCATATTCTTATAATGGCTGCCCTTACATTTTACCGCTGTCAGTGCAGGTACCTGCGGAACCAGAGTATGTCCCAGAGCCTTTGACCAGACATATCCGTCCCCGGTGGAGCCGGTCTTTGGCACCGCCCTTGAACCCGTAGCCAGAATAAGCTTTTTTGCTCTTATTACATTATCACAGCCCTCTATATCAAGCAGAAATCCATCGGTTCTGTACGACTTCACACCTCTGGATTTACCATGATTCTCCTGTGAAGAATACTGTTCTCTGCCTGTATGATTTACCGCTTCGCTCTCATTCCTTCTTACCTTTCTTATCAGCGTCCCCAAAAGGACCTGAACTCCTGAATGAACAACCTCATCCCAAAGAGCTGTCACAACAGAAGAAGCCTGATCGGAGTTCGGATACACATAGTTTCCTCTGTATTTGGGTTCAATGCCTATACCCCGGAACCATTCCACAGCCTGTTCCGGCCCAAAACTCTCAAGTGGAATTTCAGAAAACTCAGGATTACATCCCCTGTACTTTCCTCCAACCAGATTTTCCATATCAAGATTTGTGTAATTGCATCTTCCGTTTCCGGTGGTGGCAAGTTTTTTCCCGGGTTCCCGGTTCCTCTCGATCAAAAGTACCTTCGCCCCGACACGTGCCGCCTCAATAGCTGCCATCATTCCGGCTGCGCCGGCACCTATCACTGCCACATCCACTGTTCCGCTCTCTGTTAAGCTGGTTATTATACTCAAACTATTACCTCCACAGTGCAGGTATAAGATTTCACCGGAACCCGTAGGTATCCTTTTAAACACGTTAAACCTGGGAGTAAAAAATCAAAAGCACACTCCTTAGCGACAATCGGTTCCGGCAAAATTTACATCAGTGTACAAATCTCTTGAGTCTTCCGCCCATAGGCATGTTATCAAGATCTTCTGCGGTGAATGCATGCAGCTTGATAAGCAGTCCAAAATAAACCACTATTGCTATAACCACCGACGGAGCGACCTCTATAACAGATCCTATACGTCCATATCTTTGAGCCTCCGGAAGAACCATACGGATTCCCATGGAACATGCGAAAGCTACGATACCCATAACGGCAGCTGCAATAAATGGCAGAATATAAGTCTCTGTCACACCATAGCTAAGCCTTACATGCTTCTTGATAGCCAGCTGATTAAGTAAGCACATCATGAAGGCAAAGATTATATTTGAAATAACCACCGCATAGATACCCATACCCGTAAGCAACAGGGCAATAAGACAAGCTATATGTATCACAAGGGATATAAGCGCATGCTTTAAAGGGATACTCAGATGACCAAGTCCCTGAAGTATGGCATTGCTGATAGTTGACAGCGAATAGAAAACCACTGCCACAGAACCTATCCTTGTGAGCATTATAAGAAGTCCCACATTTTTTCCCGGGAATAGCATGCGGCATATAGGGTCAGCCAATGCACAAAGCCCGACAGTAGCCGGGATGGCTATCAGCATTGTAAATCTGATACTGTATCGCACTCTTGAAACCGTATCCCTGCGATTATGCTCCGCAACGGCTCTGGTAAGACTCGGGATAAGCGACGATGACAAAGCATTGGACAAAGCTACCGGAATGTTGAAAAGGATATGATATTCTCCGAAAACTCCCCACTGGGTTACGATATTCTCTGCCTTTCCGAGATAAGTCATAATGTTTCCGAATATGGAATCATCAATAACCGACGAAATATTGTAAACCGTTGAGGATATAAGAATCGGAAGCATGGTTCCTGCAAGAAGCAGTCCTATAGTACCGTAGCTGTCCACACGACTCCTGTCCTCCCGTATATTCCTATGCATCTCGTGCATCTGGGAACTGTAAAGGATCAAAAAGAAAGCAAGGGCCGTAAGAGCTCCGGCACCGGTTCCTATAGCACCACCGGCAGCACCAAATGCCGTACTGTATTTATCACTCTGGTAGATGACATTGGCAACTGCACCCTTTTTAAACAGAATGCTGGCAGCAAGAATGGAAATAATGGCATTCAGGATCTGCTCCAGTATCTGAGAGATTGCTGTAGGCACCATGTTTCCGCTTCCCTGAAAGTAACCTCTCAGGATTCCGAGATAAGCCATGATCCACACAGTGGGCGCCAAAGCTCTGAGTGCATATTTACAAAACGGCTTCTTCAGAAATACCTCTGCTATAAAATCAGAGCCGAACCACAGCATACAGAACATCAAAAAGCCAACAATAGTCGCATAAAAGCATGCTGTTTTCAGAACCCTGTGAGTGTTCCTGTAATTACCTTTTACCATATTGGCAGAAACGATCTTGGAAACAGCCGTAGGCATGGAAAAACTCGACAGGATAAGAAGCAGCGTATAAATGCTGTAGGCACTTGTATAGTAGCCGTTTCCCTCATCTCCGATTATGGCAGTAAGAGGCACACGGTAGACCATGCCAATGATCCTGACCACGATGCTTGCCACTGCGAGAAGAGAACCCTGAACGATGAAATTGTTTCGTCTGTTCCTGTCGAAACCCGCATTGACAGTATTTCTTGTTCTTATATTTTGTGATCTCAAAGCCCTGCCTTCGGTATTCCGGATATTCGAGTTTCTTCTTTGATCACTCATCTGAAATAGCCCTTTCCTTCCAATATTTCTTTCTGGCGTCTTTCCATTTCCACACGCTCGTCATCTTCCATATGATCGTAACCAAAAAGATGAAGCATACTGTGAGCCACTAAAAATGCAAGTTCTCTTCGCTCTGTATGCCCGTATTCTTCTGCCTGAGACTCTATACGGTTCTGATTCAGAACGATATCCCCCAGGAGCAGTTCTCCCGAATCAGGGTTAAAGATATCTGAATCCTCTTCATCTATAACATCAAAATCCGCCGGAGTTTCCCAGTCAACCATGGGGAAAGAAAGTACATCCGTAGGTGAATCTATACCCCTTGCCTCTTTATTTAACTGATGGATACCCTCATCATCCGTGATGACAACACTTATCTCGCATTCATACGGACATTTTTCGTATGTAATGGCAGCCTCGATGATCTCGTTTATTATATCTTCGAACTGCAGATCAAGTCGCTTTTCAACCTCAAAATCTATATTAACAGTCATTCCTGTCCCCTCTTAAATCAATTCTCCGCATCGTATCCCCTTACATTTTCGGACTAATCCTGATCATGCCGAACACATATTTTATCTCTCAGTCCCTGTGTCTGTTCTCATTTCTATGCTCGCCATAATTCTTAGGTGACATTTCATGCTGTCTTGCTCTCCTGGCACGCTTTTCTTCGTCCTTTTCATAGGCATTGACAATACGCTGTACAAGAGGATGTCTCACAACATCCGCACTTGTAAGCTCTATAAACTCTATGCCTTCCACATTTTTAAGAACACGCATGGCATCCTCAAGACCCGATTTTTTACCTTCCTCAAGATCCTTCTGGGTAAGGTCACCTGTCACCACAACCTTTGATCCAAAACCGATACGGGTAAGAAACATCTTCATCTGTGCAGGTGTAGTGTTCTGGGCCTCATCAAGAATGATATAAGAATTGTCCAGTGTTCTTCCTCGCATATAAGCAAGCGGGGCAACCTCGATAAGCCCCTTCTCGGAATTTGACTGGTACTGTTCTGCTCCCATGATGGAGTACAAAGCATCGTACACAGGTCTCATATAAGGATCCACCTTTGACTGGAGGTCTCCCGGAAGAAAACCCAGTTTTTCGCCTGCTTCAATTGCCGGTCTTGTCAGAATGATACGCTGTACCTCCTGCTGACGGAAAGCCGTGATAGCCATAGCCATAGCAAGATAAGTCTTTCCGGTTCCGGCAGGTCCTATACCGAATGTGATCATATTTTTCCGGATGGCATCAACATAATCTTTTTGTCCGATAGTTTTCGGTTTTACAGGTTTTCCCAATGCCGTCCTTGCCAGTATATCCTTGTCTATCTCGACGATATCATTAACCCTTACTTTTTCAGTGAAACTAAGAGATATGGCATAATCCACATTCTGCTCTGTAATGGTATTGCCACGCTGGCTCAGCTGCAAAAGTTTCTTGATAACATTTTTGGCCTTTTCGGTATCTGCCTCATCGCCTATGATCTTAAGCACACCATTACGGTCTATGATGGTTACATTGAAAGATCTCTCTATTTTCTTTATATTCATATCCAACTGGCCCAGAACATTCTGCTCATGTTCCATCGGAATATCCATAATTGCTTCTACTGTAGCCAAATACTGCCCCTCCGGTCTCTCAATACTATTCAATCCTTCAATTCCAAAGTATGAAGAAAGCCCCAATTCATTTCTGAATCAGGGCTACACTTTTTAAATAATCTATTTACGATTAGTTGAACTTACGCTTTCTAGCCGCCTCAGACTTCTTCTTACGTCTTACAGATGGCTTCTCGTAATGCTCTCTCTTGCGAATCTCCTGCTGAATGCCGGCCTTAGCGCAGTTTCTCTTGAATCTACGTAAAGCGCTGTCAAGAGACTCGTTCTCTTTTACGATAACATTTGACATGCTGAAACCCAAACCTCCCTTCGGGTACAAACTCTGGATAATTATAACACATGATCTCAATTCGTCAAGCAAAAACCTTAATGAAATTAAAGTTTTATATCGAAATGATGATCAGCGCCATGTATTATACCTTAAAATCCTCACGGATTTCAATCTTTATTTTATCTGCTCTTTGATAACCTCACCGGCCTTCTTAACAGCCTCATCGATCTTGGAAGCGTCCTTACCACCGGCCTGAGCCATGTTAGGACGTCCGCCTCCGCCGCCTCCTACAATAGGAGCAACAGCCTTGATAAGGTTTCCTGCGTGAGCACCTGCCTTGACAGCTGCATCTGTAGCCATGGCAACCATGGATACCTTGCCATCCTTATCTGAGATAAGAAGAACTACTCCCTCCTGAAGCTTAGCCTTAAGGTCATCCCCAAGGTTACGAAGCTCGTTCATATCTACTCCGGCAACATGAGCTGCAAGGAACTTGACACCGTTAACTTCTGTAACATTATCCATTACATTACCAAGTGCATTCTTGGCTTCCTTGCTCTTCAGCGCCTCGTTCTCACTCTTGAGATCCTTAAGTTCCTTCTGAAGGGACTTGATATGATCTGCAAGAGTTGCAGGTGTAGCCTTAACCAGCTCTGCTGCAGCATTGATCTCCTTCTCAAGGTTCTCGTAATACTTACGTACATTCTCGCCTGTAAGAGCCTCGATACGTCTTACACCGGCAGCAACACCGGCTTCACTTACGATCTTGAACTGACCGATCTGAAGTGTGTTCTCAACGTGAGTACCACCGCAAAGTTCTACAGAGAAGTCACCCATACGTACAACTCTTACCTCTGCACCGTACTTCTCACCGAAAAGTGCCATAGCTCCTGACTTTTTAGCCTCTTCAAGAGTCATGACATCTGTTCTTACGGAAAGTCCCTCACGGATCTTCTCATTAACGATATCCTCAACCTTCTTGAGCTCTTCTTTGGTCATAGCCTGGAAGTGTGAGAAGTCAAATCTGGTTCTGCCTGCATCCTGGAAGGAACCGGCCTGCTCTACATGAGTTCCGAGAACTTCACGGAGCGCCTTCTGAAGAAGGTGTGTTGCAGAGTGGTTTCTGCAGGTATCCATACGATTTGAAGCATCAACCTTAAGTGTAACTGTATCATTAAGCTTGATCATACCGTTCTTCATTACACCGATATGTGCGATCTTGTTTCCGCCGATATGTTCTGTCTTCTTAACTTCAAATACTGCGGCACCCTTACCAAGCTTTGCAGCTTCATCATCGGAAGCCTCACCAAGAACGATAACACCGGTATCACCTACCTGACCACCCATTGTTCCGTAGAATGGAGTAGCCTCAGTAATGATAGCACCCTCTTCACCGTCAGAAAGAGCCTCAACAACAGCTTCCTCTTCACCGAGAGAAACCATTGATACCACCCTGCTTTCCATCGAAAGCTTGTTATAGCCGTCAAATGAACAGCTGATCTCAGGATCAAGCTCGTCATAAACTGTTGCAGCATGTCCGCTGTACTCTGACATCTTACCGGACTCGAGTCTGTCCTTACGTCCCTGCTTCTTCTGCTTCTCCATGGCAGCCTTGAAGCCCTCTTCATCTACTGTGAAGCCCTTCTCCTCAAGAATCTCCTTGGTATTGTCAACAGGGAATCCATATGTATCATAAAGCTTGAATGCGTCCTCACCTGAAAGCACCTTCTCGCCTGATGCAGACAGAGCCGCTTCCATCTCTTCAAGGATCTCCATACCCTGCTCATAAGTCTTCTCGAACTTCTCTTCCTCAGCCTTAACTACGCTGAGTATGAAGTCCTTCTTCTCATCCAGCTCAGGATAACCGTCCTTTGAGGTCTCGATAACTCTCTCAACAAGAGTAGGAAGGAATGAACCTTTGATGCCAAGCTTTCTTCCGTGACGTACTGCACGACGGATGATACGGCGGAGTACATAACCTCTTCCGTTGTTTGAAGGCATGATACCGTCCGAGATCATGAAAGTCATGGAACGTGAATGATCTGTGATGATACGAACAGAAATGTCAGACTCATGTGTCTCAGGTTTGTCATATTCGATTCCACCTGCGATTTCGCAGATAAGGTCTCTAAGGCTCTTAAGTGTATCAACATCAAAGATAGATGCAACATCCTGAACAGCTACCGCAAGTCTCTCAAGACCCATACCTGTATCGATGTTCTTCTGTGCAAGATCTGTGTAATGGTTCTCGCCATCGTTGTTGAACTGGCTGAATACTATGTTCCATACTTCCATGAAACGGTCGCCTTCTCCACCCATTACATCCTCAGGACCGTTGCCATACTTCTCTCCGCGGTCATAGTAGATCTCTGAGCAGGGACCGCAGGGGCCTGAACCATGCTCCCAGAAGTTATCTTCCTTTCCGAACTTATAAATGCGCTCGGCAGGAATGTGCATATCGTTAAGCCATATATCATAAGCTTCCTGGTCATCCACATAAACTGACGGATAAAGTCTCTCGGGATCAAGACCGACTCTTTCTGTAAGGAACTCCCAGGCCCATGGAATAGCTTCTTTCTTAAAGTAATCACCAAACGAGAAGTTTCCGAGCATCTCGAAATATGTGCCATGACGGGCAGTCTTACCAACATTCTCAAGATCACCTGTACGGATACACTTCTGACAGGTTGTCACTCTGCGTCTTGGTGGAATCTCCTGTCCGGTAAACCATGGCTTCATAGGCGCCATGCCTGAATTTATAATAAGCAATGAATTGTCATTGTGTGGCACCAGTGAGAAACTGTTTAAGCGTAAGCATCCCTTCTCCTCAAAGAAGCTAAGGAACAGTTCACGTAATTCATTTACGCCTCTGTACTGCATTCTTGTTATCTCCTCGTTATTTCTAAACTATATTGCCGATTAGGCTGTATTTCTGTATAAGTCCTTTCCTTTGGGCATACTTACACAGTTCGTTAACCCGTAAAATATACCACAGCACATTTTAAGTTGCAAGATAGGACGTATATTCTTTGACAAGGTCTTTACAATGTTCCCGCGTCATCACGATGTATCTGTCAAGATAATCTATCCTCTCCTGAATGCTGACTTTGTTTTGTCCCACGGTCTTCATACACTCATGATTCCTGGAGACCAGGAAAGTGTTTTCTCCGTCAAAGAATGCCTTTTTCTCTCCCTCCGGCATCTTGGCCGTTATATCATTTCCAAGAGCTTTCAACTCACGGTCCCAGAGATCCGCTATTTTCTGATAATTATCTTTAAGAGACTCATCCTGTTCCAGTGTGGAGATCCTTTCATAAAGGGTATCTATCTCCTCAAAACTAGAATTATATTTTTCCAAAAGCTCCTCTTCAGGCTCACTGATTTCTTCAATAGCCGTGAATATAAGCTGCTCTTCTTTTTCATGCGGAAGGGTCTCCGCTACAGATTCCATCTCGAAAGAATCGAGTCTGTCCTTAAGATATATTCTTAATCCCAAAGTAATAATGGTGCACACCAAAGTGAGCACCATTATCCCCCAAAGTGTTTTTTTAGAAATTCTGTTGTGCATGTTTTATCATCTCATCCATTTGTCATAGAGATTCAGTATCTGGTCTGTGAACTTCGCAAGATCCTTGTTGGTTCCGCCGTAATTTGCCCTGACAGCCGTAAGAAGCTTATTGTAAGCAGACATAAGTCTGTCATATGCCGCGTCAGATATCTTTCTCCGCCCGGGTATGCCGCTGGAAGAATACTCAGCTTCCTTAACCACTCGGACAGGCTGTCCCTCAAATTCCCACTTACCGTTTGCAAGGTTGAAAACGGATCCGGAATACGGACAGTCAACTTTATAACCAAGCTTTTCAAAAATAAGTGAAGCCAATGTCTTCATTGCGTCATCATCACCGTGAACGAGAAAAACTCTGTCCGGCCTGTTGAGATCATACGCAGATATCCAGTCTATAAGACCGTCCTGATCAGCGTGTGAAGACATCGCCGCCATCTGGGCGATCTCTGCCCTGACCACAATCTCCTCTCCAAATATCCTGACAGTCTTTGCACCGTCTACAAGCACGCGCCCCAGGGTTCCCTCAGCCTGATATCCCGCAAAAACTATTGTGGACTCAGGTCTCCAGAGGTTGTACTTGATATGGTGCCTGATACGTCCGGCATCACACATTCCGGATGCGGAGATAATAACCTTTGGTGTCTCGTCATAATTGATGTATCTGGATTCCTCGGAGGTGATCAGGAGATTAAGTCCTTTAAAGGATATAGGATTTATACCCTTCATGACAAGCTCTCTTGTGGCATCATCATAGCAGTCCGAAAGATTCTGAGTAAACACATGAGTTGCTTCAACTGCCAGGGGGCTGTCTACATAAACAGGAAAATCCCCGTGTCCCGTTACAAGCTTATCCTGCTTTATCTGCCTGAACAGATACAGAAGCTCCTGAGTACGCCCAACCGCAAATGCAGGCATTACCACATTACCGCCCCTGTCCAGGGTTCTCTGGGTTATCTTTACAAGATCATCAATGTGATTAACGCTCTTATCATGGAACCTGTCTCCATAAGTGGATTCCATTACCACATAATCCGCATCATGAATGTATTGCGGGTCTCTGATAAGCGGTTTATCAAAATTACCCAGATCTCCGGAGAACACTATCTTCTTCGAAATTCCGTTTTCATTTATCAAAACTTCAATGGACGCAGACCCCAGCAGATGTCCGGCATCTATAAACCGAATCTTAACTCCGTCCCCAAGCTCCACAACTTCATTGTAGTCAACACCTCGAAAATGCTCCAGCACTCCATTTACATCATTGAGATCATAGATAGGAGCCACTCTGTCAGCTCCTGCTCTCTGACCCTTACGATTTTTATACTCCGTCTCCTGCATCTGAATATGTGCCGAATCCCTGAGCATTATGTTAACCAGGTCTTCCGTTGCCCTTGTGGTAACCACCGTTCCGTTAAAGCCATTCTTGTAAGCATATGGAATCATACCGGAATGGTCGATATGGGCATGTGTCAAAAGTATGTAATCAATATCAGAATATTTCACCGGCATGGGAGCATTCTCATAATGCTTGATCCCCTGCTGCATGCCGCAGTCAATCATGATCTTTAATCCTGCTGCATGAAGATAATGTAATGAACCGGTTACTTCATGATCTGCTCCGATAAAGTAAAGTTTCATAGTCACCTCCGGTCAAATCTGGAATGTCAGCCAATTTAAAAGCGCTTTGTAAAGGGTTGACGATGCCGACATGTTTTCACAAAAAACCCGATACAACAAATAAAAAAGTCCTGTCGATATAACATTATTATACCAACAGAACTTTTTGAATTCCATGCTTCTATATTTGATTGTCGATAATTATTCCGAAAGATAAGCAGCCTTGACCTTGGGGTCATTCGCAAGCTCCTGAGCATTACCCTCGATGGTGATATTTCCGGTCTCAAGCACGTAAGCACGGTTAGCAATGGACAGGGCTTTGTTGGCATTCTGCTCTACCAGAAGCACCGTAACGCCTGAGTCGTGGATCTTCTCAATGATGTTGAAGATCTCATTTACATAGATAGGTGAAAGTCCCATGGAGGGCTCGTCCAGAACCATCATTTCAGGCTTACTCATAAGCGCTCTTCCCATGGCAAGCATCTGCTGCTCACCTCCGGAAAGCGTTCCGGCCATCTGGTTTCTGCGCTCCTCCAGTCTGGGGAAATGCTCATATACCGTTCTGAGAGTGGCTTCAATGCCCTCTTTATCCTTACGGGTGTAGGCTCCGAGCATCAGGTTCTGGTAAACCGAAAGAGTTGCAAAAACTCTTCTCCCCTCAGGAACATGGGCAAGCCCGTTAGCCACCAGCTGGTGTCCCGGTGTATGGATGATCTCTTTTCCATTATACATTACGCTTCCGGAACGGGCCGGTATAAGGCCTGTTATAGTTTGAAGTGTGGTGGTTTTTCCGGCTCCGTTTGCACCGATAAGAGTTACTATCTCACCTTTGTCAACATGGAAGGAAATGCCTTTAAGCGCATGGATCACACCGTAATATACGTTCAGATCCTTAACATCTAACATTATACTCATCAGTTTCCCTCCTTAATCACCAAGATATGCTTTTATAACTTCAGGATCATGCAGAACATCCTGAGTCAGTCCCTGCTTAAGTACCTGTCCGAAATTAAGAACTGTTAATCTGTCGCAGATACCGGAAACAAGCTTCATATCATGCTCTATCAGAAGGATCGTCATGTCGAATTTATCTCTTACGAGACGGATGGTATTCATAAGCTCTTCGGTTTCATTGGGATTCATGCCGGCTGCCGGCTCATCAAGGAGAAGCAGCTTCGGTTCTGTTGCAAGGGCTCTGGCGATTTCAAGCTTTCTCTGCTGACCATAAGGAAGATTCGAAGCCTTATAATCACAATATCCTTCCAGCTCGAAAACCTTCAGAAGCTCCAGAGCTCTCTCATCCATCTGTTTTTCCACTTTGCGGAACTTAGGTGTACGAAAAATTCCGTCAAGGGTTGAATAAGTATGGTTGTTATGAAGTCCCACCTTAACATTATCCAAAACGGATAGCTGAGAAAAAAGACGTATATTCTGGAAGGTTCTGGCTATGCCCTTCTTATTTATAGCCTCACAGTCAAGTCCGGTAATGTTGTCTCCATCCAGGGTTATCTGCCCGTTTGTAGGTTTATATACTCCGGTCAACAGGTTGAATACAGTGGTTTTTCCGGCACCGTTAGGTCCGATCAGTCCGTAAAGCTCGTTTTTTTCGATTTCAACATTAAACTTATCTACAGCTTTTAATCCGCCAAAGGAAATACCAAGACTGTCTACTTTAAGTAATGCAGCCATATCAATCCATCTCCTTTCCGCCCTTATTTTTACCATGTAATGCCGTCATAATACGCTCACGGTACTGCATGAAAGCCGGTGCCGATGTAAACAGCATCATAAAAATAAGAACCACAGCATATATAAGCATTCGATAATCACTGAGGCCTCTCAACAGCTCCGGAAGGAGGGTCAGAACAACTGCCGCTATGACAGAACCCCGGATATTTCCGATTCCGCCCATTACCACAAATACAAGGATCATAATGGACTGATTATAACCAAAGTTCTTGGGAAGAGCCTGGAGGGAACTCAAATTATGTGCGTAAAGCACACCGCCAACTCCTGCGATAGCCGCAGAAATTGTAAATGCCAGAAGCTTATACTTTGTGATATTAAGTCCTACCGACTCGGCTGCTATTCTGTTGTCTCTGATTGCCATTATGGCACGTCCCGTCCTTGAGTTTATGAGATTCAGGACAATGAATAAAGCAATAAGCAGTAATATAACACCTATTGTGAAATTTGAATTTTTGGGAGCACCGGTTATACCCTGTGCACCTTTGATGATGATGGTTCCGCCATCCATATTGAGATGCATACTGTCCTCAAGAGAAAAATGAGGTCCCTTTGCATCCACGCCAAAATAAAGGGCATTAACCAGATTCTTTATGATCTCACCGAAAGCAAGTGTAACTATGGCAAGATAATCTCCCTTTAGTCTCAGAACCGGAATACCGATCAGGAATCCGAAAAATGCGGCAGAAACCGCTCCTATAAGGATAGCAAATAAAAAACGTATTCCTTCAGGCATCGAGGAGGACTTCATAAGCATTGACCAGGTTGCACTGGTAAAGGCGCCTATACACATAAATCCGGCATGACCGAGTGAAAGCTCTCCGGAGATGCCTACCACCAGGTTGAGGCTCACTGCAAGTATGGAATAAATGCAGAGAGGAACCAGAAGTCCCTTCAGAAGAGAGGTGATGTTTCCGGTCTTCATCATTACCTCAACTATGATATATGCAGCGATCACCATACCGAAAGTGATCAGATTGCTGCGAAAGATTTTCTGTTTTTCAACATTAACTTTATCCATACTATCTCACACTTTCTCCATGATTTTCTTACCAAGTATACCTGTAGGCTTCACGAGAAGAACGATGATCAGAACAGAAAACACGATTGCATCCGAAAGCTTTGAAGATATATATGCCTTTGCAAGATTTTCCAAAACACCAAGTATTATTCCGCCGATGAACGCACCGGGGATAGAGCCGATACCTCCGAGAACCGCAGCTACGAATGCCTTGATACCGGGCATGGCACCTGTGGTCGGAGTAAGTGTGGGATATGCGGAGCAAAGAAGAATACCGCCTATGGCAGCAAGCGCTGATCCTATGGCGAAGGTCATGGAAATGGTTCCGTTAACATCCACACCCATAAGAGTAGCTGCACCCTTATCCTCCGAAACAGCGAGCATAGCCTGACCGGCTTTTGTTTTATTGATAAAAGTCACGAGACCTGTAACTATGATGATACAGGTTACGATCGTAACGATAGTCTCTCCGGATATGGTAAGCTGTCCTCCCGCAAGCTTCACCGGCTTAAGCGGCACAAAAGAGCTGAAGCTCTTTGGATTTGCGCTAAAGATAAGCTGAGCAAGGTTCTGAAGAAGGTAAGACACACCGATAGCTGTAATGAGCACGGATAATGAATTTGCCTGACGAAGAGGCTTATATGCAACCTTCTCAATGGTGATACCAAGTAATGTACAGACCGCCATGCTGACCAGCACTGCCACAGGTATAGGGAGTCCCATGGAATTAAGTGCTATAAAAGCCGTATATCCGCCCACCATCAGGATGTCACCATGTGCAAAATTCAGCATCTTGGCGATACCATATACCATGGTATATCCAAGAGCGATAATAGCATACACTGACCCAAGGCTCAGTCCGTTAAGAAGATATGAAATAAAACTCATCATCTTTGCCACCTCATCGTTCAAAATCATCATGTCTATTCATCGACATGTACCCGCGTAATAATAATCTCTTGCAAAAATATCATCACACATTTAAAGGGCTGCTTTTTTTAAAAGCAACCCTTTATGCTTAAAACCTGTCAAGTTAGAATACCAGGAAGCTTCCCTGCTCCATATTTATCATTCAGCTGATACGTAAGCGCCGTCCTTGATAACTACTGCCTTAGGCTCCTTATCAACATCGCCCTTCTCATCCCAGGTCATTCCTGAACCTGTTATACCATCATATGAAAGGGTCTTCATCTGCTCTTCAATACCTGCACCGATGGCGTCAACTGACATATCAGGTGTAAGGTTTCCTGCTTCGATAGCAGCCTTGATGATATATGCCGCATCATAAGAATCTGCAGCAAACTGTATAGGTGTTCCGCCGAATGCTTCTTTATACTTTGTTACGAAGTTTACTGTTGCATCATCTGTTGCATCTGCAGCAAATGGTGTAAGAAGCATAAGTCCCTCAGCAAGTGATGTATCGAAATTCTCAACATCAAGGATTCCGTCCATACCATCTACACCGAAGAAAATCGGCTTGTAGCCCATTGTATCAGCCTGTGTAAGCACAAGAGCTGCTTCTGTATAGTAGAAAGGAAGGAATGCCAGCTCTGCGCCTGATGCCTGCATCTTCTGAAGCTGTGTAGAGAAATCTGTCTTTGAATCTGCTGTGAACTGCTCTGTATCTACGATCTCGATTCCGTAATTCTGTGCCTCTGAAGCAAATGACTCATAGATTCCGCTTGAGTAAACATCTGATGAATCATAAAGGATAGCTACCTTTGTAGCAAGCTTGTTCTCTCCGATGTACTGTGCTGACTTGGCACCCTGTGCAGGATCTGAGAAGCATACTCTGTAAGCATTAGCTGTGTTTGTACAATCAACCGCTGAACCTGAAGGTGTAAGCATGAAGAGATTGTCATTAACTGCCTCAGCACCTACTGCGATGGTCGGGGCCGAAGTTGTAGGTCCGATAAGTGCCTGCATTCCCCAGTCTTTTAATGAGTTGTAAGCATTAACAGCCTTCTCCTGATCATGCTCGTCATCAGCTGTCTGAAGCTCTACCTGATAGCCGTTTATTCCGCCGTTCTCATTGATCTCATCAATAGCGATCTTTGCACCATTGACAACTGCTGTTCCATATACTGCAGCACCGCCTGTAAGAGGTCCCTGTGAACCAAACTTCCACTTAAGGTCAGACGAAGCAGCTGCGCCACTGTCTCCGGAAGCTGCAGCCGCTGTGGTCTCAGCCGCCTTGTCTCCGGAAGCTGCATTTGTTGTTCCTGTTGATGAAGATCCGCAGGCAACAAGTGATGCTGCCATAGCACCTGCGAGTACAACACTTAAAACTTTTTTCATTACTTTTCTCCTCCTAAGTCTTCTTTTCGAACCGGCTCCCGGCTCTTTCCGTACTGATCAGATACGCCCTACGTAACCCCATAAGTCCAATATCTGATACTGAAAACCTTTATTTGATTATAAAAAACAGGCTATCGAAAGTCAATTGCTTTTATAACAATAAAGCAAATTAATTTTTCTTTCGATAACCTGCGGTTATGTACGATATAAGTTAAAGCTTGAACCCGTTACATGGTTTTTCTATATCAATTTTGACTCCTGCAGAGGATGACACGCATGCAAAAGTATGCTGATTTAACGTCTAAAAACGTCCGTTTTTCCTTATTTATTAAAACAAAGCCCCTGATTCTCCAGCCTTCTGTCCCTCATCATGAGATCCTTAACAGCTTTCTCCGGAGACTTGTTTTCAAACAATACCTGATTGATCTCACTCACTATAGGCATGGTCACATTATATTTTTCAGCAAGCTGTAAAGCTGCCCTGGATGCATATACACCCTCGACAACCTGTCCCACTTCCTTCATGGCCTCCTTATATGGTTTTCCCTGGCCTATAAGTATTCCGGCTCTCCGGTTTCTGGAATGCATGGAGGCACAGGTAACTATCAGATCACCTATTCCGCTGAGTCCCTGGAAGGTTTCTATGTCACATCCCATTTTTACACCCAGTCTTGTGATCTCGGCAATGCCTCTCGTGATAAGAGCCGCCTTGCTGTTGTCTCCGTAACCGAGACCGTCCGCTATTCCCGCAGCGAGAGCAACAACATTCTTGAGAGCGCCTCCGATTTCGATACCCTTTATGTCCGGATTAATGTAAACCCTGAAGCAGTCACACATGAAAGTATCCTGGATAAATCTGGCAGTTTTTTCGGTTCTGGCTCCTGTAACTATGGTTGTGGGAATAAATCTTGACACCTCTTCCGCATGGCTCGGTCCCGACAGCACCGCCACATCCGCCTGGGGTATTTCTTCCTCTATGATATCAGTCATGGTCTTTAAGGAATCAGCTTCAATGCCTTTTGCAACAGACACTATAACCTGACCCTGACGTATGTAGCCGGACATCTTCTTCGAAGTTTCCCTGATATATATGGAAGGAACAGCAAGAACTATCATGTCTCTGTCCTGTAACGCCTGCTGCATATCAGAGGTAACCTTCAACCCTTCAGGCAATACCGCATCAGGAAGGTTTTTATGTTTTCTGCTCACCTCCATTGTCTCAGCATTCTCCTGAGATCTGGTCCAGAGAACTGTCTCATGGTTGTTGTGAGTCAAAAGAATCGCCAAAGCAGTGCCCCAGGTGCCGGCACCTATTACCGCTGTCTTCATAAATATTTCCCCTTTAATTAAATGATGGCGGGAATCGCCATAATATGTTGCAGGTAAATAACCCTTACACATTTATGAGCTCTCCCGCCATTGTGTCACTTTTTAAAATGAAATTTACTTTCTGTACCCTTCATAAGGCGGTCAATATTGCTTCGATGCTGCCATATAGCAAGTGCAGACATAACAAAAGTAATGCCGCATACCAAAGGATATATCTCTGATGAAAACCTGAGCAAACCCATGCGTCCAAACAATGCTGTTAATATAAAAAACATTGCTGACGCTGTAATTGACCCGACACTTACATATCCGGTAACGATTACTACCAGGATAAATATCAGAATAAGTACTATTCCCAGCTTCCAGTCAAAAGCCATGATAAGTCCCCATGAAGTAGCTATTCCTTTTCCTCCCTTCAATTTCGGAATAAAAGGAAAGTCATGACCCAGCACGGCTCCGGCTCCGGTAAGCAGCGTTATAAGCGCACTCTCGTCAAAGGTCGCAGGCTTCCATAACATATTAAGGAAAAGAATCGGGATTATGGCCTTAGCCATATCCATAAGAAGCACAGTTGCTCCGGCTTTTTTTCCAAACGTTCTGGAAATGTTGGTGGTTCCGGGATTTCCGGATCCAACCTTGAATATATTAACTCCATGAGCTTTTGCGTAAAGATATCCGCTGGGAATATTACCAAAAAGATACCCTACAACAATAGCAATCACAATGTGTTTAATGTCCATCATTCTTCTTCCCCGCCTTTTCTTTCACGGATCAGGAACTTTAGAGGGGTTCCCTTGAACCCGAAGGCATCTCTGATCTGGTTCTCAATATATCTTGTGTAAGAAAAATGCATAAGCTGAACATCATTTACAAAAATAACAAATGTAGGCGGTTCTACCGCTGTCTGTGTCATGTAGAACAGCTTAAGTCTCTTACCCTTGTCACTTGGCGGCTGCTTCATGGCAGTCGCACGGGTCATGATCTCATTGAGAACACCGGTACGAATACGCATGGTCTGATTCTCTCTTACCTGATCCACAAGGTCGAAGATCTTATTTAACCTCTGACCGGTTTCAGCTGAAATGAAAAGATACTCCGCATATGGCATATAGGCAAACTTTTCCTTCAGCTTTGCGGTAAATTCATTGATGGTCTTATCGGTTTTATCCGGGATCGCATCCCATTTATTGACGCAGATAATAACGCCCTTTCCGGATTCATGCGCGATACCGGCGATGGTAGCATCTCCTTCTGTTATTCCCTGGGTAGCGTCAATCAGCACAAGACAGATGTCAGCTCTGTCTACAGCCGATACCGTACGTATGACTGAATATCTTTCTATATCATCTGTAACCTTTCCTTTACGGCGAAGTCCTGCTGTATCGATAAAGGTGTACTCTTTTCCGTTATGTACGATCTTTGTATCGATGGCATCTCTCGTGGTTCCGGCAATGTCGGAAACTATAACTCTGTTCTGTCCCAGAAGTTTGTTGACCACAGAGCTCTTTCCTACATTCGGTTTTCCGATCAATGCAACCTTTATGGAATCATCCTCTTCCTCATCTCCGACTTTTGCAGGGAAATTTTTGACAACTTCATCAAGAAGGTCTCCCACTCCCATCTGGTTAGCCGAGGATACTCCGAAAGGATCACCGAGTCCCAGGTTGTAGAACTCATAAATATCGTCGCCATACTTTTTAAAGCTGTCGACTTTGTTGACGCAGAGAACTATGGGCTTTCCGGATTTACGGAGCATGTCTGCAACCTCATAGTCGGCATCCACAAGGCCGGTTCTTACGTCTGTCACAAATATGATGACGTCTGCCGTATCTATGGCAAGCTGTGCCTGGGATCTCATCTGTGAAAGGATGATATCCTTGCTGTCAGGTTCGATTCCTCCGGTATCAACCAATGTAAATTTATAATTAAGCCATTCCGCATCAGCATAAATCCTGTCTCTTGTGACACCCGGAGTGTCCTTTACGATTGAGATCTGCTTTCCTGCGATCAGATTGAACAATGTTGACTTTCCTACATTAGGGCGGCCAACCACTGCCACTATTATTTTTCTCATTAAAACCACCTATTCTGAAAATAGACACAAGTTAACTCATATATCTTATCACGCAAAGGGGTGATTCGGCAAGAAGGTAGCGAAAACCGGAGAGAAAATGGCTGACCGGCCAGAAAATGCAAGGGATGGGTGACGGCCCACGGGATTGAAAGTACATCCGGCACATTCATGTTCGCCCCGACTGCACTGACGTGCATCCGGTTCGTACATGAATGTACCGTCTGTTCTTTCAACCCGCAAGCCTAGCCACCCATCCCTTGCATTTTCTTACATGTTCTATTTCTTTACACGGGTAACAAGTTCAGCTAGGTCCTGGATAAACCAGAACCTTGACCGAACTGTTACCCCCGACTGCCGGAACATTCCTTACGATTTTACATTGCTGTTAATTGAAGTAGTTCTGAAGTTCCTCTGTTATTCTATTTTCCTCATCACTGGCTGCAACAAGGTTTGGAGCGCTGACTGAGATGTAGGCTTTGACCTTTGGTTCAGTGCCTGAGGGGCGCACAACAAGAGAACAATTGTCCTGAAGCAGGAATTTTAGAACGTCGGACTTTGGCAGTCCGTCAAGACCGGCGGAATAATCAAGGAGCTTCTCGATTTTCTTTCCTGCGAAGGAATTAAGTTCTTTGTTGTTATAGGCATCACGGAAATGCTTCATTATTGCCTGCATTTTGGCGAAACCGGCTGAACCCTCGAACTCGTAGCTGTGAAGTGTGTTCAGGGCAAAGCCGTACTTTTCGTAGAGTTCGTTAAGTTTATCCAGAAGTCCGATTCCCTTTGATCTGTAGTAAGCAAACATCTCACAGATCATGAAGGCAGCATCAACCGCGTCCTTATCTCTCACATAGGAGCCGGTGAGGTATCCATAGCTTTCTTCAAAGCCGAAAACGTATCTGTTCTCCTCGCCTTTTGCCTCCAGGTTTCCGATCTGTTCACCGATAAATTTGAAACCGGTAAGAACATTTATGGTCTTTACACCGTAATCCTCTGCAATGCGTTCTGCCATATCGATGGTCACTATGGTTTTTACCATCAAAGGGTTCTCAGGCATGGTTCCTGCCTTTACTCTCTGGCTGCATATAAAGTCAAGCAACAGCATTCCGGTTTCATTTCCGGAAAGGAGTACATATTCTCCCTTGTCATTCCTTACAGCAATACCGCAGCGGTCACAATCGGGATCCGTTGCCAGAAGAAGGTCTGCCTGATTACGGGCAGCGTATTCCATGCCAAGTGCCATGGCTTCTTTAATTTCAGGATTGGGATAAGGGCAGGTAGGGAAATTACCATCCGGCATTTCCTGTTCCTTTACAACTGTGATGTTTGTAAAACCGGATTCCGTAAGAGCTCTTGTTACGGGTTTAAGACCTGCACCGTTTAAAGGTGAATAAACTATGGCAAGATCTCTGTTCACCTTATCTTCCTCTGTAAGTACCGACTGGCTCTTAACGGCTTCTATGAATCTGGTATAAACTTCATCGCTTATGTAGCTGATCTTTCCTGCTTCCATAGCTTCCCTGAAGTCAGCATTTTTAACATCACAGAAGATATCCAGTTTTTCAATTTCTGCCAGAATCTGTGCAGCAGCTTCTGTGGTGATCTGGCATCCATCAGCACCATAAACCTTATATCCATTATATTTTGAAGGATTGTGACTTGCGGTCACCATAATGCCTGCAGCACACTGAAGCTCGCGAACCGCAAAACTGAGGCAAGGTGTTGGCATGATGTCTTTGTAGATGTAGACGCGGATGTCATTGGCAGCAAAAACTCCTGCAGCTATTTCAGCAAAGACATCTGACTTGATACGGGAATCTCTGCTTATGGCGATCTTTCTGTCTTCAGGTTTAAAATTCTTTATCACATAATCAGCAAGTCCCTGAGATGCCTTTGCAACAGTATAAATATTCATACGATTTGTACCGGCTCCGATAACTCCGCGAAGTCCTCCTGTACCAAATGCAAGATCACGATAAAAAGCATCCTCTATTTTATTATCGTCTCCCGCCATAGCATTAAGTTCAGCCACAACATCCTTATCGCCAACAGCTTTCTCACGCCAGAGTTTATATTGATCTATATAATTCATAGCTTGTATCTCCTTATGTATCAATTTTAGACTTTAATAACTAAATATCTTTCATTGCTAAATAGTATCACAGAAAAAGAACAAAAAGAAGCCGGCTTTCGCCGGCTTCTTTTAAACTCGCTTTATATAATTTTAGTTATTGTAAAGATCGTTCAGCTTCTTAAGGTGTGCATATCTAGCCTCTGACTCAGCCTGGTTCTGCTCATCGAGTGCCTTAGCTCTCTCAGGGTTCTTGAGACCAAGTGAAAGGTAACGAACCTCTCCCTTAAGGAAGTCCTGATATCCTGTGAAATCCGGCTCCTTAGAGTCAAGAGTGAACTTCTTGTCACCGCCGTTAGGGTTAAATCTGAAGTTATTCCAGTAACCTGTTGTAAGTGCAAGCTTCTCCTCTTCCATAGCCTTTGCCATGCCCTTCTTGATACCATGGTTGATACATGGAGCATAAGCAATGATAAGTGATGGACCTGGATAAGCCTCAGCCTCTGTAATAGCCTTAACTGTCTGAGCCATATCACCACCCATGTTGATATGAGCAACGTATACGTAGCCGTAAGACATTGCGATACCAGGGAGATCCTTCTTGCCTGTCTCCTTACCTGCTGCAGCAAACTGTGCTACTGCACCGGTAGGTGTTGACTTAGATGACTGTCCGCCTGTATTTGAGTAAACCTCAGTATCGAATACCATAACGTTGATATCCTTGCCTGAAGCAAGTACATGATCAAGTCCGCCGAATCCGATATCGTAAGCCCAACCGTCACCACCGAAGATCCACTGGCTCTTCTTTGACAGGAAGTCCTTATTCTTTACAAGATCCTTTGAAAGATCATCAGTCTTGTCTGCAAGAGCTGCAACAAGCTTATCTGTAGCTGCACCGTTTGTAGCGCCTACTGAGAATGTATCAAGCCACTCCTGGCATACATCCTTAACAGATGCATCCTTCTCTGCAAGTGCCTCAACTTCCTTCTTAAGTCTGCCACGGATAGCATTCTGAGCAAGAAGCATACCATAACCAAACTCTGCGTTATCTTCGAAGAGTGAGTTATCCCATGCAGGACCCTGGCCCTTAGCATTTACTGTATAAGGTGTAGAAGGTGATGAGTTACCCCAAATTGATGAACATCCTGTAGCATTTGCAATGTACATTCTGTCACCGAAGAGCTGTGTGATGAGCTTAGCATAAGGTGTCTCACCACATCCGGGACATGCACCTGAGTACTCAAGAAGAGGCTTCTTGAACTGTGATCCCTTAACAGTTGTCTCCTTGAACTTAGCAACAACTTCGTCCTTCTCAGGAAGCTTCTCAGCATAATCGAAGAACTTCTGTCTGTCGAGTTCCTGTGCGATAGGCTTCATCTCGAGAGCCTTGTTGCCCTTCATACCAGGACATACATTTGCACAAGATCCGCAACCTGTACAGTCAAGAACAGATACCTTGATACCGAACTTGTAGCCAGGCATACCTGTCATATCCTTGAAAAGATCGCCTGCAGGTGCTGCTGCTGCCTCTGCCTCTGTATAAGCAAATGGACGGATAGCTGCATGAGGACATACATATGAACAGAAGTTACACTGGATACAGTTATCAGGATTCCACTGAGGAACGTTAACTGCGATACCTCTCTTCTCGTATGCAGCAGTTCCTGAAGGAGTTGTACCATCTACATAATCCTTGAATGCTGATACAGGGAGACCGTTACCTTCCTGAGCAGAAACAGCGTTCTGAATGTTGTTAACGAAGTCAAGAACTTCCTTCTTACCTTCTGTCTTATCCTTGAACTCAAGTCCCTCATCCTGTGCATTTGCCCAATCAGCAGGAATCTCGATCTTCTCGAATGCGTTAGCACCGGCATCAATAGCTGCCCAGTTCTTCTTAACGACATCCTCACCCTTACGGCCGTATGTCTTCTGAGCTGCATCCTTCATAAGCTTGTTAGCCTCTGCAGGAGGAATAATTCCTGTCAGTGTGAAGAATGCTGACTGAAGGATTGTATTGATACGAGTAGGGCCCATGCCTGTCTCGATACCGATCTTTACACCGTTAATGATGTAGAAGTTGATCTTGTGATCATACATGTACTTCTTAACCTGGCCAGGGATATGATCAGCGATCTCATCCTTGCTCCATACGCAGTTAAGGAGGAATGTACCACCGTCAACAAGCTCCTGTACCATGTTGAACTTTGTCATGTATGCAGGATTGTGGCAAGCTACGAAGTCTGCTCTCTTGATGAGGTATGTTGACTTGATAGGCTTCTTACCGAATCTGAGGTGAGACATAGTAACACCGCCGGACTTCTTTGAATCATAATCAAAGTAAGCCTGAGCGTACATGTCTGTGTTGTCACCGATGATCTTGATAGAGTTCTTGTTAGCACCTACAGTACCGTCAGCACCGAGACCCCAGAACTTACAGTTAACTGTTCCCTCAGGAGTAGTTGTAAGAGCAGGTCCGATAGGAAGAGAAAGATATGTTACATCATCGTTGATACCGATTGTAAATCTCTTCTTCTCTGTATTCTTATAAACTGCAACGATCTGTGCAGGTGTTGTATCCTTTGAACCAAGACCATAACGTCCTGAGAATACCTTAACGCCCTGGAACTTGCTGCCCTGAAGAGCTGCAACAACATCAAGGTAAAGAGGCTCACCGATAGAACCGGGCTCCTTTGTTCTGTCAAGAACAGTGATCTGCTTAACAGTCTCAGGAATAGCCTTAAGAAGAGCGTCTGTGCAGAACGGTCTGTAAAGTCTAACCTTAACTACACCGACCTTCTCGCCCTTAGCTGCAAGGTAATCGATTGTCTCTTCGATTGTATCGTTTACAGAACCCATAGCAACGATTACATGCTCAGCATCAGCTGCACCATAGTAATTGAAAAGCTTATAGTCTGTACCGATCTTAGCATTAACCTTGTCCATGTACTCCTGAACGATTGCAGGAAGTGCATCGTAGTAAGGGTTAGATGCCTCACGTGCCTGGAAGAAGATATCCGGGTTCTGAGCTGAACCTCTCTCTACAGGATGGTTAGGGTTAAGTGCACGAGCTCTGAACTCGTCAATGTACTCCCAGTCAACCATATCCTTAATATCTTCATAATCCCACTCTTCGATCTTCTGAATCTCGTGAGAAGTTCTGAAACCATCAAAGAAATTGATGAAAGGAATGCGTCCCTTAAGTGCAGCAAGGTGTGCTACAGGAGTAAGGTCCATGACTTCCTGTACGGAAGACTCGCAAAGCATAGCAGCACCGGTCTGACGGCATGCCATAACGTCTGAATGATCACCAAAGATGGAAAGTGCGTGAGATGCAAGTGCACGTGCAGATACATCAAATACGCCTGGAAGCTGCTCACCGGCAACCTTGTAGATATCAGGGATCATAAGAAGAAGACCCTGAGATGCTGTGAAGGTAGTTGTAAGAGCACCTGCAGCGAGTGATCCGTGAACTGCACCTGCAGCACCGGCCTCAGACTGCATCTCAGTTACCTGAACGGTCTCACCAAGAATGTTCTTTCTGCCTTCTGTTGCCCACTCATCAACATGCTCCGGCATAACTGATGAAGGGGTGATGGGGAAGATGGCGGCTACTTCTGTAAATGCATATGATGCATGTGCAGCAGCCTGATTACCATCCATGGTTTTCATTTTTCTTGCCATAAGAATTCCTCCTAAAAAATGAATCGTTACATGAATGTGATTTTATTATATGAACCTTAATAAAAAGGATATCATACTGTAGGAAATTATAGCATTTCCGCCGTAAAATGCAAAGAAATAGGACCTCGTACATGAAAAAATACAAGAAAAATGCATAAAAGAGCCAATTCCTAGCGATTTACTATAGTATATATTGTACAAAATCAAAAACAATATCCGATATGATCCGCTCAAAAAATTATTTCACCCCGATAATGTAATTTTCAGCTCTTCTAATCATCATGACATATTTCGAATATCCGTAATCCGCTGTTTTTTCAAGGGATTATGAAGTATAAAAAATACCGCATGTCTCCAACGACATGCGGTATCCGGTCTTTAAGATTTATCGGTTTTTCAACCACCCACTACAGGGCCTTCCTCAATAAGTCCTTCATTCAGAGAATCCCCCATTACAGGAACAGGTCCCTCGATATATTCATGAACGGTTTCGGCATTTGTTTCCGGACCGGGCGCAGGAGGCGCCTCATGTACAGACTCTTCCTCACTATCGGGCTCGCTGTTGTCCTCAGGTCTCTCAGTCTCCTCATGCTCAGACTGTTCTGGCTGCTCAGACTGTTCAGATGATGAAGTACTTTCTACCGATTCACTTGCCGGCACATAAACTATCTCACCGTTTTCATTTGTAACAGCAGTCAATCCTGCTGCCGCCGCTGATTCTGCAGCAAGAGACGCTGCGACCTCAGGCGAATATTTCTTAGGTGTGTGACCACTGTAATGTGTATAGTGATCCTTGACCTTCTCTGTAGTTCCGTCAGCATTGTGAATGATCTTATACGCCTGCCATTCCGAACCGGCACTTCCCTCTGACTCTGTTCCCTCAGTAATGATAACAGGATCCGGTACAGGAAGATCCATTGCCTTCTCAGAAACAAGTTCCCATGAAACGCCTTCAGGAAGAACCCTCACACCGTAAATCTGAGCATTCATAGTCTGATTCTCGTACCAGGTACGGATTCCGATAGCGTGATCAGAGTCATTAACAAACTTATAATCAGGCCCCGGCCAGGAAACCGTTGCATCAGTTCCTGGAGTAACGTATGTAGGCGCAAATGTGTGCGATCTTCTGTAGGTTGTGGTAAGTCCGGCGCGAAAAACAGCATTATATAGTGTGGATGAAACCTGGCACACACCTCCGCCAACCTCTGTAACAACCTCACCTTCGTTATAGGCCGGTGCTCCGCCGTATCCCTTTTCCTCAGTACGCTGACCCACAATCTGATTGAAAGAGAATTCCTCTCCCGGCTGAAGAACGGTACCGTTTATTGCTGCAGCCGCAGTCTTAATGTTCCCGTTACGGATAGAATTCGAAGTAGTATTAGTCGTGAAAGATCCGATTATCTTGTACTTATCCTTGATTGAATCCAGTGAAGCTGAAATCGTTTTTCCGTCAGCATCAATCTGAGATGAGTAATTATGATTATTTATGGCCTCCATAACTTTGGCAGCCGTAGTCTCAGCATTAAGCTCATAGCCGTCAACAGAGCCTCCGAAAACAAATTCACCCGTGGAACGGTCATAAGAGGTTATGTCACCGTTTTTAGGATTCATCTTCCATACAGTGGCGAGCTGTGTCATGTAGTCATTTATCTGAGAGGTGAAATCCGGAAGTGCCAATGCATAGTCCGCAGTAACAACGCTTTCTGTCTCAGTGCTGCTCTCCGACTCATTTCCGGAAGAACTCTCCTCGGTTTCCTGAGACTCCTTTGATTTAATGTCTCCAAATATCTGTGTGATCATCTCATCAAGGTTTACTTCTATAAGGTCAGGCACATTGAAGCTTGATGCCTCAGGTCTTATGGTTATGGACGAATACGGATTTTTAACTTCAACTGTCTGCTCAGTTCCATCATTATCAGCCTGTATTCCGGCCTCTGCTGCAGTCTCTGAAGAGCTTTCACCGGAAGAAAGATCCGGCATACTGAACTCACTTAACAGGGGATTTGTATTGTTAACCACCAGATTCCATGTATACTGAGCCTTTATAGCCTCCTTAACCTGCTGCTGGTTCATTCCATTGATATTTAAAAGCTGAGCACCCTCTGCAAAAGAACTGATATCAAGATAAACATCCTCATGTATTGTGTTGGGATCCAATGTTTCTTCTACCGCATACGTAGTTTCTTCTATAGATGAATTAGACGATCCGCCTATACCACCCTTAAGTGCAAATATCAGTCCGCCCACCAATATAACTGCCGCAACGGCAGATCCTGCTATAATGCCGTAATTCGGTTCTCTTTCAGGTCTTCTGCTATACCGACTGTCAGAACTTCTTGTTGTATTATTCTGTGAGCTTACCCGGGAAGTAGTGCTCCTGCGTTCGCTCTGCTGTGAACCCCGGGCCCTGGATTGCCCGCGCGCCCTGGATGCCGGACGCTTTCCTCCATTATCTATATATCTGTCTGCCATAAAAAATATCTCCGTGTATGTAATACTTCCCGCCTATACAGGCAATGTGTGCTGTCCTCTGACAATCTCACAATGCTACAGCAATCACAGCAGGAAGTAAATCCTATTTTTACTCACATCATCTTATCAACAATAATTATTTTTGTATATTGTGATTTTCATTAAATACAAGACAGATTTATGTAAGAATAATGAACAGTTTTTCAACACAAATGCCCCATTATGTCTCTTATCGATTGTTGTGGAAGAAATCATATACCTGTCTCGCAGAATGATCATCCATGGAAGGACAGTCACTAAGCTCCTCCAAAGATGCCGTTCTTATATGGTCAATGTCTCCGAACCGCTTCATCAGAGCCTTCTTTCTCACCTCTCCCACGCCTTTTATATCATCCAGTAATGATTTTATCTGGCTCTTTTCCCTAAGTGAACGATGATAAGTGATGGCAAATCTGTGAACCTCATCCTGTATACGGGTGAGGAGTTTAAAGGCTTCGGTGTTCTCGCTGAGAGGCAGCTCCCGATCGTCATACAAAAGAGCCCTTGTTCTATGATGATCGTCTTTTACCATACCGCATACTTCAACTGAGGTTATGCCAAGCTCATCAAGCACCTGCCTGCAGACATTAACCTGTCCCTTGCCTCCATCCATACAGATAAGATCCGGGAAGTTAGAAAAAGATCCCATGGAATTATCCTTTCCGGCGGCTGCATTATCCTTCATCTCACTAAGGCCATGTTCAAAGCGGCGGGTAAGCATCTCATACATGGATGCGTAGTCATCAGGCCCCTGAACCGATTTGATACGAAACTTTCTGTAATCATTGTTCTTGGGCTTTCCGTTCTGATATACAACCATGGAACCGACATTAAGAGCGCCCATGGTATTTGAAATATCGTAAGACTCAATGCGGATTGGAGGCTTCTCAAGGCCGATTATGTCCTGAAGCTCCTTAACCGCCTTGGCACATTTTGCATCCTGCTCACGATACTGCTGTCTGTATCGGTTCATAAGAATTCCGGCATTGGTGATAGCCAGTTCAACAAGCTTTTCCTTTTTGCCTATCTGAGGTGTGATAATGCTTACCTTTCTGCCCTTCTCGCGGGTAAGCCACTGTTCAAGTATGTTTTTTTCCGGCAGTTCAGTCTGCACCCATATTTCATGAGGGATAAACGGGGTTCCGTTATAGTACTGTTCTATAAAATCGTTAAGGATCTCTTCATCGGTTTCTTCCTGGTCGATGTCCACAAACTGATGGTCTCTTCCTATGATCTTTCCGTCCCGGACGAAGAATATCTGAACGATGCAGTCCGAGAACTCTCTTCTCATACCTATGATGTCGCGATCTCCGGAATCGTAAGCCACAATCTTCTGTCTGTTCTGCACAGCTTCAATTGCCTTTATGAGATCCCTCATTTCCATGGCGGTTTCAAAATCCAGATTATCGGAGGCCCGCATCATCTTGCGATGAAGTTCCTTCACTATATCCTCATATTTTCCGTTAAGAAAATCTACGGCCTTATCCACCTGGATTTTATAGTCAGCCTTACTCTGTCTGCCAATGCAGGGACCGTCACACTGGTGGATATCATAGTACATGCACTTGTTGACAAGGGGTGCATCCTCCGAAAAAACTTTGTTGCAATTCCTTATGTGGAAAGTTCTTCTTATGAGATCGATAACCTCATTTACCTGATCATTGGAAGCATAGGGGCCGAAATATTTGCCTTTATCCGTGGCTCTTTTCCTGACCTTCAAAACTCTCGGGTACTGTTCAAAGGTAACCTTGATATAGGGATAGGTTTTGTCATCTTTAAGAAGTGTATTGTATCTCGGTTTATGCTCCTTGATGAGATTGTTTTCCAGCATCAAAGCTTCAAGTTCGGAGTCTACCACTATATATTCGAATCTCTCCACCAGACTCACCATCTGCTGGATTTTTACTGATTTTTTATAGGACTTTTGGAAATACTGTTTTACACGGTTTTTCAGAACCTTTGCCTTCCCTACGTAAATGATCTCATCCTTTGGGCCGTGCATCATATATACTCCGGGAAGTGCCGGCAGCTTTTTCAGTTCTTCATCAAAATTGAATTTGCTGTTATCTCTCATAGGCATCTCTTTCTAACTAAAACAATCCGCCGCAAACAAAAGTCTGCGGCGGATAAAATCATAACACGAAACTATAAATTCCGGTTAATTAAATTCTTAAATCTCCGTTTATAATTCCCGGAGAATATAAATCATCTCCTGATCACTTTACAACAAAGTTCAGTATCTTTCCTTTTACAAAGATAACCTTAACGATGTTCTTGCCCTCAAGGAATTTGTTGATCTGCGGATCAGCCTTCGCAGCCTCAACTGCTGCATCCTGATCTCCTTCAGCAGGGATGTCAACATTTCCACGTACTTTACCGTTAACCTGAACACCCATGTTGATGACTGCATCCTTGGTCTTCTCTTCATCATACTCCGGCCACTCAGCAAGAGTAAGAAGTCCCTCACCTCCGAGAGTCTCGAAGATTTCCTCTGTAAGATGAGGTGCAAACGGATGAAGCAGCTTGATAAATACAAGAAGGTCATTCTTTGTGATGGCGCCTGCCTTTGTAAAGTCATTGATAAGAGTCATCAAAGCCGCAATGGCAGTATTGAACTTCATACGCTCAATATCATCGGAAACCTTCTTGATGGTCTTGTGAAGCTTTGACTCAAGGCTTGCATCTTCCTTATCAAGAGTTGCGATATCTGTAAGTCCCGCAACACGGTCAAGGAAACGCTTAACACCACGTACACCTTCATCGCTCCATGGAGCAGCTGCTGTATAGTCACTCATAAAGAGAACATATGCACGAAGAGTATCTGCACCGTAAGTATCAACGATGTTCAGAGGATCGATAACATTACCCTTTGACTTGGACATCTTCTCTCCGTCAGGTCCAAGGATAAGTCCCTGATAGGATCTCTTTGCATAAGGCTCAGGTGTAGGAACCAGCTTCTGGTCATAAAGGAACTGATGCCAGAATCTTGAGTAAAGAAGGTGTCTTGTAACATGCTCCATACCACCATTATAGTGGTCAACCGGAAGCCAGTACTTAAGCTTTTCAGCATCGGCAAATGCCTTGTCATTGTTGGCATCGCAGAATCTCAGGAAATACCATGAAGAACCTGCCCACTGAGGCATGGTATCTGTCTCTCTCTTTGCTGCTCCGCCGCACTTAGGACATGTGCAGTTTACGAAGCTTTCAATCTTTGCAAGAGGTGACTGGCCGTCTGTACCCGGCTCGAAGTTCTCAACATCCGGAAGTGTAAGGGGCAGCTGATCCTCAGGAACTCCGACAGTTCCGCACTCAGGACAGTGGATAAGAGGAATAGGCTCTCCCCAGTAACGCTGACGGTTGAATGCCCAGTCCTTCATCTTGTACTGAACGCCCTTGTGTCCGATGCCCTTTTCCTCAAGAACAGTAAGCATCTTTGCGATGGAATCCTTTTTGTTTGTGAATCCGTTAAGGATGTCGGAGTTAACCATCTCGCCGTCGCCTGTGTATGCTTCCTTTTCGATGTCTCCGCCCTTTATAACTTCAACGATATCTACGCCGAACTTCTTGGCGAAATCGTAGTCTCTCTGGTCGTGAGCAGGAACCGCCATGATAGCTCCTGTTCCATAGCCCATCATTACATAGTCTGCGATAAATACAGGGATCTGCTTTCCTGTAACAGGATTTACAGCCTTAAGACCTGCAATCTTTACGCCGGTTTTGTCCTTTACAAGCTGAGTACGCTGGAACTCTGTCTTCTTGGCAGCGTCCTCACGATACTTCAGAACTTCATCCCAGTTTGTAATTTTGTCCTTGTACTTGTCAAGGGCAGGATGCTCCGGAGCAACAACCATGAAGGTTACTCCGTAAAGGGTATCGCATCTTGTAGTATAGATCTCAAGCTTATCGAGAACCGAACCATTGCTTTCATCTGCAAGCTCAAAGTTAACGAATGCGCCTGTTGAACGTCCGATCCAGCTTACCTGCTGCTGCTTGATGCTTTCAGGATACTCAACGTCATCAAGACCATCCAGAAGTCTGTCTGCATATTTTGTAATCTTCAGGTACCAGACATCCTTTGGAAGCTGAACTACATCACTGTGGCAGATATCACACTTACCACCCTGTGAGTCTTCATTGGAAAGAACCACCTTACAATTTGGGCAATAGTTTACGAGAGTCTTTGCTCTGAATACAAGCCCCTTGTTAAAGAGCTGAAGGAAGATCCACTGTGTCCACTTATAGTAATCCGCATGTGAAGTTGCAATCTCTCTTGACCAGTCAAAAGAAAATCCAACCTGTCTCATCTGATCCTTGAAGTGATCGATATTCTTCTCTGTGATGATGTGCGGATGTGTATTGGTCTTGATAGCATAGTTCTCAGCAGGAAGTCCAAAGGAATCAAATCCCATAGGGAACAGAACGTTGTAGCCCTGCATTCTTCTCTTACGTGCAAGAACCTCGATACTTGAATATGCCTTGATATGTCCAACGTGCATTCCCGCTCCTGACGGATATGGGAACTCAACAAGTCCATACCATTTTGGACGCTTGTCAAAGTCCACTGCCTTGAAGGCATCAGCCTCTTTCCACTTTGTCTGCCACTTAGGCTCGATTTTCTTAAAATTATATTGCATAACCAATTTCCCCTTGTGAAATCATGTTGAAGTAACTTTTTTGCCTTCCGGCATCCCGACTTATCATAAGTCAGGAAAGTCAATATCTGTCTGCTCTTCGTGAAGCACAGGCACTTATATCAACGAAATCTAATTATAACAGAAAGAATCCTTACGTCAAAGATTTTAACGTCTCCAAAAGAATATCCTTCATAGCTGATATAACCGGATATCAATTTCTTACCTTTTCAATTTCATGCAGACAGAAACGCATCCCACTGATACTCGTTATTTGCGTTCCATATAAGCCACTCATCATATCCGGCATCGTAGACCGCCTGTATCTCCTGTCTTATTTCTTCAGGCCCATAATGGAGATAACTCGAAAGATATGAAGCCGTAAATCCCTGAAGCCACGGACGGACCTTTGCCTGATGTACCCCCTCAACCTCCTCCAGAGCAAGATCCTTTTTGGAAGCATTGCAGGCACCAAGTATAGCCTCATAAGGATGCTTATCCGGAACATCCAGCCCAAAATTCCCGTTTCCGTAGTGGGAAGGATAAATCATGGGGCACATATAATCCACAGCACTCGCCATAACCGGATAGTCCTGTCCTACCGAAATTGTATCAACATAAGAACCAATGATAGTTCCGAAAACGTCCGCGGACATAAACACATTTTTATCTGCCAGTCTGTCCGAAGCGAACTTGATAAATTCGGTGATGATCTCCGTCTTGTCCATACCCTGGGTTTCTTCATCGGTATAAGTCACATTGTTCATACCCTTTTCGGTACAGAATCTCACATAGTCGAACTGGATTTCATCAAAACCCGCATCAGCACACTGCTCCGCCACCTGCACCTTATACTCCCAGGCTTCCCGGTTATAAGGATTGATCCATGTCATGCCGGAGGCATCATGGAATACAGTACCGTCATTATTGTGGTTCAGCCACTCCGGCTTAACCTGTTCAAGAAACGGATCTCTAAAGGTTACAATACGGGCAATGGCATAAATATTATGCTCCTTCAGCATAGACATAAGTGCGTTGATGTCGGGAATAGTCTCCTGCACCGAACCGATGGATTCGATGAGTTCACCACCCATTTTGTACTCGATATGTCCCTTATCTTCCAGAATATCTATGACGACAGCGTTGATCTCGGTGGCATCTATATGCTCAACGATGGTCTTCATTTTCTCCGCTCCCGCAACCTTTGAGCTGATGTAGACGCCCTTTACTTTAACCGGAGTCTTATCCGGCACTTTCTTAGTCCATATAGCTGCCTGTTCTATAGCCGCACTTTCGGATTCCTCGATTTTTATCTGCTCCTCAAGGGACTCCATGAATCTGGATTCCTCAGCAGATTCAGATTCATATTGTATAAGCTCATCCGACTTATTCACACTGTAGACTATAGGCGAATGCTTCTGGCATCCGGTCACCATCAGACTCAGCAGCATGATCACCGTTAATAACCTTTTCATAAAAACTCCATTCCGATACCTTAGTGCACCGGGATAATTCGTAAAATTTTTTTCACACTGATATCCATTCCAGCTTTTTCAGCCGGCGGTACAAATTGTGATGAATAAAATCCTTCACATTAGTATCTCTGCACCCCGGGGAAACAACTTAAGTCATTATACCACGTAGCTCCCATTTAACAACTTCAACGGTTTTTGAATATTTCCATACACAGAAAAAACCCTGAAGCATAACACTTCAGGGTTAATTATCTCTTATTAAATCGGTAAAGATCAGTCTTCAACCTTAACGATCTCACGCTTGTTGTAAGATCCGCAAGCCTTGCAGACTCTGTGAGGCATAACAAGAGCACCACACTTTGAACACTTTACAAGGTTCATCTTTCCCATCTTCCAGTTAGCTCTTCTTGAATCTCTGCGAGCCTTAGATGAATGATTCTTAGGACAAATTGACATATTTACACCTCCTTCGTCATACCGAGAAATTATATCCAACCGGTTATTTTATGTCAAGCAAAAATCTCATTTGATTTTTGCAATTGCACGCTCGATATACGATACTACTTTACGCCAATAATTGCAAGAGGATTTTTTGAAAGTTTTTGAAATGGTGTCTTACCTCAGGCAACAGTTCAGTGTGTCAAATCACTTTGCAGCCTCTGCGATAAGTCCGATGTATCCTGCAGTATCGGCAAGGGTTGCGCCGCTTACTGCATCTACAGCATCATCCTTTTCGGATAGTGCCTTTACATCCGCAATGCTCATACCGTTTACATGATTCTGGATAGCATTGTAATTTTCATCGATACGTACTGTTGCACCTGCCTTCTGGTTCATCATCTCTGAATAATAGTCAGCATTAACTCTCTTTGAGAAAAGAACATTCTGAGGATCGGCATATCCTGCTGCAAAATTTTCAGTATCATCGGAATTTGGCACACCCTCAACCTGGGAAGCATCTCCGAACTGGAAATCATCAATCCATGAGAGGATAACATTATCACCGTCCGTAAGAACTGCTGCTGTTGAGAAGCACTTGTTTCCGTGTGCGGCACCGATAGCCATATCGAGCTTGAGATCCTCGCTGGAACCGTTAAACTCCACAGCCTGTGTTCCCTGAGCGATCTTTGCAGCTTCAGCTATGGCTGCAAGATAGTTTCCTGTATCGGCAAGTGTTGCGCCGCTTACTGCATCTACAGCTGAATCATCATTCTTATATACAGAAAGCTCATCAATGGTCTTTCCTACCGCAAACTTCTGTATCTCGTCAAAATTATCATTGATACGAACAGTGCTGCCTGCCTTCTCTGCCATATTCTTACTGTAATAATCAGCATTTACTCTCTTGCTGAAAAGAATCTGACCCTCAGCAAAGCCCGCGCCGAAATTCTCTGTATCCGTACCGTTAGGAACTCCTGTTACGGCTGAAGGATCTCCAAACTGATATTCATCAATGTAAGCCGCAATAACAACATCATCCTTAACTACTGCGGTAACCTGTGAGAAACACTTATTACCATGTGCAGCAGTGATAACCTGTCCCATCTGAATGCCGCCTTCTACAGGTATGATCTCTGCAGGAGCAGAAACAGCCGGAGCCTTGGTTTCAGCCTCTTCAACTTCCAGACCCATAGCCTTTGAAACAGCATTCTTAACTGCAGTAGAAGTAACCGTTGCTCCGGAAACGCCGTCGATCTCAGGACCGTTTGCTGCGATAATCTGCTCCTTAAGTGTATCAAGAGCTGCACCGCCTACATCCGGTGTCTCCTTATCGCCTGTAAGAACCGCGTCGGTTATAGAGCCATCTGTAACTGTAAGCTCTACTGTTACTGTACCTCCGAAGCCCTCAGCCTCTCCCTTTAATGTTTCACCCTTTGCAGCAGCCTCTGTCGCCTCGGCTGCCGCTGTTGTTACAGCCTCTGTTGCCTGTGGTACTGACTGTGAACCGCAGGCCGACAATGTAAGTACTGCCAGTGCTGCCGCGGTATAAATGATATGCTTTTTCATAGTATACATTCTCCTTTTGTACAATTGTATTTTGCTCAATACATTCTACACGAGCAGCCTATATATGTCTATAGTTAAAGATCTATTTTAGACTGATTATTTATTCATATCTATAAGGGTTAGGTATAACTTGTTTAAACAATTCTGCCGTCATAAAAAAAGATCCGGCAGGACAGTCCCACCGGATCTTTTTATTCATATATACTTGTAATTTCCTTTTTCAGGATGTCACTCAGGCCTCTACAAGGCGAAGTGTGTCCCGTGCGATAGCAAGCTCTTCATTTGTAGGGATAAGGAAGATCTTAACCTTTGAATCATCTGAAGAAATAAGTGTATTCTTACCGCGAACATCGTTTCTCTCATCATCGATCTTTGCGCCGAGGAATCCGAGATACTGATCAACGATACGCTTACGTGCATTCTTGTCATTCTCACCAACGCCGGCTGTGAAGGCGATAGCATCAACACCGTTCATTGCAGCAGCGTATGCACCGATGTACTTAGCTACTCTGTACTCGAAAGCATCAAGTGCAACCTGAGCCATGTGATTACCCTCAGCGGCAGCCTTTCCTACATCACGGAAGTCTGAAGAAACGCCTGAAAGACCAAGCACACCGGACTTCTTGTTAAGGATGTTGAGAACTTCATCTACAGAAAGCTTCTCATGGTTTGCAAGGAACTGTACTACTGCAGGATCGATGTCACCTGAACGTGTTCCCATGATGAGACCCTCAAGCGGAGTAAGACCCATAGAGGTATCTACACCCTTTCCGCCGATAGATGCAGAAACAGATGCACCGTTTCCAAGGTGGCAAACGATAACCTTTGCCTTCTCAGGATCAAGGTTACCAAACTTGATAGTCTCGTGAGAAACGAAGTTATGAGATGTTCCGTGGAAACCGTAACGACGGATGCCGTACTTCTCATAGTACTCTGTAGGAATTGCATAGTAGAATGCCTTCTCGGGAAGAGTCATACCGAAGGTTGTATCAAATACAGCAACGTTTGGCTTACCGGGAACAACCTTCTCACAAGCCTCGATACCAAGAAGGTTTGCAGGGTTGTGAAGAGGTCCGAGATCGAAGCACTCACGAATGATGTCCTTTACTTCCTGAGTTACAACGATAGACTCTGTGATCTTCTTTCCGGCATGAAGTACTCTGTGACCGATAGCACCGATCTCATCAACAGACTTAACAACACCATGTGCAGCATCTGTAAGAGCATCAAATACAAGCTTAACTGCAACGCCGTGATCAGGCATAGCTGTCTCAAGCTCGAAATCATCCTTACCCGGAGCCTTATGTGTAAGCTTTGAACCGTCGATTCCGATTCTCTCGCAAAGGCCCTTGGCAAGAACTGACTCATTCTCCATATCGATGAGCTGGTACTTAAGTGAAGAAGATCCACAGTTTAAAACAAGAATTTTCATTGGTTTTTTCTCCTAATTATATAAATTAAAAAGAGGGTCAAGTCGCCAGGGCCTGACCCTTGAATTTCCTAATTAAGCATTCTGAGCCTGAACAGCTGTCATAGCAACTACTGCTACGATATCGTCTGCATAGCAGCCTCTTGAAAGGTCATTAACAGGCATTGAAAGACCCTGAAGAACAGGACCGTAAGCGCCGGCATGAGCAAGTCTCTGAACGAGCTTGTAGCCAATGTTTCCTGCCTCAAGTGAAGGGAATACGAGTGTGTTTGCATGACCTGCAACTGCGCTGCCCGGAGCCTTGAGCTCTGCAACTGTAGGATCAAGAGCTGCATCAAGCTGAAGCTCACCGTCAAGCTTGATATCAGGATACTTTTCGTTAGCGATCTTAACAGCCTCTGAAACCTTTGTTACGTCATCATGCTTTGCACTTCCCTTTGTTGAATATGAAAGCATAGCTACCTTTGGCTCTGCGCCAACAAAGCTCTTGAAAGACTCAGCAGAAAGTGCTGCGATCTCAGCAAGCTTCTCTGAATCAAAATCTACGTTTACTGCACAGTCAGCGAATACGAAGGTACCATTCTCACCGTACTCCTTTGCATCTGTCTCCATAAGGAAGAAACCTGAAACAGACTTGATGCCCGGCTTTGTCTTAAGAAGCTGAAGAGCCGGTCTGATAGTGTTACCTGTTGAGTGGCATGCACCGGAAACAACACCGTCAGCATCACCGCACTTGCACATAAGACATGCATAGTACATATAATCCTTCTCCATCTGCTCCTTAGCAGACTCAGCAGTAACGCCCTTGCTGCCTCTGAGCTCAACGAACTTATCAATGTACTTCTGCTTGTTGGCATCGTTGTATGGATCTACAACTGTAACGCCTGTAAGATCAAATCCCTCACCGTTCTTGGCAATTTCTTCAGGAGTTCCGATCAGAACAACGTTAGCGATACCCTCCTTTGTAATCTTTACAGCAGCCTCAAAGGTTCTCTTGTCCATAGATTCAGGAAGTACGATAGTCTTCTTGTCTGCTTTTGCCTTAGCCTTGATCTCATCAATAATAGCCATTGGTGTCATTCTCCTCTCAATATACACATTATAATTTTAATCATCTGCGACATGCCTTTCCTCACCAACCTCCTGTTGAAGGAACCGGCAAATGCGCGGTGACAGGTTTATGTTTTTAATGCACACAGTTGTAGCTCTGTATACAATTCGACATTAATAAATATTATACTCGATTAGACTTACCGTTCAAGCCACAAACTCCTTGATTTTCTGCACAAAATCAAGGACAAAATGTGTTCCGGTTCAATACTTCTCAAATCTCTCCAGATTGACCACCATCACCGTGGCACCGCCGATCTCCACCGGCACCGGCATGGTTGAATAGGTATTCATGGAAGTACCGGAAACATAAGGCATATTGACCGTGATATTCTGGCGTTTTCCGCATTCATTCTTTATGATCTCCACACACTCGTCGACCTTCCCGTCATCCGTCGCGATCATAAGTGTAGAATTTCCTTTACGTAAAAATCCTCCCGTACTTGCAAGCTTCGTCACCTGGTAATGAGCAGCATTCAGTGCATCCACCACATCATCCTCATTATCATTACGTACAATTGCATAAACCAGTTTCATCCTCTGCCTCCATGATCATAAGCCGCTCAGAACACATACCATTCAATGAAAATCCTTTGTGACAATGCTTCCGAACCGACTCTTTTCAATAGATAAATGATACCATAAAACTCTAGTCAGCGATTAAAAATTTTTGCGTAAATTCATTCCCGTAACTTATTAAACCGTCGTCACATTCTCCCGGACTGTACACTTTATTATATACATCAGCAGAATACATATCCTGGTTAAACAAAGTTTCCGCGTGGGAAGCATTGATACTGAGGATAAGCTCCTCCGGTGTCTCTATAGTTTCCTTCCTGCGAACAGAGAAAAGCTGCTTTTCATACTTCGAAGCTGAAGTTACCACCGTAGTTTTCACACTGCCAAGCATATCTCTCGCTCTTTTACGAATGCCAAGAATCCTCACATACGGCATCATATCCGCTTCCCCGAAAAATCTTCCCCTGAGAACCCGGACATCCTTCTTACTGATTCCCAAAAGAATGTGGAGCAGAGCTCGCGAAATGCGGGTATAAGTGTAATTTTTCGATTTTATGGCTTCTATTCTTTCAGTAAATGTCATACGGTCATGTATCTGTTTTTTCAAAGCATCAGCTATCTCCCTGGACACATCCAGATAGTCCATAAAAGCCGATGGCTGTTCAGGCGACATACGGTCAAGATAATACAGTTGCAGCATTCTGTAGCTCAGCATATCTGACAGCATATCCACGTCCGCATATGATCGGTTAATGCTTACATCCCCATCCTCCGACCGGGGATTCTTAATCGCATCACGAATAGCGTGGGCACTTTCAAATTTCTGATTCCGTCTGATACAGTCAATGCGGAAGCAGTCACCCTGCCTTTTTACCGCCTTTATATACTCAACTCCCAGAATGTCATTGGGAAGAAGTCTCGAGGCCATGGTGCCCGATGAAGAATCGTCCTTTTTAAGAAGACCTGTACCCTCCCGGGCATCCGCCGGAAGACCCGGTTCACCTATGTTTTCAGACTTTTTCCCGTTATTTAAATCCTCATCAGGATTTCCTCCCGATACACTGTCAAGTATATTTTCAAAGGCCTTTTCATCATCTCCGGAAAGCACCAGACTTATGGCTTCCGCCCTGGCCTTTGCATAACTCATACCGGCTTCAACATTGTCCCTGATGGCAGCATTTAATTTGGCATTCTCCTTGCTTCCGGAATCCAGTTCGAGATCTGCAATCTTCATGAGATGATCCGGATCACCGGATTCAGAACCAAAAAGCAGAATGTCAACAAATCCAAGAGATCTTAACGTCGCAACTCCCCCGGCAGCAAAATCCTCCGCAGAGGATGTCGAAAACATCTCCGGAATCTGCACCACCATATCAACACCGCCCTGAAGCGCCGCCCAGGTTCTTTCATATTTATCATATATGGCAGGCTCTCCCCTTTGAACAAAATCCCCTGACATGGCAGCCACAACATAGCAGTCGCCATAGCGAAGCCTGATACTGTCAATAAGATATTTATGTCCCTCATGGAAAGGATTAAATTCAGTTACTATTCCGATAACATTTTTCCCGTTGTACATAAGCCCTCTGTTGTTATTTTATTTCAAAAAACTCCTGCATCACGATACATCACACATGTCTACTTCGGCATAAATATCACAAATAATTAGTCCGGAGAGCATCGGCCCTCCGGACTATTCTCCTTAGTTTTTAAAGCTGTGTATCGGTGCAGGAATCCTGCCCTTTCTGTTAACAAAAGCCGAGCAGTCAAAGGTATTGACTGCCATAACCGGTGCATGGCCGAGAAGGCCGCCAAAGTCAACATGGTCTCCAACCTTCTTGCCGTATGCAGGGATAACCCTGACCGCGGTTGTCTTCTGGTTCACCATACCAAGAGCCGCTTCATCAGCGATAATGCCGGAAATAGTAGCAGCGGTGGTGTCTCCGGGAATAGCGATCATATCAAGGCCCACAGAACAAACGCAGGTCATGGCTTCAAGCTTCTCAAGATTAAGGGCACCGGCCTCAACTGCATTGATCATACCCTGGTCCTCAGATACCGGGATGAATGCACCGCTGAGTCCTCCCACAGAACTAGATGCCATGATGCCGCCTTTCTTTACCTGATCATTAAGCATTGCAAGTGCCGCAGTGGTTCCGGGAGCCCCAACTTTTTCAAGGCCCATGAGTTCCAGAATATCCGCAACAGAATCTCCGATGGCAGGTGTTGGTGCAAGAGAAAGGTCAATGATGCCGAAAGGAACTCCCAGTCTCCTTGAAGCTTCCTTCGCCACCAGCTGTCCTACTCTCGTTATCTTGAAGGCTGTCTTCTTTATAAGCTCCGACAGCTCCTCAAAATCAAGACCCTGGGCATTACGCAAAGCATCACGTACCACACCGGGTCCGGAAACGCCTACATTGAGAATGCAGTCAGTTTCGGAAACCCCGTGAAAGGCTCCGGCCATAAACGGATTATCATCAGGAGCATTACAAAATACAACCAGCTTGGAGCATGCCGAGGAGTCTGTATCTTTAGTGCGCTCAGCGGCTTCCTTTACCATTTCTCCCATGAGTCTTACGGCATCCATATTGATACCGGTCTTGGTGGACCCGAGATTGACCGATGCACAAACTATATCCGTTTCTGCAAGAGCTCTGGGAATGGCCCTCATGAGCATCTCATCCGCCGGTGACATTCCCTTCTGGCAGATAGCCGAAAAACCCCCGAGGAAATTAACCCCTACAGCTTTTGCAGCCTTATCCAGAGTGTGAGCTACCTTTACAAAATCCTCTGTCGACTTGCAGGCACTGCCGCCTGCAAGGGCTATGGGAGTCACCGAGATTCTCTTGTTTACGATAGGCACACCGTAGTCCTTTGAAATCTCTTCCCCTGTCTTTACAAGGTCTCTTGCATACTTGGTTATCTTTTTATATATATTGTCGCAAAATGTATCAACATCCTGTGCAGCACAGTCAAGAAGGCCTATGCCCATGGTTATGGTACGAACATCAAGATTGTTATGTTCTATCATGTTGTTGGTCTCAGATACCTCAACAGCATTTACAACATCATTTAAAATTGCCATATATTCTCCTTTGGTATTACATGATGGAACGAAGTATCACTTCATCACTTCGCAGATATCATAACTCTATGATTATCAGATTCTGTGCATCATGGTGAAAATCTCTTCAAGCTGCATCTTGATATCCACACCGATCCGGTCCTTACCGTACTGTGTAAGCTCTCCCGCAACCTTGTCAAAAGGATCCTTTATTCCGGATACATCGACGATCATCATCATATTGAAAAATCCGCCTGTGATGGTCTGTGAAATATCAAGGATGTTGATATTTGCCTCTGAAAGAAATGTACACACCTTCGCTATGATACCTACACTGTCCTTACCAACAACGGTAATAATCGCCTTTTTCATAAAACCTCCTTGAATCCATTAAGCCGCTGACACATTTCAGCCTGCAAGTTTCTTCTATAATAAGCATCGATGCAATAAAAAAACAAGTTTATTATTCCATAATTTGCCTTCATTTTTAAATACAATCACCCGGAGTTATGGAAGCTATATCTCAACAATTTCCGAAATCCGGTCCCTGTGGGCAACGGTAATGTTTATCTCTTCAGATTTGTGCTCGGAATCAGACTTGTCTATCTCCCGCCTGACTGTGTTTAATGCCAACACCGGAAGATTGTTCTCCTTACTGAGGTGCCCCAGGAAAACATGCTTTACGCGTCTTGAGAGTATGGAATCCAGAAGAAGTCCGCAATTGTCATTGCTGAGATGCCCATGATCACTTAATATGCGTCGTTTCAGAGACATTGGATACGGCCCGGTGCTGAGCATTTTAACATCATGATTGGATTCGATCACCATCCCATCCAGATCTCTCAGATGCTCAGCGATGTAATCGTCATAATGCCCGAGATCCGTAGCAACCGCTACTCTTTTAGCCGAATTCGGTTTTACTTCACCCATTGTCTCCACTCTGTAGCCCACCGGATCCGCAGCATCATGATATATGCTGAAAGGACATATCCGGAGGTCGCCTATTTCCATGGTACTGTCGGGAAGGATCGGAAAAAGATTGTCTTTATGAACATCTCCCAATGTCTTATTGAGCATTACCTCCCTGAGAGTTCCGAGGGTTCCGTACATAGGTATGCCGTATTTTCTTGCAATGGTTCCGACTGCCCTGACATGATCTATGTGCTCATGGGTAAGGAATATGGCATTTATATCCTTAAGATCCAGATCCAGTTCATGAAGTCCTGTGTTTATGGCCTTCATGGTCACCCCTGCATCTACGAGGACATGGGTACTCTCTGTGCCTATGTATGTGCTGTTCCCGCCTGAACCGCTGGCAATGCTTGTAAACCTCATTAAAATAAAAACCTTTCAATAACTTCATAATCCGGAACCCCGGGGTGCATCCACCCTTCCGGGAAGGCTTTCACCAACTAAACAGCCGGATTGTGTTCACCAAAAAAATCCCTCATGTGATTCCTGATCATTTTAACCGTCTCTTCCGGGGAGCCCGTATTGTCGATCCTGAATGTGGCGATCTTACCATATTCGTCATCCCCGATTTGCGAATGAATCATATCATGGGCCTTTTCTTCTGTATAGCCCCTTGTTTCCATAAGGCGCTTAACTCTGACTGACCTTTCCGCATAAACCGCCCAGATCTCATCACATAAATCGATAAATATTTCATTTGGTAATGCTGTCTCTACTGCAAAATCCGCATCCCGGGAGCCGGTCTCTTTTCTGACATATTCCCACACAGCCGGATGTACTATTCCATCGACCTTTTTTCGAATGTGATCCTTCCCGCTTCCATACAGCTTTTTTGCAATCAACTTAAGATCCGCAGTACCGTCCTTTTTTTGAATGTCTTCTCCCAAAAGCTCTTTCAGTTTTTCAAAAACAGAATTTCCGTCAACATAAAAAGACTTGGCTATGTCATCCGTCTTCAGGATCACAAACCCATAGTCTTTTTCCAGGGTGTCAAGTACTGTAGACTTACCTGCACCGACGCCTCCTATAACTCCGATTATCATCTTTATCTTTGCCTCATTCGCCAATGCTGCCTTCCAAAGGGCAGCCTCCGTAAGTCATCTTAACCCCTGTCCGTTATGGCCGGTCTTTCCATGATATCCTAAGCTCAGTCCAATCATTCTCACTCTTCTGAGCATTCAGCCATGCAAGTCCTTCCATCACTCCGGCTTCATCAAAAGCAAGCTCTTTATATAGCTTTTTATCCTCCGGCGTCTTGTCAAAGGAAAAGGGTTCCGGCCAGACCCAGACGCCCAGACGAAGCCTTTCCTTTGTAGGATTCATGATCTTTTCTCCGGTCTTTTTATCCACCGGATAATCCGCTTCCCCTGCTTCGATTTTTTTCAAAAGTTCAGTATCAGGATCCTTATAAACCACCTTGGACATGCGATAACGCATGCCCTCAGAGGAACCCGTAAAGCTCTCCTTTTTCAAAAAGCCCAGGTGCATTATATCTGTTTTTTCTATTAAAGCCATTTTCTTGAAACCGTTTAGTCTTTCTTCTTAATTTCGATAGATCTAAGTTCCGGTGATAGAAACTTATTATTCAGCATTTCTCTCACCGGACATTTATAAATGTTATCAGCTCTCAATAAGCTCCCAATATTAGCCGGGCCGGTTTCTCTCACTAAATCAGTGAGCCTCGTCCCAGTTATATCCTTCGCTTGCATCAGCCACCAGAAGTACTTTAAGTTCTACGGCATTCTGCATCTTTTCAACCAGAAGCTCTTTCACCTTATCCTTCTCTTCTACAGGCGCTTCTATCAAAAGCTCATCATGAACCTGAACAACGATCCTTGACTTGTAACCGCCTTCGCGAAGTGCTCTGTCAACTTCGTTCATGGCTTTCTTCATGATATCAGCTGCAGATCCCTGGATAGGGCTGTTCATCGCAACTCTTTCGCTGAAGGATCTTCTCATAAAGTTGGAAGCATTGATATCCGGAACCGGTCTCCTTCTTCCGAAAACAGTCTTTATATAGCCATGTTTCCGGGCAAATTCAACTTCACCGTCCAGATATTTTTTAACATCCGGATATGTTTCAAAGTATCTTTCGATATATTCCTTTGCTTCCATCCGGCTGATGGACAGACCTTCACTGAGTCCGAAGGCGGAAATACCGTAAACTATACCGAAGTTTACGGCCTTGGCATTACGCCTCTGCTGCTCCGTAACTTCCGAAAGCGGTATATGGAATACCTGGGATGCTGTAACCGCATGGATATCCCTGGCATCTTTGTATGCCTCAATAAGCTTCGGATCTCCCGAAAGTGAAGCCAGTATACGAAGCTCCACCTGGGAATAGTCGGCATCAATGAAAACACATCCCGGCGACGGTACAAATACCTTTCTGAACCTTCTTCCAAGCTCTGTTCTGATAGGAATGTTCTGAAGGTTCGGGTTTGTGGAGGAAATACGTCCTGTGGCGGTAACCATCTGGTTAAACTCTCCATGGATTCTGCCATCCTCACGGATGAATCCCAGGAGGCCCTCCGCATATGTCGAATTCAGCTTACTGAGTGTACGATACTCAAGTATATCTCTGACTATCGGATTCTCCTCCGCAAGCTTTTCAAGCACATCCGCAGCTGTAGAATATCCTGATTTGGTCTTCTTTCCACCCTTTAGTCCAAGTCTTTCAAACAAAATCTCACCAAGCTGTTTCGGCGAGTTGATATTGAATTCTATTCCGGCATCTTCATAAATACTTTTCTGAAGCTTTTCTATACCGGCCTTAAGCTCTTTTCCATACTCAAGAAGAGCCGCTTTATCGACCAGAATTCCTGCCACCTGCATATTGTAAAGGGTATATACAAGAGGCATCTCAATGTCTCTGAAAAGCTCCGTCTCCTGAAGCTCTTCAAGCTTATCCATAACCGCCTTAAAAGACCCCTCTGCGACTATGGCAGTATATGCCCCCATGGTTTCCTCAACTGTTCCGGGAAGATCATGTCCGCCGGATGTGTCCGATTTTGAAGCCGCCTTGAAACGATCCCTGAGTTCCTTTTCCGATGGTAATGTCACCGACATAAAGTCTCTGGCCAGATCCTCATAGGTATATGTATCCTTCAAAGGATTAATGACATAAGCTCCAAGTGACAGATCGAGAATATTGCTCTCAGACGAGAATTCACAATCATAAAGCTGAGACTTAAGGTTCATGGTATAGAGATGCATTCCCTCTTTAAGAGACAGCTCCTTAAGCTCCTTTTTCCAGTCAAAGCCATGGAATCTGAAGTATCTGCCGCCCTCAAGCGCAAAAAAGAGTTCTGTGGCATCTGATGTTTCCTGAACTGAAGCTTCAGCATCCGGCTCTTCATCAAATACCATTTCCATCTGTCCTGAAGCACTTTCCAGAACCGATGGTTTATGAACTATACAGAATCCTGCAGCCCCCTGACTTGCAGCATCCTTAAAGGCAATCTTCGCCATAAAAGGATCATCCACTGACTTTATCTCTGAAAGATCAAAATCCTGATGCTGTTCAATGTTAAGAGAGGTTACATCAAAACGTTTAATAAGAGATTTAAGCTCGAGTCTTTTTATCATTTCAAAAGACTCTTCGTTAAACATATTCTCCACCTTCGCGTCATCATATTCAAAATCTATGGGCGAATCAATGTTGATGGTGGCGAGAGTTTTGGAGAGCTTTGCATTATCCCACTCATCGATAAGCATTTGGGCAGCCTTTGGCTTACGGGGCACCTTGAATTCAGGATCACCGGAAACGGCCGCTTCATGAGCAGTTTCGATGTCATGATACTTTTGAATGATCCACTCTGCAGACTTTGGGCCGAGGCCTGCCACTCCGGGAATATTATCCGAGGTGTCGCCCATAAGAGCCTTTAAATCGATAAATTCCGACGGGGTTACTCCCCAGGTTTTCTTCACATCATCAGGATAATAGATTTCCGCAGTAGTCACGCCCTTGGAAGTTTTAGGCAGATAGATTTTGATATGCTCATCACTTAACTGAAGAAGATCTCTGTCTCCGGAAACTATGGTTACATCCACTCCCTTTGCCTGAGCTCTTTTTGCAACGGTTCCCAAAAGATCATCCGCCTCAAATCCGCCTTTTTTCAGAAGCGGAATATGCATAGCCGTGAGAACCTCCTGAATAACGGGTATCTGCTCGTGAAGTTCCTGAGGCATAGGCTTACGGGTTCCCTTATAGCCTTCAAACATCTTATGTCTGAAGGTAGGCTCATGAACATCAAATGCTACCGCAAGATGGTCTGCCTGTTCCTCATCCAGAACCTTCAGAAGAATGTTTAAAAATCCATATACCGCATTTGTATGCAGGCCCTGAGAATTGGTAAGCTCCGGAATCCCGTAGAAGGCACGGGACATGATACTGTGTCCGTCTATAAGTAAAAGTTTATCTGACAAAATTATCTCCTCTTCACATGATCCACATCCTGATCTGCATTATAAAAATGATCAGCACTGCCCAAAAAGCTATGGTATCCACAACCATAGCAGCTATCCTTCTGGTAAACAAACGGAACAGGTAGAATCTGGAATCACTTATGGTCTTTTTAAGCGCCTCATCAATGTTCAGGTTGGTGTCCACATCGGAATCCAACTCCGCCGCACCTCTGTAAACCATATGGGTGATCCTGAGCTCATCCATACATTCATCACATCCGTTCACATGATCGATGAAATCCTTAAGCTCCGCATCTGTCAGCTTGTTATTCAGATAATCATATATTTTTTTTCGGGCATCCAGGCATGTCATAATGTTATTTATGGGTCAAAATCGGCATCGATTCGACTTGAAAACCTTTCGATAATGTGCTAATTTATATAGGTCTTAAGCCGCCATGGCGGAATTGGCAGACGCACGCGACTCAAAATCGCGCGGTTTATCCATGCCGGTTCAAGTCCGGCTGGCGGCAGACAGAAAGTGGATTGGTTTTAAACCGATCCGCTTCTTTTTTTATCATAAATCCGGCAGTCGGAACGAAGCAATACAGGGTTTATACTCACTATTATGCTACAAAAGTAGGGAGCATGCTCCCTACTTTTTTCATTTCATTACTTGGTTCCGAAAATACGGTCTCCGGCATCACCAAGTCCCGGACAGATATAAGCATTTTCATTAAGGCAGCGATCTACGTTTCCAACATAAACCTGAACATCAGGATGTGCCTCAACAAGTTTCTTAATACCCTCAGGAGCAGCAATAATGCAGATAAACTTGATCTTCTTTCCGCCGTGTCTCTTGATCTGAGTGATAGCATCAACAGCAGATCCGCCCGTTGCAAGCATAGGATCGCATACAACTATCTGTCTCTCCTCGATAGGATGAGGGAGCTTGCAGAAATACTCAACCGGCTGATGTGTAGACTCATCTCTGTACAAACCGATATGACCGATCTTTGCGCTTGGCACAAGAGCTGTGAGTCCGGAAACCATGCCGAGTCCTGCTCTTAAGATCGGAACGATGGCAAGCTTTCTTCCGGCAAGCATAGGAACACTCGCTGTCTCGATAGGTGTATCGATCTCTACAAGCTTTGTGGGAAGATCATGAAGAGCCTCAAACCCCATAAGCATGGCGATCTCTTCCACAAGCTGTCTGAACTCATTTGTTCCCGTTGCCTTATCACGAAGAAGTGAAATCTTGTGAGTAAGCAGAGGGTGATTGAGAACTGTTACATTTGATCCATAATTGTTATCCATTTAAAATCTCCTTTATAAAAAAGTTTAATCTTCTGTTTTTCTGATGATCTCATCCTTTGACTTGTAGATGGAATCGGAATCCACACAACCCCTCACAGAACTAAGGGGGTAAATGTTGGTATTCCTTCCGATAACCGTGCCGGGATTAAGTACTGAGCCGCAGCCCACCTCAACATGATCGCTGAGCATAGCACCGAACTTCTTAAGTCCGGTTTCAATGTCTCCGTCCTCAGCATGCACTTTAACGAGCTTCTTGTCAGACTTTACATTTGATGTAAGTGACGCAGCCCCCATGTGTGATTTATATCCAAGAATGGAATCTCCCACATAATTATAGTGTGGTGTCTGCACGCCGTCAAAGATAATAACATTTTTAAGCTCACAGGAATTACCTATGACGCAACCCTTACCGGCAATGATATTGCCCCGGAGAAAAGCACACTGTCTGACCTCTGTCTCAGGTCCGATAATGATATACTCCGCAAAATAAGCAGAATCAAAGACTTTGGCAGTCTTGTGGATCCAGACATTGGGCTTTACTTCATCATACTCCTCCTTTGAAAGAGTCGGTCCGTAGGCCGCGATAAAATCATGGATTTTAGGAAGTACCTCCCAAGGGTAAGTGCATCCTGAAAATGCCTCCCCCGCCTCTGTGTAACTGAGGTCATACATGGCCTCTATTGTCATATCGCTCTTTTTCACTTTGTTCTCCTGTTTTCATCTCAAATGAGACAGTTGTTTGATGTTTCTCTGTGTTTTTTGATCCGGTAATCAGCCGAAACTGCCGCATAGCTTTACATTGATCTGATCTTCTCAGTCTTTTCTCTCACAAACTGCTCCAGCTTATCCATGTATTCCCGCTCGGTTATCTTTCCTTCCGCCACCGAACTAAGGCCCATTTCCCATGAGGCCGTAAGCTTCGGATTGAGAAGATGTGGTATGGATATCTTAACATAATAGGCTATATGTTCGCCAAGCTTTGTAGGTGTCAGAATCTGTGTCTTTTTCTGAAGTGACACATACTTATCATCCACAAGCTTTGTGAGTATTCCTGCCCTGGTCGCACTTGTGCCGATTCCGGCGCCCTTGATCTGAGCTCTCAGATCCTCATCTTCTATGAGATTTCCCGCATTTTCCATGGCAAGGATCATTGAACCGGAAGTATATCTCTTAGGCGGTGAGGTCTCGCCTTCTTTAACCTGCAGTGTACGAAGACTTATCTTCTGACCCTTTTTAAGCTTCAAAAGCGCTTCACTCAGGCGTCCGTCCTTGTCTCCGGTTTCTTCAGAATCCTGTCCGCCCTCCGGCTGTCCGTCACCGGCAGCACTTCCGGCGTCACCGGCTCCCTCCATGGCCTTCGCAGCATCTTTCTTTACATTGGCAACCTTCAGATACCCCTCCTCTTTCAGGGCTCTGGTTCCGGCTGTAAACATTTCATCATTACAGATTATAGATAATGAAATCTTCTGATATACTGCCGGCGGATAAAAGATAGCAAGAAACCTGCGGCAAATCAACTCATATACTTTCTTAGCCAGAGGTTTTAAGGACTGATACTCCCTCTGTCCCTGACCGGTAGGAATGATCGCATAGTGATCGGCGATCTTCTTGTCATCCACATATCTGGTTTTTCCGATGTTTTTACAGGACCCGTTCTCAAGTATTTCCTGTGCCGCTGCAGCCACCGGTTCATAGGTGGAAAGTCCCTTTATGTTTTTTGCTATCTCCTTTGATACGGCAGTTGATAAAACTCGCGCATCCGTACGGGGGTAGGTAGTCAGTTTCTTTTCGTAAAGCTCCTGGGCTATGGCCAGAGTCTCATCGGGACTTATCTTAAACATCTTTGAGCAGTCATTCTGAAGCTCTGCAAGATTATATAAAAGCGGAGGATTCTTTGTCTCCTTCTTTTTTTCGAGTCCCGTAACCTCCGCATCTCTTGGGAAGGGCATAAAGCTCTTCATAAACTCCACGGCACGACCCTGCTTGAGGAAGCCCTTTCCGTCATATATCTCTGTTGGTGCGTACTTCTTTGAACCTTCAGTTTCCTTCCAGTCCGCAGTGATCACAGCACCGTTTCCGATGTCAAAATCCCCCAGGATACGGTAGAAAACCGTCTTTTGAAATGCTCTTATCTCCTGCTCACGCTTTACTATCATTCCCAGGACACAGGTCATGACACGTCCCACTGCCACCACCATCTTGTCATTACGATCCATGTTGAGCTCCCGTCTTATGCGGTTACTGTATTTAAGTGACAGAGCTCTGCTGAAGTTTATGCCCATGAGATAATCTTCTTTGGCACGTGAAAAGGCGGCGGCCGAAAGATTGTCATAAGCACTCTCGGGCTTTGCTTCACGGATGCCGCGAAGGATTTCTTCATTGGTCTGAGAGTCTATCCAGACTCTCCTTTTCTCCTTGGATTCCGGCACCTTCGCCATCATCTCCACAAGGCGGTAAATGTATTCTCCCTCCCGGGCACTATCGGTGCAGACATATATGGTGTCCACATCCTCACGATTAAGCTGTTTGGAAACTACCTGAAACTGCTTTTTCGTACTCTTTCCGACTTCGTATCTCCACTCGGAATCCCCGGGAATAAAGGGCAGCGTGTCAAAACTCCACTTTTTCAAAGACTCATCGTAAGCCTCAGGATAAGACAACTGCACCAGATGTCCCACACACCAGGTAATGACATAGTTTTCATCCTCCAGAAATCCGTCGCCTCTCCTGACATTATTCATACCGAGAGCCTGAGAGAACTGCTGCGCAACGGAGGGCTTCTCCGCTATAAATAACTTTTTCAATAAAACCTCTCTAAAAATAAGTATCTATCCGGCACAGGTTCCGTTCCGGAAAAGCACCGGATAAAAAACTTTATTACTTCACTTCCCACTTGTAGATCGTAGTGGTGTCATACTCTTCACCGACTCTGACAATGGATGTCGGCCAGTCTGCCTTATGCAGGCAGTCAGGATAATGCTGTGTTTCGAAACAGTATCCGTGGTGCGGTCCGAAATGAACTCCACCCTTTCCTTCAAAGTCAGTAGCCATGGAATTGGTTGTATAGAACTGCATTCCCTCAAGATCTGTGTATACTGACATTTTGATGCCTGACTTTTCGGAGAAAGCTGTGGCCGCAAGCCTTACATTTCCGTCGAAATCATTAAGCACCCAGTTATGATCGAAACCGCCGGCAAAATTAAGCTGGTCAAAATCTGTTTTGAGATCTCTCTTTATAGGCTTCGGTGTGGTGAAATCCATAGGTGTACCCTGAACAGATGCTATATCACCGTAAGGAATAGAATTCTTGTCGGCAGGTGTAAAGCGGTCAGCATTGATCCAGACTATCTGGTCCATGGCATCTCCGCTGTCGTATCCGTCGAGATTAAAGTAAGCATGATTTGTCATGTTAAAAACCGTATCCTGATCGGCTGTTCCTGTATAGTGGATGCTGAGACTGTCGTCTTCTGCCAATGTATATGTCACAGAAACCCTTGCTTCTCCGGGGAATCCCTGGTCACCGTCCGGTGAAATAAGTGAGAACATTACATAGCTGCCGAGTCCTGCATTATCATACTCTGCATCCCATACTCTGTTTCTCCAGTAATCAAGTCCTGAGTGAAGATTGTTAACACCCTTGTCATTCTTCGTAAGCTCATAGGTCTTTCCGTTGATCTCAAAGGATCCGCCGCCGATACGGTTTGCGTTACGGCCCAGAGGCTCTCCCATGTGACCTGGGTTCCTGAGCAGCATCTCAACATTATCAACACCGAGAACCACATCTCTCTTGTTTCCCTCTTTGTCCTTCACCAGCATAGTAAGCCAGATTGCGCCTAAATCTGTGAAACTGGCCTCTGTACCATTACCGTTTGTCAAAGTATATCTCTTAACCTCAGTTCCGTCCTGAAGCTTTCCTAAAACCGATTCTTTTACTGCCATTTCAGATTCCTCCATTTCTCACGGGAGAACTCTCCTTCAATGAAGAAGCCTGTCCTTATAGGTTCGGTCTCTAAAACCTGTCCTACCCCGAATTTGCTCCGACCATTATACACCAAAATCCCCCCTTGGAGTAGGGGGGATTAAGGGAAAAAACCGGAGACGGTTCTTCTTTACGAGAACCATCCCATTGGTTTTACAGCATTCACATCAGCTCTGCAAATAGCCTCAGGAACAGCTGCGATAATTTAAGATATGAACTTTTAACAGTACTGTATTCCTCCGTAACCTCTGTACTTTCCGAAAACATTTTTTCAAAATCCCGACGGATAGCCGGTACCACTTCACTGTGGGCTATGAAACATCCATTCTCAAAGTGGTGATACAGGCTTCTGTAATCGAGATTTATGGTACCACAGGTCGCCATGATGTCATCTGCTACGCACATCTTCGCATGGCAGAATCCGGGAGTCCATTCATACATCCTGACTCCGTGTCTTGCCAGCGAGTTATAGAAGGAGCGTGTCACACTGTAAACCATCTTTTTGTCCGGGATTCCCGGAGTGATAACACGGACATCAACGCCTCTTTCTGCCGCAAGAGCCATGGCGTGGGCCATCTCATCGGTGATAATGAGATAGGGAGTCACAAAATAACAGTACTTAACCGCCTTCTCAACGATACTTATATATACATCCTCTCCAACATGTATATCATCCATGGGACTGTCTGCATAGGGCTGGATAAATGCTTCTTCTCCGGCAACCAATGCATCATTGGGAAAGAACCTTCCAAACTCAACATCATCCTTATCCGTATCACTTACAGCATTCCACATTTCAAGAAAAGTAACGGTCAGGGACTTTACCGCCTCTCCCTCAAGCCTTATTCCCGTATCCTTCCATAATCCAAAGGGATGTGTCAGGCCGAAATACTCATCCGCAAGATTATAACCTCCGGTGAAACCAACGTAACCGTCAATTACAGTTATCTTTCGGTGGTCTCTGTTGTTCAGAAAAGCATTAAGTCCCGGAGCCAGGGGATTAAACACACGGCACTGGATTCCACGGGCCTCAAGCTTCCTGCAGAAATCCGTATTAATGAAACCAATGCTTCCCATATCGTCATAGAAGACCCTTACCTCAACCCCCTCTTTTACCTTTTCAGCCAAAACCTCCTCTATTCTGTTCCAGGAAACAGAATCCTCTATGGCATGATACTCCATAAATATAAAGGATTTTGCCTTGGCCAAAGCATCAAGCTGTGCTTCCAACCCCTTTGCAGCATCGTCATAATATTCGATTCGGGTATTCTGATAAACCGGATATAATGCCTTGGAGGCGATATATTGCGAAACTCCTGCTGCAGCCCTGTCAGTCTCCCTTAGCTTTTCCATAATCTCGGTATTTTTTGGAAGTATGGGCATAAGCACTTCATCTATCCTTCGATACCGGTCTCTCATCTTCCACGTATACCCATTCAACCCTACCAGAAGATACAGTGAAACCCCCATGATAGGAAGCACAAGTATCAGAATGATCCAGGGCATCTTCATGGCTGCCGTTTTGTTTTGGGCATAGATTCCCAGTACCAGCACTAAAGCCAGTATCCTCATGCCAATGTTTATCCATTCGGCGTAATCCCATAATTTTGTAAACAGTAAAAGAACAAGTACGATTTCGATCAGCAGGGCTATCCCCACAAAAATCAACCGTTTTATACCATTTTGTGTTTCTTTTCTTCCCTCATAGGTCTTCTGCTCATTACTACTATCGTTCATAAGGTTTCAGCCTCAATTCTGTTTGGGTATAAGGGTAATGATTTCATCCGGAACATTCCGGGTATCTATCTCGAATGTCGGCTCCTTTATTCTGTGAACCCCCGGAATCACCGACATTACATGCTGAATATCCTCCTGGACATCATATCCCGTTGCACCTTCTCTGAAATGCATAAGTACCTTTAAACAAGGTGTCTTCAAATGTTTCATGATTTCCAGTGCCTGAGCTGAATCTATGGTATAGCAGCCGGCACAAGGAAGAAGAACAACATCAGCTTTTTTCAATTCTTCATACTCATCTTCACTTGGCAGTCTGCCAATGTCTCCCATGTGGGCAATCACAAGATCATCCATCTTTACAAAAGATATCTTTGTCATGCCTCTCTTGCTTCCGTTTGCATCATCATGTGGCACAAGAATGTTATGACACTTTAGACCATGATCTTTTCTGCTTAGAGAAATAAGTGAGGAGGCATTATGATCATGGTGTTCATGAGAACAAATAACCATATCTGCCGACAGACCTGATGGTACCTTTAATCCCGGTACGCTGCCGTTTTCATAAGGATCAAATACCACTGACCCGTCTTTTGAAGCTGCTTTAAAACACGAATGACCGTAATACGTTAAGCTAATATTTGACATCTTTTCGACCTCCCCTGATATATATCAACACTTGAAACAATAATATCATAAATATAACACTGTAATCTCACTATTTTGAGCTTTATAACTGCAAAAAGCGGACAGGGAATAACAGTTCCGCCTAAAAAAAGAGCTGGAGGACTTTCTTTCGAAAAAGTCAAAAAAGGGTCAGACCCTAAAGTCTGACCCTGAATATCTTTGGGAAATTATTTCTTTGTGATATATCCCTTGGCTGCAAGGTACTCTGCTGCCTCAACTCCGCCGCCTGCTGCGCCGCGAAGTGTGTTGTGGCTGAGTCCTACAAACTTCCAGTCATAGATGGAATCCTCACGGATACGTCCGATGGAGATACCCATTCCTCTCTCGTAGTTAACATCGAGATCAACCTGTGGACGGTTATCATCCTCAAGATACTGGATAAAATGCTCAGGAGCTGAAGGAAGCTTAAGTGCCTGAGGCTCACCTGAATACTCTCTCAGTGCCTGTACAAGCTCTTCCTTTGTCGGGTTCTTGTGGAACTTAACAAATACTGTTGCAGTGTGTCCGTTAAGGATAGGAACACGGATGCACTGTGCGGAAATCTTTATATCCTCTGCAAGATCGATATGATCTCCCTTAAAAGTACCGAGAACTCTTAAAGGCTCCTTTTCTGACTTCTCTTCCTCACCGCCGATGTATGGGATGATATTATGCTCCATCTCAGGCCATGATTCAAAGTTCTTTCCTGCACCGGAAATAGCCTGATATGTGGAAACGATAACCTCATACGGCTCGAACTTACGCCATGCGGCAAGGGCCGGTGCATATGACTGAATGGAACAGTTAGGCTTAACAGCAATGAATCCGCGTGTTGTACCGAGTCTCTTCTTCTGAGCCTCGATAAGCTGATAATGATCCGGATTGATCTCAGGTACTACCATCGGAACATCAGGTGTCCATCTGTGAGCAGAGTTGTTGGAGACAACCGGAGTTTCTGTCTTGGCATAAGCCTCCTCAAAAACACGGATTTCATCCTTCTTCATATCTACTGCAGAAAATACAAAATCGACGTCCTTTACAACTTCATCAATCTTGGAAACGTCCTTTACGATCATGCCCTTAACGGACTCGGGCATCGGAACATCAAGCTTCCATCTTCCCTCAACCGCCTTCTCATAGGTCTGTCCTGCAGATCTTGGTGAAGCAGCAAGTGTTGTAAGCTCAAACCATGGGTGATTCTCAAGAAGTGTGATGAATCTCTGTCCAACCATACCTGTTGCACCGAGAACGCCAACTTTTAATTTCTCCATAACTGTTTTCTCCTCTTTAAACTCATGTTTTCGCAGGTTTCTTCTGACAGACAGATGCCAGTCTGTTTAGCACGTCTGATTAACGTAAAGATACCCCTTTGCTCTTTTATATTACTAAAAGCTGCCTAAATCAATAAACTTTTAATTATATCTAATCTAAGCTGTGGCTATAACGTGAATTATATGGCGATTTTTTTACCATAACCCGCGATTATGTTTAATGTTTAGTTCCTTTACCTGCTCTGTTGGCAAGCTTAAGTCTGTTAAGTGACAGCATCTTTCCGCTGACCTTTATATCCAAAGGATCAACTCCCATAAGATAAACGTCTCTGAGTACATCACCCTTTCCGAGTTTGATGGCAACAACGCCCTTACTGTTCTTCTTCTGTAAAGGCACATCACTGAGGGAGCATCTCAGGAAATAACCGTCTCTGGTTCTGAATACGATGTCCGTCTCGTAACCCATCACCTGAATGCTTACCACTTTATCACCATCATTAAGCTTTGTGGCAGCCACCAGCTTGTTTGCTGTTTCAAACTCGCTTGCCTCAACCAGCTTCACCATAGCATCCTTTGTAGCGAATACAAGAGTCTTGCCGTTAAGTACAGATTTAACATTTACATAAACAATCTCTTCGTCATTTGCATTGTACTTACTGATGTTGTCGATAGGTATACCCTTGTCCTTGAATTTACCGAGGGGCACATCCTGGCACTTTATCTGATGCATATTGCCCTTATCGGTAAATATAAGCACTCTGTCTGTAGACTTACACTTAAAGATAAATCTGCTTTCAGACTCAAGAGTTTCCTGATTACGCTGGTAAGTAGCATCATCTATCATCTTGCAGTATCCAAACTTATCCTGAACATAGTATCCGTCTATCTCCTGGACTTCCTTATCATTGAATACAGCTTCCCTGCCGTCCTCTATAAGTGTTCTTCTGGGCTTTGCATACTGGGACTTTATGAACATAAGGTCTTCGGAAATAACCTCGTTCATACGGTCACGGCTTCCAAGGATACCCCTGTACTCCTTTATCTTCTTGAGAGTCTCTGCATGACGCTTTTTCAGTTCGATAAGCTCGAGACCGATGAGCTTGCTGAGCTTCATGTCAAGGATTGCCTGAGCCTGTCGCTCTGTAAATGTAAACTCCCTGATGGTTGCTTCAAACTCTTTATCTCTGTCACGGAACTTGATGCCTTCAATGTCTCCCGTCATAAGAGCTTTCTTTGCATCAGCCTGGGACTTACAGCTTCTGAGAAGTGCAATGATGGCATCAATAAGGTCAACTGCCTTGATGAGACCGTCCTGAATCTCCTTCTTGTCTATCTCGGCATCAAGTAAATTCTTGTACTTCTTTCCGAGAATCTCATACTGGAACTTAAGGTATGCCTTGATGATTCCGCGAAGAGACATGGTCTCCGGACGTCCTTCATTGATGGCAAGCATATTTACGCCGAAGGTATCCTCCAGCTTTGTTTTCTTATAAAGGACGTTCTGTATCCTTTCAATGTCAGCGCCGTTCTTAAGGTCAAGAACGATACGTATACCGTTCTTGTCTGACTGGTTGGAAATGTCTGTGATTTCAGGAAGCACTCTGTTCTCCACAAGCTGTGCCGTATCCTGCATGAACTTCATGATACCCTGACCGATCATGGTGTATGGTATCTCAGTCACCACAAGCTTATCTCTGTCGGATCTTCCTTCCTTCTTTTCGAATACAATCTTTCCTCTGAGCTTCAGCTTTCCGGTTCCGGAACGGTAAATATCCACAAGCTCCGACTTGTTGGCGATGATTCCGCCTGTAGGAAAATCAGGTCCCTTAAGATACTCCATCATATCAGCAGTTCCCATGGCAGGATTTCTGAGATAAGCAAGAATAAGGTCAATGATCTCTCCCAGATTGTGGCTTGGAGTTGATGTAGCCATACCTACCGCGATACCCTCGGAACCATTCAAAAGGAAATACGGTATTCTGGCAGGAAGCACAACCGGTTCTGTCAGAGTCTCATCATAGTTTGCCTGAAACTCCACCGACTTATCAAGATCTGCCAGCATGCAGTCATCGGTAAACTTTTCAAGCTTCGCCTCTGTATATCGTGGAGCCGCTGCGGAATCTCCCTCTATGGAACCGAAATTACCCTGTCCATGGATAACCGGCTGCATACGCTTGAAATCCTGCGCCATGACAACAAGTGTATCGTATATGGATGCATCTCCGTGAGGGTGATACTTACCCATGGTGTCACCCACTATTCGGGCTGACTTATAGGTTGGGTGGTCATGGTTAGCATGAAGCTGATCCATGTCGAAAAGTACTCTTCTCTGTACCGGCTTAAGTCCGTCACGAATATCCGGTACCGCTCTTGAAGTGATAACGCTCATGGAATAATCCAGGTAGCTTTTCTGCATCTCCTCCGAATATTCGGTTGTTAAAATCTGTTCTGCCATAATTAATCCTTAATTATATCTATTCTCTTTACTTTGGGGTTTCACGGTCACCCTTCGTTTGATGCCTGCGAATTCTGCTTACGCAGTACGTTTTTCTCACAAAACCGTCATATGCGAAGGACATTAACCGATGAACTTTTTAAGCATCAATCTCAGCCTCATCAGCGTGATCATGAATGAAATCACGGCGAGGTCCTACCTCTGATCCCATGAGCATACTGGTAACCTCCGATGCCAGACGTCCATCCTCTATCTCAACTCTCTTTAAAATTCTGTTTTCCGGATTGAGGGTTGTCTCCCAAAGCTGCTCCGGATTCATCTCACCAAGACCCTTGAATCGCTTCAGCTCATAGCTTCCAACCTTGTGGTTCTTCTGATACTTTACAAGCGCAGATTCATCATAAAGGTACTCCGGTGCCTCTTTTTTATTGTGAGGTATAGCCTGATAAAGAGGCGGCATGGAAACATAAACATGTCCTTCTGTGATAAGGTCAGGCATAAACCTGTAAAGGAAGGTAAGGAGCAATGTATCGATATGTGAACCATCAACGTCCGCATCGGTCATAAGTATGATCTTGTCATAGCGGAGCTTTGTGATATCAAAGTCATTACCGTAACCCTCTGAGAATCCACATCCAAAGGTATTGATCATGGTCTTGATCTCAGCATTGGCAAGAACCTTATCTATGGAAGCTTTCTCAACGTTCAGGATCTTTCCACGAAGGGGAAGGATAGCCTGGGTACGTCTGTCTCTGTGATTTTTTGCAGAACCGCCCGCAGAATCTCCCTCTACGATGAAAATCTCACACTCCTCGGGATTTTTGGAAATGCAGTTAGCGAGTTTTCCGTTTGAGTCAAAACTGTATTTTGACTTGCTGAGCATGTTGCTCTTGGCTTTCTGTTCCTGTTTTCTGATCTTTGCTGATTTCTCTGCGCAGGTGATGATGGACTTCACAACTTCAACATTTCTGTCGAAATAATGCTGAAGCTCTGAATCCACTATGGCCGCAACATGCTTTCCTGCTTCCTGGCTTGCAAGCTTTGTCTTGGTCTGTCCTTCAAAAATAGGATCCGGATACTTTATAGCAACTACAGCCATCATACCGTTACGGGTATCAGCACCGGTGTAGTTATCATCCTTTTCCTTGAGAAGTCCAAGCTGTCTTGCATAGCTGTTTATAAGCTGGGCAAACTTGGTCTTGAATCCCGTGATATGTGTTCCGCCCTCCTGGGTGAAAATGTTGTTACAGAAGCCGTGAACATTCTCTTCAAAGTCATCCGTAAACTGAATACAGCACTCAAGTGTTGTACCCTCGGACTCGCCCTTGAAGTAAATCTCGGGAGTAACCTTTTCTTTCTCTTTATTGACATCCTTTACAAAGGCAATGATTCCTTCCGGCTCATGGAACTCCTTGATAACAGGAATCTCATCTCTGTCATCCCGATAATGGATGGTAAGCTCCGGGTTAAGATATGCAGTCTCATGGAGTCTTGACTGAAGCCAGTCCTCCTTGAATCTTGTCTTTTCAAATATCTCCGGATCCGGTATAAATGTGGTCTCTGTTCCGGTCTCCTTTGTCTTTCCCACAACAGGAAGAAGTCCCTTTACAAGCTCGGTTGTTGGTTTTCCGCGCTCATAAGTATCTTCCGAAATCTTTCCGTCCTGATAAACACGGATCCTGAGGTAGGATGACAGAGCATTAACAACTGATGAACCTACACCGTGAAGACCGCCGGAGGTTTTGTATGCCTTGCTGTCGAACTTTCCGCCGGCATGAAGTGTGGTAAGAACTACTCGCTCTGCGGAAACTCCCTTCTGGTGCATGCCTACAGGGATGCCTCGACCGTCATCACGAACGGTACAGGAGCCATCCTTTCCCAATGTTATCCATATATTCTTGGCATATCCCGCCAGATGCTCATCCACCGAATTGTCCAGGATTTCGTAAATGAGGTGATTGAGACCTCTGGAACCTACGGAACCGATGTACATACCGGGTCTCACTCTGACCGGTTCAAGTCCCTCCAGGACCGTGATACTCGACGCATCGTATTTCTCTGCCATTTAAAACTCCTTAAAAATCTTGCTGTTTTTTTGCACGCAATTTCTTGAACTATATCATAAATATGACATTTTTATCAAGCTGTGGCATTTTATCAAAACCACCTGCTTTCTTAATAATACCCTCTCTTCTCTGAATTTTCCACACGTACGTTCTTTTTATACTTACGTTTTTCTTACATATCCGTCAGTCTCCTTCATCCGAAATCCCATCCAGGGATATGATGTTCCAAATTTATGTATTTTTGAAAATAATATTTATTTTATCAACCTAGATGATATAATGAATTCATCAGGTTACGTGACACGGATCATAGAATATGATCAAATTATGTTTCATCAGGAAACAGGATAAGGAGTAAAAATGGAAAACAGCTATCAGAAAATCGAAGTTACGGGAATATCATTACCACTGAAGGTTACAAGGGGACATTTTGCCACAAACCATTCTCACACAAACTATTACATAGACCTCACAACAGTTAAGACCAGAGCGTCCGAAGCTCATATGGTTGCTGCCAAGCTTGTAGAGAGATACCTTTTCGGTCTGGTGGTGGATACCATCATTTGTGACGAAGGAACAGAGGTTATCGGCGCTTTCGTTGCTGAGGAGCTTACCAAGAGCGGTGCCATGAACACCAACGCCCATAAGACAATCTATATAATAAAGCCGGAGTTCAATTCCAACTCACAGATCATTTTCAGAGATAACATTAAGCCTATGGTGAGAGGCAAGAATGTTCTCATCCTTGAGGGCTCCGTTTCCACCGGAAAATCCATCAACAAGGTCATCGAGGCTGTAAAATACTACGGCGGCAAGTTAAGTGGTGTCTCCGCTGTATTCAGTGCCATCACTTCTTATAACGGCATCCCTGTGGTTTCGGTTTACGGCACAAATGATCTTCCGGACTATGCTTTTGCCGACTACAATGATTGCCCGCTTTGCAAGGCCGGCAAGCCCATCGACGGTCTGGTTAACTCTTTCGGAATTTCGATGATCTAGCCATACAAAAAAGAGGCTTCATGAATGAAGCCTCTTTTTTATTTCACATCAAAGTGTTTTTATAAACCTGTCGAAGGCAGCCTGGCCCTCTGGGGTACGCTTGTAAACTCCGGCGTCCTCGAGGACATGCATGAAGACTTTTCCGATTTCGTCCTGAAGGATTTCATCGAAATTCTCGGCTGTGACCTCGATGTCACGTCTGTAATACTCCTCCATGAATGCGTCGAACCAGTCGGCGTGTTTCTCAAGTTCAGGAATGTCACGAAGATCCTTGCCTGTAAGGAATGCTTCTTTAAGTTCTGCCATCTCCTGCTTTAATCTGCTCGGAAGAACCGCAAGGCCCATAACCTCTATAAGTCCGATGTTTTCCTTCTTGATATGGTGAAGCTTCGCATGTGGATGGTAAACACCCAGAGGATGCTCCTCGGTGGTGATATTGTTTCGAAGCACCAGGTCAAGCTGGTACTCTTCTCCAACCTTTCTCGCTATAGGAGTGATGGTTGAGTGAGGAACACCATCAGTCTCAGCAAAGATAAATGCAGCTTCATCGGTGTAGCCTCTCCATGCCACAAGGATATGGTCTGCAAGATCAGCCATTTTTGCGATATTCTCACCGGTGAGACGGATAACAGACATAGGCCACTTTACAACTCCTGCCTTAATGTCCTCGTATCCCGGAATTGTGAAGCTTCTCTCTACAGGAGCCTTTGCCATGGCGAACTCATAGTTACCCCCCTGGAAATGCTCATGTGCAAGGATGGAGCCACCGACTATGGGAAGGTCAGCATTGGACCCTACAAAATAGTGCGGGAACTGACGGACAAAATCGAAAAGCTTCAAAAATGCGCTCTTATCGATTTTCATTGGAGTATGTTTGGTATTCAGAACGATGCAATGCTCGTTGTAATAAACATATGGTGAATACTGAAATCCCCACTCCTGACCCTGGATCTCTATAGGAATGATACGGTGATTCTCTCTTGCCGGATAGTCAACACGTCCTGCATAGCCCTCACACTCACAGCAAAGCTGACACTTGGGATACCCTGTCTGCTTGGCCTTTCCTGCTGCCGCAATGGCCTTCGGATCCTTCTCCGGTTTACTTAAGTTTATGGTAATGTCAAGCTCCCCGTACTCTGTCTCAGTCTTCCACTTAAGATCCTTCTTTACTCTGTAGCGTCTTATATAGTCAGTATCTCTGCAAAATGTATAGTACCAGTCAGTGGCAACCTTCGGATCCTCTTCATAGAGATCAAAGAAATTTGCCTGAACCTCTGAAGGTCTCGGAGTCAGAGCCCCCATAAGCTTTGTATCGAACAGATCTCTGTATACAACAGAATCCCCATCCGTAAGGCCCTGCTCCACCGCATAATCATTAAGAACCTTCAAAACATTCTCAAGATACGACCCGTCGTCAACGATCCCGGTTTCCGTAGTAGTCTTAAACTCCTCTGCCTCAACCTCATCAAACGGAATCTTCTCCGCCTCTTCCATGACCTCATCCTTAGTTGAGGTCACTTCATCCACCTTCAAATTCAGCGCAACCGTATTAAGCGCCCATGTAATGTCTTCTTCCTCTATAAGCGTAGTTCTGTACGCATACGCAACTAAATTTTTTATTCCACACTGTAAATCCATATATTTGCACCTTCAAAAACGTTTATTAAGCCACAATCGGAAGAAAATGCAAGGGATGGGTGGCTAGGCTTGCGAGTTGAAAGAACATCGTGGATGTTGTGTTCGCATCCGGGCGCACGTGAGTGCGACAGGGGCGAACACAACAGCCGCGATGTACTTTCAATCTCGTGGGCCGCCACACGTCCCTTGCATTTTCTGTACCATTTCACTAAATTACGAATTATACCCGTTAGGATTCTTCTGCTGCCAGTTCCAGGAATCCCTGCACATATCCTCGAGATCGAACTGTGCCTTCCAGCCAAGCTCCTTCTCTGCCTTCGCGGGACTTGAGTAGCAGGTTGCGATATCACCGTCACGTCTCGGCTTCATAACATAAGGAAGCTCCTTGCCGCAAGCCTTCTCAAAAGCATGGATAACATCAAGAACAGAATAACCATGTCCTGTTCCGAGATTGCAGACAAATACACCGTCATTCTTTGCAAATCTCTCGATAGCCTTTACGTGTCCCTTCGCAAGGTCAACTACATGGATGTAATCACGAACTCCGGTTCCGTCAGGTGTAGGATAGTCATTTCCGAAAACATTGATCTCGGGAAGCTTTCCGATGGCAACCTGTGCAACATATGGAAGAAGGTTGTTAGGGATACCCTTAGGATCCTCACCGATGAGGCCTGACTCATGAGCTCCGATAGGATTAAAGTATCTTAAGAGGATAACATTCCACTCAGAATCTGCTGTATGAACATCTGTGAGAATCTGCTCCTGCATCCACTTGGTCCAGCCATAAGGATTGGTGCAGGTTCCCTTAGGACAGTTCTCTGTGATAGGGATTTCGGCAGGATCTCCGTAAACAGTAGCGGAACTTGAGAAAATGATATTCTTTACCCCGTGAGCACGCATCTCCTCAACAAGATTGAGCGTTGAGCCGATATTTGTACGGTAATACTCAACCGGCTTGTGAACTGACTCACCTACAGCCTTGAGTCCCGCAAAATGGATAACCGCATCTATCTCATTCTCATCAAAAATCTTCTTAACGGCCGCTCTGTCCAGAAGATCCTCCTGATAGAACTTTACCTTCTTGCCGCTTATCTCTTCGATACGGTCAACTGCCTTCTGATTGGAATTATAAAGATTGTCAATGATAACTACTTCATAGCCTTCATTAAGAAGCTCAACACATGTGTGACTTCCGATGTATCCGGCACCGCCTGTTACAAGAATTCTCATATAGTCTCCTCTCTCGTATAGTATCTTTTAGATACCGTTTTTTATAAAAAATTAATAGTTACTTTTGTTCAATAGGCTTAGTAAAGCCCATGGTATAATTGCTCCTTAGTGTCAATCAGGTATCAGTTCTGATTCCCCCTGTTGAACCAATAATGGTTACTTCATTCATAGTCTGTTCCCCTGACACGGATGTTAGCTTCAAACCAGCTGGCTGTTTGCCTAAGTTCATGGCCTGCCTCTTAGCAGTGGGGGGTCGCATCAGTCCATCTTAGGCTGGATTCTTATATGCGAGGGTGTCG
>NZ_FNRG01000016.1 GCF_900107835.1 Oribacterium sp. KHPX15
CATGTACATGCTGCTTCTTGAAAAAACATTTACAAACTTATACCGAAAGATATTTATTACAGGGATTCCCTTTTGCTTTTCGGCATTGCATTTACGGAGTAAGTTACCTACCTTAAAGGTTGAAATAAAATCCGAAACTGAGCAATTAATTTCTTCCTCTGAGTGCTGTCCTTGTGGTAAGATATGCATATGGCGTAAGTCCTTTCTTGGTAAATGTTTTGTGGTAAATTCATTATACCTTATTTGAAAGCGACCTATGCCTTTTTATTTGTCTAAAGTATAGAGTTTTCAAGGTGCATCACACCTTTTGGGTGTGGGAAGTTTGAGTTAGTAATAAATTCAACCTGAAGAAGATCAGTTCCGATGCCGTCTTTATAAAGCCTCCGGTATCATCAACCCTGCTTATTTCATAATTTTCAATGCAAAGAACTCCAATGATATCGTCTCCCTGATAAAATGGGATGCCTATCATATTTCGTACGTTCAGATATCTGAGTTTATCATATACCTCAGGATACGTTTCCCTTATGGATTCAACATCAAATCTTATGATATTTTCATATTCACGAAGATTCTCCGTGCAGTGTTCTATGAAATCCTTATCTATATCACTAAAATTATAGTCATTGGGCTTTACGCCCTTTGAACAGTACTGGAATTCTGTTTTCGTTTCCTCTCCATCCTTCATAACGATATAAACCCTTGAAGCATAGAAGAATTTTGCAAGCGTCTTAAGGGCATCATCAATAACAACCCTGTGACTTTCCTGTGAGGCAAGTATACCTGCAATTTCAACCAGGCATTCATTCTTCTTGTTTTCCCTCTCCATTTCAATCTCTTTATTGTAGCTTTCAGAGATATCCATAAGTATGAGAATAAAGGTACCTTCCTCACTTCCCGGAACCATACGGTAATCAACCCAAGTTTTTCCAAGTACGCTGTACTTTCGTCCCGTCAGGGTTTTGCCATGTAAAGCCGCCTGATATCCATCGGTAACCCATGTGGGGTCAGCATTGAAAAAGGTATCCCTGAATTTCCGGCCCATTATCTCATCCCGATTTTTTCCAACCTTCCTGGAGAATTTGTCATTAACATACAGGAATTCAAAATCTAAAGGATGAAGATTTGTGCTGTCAAGTATTATCTTACCGATAATATAATCCACAGGCAGATCTGTGTTTGGATCAGGAATATAATAACCATTATCATACCCTGTGACCTTTTGCTCTTCCTGTTCCTTTTTCGCCTCGTCTTTGTTCAGAGCCTTTGCCAGATAAAGAGCTTTATTCTTCCTGTGAAGTGCGTTATTGTGTACCTTGAAGCCTATGAAATACGAAGTATTCTCAAGTAATTTCTTTACGTATTCTTCATCTCCCTTATAGTTGTCAATACCGATAAATCCGAGAAGCTTGCCGTCATTAAAGAACGGCGCTTCAACAGCATTTCTGATTCCCTGACTTATCATATTTAAGGCTCTTGAAGGATTAACGTATTTATATTTTTCCAAATCATTTATCACGATACATTGACCGGGTTTAAATACCTCATAATCTGTCACATACGTCTTAAGCTCCACATTCTGCCATTTACTGATGACGGGCCTCACATTCGGAGCACACCACTCAAAGGTATTGCTGATACCTTCGTCAGTACACTCCATGATGTACAGGCGGTCAATTTCAAGGTTTTCCTTTAGTATATTGATGACAGCGTTCATAGCCTTTTCGTATTCATCATCTCCGCTCAGTATCTTGGCGATACGGAAGCTGATGTCATCGATCTTATCGTTCTTATATCCACCACCCTTTTCTGTCTTTGTACTATGATCATACAGCTCCATATTGTTGACAGCTTCTTTTGGCTCCTGAACAGATATCATTTTTTCCTTCGGCTGATTTTCATCATTATAATCCACTATTACTATTGAAAATGTGCCTGCATGTGAAGCCGGCGCTGCAATATAATTCACCCAACGCTTAAAGGCGAAGCTATAGCATCTGTCATGGATATATTCACCCATAGATGCCCTGTATCCGACACTGATCCAGTTGCTGCTTCGAAGATCCGAGAATATTCCTGTGTAGCAATGACCAATAAGCTCTGACGCTTTCTTTCCGGTGGCATCACAATATTTTCCGTTAACATAAATATATTCAAGATCGACAGGAGTCTTATTATCTTCACTCAATACAGTTTTTGCCACAAAATACGGAAGAGGCAAACTTTCATAGTATCCGCCGATATCTAAAAGCCCGGTATTATTTTCATTGTCTCCTTTCATTCTCCTGTTCAGATCATTTTTTGCGCCTTCGTAAACATCCTGCATATCATAGCATTCAGATCCGTTAATGATACCGTATTCACCATGGACTCTTATCTCCCTGGATTCGATTTCTCTTATAGAGCTGACATATTTCTTCCAAAGCTCTACCCGTCTGATAATATCTTCTTTCGACGTATTTCTCTTACATACGGCAAAGCAGCAGCCATATAAGCGGAAAACCGAGGTTACACGTCCGAAACTGAAAACAATGTACTTTGCGATAACCTTGATAAATTTCTCCGCTATATCTCTTCCGTAATCTTCCCTGATGTTTTCAAATTCAGGAATGTCCAGAAGCACATATGTAAAGTCTTCACCGTTGGTTCTCAGGTTGTCACCCAGTTGAGACAGAGTAACCATATGTCCATAGCTGTTCATGAGACCGGTAACATGATCTCTCTGACTCTGATCCCTGAGAGAGGTATCAGACATCACGTCCTGATTAATATCAATAAAGTATCCCATCAGTCCCACAATTTCTCCGTTGTTATAAACCGGAAATTTTGTGGCGGCAATATAGTGTGTTACACCATCAATGACATTCTGCCCAATGGAATTTCTGATGATCTCACCCTTTAGGAGTACCCTCTCCTCATCTGTCATAAATGGAGTATCGTCAATGTGCCATCCTACTTCTTCATCATTCTTTCCCAAAACCGCATCCGCGGAATCAAAACCATAGAATTTCAGGAAGGCATCAGAAACACCAACAAATCTTCTGTCTTTATCCTTCCAGAAAAAACATATTTCAGAATTCAGTCTGATAGCATCCATAAGCTCATCACCTGTGATCTCTGATGAGTTTAAAGTCTTATCCTTAAACTCCCCGTAAACCTTCACATCCTGCTCGATTGTTGAAGGTCTTACACAGACTATAGCTTTTTTATCTTTACCACCGGAAATAAGGACAACCATGAATTTCGTCCATACATAGTTGCCATTTGGATTCTTCACCCTGAAAATATTTCTTATGATCCTGTCTTTGTTTTGAGACGAGGGATCTGTATAACGTTCTATATCAGTAAACGTCTTCCATCTGTCCATATCATCCGGATGGATATATCTCTGACGGTAATTCTTATAAAAATCCCCAATCCCCTTAGTTACACTTCCAACCTGTTCATTGTAAAGATTTGTATAAATGACGGTTATGGTGTCTTCAGCATAATCAAGGTAATAAATGCAGTCATACGAAGAAATCACATTCCTCATGATATAGTCATGCATTTCGAGTTGTTTACTTTCTTCATATTTTCTGTCATCAATAGATGCCAGAATCATATAGCCCTGCCTGCTGTCCGCAATAACCTTAAAGGTCAACTCAAAATATATTTTTCCGGAAACAAAAACCGTCATCTCTTCCTGATGACTGTTGATGCATTTTTCTGCCAGCTCCCGGAATTTACGATATACAAATGTCCCTTCGGCATTGATATCAGCCTCTATTTTTGAAGCAGATAATTCTTTATCACCACCGATGTAATCCCCGTTTTTCTTATTAAAAAATAAAAGATTAAAATTTGTCCTGTCATAGAAAAACAGAGCAAGTGCTTTATCCTGGACAACATCAATAAGACCTGTTTTTTCATAAACAGATCTGGCTTCCCTGGTCTCCATGATAAGCCCATGGTCCGAAAGATATCTTCTGATATCCGAAACAGGAAGAGGCTTTGAATAATAATAGCCCTGTATTTTTTCACAGCCAATGGACTTCAGAAATTCCAAATGCTCTTTAGTTTCAACCCCCTCTGCAAGGGTATGGATTCCAAGCTCCTTTGCCATCTTCACCGCCATGGTTATGATGGTTTTGGACTTTTCACTGAAATCCCTCATGAACTGCATATCGATCTTGATCTCATCAAATTCAAAATCTTTAAGAACATTAAGAGAAGAATATCCTGATCCGAAATCATCCATCCAGATTTCTATTCCTGCCTCATGAAGCCTTTTAATCTCCTTTTTGATGAGACCCTTATCATTCATAAGAGTCGTTTCGGTTATCTCAACACAAATGAGATCCTTGCGAACATTATGTTCCTCAAGGGTATTTATAATGATATCCACAGGATCGCAATAATCAAAGTCAGACCGGGATATGTTGACGGAAACAGGTACCACAGGATTTCCAACCTTCAGATTCCTGCCCTGTAACTCCACAACTCGTTTAACCATGAAGATATCCAGCTTATAGGATAGCCCGTTCTCTTCAAGCAATGGTACAAAATCTCCCGGAGTAATAAATCCATAAATCGGGTCTATCCATCTTGCCAATGCTTCAAATCCGCAGACTCTTCCTGATAGTCCTCTTATGACAGGCTGCAGATAAACGTGTATCCATCCCTCATTAAGAGCCTGATCCAGATGGCTGAGTATATACTCTGCTCTGGCATAATGCTGACCCATCTTTTCGTCAAAGCTTCCATAACCTGACCCATACTGTACCTTCTGGGCTTCACATGCCATCCTTGCGTAATCACAGGCCAAATGCACAGACATTCCCTCATGGCAGATACACATACCTATCTTTACGGGCAGGGTTATACCGTTGTTGATTTCACAAAGCTCCTGAATAAAACTGTCAAGTTTCCCCTCAATTCCCTCATGGGGAGCTATGGCAAAGAAATGGTCTTCACCGAATCTTGCACAGTTATCACCAAAAAACTTACGCAGAAGATCCGCAAACATGCAAAGAAATTTATCGCCCTCACGAGTACCGTATCTTGCATTAAATCCCTTCATTCCGCTTAGATCCAGAGCAAGTATCACAGGGCTATCCATCACATTGGCTATATCTTTAATAAATTTTTCCGACTTGATAAAAAAGCCCCATCTTGTTGAAAGTGATGTAAGAGGATCTTTCATCAGCTGAATTTCCGAAAGAAAGACATAGAAAAGAGGGCCTTCGTCATCATCTTTATAATATCTTCCGAAGTCCTCAATGTATTTTATATTTCCATTTTTTGTAACGATCCTGTAGCGTACCTTTTCAAACTGATCACTGTCGGTTTCAGTCTGAATATTTTTACTCTTCTTTACCTTACTGTAATCATCCTTATGAACCATGCCGGTAAATGTACCGCCGGTAAGCTCCATGAATTCTTTTTCGGTTTCGCACTCAAATATCTTTAATAAAGCAGAATTAACATACAAAATTTCATCGTTGTCACCACCGCGATAGATAAAAAATCCTCCCGGCATAGCAGACAAACCATTTAATATGATGTTTTTTCCTTTATGTAGTCTGTGATTCATCATTTTATGCACCAATGAACGGTAATGCAGGCTACCGTGTCGTTTCATCCCCATGAATTAATTTTGCTATCCGTAATGATGTGTGTAGATATAGCTTCCCTCATCATTAATATTGTCGACACATTTTTTCTTTTATAAAAGATTCATGAGGATCTTATTTATAAAAAAATCCGGTCGGCAGTTACACTGTCGACCGGATTTTTTGATGTTCTCTATAATTATTTTAGATGTTTTCGTAGCTTTCCTGTTTAAATATTCTTCTCTGTGTGTTCAGGGCACAGAAAAGTACACAGCCCCAAAAACTATACTCCAGGTATTTATTTACTGTGCAATGATTCCTTCGATAACATATCTGTCTGAACCAACTGTCACATCGTTTCCGATCATTTTGCCATAAAATGGATTGTTGAAGCCTTTAACAAGAAATTTCATCTTATCTCCTGTTTCACAATCCGTTACATAAACAAGATTATTGTTCTTTACCATTTCTTCTGTTGACTGTGCGCTCATTATTATAAACCTCTCTGAATTTTTAATCCTGCGGGAATAAAAAAATATCGTCATGGTTTTTATCCGAACCTAATGTCCCGCCATTATGCTGATATGTCTGCCTTCTGCAAACCGTTTGACATATTATAATCCATTTTCCGCATTTTAAAAGAGCCCCAGATCAATTTCATTAAATTTTAATCAAATTTGGTTGAGTGTATACAATATTTTAATTTCAATTTTTAATATTTTGTGTAGAATGTTCCATTTTTTCAAGTATTAATCTAAAATGTTAGTAGGTTTTTCCTAGTTCAATAGTTAAATTTTTTGATATAATTTTACTCAAGGTTAATGAACACAATTTGAACATTATGTTCATTATCTCAAATACGAATTAAGGTAAAACTTAAATTCATATTGGATACTGATTCTTTTTAACAATTTTACCTGATCAAATTATTGATCTGAAAAGGAGAGTAAAATGGATTACAGTTATGACCAGATCGTCATCGATAACGCAGGCTACCCAGAGGTACGTTTCGAAGAAACTCACAGTCTCTACCAGCTTCTCGAAAACGCAGCAAGGGCTTTTAATGACAAGATGTTCCTTACCTGGGCACATGAGGATACTGTATATGAAAGAAGTTATGCAGATCTTCTGGATGCCGCAAAAAGAGTAGGTGAATGGGCATCTCAGGAGACGGAATCCCTTGGTCACGCTATGCATGCAGGCTTCTACGGACGTCTCGGTTTCAATTATCTTGCCGCACTTTTCGGTGTTAACGGTGCAGGCGGAGTTGCCACCCCGCTTGATGTTCAGCTTTCTGCTCAGGATCTTCTGAGAAATGTCAACAAGGCTGACATAGACGTGCTCTTTTATGATTTTGAGAATATCTCACAGGTATCTTATCTTAAAGAGAACAATTCCAATGTTAAGAAATTCATTTGTATCCAGAATATAATCAATCAGGACAGTGTATCTACAATTCGTAAGACTTACACCGGAAGCAGTTTTACAGACAAGTCCAGAAGTGAGGACTGCGGTATCCTCCTTTTTACTTCCGGCACCACAGGTGAGCCTAAGGGAGTAATGCTTTCCAACGCAAGCCTTATTGATAACGTATTCTGTAATGATCTTCTGGGCGATCAGTACCATGAGATCGCACTTAACGTTCTTCCCATACACCATGTATTCTGCCTTAACGGAGACGTATTCTGTCTTATGCGTTACGGTTCCTCTCTGGCAGTTTCAACTTCACTTCAAAAGCTTTTCAAAGACATCAAGCTTTTCCGTCCTACTTCCATAAGAATGGTTCCTATGATGCTGAAGCTTGTAAATAACCGTCTTCACCAGACAAAAAAGCAGCATCCTGAATGGTCAATAGATTCTGTTCGCCAGGAGGTTCTCGGGGACAGACTTTACAAGCTTGTTGGAGGCGGCGGATTCCTGGCTCCAGAACTTATGGATTCCCTTGCCGGATTTAACATTCGTGTGGGACAGGGTTACGGCATGTCCGAGCATTCTCCTAAAATCTCAGTTCCTGTTTATGATCGTCCGGAAAAACGCGGCAGTGTCGGTATCATAGTAAGAAATTGCCAGACCCGACTTGTGGAGGGTGAACTCCAGGTTAAAGGTCCGTCTGTAATGATGGGATATTACAAGGATCCTGAGGCAACAAAGGAGGCCTTTACCGAAGACGGATGGCTGAGAACCGGTGATCTTGCACGTATCGATGAGGATAATTTCATCTACCTTACAGGTCGTAAAAAGAATCTCATCATCCTGTCAAATGGGGAGAACGTTTCTCCCGAGACCATTGAGAACCTCTTTGACGGAGACATGCTTGTAACTGATATCGTTGCCCTTGAAGAAAATGATCAGATCATCGCCGAGGTATATCCTAACTTTGAATATGCCGACAATAACGGCATCAAGGATATCAAGGCTGCCGTAAAGGAGCTTGTTACAGCACATAATCAGGAGCTTCCTACCTTCGCAAGAATTTCTGATGTTGTCATCAGAAATAAACCTTTTGAGAAGACCTCTTCAAGGAAGATCATCAGAAGCAAGGTTCAGGCAGAGCGTAAGGACGTTGTAAACCAGAAGGATGTAATCGTTAAGCCTGAGAATGAGAACCAAAAGAAGCTTATCGAGATCATTTCAGGTCTTATTGACAATGATATGATCGGTATCACTACTGACCTCTTTGCAGCCGGCATGGATTCCATGGCTTGTATTCAGCTCATTGAAGAGGTCGAGTCCCAGATGGGTAAGATCCTAAGCTACCAGGATATCCTCAACAACCATACTGTCAAGGAGCTGGATGACTTCCTTGGAGTAACCAAGGGCATGGAGGTTCATCCTTATCAGGACAAGTATCCTCTTACCGGCATGATGATGTATTTTGCTTATGTCATCCCGGGAAATACAACAGGAAATCTTCCATTCACATTTGAACTGGATCCAAACATTGACCTTGAAAGACTCCAGGCAGCTATAGTTGAAACCATCAACGCTCATCCGGGTGTAAAGGGAATGATACAGCCTGATCCCGAGACCCACTATCTTGCATTATATCGTCATGATGACTGGGAGCCCGAGGTTCCTATCATTGATGTACCGGATGAAAAGTGGCAGGAAACAGAGAACAGCCTTCTCAGGGCTTTCAAGTATGACGGTCAGGACAAACTCTACCATATAAGCTTATACAGAACAGAAACCCGTAAGTTTATGCTCTTTGATGTGAGCCATATTATGGGTGACGGAATAAGCATGAACATACTTCTTGAGGACGTGAATCGTGCTTATGCCGGAAAGCCTGTTGAAAAAGAAGTTTACACTGTTTATGACTACATTCTTGATGACTGTCAGATGATAAAGGATGGAGGTGTCCGTAAGGGTACCGATTATTACGGTAATCTCATGAATGGTTACAAGCTTCAGCGTTCACTTCTTAACAAGAAGGACAAGGAGGATCTGAACCACGCTGATAAGGGTGTTATCCGTAAGCGTTTTGACAAGACTTCCAAGAGAAAGATACAGAACTTCTGCAAGCTTAACGGTGTTTCGGAAAATGTTCTCTTCCTGACTTCCTTCAACTATACTGTAGGACTTTTCGCAGGTGAAGATGACGTAACCACCTGCAGTATCCACTCAGGACGTACCGACGGTCGCTGGAGAAGACTTTGCGGATGTCTCTTTAAAACCTATTATCTCCGCTCACAGCGCATACCTCACGAAACCTCCAATACTTTCCTGAAGCGTATGGGTAAGCAGATCATGGATTCAATGCAGAGTCCTATCGCACTTAGCCGTGAGGGCGAGATGTTCTTCCAGTATCAGGGTGATATCGTATACATTCCTGAGATCGGTGGACTTCCTGCAAAGCCTGTACACCTGCAGCTTGACTCTCTTCCATTCCATATGAATGTGCATGAGGACAACATTGGCTACCGTGTGGAGCTTCGTTTCTGGAAGAACAGATTTGATGAGGATCAGCTGAGACTCTTCCTGGAATGCTACGAGTCTGTACTTAATGCTTTCACCTCTGAGCCAAGTGCCCGTAAGGTTAAATATCACCTTCCGGATGAGGCTTATCCACACTTATACAGTGTGACAGCAGGTGAGCTTAATGCCGAGGCCGGAAAGGAACTCATTAAGCTTCCAAGCTCAGACAAGGTTAAGGTTTATATTCTTGATGACCACTACTCAAAGAAGCCTTTCGGTTCATGGGGTAAGCTCTTTATAAAGGATGTTCCTCCTGTTGAAAGCAGTGAAGTCATCAATGATCCATGGCGTGAAGGAAAGCTTTATGATACAGGCATCATCGCAAGGATCATGATTGACGGACGTATTGATTTCCTTGAGAACAGCGGACGTGTTGTACTCACTGATGGTTCAAAGGGCCGTAAGTACTATGATCTCGGCACTCTTGAACATGCTCTTGAGGAGCTTCCTACAGTAGAGAAGTGTCACTCATTCCTTGAGTTTGATCAGAATATCCGAGAGATGAGGCTTGTAATGAATGTTGAAACCGATCAGGATTCCTTCATTAATCATCTCAGAAGCTATGCAGGCACCACTGCCGGTGATGACATGATACCTGCAGTTGTAAATATCACCAGCGCATATAAGCCGGGTAAATAAACCGGTAAGAGCCGGAGGGAAATCCCTCCGGCTCTTCACTTCTTTTTTTCAGCTGAGCTATTGAATCTTTTTAATCGTATCCGAGTTTTTTGGCAAAATTCTCAATTGCGCTTTTATTTTTCTTATCAGAAGATCCATAGAACAGGGTATTGTCTACCAGACAGACATGATAGTAAAGGTCATCAAATTCTGCCTTATAAACTGAATAGTTTGTTCCTGAAAAATCAGTTTCAAATTTATTCTTAGCTTCCGTATCTCCTATCTGAATACGAAGTATATCGTACTGGACTCCGGCATCTTCAGCGGTTTTAAATACGAAAAACATGTAAGATTCACTGCGGTCTTCTTTAAGTCCGTAAAGAGATGTCACTACACCCACTGTATCACTGTAGGTTTTGGTATCATCTTTCACTTCGAGTCCGATTTCTTCCACTGCAGACGTAAATTCTTTTTCCGTGACAGCCTTCTTTTCAGGCTTTATACTGCAGCCTGAAGTTGCAAGGATAACTGCTGTACTCAAAACTATAAGTATTGTTTTTAATCTCATGGTCTGCTTCTTTCCTTAACGTAATCCTGTGTTATGTGCTAATATATATCGGTATTCTGTCCGGAAATTAATTTTTAATTATAAGCCTTCAGAGCATTCTTTCCTAAATCCTTGGCCTCATACAGTCTCATATCTGCAACACGATACAGATTCCACAAATTGGATATTTCTTCATTCCGGGAATCCGCCATACCTATACTTATAGTAAGACTGGCAGTCTTACCATCATGTTCTACTTTGTATTCAGAGATATGTTTCCTCACTTTATCCATACGGTCAACAAAGTCTTCATAGGATAATGCTGCCGGGTTAAGAACCACAAATTCGTCTCCGCCCATTCTGATGATATGTATGTTAGTGTCGGTAATGAAGAAACGCTTTATTTCCTGAGCCAGCCTTCTAAGTACTTCATCTCCAAAATCATGACCAAAATCGGTATTAAAATGCTTAAAATCATCTATGTCAAAAAATGCCATAGATAAGCCTGATTTCTTTTCGGCTTCATTGAACAAGTCATCACCGAGATTATTGTAAAAAGTTCTGTTTTTTAATCCTGTAAGTCCGTCTGTATATACCACATCATTGATAAGGTACTCTGTCTGATCCAGCATATTGCCAATGTCTTCTATATGCAGGTTTATGGTGGCTAAGGTGTCTGCAATATCCTTGCCTTCTTGGATCAGCCTCATGATCAATTTATATAATTCCTCATAACTCGGGTTGTCCGGCATTTTTTGTCTTAAATCATGACGACCTGAAACGATCTTACTCAGTATGGAGGTTTCTTCCTGGACTATACTGTCTTTTTTACTTCTGATGTAATTGATCATATAATCCAGCGGATAAATTCTCTCACTGAGTGATCCTTCATCCTGTCCTGTCTCCTCATTCCTGATATATGAAAAGGTCGAGAACATTGAGTTTTCGTTTTTAGGAGAAGCTTCAATATTTTCCTGCTTCTTATCTTTATCATGTACAAAAACAGCACTGATCATGGTCTGGTTACAGTGTTGGAGATCATACTGTTCACCGGCTCCCATTATTCCAAGCGACTGCCTTCCTGCCTTATTCAGGAAATTCGCATACCAGTCAAGCATGTTTTCATTTTCAAAAAGCATGTATCTGTAAATGCAGTCAATAGTCATTATGGTTGAAGCATTGGGAACATCCTTTTTTAAATTCTCAAAATGATCGGTTATGATCTTTTTATAATCACCAAGATCTGCTATATAAAGCATATCATTCTGGTTTATCTGTTTAAAAAGTGTAAGACCACCGTCTTTTATGCATGATCTTACTGAAACCGGATAGGTATTCTGACCGATCACCTTACACAACGGATGGTATGGAAATGCAGACTCAATTTCATCTATGGGAAGTCCCAGATCTTCACAGTAGACTTCTGCAGCCGGACGTCCGTTCAGTTCAAGCAGGGTCTGGGTTTTCTTGTCAACCTTCGTAGCAATATAAATCCTGCTGTCATCATGAGGCATATAGATGTTCTGAGAGTAGGTGATGATCCTTCCGCAGTTGTTTTTTATCATCACATATACACAGGCATCATCAAAATATAATCCGTTGTAAAAAACATAGCTCTGATCAGTCAGCTTCTGTCCCACGGCAGTGAGTCCAAAGGCAATGATTCCATGATCCTTAATAATGGAATTTAATGTCGTAAGCAGATGGTCCTCGTTACCTGTGCAGAACTCAAAGCAAACTGTATTTCCTTCACCGGGCTTTAAATCTTCAACCTGTTTCTGAATGGAAAGAACGTTTTTTATGGGATTCGCACTTATTCCATTGATGATGCCAAATTGAAAATCATATTCGTTTGAGTTTTTATCAAAGATCATCAGTACTGTTCCGTTTGTATCAACTGAGCCATGACGGAACATGAAGGAATGGAAGCCTATTACATCGACTCCTGGGAAATTTGAATATATTTTATCGGCAGCCAAATGTAATTCCTCTCCAGATACAAACACGATCAGGTTGGATTCTCCATACAGGCCCCTGTTTTCTGCAAGAATATCATCTAAGTTTTTATCAGCTGTGGTTTCAACGTATTTCATAAATACAGACTCCGTATACCGAAATTATGCAAAATTATACACACATGTTTATTTCGACATTATTGGGAGAAATATTAGTAAAAAAAGGGACGGACAGAGCCGGAGGGCATCACTTTTAGAACGAGTCGCTTTGTCGGAAAAATCTGAAATCATGTTCTAATTATTCTTTCATCAGTGAAAATAATTCTTCTTTTCGTTTAATGAACTTGTCTACGTCTTCTATATAGGACTTTATATCTTTGCCATTGTCGCAGCGTTCAACGCGTTTATGCGTAGGGTCGCCATCTTTGGATGGAAGGACGAATTTGCTGGAGCAGCCGGCGCCGCAGCCGATGACGGTATGTTTTTCTTCCATCATGAGGATGTTGTACAGGCATTCTTTTCCTTCTGTTGAGTAGCCTACGTTTTCCAGGTTGCCTGCCATGTTCTTCTGTCGGTACAGGTAGTAGGGTTTCAGGTTAAGGACTTCGGCGGTATAGGCAGAGGCCATCATCATGCGGGTAATCTCCGGGTACCTGAATTTTGTTTTTTCTTTTGCTACATCAGATACAGAAGTTCCTGTGTGACCTATCAAGCTATAGTTTTCTCCTGCCTCCGCTTCTTCCTGAAGTCTTGTTTCAGCCATTATCTCATTTTCATCTCCAGCACGGTATATGCCTGCCCAATAGTCTCTTTCCAGAGTGAGTCTTGCGGCACGTTTTATGGCAAGGCTGTGAACTGTGAGGCTGTCAGGTTTGTTTCTGGCAATTTCGCAAAGGGTATGTGTTACCTCCGGCAGTTTTTCTCCGGGAAGGCCCAGTATGATGTCCATGTTAATGTTTTCGAAGCCTACTTCTCTCGCAAGCTCATACTTTTCTATCACTGATTCTACACTGTGTTTTCTTCCTATGAGGTCGAGAGTCTTCTGGTTGAAGGTCTGGGGATTGACGGAAATTCTGTCTACTCCTGCAGCCTTAAGGATCTGAAGCTTTTCTTTTGTTATGGAATCCGGTCTTCCGGCTTCAACGGTGAACTCCACGATACCGGGCATACCTGTAACTGTGTTCTTCCAATCATGCTCCCGGGAGGTTACATTACTCAAAATGGAGACATTAGCAGAACCACACTCCTCATGAACCATATCCATAAGAACCTGAAGCCACTTTTCATCAAGAGCAGTGGGGGTACCTCCACCTATGTATATGGTCTGGAGGGGCCGCCTGTGTTTGCCGCACATTTCTCTGACGGTATACCTTATTTCCTTACGGAGATTATCCATATACTCCGGAAGTCTCTTTTCCCAGGCAGAAATTGTGTTGCTTAAAAAAGAACAGTAGAGACACCTTGTAGGGCAAAAGGGGATACCGATATACAGGCTCCAGCCTTCTTTGTAGGTTTTACCGGTTACATCGTAAATCCGGTTGAGGATCCTGTGTTCTCTTAAAGCTATATCTGTCATCAGGTCAAGCTTTTCACCTTCGATGCAGTATTCTTTTGTAAGTGCGGTTTTAATGTCTCTGATTTCAGTTTCTGTCAGCTCATTTACAGAATCGCTTTCTGTTTTACGTTTCTCTATGGCAGCTTCCACCATGGGACTCACCAGTGAAACCGGTCTTATGCCTGTAAGGTCTCCCCATGGAAGGGTCTTACCTGTCATGCTGACCAGCGTATCGTAAAGTTCAGCTTTGATCACCGATTTATCGTCTTTTCTTACTCCCTTGAGGGGCATATCAGAAGCTGACACTTCAAAGGAAAATCTGATCTTTTCATCCTGTACACCTTCGGGGGTTATCTCCGAGGCCATCTTTGCCTTGTTTTTTGTGGACTTTTTATTTACCTCGGCATTTTCTCCGGTGGCTTTCGCCTGCTTAAGAGCATTCTTCTCCTCCTGTGTGGTGTTGGTAAAATGAACACCTTCTTCTGTTCTAATCTCGAAATCTTCTCCGGGATAGAACTCCTGAATCAGCTCTCTTATATCCTGTTCAAAACTCTCTGCTGTTTTATCTAATATTAACCTGATCAAAACTTTTTCCTCATATATGAATGTTTAAAAACTGTCGTTTACATCTGATATAAAGATGGGAATTTTATTATCTCTAAAAATTAAGTTGGTATCAAAGAATCGATACCAACTTCTAACATTCACTTTCAAAATGCAGCGGGATTATATCTCTTTTCTATGGCAATGCTTGTCTGAGGCCCATGTCCGGGAAAAACCGAGGTCTGGGCAGGGAGAGTCAGAAGTTTTTCTTTAATGCTTTTAAATAACTCTTCCTCAGACCCGCCCGGGAAATCTGTCCTTCCGAAGGAACCCTGAAACAGGGTGTCCCCGGCCATAAGAACCGGACAAATCTTCGGTTCCGATGCACCGTTTGGTATGTAACTGAGACCATCCTCGATATAAAAACAGCTGGAACCGGGCGTATGTCCGGGAGTTCCCAAAACCTTTATGTCTCTGTCAAGAAGCTTCAGTACATCTCCATCCTTAAAAGTGTCATACTCAGATGGAAGGAAACTTACAGGTTTATAAAACATTCTGCTCAGGTTCTTTTCCGGATCCTGCATATGACCTTCGTCCAAAGCATTTACCCTGATCCCTATGCCATAATGCTGAGCAACTTCTTTGGCCGCTGTCATATGGTCAAAATGTGCATGTGTCAGGAGAATAAGCAAAGGCTCAGCCCGAAGTTCATTATCAATGATATTTATGATATGGTCAGCATTGTCTGCCGGGTCGATAATAACGCACTTATGCGTATCTGTATCGATCAGAAAATATACATTTGTTCCCAACGGACCTGTAACAAATTTTGAAATCTTAAGCATCTTTCCTCCCGGAACTTCCTGCCAGGTCAGCTTCCAAAGTATCTATCGCCGCATTGACAGTAGTGATAGTTCTGAAACTTTATCATCCCTGGGCTCTGACGATATCCACAACGCCTCTTATCTTATAAATCTTGCTGACAAGAGCCTGAAGTTCTTCCTTATTGTGTATATCAAAGGAAACTGTTATGGTGGCCTTTTCGTTCTTTCCGACTCTTGATGTAAGAGCCTTAATGTCTATACCGGAATCAGAAAGCACCTTTGAAATATCAACCAGAAGACCCATTCTGTTGGTGGTGTAGATTTCAAGTTCTGTGGCATAGGTTTCACCTGAGATATCCTTCTGCCACTCTGCCTCGATAAGGCGGGCCTTCTCGTCCTCGGGAAGGTTCATCATGTTAATGCAGTCGGTACGATGGATGGTGATGCCTCTGCCTCTGGTTACGAAACCTACGATTTCGTCTCCGGGCACAGGTGAACAGCATTTAGCGTAACGAACAGCCAGATCATGGATGCCCTTAACAACAATTCCGGATTTTGACTTGCGTATGATCTCAGGCTTCTTGGTCATGCCCTCGAGATTCTGAATGATATCCTCATCGGAAATATTTGTTTCCTCTGTTTTATTCTTCAGCTCTATGAGCTTGGCCACTACCTGTGACTCTTTGATACCGCCTCTACCGACAGAAGCCAGTACAGCCTCCCAGTCGATGTAGCTGTATCTTCTGATAACACCTTCTATATACTCAGGCTTTGTGAGTTCACTGAGATTGTAACCTCTGGACTTGGCATAGTTTGACAGAAGTTCTTTACCATGATCAATGTTTTCATCCTTCTGTTCATGCTTAAACCATTGATTGATCTTATTCTTGGCCTGGGTGGATTTACAGATCTTAAGCCAGTCTCTGCTTGGTCCGTGTGAATTCTGGGACGTAATGACTTCAACTCTGTCACCGTTCTGGAGCTTGTAGGTTACGGGCACAAGCTTTGAATTAACCTTTGCTCCCACCATCTTATTGCCGACTGCAGAATGTATCGCATAAGCAAAATCAATAGGGCAGGATCCGGCCGGAAGATTCTTTACATCACCTGACGGAGTAAAGCAGTAAACATTTTCATTGAACAGGTTAAGATCCGACTTGACCATGTTCATGAATTCCTTGGAGTCAGACTCATCTTTCTGCCATTCAAGGATCTCATGGAGCCAGTTCATCTTTACATCTTCATTCTGGGCTACGCTTTCCTTTGAACCGCCGGACTCTTTATATTTCCAGTGGGCAGCGATACCGAATTCAGCGGTACGGTGCATCTCGAAGGTTCGTATCTGGATTTCAAAGGGCACACCGTCACGGCCTATGACCGTTGTATGTAATGACTGATACATATTGGGCTTAGGCATGGCGATATAGTCCTTGAAGCGTCCCGGAATAGGGGTATACATCTTATGGATAACTCCCAGTGATGCATAACAGTCCCTTACCGTATCAACAATGATGCGGATCGCAAAAAGGTCATATATCTGATCTATGGTCTTGTTCTGGTTGACCATCTTTTTATATATTGAGAAGAAATGCTTAACACGACCGTTGATGTCCGCATCAATGCCCGCCTCTGTGATATGAGAAGAAACCTCATCAACTATGTTTTTGATTCTTTCTTCTCTGGCTTCTTTCTTGAGATTAACCTTTGCGGCGAGATCATAATAAACATCCGGTTCGAGGTATTTGAGGGACAGGTCGTCCATCTCGATCTTTATCTTGCTGATACCGAGACGCTCTGCAAGAGGTGAATATATCTCCAGGGACTCTCTTGCTTTTTCTCTCTGCTTTTCAGGAGTCTGATACTCCAGGGTACGTAAATTATGAAGACGGTCCGCAAGCTTAATGATGATGACACGGATATCCTTTGCCATGGATACGAACATCTTACGAAGGTTTTCAGCCTGCATCTCAACCTTATCTGTATTAAGGTTCAACTGAGTCAGCTTTGTAACACCATCCACAAGAAGAGCTACATCCGGATTGAATTCTTTGGAAACCTCATCAAGAGTCATTCCCGTATCTTCAACAACATCATGAAGAAGGCCTGCGACTATGGTTTCCTTATCCATCTGAAGATTAGCAAGAATTATGGCAACACAAATAGGGTGAATGATATAGGGTTCACCCGATTTACGCTTCTGGTCCTTATGCTGTTCTTTAGCAACCCTGTAGGCCTTATCCACCATACTGAAATCTCCTGATGGATGATAGGACTTGATGGTCTTTATAAGACTTTCATATAGTTCCTCAGGCGGGGTATTATCTGCCGGTCTTACCAATACTACTTCTTCAGTCATACTCTTCTCCCACAGCATGTATTCTTTTACTGCTTCATGCCGCATCAATGCTTATTTTTCAAGCACATATTCAAATAATTTTGCAAAGTTTAATTTTACTATTTGTTAAGGTTCTTGTCAAAAAATATGTTTGTTAACTGAACATATCCTTAATATTATCACCGACACTTTAGTAAATTTTAATAATTTTTGCTTCGATAACTGCTGACTTTTATGCAAGATGTGGTAATATATGAAAGGTTGACTTTTTGTAAAATTTGGAGGAAATTTCTAATGAATATTCTATTCTTCCTTACGCCCAAATGTGACGTAGCTTTTCTCGAGGAAGATTATACTTTACGACAGGCTCTTGAGAAGATGGAGTTCCATCGTTATTCGACTATTCCTGTTCTTGCCAAGGACGGAAGTTATATCGGCACCATGACAGAGGGGGATCTTCTTTGGGAGATAAAAAACAACCTGGAGATGAATCTCGATTCTATCGAAAAGATCCAGGTTTCTGATATTCCCATGAAAACTCATTACGCTCCTGTGGATGTCAATGCTTCCATGGAAGATCTTATGGAGAGGGTTTCTAACCAGAATTTTGTCCCGGTTGTGGATGATATGAAGCATTTCATAGGTATCATACGACGGAAGGAGATCATAAATTATCTCTACGCTAATTCCAATCTTTCACATTCGGATCTAAGGGTGCTGGCATAACATCCGGACGCAGAAGCTCGAAGGCACCCAGCCGGAAACGAGTCGCCTCGTCAGAAAAATCTAAAATCGGACCCCTAAGAACCACTAGGCCCTCGCCAATGTCAGATATTTTCTTTATGAAAAATCTGACTTGGCGAGGGGGGCTAAGGAAAATAGAGCCAAGTGGTTCTAAGGGGTCCGATTTTGATTTTTCATGACTCAGCTCAACGTTTCCGGCTGGGTGCCTTCAAGCTTCTGCTGTTTTCTAGAATGCCTTTATATGATCATCTTCTGATTCTCCGGTATTCTCTATATTACGAATAACAACGAAATAACTGAGGCCGTTTTCGGTGGTGACTTCGCAGCGGTCGCCGACTTTGTGGCCCATGATGGCTCTTCCGATGGGGGATTCGTTGGAGATGAGGCCCAGGAGGCTGTGTCCGCGGATGGATGTGACTATGCGGTATACTTCTTCTTCGTCATCTTCTTCGAAGTAGAGGGTGACTGTGTTGTTGAGTCCTACTTCGTCTTCTTTGGAGCTGTCGTCGATTATTTTTGCAAATCGCAGTACTCTTTCGAGGTAGTTTATGCGGCCGTTGTTTTCACGATTGGCTTTTTTGGCGGCATAGTACTCGAAGTTTTCCGAGCGGTCGCCCTGGGCTGCGGCTTCTGCTATCTCTTTGGTTATCTGTGGTCTCAGGACCAGTTTACGATGATCTATCTCGTCCTGAATTCTTTTTACGTCTGACTTTGTTAATTCCTGTCCCATTTTGTTCTGTTAAAATCCTTATTTTCCTTCGTAGGTAATAAGTGTCCTTACATCATATTTTTCAAGCTTCTTGCGGCCTTCAAGTCCCGCAAGCTCCATAACAAGGGCAATGCAGGATACCTCACCACCAAGCTCTTCCACAAGTCTGCAGGCGGCTTCAAGGGTTCCGCCGGTAGCGATGAGGTCATCAATGATAACAACCTTTTCGCCTTTTTCTATGGAATCCTTGTGAATCTCTATTTCAGCTTCGCCGTACTCAAGCTCATACTTTGCAGATACGGTTTCTCTTGGAAGCTTTCCTTTCTTACGTACCGGAACAAAGCCTTTTTTAAATTCATAGGCAATAGGTGTTCCGAAAATAAAGCCTCGGGATTCAAGACCCAGAACTTTGTCAAATTCAACGTCCTTCAGTATATCCTTAAGTCCGTCGATGGCATCCTGAAGTCCGTCAGGATCCTGGATAAGTGATGTGATATCACGGAACATGATTCCGGGCTCCGGAAAATCGGGAATAGTCAATACATAATCTTCTAATTTTTCTCTTTTCATTTTTTAATCCTCATATGTAAGATATTTGCATTTTATCCGTTACTTTAAAAGCCGTAATCCTTTTTAGTCACAGCAAAGTCATCCTGAACGGCTTTCTGTCATGATTATATCGTCATGTTTTTTTTAATCCATAAACCCGTATCATCACTTGCAGTACTTTTCGGCATATGTCATGATGGCTGCCACGGTTTTTCCGTCTGTCATCTTACCCTCGTAGATAAGCTGCTTTAAGTCTTCAAGGTTCCAGGCCTCGATTCCAAGTTCCTCATCCTCATCCCAATGAACATTACCTTTTTCAAGGTCTCTGGCTACATATATGCCTATCTTCTCATCAAGGAAAGCAACTGTTGTATTAACATAAAGAAGAAACTCCAGATGATCTGTCTTGTATCCGGTTTCTTCCTCAAGCTCTCTCAGAGCACAGATTTCAAAAGGCTCATCCTCTTCGTCACGTTTTCCGGCAGGCAGCTCAAGAGTATATCTCTGAAGAGCATGTCTGTACTGTCTGACCATAAGTATGCGTCCGTCCTTCAGCACAGGAAGCACTGCTGCCGCTCCCATATGATGGATGAAATCCCAATGGGTCTCATGTCCTCCCACGTTTACGTAGTCATCATAAACTGTTATAACCTTTCCTTTATAGGCAAGCTTTCTCTCTATAAGCTTTACCGGTTTCTCGGCATTATCCTGATTTAGCATCCTGTCTCCTCCTGAACATCTGGTTTAAACGGAATCCCGATTATAGCACATAATCATCCCGGATTTAAACATTTATTCATATATGTTTTCTTCGTTTTTTGGAATGACCGCATCATTCAGATATCTTCTTCCTGACTATGGTTTTTCCGATACGGTGGTTCTTGATGTACGCCACATCTATCTCAAGATTATCTGTCTCCAGATGGAAAGAACTGCCGTCGTCCGGAACTGTACCCATGATGCCCATGATGTATCCTCCAAAGGTGTCGGCATCTTCTGTTGGTATGTCAAGCTTCAGCGCTTCATTGACATCCTCAAGATCTGCAATTCCGAGAATTATCCATTCATTCTCACCGATAGCCTCAATAGGCTCAGGTTCCGGCAGGTCATCCTCTTCCTGAAGATCACCCACGAGAGCTTCGATAAGATCATGCATACTTACTATACCGGTCATGCCGCCATACTCATCGATGACAACCGCATAGTATTTGCGCTCTCTTTTCATGGTCTGAAAAAGATCCGAAACCTTCATGTTCTGGGAAACGAAAAATGGCTTATCAACAGCATTCTTCATTATGCTGTCACGGGACTGATCCTCAAGACGGAAATAGTCCTTGGTATCAAGAATGCCTATTACATCGTCATCATCCTCACCGCAGATAGGATAATTGGCAAATCTGTTATTATAAATGGTCTTTCGCCATACTTCATCACTGTCTTCATAATAAAGCATAGCCACATCAGTTCTGTGGGTGCAGACGTCCTCTACAGTCAGGTCATTAAACTCGAAGACATTCTGTATCATCTCATTTTCCTGGTGCTCGATGGTGCCGTTTTCCGTTCCTTCATCAAGCATCATGATAATGTCTTCTTCCGAGACCTTATCTTCGATATCTTCGGGATTGATACCCATCAGCTTCATAACGGTGTTTGTAGATACTGTAAGAAGTCCTACGAAAGGGCGGAACAGTACAGATGCAAACTGGAGCACAGGGGCCATGGATAATGCAATCTTTTCCGTGTACGCCTGAGCAAGTCTTTTGGGCACAAGCTCGCCGAATACGATATTGACATATGAAAGGATCAAAGTGATGACCACGATAACTATGGGACTGAGCACCGCTTCACTAATCGGCACTCCCATCTTTATAAGAAGTCTGGTGGCAGGGCCGGCAAAGCTGTCTGCTGCAAAAGCTGAGGACAGAAAACCTGCCAGGGTTATAGCCACCTGTATCGTAGAAAGGAATCTCGACGGATCCTCGGTCAGTTTAAGAAGTATTTTTGCGTCTTTTTTTCCTTCTTCTGCAAGCTTTTTCAGTTTTGTATCTCCAACCTGTAGAACAGCTATCTCTGCACAGGAAAAAAAGCCATTTAATATTATAAGTACAATAAGAAGAACTAGTCGTTCTATCATATAAATAAAAGTCTCCCTCCGGACCGTATATTACTTAATGTTGTATATGAACATACAGGTTTTGTCAAATGATGCATGGGTTTTTGAACGCGATTTGGGGATTTTTTGAAAAAGTTCCGCCGATGGACCATGGGGACGGAGTTAGTGGTTCATCGGCGGAAGCATTCTGTTCTGTTTTATACTGCCTTGTATTTATCGTACTGCTCCTGCAGGAATCTACAGTCCTCGTAGTAACGGTCAGGTGTGGAGTTCTCAAGAGTTCCCACGATGTAAGGTTTACGGATGCTGACCTGACGCATAAGCTCTTCATAATTAAAGAAGCCTTCACCGGGATGGCGGAATCTCTGATCACCATCCTCAAATACTCCATCCTTAAGGTGCAGTGTGGTGATCCTGTCACCGTATAGGTCAAATGCCTTCTTTATGATGGCATTCTGTCCCTCAGGATCCTTCTCAAACTCCGGCTTTATAAGATTTACAGAATCAAGAATGACATCAAAGTTTACGGAATCGATGTCATCAAGAAATCTTCTCATCATTTCAGGGCTGTGAAGTGTATGATTAAACACTCCTTCAACTCCAACCATAACACCAAGTTTTTCCGCCGCATCTCTTATTCGCTTAAAACTGTCCAGAACTCTCTGATAGTTTTCTTCTGTATAAGTTTCCGGAACTATCTTCATATTGGGATGAGCACGGCCTGTCTCAGTTCCGACCATATCCGCTCCCATCCTTTTACTGTATTTAAGATGCTCTATAAATCTCTGCACCTCCAGCATTCTCTTTTCTTCATCAGGGTGAGCAGGATTAATGTAGCAGCCAAGTATGGATACGTGGATGTTTCTTTTTTCCAGCTCCGCACCAACATAATCTCCGAGGCCTGCATTATAATGCCCAACCGAAGTATCCACCTCAGAAAAGCTTTTGGACATGGCAAGCTGTATATATTTAATGCCTAAGTCCTGAACCTTATCAAGAACCTCTGTAACGGTTCCTTTTCCGCATATATCATGAACTCTCATTCCAAACTGGATCATAATTAATCTCCTCTAAAAAATCCTATAAATACGGGTATTTCACCGTTTATTTCTTACATATATATGCCTGTATATCGCCGTTTCACTCCGGCATACATTCGTTAATCTGAAATACTGCTGTAATTTTTGAGAATCAGCTTAGTCCTTTCGGGATTCTTCCGGTACTGTCCCGGTGTCTGACCCGTCATTTGCTTAAATACCTTCTCAAAGTAGGTGACATTACCAAAACCGCATATATCCGCAATATCGGTAATGCTGGTATCGGAATCTATCAGAAGCTGCTGAGCCTTCCTTACTCTTATATACGTAATATATTCAATGACAGAAAAACCGGTTATATTACGGAATACTCTTGTAAGGTAGGATTTACTCATATAGAACTGTTTTGCAATCTCATCGAGGGTAACATTATCACCGGTATGCCCCTGAAGATACATAGCTATATCATGAACCTTCTGGTGAATTCCCGTTTTTACAACGGACTGCTGCTCAGCTGTCTCTATACCCTTTTCCTTAAGGTTACTCTGAAGATCTCTTCTTCTGCTTTTTGCGAAAATACCCGCAAGCTCAACAGTCTGAAGATATAGAAAAGAATGCAGATCCTCCATGGATGAGGTTATCCCGTTTCTTTCGTCCTCACAAGCCGCCTTAAAGGCATCTATAACTGATAAAACCAGCTGCCATTCTGTATCATTGAATTTTGCCAGACCACCGTACAGACTTCCGAACTCGTCAAAGCCCTTCAGCCCGAATTCCCTGAACTTTTCATCAAAAACGGACCTGTCCAGCTGAAGTATGAAATTGTGATGATCTGGGGGCATGTTGGGGGCTGTAGATGTTTTATGAATGAGGTTATGGTTTACCATCATACAGGTGTGTGGAACCATACGATAGGTTTCCTGATCAACAAACAGCAGTCTCTGCCCATAGATGATGAAATGCATTTCTATGGTCTCATGGAAATGTCTGTTTTTCATTATGAACTTCTGATGTCTCACCGCTTCCGAAACCCTCAGGCCCGGTATACGCTTTTCGAATACCAGTTCAAGTCTCGAATTATGTAAATTTTCGTCTGCCATATAATGCCTCTTTTTGATAACCGATATCGGGGAAGTGAAGCTTCGAAACCCGCTTCCGTCCATACTCCCTGAACCTTTTTATTCACAAGAATGATTAAATTTTTAATACAAATAAAGGATGGCATCCCATTGAATCATTATCCAATCGAACACACATCCTTTATTTTATCTTATCATTTCCGTATAAGCAAGAAACAGGGGGCCGACTCCTTTTGCATCATTTTTTACCACCGGCTCTGAAAGATAGTATCCAACAGATCCGTCTCTGTGATCAGCACCTCCGAGACCTGCAACGAGACATATTCCTGTCACACATGGTGTACCATCATCGTTTTTTGAAAGTCTCTTATCGATTATACCGTAGAAAGCTTTCTCTGCCATGCTTCTGTACTTTTCAGGTATAAAACCAAGTCTCACACCTTTAAGTACCGCAGCACTTATCAGCGCCGTACCGGAGGTTTCAAGGTAATTACCTTCAACTTCGGGAAGTGCAATGAGCTGATGGAAAAGTCCGCTTTCATCCTGATATTTTGAAAGGGCTTCTGTAAGATCAACCAGCATCTTTTTGAGATGCTCCTTTTCTTCAGGGAGATCCATATCCATCATGACTTCCAGTACATCCACGAGGCTCATGATAAACCAGCCTTCAGCTCTCAGCCAGAAATTCGGACTGCATCCGGTTTCGGGATCTGCCCAGTACATCTCTCTTGATTCATCATATCCGTGATAGTAAAGTCCTGTCTTTTCATCACGCATATGCTTCTCTACATTACAGAACTGATCATACGTATCTTTTATATTTTTACAATCATTGAATCGCTTCTCATACTCAATGTAGAAAGGCTGTGCCATATAAAGTCCGTCCAACCATACCTGGTTCGGATAAATATTCTTATGCCAGAAGTTCCCCTCGTTGGTTCTGGGCATCTTATCTATCTGTGAACGAACCAGCTTTATGGCTTTAAGATACTTTTCTTTACCCGTGATATCATAAAGCTTAAACAGATTTTTTGCGGGATTTATATTATCCAGGTTTTTTTCATCAATATCATAAGTTCTGATACTGCCGTCATCATTTATAAATCCGCTTGAGAAATCATCAGCAAATTTTAAATATTTCTCCTGCCCGGTGATCTCATAAAGCCGTAAGATACCTGTTATCATACAGCCATCTATATAATTCCATCTATTCTCTTTACCGCTTCTTATGACCTCAAGATTCCAGGCCGGATGCCCGGAATCTGAATGAGTCATAAGATAATCCACATAGTCATTAAGAAGCTTTTCCGTATCTTCTCTTCCACCTGTAAGGTGGTGTAATTCTTTCATAAGATTCTCCTTTTATCCTTTCACAGAACCTGCAGTTACACCATCGATGAACTGATCCTGAGCGATAAAGAATACTACCAGTGAAGGAATGATGGAAACAAGTGAAAGAGCGAGGATTCTGTTCCATGAGAATCCGGTATCGGCATCCATTGACATCTTTACGAAGATAGCTGCAGGATAACGCTTCGGAGTTGAAACGTAGAGCAAAGGTCCCATAAAGTCATTGGATGACCACATAAACTGGAAAAGTGCTGCTGATGTCATAGCCGGCTTAAGTACCGGTACGATAACGTGCCAGAGTGTTCCAAGTGCTGTACATCCATCGATCTTTGCTGCCTCATCAAGTTCTCTTGGAACGTTGCGGAGGAACTGGATGAGCATGAATACGAAGTATGTATCCTGAGCAAATACTGAAGGAACGATAAGAGGAAGGTATAAAGGTGAATCTACCCAGCCCCAGCCGTTGTACATGATAAACTGAGGAACATTAAGTACTACATTTGGAAGGAACAGTGTAGCCATCAGAAGTGCAAAGAGTGCATCATGTCCCTTGAACTTGAATCTTGCAAAACCGTAAGCTGTCAGTGTGCAGGAAGCTACTGTAAGGATAACTTTAGGAATAACGATCTTGTAGGTATTAAACATTGACTTCCAGATGTCAATGTCTCCGCCGTAACCGTTCATGGCATCCTTGTAACCCTGGAAGGTTGGCTGTTTAGGTATAAAACCGATGCTGGAGAAAATCTCCGAGTTTGTTTTGAAGGATGCACCGATCATCCAAACCAGTGGGTAGATCATAAGAATGCCCACCAGAACCAGAACGACATACTTACATAACGTTGCTATCTGTCTTTTTCTCTCGAGTGTCATTGCTTAATCCTCCGAATCAGAATAGTATACCCAGTGCTTCTGGCTGTACTGTAAAATCGCTGTGAATATCATAAGGATAATGAACAGAACCCATGCCTGTGAGCTTGCAAGTCCCATTGCATATTTCTTAAATGCGTTGTTATAAATGAGCAGTGAAACAAGTGTGGTTGCACCTCTCGGTCCACCTGCTGTGATGATGTAAGGTCCATTAAATTCCTGGAATGCCTGAACCAGCTGAGTAACCAGGTTATAGAAGATAACCGGTGTGATCATAGGTACTGTAATTGTGAAGAACTGTCTCCACTTACCGGCTCCGTCAAGGGAAGCTGCCTCATAAAGATCAGGAGATACGCCCTTTAATGCTGCAAGGAAGATAACCATGGTTGAACCGAACTGCCATACACGTAAGAGACAGATGATGAAAAGAGCGGCAGTTTTATTGGATAACCAGTGAGGTCCTTCTACTCCGAATAATCCGAGAAGCATGTTGACAATTCCGTCATCCTTAAAGATTGCCTTCCAGAGAACTGCGATGGCAACTGATGATCCAAGAATCGAAGGAATGTAATAGACTGTTCTGAACATCTTAACTCCCTTGATCTTGAAGTTAAGGATGTAAGCTACAAACAGCGCAAATATCAGCTTAAGCGGCACTGTCATAAATGCGTACTTAAAAGTGATAAGGAAGCCTTCCTGTATCTTTTTGTTTGTGAAAACATCAAGATAGTTAAATATGCCCCATTTTGAAATTCCCTCAAAAAGAGAATAATCGCTGAAACTGTAAACCAGTGATGAAAGGAATGGGTATCCTTTGAAAACAAGAAATCCTACTAACCACGGAAAGATGAAGATAAAACCCTTATTCTCTTTCCAGAAGTTGTTCGGAGCGGTATTTGTTTTTGTATTTGACATTTTATCTACTCCTTTGGAAGGTACCGTTTTTCACCGGCTTACCTTTAATAAAACATTAGTTTTTTTGCAATAAAATCGGGCCTCAGATATAAGCCAAGGCCCGATATATGCCACATTTTAAAATGTGGTGATTTTTAACCCTAAATTAGGAGGATCAGGGAAAAAACTATTTAATAAGCATTTATGGTTTAATGAATTTTGAGAATTACTTACTCTCAACCTCATTAACTGCTTCGATGAGCATCTCAGCAAGTTCCTTGGAATCCGTTCCATCATAAGACATTGAATCCATGATTTCCTGATATGCACCCTCTGCGCTGTCCTTAAGAGCTGCATCCTCATAGTACGGTGAAAGCTGGAAAGGAGCATTAGCAGCTGCTGCCTGGTTAGCTTCAAATGTAAGACCTTTAAGAGCGCCTGTTGCCTCAAGCTTCTCCTGAGCTGCATGTGATGCAGGAACACCTCTCTCAAGTCCGAGAGTCTCTACACCGTCACCGTTGAACATGTACTGAAGGAGCTTGGCAGCCTCTTCCTTGTTAGCTGAGTTAGGAGATACTGCAAATCCCATGGAAACCTTGTAAACTGTTGCAGGTGTACCATAATCTGCAGGATACTCACCGATAACGATCTCCTGATCTGAGTCAAGAGCATCTGCAAGCTTCTTGATTGAGCTGTCCCACTCAACAACACCGGCGTAGTGGCCATCGATGAAGTTAGGGTTCTTATCAAGAGAATCAGCACCGTCACCTGTAAGCTTCTCCTGTGTTGGAATTACGTGGTTAGCCTCAAGGCTCTTAAGGAAATCAAAACCGTCTGTAAGTTCTTCTACTGAGTAGTTAAGCTTGTGATCAACGATCCACTGCTTGTTGTACTTCTCCTGCATGTAGTAAGTAAGAAGAATTGTAAGATCATAAGTACCTGCTGCAAGAGGATAGTAATCATCACCGAGCTTTTCCTTGAAAACAGGACCTGCTGCAAGGATGTCTGCAAAGCTCTTTGGAACCTCAAGACCTGCCTTCTCAAAAGTAGCCTTGTTCCAGTAGAATACTCTTCCGGTTGATGAAACAGGAACACCGAGTACATGTCCGTCGATCGTCATAAGATCGATAAGTGACTGGTCATACTGTGAAAGATCGAAATCTGTGAGCTCCTGAAGATCTACAAATCTTGTTCCGTCCGGGCTGAACTGCCATAACCAGTTCCAGTTGATCTGGAAAAGATCCGGCTCAGAATTACCTGCTATCTGAGTAGCGATCTTATCCTGCCAGCCTGACCATGCACCGTACTCTGACTCGATGGTGACACCGTTAGCTTCCTCATACGCTTTAAGAGCCTCAAGTGTAGCTGTGTGTCTTGAATCACCGCCCCACCATGAAATTCTAAGTGTTGTGCCATTTCCGCCTTCAGCCTTTGCTACCGTCTCAGCTGCAGCCTTTGCTGCCTCTGTGGCAGCGGGAGCTGCTGTTGTGCCTTCAGGCGCTGATGCTGATGAGCCACATGCTGCAAGATTGAGCATCATAGATGCTGCCATACCGCCGGCGAGAAACTTAGTAATTGTCTTTTTCATTTTTACCTCCTGGGGAGCCTTTTTGGTCTCCTATATTAATTGAGCTTTAACTCATTGTTAACTTTTATAAACGATATTCAGGCTGTCATAATCCACAACATCTATCAGTTCCGGACCTGTATCGTCACAACCTGATATCTCAACATTTTCAAGCACCAGATGTTTTACATTTCTGGCATATATGCTTTTTCCGGTCATTTCCGGGAAGTTGTCCATCATTATGGTCTGACTGGGTTTGCGTTTTTCCTTTGGAAGGAATGAAACCTTTATGTTCTTAAAGACTATCCTGTCGATAAATCTCTCAGGCAATCCATAAGCAACCAGCATGCACTGATCGGCACCCTCTGCCACGATATTCTCTGCTGTTACAGATCCTATCGTCGGTGTTTTATCATCAACAGGTCTTGCTTTCTGATCCTGAACATACTCACTGTGACCGTCAGGATCGCAGAAATAAAACATATTGAAGGTGAAGGGCATATGCACATTTTCCATTTTTATGTCATGAAAAACTATGTTGTCATAAACCGCATCAGGTCCTCTGCCTCGTCTTGTTTTGATGCGGAGCCCTCTGTCGGTTTCCCTGAATATACATTTGGAAACTTCTACATTCTGTGCACCGGCTGCTGCTTCGGAACCAACGGTTACGCTTCCGTGACCCCTTTCAAGGAATGAGTTTCTGACCACGAAATGATCTGCAGGCTTATGATGTTTATCACTCATGTAATATTTGCCTGATTTTATGGCGATGCAGTCATCTCCGACAGAAATCCTTGTTCCCAGGATCAGAACCCCGTCACAGCTTTCAGGATCAAACCCGTCTGTATTTGGTGAATCCGATGGATTCCAGATACTTAAGTTGTAAAGTGCTATATCATCTGTATAGTAGGGATGGATGGTCCAGCAGGGAGAATTTCTCACTGTTACCGATTGCATCCTTACGGCTCTGCAATGATTCAGAAAAACGGTATTGGGCCTCCAGGCTGTCCTTTTCTTCTTGGGCTCCTTCCACCAGTCGCCCTTATCTCCGTTGCCATCGATGATTCCTTTTCCGACAATTTCGATTTCTTCGGCATTAACTGCTGTGATAAGCGATGCGAAGCTCGTTTCGGGATTGCCTTCCCAGCTTGAAAGATTGTACTCATCTTTCTCATCCGTAGTAGGTGTAAGCCCCGGTAATAAAGGGTAATGCTTTCTGTCCGGATCCCCCATCAGAACCGCTTCATCATCTATCCATAAAGCCATATGGCTTTTAAGGAAGATCGGCCTCGAAAGATATATTCCTTTGGGAAGATAAACCGTGCCGTCCTTAGGGCAGCTGTTTATAGCCGCCTGTATAAAACCCGTATCATCCTGTTCTCCGTCTCCCGATGCTCCGAATTCTCTGACATCCAGAAGAACTGACTCATATTCTGTTCGGAAGGTTTTATCCGTCCTGCCGTTTTCCGTCAGAAGAGTGATGGTGTATTCCGTATCGGGCTTTAATCCGTCAACCGTCACAACATTAAGATCGGACTTTAACTTTTCCTCTCCGTTTATCAAAATGCTGTATCCCGAAGGAGCATAGCAAATCGTATCATTCAATAATTCTATTGTTATACTCCGTTTAAAAACGGCTGCTATTTGAAAATCCATACTTCCTCTTTTCAAGGATCATTTCTGATCACTTATTCATTTCTTACTGACATTTATGATTATATCAGCCACTTTGAGATAAATCTTACAATTACTGACCCAATTTACTCATAATTATCTTATCTGATACTATTAATATATGTTTTTTGCCTTTTTGAGCTATTATTTTAGGGTTTTTAGGTCTCTGTGATATCCTTTTAGATAATTATTCTCCATGTTTTATGCAATTTTTTGCACATAATCAATCTTTTCTCTCGTCGATATCGATATATTGATAAATTTTGTAAGCGTTTTACATCGTCAATAGTTACAATCTTTGTTATTTTTCTATCAAATCAGTCATTATCCTTAAAGTAATCCTAGCTCCAAGCGCTATTTTTTCGTCTTATAGTATTCGATAGTATAAAAGTATCCGATTTTATATTAATGCATATGTTTATTCATCATATAATATTGATAGTTATCGGTTCTTTGATATTTCCGTAAACAATAACATTAACCCGGGAATTACTTATCCCGGAATAAACCATCGGATTTCTGATAAGAGCAAACCATATAGATCCACAATGGAGGAAAATACCATGATCACGGTATCCAAAACAGGAAAGTGCGATTACACTTCCATCCAGGAAGCTGTAAACAATGCCATATCCGGCGACACTATATTAATAGAAGAAGGAATATATAATGAAAGAGTCGAAATAAAGACTCCGGGAATTACATTGACAGGATGCAATACAGATTTCAGAGAATATATAAAGGCAGAAGGTTTTGAATACAGCTTCACGGATACGGATGGCAATTTACACCCAAATCGATATATACCATCCGACAAAACCATCATCACCTATGGTCTGTATGGCAATATGCCCGCCGAAGACATTGGCAAACTGGGAACCTTCCGTTCTTATACCATGTTTATAGATGCCGCGAATGTAAGTCTCAAAAACCTTACCGTCGAAAATTCTGCCGGAGCCGGTCCCGATATCGGTCAGGCAATAGCTCTTTACGCAGAAGGTGAAGGAATCTGCTGCAGCAACATACGACTGCTGGGCTGGCAGGACACCCTCTTCACAGGACCACTTCCGCCTAAGGAAATAGAAAAAAACGGCTTTATCGGTCCAAAACAGTTTGCCCAAAGAATAAACGGAAGACAATATTATACAAGCTCATATATAGAAGGGGATATAGATTTTATTTTCGGTTCGGCCACAGCATATTTTGACAACTGCTATATCTTTCAAAAGAACAGAACTCCTCTTCTTATATATAAATATCTGTTAAAGAACGATATCAAGATGTCCGGCAGTTTTTCCGAAGTAAAGCTTATGGAGGCAGCCCGAACCGGATTAAGTAATGAGAAATACGAAGAATTAAAGAAACTTATAGAAAGTGATGAATCCCGGGAGGCCAAAAGCTATGCTACCGCCGCTTCCACTCCTGAAGGTCAGGACTACGGATATATCTTCGACAACTGCCATTTCGAGTCAGATTGCCCTGAGCACAGCTGCTATCTTGGCCGCCCCTGGCGAAACTTTGCAAATGTACTGATCCGGAATTCCCACCTCGGAAGCCATATCCATCCCGCCGGCTTCCACAACTGGAACAAAAAAGACGCCGAATCCACCGTAAGCTTCTGCGAATACAAAAACTACGGCCCCGGCGCCTCAGATTACCGTGCCCCCTTCGTAAAAGAACTTGACTTCAATGAGGTCCAAAAATATCGGAAACAAAAAGTAGCGGCAGAGTCGGCGGGCATCAATTTAAATGCGTTGAGCTGAGTCGAGAAAAATCAAAATCGGACCCCTTAGAACCACTTGGTTCCTTTTTCCTTAGACCCCTCGCCAAGTCAGATTTTTCATAAAGAAAATATCTGACATTGCTGCCCAAGATTTGTTTTTTAATCTTGGGAGCCGCGCGGCTTTGAGCGGTTCAAAAGAATCCGTCAGGATTCTTTCTTTACCGAGGGCCTAGTGGTTCTTAGGGGTCCGATTTTAGATTTTTCCGACGAAGCGACTCGCATTTAAATTGATGCCCGCCGGCTCGTTCACCAAATTATTTTCCGAATACAGCCTCGTAGTCCTTTACGAACTTATCGATACCGATATCTGTAAGAGGATGCTGAGTCATCTGCATAAGAACCTTGAAAGGAACTGTAGCAATATCAGCACCTGTCTTAGCACAATCAATGATATGCATAGGATGACGAACAGATGCGCAGATAACCTCTGTCTCGATATCCGGATACATCTGGAAGATATCCTCGATATCCTGGATAAGAGTGATTCCGTCTGTAGAAATATCATCAAGACGTCCAAGGAAAGGAGAAACATAAGTAGCACCTGCTCTTGCAGCAAGAAGTGCCTGTGTAGCTGTGAAGATAAGAGTCACATTTGTGTGGATGCCTTCGCTTGAAAGAACCTTAACAGCCTTAAGACCTTCCGGTGTCATAGGGATCTTAACAACCATGTTCTTGTGCATCTTGGCAATCTCTCTGCCCTCTGCGATCATCCCCTCAGCTGTAGTTGTGCTTGCCTTAACCTCGCCTGAAATAGGACCATCAACGATCTCTGTGATCTCCTTCAGTGTAGCCATGTAATCACGTCCCTCTTTTGCGATAAGAGAAGGATTTGTTGTTACACCGGCGATGATGCCCATGTCGTTAGCCTGACGAATCTCATCTACATTTGCGGTATCAATAAAAAATTTCATGTTTTTCCTCCTGGTATTTTAACCCAAACCAAGTACCTTCATCATTTAAACTCTGTTTCGTATACTTGGTTTTTTCCTACCTAACTATTTTATGACTTAGCCGCTGAAAGTCAATACTAATGGCTCTATGTTACATCACAATTATGCGTTCCATATCCTCATCGATAAGTTCGATATGCCGCTTCATATATACCTCAGCCACGTCCGGATCCCTGTCCATAAGAGCCCTCAGGATTTTATCGTGTGCCTTAATCCCATTCTCAACATTGTGTTTTATTTTAAAGGTCCGGAAACGGAAATTCATTATCCTTTTACTCACACTCTGATTGATCATTTCCATGACTTCATTGCCGGTCATCTTCATTATCCTGGTGTGGAATTCTTCATCAAGAAGTGCCAGCTTTTCGTCATCCATAACAGCCGCATATTCGATGAAATCATTATGAATCTTTTCAAGAGCCTTGAGATCCTTGTCAGAAGCCCTTTCTGCCGCCATTCTTGCCGCCGCAGGTTCAAGTATATTTCTGAACTCCACATAATCCTGGATACGGCCTCTGTTCCTGGTGAACCAGCTTGCAAGGGCATCCTCATTATTCTGGGATTTTTTTACTATAAACGCACCCTTACCGGGATTTATGGAAATGTAGCCTTCCGCTTCCAGATTTCTGAAAGCCTCTCTTACTGTACCTCTGCCGACAGACAGCTTTTCACAGACTTCCTTTTCCGTAGCCAGCTTGTCTCCTATTTTTGCCTCATCAGACAATAAATACTTTTTTAGTTCATTTATCGTTTTTTGTGTTGCCGATAATTTTTTCATATAAATCTCCATTCCGTCGCATTTGTCTGACGGCACAAATAATTGTGAAAAGTATTCTTTACACCACCCTGTTTTTCGTTGATGCAGCCTCAAACTTTTGTTTATATTGTAACACATCCTTTTCCATTAAATCATCTTGTATAACAATTTCTTTGTCAGGAAATCTGTAATGGGGGCTTCTAACAAAAAAGGTTCAACTCCGGCAAGTCCGTGCCGGGGTTGAACCTTTTTGAAAATCCGATATTAATTAATATCAATGTCTCCTTGGGATGACTTCTCCCTGCTCAAGTATGTCACCGTTTCTGTAAGCTGCAAGAAGCTCTTCAAGATCAGAAATCTGCCTCTTAAGCTCTCTGCCGTTGTCGGTAGCGCCTACTCTTACTCTTGTTTTCATCTGTTCCACGATCTGGATCTCAGGTGTATTCTCGGCGCCCTTCTGGAAGCCCTTATGCTTAGCCAGAGCCAGATGACGGGAATTAAAGATAAGTGTGTAGCCGGCTATACCTGTTCTCGAGTGATAAGCCTTTGAGATACCACCATCAATGATAAACAGCTTACCGTTTGCCTTGATAGGTGACTCACCAAGCTTTGTCTTGACAGGAACATGTCCGTTTACGATATGTCCGACGGAGGCATCCACACCAAATTCCTCGAAGATCTTGTCTACGTACTTCTCTTCCTTTGCAAAGTTATAGTATATATTGAATTTTTCCTTGTGAGTCACAGGGTCTTCTATAAAACAGTGCTCAAAGGTTGTTATCTTGTCCTTTCCGAAAAGAGGAGAATTGGGGCCGCACCACATGTACCAGAAAAAGTCTGTAGCATAGAGCTTACCCTGAGGATCGTTTTCTCCGTTAAGAAAATAAGCATCGATAGCCTTGTCATTAAAGTAATCAAGAAGCGCCTTTCCGGAGAATATACCGTCTGGTGTCTTTATCTTTGTGAAGCTGCCGTCCTTTTCCATAGGTATACAGCCATGGTAAAGGATGTTGTTATTTACAACCTTATACATTGATCCGTTTGTAAAGAAGAAACGGATGTGTTTCTGAAGAAGCTGAGAATGAGTAAAGCTGTAGATAAGAGTCTTCATCAAAGTCTCTTCTCTCTCTGTGAGCTTATAAGGATTCTTAGGATCGATGGTAGGGAAATTCTTGTCCTTAAGCGGATAAACCTTTCCGTCAATGTTCACGGTTCCCTTTGCATAATCCACCTTCTCCAGAAGAAGTCTGTGCTCCAGATGGTACTCAGGATGTCTCTTGATAAGCAGACCTTCCTCCTTGAGCATGATAATGGATATGGCCTTACACATCTTTGCCGCAAGAGCCGGTGAAACCGAGTCGGAAACATTGGAATCCAGAAGATGTGGCTGGAAGCATTCACATGGATCATCCCCGTAAACTTCCTCTGCATACATGGAAAGAGGTCTCAGATTTATTCCGTAGCCATCCTCAAGCACGTCAAAGGAATTGTAGGAAGTGGCGATGCGGAGAACATTGGCAATACATGCAGGGTTTCCGCAGACAGCTCCCATCCAGTCAGCATCATGATTGCCCCACTGGATATCCACATCGTGGAAGCTCATGAGCTCCTCCATGATACGGTCGGCGTGAGGACCTCTGTCGAAAACATCTCCGATTATATGAAGATTATCGATAACGAGATTCTGTATAAGCTCACAAAGGGCGATAATGAAATCATCCCCCATGCCGGTGTCGATGATGGCATTCATGATCTCGCGGAGGTAATCCTTTTTATCCTCATCATGATTGTCGATATGCAGAAGCTCATCGATGGCATAAGCATAGCTCTGGGGCATCTTCTTACGAACCTTGGAACGGGTGAACTTTGATGAAACCACGCGGCAAATGTTTATAAGCCTGTTTATGGTTATGCGATTCCACTCGGGAGTCTCCTTTTCTTTATGTTTAGGGCTTGAAAGAATGTCTCTCGGATAGTAAATAAGATTTGCAAGCTCAAGCTGCTCCTCCTCAGGAAGAAGATTTCCGAAGGTCTCATCAATCTTATCTCTTACGATACCGGATGCGGAACGCATAAGGTAGATAAATGCCTCACTCTCACCATGAAGGTCAGAAAAGAAATACTCTGTGCCCTTAGGCAAAGCACATATAGCACGGAGATTAATGATCTCCGCACCTGCTGCAGTCGCAGTGGGAAACTGTTTCGCTAAAAGTTTTAAATAATCAAGATCACGCATAATTACTCCCTAAATACCGGGTCTTCACCCTATGTCTTCTAGTTACTTCCTGAAAATTTGAAACGACTGAAGGACTACCTTATCGGGTTATCCTCAACAAACATGAGTTAATTATATAGACGAAGTTAAAAATTTACTATACAAAATCACTATGTATTTAAAAATAAACGCGATATTTTTGATATATATTTAACAAAAGCAAAAGCGGATGGACACCTTTTGCAGCATCCATCCGCCAGTATGTTTTTCAAATTAATTTGAAGGAGCCACAACCGAAGGATCAACCTCCTTGCGGTTAAGTATCTCCATGAATTCGGCTCCTGTGATAGTCTCCTTCTCGTAAAGGAACTTTGTAATCTCATGAAGCTTATTCATATTGTCCTTAAGAAGCTGCATAGCCTTGTCATGCTGCTCCTTCACAAGATCAACAGTCATCTTATCAATCCTGGTCTGGGTTTCCGGTGAACAGGTAAGCGACGCGTCACCGCCGAGATACTGATTCTGAAGCTGCTCCATGGCAACCATACCGATCTCGTCAGACATACCATAGCGTGTGATCATTGCACGGGCATACTTTGTAGCCTGCTCGATATCATTGCTTGCACCGGTAGTGCAGGTATGGAAGATCAGCTCCTCAGCACATCTTCCGCCTGTAAGTGTTGCGATCTTGTTCTCAAGCTCTTCCTTTGAGTAAAGGTAGTGATTTCCCTCTTCCTCAACCTGCATGGTGTAGCCAAGAGCGCCTGATGTTCTCGGGATAATGGTGATCTTCTGCACAGGCGCACTGTTCTTCTGAAGAGCCGCTACAAGAGCATGTCCCACCTCATGATATGAAACGATAAGCTTTTCCTTATCCGTCATTACCTTATTTTTCTTCTGGTAACCGGCTATAACCACTTCTATGGACTCTTCGAGGTCTGACTGGATAACTCTCTCGCGTCCTGCTCTTACAGCCCTTAATGCAGATTCATTGATAATGTTGGCAAGTTCCGCACCGCTGGCACCCGCTGCGGCTTTTGCAATGGCTTCGAGATTGACATTCTCAGCCATCTTGATATCCCTTGCATGAACCTTCAGGATATCCACTCTTCCCTGGAAATCAGGAAGCTCGACAGGAACACGTCTGTCAAAACGACCCGGTCTCAGAAGTGCGGGATCGAGAGAATCCGGCTGGTTTGTTGCTGCAAGAATAATGATGGCCTTTGAAGAATCGAAACCGTCCATCTCAGTAAGGAGCTGGTTCAGGGTCTGCTCACGCTCATCATTACCGCCTATGGCTCCGCCGCCTCTCTTTTTACCTATGGCATCGATCTCATCGATAAAAATGATACAAGGCGCTTTTTTCTTTGCCTGGTCAAAAAGATCTCTGACCTTGGCGGCACCCATACCTACGAACATCTCTACAAATTCAGAACCCGAAATAGAGAAGAAAGGAACATTTGCTTCTCCTGCCACAGCCTTTGCAAGAAGTGTCTTACCTGTTCCCGGAGGACCTACAAGAAGCGCACCCTTTGGAATATGTGCACCTATCTCAGTGTACTTGTCAGGCTCCTTAAGATAGTCAACCATCTCATTAAGAAGCTCCTTGGCCTCATCCTCACCTGCAACATCCCTGAAGGTTACCTTGTTGTCACCATTGGCTTCATATTCTCTGGCATTGGACTTTCCAAAGCCTCCGAACATTCCGCCGCCTCCCATGGAACCCATGCTTGAGGCCATTTTTCTGGAAAGCCAGTTTCCGAGGGCCCAGAAAATCAGGATGGGGAAAATCCAGCTTAAAAGGAAGCTGATTATTGGGCTTGTCTCAACAGGTATCTCTTCGTTGAAATTGACATTCTGGGAGAATAGAGCATCCAGCACATATGCCTCTGTGTACTCGTTCTTGATTCTCCCCGTGCGGCAGGTAAGATTCTTACCGTTGTAATCGACTACATAATATATAGTGTCATCAGTGAATTTAACGTCTGTAATAGCCTTGTTCTCAACAGCATTTTTAAACTCCGTATAGGTCGTATCCTTCACCGATCGCGTCATAATTGACGGGAACACGAAGGTGTTCAGCAAAAGAATGATCACCAGGGCGACAAAATAATAGAACACAAGCGGCTTTCTGTTTCGAGGCTTATAGCTGTTCCCGCCGTTCTGGTTTTGGTTGTTTTTATTGAACTGATTGAAAAAATCATTGAAATTGTCAAATCCGTTGTCATTTGGGTTTTTGTTCCCGGAATAGTTTTCATTAGCAAGATTGAGCTGTGACTTACCCATCCTGCCTTTGAAAACATTAAAGATATTTATCATACAATGTCCTTTCTGCTACTCTTCGTTGAATTGAAAATACTTTTCAATTTAATGATTGTTGATTATATATATCAAATGTGTATTCGTTGTGAACAGTTAAAAAACTTCCGAAGATTCAAATCTCCGGAAGTTTTCTGGTTTGATTATTTCATCGTTTTCTTCAAAAGTTCACACAGCTCATCAACTGCTTCTTCTTTTCCTTCTTTAATGTCTTCAACAACGCAGGACTTGATATGTGAACTTAAGAGTTCTTTGTTAAAGGAATTGAGAGAAGCCTGGACTGAACTCACCTGGATAAGAATATCCGGACAATACCTGTTGTCCTCGATCATCTTTTTTATGCCGCAGATCTGGCCTTCTATACGATTAAGTCTAGTAGTCAGCGCCTTGATCTGCTCAGGTGTTCTGTTCTTATGTCTTACATTCTCTCCGTCACAACAAGCAGGCATGTCATCCACCTTACTTCACGATAGAAACGAACTCAAAGTCGTGATCCTCAACAGCCTTCTTTATGACTGCCTCGTCAACTTCCTTTGAAAGCTCGATAACCGCTGTTCCGCTGTCATGTGAAACTGCTGCAGAAGTAACTCCGTCAAGAGCCTCCAGAGCCTTCTTAACTGTTGCCTCACAATGTCCGCACATCATTCCCTTGATATTAACTGTTTCTGTCATGATTTCATTCTCCTTTTTTGTTTCTTCATTTGTATCCAACTCAACTTCCTTTTCCGCAGAAGCTGTAGTTTTTCTTTTTATCATCTTATCCTTTGATGCATCAAATACATCGAAAAGGTTAAGTCTCAAAGCATTCATACATACCGTAAAGCTGGAAATGCTCATGGCGGCAGCTCCCACCATAGGATTCATTTCAAAATTCCAGCCGAAAAGCGCAGAGTAAAATCCTGCCGCAAGAGGTATGCAGATAACATTGTAAAAAAATGCCCAGAACAGGTTCTGATGGATATTCCTTATGGTTGCCCTGCCAAGTCTTATGGAGGCAGCCACATCCGTAAGCTTTGACTTCATGATCACCACATCGGCAGCATCAATGGCTACATCAGCTCCCGCCCCTATGGCTACACCAAGGTCCGCTCTTGTTAATGCCGGCGCATCATTGATTCCGTCACCCACCATGGCAACCTTGCCTTTTTTCTGAAGTTCACGGATAACCGCTTCCTTACCGTCCGGAAGAACTCCGGCTATAACGTGATCAACTCCTGCCTGCTCTGCGATTGCATGGGCGGTTTTTTCATTGTCACCGGTGATCATGTAAACCTCGATGCCCATGCCTTTAAGCTCTTTTATGGCTTTTTCGGAATCCTCTTTGATGGTATCAGAAACAGCGATCATGCCCAGAAGCTTACTGTCTTGAGAAAAGAAAAGCGGTGTCTTTCCCTTTTCCGAAAGCTCATCGGACTTTCTTTCAATTGTATCAGAAGCTCCGAATTTATCCATCATGAACTTGCCGGAGCCTCCGAATATTTCGTGACCGTCAAGCTTTGCCGTTATGCCGTTTCCAGGTAATGCCCGGAAATCGCTAACCTCCGGAATATGGATATGATTAACATTAGCATAGCTCATAACTGCCTTTGCCAGAGGGTGTTCTGATTTCTGTTCCAGGGAAGCCGCAAGACTCAGAAGTTCTTCCTTTTTTACGCCTTCCTCCGGTATTATATCTGTTACCACAGGCTCACCCTTTGTGATGGTTCCGGTTTTATCAAGAGCAACTATTTCGATGCGTCCGGACTGTTCCTGGGAAGCGGCGGTTTTATAAAGGATACCGTTTTTTGCTCCCATACCGTTACCAACCATGATGGCCACAGGTGTTGCAAGTCCCAATGCACAAGGGCATGAAATAACCAGCACAGCAACTGCTCTCGGAATGGAGAACTCGACTCCCTTTCCCATGAAAAGCCAGATAAATAATGTAAGCACTGAAACGATAATGACGAAAGGCACAAACACTGACGCTACCTGATCCGCAATTCTTGCAATAAGAGCCTTTGTTGCAGCTGCATCCGATACCATATTTATGATCTGGGATAATGTTGTATCCTTACCAACTCTCGTAGCCCTGGCTTTTACATAACCAGACTGATTGATGGTTCCGGCGGACACCATATCTCCGATAGTTTTGTCAACCGGTATGGACTCTCCCGTAAGGGCTGACTCATTTACTGAAGTTTCTCCTTCTTCTATGATTCCGTCCACGGGGATATTCTCTCCGGGTCTTACAACAAACAGGTCTCCGGTTTTAACTTCAGCAATAGGAACTTCAATCTCTTTCCCGTCCCTGTAAAGAACCGCTGTTTTTGGTGACAGCTTCATAAGACTTTTAAGCGCGTCTGTTGTATGTCCCTTGGACATTGCCTCCAGGAGTTTTCCTACGGTTATAAGCGTAGGTATCATAGCAGCTGTTTCAAAGTACAGGTTGTGAGCCAGATGATGAACTGTTTCCATTTCGCCTCTGCCCATGGCGTTTATCATGATATAAAGTGACACAAGTGAATAAGCAAAGGAGGCTGAGGATCCCAACGCGATGAGTGCATCCATATTGGGGGATCCGTCAAACAGCGTCCTGAATCCGTCTATGAAAAATTTTCTGTTTATATACATCACGACTATGGCGATGAGCATCTGGGTCAATGCATTGGCCGCGTGATTTTCAAGAAAGGCGGGAACCGGGAATCCTGCCATGTTGTGTCCCATGGAGAGGTACATAAGTGTCAGGAGAAGCAGTGCCGATCTGAGAAGGCGTTTCTTAAGCACTGGTGTTTCATGGTCTTTTAATGCTTCTTCCTGGGCTTTCAGGCTGTCTTCATAGGTGTTTTCTTCTGTCTTCTCTGCTCCTTTTACAGAGGCGCCGTAGCCGGCTTCTTCAACGGCTTTTATGATTTCACAGGCTTCTGCAGTGCCGTCGACCATTAGTGTGTTGGTCAGCAGTGAGACGTTTGCTTCTTTTACACCCGGGACTTTTTTCGCGGCTTTCTCTACTCTTGCCTGGCATGCGGCACAGCTCATGCCGGTTACTATATATTGTTCCATCTCGTCCTCCGTGATGATCTGTAATCTATATACCCCCACCCCCCTATCTTGAGGTGTGAGCTAAATATACCACCCGGGGGTATGTTAGTCAATACCTGTTTTTTTAAAATGGGACAGAAAATGCAGGGGATGTGCGACGGCCCCTGCATTTTCTTCACGTATTGGCTAAAAGTACTTATTTACGCATTATTTATCAGAGATAAAAATTCTTTGACGTTCGCGGCTGCGTCACCAGCGTAAATGGCGGAGCCGGCAACGATGACGTTGGCGCCGGCCTGGACGATTGACTGGACGTTGTCTTTTTTGATACCGCCGTCGACTTCGAGGTCGGCTTTGGAACCGGTGGTTTCGAGCATTTTTCTGACGGCTTTTATTCTGTCAAAGCTTTCAGGGATTATTTTCTGGCCGCCGAAGCCGGGTTCCACTGTCATGAGGAGGATCATTTCAACCTTGTCGATGAAAGGCTCGAGTGCTGATACATCTGTGCCGGGTTTAATGGATATTCCGGCACGCTTTCCGAGGCTGTGAATCTTGTCAATAACAGCCATGGGATCCTCGGCAGCTTCCAGATGGAAGGTTATGCCGTCAGCTCCGGAAGCGGCTATTTCTTCAATATATCTTACAGGATCCACAATCATAAGGTGTACATCAAAAAAGATATCGCATGCGCTTCTGGCACTTTTTATAACCGGCATTCCAAGTGATATGGACTTTACAAATACACCGTCCATAACATCTACATGAAGGTATTCTGCTCCTGCTTCCTTTACATCAACAATCTGCTGTCCCAGATTCTTGAAATCCGCCGACAGAATAGAAGGACTCAAAATTCTCATTTCTAAATACTCCTCGATCATAATATTTTAATAACTCTTATTTGAATTATACATCTTTAAACAGCAATAAGAATAGTATTAGTTAATTCTGATATAAAACAGCCGGAGCCGGCGGACATTCATTTGAATGCCCGCCGGCTCCGGCATACGTATAAAAAGATCAGCCCTGGCCGTAGTATGCGTTAGCACCATGCTTACGGAAATAATGCTTATCCATAAGCTCCTGAGGTGCCGGCTTTACATCCTTATTGATGAGTTCAGTCCAGAATGCCATCTTAGCAACTTCCTCTGCAACAGCTGAATTATGAACTGCCTCGTGAGCATCCTTACCCCAGCTAAATACACCGTGGTAGTTGCAAAGTACTACAGGAACAGCTACAGGATCCTTTTCCATGCGCTGGAATTCAGATACGATAAGTTTTCCAGTGTTAACTTCGTAAGCTGTATCTATCTCTTCTTTTGTAAGACATCTTACGCAAGGAATCTCTTCATAGATATAGTCGCAATGTGTTGTTCCGTAGCATGGAATGCTGCGTCCTGCCTGTGCCCAGGCTGTAGCATAAGGTGAATGAGTATGAACGATGCCTCCGATATCCTTGAATGCCTTATAAATCTCTACATGTGTAGCGGTATCAGATGAAGGGTTAAGCTTTCCTTCAACCTTATTGCCCTCAAGGTCAACAACTACCATGTCATCAGGAGTCATGTCATCATATTCTACTCCACTTGGCTTGATAACAAAAAGTCCTGACTCACGGTCGATCTCACTTACATTACCCCAGGTAAATGTAACAAGCTTGTACTTTGGAAGAAGAATATTTGCCTCATAAACCTTTTTCTTAAGTTCCTCTAACATTAGAAAACCTCCTAATTATTAATAATATTCCTGACCACGATTATCATCGCGGTAGCACACAGTTTTTAGCATCTGAAAAGAATACTTTCAGATTCCATCTTATATTATAATGCAGCCGTTATTGAAAGCGCTACTGCTACACCCAGTGCAAAAAGCAATACTCCAACAATAAGTTGTATTGGTTTTGCATTATTTTCCCTGATCTGATGACTTTTTTCATCATAGAACAGTGTGATCTTATCTCCTATGGGAAATGTTTTCTCATACTCTGAATTCACATGCAGACACATAATGTTTTCATTTCTGTTCATTTCATATTTCACCACAGGATAATAAATAATTTTATCTCCTCTTAAGATCTTAGTTGACTTGGATATCTGTCTTTTATAAGTATCAATTATTTCAGCTTCAAGGGATTTAAGTCCCATACGGGAAATACTTACATAATTGTAAATAAGGCAGACACCGGCTCCCATAAATAACAAGCCAAGACTTCCCATGGCATATATTTCATTACCCTGGTTTGTCCATAGAGCTATAAGTATAGTAAGTGCTCCTCCAAGCATTACGGCGACAGGATGAAATACAGAACTCTCATCCGCATCATTGATTACGAAATTTCCCAAATCCGATGTTTTCGTCAGGCGCACCTGCTGTCCCACTGCATATTCCGTCGGAGTCTTTATTGCGTGTATTTCTTTATTTCCTGTTTTGGGATTTACATATTCAATCGTAGTATTGAAGTAATTGAAGACTTCCCGGTCTTTCTTGTCCTTCTTGACAACGTGCTCACAGCGCACCACAAGCCCTGCTACAGATCCATGCCTGTGACTTGTGAGCCAGTTTCTCACCTGACCTGAACCCAGAAGAAAAATCACAATTCCCGGAATATATAAAAAATACTGTGTGAAATCCTGCATTACGCCTCCAACCATCACTTAACTACAATTACTTCCATTCCTAATCCCCTAAGCCTTTCAAGGATCTCTGGATCTGACATGTCATCCGTTATCAATGTTACCGGCTGCTCATATATGAAGCTTCCATACAGGCTGCTTCTTTCTGAACCGTGCATAAGTTTGGTATGATCTGCAAGAATATAGAAAGACTGCTTAGTCCTGCTTATCATGGCTTCATTGATACCTATCTCGGTAGGTATGTCATACCTGAACTCACCATTATCATACACAGCGGCACAGCCTACAAAGGTTTTGTCCACAGACATATCCAGAAGATTTCTCATAACGTAATCTCCCACCATAGCCTTGCCTCTGACTTGTCCGCCGGTAATGTGTATGGAAACATTATCAGGATACTGTTCTTCAAATACCCATCCGTTATTTGTTATTGCGGTGATATGCTTGTCATTTACAAACTTAAGTATTCCCAAAGCAGTTTTACTGGCATTTATAAAGATGGTATCCCCATCCTCAAGAAGATTTGAAGCATATCGTGATATCTTATCACGATAAACTGCAATCTCGGGAGTCATCAGTTTCGTATATCTGCTTCTTTCAAGAGACATGGCACCTCCATGTGTCCTGAAAAGCATCTGCCTGTCCTCCAGATACTGGAGGTCTCTTCTGACTGTCATGGCAGATATACCGTATAGCTCAACCAGATCCTCTACCTTTATCTCACCCCGCTGGTTAACAGCTTTCAGGATATTCAGTTGTCGCTCCTCAACACTTTTTCGCGTATTCTTCATTAGTAATCTCCAAGAGCATTTTTTTAGTAAATAGGGTAGAGTCGTTTAACACAAATGGTACTGATGCATCGACTCGGAAAACACACTTATTATATACGGAAATACTGATTAATTACAGTCTTTAAGTATGAGCTTGTATATCACTTCCGCAACTGCAGAATTGTTGTTGTCATTTTCTGTTACCATATCGGCCACATCTTTTAGTTTTTGTGTTGCATTTTTTGTAGCCACACCTATCCCTGCCTGTTCCAGCATGGGAATATCATTTTCTTCATCTCCGACTGCTATGGAATGTCTCTTATCTATTCCAAGAACCTCCATAACCTTGTCAATTCCTGTTCCCTTATTCTGTCCGGATATCACGATCTCAAGCAGCGTACTGTGAGAAAGGAATGCATCGATCCGGCCATCGGATATACACTTTAGTCTGGCACCAAACTCTTCAAGTCTCTCTTTTGAGGATTGATCCACACCACTTATCTTATATGAATAAACATCACTTAGATCATCATCGGGTATGAGCTTATATTTTAAACCCGGAAGACGGCCTATATAGTATCTGAGATCATCATCTTCCCAATGGGACTCACAAAGTACATCCCATTCGTCAAACATATGGATATGCACCTTCTCTTTTATTGCTTCGGAAGATACCAATTTGATAAGTTCAGGAGATAAAGTAGATTTATACAGAATCTTTTTAGTAAGAGGCTCATAAAGGAGACCTCCATTAAATGCAAGAACGTAACATCCCTCTCTTTCAAGGGACAGCTCCTTGATGATCCCGGTCACTCCAAAGAGAGGACGACCGGTATTGATGATAACTTTATGCCCTTTGGAAATCATCAGATCTATGGCATTTTTGTTATCATTGCTTATCCTTTTTTGATCATCCACAAGAGTTCCGTCAATGTCAAGAAACAATACTTTTTTGTCCATAGCGTTCTCTTTTTTCTTTATATGGAATAACAGCGAAACTCTATATTTTTGAATTTCGCTGTTATCAAAGACTTAGTTATCTAAATGAAGAATTAATCAAGCAGTTCTCTCTCTGCAAGTGCTGCCTCGATTTCCTTATCTGACATAACATTCTTAAGAGGAATAAGAACTGTTCCGTTGGCCTCAACACCCTCAAAAGTGTTAACAAAGGTCTTTGCGCAGAACACAACATCATAGTTTCTAGAAGCTGTCTTTCCTTCAGAGATAGGTGCATGACGAAGCTCTGCAACCTTGATGCCGTTACGTGTAAGAACCTTCTTAATAGCATTCTCCATCATAAGTGAAGAACCTGCTCCATTTGCACAACATGCAAGAATTTTCTTATTATCTAATTTCTTTGCCATTTAATAGCCTCCTTTGAGAATATCGGAGTGACACATCTTTCGAAAGAATATGTCACTCCTTTTTTAGTTACATGTGATAATGTTTAAACCCCCGACTTAAGCATTCTTCTTAGCAATGTGCTCCTTGTATGCCTCATAGTCCTCTGTGATAAGGAAGTATCCTTCAGGATCCTGACGATACTCAAGCTGAGGAAGAGCAAAGAGGATAACAACAACGATAGCGATACCAATATATCCAAGATAGTGCATAAGAACTGTGAAGCAAGGCCATACTGTATCCCAGTCGAACATTCCGAGATATCCGCCGTAGTTTGCAAGTCCAACCCATCCTGAAATGAAAGCTGCACCGAATACCTGGATAAGACCTGAAAGGAATGGAATTATGAGACAAGCCTTAAGTCCGCCCTTTTCGTTGGCAACAAGTCCGATTGTAGCATTATCAAAGAATACAGGAACGAATCCGCAGATGATGATGGTCGGGCTACCCATAACGATAAGTGCAAGGATAGCAACGATCTGACCTGTAAGACCTGCAAGGAAACCAAATGTAACAGCGTTTGAATCACCGAAACCGTAGCAAACTGCACAGTCAACACCGGGAACTGATGCAGGAAGAAGCTTATCAGCGATACCCTGGAAAGAAGCTGTGAGCTCTGTAACGAATGTACGAACACCGAGCTGAAGGATTGCAAGATATACAGCGAACTGAAGTGATGTATTGATGATGTAGAAACCAAAGCTGTCAACCTTCATTGAACCATTCTCAACGAAGAAATCCTTACCGATAACCATCATGATGATTCCGAAGAATACAGTCATGAGGATAGCTGTACATACCATATTCTCGTTAAAGATTGAGAAGAAACCAGGCATCTCCATCTCGCCAACCTTCTTAACTTCTCTCTTCTTCTTTCCACCGTCTGTTCCGAATAACTTGTCTGCAAGGATATAAGCAAGACGGATACCGAACATCTGCTGATGAGCGATAGCAAATCCTGCACCATCTGTAAGCTCCTGCATAGGCTTAACTGTAAGGTTTGAACCAACTGCCCAGTAAGAACCGAGAATGACAGCCATAACGATAAGGAGTGTCATATCGTTGTTTCTGAGTGCAGGAAGCGCGAAGAGGATGAGCCAGTAAGCTGTAGCAGCCTGCTGTACCTGAACGTGACCTGTTGTGAAGAGTGAACGGCACTTTGTGATCTTGTTGAATCTTACAAGTAAGATATTTACGATGAACGCGATCAGGAGAAGTGTCAGAGCCTGTGAGAAGCCCTTTCCAAATACTTCTTCAACACCTGCCTCTACGGCGTTCTGTCCGTAGTAAGGATCGATAACTGCTGCATTAAGGTTGAAACGCTCACGAAGACCTGCAAGGATAGGTCTGAAGTTACTTGTCAATCCACCGGAACCAGCATTTAGGATCAGGAAGCCAACAATCGCTTTGATAGTACCACTGAGTGTCTCATACCATTTTTTGCCCATAAGGCAGTAACCGATAAGTGTAAGAAAGCCTACCATGTAAGGAGCCTGTCTTAAGATATAGGTCGTGAAAAATTTCCAAATTTCCACAAGAATAGACATTGATTTTTTTCCTCCATTTAATAAATAAACAATATTTAACTTTTATTCTTCACAAGGATACTTCTTAGCTGCTTCAAGAATATCCTCAGGTGATGTTGCTTTGGCAAGTGCATCGATAAGCGGCTCGTTTAAGAAAATCTCTGTGAGCTGTGAGATGTTGTCCAGATGCTCATCAGGATTTGTGGAAGAAAGTGTAAAGAAAACATTGGCTTCCTTCTTCTCTCCGTCCTCATCTACGCCGAAATCGATAAGCTTTTTTGATGCCATAAAACCTATGCCGGTCTTTAATGCACCGGTTGCATTTTCCTGAGTATGAGGCATAGCGATGTTATGCTCAAATACTACATATGGTCCATACTTCTCGATGCATGCAACGATCTGTTTGTAATAATCCTCAGATACAGTGCCTGACTTAATCATTGGAAGTGTTGACAGTCTGACAGCTTCCTGCCATGTGACGCCCTCTCCATCGATGAAACTGTAGTTGCCGGTTTCAACAATTTTTTCTAAAACTCCCATATGTTTCCCCTTTCATTTACAGACATGATCTGAATGGAATATTCTGTGGATGCTCGAAGCAATCCTCGAATCCTCTGCGGTGGTGATAGTAGATCTTATCCTTATCCTGAGGATATACATACTTTCCGCCTACCTGCCAGAAGAATGGATGGAACTTGTACTCATTACGATCTTTCTTGAAATCGTAAAGAAGCTTGATCTCTTCGCAGTCAGCCTGGAAGTTTGTCCATACATCCCAGTGGATAGGAATAACAACCTTGCACTGAAGGTTCTCAGCCATTCTCAGTACATCAACAGATGTCATCTTATCCTGCATACCGATAGGATTCTCTCCAAATGAGCCGAATGCCACATCAATGTCATGATCCTTACCATGCTTAGCAAAGTAGATTGAGAAGTGTGAATCACCTGAATGATAAATGTTTCCACCCGGAGTCTTAACAAGGTAGTTAACTGCCTTCTCATCCATATCTGTAGGACACTTTCCTGTAAGCTCTTCTCTGTCCTCTCCGGTTGAATCTGTTGTTACGATACAGGTTCTGTCAAAGCTGTCGAGACATACGATCTCGATATCCTTGATTTTGATCACATCACCGGGCTTTACAACCTTACATCTCTCAACAGGAACTCCCCATTTAACCCAGGTATCAACTGACTTCTGTGGTCCGATGAAAGGAACAGGAATCTCTTTTCCGTTCTCATCTGTTGTTGTCATTCCTGAATTGATAACATGTGCTGCCCACTCAGCTGACATATGATCCTGATGATAATGTGTTGCAAGAACTGCATCAACCTGCTTGAAAGCAAACGGATCGATCACGAACGGAACATTTCTCAAATTAGGCTGCATCTTACGTCCGCCGCACATATTTGCCATCTGGTGTCCAACAGCCATCTTGCCGTTTCCATGGGTTCTCTTTCCGTTGCCGCACCACAAATCTATGGTAAGATTTGCGCCGCCCGGAGTCTTGAACCAGATTCCTGTACAACCAAGCCACCACATGGCAACCTGACCCTCGGGAACAACCTCATTCTCGATATCCTCGACCAACCATGTTCCCCACTCAGGGAATGTGCTATTGATCCAGCTCTCTCGTGTCATTTCTGAAATCTTGCTCATCAAAGATTTCCTCCTTTTTATAGATTCATTAAAATAACTCAATGCGCCTTTATGAAAACATTAACAGAATAATGTGAATTACGCAATAACTAATTGTTTGCTTTTATGTTCGTTATTTTTCTGTATTTTCCCTCTTTCCACCCTATAAGTCTCGTCAAATGGCGGTTTTATCACTATTTTATAAAAAATTTATATGTTCGTTTTTCTGATTATTTAACACATTAAAAATTTAACACGATTTTTTGTGCATGTTTTTCATTATATTGGTTATCAATACCTTGTATTAGTAGATTTTTTTGTATTATAATAGCTTTGGCTTCAGCAAAAATTCAAAAAATAACAGATTCAGAAGGCAATACGCCTTATTTTTGAACCTGTTATGTTTGTTTTTACGTTCATTTTATGAGCGTTTGTTGCATAAGTTAATCCAATTAAAGGAGAACGATATGAAAGCATACAGTATCGGCCTTTATGAAAAGGCCATGCCGGGAAATCTTTCCTGGAAGGAGAAGCTACTATGTGCAAAGGAATGCGGTTATGATTTCGTCGAAATATCCATAGACGAAACAGATGACAAGCTTTCCCGTCTGGAATGGTCCAAAGAAGAACGTCTTGATCTCATCAAGACTATGTTCGAGACAGGTGTTCCACTCAGAAGCATGTGCCTGTCCGGTCACAGAAAGTATCCCTTCGGTTCCAAAGATAAGGCCACAAGAGACAGAAGTATGGAGATCATGGAAAAGGCCATATGTCTCGCCGATGACCTTGGCATAAGGATCATTCAGCTTGCGGGATACGACGTTTATTATGAAGACAGTACCGATGAAAGCAAGGCTCTTTTCCTTGAGAACCTGAAAAAGGCAACTCTTATGGCTTCGGCAAAAGGCATAGTCATGGGATTTGAGACCATGGAAACAGAATTTATGAACACCACAGAAAAGTCCATGAAGTATGTTTCTGCAGTTGATAATGCCTACCTCGGGGTTTATCCGGATTCCGGAAATCTGACAAACGCTGCAAAAACCTATGGAACCAGCGTTTTAGATGACCTTGAAACCGGCCGCGGACATCTCTTTGCATTGCATCTTAAGGAAACAGTCCCGGGCAAATTCAGGGAAATCCCATTCCTGACAGGTCATGTTGATTTCAAGAGTGTTGTAGATAAGGCCTGGGATCTGGGCATCAGACGTTTCGTAACAGAAATGTGGTATGTCGGTCAGGACAGCTGGAAGGAAGACATTAAATTTGCCAATAAGAGCATGAGCGAAATCATTGATAAAGTTTCAGAGTCTAAATAAGAGGTGAAAAATATGCATGTAGAAAAAAAGGTAATATCAAATCTCAATAAGTGCTATTCCATGGCAGAGCTGAACTACAAGGGTCAGCATTGTTTCCTTGTTGCAGCGGAGAAACAGGATCCCTGCTATCTCTTTAGTGAGGACGGAACACAGCTCACAACAGTATGGGAACAGCCCGGCGGAGTTATGACCATGGCACAGGTTCCTGGAACAGACGGACAGTTCCTTGCAACCCACAAGTTCTACTCCCCTAACGATTCACTTAATGCAAAAATCGTTATCGCTACTCCAAAAGCGGATGGTTCTTTTGATATAAGAACTCTTGTTAATGCTCCTTTCGTTCACCGCTTCGGAATCCTTCACCGCTCAGGCGTTGATTATCTCATTGTCTGCTGCCTGAAGTCAGGACACGAGTATAAGAACGACTGGCGTTTTAAAGGTGCCTGCTACGGTGCGGTACTTCCAAAGGATCTTTCAGGATTCAATGAAGATAATCAGCTGAAGCTTACTCTTTTAAAGGATGGCATGCTCAAGAACCACGGCTATGCAAAGACCACACATGGCGGTCACGAGGCTGCCCTTGTTGGATGCGAAGAAGGAACCTTCCTGTTTGATCCGCCTGCAGTACCCGGAGCAGACTGGACCGTAACCCAGGTTTGTGATGTTCCTTCAAGTGATTCGGTTCTCATTGACTTCGACGGAGACGGAAAGCCCGAGCTTGGTATGATAAGCCCGTTCCACGGAAATTCACTAACAATCTGGCATCTTGATGAGCATGACAGATATGTTCCTCAGTGGAAGTTTGCCGGTCCGGAAAAAGACACAGAGATGGTTCACGCAACCTATGCCTGTGAGATACTTGGCAAGCAGACCTGGATCGTAGGATGGAGAAAGGGAACCAAGGACACCATCGCCATCACATGGGACGAAGCTGCAGGCGATTACCATGTTGACTACATCGACAAGAACACCGGATGTGCAAATGCCCTTCATTTCAAGGACAAGGACGGCGTTGATGTAATAGTTGCAACAAACCGTGAAATAGACGAAGTAGCTTATTACAAGATTACAGAATAACAAAAAAACCGGGACGGTTCACGAGAACCGCCCCGGTTTTTTTGAATTCTTTTTAATCTTTCACCTTCTTAATAAGCATAAGAACATTTTCATCTCCGTCTCTTTCATAAAGGACTTTGTCCATGGATTTCTTCACCATAAAGATCCCGAGACCGCCTATCTGACGTTCTTCAGCTTTTAAAGTTATATCAGGATCTTCTCTTGCAAGAGGATTATAGAATATCCCCTTATCCCGGAAGGTGATCTGAACATTATCCCCCGATGGATCCCGGGATAAAGAAACGCAGGCCAGACGAGGAACTTCCGGTCCCATCTCCTTATATGCATAATTAGCAATATTTACAAAGATCTCTTCACAGGCGATGCAGATCTTTATTTCCATAGGTGTACTGCAGCCCATTTCAGCCAGATACTCACTGATATAATCCGTGACATTATCGAGTTCATCGAGAACCGCATCTACCACGATTTCTTTTCTGTTGATCTCAACTATATCCTTCATAGTCATCGCACCTCATATTACAGCATCTTGTGAATCATCCTGCTCTGTACTGTTGCCCCTGTAAGAGAACCCCAGCATTGTGATATCATCAAACTGCTCCGAATCTCCCACAAACAGGTCTATCTTTTCCTTTACCGCCCTAAGAATTTTTCCGGGATCAGCACCCGGATCAATGTTTAGAGCTTCCAGCATTCTGTTTGTGCCAAACTGCTCGTCTTCAGCATTGGTAGATTCAGGAACTCCGTCCGTGTATGTAAACAGCGAACCACCGGCTTTAAGACAAAATTCATATTCCTTATACTTTGAACCTTCCATAGCCCCCAAAGGCAGACCGTGATCATCTTCCATAAGTTCAAAGGATTCCGCAGGTCCCTTAAGGGCCGGGTACTCATGTCCTGCATTTACGGCCGTAACCTTACCGGTTTTAGTGTCAATTTTTGCAAGCCAGGCAGTGACGAACATGTCCTCTTTATTGTTATCGCAAAGCTGATCATTTACTGTACGAAAAACCTCAGAGGGAGATATGCCGGGAAAAGCATTGGTCTTTATAAGTATCTTGCTTATCATCATAAAGAGCGCTGCCGGTATTCCTTTACCCGAAACATCCGCCATTACCAGCACGATATTATCATCGTCAATTCTGAAGAAATCATAAAAGTCTCCTGCAACTTCTTTGGCAGGTGTCATGGTTGCATAGAGATCAAAATTCTGTCCTTTTGTAAAATCCTCAAAATCCACGGGCAGCATATGTGCCTGAATATCCGTGGCCAGAGACAGTTCCGTTGCGGTACGTTCTTCCCTGGAAATTGCTTCTTTCAGATCCGCCTGATATTTACCGAGGGACTCTGCCATGTTGTTGAAAGATACAGCAAGACTGCCTATTTCGTCATTCGTATTCACCAGGGTTCTGTGCCCGAAATTTCCCAGACTTATCTTCTTCATATCATCGGTCAGAACCTTCAAAGGTTCACTAAGATTATACGATACTTTTCCCGCAATATACATTGAAATAATACTTAATATGAAAAACAACAGGAAACAGGTAACCAGCACTGATTCTATAGTAGTTTCAATAGTCTGGTTCATCAACCCGGTGTTTTGATCTATTTCATTTTCTATACTGTTTATGGGTCCCATTACAGAACTAAGCGGACTTTGTATCACCAGTCTCAGATTGACATAATCTATATCCGAATATGCAAAAAGATATTCCTCCCGGGTTTCCGGATCTGTACTGAACAAAGCACCGGATTTTGCATATTTCCCTATTATTTCGTTCAATCCGTAAAGTCCCGGATAATTAACAGATCCGATGGTCATATCCTGTTCATCTTCAGTATAAACCTTACCGGTTTCTGCAAGAACAGCGCCTTGGTTATCCAGGAGAATCGCAAGATCAGATTCATTCATACCTTTACTGACTATGTCACTGAATATTTCCTCTGTGCTGACATCCAAAGCAACGCATCCGGCATATTCGCCGTTTTTATAATGGAATGGCGCCACACAGGTTATGACATCTCCCCGGCCAAGCCCGTCTTTATAGTGCTCCGTAAAAACCGGATCCGGACTTTCCTTGCCAAGCTGATACCATCCGGTATCTTTAAAATCATAATATTTTGTATTGGCAATGCCCTGCTCAGTCGAAGATACTTTCTCATCATAGGTAAGCAGCAATCCTTCTTCGGTGGCGATATAAAGGGCAGTTATCTCGGGATGGCGGCCTGATATAGACCTGCAAATATATTCAATATTTGAGAGAATCCCGGCCTTGGCCTGATTTTTTTCATCATAATCAATGTTTTCATCGCAAAGGGTAAGGAACATTGAATCATAACCCAGGGGCAATCCATCACCCCACACAATATCTTTCCTTGTGAATTTTCCCGGTTCCTGAAGAATCTCCTCAGCGTAAGCAGCCAGGTATTCTGCATCCTCCATATAGGTATAGAATTTTACACCGGCGATGTTTGCTCTGTCGCAAACCGTGTTCTTTACATTATTTCTAAAGGAGTCCCGAAGAGCCACTCTGCTTTTCTGCGCCGCTTCCCTGCCGAACTTAATGCTTTCGGTTTCCGCCTCATTATGGACGAATCTTAAGGCATATACGCATACAACCGTAGATAGTATGATGGCTGCTATGGCAACGCACAAAGTCATGCCCGTGAGTTTCCTTGCGAAGGATGAGTTACTCTTTTTCCTTCTTCTGTTGTTAATATGTTCTCTCAGTCGGGTTCTGATATTTTTATGATTCATGACTCTTCACCCTCCTGCGGCTTTTTTCCGTTAAACTGCAGGCAAAGCATCGTAAAATCATCAAACTGCGGTGCATCCCCCACAAATTCATCAACGCTCTTTTTCATAAAGGACAGGATTTCTTCGGGAGCCTTATCTCTTATTTTGTTTAATGCCTCAGTCATCCTGTCAGTCCCAAACAGTTTTTCCTCCCTGTTTGCGGCCTCAGTGACACCATCTGTGTACAGAAAAAGCTTGCTTCCGGGTGAAAGCATAAACTCATATTGTTTGAATTGTATATCTTCCATGCTGCCCAGAGGCAGGGTATGTTTATCCTTCATAAGTGAGAATGCTTCGTGCGAAAGCATTATCGCAGGATACTCGTGACCCGCGTTGCAGGCTTTTACCATGCCCGTTTTCAGATCAAGTATCCCCAGCCATGCAGTCACAAACATATCGTCCTGATTATTTTCACAAAGTTTCGCATTTACATAGCTGAATACCTTTTCCGGAGAGTCCTCAACATAAGTATGAGTCTTTATAAGCGTCTTTGTTATGGCCATATACAGGGAAGCCGGAACGCCTTTGCCTGATACATCTGCTATTACCATTGCAAGATGATCTTCATCGATCAAAAAGAAATCGTAAAAATCTCCGCCCACTTCCTTTGCGGTATTCATGGAGGCATAAACATCAAAATCGTGTCTGTCCGGAAAAGCAGGGAATACACTAGGCAAAAGACTTGTCTGGATACTTTTTGCCATGGAAAGTTCTGCAGCAATACGTTCCTCTTTCACGGTAACACGTCTGATAGTTTCCATGTATTGCTGGATAGAAGATGCCATGAGGTTAAATGTCCTTGCAAGATCACCTATCTCATCCTTTGTATCAACTTTTGTCCTATGAGAAAGATCACCATTGGAAAATTTTCGCACATCAGATTCCAGACGCCTGATGGGATCGATCAAGCTGAAAGACTGAATCGTAACAACAACAGCAGTCAGCAGGAGAATAACCGCAAATATAATGAGACATTTATTGACAACCTGTCCGGAGGCCTCATCAAAATTCCTTGATACAGTTTCAACACTGTTTCCTATTTCGAGCCTTATGTCTGAAGCAGCCTTTGTAAATGCCTCCTTAGGTGCCTTAACAACAAAGATCCAGTTGGTATGTCTGATGTAGGATGCTCCGATATAGCAGATCCCTTCGGGCTCCTCAACGGTATATAATACCGTTTCGTCTTCCCCAACCCCACTGAGATTACTTATCAGTTCATCAATTCCCTCGAAACTGCCTTCAGGATCATCATCCGTCATATCTTTGCAGGCAAGTATCCTGCCATCAGGTGTAACGATATACGCTTCCATATTGTCGGATACATTACTGTTTACCATAGCCCGGTACAGATCGTCTGTATGTATATCGATGCCTATACATCCGACAAAGTCGCCATTCCCATCAAAAAATGGTATAGCACAGCTTGTTACACTGCCTTTAATAAACTGATCCACGTATCTTGAAATAAATGTGATCTCCCCATTATTTTTGGCAAGCCTGTACCAGTCCCTCTGCCTGTATTCATAATATCTGTCATCGCCTTCATTGTCTGCAGCTATTTCAGCAAAATCATCATAGCTTATAAGTACGCCTGTTTCCGTACCCACATAAAGATCTACGTACTCCGGGTTCGCTTCTTTAATAGGCTTAAATATTTTGACTATATTTGCTATTAATTCAGCCTCATCCTTAACCTTACCTTCATAGATGACATCCTTATTCGCCAGAAGTTTGTACAAAGACATTTTGCCTGCCATATCCATAGAGATATCAGGTACATGAACGGGATCAAAACGGTCACTGTATTTATAAATGTCATTCATAAACGACTGAAGATAGCAAGCGTCATTCATGTAACTGTTTATGGATTCGTTTACATAGGCCATTTTTTCGCCAAGCTGGTCTCCAACCTGATCCTCAAGGTCGGCGATCATCGCTTCTTCACTAAGGTCAGCTGCGCTATGGGCAAAACCCACGCTTATCCTCTCAGTGGAAGAATGAACTCTTTTTATGGCAAAAATACTTATAAAGGAAGAAGCTATCAGCGTAATGACAACAAGGCCGATAACGGCATTGGACAACTTGTAAAAAATGCTGCTCCTGTTTATATCAACAGTATCTCCAGAAGCAGCATCCTTTTCCCTACGTAATTTTATGATTGTTTTTAAATATAATGCGAATGCTGTGAATATCAATATAATTAACAGAATAAGCATTATTGTTGCCTTGCGGCTGCCGATCATTGATACACCTCTTTTAGCATTAGTCTCTTAACAGATTTATACTCTTAAGAACATTGCCCTCAAAATCATATATGCTGAACACATCTCCATCCATTATAGCATAACTGTTGGGGTTGCCACCCTTTGGAATAGAGGTACTTCCCGGATTCAGATGATAAAAGCTTATGCCATCCTTTTCCATTTTCTCAGCATTGATAATATGTGTATGGCCATGTAAAAGTACATCTCCGTCAGAAAGAGGCGGAAGGTTCACTTCATTAAACACATGACCGTGGGTTGCAAAGATAGTATGGTCATTCAGTACCAATATGGCATAATCTGCAAGTACAGGAAACTTAAGCACCATCTGATCCACTTCAGCTTCGCAGTTTCCTCTGACTGCCCATATTTTGTTATTCAAAGGATTAAGCATTTCTATGACTTCCTTAGGAGCATAGTCCCTGGGAAGGTCATTACGGGGTCCGTGGTACAGTATGTCTCCGAGTATGATAAGGCGCTCCGCACCGCTTTTCTCATAGGCTTCCAGGGTTTTTCTGCACCAGTATGCGGAACCGTGAATATCGCTGGCGATGAAGTATTTCATTGGTTTTTCCTTTCATATGGATGGTTTAATTGGCCGTACCCGCTGGCGCTCCGCCAGGTCAGGTTCGGCCTAAGGAAGGCCTTCACCTGATCCCTTCGGGACGAGAGCTCTGCTCTCGCCATTTCGGTCGGAGTTTTGCCGATGCAAAACTCCTCCACTCTTACATCCTCTCAGGTGCGCTAAATCCCAGGGTTTCTATACAGGTGGTGAGGACCTTCCATGTTAACATGAGGAGGCTCATGTAGCCCTGTTTCTTTTTCTCATCAGGCTCGCCCAGGAACTTAACATCATGATAGAAACTGTTGAAAGCGTTGGACACTTCATAGATGTAAGAACAGATACGATGAGGTGCAAGCTCTCTCCATGCACCGTTTATCTCATCCTGATATCTGGTGAGAAGTGTCTCAAGAGTGCGTCCGCTCTTATCTTCAACAGGAAGTATCTCAAAATCTACAGAATGTGCATTAATATAATCTTTTACCGGCACATCTTCTCCGATGCCCTGCTCCTGCATAAATTTACGTATAATAGAGCTGATACGAACAATGGTATAAAGGATATATGGTCCGGTGTTTCCTTCAAAGGAAGTGAATTTATCAAGATCAAAGATATAGTCCTTTGTAGCCTGATTGCTGAGATCGCCGTACTTAAGTGCAGCAAGGCCTACAAGTGATGCAATCTTTTCGGCCTCTTCAGCGCTTATCTCATCACCTCTTGATTCCTTTATTCTCTCAAGTACCTTTGCATTGGTTTCAGCTATAAGCTTCTCGAGTCGGAGAACGCCGCCCTCTCGTGTCTTGAAGGGCTTTCCATCCTTACCGTTCATGGTACCGAAACCTATGAACTTAAGCTCCTCCTCCGGTCTTACGTAGCCTGCCTTACGGGCAACTCTGAAGAACTGGGTATAGTGGAGTGACTGACGGCTGTCCGCAATGTAAATGTATTCATCCGGCTTATAGAGCTTTTCACGCTCAATGATGGTGCCAAGATCTGATGTGGCATAGAGCGCACCACCGTCGGATTTACGAACCATGCATGGAGGAATTTCCTTAGGATCTTCAGGTTCATTTACATCAACAACGAGAGCTCCCTGTGACTCGTATGCAAGTTCCTTATCGATAAGATCCTGAATAAGTCCCGGGATATACTGCTGGGCATCACTCTCACCCTTCCAGAGATCAAAGTGAACATCGAGGTTTCCATAATTCTTCTTAAGATCCGCAACAGAAACTGCCATGATCTTCTTCCATACCTCACGATACTTAGGATCACCTTCCTGAAGCTTTACAGTGGCAGTATGTGCACGTTCAGCGAAATCAGGATTGATCAGTGTTCCGTCTTCATTCTTATCCTTTGCTTTCTTGGATGCAAATGGATATATTTCTTCAAGCTGAGCTATATCAAGTTCCTCGTCAAGCTGTCCTCTGTCCTCAAGCTCAGCTATGATAAGTCCCATCTGAAGTCCCCAGTCCCCGAGATGAACATCACCTATAACTTCATTACCCTGCTGCTTAGCCATTCTTTTAATAGTTTCTCCGATAACGGCTGAACGAAGGTGCCCAACATGGAGAGGCTTTGCAACATTGGCTCCGCCGTAATCTACGATGATTTTCTTTCCCTCATGGGCGTCAAGTCCGAGATCCTCACGGAAGGTCATCTCGTTAAGGTATTTCTTAACCAGGTCCTCAGAGAGGTTAATGTTTATAAATCCCGGCATAACTGCTGAAACTTCAGAAAACATAAGGATATCATCTCTCTTCATATCCTTAAGCTTTTCTACAACTTCATTTGCGATATCAATAGGCTTCTTGTGGTACTGCTTGGCGCCGGCCATGGCTCCGTTACACTGATACTCGCAAAGGTCAGGACGATTGGAAATAGTAACCTTTCCAAGTTCTGAATCATAACCGCAAAGTGCAAAACCGGTTCTTACCGCATCTCCGATAACATTAAGTATGGTAGTCAATGTGAAACTCCTTTTATCTATAAATATGAAAATTTAAGCGAGCAGGTAAACCCTTACTCATTATGAGTTAGCCGTCACATGGGTGTTTGTACAATTATACCGCACGCGTAACAACTTTAACGAGATTAAAAAAAGGTTTCCTTTCGGGAAACCTTTCTCAAAAACGGAGATTTCTCCGTAAATCTTTATTTAAGATTAACCACGAGACTCGTACTGACCAGTCTGTGTTGAAACGATAACCTTGTCTCCGATGTTGATGAAAAGAGGAACCTGGATATCAACACCTGTCTCAAGAGTTGCAGGCTTTGTAGCACCTGTAGCTGTGTTGCCCTTTACACCAGGCTCTGTGTGAACAACCTCAAGAGTAACCTTAAGAGGTGGCTCTACTGCGAATACCTTACCCTGGTATGAATCAACACGAACTGTCTCGTTCTCCTTAACGAACTTCATGGAATCAGCGATCTCATCGTGTGAAAGAGCGATCTGCTCGAATGTCTCAGGATTCATGAAGTTGTACATCTCACCATCATCATAGAGATACTGCATATCCTGTCTGTCGATGTGTGCTGGAGGGAACTTCTCTGTAGGACGGAATGTACGCTCTGTTACACCACCGTTGATTACGTTTCTAAGCTTTGTTCTAACGAAAGCTGCTCCCTTACCCGGCTTAACGTGCTGGAACTCAATAATCTGAACAACCTGACCTTCGATCTCGAGTGTGACACCGTTTCTGAAATCACCTGCTGATACCATAAAATCCTCCTAAATAATGAAACTACTGAATATTTCTATTCGGTTTGTTTATCGTTTTTTAATTAAATTCTCGTGCTTTGTGGCACCATGATAAGCCATTACGGCACTCGAGCTCACAAAATACTGATGTATTTTAATACATTAGAAAGCATAATGCAATACCTTCGTTGATTTTTTTGGCTGCGGGCGGCCCGTTAAAGAACACCTCGCCCGGACTTATAACAAGATAAATTCATTGAGATTAGTAATGTATTACATCAGTCTCACTTATGATTTTTTCAATAACAGATTTTGCTTCGTCGCTTGTGAAGTATTTGTACGTCGTCTCGGGAACAAGGTCTTTTATGCTGTCAAGCTCTCCGTCGTGGATTGCTTTTCGGACGGCGGAGGCGGAAATCGTCTTACCGTCGTGTTCTTTTCGAGGGACTATGTGGCACTCTATGCCGGCTTTCGGCAGGGCTTCAGACATGATGTCGTTATAGATGCCTGTGACAAGTGAGGTTGGTTCGTCTCCGACGAATCGGGAATTTATCAGGAGCTTCTTTGCGATGCCTTCAAATACGTGGAGGTCTATGCCCGCCTGGCTCTTTATGACAGCATTATCGCCTTTCTGGAAGTAGGCGGGGAAGGTTGCCGAGCTTATGATATAGGATCCCGAATCATGATATATGATTCCCTTGAGGTCGGCGGTGCCTTCTTCGATGAGTTTTCTTCTTACGGAAAACGGAACAAGGCTTGCATCTTCGGAGACCATGAAGAGGTGGAGTATGTCGCAGTTCTCCATGGCTTTTTCAACGAGATATCTATGGCCGAGGGTGAAAGGATTTGCGTTCATGACTATGGCTGAAACCTTAAGTCCGGAAGCTTCGACAGTGTTTGCACCCGAAGCTGATTCGGTTTCGTTCTGCAGTTTTGCTTCATAAGCCTTTGCTTTGTCAAAGTCCATTTCCTGCAGCTGCGCTAATGTCTCTTTCTTCAGGTTCTCAAGATAGTCCCTGAAGCCGGTTCTCTTGTTTTCCATGAAGACGATATTACACTCTTCCATACGGGCTATTTCTTTAAAGCCAAGGCTGTTAAAGAATAGTGCAGTATTACATTTGGTGTACAGGAAGATATGGTAGTTCCCTCTGCTGAACTGATATTCGATAAGATGGGATACTATATCGTTCATCAGGGCTTCTCCCTGATGGTCGGAGCTTACCGCCATACATCTCAGGGTATTTCCAAAGCAGCTTCCTGTTGCGATGACATTGTAGTCATCATCCAGCATGGCTGCTGTGTAATCCAGATTTTTGTCGAGGTGGATGCCTTCTTTTTCCAGGAGGTCCTCCACCAGAGTTTTCATATAGCGGTCCCCGGGACCCACTGATGTAATAGAATAATTTGCTTCTGCCATTTAATATATGTCCTTTACTAAATTGAATGGGTTACCTGACCGTACCCGCTTGCGCTCCGCAGGTCAGGTTCGGCCCAAGGAAGGCCTTCACCTGATCCCTTCGGGAATATATCCTTGTTTCTCTAAACAAGGATGCCGCCCAGCCGGCGAGGCTGGTTTCGACCCCGTCGAAATCAAACGAAAATGCCTGCGCGAAGCGCATCTCAATGGCATTTTCTCCTCTCGCCATGTCGGTCGGGATTTTCCCGATGGAAAATCCCTCCACTATTAAAATCGATGTCCACCACCGCCGCCGTGGTGGCCGCCGCCTCCGCCGCTGCTGTGATGACCGCCGCCTCCGCCGCCATAGTGATGACTTCCGCCGCCTCCGCTTGAGGAAGGTGGTATATATCTCTTGGTCTGTCTCAGGAACTGTTCCACACTGGCGCCAACTATAAAGCTGTTTACCGCATGTACCAGAACCTCTTCACTCTTTATTTCTCTCTTATAAGCCCTTCTTGAAAATGCGAGAAGACCGTAATTTATAAGAAGTGCAAGAATGATGGCGAGGACGGCATTACTGGTGTACTTCATAGGCTGGGCAATGCGTCCGCCTTCAAGCACCTTCTGCATCTGTTCGAAAACAAGGGATGCACATCCATAATAGTCAGCCTTAGTTGCCAATCTGTAGGCATTATCAGTAATTGTCTCTGCCCTGTCGTTACTTATGATTCCAAGAACCTCTCCATCGCTGTGGATGAAGATCTCTCTGTTTGCCATATCGATCATAAACATGGTTCCGCTGTCCCAGTCAAAAAGCTCCTGGTATCTGCTCTCAGTATAGTATCTGGTCGAATCCGAATGGGCTTCTTCATTGGTTACGAAGGCAACATTACCATATTCAGTAATGCCTTTCATTTTAACTACAAGGTCATTTTCCTCATCATCAGTAATGAGGTCTGCAGCATCATCAATATAAACCACATAGTTAGTCTCCGGGTTCGTATATTTCACTTCCCCTGCAAAGCTCTCAGAGGTAAAAATGAAGATCATCACCAGCATTCCTAATGCAGCTCTCATAAAGGATGAAAATCTGTTATTTCTTATTGCCGCTTCATTTGCCTTATATTGTTTGAGGATTTCTTTCATGGTAAGTCCGGTCAGCAGCATTCCCAGAAATCTGTTTTTCTTCTTAAGCATGAATGTTACCTCCTTCCCTGTCAAAGTACTCCGGAATGGGATGAGTGGACAGGATATTGTACTTCTTAATGATTCCCGTAATGGTATAAACTATTCCGGCGAAAACCGTGGTAGCTGCCGCATAAAAGATAATGTCCTCAACGGGATTCCATACAAGTACCACAGCGGATATCACAAGTCCGGCTATAACGCCCGCCATCTCTGTGTAGCTGTACTTTTTAGCTGCCTTTTTGTCGCCCTTTGCTTTGGCCTTGGATGCCTTCTTGCTGTCCGTCATATAAATAAACAGGACAAATAATCCTACGATCAAAAGGATGCCCGCAACTATAAACCAATACTCTATCACTACGAATAATACACCAAGAACCACCTCCAGTCCCCAGTACGCCATGACCAGATATCCAATTATACCTCCGCAGCCTGCCGGCTGATGTTCCTTCTTTCCACCTGTTTTGGTCTTGAACTCTTTGTAGGCATTGGATTCCACCTTTGCGCCGTCTTTAAAGACACCCTTGCATCTTGCGGCAACATAACCCTGGTCTTCCGTCGGGTCCTCCTGCTTCTCAATCTTATCTATCTCTTTCAGATACAGGATTCCTGTTATCAGTGCCATGATCAGTGCGAAAATCAGAACAGATCTCGGCATGATAGTAAACTGCAGGTTAAGTAGGATAAAGATTGGTATGGCCATCAGGAAAGAAGCTATATAGAATGACTTGAAATCCACAGGGATATCTGCAGAAAGCTTTCCGGTGACACCATTCATGACAGAATAGCATACACGGTCTCCCTTCCTGTAGGTAAGAAACCATACGGGAAGCATCGCCTCTTTTTCTCCGTTGTACTTAAGCTTAACCACTTCCTCGGCTTTAATGACGCCGGAGCCCAGATTGTCTCTGTCAAAACCTTTCTTTTTGCATTCCTTATCAATCTGTTCGAAGGTATGCTGCAGAACATAAACCTCTGCATCATCCCTGTAAACATCTGACGGAACATCCGGAACATCCGCGTAGAATCCGCATAAAAATGATGGTGTAAACTCTATCATGTCTTTTGCATCGTAAGGAGCTATAACCTCCGCAATGTGGTCATTAAAAGAGCTGGAAGCATCAAAAGCTATTCCGTCAAACTTACCATCAACTTTCATGGTGAGATTATATTTGTCCGTTATCTCATATCTTCCCTCTATCTTGGACTTGGAAACCGGAACCTCGGCCTCAGGTCCAACAGAAAAACCATATACCCAGTATGGCATGTAAATGCCTACAAATCCGGATAATGCCTCAGGGTCTGTCAACTCCTTGGGGGCATAAATCGCCCCCTTCATTCTCTTCACAAACTTTTCCTTACAGGCAGCCTTATCGATTTTGAAAGGAATGATCTTCTCCGGTCTTCTCTCGTTACTGATCCTTGAGGAGAACACCGCCGGCTGTCCGCAATAACTGCAGAATCCGGCCGCACTTAAATTGGTACTGGATATCTCCGCGCCGCAGCTCTTACAGGTGAATATGGTCATCTGCATTACACGTCTCTTTCCACCGCCACCGGCATCTTCAGTTCCCCTGGATGTCTCCTGAGTTTCATCATTAGCAGAATCCGAACCTGCCACGTCTCTCTCCGGAGTCACAGCATCAGCGGAATCCGGACTTTCCGCAGCTCCCTCCCCGGTTACTTCCGGAGCCTCTACTTCTATAATCCGTTCCTCTGCATCCTGTTCCTTTTCAACAGAATAAGGGTCATATTTGGTATCACAATGCTCACATTTAAGCATCTGTGATGGTATATCGAATCTCAGATCTCCACCGCAATTCGGACACTCATACATAACTACTTCCCTCCAGCTTCAAAAGTAATATGGTTACAGCGAGAATATCCGCAGCCCCGCCGGGACTGATATTCTTCTCAATACATTTTACATTAAGTTCTTCAATTGCCGAAAGTCCTTCTTCACTGAAAGCCGCTCCCAGCCTGACGATTTTTGCGCTTTCCGTCCTGAGCCATTCCATCTCCTCATATGAGCTTCTGGTGAGAACATTGGTATCCCTGAGCTCCGACATGATGGCCATGAGGGTGCTAATGTTTACGGCATTTTCATAATGCTCATCCCGCATGTTTCCTTCATCTTCAAGGAGGTCGGTTCTCAATGCCGCAACCCCGGCAATCTCACTTTGAAGTTTCATGTCCCCGGAAATATTCATAAACTTTCTCATGGCAGGTATGCCGATGTCACGGATAATGGGGAAACCCTCCATAGCCTGACCACGGATGCCCTTTTCACCGTACTTATGATAGAGCTTTTCGCCATGGGATTTCGGCTCGCGATTTGCCATCTCCTCGAAATCTCTCTCAAGAATTCGTGCAGACATTCGCCTTCCGGTCTCGAGGATTTCAACTATATCAAAGAGTCTTTTAACTATATCTGATTCATCACCTCTGACGATTTTATCTGTTCCTGTTTCTTCATCTCTGACAGTTTTATCTTTCCCGAAAAAGCTTCTTTCATCAGGCTCTGTCTCATTATCACATGGTTCATGGAATAACCTTCTCCCTGCATTTATGCCTGCTGCCGCAAGAAGTATCCCCATGGTAAAGATCATACCCTTATGGGTGTTGACATTACCGGTTGCAGCATACATGGCTTTTTCTGCTTCAATTCCGGTTTTTCTAATATTTAAGAAAACCAATTCTTCGTCTGTGATTATTTCTGCACCTGAGTCAACCAAACCTGAATGAGTTTTTGTTTTAATATCATCCGGGTTCCCGAAAAAACCGGGATCTGATTTTTCATAGCATTGATGATCCAGTCCCTGCCTGAACATTTCTACAAGATAAGGCGTTATAGCTTCAGTGCTGGCCAGAAACGTCTCAAAAGTCATGTCCTTGTGAGCACCTGTATCTCTTCTGTCCACAAGTCCTGGCTTGGGGGTAGCATAAACCTCCCCAAGCAGAGCATTACGCACATACCATCCGACCAGCTCCACAAGCTCTTTATAGTTTTTAGCTTCATTATCATTGCCATGTTGCATATCAGTATCATCCCAGCTTTTACAGTCCTTGACAAAGTTCATATATACAATCTTACACTTGTAAATATAATCAGATTATTTTTTTCACTCATGAACTTTTGCATTCCTGATAATCCTTTTTATCTCTTCTACCATTTCACTGACCTTGTGGGACCTGTTCCTTGCGCAAAAATGGGCTTCTTCCTCACACATAAGGCACTTTCTGGGACCCATTCCAAACTCCTCACGGCTGACCTTTGTCCCGTCGGTTTTTATCACATCAATGTCATAAATACGGCCCAGCCTGTCTACCTCTTCTATCTCACACATGGCTTTCTTAATGTTTACAGAGTTACTGTCGACAGAAGCATAAAAAACATATCCGGTTACGTATTCCTCTGTTTCCTCATACACGATTCTTAAGTCATGCTCCAGAAGTTTATTCTTAATCCTGATGACTCCTTCATGGAATGCCCACGAAAAATCCTCTGACACTTTGTGGGGGCCGGGAACATTGAGCATAAAACATATTACGGGAAATCCGGTTTTTTCTATGATACTTCTCTGCATTTCAACTCTGTGATCCCTTGCTTCCATCATTTCAGGTACAGTAACCTCATGATCATAATCCAGTATTTCCGGCATTTTCCATCCTCCTAAGCCACACCTTTTTCTTACATTCCGCACTCACGGACCTTAAGCACGTCCTTACGTGCTTACTGGGAACACCAGCCCATTGAAAGTCGCTTCGCGAGGGCTGGTGCTACATGACAGGTTCCTTCGAAACCTGCCACAAGTCATGTGGGGCGTATCATGAATTCTATATTCCACCTTTGTGTAAACAAAGGAGAAATATAGAATTCATAACACTTAGTATCATTATACAAAATAAAGACGTTGTGATGTATCCCTAAGACCATCACAACGTCACTTTTATTAATGTATAGTTTTATAACCTATTCTTCAAATATCAGTCCTTAAACTCAAAAGGCTTGATCTCTCGAACAACATCCATGATGGTTCCGTCACGGCCCTCGATGATACCTACTACACGATCACCGAACTGAACCTTCTCAGGCTCGCCTGTGATGCTGTAAGCAATGTCTCTGAGCTCTTCGATAGTCTTGATAGGAAGTCCCTTATCCTTTGTAGCTTCGATAAGGTCTGTTCTTCTTGGATTGATTGCGATACCGTAATCGGTAACAACAACGTCAACGTCCTCACCCGGAGTTGTAACAGTTGTACAATCGGTGCAGATTGTAGGAATTCTTCCCTGCATGATAGGTGCGATAACGATTGTGCACTTAGCACCGGCAGCTGTATCAGGATGTCCGCCCTGGGCACCTGTGATAACGCCGTCAGAACCTACTACTACGTTACAGTTGAAGTGTGTATCAACCTCAAGAGATGCAAGGATAACGAAGTCAAGCTTGTTAACATAAGCACCCTTGTTGAAAGGATCTGCATACTCACTTGCTGTGATGTAGTGATGGTTAGGATTTGTTGCAACGGACTTGATAGCGTCCTGATCGAAATCCTGTGTATCTACAAGAGTCTTGATAAGACCTTCCTCAAGAAGATCACACATTGGCTTAGCGATACCGCCTACACCGAAGGACATGTGAATGTTCTTCTCTCTCATGATCTCAGCAAGGAACTTAGTGGAAGCGATAGAAGCTCCGCCGACACCTGTCTGATATGAGAAGCCTTCCTTGAAGTAAGGAGTAGCTACTACGAAATCTGTGCAGTACTTAGCCATGAGAAGCTTTCTCTGGTCTGTTGTAGGCTTTGCAGCACCTGTAGCAATCTTTGTAGGATCACCGATCTCATCAACCTTAACTACATAATCAACATAGGTCTGTGTGATCTGTGCAGGAAGGTTAGGGAACGGTACAAGTGTATCTGTGATAGCAACTACACGGTCAGCATACATAGCATCTGCAGCTGCGTATGAAAGAACACCACAGTCAGCCTTACCGCCGTTAGCATTGAGGTTACCGTACTCATCGGCTGTAGGAGCACCGATAAATGCTATATCGATATGTGTCTCACCACTCTCGATAGCTCTTGAACGGGCACCGTGTGAACGCATGATAGCAAGACCCTTAAGTCTTCCCTCGGAAATTGCCTTACCGATCTGTCCGCGAACACCTGATGACTGGATCTCTGTGATGGTTCCGTCATCAAGCATATATACTATAGGATCATTCTGGCTTCCAAGTGATGAAGCACAGATGGTGAGGTTCTTGATACCCATGTTATGAACTTCTTCCATAACCATATTGAGAACCTTATCACCGTTACGGAAATGATGATGGAATGAAAGTGTCATGCCATCCTTGATTCCGCACTTTACGAGTACGTCATGGATACTGTCAACAAGCTTTGTTCCGTTTGAATTGATAACGCACTTTACTTTATGTGAAGCTGTCTGATACTCATAGCCGTCGAAATGATGAGTACCCTGGAATACTTCTTTACCTGTTGCCTTTAAGATTTCATCAGGTATATCTCTACCAACTGCATTAATCATAATTACAGATCCCCCTTATAAACTCCGGCAGCCTTTGCAAGCATGATGTTTCTCTTAGCACCATCATAGAAAGCGATATCGATCATCTTTCCGTCAACAGTGAATACACCGATGCCCTTAGCCTTCTTGTCATCGATTTCCTTGATAACCTTCTCTGAGAAGATGATCTCCTTCTGAGTAGGGGTATAAATATCATGAACTATGTCAATCTGACGTGGGTTGATACATGACTTTCCGTCAAATCCCATATCATGGATCATCTGAACTTCCTTACGGAAACCTTCCATATCGTCAAGATTGGTCCATACTGTATCGAAACACTGAACACCTGCTGCACGAGCCGCGATGATCATCTGCTGACGGGCACCCATGAGCTCTACACCTGTTCCGGTGATACGTGTCTGAAGATCCTTTGTATAGTCACCACCTGAAAGAGCTACACCGATCATACGGTCTGATGAAGTACATACTTCATAAGCATTCATAACACCCTTGCAGGACTCGAGAGCTGACATGATAAGAGTTGATCCCGGCTCACGGTTGAACTCTTCCTCAGCTGCAACGATCTTTTCCTCTACGGCACGAACCATAGCTGCATCCTCAGTCTTAGGGATACGGATAACATCAGCTCCGCCTGCTACGCAGACACGGATATCCTCTTCCCAAAGATCTGTATCGAGTCCGTTGATACGAACTACTCTCTCTGATCCTCTGTAATCAATGGTCTTAAGAGCGTGATAAAGAGAAAATCTTGCTGTATCCTTTGCAGTAACAGCTACGGCATCCTCAAGGTCAAGCATGAGGGAGTCAATCTTGTAAATGTACGGATCCTTGATAAGTGAAGGCTTCTGTGCATTCAGGAACATCATGGATCTTCTTAATCTTTTCTTGTTAGGATTCTCGATCATCTGATTGCACCTCCCCATGGTAAATCTTTGTACTGGTCTACTGAACGGAAAACTGCACCCTCGATACGAGCCTTAATTGTGCAGTCAAGCGCTCCCTTGTCAACGATAGAAATCTTTACGTTATCTACGCCAAGATTTGCTAATGTCTCCAGTGTCACCTTACGGATCTGGTTTCCGAACTGATGAGCTACAGCAGAATCCAGTGTGAAATCGATCTTTCCATCACCAGGCTCAACTGTTACCTGGCAGTCACTGGATTCCATAGTGCCCGCTACAGCAGGTTTCTTAATTTCCATAGTTTCCTCCTTGGATGCAGGATGCTTAATGATCCCGCGTAAACAATTGCGACATTAAAGTTCTTTCATAACGCTCATTTTAAGTGGACAAAAACGTCTCCTTGAAACAGCTATTATTTCACGATCCCGATGCGCTATAAATGCGCCTAACTATTAGTAATTATATCCTAGCGCCTCGGAAGTATAAACTTTTCATTTGTTATATTTTTATAATAAATCACCTTTGCTCTATAGTAAAATATATGTATTATTATGGCTTTTATAGGTTTTTCCTATTTACGCTTCGGAGAAAAAAATCAGTCAGGTTAAGAATTTTGTAAGGGGGTCTGACCCCCCTAAAAAAAATAGGAATGCTATCCCGTTTTCAGGGATGGCATTCCTTATTGTCTATATCATTTTTGAGGTATGAAAATTATCAAAATCACTCAGGCACGGACCGGTTCATGCCGTACCCGGTGAAATGATTTTCAATTATTTATTATGACCAAACTTGTTGTAGTTGATGAGGCATCCGTCCTGAACTATCTGACGCTCATTCTCTGTCATAGGAAGAACATAAAGCCCAATCTCTGTGGCCTTTCCGTCCTTGATAACGTATGCCTTGATGTCATCAAGCTTGTTATCCTGAAGAGCCTTCTTTATACCAGGAACATAGATGTAATCATCTACCTCGAACTTGTCAGGCTCGCCCTTGAGATGGAAGGGAACCATACCCCAGTTCATACAGTTGGATCTGTATCTCTTTGTAGCATACTCCTGAGTGATGTTTGCAAGAGCTCCGAGAACTCTCTGGCAGGAAGCAGCCTGCTCACGGGCAGAACCGTCACCCGGCTTGTTAGCATAGATTGTAGAACCGATCTCAACGTCTGAAGCCTTAACATTCTCCTGACCGGGAATTGTATTGATCACCTTGAATACATCAGCTATCTCTGCAGGAACATTTCCGTTCTTACGCTCAGCCTCAAGATCTCTTACAGCCTTAGCCTTTCCAACATACTGAGGATCTCTTCTTGAAAGTGTGAACTCAGCAAGTCCGAGAGGATTTGATCTGTAAGATGAAGTCTCACCTGAAGGGATAAGCTCATCAGTTGTTGTTACAGGATCAAGTATCTTTGATGCAACCTTAAGGAGAATATTGTCTGTCATCTCCTCCTGCTCAGGCCAATCCTTGATGTTAGGTCCGAAACGAAGCTCTGTATCAAGCTTAGCTTCACCTACGCCCTGATACAGTCTGTTTCTGTAAGCCTTGTCATCGTAGTTGTACTCAGGGATATCGCCCCAGCAATCAAGCTCTTCAGCTGATGTAAGGATACCCTTGTTAGCTGCAGTAGCCGCGATTGAACGGGCATCCATGAGACATACTGCTGACATCTGTCCGTTACCGGGCTTTGAACCTTCACGGTTAGGGAAGTTACGGGTTGTATGACGAATTGAAAGAGCATTGTTGGCAGGTGTATCACCGGCACCGAAGCAAGGTCCGCAGAATGCTGAACGGATGATAGCACCGGCATCCATAAGATCTGCAAGAAGTCCCTTACGGTCAAGGTCTGTGTAAACAGGCTGTGATGAAGGATATACGCTGAGATAGAACTCACCGTCACCGATGTTCTTATCCTTAAGGGCATGTGCAGCCTCAACAACGTTTGTATAGTTACCGCCGGCACAGCCTGCGATAATTCCCTGCTGTACCTGAAGCTTATGATCAGCTGTGATCTTATCAAGAAGAGTGAAGTGTGCTCTTCCCTCTGCTACCTTCTCTGCTTCCTTCTCTGTCTCGCGGAGGATATCCTCAAGGTTTGCATAGAGCTCTGTGATCTCATAAGCATTTGAAGGATGGAATGGAAGTGCGATCATAGGACGGATAGCTGAAAGATCGATCTCTACACAACCATCATAGTATGCAACCTGTGCCGGATCCAGCTGCTTGAAATCCTCTCCTCTTCCATGCTTTGTAAGGAATGCCTTTGTATCGTCGTCTGTTCTCCAAACAGAAGAAAGACATGTGGTCTCGGTTGTCATAACATCTATGCCGTTTCTGTAGTCTGTTGTCATAGATGAAACGCCGGGTCCTACGAACTCCATTACCTTATTCTTAACGTAGCCGTTCTTGAATACTGCCTTAACGATTGCAAGTGCAATATCATGAGGTCCTACGAATGGAGCAGGCTTTCCTGTAAGGTAGATACAAACTACACCGGGATATGCAACATCATAGGTCTGCTGAAGGAGCTGCTTTGAAAGCTCTCCGCCGCCCTCACCGATAGCCATGGTTCCGAGAGCACCGTAACGTGTGTGTGAATCAGATCCGAGGATCATCTTTCCGCCGCCTGCGAATTTCTCACGCATGAACTGGTGACAAACTGCAATGTGAGGAGGAACATAGATTCCGCCGTACTTCTTTGCAGATGTAAGACCGAAATAGTGGTCATCATCATTGATTGTTCCGCCTACTGCGCAAAGTGAGTTGTGGCAGCATGTAAGAACATAAGGAAGAGGGAACTTCTCCATTCCTGAAGCTCTTGCTGTCTGGATGATACCTACATAAGTGATATCGTGTGATACCATTGCATCAAACTTGATCTTGAGATCATCCATGTTTGAATTGGTATTGTGAGACTTCATGATACCATATGCGATAGTACCCTTCTTTGCCTCTGCCTTGTCTGCAGCCTTGCCGGTAAGCTGCTCTACCTTAGCTGCTTCCTTCTCGGGAACGATTTCTTTTCCGTTTACGAGATATACGCCGCCTTCATGAAGCTTGACCATAATAAAACCTCCTTAATAGTGCCCTTACGGGTTAAAATATACGTTTTTGAAAATCCATAGACATATGCACATTGCACAATTCCGATGTGGCTTTCAATAGTAAATTTACGTTTATTGTAGCACATTTTTAATCTGCAATCCGCTTTATGCCATCAATTATCTATGCAAATATATTAATTCAGATATGAATATTAGTAAAATATATATATCGATATAAAAGCCATAGGCATTTCCTATTACCTTCATCGCCCTGTATACAATCTTCCTATGCTTTCGAGAAAAAACATGCCGTTCCTACCACATTTTCCTATGAGTAGGAACGGCGCTTTTTATTCATCTATCAGGATGAAGCTTTGATCTGATTTAAATCCGGAATTAATAGAAGAGATGTCCGAGATTAAATACACCGAGTGCAGCCATGATTACGTTGATTACAACGTTCATTACTGATAAGAGGAAAAGAGTCTTGAACATCTTGTTCATCTCATCTGTTGTTGTCTCCTTAGCTGCTGAGTAAGAAGACATGATGATAGCACCACCGGTTGAAAGAGGGCTGATAGCTGCAGCAAATGATGTAGCTGTAACTGCTGATATAAGCTCTACATAGCTTACATTTGATCCGAATGTCTTAACAATGTTGTCACAGATAGGATAAAGTGTAGGCATTACAACACCGGTTGTTGAACTTACCCATGAAAGGATACCTGAAGTAGCTGCCATGATAGGTGCTGCTGTGCTCTGGTTCATATGTGAGCTTAAGAAATCTGATACAAGTGTGATACCGCCGAGCTTGTCGATAACATTTACAAGTACGCCTACACCACAGATGAGCATCAGTGTGCCCCAAGGGATTGACTTAATAGCCTTCTTCTCATCTGCACATCCGAGAAGGATAAGTACTGCAGCTGCAACGAATGCGAAAAGTCCTGTGTCAAGCTTGAAACCGATACATGCAACAACCATGATAACAATAGCTGCAACTGTGATCTTCTGATCTCTGTTAAATGCAGGAATATCTGAAAGCTTAAGAGGGTTGTCTCCCTTTACCTTGTATCCCTTGTAGTAGATGTAAAGAATAAGTGTGAAAACGAAACCAGAAAGAAGTGTTGTAAGGAAAAGGTGAGTGCCAAATCCTGTGTATCCCAGAGGCTCACTGAGGTTCTTAGCAAGGATACCCGTCATGGATAATGTGGAAGCACATCCTGCATTAGCACCAAGCTTAGCATAAAGAGCGGTTGCCATAGGGTTGATATCAAGCTCAAATGCAAGATATACAGCGAAGGTTGTCATAAGGATTCCGGCTGCGATATGTCCGGGTCCGATAGCTGAGATGAATGCTGAAAGAGCAAACATCAATATCGGTATAAGATAAGTTCTCTTTCCTACGAGAGCTACGATTTTCTTGGAGAAAAGATCAAGTGTACCATTCTGTGAAGCCATTCCGAAGAAGAAGGTAACACCTACAAGTGTAACAAACATGGAGCTTGAAAAGCCCTTTGAAATATCCTTTGCAGACATCTGTCCTGCAAGTCCCAGGATGAATGCCGCACCGATTGAAAAGAAACCGATATTTATCTTTTTGATAAATCCAATTGCAACTACTACCGCCAGTACTACCAGCGAAATCAAGTTCATATGCTGTGAAAGAACTTCTAAATTCATTTTTTTAATCTCCTAAATTTTTCCGAGGCTGAATGCCTCTACCATAGATTCAAATACTATTAATTTTATAAACAAAGACTTTATATTCTGACTTCCGATTCCGTTTTGCCCGAACCGGAAGAACCTTACTCTATACTGTTGTGCATTTTCATCAGCCTCTGACAACTGCATTACCTTCCATAATAAGATTTGCAGTTCTGAATCCGAAGGTGTCATCAATCTTTGGCACACCAGGCTTCTCTGCATCAGCCACATAATCAACACCGCACTCAAGGATACCGCTTGCATGTCCTATACGGATGAACTGAGTATCTGTTCCTGCTGAAAGAACCTTGTTTACAACGCTTCCCTCAACTACTGCTGCAGCCGCTGTACACATAGCCCCTGTCATTGCGTAACTTGGATGGGCCTTCTGCATTGACATCATTCTGGAGAGAAGGTCAATGTTTTCTTTCTTGATTTCCTTGCCATCCATAGTTGTGTAATCCGCAGCTTCGGAAACGAAGGTCATCTTTGGTATACCCGGTGTCTCCCATGCTGACTTTGTATAATCATCGATGAGACCAAGCTTTACTGCCGCAAGACCTCTTACCTTTTCAAGAAGATCAAGCTTTTCAGCATCGCCGTTAATGTCATCAGATGTCTCACCGCCGTTTAAGCCAAGGCTCTGTGCCTTTACAAATACCAGCGGATTTGCTGCATCAACTATGGAAACCTCAACCTTACCGAAATCAGGAACATCCAGGACATCTACAGCATTTCCTGTAGGAAGAAGTCCTTTTCCAAGGGTTCCTGCCGGATCTATAAATTTAAGCTTTATGGTGGATGCTGTTCCGGGAACTCCGGCTATAGCGAAATCGCCGTCATAAACTACTTCTCCGTCTTCAGTCTTAACTTCCTCTTCAATGATCTTATCAGTGTTTGTGTTGAAGACGCGAACGCTTGTCATTCCGTCCTTTACTTCAACCAGTCCCTTTTCAATTGCGAAAGGACCTACACCGGAAGAAATATTTCCGCAGTTTCCTTTGTAGCTTACGATTGGCTTATCAACCGATACCTGAGCGAAGGTGTAATCAACATCTGCATCAGGTCTGTCAGATTTCTTAATGATAGCAACCTTACTGGTTACTGACTGTGAACCGCCAAGTCCGTCTATCTGCTTTTGGTCAGGGCTTCCCATGAGTCTCAGAAGGATATTATCCCACTCATTTTTGTCCTTTGGAAGGTCGCTTTCAAGAATGTAAACGCCTTTGCTGGTTCCGCCCCTGATGATAGTAACCGGCAGCTTCATCGCACTTCCTTGCATCTTTCCCATATTATCTCCTTTTGCTTCCACTTCCTTAAAGCTCAGCATCTTAATAGTCAGATCGGGAAATGTTACTCATCGGGGGATGACGAGCAACATTTCGTTAGGTTTTCAATGAACAAGTGCGCATTTGTTTCTGTATCTTTACAATAGCATTTGTATTTTTATATATCCAATGCATTTATTCGATAAAAAGTATGCATTGGACGTATAGTTTTGCCTGTGATATGATTAAAAGGCAGGAGGTACTTATGGATTTTAAGGATTTGACTTATCTTATAGCTATAGAAAAATATGGAAATATTTCGAAGGCGGCGGAAGCGCTATTCCTTTCTCAGCCTTCGCTTTCAAGATTTTTGCAGAATACTGAGTCCTATGTTGGACAGCCTTTGTTTAATCGAATAGGGAATAAATATGTACCTACTTATGTTGGACAGCGTTATATTGCGAGAGCAAAGGAAATTTTAAACATTAAAAAAGAACTTGATCAGGAAGTCGGAGACATTCTGAAGAATGATTCCGGTTTGCTTAATGTGGGCTTCCCGGCCATGAGAGGGACCTACATGCTTCCATGTACTCTTCCTATCTTCCACAGCCTGTATCCCAATGTAAAGATAAAGATTCATGAGGAAAGTTCCAACCGCCTTAACGAACTGATACTCAATGGTGACATTGATCTGGCTTTCTACAATCAGCCGGATGACAACCCTAACATCGAAACTGAGATCATAAGCCATGAGGAGATGGTGCTGGTAATGTCTCCGGATAATCCTCTTTGCGAAATGGCTTACCCTATGGAGGGCTGCCGCTACCCACATCTGGATCTGAATCTTCTGGAAGAAAAGGGTCAGGGTGTGATAATGCAGAATCCTAATCAGCGTACAAGGACCATAGTAGACAGACTTTTCCGTCAGCATCATGTCACTCCGAATATCATTTTGGAAACCAGTAATATCCGTGCTGAAGCGGAGCTTGCTTCCAGGAATTACGGTGTCTGTTTCATTACCGAGACTCATCTGAAGCATATGAAGCTCGACAAACCGCTGAAGTTTTTTTCCGTGGGTGACCCAAGCACTCCCATCAATTTTGTTGCGGCGTACAGGAAGAACAGTTATCTGCCGTATCATGCTACGGAGTATATTAAGATTGTGAGGGACTTCACTTGATTTTTTAAAAAAGACAGGGCGCCAACATGCCCTGTCTTTATCTTTATCACGTCTCTGTCTGATCAAATCTGTAACCCACACCGCGAACTGTTTTCAAATATACTGGATTTTTCGGATCTGCTTCTATTTTGCTTCTTATACGTTTTACGTATACCGTAACCGTGTTTTCATCCACTACTGCGCCGCTGTCGTCCCAGATCTGGCGGTAGAGTTGTTCTTTGGTGAAGACTTCGCCGGGATGTTCCATAAAGAAGCGGAAAAGGGCGGTTTCGCGGCCGGTGAAGTCAAGAGGTTCTCCGTCTTTCAGGCATTCCATCTTCAGGGTATCGACGCTGAAGGGTCCTGCTTTTAGCTGGTTGACATTTGCCTGGGCGTAGACCTGGGATCTTCGGATAAGTGCTTTTACATTCTGTATAAGCAGGGCTGTATGGAAGGGTTTCGTGATATAGCTGTCGGCACCGTACAGGAGTCCCGTCATCTGATCGGTTTCATCTGATTTTCCGGACAGCATTAGAACCGGAGTCATGTCATTGGCAGCCCTCATTTGCCGGAGCACTTCATAACCTCCCACGTTTTCCATCATCACGTCCAGTATGATAAGACTGAATTTCTGCTCCTTCAGAAGCTGCAGGGCAATGCTTCCGTCGTGAGCTTCTGTCACACGCATCCCCTCCCGCTTCAATGCGGTACGTATCGCCATACGTATCGAAATCTCATCATCTACCACCAGTATGTTTTCATTAGCCATATAATGCTCCCCTTCGATTTTCATCCTTTCGTATCATAATACCATAAAAAGAGCTCCCGCACAGTGCGGAAGCTCCGAATATTTACAGTTTCTATTATGAAATTATGCTGCCTTCTTCTTTGAAATAAGAGGCTTAACAAACGGATATACAAGCATGATCACACAAGCTGTTACAATCACGAATGTGATAGGCTTTGAGAATATAGCAATGATACTACCGTTTGTGAGTGTATATGCTCTACGGAAGTTAGACTCACACATCTGTCCAAGTACGAGACCAAGAACAAGTGCTGCTGAGTTGTACTTAAGCTTTGAGAACAGATATCCAATGATACCTGCACCTACCATGAGAACAACGTCACCTGTGTTGTTGTTTGTAGCATAAGCACCGATGGTTGCAAGGATAACGATAACCGGTCCAAGGATTGAATATGGAACAGAAAGAATCTTTGCAAATACCTTAGCGATACCCATGGAAACGATAACCATGACGATATTGGTAACGAACATTGATGCAAATACAGATGCAAGGTACTCAGGCTGCTGCTTGATAAGAAGCGGTCCTACCTGTACACCCTGGATAACGAGGGCTGTCATCATGATAGCAGCTGCGTTACCACCCGGGATACCAAGTGAAAGAAGAGGAACCATGGCACCACCGGTAGCACCGTTGTTAGCTGCCTCGGAAGCTACGATACCGTCAGGGATACCTGTACCGAGAAGTTCAGGATGCTTTGAAACCTTCTTCTCAATTGCATATGCAAGGAATGAAGCGATGGTTGCGCCGGCACCCGGAAGGATACCTACTACTGTACCGAGAACTGAAGCACGGATCATTGTCCACTTTGTCTCCCAGAGTTCCTTAAGTGAAGGAAGCTTTGCAGATGTATCTCCACCCTTTGCGGTAGAATCCTTCTCTACATCAATCTTTTTCTGCTTGTTTGTCTGCTTCAGAACCTCAGTTACGGCAAAGAGACCGATCATTACAGGGATCATCTCGATACCACCAAGAAGTGTTGAGCTTCCGAAGGTGAAACGAGCGATACCAAGCATAGGATCCATACCGATACATGCAAGTAAAAGTCCTATACATCCTGAAATAAGAGTCTTAACGATATTATCACTGTCAAGACATGAAAGAACGGAAAGTCCAAGGAAGGATACTGCGAAAAGCTCTGAAGGTCCGAACTTAAGAGCAACTGCTGCAAGCTGTGGTGAAATAAGAGCCATAGCGAAAGCTGCTACAAGTCCACCGAATGCAGATGCAATAAGTGAATATCCAAGAGCCTTACCTGCCTCACCTCTCTGAGCCATTGGGTAACCGTCAAAGGTTGTGGGCGCAGATGAAGGAGTTCCGGGAATCTTGAAAAGGATAGCTGTGATTCCGCCTCCGGTAATGGATGCACAGTAAACTGATACAAGGAATGCGATAGCAACGATTGGCTTCATCGCATATGCAAAAGGCAGTGCAAGGGCAACCGCCATGGATGCTGAAACACCCGGCATTGCACCGAAGATAACGCCGATGATGGTACCACCTACGATAAAGAGGAAGGTAGCAGGCGCAAATACTATAGAAAATCCTGTTGCAAGTAAATCAAACATACTCTTATCTCCTCCTTAGAACGGTAATATTTTTTCAAATGTAAGTGCAAGCTCACGGAAGAAACCTGTTCCTCTTGGAAGCATGATGTCAAGAGCACCCTGGAAAAGAATATAAATTACTATGGTGATAAGAACCGAAATGATTGCAAGCTTAGGGATATTATCTGCCTTAAGCAGAATTCCGTAACCTATAAGGAACAGAATACATGATGGAACAAATCCGATGGTAGGAAGTACCAGTGCAAGGATTGCAACTGCTACCATACCTATGAAAAGCTTACTCTTGAAGAATCCTGCAACATCAATATCTGATGCGATGGTCTTTCCATCTGCCTTCATCTTCTTAAGTGAAGTAACGATATTTGCCACTGAAAGAACTATCATGATGGTCAGAATGATCTGTGGCCAGAATGCAGCACCAAGCTCTGTAGGTGATGCTACAGCTGCAGGGTCTGAACCGATCATCACAAAAAGTCCTATTCCTGCAATGATTAAAACTGCTGAAAAAATGATATCCAAAATAAATCCCCCTTTTTGAAAATCGGGGAAACAAACAACTTGTTCCCCCGACCAAACCTAACTCTTTAACAAAAATACCTGAGATTACTTATTACCAAAGAGAGCTGTAAGGTTCTGATAGTCTGAATCCCACTCAGCTGTGTAATCAGCTGTGTTGAGCCAGCCCTGTCTCTGGTCAAGACCCTGCTGCTTGCAGAACTCCTGGAAAGAATCAGATGCAACAGCCTTCTCAGCAGCTGCCTCAAATGCCTTTATAGCTGCATCAGGTGTTCCAGGGATGTAGAAGATACCACGTGCAGGACCATAAGTTGTCTCGTTGTTGATATCAGCTGTTGTCTGAACATTCTCCCAACCTGCAAGTGTAAGATGCTGATCTGTACAAGCACCGATAACCTTCATATCGCCTGACTCTACCATTGCAGATACCTCAGCAGGACCCTCACATCCAAGGTTGATGTGTCCACCTACGATATCAGCATTGAGCTGTGAACCCTCTGTATAAGCAACAGCCTCAACCTCGCCGTCAAATGCACCCTGTACGCAAGCTGCATCAAGACCTGTGATAGTCATAACACCGCACTTTACAGAACCAGGATTTGCCTTAAGGTACTCCTTGAGCTCTTCCATGTTGTTGTATGGCTCATCCTTACCTGCTACGAAAACGTTAACGTCATGTACGAGCTGGCAAAGAGGCTTTACTGAACCGTAAACATCGAAGTCTGTAGCTCCTGTGATCTGAGCGAGCATAGGTGACTGTGTGCAGAGGAGATATGTATATCCGTCTGCAGGCTGTGATGAAGCGAACTGAACACCTGTAACTCCGCCTGCTCCTGACTTGTTGTTTACAACAACCTTAACGCCGATCTCACTCTCAAGAGCTGTAGCAAATGCTCTGAGTGTTGTATCAGCTCCACCGCCTGTTCCCCAAGGACAAACGATTTCAATGTTGCGCTCCCAGGTCCAGTCGCTTGCTGCAGCATCTCCGCCTGCAGGAGCCTCTGTCTTGGCATCTCCGCCTGCAGCCTTAGTCTCAGTAGGTGTAGATGATCCACAACCTGTAAGAACTGCCATTGACATAGCCGCAAGAATTGCGACAGTACCTAAAAATGATTTTTTCATAATAGAACTTCTCCTTTCGTTCTTTAACCTATGGGCACATTATATTTTTCATTGCATTTGAAGGCAATATTTTGGGCACATTTAACAATGACAGTTTTGTCATAAAACTAACAGAGGGTTACTCTCCGGTTGCTCCGGGTAGATTTAAAGGATCTGATGATATAAGAAGACTCAGTTCTTTATAAAGATCCTCCAGAGTTATATGACGGTCAAAATATCCGTTGTTAAGATACCACTCAAACTCAGTCAGTTTTTCCTGACTCGTCAGTATAAGTCTTATTTCCGGGTTAAGACTTCTTATGATATTCAGGGTTTCAACTCCGTTCATTATAGGAGTGTGATAAGAAGAAATGACCATTCCGAAATAATGCTTATTTCTCTGGATAATAGATATGACCGCAGCCGGATGATCGAAATATTCTATCAGGTATTTACTGCCTTTGAATATCTCATCAATTCTTTTAAGGTTCATGCGTTTATTGTAAATTATAGCGATACGCCTGATAGCTGCCAGCCTGTTGAGAGTCTTAGCCTGTTCATATTCCTTAACAGGGAAATGAATGGTAAAGGTTGTGCCTTTATTGCTGCTCTTTACATTCATCCTTCCTCCCATGGAAGTAACAGTATTCCTCACTACCGAAAGACCAAGACCTGTACCCTGTCTGCTGCCCTTGGTAGTGTAGAAGGGCTCGTAAATCCTTTCGATGGTTTCATTCGGTATTCCGCATCCGGTATCCGACACCGTCAGGATTGCCTCATCAGTTTCTTTTTTCAAAGTCACCCTGAGTAATCTCTCTTCAGAATTTTCCATGGCATCGAAAGCATTTTTACAAAGATTAAGCAAAATATGCTCAATGCTTCCGTTTCTGCCATAGAGATGAATGTCTTCATCCGTGATCTCACTTTCAAATTTTATCTTGTGGGGTGTCAGACGTTTCACCATATTCACAGCTTTTTCGGTCTCATCCCGCAGATCCATGTAATTGAGCTTTGCCCCGGTATCCTGTCTCGCAAAACTGAGAAGATCAGTAGATAACTGCTTTGCCTGATCGAGAGATGTAGACATTTGCTTCAAAAGCTCATGATTTTCTTCAGAAATATCCGGGTCCGACTCAAGGAGATCTACGTAGACCATTACCGGTGTCAGGAAATTGTTAAACTCATGAGCGATATGGCTGGACATCATTCCAAGTGACTGTATCCTTTGATAGTTTCTTATTTCGTCACTTTGCTTCTGAATCATCTCCATGCCGCTGTTAATTTCACGGAGATAATTTATCTCTCTGTTTTGTCTTATGATGTTCATAACCACCGCCGTTCCGATGATGGCTATCATAAACATAATAAGCGTAATGATAAGGAAAATTGAGAGAAATTGATTTAAGGGCTGAGACAAAACCTCCATGGGAAGAATGGCCGTAACTGTCCACTCTTCGTTCTGGATATATAATTTTGTAAATGCTCCGATAACGGTTTCGGGATTTATTACTTCATTATCCCTTGTATAGATATTAATTACATCAAATCCTTCCGCATCTCTTTTCTGAATACTGTTCCACCGGAACATGTCGTCAAAAGCAGTTGGATCTCCGGTAGTATTTTCATATATCGATTGAAAGCCGGTGGTCCCTATCTCTTCCTTTACGGGATGCATGATTATTGTGTTCTCTGTATCCTTAATGTAGATATATCCGCCTCCGTTTATACGCACAGGTTTAATGATTCTGTTATAGATTTCAGTCAAATCCAACGCATAAACAGCCGTGTAAGGATTACCGGAAACGCGTATTGATTTCTTTAAATACAAGGCAAATTCGCCTTCTTTAGGGTCATAGTTTTTTCCTACAATTTCAGCTCTGTAGTTTTTTTCAAGACTGTATTTTTTTGCTCCGCTTATCAATCGGTCTTCTCGATAGGAGTCCCTTCCTCCGGGCATGACGAGATCCACGATATTAGAATTCTTATCTATAAGAACATACCCTTTGTAAAGCGGAAAACTGTCATCAAGAAGGTATTTGTTTCTATCATGCACTTCGGAAAGATCATTGCACTCTTTGGAAAAAGTTACGTCTATCTTGTCTCTTTCCTGATTAAGGAAGTTATTGAGGTTGTCACCCACGATACGGGCTATGGAAAGAAGCTCTGTCTCCTGCTGCTTTATAAGAACATTGCTGTAAGTCTGAAAACTGTTGTAATCAAAATACAGGATAATGATCACAAGGATGAGAGCTATGACAAGTCCCGATTTTTGCACGATGTCCGCAAAAGGCATATTGTTTTTTCTGGATGAATTAGTATTCATAAATATACATTTTCCTTAATATAATTATCTTTTTCCTATTCCATTATATGTTGTGTGCTCTCAAAAACACAATAATATACGAGAGTGACAGTCTTATCACAAAAAATCGAGCAGGAGGAAAAATTCCTCCTGCCCGGTTTATTCGTTGTATTTTGTTGGAGTCTCGGGAGTTCTGTACCCCTTTTTCGAATGAAAAGTTCTGAAAACTCAGGCTGCCATTGCGATCAGCTTATTGATCTCGCTGATCAGCGCATCTGTATACTCTGTTGTACTTGCATTTCCGCCGATATCCTTTGTAGTATGAACACCTGCGTTCATAACATTGCTGATAGCAGTCTTAATAAGATCTGCGTAATCACTTAATCCGATATGATCAAGCATCATGCATGCTGACCAAAGGAATGCTGTAGGGTTAGCGATATTCTTTCCTGCGATATCAGGAGCTGATCCGTGAACCGCTTCAAACATTGCCATATCTGTTCCTACATTTGCTGAAGGCATGAGTGCTACGCCACCGATGAGACCTGAAGTAAGGTCTGTAAGGATATCTCCGTAAAGGTTCTCAGTTACAAGAACGTCAAACTTTGTAGGATCAAGAACCAGGTTCATGGCACATGCATCAACGATCATGTTGTCTGCAATGATGTCCGGATAATCCTTGGCAACATCTTCAAATACGTGAAGGAAAAGTCCGTCTGTAAGCTTCATGATGTTAGCCTTGTGTATGCAGGTTACCTTCTTACGACCGTTAGCTCTTGCATATTCAAATGCTGAGCGGCAGATCCTCTCGGACTTATCTTTTGTGATAACCTTGATGCTGTGCATCTCATTGTCGGAAATCTTCTCTTCGATTCCTGCGTAAAGGTCTTCTGTATTCTCACGGAATGTTACGATATCTGTGTTAGGGAATGGTGTAGCAACTGCCGGATTTGACTTTGCAGGTCTGAAGTTTGCATAAAGATCATACTTCTTTCTCATGGTTACGTTCAGTGAACGGAATCCCTTTCCAACCGGTGTTGTGATAGGGCTCTTTAAAAGAACCTTTGTCTTCTCGAAGGATGCAAATGCCTCGTCCGGGATGAGCTTGCCGTTTCTGTTGTACTCTGCTTCACCGACATTGTATATATCAAACTTAACGGGAACATGAGCAGCCTGGAATACTGCAAATACTGAATCCGAAATCTCAGGTCCGATACCGTCGCCCATAAAGAATGTTACTGTCTTCATTGCCTTATCATCTGTTGCTCTCATAGTTTACCTCCCGCCCCAATGCTTTAGTATTTTGTCATTTTATCGGGTCTTGAATCATTTATATTTGTATCTCGTCTTTAAATGAATTGAAGACTCAACTTTGACTTCGTGGATTATTTAGGACTTGTTTGTTGTGTCCTTTTTCTTATGTGTCTAATGATATACCTCCTTTAAGGACATGTCAAGCGTGTCCTTTATTATTTTTTGGAATGAGTTATATAACCTGGGAGTTGTTATTCATTATGAAATGGGTCAGAAAATGCAAGGGACGGTTCTCTGGCGAGAATCGTCCCCACTTGTTTTATTGTATCAAATGGATGTCAGTTGATTATGTCCTAAACTTATAAATCGAATGAGATATTAATTTCCTTTATAATGATTAATCAAGCAACCTGCCAAAAGTATGTTTCTTTCCTCTTCAGTTAATACGTCCAGTGTTGCTTTTATGGTCTTTATGACATAGCTTTTGATTTCACTGAGGTCTAGGTTTATTACGTCTTTTTCTGTATAGATGTCGAATTTTTCATTCAGTATTAGTATCTCAACTTCGTTCCGACCGCAGCTCAGTATTTCTTTTATGTCCGAAATAAAGAGATATGTTCCGACGGGTATGTCCAGAGGTTCTTCAGTACGAAGTGGCAGGATACCCCAGTTGATCAGGTTGCTTCTGTAGCGTTTTGTTGAGTATTCGTTGGCCAGGTTGGCAAATCCTCCGAGGACTTTCTGGCAGGAGGCTGCCTGTTCGCGGCTGGAGCCGTCTCCTATCTGATCGGAGATCATGATGGAGCCAAGGGTTATATTGCCGGCTTTGCTGTCAAGGTTTAAAGCTGCTTCTATCATTCTAAGGGCTTTTGCTCTGCCAACATAATCAGGGTCTCTGGAAATCATGGTGAAGCCGGATATCTTTTCCGGGTTAGATCTGTAAGAGCTGGCTTCTCCGGAAGGGATAAGTTCATCTGTTGTGACAGATCCTTTATAGGATCCTGCAACTTTCAGAAGGATATGATCCTTAAGCGGTGCCATCTCCGGCCAGTCGGCGATATTAGGTCCTTTAACCAGTTCTTCTGAAGGATTCTCGTGTCCGTAATTATCAAATACCTGTTTTTCGTATATCTTTTTGTTGAATGTGTGCTTAAGTTCACGATATTCAACGTCAGTAAGCTCATCCGCTCCGGTAAGTTTTCCACCGTTTCTTACTGTTGCGGCTATAGAACGCGCATCCATAAGGCAGACTGCAGCCATCTGTCCCTGTCCGGGTTTGCTGCCTTCTCTGTTCGGGTAATTACGTGTTACATGTCTTATTGAAATCTGATTGTCAGCAGGTGCGTCGGTTACACCGAAACATGGTCCGCATATGCAGGGGCGCATGGTCACGCCCGAGACTGCAAGTTCTGAGCCTATTCCTTTCGTCATCAGATCTTCCATTACCGGGAGGGACGCAGGATTCACATGGAGATTCAGTTTATTCCCTCGGATTCCGTAGATATCCCCATCACTACCTGATTTCAAAATGTCCGCAACTGCCACAATATTCTCGAAAAGACCGCCTGCACAGCCTGATACCAATGCCTGATCCGGATAAAATTCTCCCTCTTTCATATGGTTCATGATTATAAAGGGTTCGCCATGATCACCTTTTATCCTGTTGCCTTCTGCTTCAATCTCTTTCAATATATTTGCCATGTCAGTCTTGAATTCACGTATAGGCATAGCGTGTGATGGATGGAAAGGCAATGCGATCATGGGCTCAACATTATCCATGTCTATTTCGATGAACTTATCATAGTAGGCACCTTCTTCGGTTCGGAGGCACTTATACTCCCTATCCCTTCCATGCTCAGCCAGGTATTGTTCTGTCTTCTCATCTGTTTCCCAAACAGAACTAAGAGCCGCAGATTCAGTTGTCATAACATCGATGCCCATTCGGAATTCCATCGACAGATTGGCTATACCGGGGCCAACAAACTCAAGAACATTATTTTTGCTGAATCCATTGGCAAATGTTTTTGAAATCAGAGCAAGCGCCACATCCATAGGGCCCACACCCGGCTTAGGTTTACCCATGAGCTTTATGCCTACGACTTTCGGATAAGCTATATCGTAAGTCTGTCCAACCAGCTGTTTTACGAGTTCTCCTCCGCCTTCTCCGATACCCATTGTACCGAGGGCGCCGTATCTGGTATGGGAGTCTGAACCCAGGATCATCTTTTCCCCACCCGCCATCATTTCACGCATATACTGATGCAGTACTCCTCTGTATGGCGGAAGGAAAATGCCTCCGTATTTCTTTGCATTTGATAATCCAAATGCATGATCGTCCTCAAGTATGGTTCCGCCAACAGAACACAAAGTATTATGGCAATTGGATAATACATATGGCACGGGAAATTTTTTAAGTCCTGAAGCTTTAGCCGTCTGCAGAATATTTACATAGTTGTTATCAGGAGAAACCATGCAATCAAACTTTAATTTTAACTGCTTCATATTTCCGCTGTGGTTATGTTTTTCCAGAATCCTGTAAGACATGGTTTTCTTGCGGCCTTCCTCAATTCTTCTTACATCATCCCCGGCAGAAACCACATTATATGCATCATCCAAAAAACCCCCATGCTCTGTTAATTTAACCATATCCCGCTCCTCCTATATAAGCATATGCTTCTCGTTATAGTCTTCTACAAATATATCAACCTATTTGAATAATAATTTCCAAGTACAAAAACAGCATCTTTATAACCTTTGATTCGATTATAAAGATGCTATACTCATAAGTAAAATATATGGAATTATATGGTTTTTATATAGAGTTTTCTATCTGGTTCCAATTATTCTCTTTTCAAATACCTTTTGTTTTCATCATATTTATCAAGCCAAATAATCTGCATCCGAGTGCCAGATTACACGGCAAAAACGGCGTCATTGTATAAGATAGATTTACCTGTCATCTGTGAACAGCCTTGTCAGCAAATGCTTCCTTCATGGTTTTTATAAGTGCTCGTTCTGCCTCGTCAAGATAAATTCCATCTTTATATACCACATTTACATCCCAGGAATCTTCTTCATCACTAAAATTGTAGACATTGAAATCCGGATTTTTAAAAGGCTCAATTGCTCTCTCCGGCACAATAGTTATGCCAAGTCCTGAACTAGCAAGTTGAGTAGCTGATATACAGCTGGATACCTCCATAACTTCCTTTGGTATGAAATCAAACCTCTTAAAGATTGCGTCAACTTTTCTCCTGATATACTGTCCTCTCTTCAAAATAATAAATGGAAGCTCCGATAATTTTTTAAAATCAACTCGAGGATATGCTCCCTCTGATGAAGAATCTTTTATCAATTCTGAAGCAATCATATCTTTTGAAGTAACAAGAAAAAGCCTCTCTGTATAAATGTATTCTGTTCTGACCCCAGGCGGTAAATGATCATCACCTCCCGGCAAAACACAAAAAGCTATTTTGTCATTCATCAGATTGTTTATGATTTCTTCCGATTTTGACTCCTGAAGATATATTTCTACATTTGGATATATCTCTCTGAATCTGCCTATAACCTTAGGAAGCATATATCCCGCTCTTTCGGTGGGTATACCAATATTTATACGTCCCTTTTGACCGTGACCTATGTCAGATAACTCACGTCTCAAATTATCCTTCAAAACAAGTATCTGCCTTGCGGTTTTTACGTATCTTTCCCCGGCATAAGTAAGGCTTATAGGATTTGTTTTTCTGTCAAACAGTTTCACTCCCATGTCTTCTTCAACCTTGGAAATTATATAGCTTAAGGAAGGCTGGGATATATAAAGTCTTTTTGCAGCTTCCGTAACAGAACGATAATCTGCAACTGCGGTGATATATGTCAATTCTCTGAAATCCATAGAATATCTTCTCCTCATGAAATATGTGCCGTCAGAAATAAACAAAGCTGCATGACTGGTATATAAAGAAAGACTAAACTTCTCTTAGAATCGCTGGTTCTTATTTTAGAATAGATAATAGAAGATATCTATAGATTATATGCTAATAAATATAATATTTTGATGTGTCCGCTAAAAGTTTAGCCGAGACATTCAATATGGCTGAAGCCTGCGTTCAGCCTATGATTGTCTCGGCAAAGTCATAGCATATTAATTTCTTATATAAACATAACCGTCCATGATACGTCTTGCAGTTCTCTGGACAGCCACACCCGGCACTTTATAACCGGCCGGATCATTTCCCTCTTTTATTACAGTTGGGACCATGGTCATAATTCCGCTTGGGTGACCGATACGAACAGTATTCTGCCCGTCTTTTACAGGAGCTATTTTATTTACGATAGTTCCTTCTAAGAAAGCAGCAGTTGATACAGAACTTGCGGCAGTAAGCGGTATTGCTTTATGACATTTAAAAACAGAAATCACTCTGGCACAGATATCCATTTTTGAAGCGTCAACATTTTTTTCTTCCATGTCTTTAAAGCTTTTAGGTACAGTTACGAATCCAACTTTTGGAACACCGGGCTGATTATCTGTTGCTTCTTTAAGATCTTTTGCAAAGCCCATCATCACACAAGCAGTCCCACGAATTTTCTCCAAGGTTTCCATTACGTCTTTATTTGAGTTAATTTCTTCCGGAAGTTCTGTTCCTTTCATGCCCAGATCTTCAGCTTTTACAAGTACAATAGGATTTGATACATCAATTATGGTTGATTCGATTTTTCCAAAACCCTGAATATCCAAAACATCCACTACATTACCGGTAGGTAGAAGCTTTCCTGTTTTTGCACCTGCAGGATTCAAAAAATCAACTTTTAATTCAGCAGCAGTTCCGTCTACACCGGCTATTTCGCAATCTCCATCCTGTGCAAAGTTATGAGTTTCGGGATCAATAGGAACATCAACATTGATATACTTGTCAGTGTTCTTATTAAGCATTCGAACTGTAGTAACCGGTTCCTTAATTTCAACCATACCTTCTTCAACGCAGAATGCAGGAACAGCAGCAGTCATGTTTCCACAATTAGATTTATAATCGACCTGGCGTTTTCCAACAATGACTTGTCCAACCAGATATTCAATGTCTACATCTTTTTCTTCGGATTTCCAGATTATAACGATCTTATTGTTTGACGATACAGTTCCTCCCATACCATCAATCTGTTTAGGATCAGGGCTTCCCATTACCTCAAGGAAGATATCATCCCATTCAGCTCTGTCAGACGGAAGATCCTCTTTCTTAAAAAGACATCCCTTAGACGTACCACCACGCATAAATACAGTCTTAAATTTCCTCATATAGTTTCTCCTTTATAAATCAATCAACTCTAAAAAAATGCATCAAAATTTCTGTACATCTTATTTAAACCTTTTAAATCAAATTATGTTTTCATAGAGTACTCACATCTGATTGAATTATAAAGCACATGGCAAAATGTAGAAAATATATAAAGATGTATCCTTCTTATAAGGAATCGTCTATGACTAAATTAAATAATACAGCACCACCGAGGACGGTACAAAAGCCGGACAATACACTCCCCAAAGGACATGGGTTTCAGTAAAACGTCTATTTGCAGCATAGCAATAAAAAACTCTGATTCAAATGAACCAGAGTTTTGAAAACATCATAAAATATTTAACCGTACCTTCAAAACAGCATACCATTTATGAATCATTCTCAGTAATCCATCTAAACCTCTAACCTTTCCAGCCTTTTTGGACAAGCCCTCGACCTATTAGTAACTATCACCTGAATGCTTTACAGCACTTACAGCTTAGCCCTATCTACCTCGTAGTCTTCAAGGGGTCTTACTCTTAACGATGGGATATCTCATCTTGAGGGTGGCTTCACGCTTAGATGCCTTCAGCGTTTATCCAGTCCCGACATGCCTACCCTGCACTGGAGTTGATCTCCAACAGGTCCAACAGAGGTCAGT